>CAVUTD010000024.1:0-336010 GCA_963744345.1 uncultured Verrucomicrobiae bacterium
GCAGTTCCCCCCGAGCCGCGGGGTTATGGGGGCGCGTAGCCCCCATTCCATAGGCGTCAGCCTCATTTGTTAAATCTCTCCCCGAATTGGATGGCGAATTGATTGGCCGCCATCCTCCACGTCAACGGGGGATTTGTCCACGATTTGGTGATGTTTCGCAAGGCCAGATAAATGAGCTTAGTGGCCGCTTCGTCGCTCGGGAAGTGTCCCGATTCTTAAGCACCTTGCGCAGCTGCATATGCAAACTTTCAATCGCATTGGTGGTGTAGATAATTTTTCGCACCTCCGGCGGATAACTGTAAAAGGGAATGATCTGCTCCCAATTGCGACGCCAACTCTCGGCAATCATCGGATATTTTTTGCCCCAGGGGCCGGCGTCGAACTCGGCGAGCCGCTTGGAGGCGGCCTCCGCGGTTTCAGCCCGGTAAATGGCTTTGAGTTCGCGAGCCACCGCCTGGCGCTCCTTCCAGCCGCAAAAGGACAGGCAGTAGCGGCTCAAATGCACGATGCAGGTCTGCACGCTCGCCAACGGGAAAATCGTGGTGATGGCCTCCGGAAAGCCCTTCAGTCCGTCGACTACCGCGATCAGGATGTCCTCCACCCCGCGATTGCGCAGCTCGTTCATGACCTTTAGCCAGAACTTGGCTCCTTCATTCTGCTCGATCCAAATGCCCAGCACTTCCTTGCTCCCGTCCGCAGCAATGCCCAGGGCCAGATACACCGCTTTGTTCTTCACGCTTCCCTCATCGCGGATCTTCACCCGCAGGGCGTCGAAATAGACCACTGGATAGCTGCGCTCTAAAGGCCGATTCTGCCACTCCACCACGGCCTCCAACACCGAATCGGTCACCGTGCTGATGAAGTCCGCGCTCACCTCCACCTTGTATTGATCAAGCAGAAAGCCCTGAATCTCGCGCACCGTCATCCCCCGCGCATACATCGCGATGATCTTCTCATCGAAGCCTTCAAAGCGCTTCTGTCCTTTGGCGATCAACAAGGGCTCAAAGCTCCCGCTCCGATCCCGGGGAACTTCGATCTCCATCGTCCCATCTTCTCCGACGACCGTCTTCTTGCTGTAGCCATTGCGATGGTTGTCGAGCTCTTCGGGCGCTTCCCCTTTGGCGTAGCCAAGATGATGGGTCAACTCCCCGGCAAGGGCCCTCTCAACAACACGCTTCTTTAACTGCGCGACCAGCCCGTTTTCTCCAAGCACCGCCTCCGGGCTGATCCCATGCTTCTCCAACAGCGCGTCGATCAAATCGTCGCACTTCGTCTCTTTCTTCTCTTTGGTCATTTTCCTCTATCTCAGGTTATGACCCACACACAAACTTTCTGAGCTCTCTCCTACGCCGTCGCTTACCCGCTGGGTATCGTGGGGATCATCGTTAGCATGATCCTCGTGCGCGTTCTTTTTCGCGTTGATGTGAAGGAGGAGGTAGCGCAGTTCGAAAAGTCGCAACGCTCGGGTGGCCAGCCAATCGAACGGTTGAACCTGCGTGTCGACAATGCAAATCTCGACGGCTTGCGGATCGACGCAATCCCTGGCCTGCATGAAACCGAGGTAACCGTGTCCCGCTTGAAGCGACGCGGCGAGTCGGAAGTGCATGTTGCGACCGGCGCATCCGTGATCCATACCGGAGATACGCTGCTCACGGTCGGCACGGCGCCTCATCTTGAGAGCTTCCAGCGCATCGTCGGAGCCCGCAGCGACGAAGATCTGATGAAGGCGCCAGGTCAGGTCACTTTCAAACGCGTGATTGTGACGAATAAACCGGTGCTCGGCAAGACTGTGCGCCAGCTCGGATTGGAGGCAAAACACGGCGTGTCGGTCACGCGGCTGCAGCGTGGAGGTGTCGAGATGATGGCCACCGCGGACGTGCGCCTGCAGTTCGGCGACGTGCTGATTATCGTCGGCGACGCACGCGCACTCGAGCAGGTTGCGGCCGAGCTCGGAAACTCGCCGAAGCAGCTCGGCGAAACGAATTTCATTCCCGTCTTCTTCGGCATCGTGCTGGGCATCATCGCCGGTTCGCTTCCCATCGCCTTGCCCGGGTTGCCGGTGCCCGTGCGGCTCGGCCTTGCGGGAGGGCCGCTGGTCCTCGCCATCCTGCTTGCGCGTGTCGGCAATATCGGACGGCTCGTTTGGTACATGCCGGGCAACGTTAACTACGCGTTCCGGGAACTTGGCATTATCCTCTTCCTCGCGTGCGTCGGGCTAAAAGTCGGGTTCGCAGTTCGTCAGCACCCTCCTATCGCCGAGCGGTCTGCTTTGGTTGGTCTGCGGCGCCGCGATCACCATCGTCCCGATCCTGGCAGCCGGCATCTTCGGCAGGGCGGTGCTCAAGCTGAATTACATGACAATCCTTGGTTTGCAGGCAGGCAGCATGACGGATCCCCCTGCGCTCGCCTTCGCCAACACAATCGCGGGATCGCATGCGCCGGCGATTTCCTACGCCTCCGTCTATCCGTTGACCATGCTTCTCCGCATCATTGCGGCACAGGTGCTAGTCATTCTGCTGGCTGGATAATCTGCAGCTGAAGTTGCACAGACCGTGCCCAATGAAAGCGCGGCGCTTTTCCCTTTGCACGCGGTAGCGTTCCGCAATCCCAGCGCTCTTTTTGCATAAGGAGCCCGCGGAGGGCGCAAAAAAAGGGGAAAGAGAGTCACTGGTTTTTTTTTTAAAAAAAAAAAAAAAAAAAAAAAAGAAATCGCTGTCCTTCTCGCCGATTCAGACTACTGATCGGCGCCTGGACAGCTCCCTTCAGCAGAATCGCGGAGGGTGTGGCGCACTCTCTCTTCGGCACCTGGCAGTCGCGCCTCCGGCCTAAAGACTTTCGGTCCCGATACTCTCATGCGGTCGGCCCAGCGGTCCTTCACCTCGGCGCTGACGCCGCCTTTGTACGTCGCAAAGTTCTTTGTGAAAAGACCGGCCAGCTTCTGTGCCGTAGCATCGTAGGGCGGCCTTGTCGGCCCAACTCTCGCGCGGCAAGAGAATTTCTGCGGGCACCCCAGGGCATTCCGTTACGACATCAAAGCCGAAGACCGGATCGCGAACGGTCTTCGCCCCGGCCTGAATGCGCCGCTGTGGATAGCGTCGAGGATAGCGCGAGTATTGGCCAGTTTCATGCGCTTCCCGGCCCCAGACGCTCCGCCGCTCCAACCTGTATTTACCAGCCACACACGCGACCCGTGCTCGCGCATCTTCGCGGCGAGCAGCTCGGCATATTTGCTGGGGTGCCACAGCAAAAACGGTCCGCCGAAGCATCGTCGCCTGGGGCTCTGTCACCCCCATCTCGGTGCCCGCCACTTTGGCCGTGTAACCGCTGATGAAGTGTACATCGCATGCGCCGGCGAGAGCGAGCTCACGGGCGGGAGCACGCCGAAGGCGTCGCAGGTCAGAAAAATGACGTCGCTCGGGTGCCCCGCCGTGCAGGGGATTTTGGCATTTTGAATGAACTCTATCGGATAAGCGCCCCGAGATTCTCGGTGATGCTTGTATCCCGTCCACATGTTGGTCGTCATCCAAAACGACGTTTTCCAACACGGCGCCGAAACGCAGCGCCTGGAAAATATCCGGTTCGCTCTCGGGTGTGAGGTTGATTGCTTTCGCGTAGCAGCCGCCTTCGATATTGAAGATGCCATCATCGCTCCAGCAATGCTCATCGTCTCCGATGAGATGACGCTTCGGGTCCGCGGAAAGGGTCGTCTTGCCTGTGCCGCTGAGGCCGAAAAGCAGCGACGAACGGCCGGTTTCCTTGTCCGCCGTTGCCGAGCAGTGCATCGAGAGCACGCCTCGCTTCGGCGCGAAGTAATTTGCCACGGTAAAGACCCCTTTTTTCATCTCCCCGGCATATTCCGTGCCGAGAATCACAAGCTCCTTGTCCTCCAGGCTCAGGTCGATGCTCGTCGTAGAGCCCATGCCCGTGGTCAGTCGGTTCGCTGGGAAGGCTCCTGCGTTGTAAATAACGAAATCCGGCGCGCCAAAGGCGTCAAGCTCCGCGTGCGTCGGTCGAATGAGCATGGTGTGCATAAACAGCGCATGAGACGGACGCGAGCAGATGACGCGGACCTTGAGACGATACTTTGCATCCCATCCGGCGAAGCCATCGAAACAGTAAAGGCGCTCATGCGTGTTGAGGTAGTCCTTCGCCCGCTGGCGATTGATATCAAAGGTATGAGGATCCAGCGGGATGTTCACAGCCCCCCACCAAGTGTCATTCTCCGAGACGGCATTCTTGACGACGCGCTTATCCTTAGGCGAGCCCGGTCTTCAAGCCGGATACGCGACGAGCGCGCCATTCTCCGCGATACTTGCGTCTTTCTCATAGCGGATCGCATGTTCATAAAGCTTGCTGGGTGAAAGGTTGCGGTGGATCTCAGAAACAGTGATGCCTTGTCCGGCAAGGTCGAATGGAGTCATGATCGGCGCGTTCATAGGAAAGTGGCCCAACCTAAACCAGTGATCCGTTGCAGCCTAGAATAGATTGCAAGAGGACGCGCCAAGTCTTTTCCTCCAACCGACGACCTCGGCTGAGCACGATGACCGCACGCACTTCTTGTGATCCGTGCATACGGGCAGATCACAGGTGCGGCGGCTATGCGAACGATCTTCCATTGGCAGGTTGCGCGCACCCAAGCAATACCCTTATACAGCTTTGCCGAAAAAATCGCCGTTCGCTACCTTAAGGTCTTCGACTAAGGGCTCCAAGTTCTCTGGTTGTAGGCGATGGTGGGCTTGTTCATTGTTGAATCATTTAGAGGGCGGCGGTTGGCCGGTGGCAGCGAGGACGCCGCCACCAGATGCCGTCGGAATCGATGCGCTTTTGCTCGCGAGTCAGCATCTCGATCGGCACGTGGATGACGTCCCGTGCATGTGGCCCATGACCAGGCCGGTCTTGCCGGCCATTGCCGCGTGGACGGCGTGCCGTGCGATGAGGTCGCAGAAGATCGCGTCCTCGGAGTCGGCGGCGCAGCTTCGAATCTCGTAGCTCGGATCGAAATAATGCAGCGACACCCGGATGCTCTGCGCCTTGAAATGCGCCTCGATTTGCTGACGCAAAAAGACGCCGACGTCCTTGAGTTTGACGTTGCCGGACGCGTGTCGCGCTGCTCGCGGCTCGGGTCCAGGAAATTCCTGACGGGCGCCCTTGGCCACGACGATAACGGCGTGCGAGCGTTCGCGGATGCGGCGCTCGAGTGCGGCGAGGAATCCACGCTCGCCGTCCAGGCGGAAGGGCACCTCGGGGATGAGCGTCAAGTTCACGTCGTGGCTGGCGACCGTTGCACCGGCGGCGATAAACCCCGCGTGGCATCCCATGAGCTTCACGAGCGCGATGCCGTTCAGTCCGACTTTGATGACTGCGCGTTATGGAAGCTATCTCCAAGTTGAAATGTCGCGCTATCGGCGCATGAGACGGGCCGGTCCGGATCTTGCCGTTATACGGCTTTGCGGAACACAGCAGACGATCTACTTCACCGCGGGGAATCATGATCCGCCCGCATTGAGTAATCGCTTTGACTGTGCCCCTGTAGAGTTGGCGGTATCCCCAGGTCTGATGTTTCCCAAACAGGGCTGCAAATTCTCCCGGCGAATACGCTATACGGTTGTCGAGAGAAGGTTGTTGGTTCGGTTCGCCGTTCTTTTCCATGCGACTCAGTATTTGTCGGCAAGTGCCGGAGGTTGCTCCATCCGCGACGCAATCGAAGTCTTAAGAAGACCGTCTAAAAAACCGTAGAAGGATCCAATTAATCGCTGCAACGATTAGGCACTCGGCAAGGAGTCGAGTGCCACAAATTGCGGTGAAAAATTTATACGGTCAGTTTCTACGGTCAGCGCCAATTTTCGTGAATACTCGCGCAAAACGGCGAAACAATTTGAAAAGCTCAATCGCTCGCAAATCATTTACTGGAGCCACTTTCGAGACGATACGCAAAATTTTGCAAACCTCGGAAAAACCCACTTTTTCACTTTCGAGTCGAGTGCCTTCAACCAGACTCAGCCACCCTTCCTATCATTTAACTACTATCAACCAGTTACTTGGAGGAATTTCCTCAGATTGTAACACAATGTTAACTTCGACTTTTGCAGTTTTCGCCAGCGTTTAAGGGCAATACGGGCAACGTATGCGAGACGCATGGCAAAACCGTATCTCCTAAAGCCGACATTCGACCGGAAACATAACAAGTGGCGCTTGAACCTTCCAGCGCAAATCAGTCCGAGCGGTCGCCGCGAAAGACATCTCTTCGCAAAACATCATGAGGCACTCGCCGAAGCGAACAAACTCCGCACGACCT
Organism: uncultured Verrucomicrobiae bacterium; assembly: GCA_963744345.1. GTDB lineage: Bacteria > Verrucomicrobiota > Verrucomicrobiia > Chthoniobacterales > Terrimicrobiaceae > DASTFP01. The sequence continues at coordinate 6,296 of CAVUTD010000024.1, forward strand.
TTCAGGACTTTGGCCGAAGCATCAACATGCTTCCGGCGAATCGACTCGTTGAGGCAATCGAATGCTGGCAGAAGTTAGATGAGCTTTTGGGGGAAGCTCCTTCGGGCGCACTGCGACGAATCGTCCTTCAGGAGTGCAAGGCAATCAAAAATCGCCAAAGCTCAATTACGGTGGGCGCTCTGTTCGATTCCTACGTCGAGAAGCTCAAGCGCATCGAGCGTTCGGAAGATTACGTCAAACAATTCCGTTGGTTGAAAGCCTATTTCGATTTCTGGCTAGAGACGAAGGTTAGCGACCTAACGCCGGGAAACATCAAATTATCTTTGCAGAAGCTTCCAAGCGGGAACTTCAATTCCAATCTGCGATTGCTTCGGGCCGTCTTGAATCATGGAGTGAAAAACTCATGGCTCAATACGCACCCGGCATTGTCCATTGACTTTGCCCATCGCGCCAAGAAGGAAGTGAAATGCCTCTCGCATCTAATAGTAGAAAAAATGTCCCGCCATGCTCAAGAGAAGGACATCGAATTGATTCCACCTTGGACGATCGGCTTCTTTTGCGGCTTGAGAGAAGCGGAGCTTTGGAAGCTCACATATTCTAATATTAGAATCACAGAGACGGAAAAGATGTCATCGTTCCGGCGGCGATTAGCAAGGTTAAGGAGAAGCGAATCGTTCCCCTAAGCGCAAATGCGATTGCATGGTTGCAATGGTATTTCCAAGCAACCAAACGTCAGCCGAAGGGCGAGGAACGTCTGATGAGCAAATGGTATCCGAACAAGCTGCGTGCGAGTCGTCAAGCGAACTATGAAGCCGCCGCTGGCGACGGCGCGAAATGGCAGCATAATTGCAAGCGTCAAGCGTTCGCTTCCCATCATGCCGCCGCGTATCAAAACTTCAACATACTCGCCCGTGCGATGGGACACAAAACAACCGAGTTGACATTTCAACGCTATGCGGTCGCGGTTACCCATGAGGAAGGTTTAGCGTATTTCGAGATTCGACCTTGAGGTAGCCATCAACGCTTTGCGGGAGAGCGATTTATCCCGTGTCATATCAACCATAACATCATGTCAACCAGTTGGTTACGTGATTTTTAATCTTGCCCGTGTTGGCTGAAAACGCCAACATTGCGACAAGATGAAAACCAAACTGACAGACGCCGAATTGGGAACAGGCGGTTGAACAGTATCAAGAGGGAAGATCTGCCGCGAAGGTTGCGAATATCTTGGCACCTACCGGACGACGATCGTTCAGGAGATGATACGATGCGGGATTAAAAGACCTCCGATGGCCGACAAGCTTACTATGGATCAGCGAAAGCGCCCGGACCGAATTAAGCCGAAAGTGCGAGTTAGAAAGATGCTAGATAAACTTTCGACGCGCATCGCTGTAATCTGCGGACTGACCCTTGCTCTGGTCGCGCAGTCGAACGCGCAAAAGCCATTTGTCCGAAACGGCAATATTTATTTTTTGAGCGGCGCGGGTGAACCCAAAGCACTAACCTCCTCGGGTCAGGATGCGGAACCCGTTTTATCGCCTGACGGCAAATGGATCGTTTTCGTTCGCGCGTTGCCGGGCAAAGAAATTTCAACCGGTGTCGGTTCTCCGGCAACGGAGCTCTGGCAAATCAGTGCGCATGGGAAAAATGCGACTCTACTGGTTCGCTCCAAAGAGAGCGACAGAATGGAATCCGTTCTTGCCAATTTTTCGAACCTACAATTTTCAACCGATGGTCGCTACGTTTTCTTTCTGAGTGACGCGTGGGCAACTTCCGGCGCGCTTCACGTTGTCGATACGACCAACGGCAAAGAGCGTTTCGTTTGTCCGGCTGGTGGTTTCGAAGTTATTCGCTCCGGAGAATACCGCGACTGTCTTTTGGTGTCTCAGCATCGCTATTTCATTGGCGGCGGAAGTTACGATTGGTGGTGGCTAGTTCGTCCGAACGGGAAGGAAGTTGGCCCGGTTGGCGAAGACACCGAAAGCTTCAAAGCGACTTATCTCGAACAATAAGCGGCTGCCCCTAAAGCTGATCGGCACATGGCGCAAGCATGGATGGAAGCACATTCCGAGGCAATGGCGAAGTGTCCGCTATGACAATTTATGCGTTGAACAGGCTCACAGTTTCGCTCAAGGGATTTGTCGAAGCGGAAATGCCGGACTGCCAACTAACGCATTTCGGCAAAGACAAGTATGCGGCAATTGTCAAATGCCAAAGCACAAGGAAACCGAAGGCAATTCGTTCCTCATCGATGAACGCACCGGAAGGGCAAGTTGCATGGGCAAATGCAATTTCCAAGGCTTCGACATTACCAACCTCGCCGCGATGCTCTGGAATATTCCAACACCGAAGCCGCACAGCGAATCCAAGAACAGAAAGCGCAATATGGGCCGAAGCGGCTAGGCACTCGCGATAGGGGAAGAAAGAGAAGCTCCCTAACGTCGGAATTGGAAGCCTTGCCTACGGCAATTCCCAAAAGACGAGATTGAGTTGCTAGCCTTGCAAAGAGGGATTCCCGAGCATGGGATCCAACGGGCGATCGACTTAGGGCTGCTTTGGTATTTGCCGGAGAGGCGGCGCGGCGGAGGAATGTCGGATCCAATTCGCGGAATGATGGCAGCGCATGACAAAGGGCTGACAAAACATAGGCGCCGCTACGGCACCAAAATTCCGGAATCATGGGTGATTACGGATCGAACCCGCGCACAAGCGATCCGACGGCGAATGGATGGGCAAGGTGGGATGGTAAAGCGAAGTCCAAGCTGGCTAATGTCCGCTTTCTGCGTAAAAAGACAACTGGCAGAAGTAACTCGGCCAGAAACAGACGTTGAACTGCCCTCGACGTGGCGCTTAATTAAGGTAAAAGCCCCTTGGGAGGATAAATTTATGAAACCCTTACCACTCATCAGATTAATCACGCTCGCCCTCGCACTTGCTGCTCTCGGCCCGACAGCTGCATGGGCGCGAGACCCAGCCCCCGCCGATCAGATCATGTCGGTCGTGCCAGCTGACCTCAAATGGGAGGACGCCAAGTCGATACCGCCTGGTGCGAAAGTTGCCGTGATTGAAGGTCCAGCAAACGAAGCAGTCCCGTATATTCTCCGCATCAAGTTTCCCGCCGACTACAAGATTCCCGCCCATTGGCATCCGGCGGTCGAGCGTGTGACGGTATTATCGGGCACTTTCAATTTTGGGACGGGAGACAAGCTTGATACGGAAAAGACTAAGGCGTTCACCGCCGGTAGCACCGTAATCATCCAACCCAAGACCAATCACTTCGCCTGGACTAGCGAAGAGACCGTCATCCAGCTTCATGGTGTAGGCCCGCAAAATATCAATTACGTGGATCCAGGGAACGATCCGCGGAAGAAGTAGCGCCGCGGACGCGGAGAATAGCCGTTTGCTGCGGTCCGTTGTTGCGCCACAATTGACCTAGGACGGATTTTGATTCGCCGGAAGGTAAGGACAGCAGCGCCTTCCTTTTTTGCTGGGTTGGGTGACGGTGAATGTTGTAGGATTTTATCATGAGCCTACCCTCCGCTACGCTCGCCCTCCTTACCTCTTTGCTAATCGCCGGATGCGCCACCAAAGAACAGCAGCCTACTGCCGCTGAAACCGCGCCTGATAAGAAAGATCAGCGTGTATGGAGTGCGGCTACAGAGGAGGGAATTTGGGTCGAAACCCTCACCCCACACCATTAATTAGCTCAACCGACCAACGGTATATGAGAAACAATAAAAACAAGCGCCCTTTCCATGCGGCATTGATGAGTGCCGGCCAATTTCCGCTTAACTGGCAGATCTGCGAGTTGATAGCCCTTCAAGGGTTGCGTTTCTTGCGTCTAGGACCTAGGAAGGCTTTTGTTCGGGCTAGAAGGTAGAGGGACCGCCGACCAGTTTTAAGGCTTCCACGGCTGATTTTAAGGGCGATATAAGGGCAACCAAAAAGGAAGGGTTTTTCATATCATATTGGGACATAGGGAGTTGCTACAATTTAGCCACAGTTTTCGAGTCGAGTGCCTTCAACCAGACTCAGCCACCCTTCCGAGTTCGTCTTCGATATGGACAGGCACACCAGAGCTATATTCTTCCTGGTGACGTAACAGGTCCCGAACTATCTGCACCTCTCTCGGCAGCCAGCAAGCAAAATGTGGCACACGCACGGGTCACCGAGCTGATGATCTCTCCCAATCTTCGGCTCTTTTAATTCCCGTTAACTTTTTGCATTTCCTAGAACGTCCCGCTATTGTGGGGAGTCGGCTTACCCCCCCTGATTGTCTATGGCTGCCCTTCAACGATCGCTCAAGGCAAGCGACGTCGTGCACGCTTTTTCGCCTGCCAATCAATCGTTGTCCTGCGACACTCTTCCAAAAAAGTCTCTGCCAACCAGCTCAAAACCGCAGGCAGAATTACCGATCTTCTGCGCCGGCGAGTGCGGAGAAGTAGTCGGGTATCTCGCCAAAGACGGAGCGACTGCTGCGTCTGGGAAAGCTGGCTTGAATCAGTGGTGCTCAAAGTGCCGTGAGGCGAATTCGGCACAGCAAAATGTTGGCGAGATTTTCCCCGAGAGCACAGACGAGCTTGCGGAACTCCGAGGTTCGACTCGCCGACTGGCTTGGTTGAGTCTTATGCAGGCTGTGATTGTGGCGATTATCGTAGCCGGCAGCATCTGCATCGCGTTAGGATATTCCGTCGGGACCTATGTTGCGGCATTTGGTACGCTCGCGTGGTTCGTGGTGTCCGTCGTACTTTGGAGGACGAGGCACTGACCCGAGAAGGCTTGCGCTGGCTCTTGTCGAGATCAACTCGAGAAGGCAGGTGTGCAATCATCCTGACTTTCTCTCGTAGGAAGCGAGCCCTACCCTCGCTGGAGTTATCTAATCCGCCGCTTTCAGTCGAGCAATCCAGTCTCGTAATGGTCGAAGGTCGGGGTCCTCGAGCGCCATTGCGCGAATGCTGCGGTCCAGCTTGAAGGCATCTCGCAGACGCCCTTTCGCCTCCTCGACACGTCCACCGACGCTCGCGTAGCAAGCGAGATTGTAGGCGATCAGGGCATGATTGGGGTGCAGTGCCTGGCCACGGAGGAGGACTGTTTCTGCTTCTTGAAGGCTTTCAGAGCGCCTGAGCGAGTAGGCCAGGTTGACCCACACTCCCGCGTTTTCTGGTTCAGTTTCCAGAAGGCGCTTGGCCATCGTCGCAGCCAAATGCCATTTCTTCGCGGCCATGTAGAGGTCCAGGCGAATACCGGAAACTTCCTTTCGGCTTTTATCCTCAGGGGTAATTTCTTCCAGGGCTTTCGCCGCCTCGTCGAGCATTCCGAGTTCCATATACCCGCTCGCTTCAACGATCTGTCTCTTCCACTGCGCGCTCAATGATTACGTGCTCTTTGAAATGGGAGGAATGACACGCCGTGGTAACGCATCAGTTATAGAAAGCAAACCTGCATCACTGAGCAAGACCATCTTTGCACAACACTTGTCTGATTGTACTCCGATTGCTGCGCCGCCATTCCCCTGAAAAGCTGTCCGCGGCAACCGGGAAAACCGCTTCTCTTCCTGCGGGGGTCTTCCAAGGGAACCGCGCTTGTACCAAGTCCCCATCCGCAGCTTCTCTTCGAAACGTACTCTTTTTACTTTGCCTTCCCATAACCGGCCCCGTCGCCCCGAGGAGTACCCTCCTCCTGTTTCTGTTCGCGCTCCGGATCGGGAAAACTGTCAGAGACAAACATGATGAGGAAGGTCACTACCCCAACAGTGATGCCCAGCCACCAAAAGGAGGTTCCTATGGCAAGGCCTATCGCTCCGGTGATCCAGACGGCCGCTGCGGCTTTCACCCCTTTTACGTCTTGCCCACTTTTGAAGATAACGGCGCCTCCAAGAAATCCGATTCCGGAAAGAAGCCCCTGAAGGGTCCGGCTGATCGAAGCAGGATCTGTTGGGGCGAGTTGCTTCGCCAGCAACATAAACGTCGTGCTGCCGATTGCGATGAGCATCATGCCGGCGATCCCAATTGCCTTGTGATGCGCCCGACGTTCGAACCCGATGAACCCCCCAAGCAATCCAGCGGCGATCAAACGCACGAGAATCTCTGGTACAGTATTATGCAGTGACTCATTCATAATGCTTCAGTAGTAATGCTCTCGCTGTAAGTCTGCAAACGGGGCGTATGTCCGAAGGCCGGAATTCTCCGGCGTTGCTAAATGCCCCTTGCAAGGGGCGATGCAATCCTCTCATCGTGGCGCCCTGAAAGTCAGCACTGGCAATCGCCGGTTCAGGGACTGGCTCCCGGCCGCGCACTCTGAGTCGCAGGGATGACCGAAACGTGCTTGACTAATGCAGCGCTTGCCAAACCATCGGAGCATGAAAGTACCCCTCGCACGCAGATCACCTGAACAAGCTGCCGATGAAAATCGACAACATCGAGTTTATCGTGTCCGACACATTGCAGTCACCGCGCTCGCGGCGGCATTAGCTCTCTCAAACGGTTTCACGGAGGCGCTCGACAACGGGAAGTGGATCGGGACGTGGTCTGCAAGCCCGCAGCCCGTTTGGGAGGCGGATTTCCCGGCGCCCATTAATTTTCCCCGCAACCTATGGAACCAAACCATACGCCAGATTGCGCGCGTCTCGATCGGCGGCCAACGCGTCCGCGTGGTGCTCTCCAATGAATATGGCTCAAAACCCCTGATGATTGGAGCCGCGCACGTTGCCTTATCCGACGGAGGTTCTGGAATCAAGGCGGGATCCGACCGAGTGCTGACTTTCAGCGCCAATGAATCGGTCACTATACCACCCGGCGCGCTCGTGGTCAGCGATTCCGTCGATCTTGCTGTGCCTCCGCTCGGCAGCCTCGCGGTGAGTCTCTTTTTCCCAGAGGTGACACCGACGACGACAATGCACTGGGACGGTCGCCAGACCGCCTACATCGTGGCCGGAAACCAGGTGGGCGCTGCCCACATTGAGGCGAATTCCAAGACCGAATCTCGCTTGTTTCTCAGTGGAATTCTGGTCGAGGCACCGGCAAACGCGCGAGCGATCGTGACCTTCGGCGACTCAATTACGGATGGAGATGGCTCTTCCCTGGACGCCAATCACCGTTGGCCAGATTTGCTGGCCGAGAGACTTAAACAGGCGAATGGCTCCCCAGTTGCCGTCCTCAACGAGGGCATATCGGGCGCACGAGTGCTTTCCGATCGCATGGGCGTAAACGCATTGGCGCGCTTCGACGAAGATGTACTAAGCCATCCACGTGCCGACACCGTAATTCTGATGATGGGAATCAATGATATCGGCTGGCCCGATTCAGTTCTGGATCCACAGGTTCCCGCTCCGTCCGCGGAAGATATCATCGACGGTTACGAGCAATTGATCGCGCGCGCCCACGGCCACGGGATGCGCATTATCGGCGCGACGTTGACCCCTTTTGAAGTCGCCTTCAAGGGCACGCCTCTCGAGGGTTATTACAACGCCGACAAGGAAGCTAAGCGAGTCGCCGTCAATGAATGGATTCGGAATAGCGGTGCCTTCGACGGCGTGATCGACTTCGATGCAATCATTCGGGATCCGGCAAATCCAAGTCGTATGCTGCCAGTTTACGACAAAGGCGATAACCTGCATCCGAATGACGCAGGATATAAGGCGATGGCGGAGTCGATCGACTTGAAGTTGCTGGCTCCGAAAAATGATTAGCCGTCCCGCAGCGTCACTTCGGCTTCGGTTTGGTTCCCCCTCTCAGCGACGGAACGCCGCAAAGCTGCGACAAACCCGCGCGAATTCCGAGACATCGTCAATAGCCAGCCAACTCTCTCTTTGACACCCCGGTGGTGTCCAGGGCACGAGAGCTAAGCCTTGACGCATCTGGTAATCCGCTTAGCAATCGCACTTTTGGATCTCTAGTTCGCTTAGCAATTCCGCCGGCAACATCCAGAAAGCAGCGGGGACCTATAGGTGTTCGATAGTGTCTAAGCGGCAGGGGGATAAATGTTGATTAATTCAGCGTCTTCTCGCGCACAGAGGTGATCGCCAGACCATTTGGAGTTTTTTGGAGCTTGAGGGTCTTGACGGCCTTCCCGCTACTTTCCCTCTCTTGATTCTGGACGATGTAACTTATTTGATATCGCACCTCTATGGGATCCTTATCCAATTCATTAAGGACCTGGATCTCGCCGTCGAGCCAGTAGCGTCTCATTGGCCATTTCTGATTATAGCGCAAGATATCCTTTCTGATAAAATCTTTGCTGACGATGCCGCTATCATAATAGTCCGCTTCTTCCGCGTAAAATTGAAGCTCCGGTTCGACATCTTCGCTGATCCCTGCCACCACAAATCCGGCGACGAAATCCCGCACCTGATCCAGGGTGTTGGCCTGCGAAGTCTGCTCGCCTTCGTCGCTACCTTCCTGACCAGAGGCTGTTTGTCTCAGGAACTCGCGATCTTGTTCACGCAGTGCTCGCCAGGCTTCGATTCTTGCGTCATCTTCAGTCGGATTGATATCGTTTGATGGTTCGAGACCCAGCGAGCGCAGGGTTTCTTCATTGAGTCTTCCGGTGACCTCCAGGCCACTCTGCACTTGAAAACGAGTGATCGCCGCCGCGGTCTCGTTGTCCCTTTTTCCATTGACCTCGCCAGAGTAGAAGCCGCGGGCTTTAAGCGCGTCCTGAACCGCTGCCAATTGAGAATCGGCATATAACCAACTTACCGAAAGCAACAAAAACACCGCCAATAAGCAAATTCTCCTCATATTCTCTCAGTAAGTCTGAATCAGTTCAATACAGTTGAATGGCGTCAAACGCCCAGCAACCGAGCATCTTAGTCGTGCGCGTCAAGCGCAGCAAGGGAGAGATCCTGAGAGGCGTGACGGCTTGTCAACGCTGGGGCATAATCTGCGGCGTATTCTAACGCTTCCTTGATCATGGCCGGCATCCTGAAACGACGCAGCCTAATAACGACACGGCAGCTCACGAATTTCTTTCTGTGTTAATCGTCGAAACCTAAACGCGTAATCTCGCTCAGCCTTTCGTTTCAATGAGGCGCCCGATGTTTAGCAGGGTTGCTTCGCTTTTCGGCGGCCCGATCAGCTGAATGCTGGTCACCGGAAAACTCTCGCCTGGCAGCGGAATCGGCAGGGCCAAGGCGGGAACTCCCGCGTAGTTCACTGCCACGGTGTTTTGGATATCGAGGAACCGTGCCTCGAAGAGTCCGGTCAAAAAGAAGTTTCGTCTCATCGGCGCTTTCCGGAGGACGGGAAGCGCGATGGCATCAACTTCCTGGAAAGTTCTGCGCAAAGTGTCTCGCCACTTGTCCCGACGGCCGATTGCCTGCTGGCGTTTTGCTTCACTGCCGTACCTGCGCGAAAAAACGATATCTCCGAACCAAATGGTCAAGCGGGCGCGCCAACCCACACCTTCTTGGCGTGCCATGGCTTGATCGTTGTACCAGGAACCGGCGGCGGCAATCAAGTTCCCGTCGCGTTGCGCCTTTTCCCAGGCTCTTAGAAACTCCTCGTCCAGAGGAACGACCTGGAACCCTCGTTCTGCCAGTCGGGCGTCGATTGCGCGGTCGATGGCCGGATTGGTGCCAGGCACTCTAAGTCGGCCGATCCTGATCTGTCGCGCCAACGGTTTGGCTGCCTTAGCTTTCACGTAGAGAGCGCCAAAATCTTCCTGCAAGAGCTCCATCCCTTTCACGAGGCCGTTCACGTCCTTGGCCATAGGTCCAACGGTGTCGAGGTATTTCGGAGCGATCGGGAAAACACCTTTTATCGAGATGAGCCCAAAAGTGGTCTTTAAGCCCGCGACGCCGCAACAGGCCGCCGGCACCCGGATTGATCCGGCCGTGTCGGTCCCTAACGCAACATCGGCAAGGTTGAGGGCCACCGCCACGGCGGAGCCGCTCGAAGATCCTCCGGGAACTCGATTGCTTGCGATGGGATTGATTGGCGTTCCGAAATAATCGTTCGAACCGGATACTCCTATGGCGAACTCGCTGAGATTCGTCTTTCCAACAATCGCTACGCCCCGCTTGCGTGCGATCAGCAGACAGTCCGCGTCCTCTGTTGCCGGTTTGGCATGCTTGTAGAGATACTCCGACCCGGCTGAGGTCACCTCTCCCTTGATGTCGATCAGATCTTTCACGCCCAGGCGCAGGGATTTGTCGCCGGGCGGAGGAGCTGTGTAGGAGATGAAGGCGTGCGGCGGCGGTGTGGCTGCCTTCCTGAACACTAAGGGCGAGCAACCGCTCGCGAACAAGGCAGCCAGGAGCAAACCGGCAACCGCTTGAGCGCGGGGGAACAGAGCATTGATCATCATCATAAAGGAGGTTGTCGCGGGTACTATCTGTGCATCCACGCCAATTTTGGGACGCATTTCTGAGGACATCGGCTAATCTGATGCGCACGAAGAAAAATGTCGATCATCGAAGAGAGTCCCCGCCAGCGGCCGAACGACGCGTGCGGGGAATCGGCTTAAGTTGCAGCCCACAACAACACCGGAGACAACATCAATGACTGCCGCACTCGCGGGCGGGACCTTGTAGAGGACTTAGCTGCCAGCTCGTTTAGAAGCGAAGACCGCCGCGCACCAGGAGCGAGGAATAGAAGTAGAGTTCAGCTTCGAGGGCGCGCTTGATGTTTTCCGCAATGCGGAAACCGTGCTGTTCATTCGCAAAGAGGAGGTAGCCGAGCGGAAGTCCCTTCGCTCGGATCGACGCTGCGATAAGTTCGGCCTGGTTCTGTGGCACAACCTTATCTTCTTCTCCTTGGAAGAGGATCACCGGCACTTTCAGCCGATCGATTGCATAAATCGGCGAACGATCGATGTAAGTTTGCCGCTCTTCCGGATATTTACCGACCAACCAATCCAGATAGTGCGCCTCGAACTTATGGGTATCGGTGGCGAGCCTTTCCAAGTCGCCGACACCATAGTGACTCGCTCCGATCTTGAAATAGTCGCCGAAAGTCAGCGCGCAGAGCGTGGTATAGCCGCCGGCGCTCCCGCCGGTGATGGCAGCGCGCTCGGGATCGGCGAGATTCTTTTCCGCCAGGTATTTGGCGGCGTTCGTACAGTCTTCGACATCCACCACGCCCCACTGCAGGCGCAGCCGTTCACGATACTCACGGCCGTAGCCGCTGCTGCCGCCATAGTCGACATCTGCAACCGCAAAGCCGCGGCTCGTCCAGAATTGAACCTCCAGATCAAGCGTGCTGGACGCCGCCGCGGTGGGTCCGCCGTGGGATTTGACGAGCAACGGGGGTAACTCGCCCTCAGGAGCGGCAAAGGCAGGGTTATGCGGAGGATAGTACCAGAGGAAAGCGGTTCTGCCATGGGCGGTGGGAAACTCGATCAATGAGGGCACGGCGAGGCAGTCGCGAAATTCCCCGCTTTCGACGATCGATGAAGCTTTCCGCAGCACTTCGATGCGAAGTGGCTGCAGGGTCACGCGCGCGATGCAGGCTGGTTCGTTTGGCGCGCCGCCGCGCAACAGAATGCTCTTGTTGACGCACCGAAGATTCGAAACCTCAGCAAACGGGAGATCCAACTCGCACTGGGCTCCATCACTATCCAAGACAGTGACCCGCGTCTTACCAGCTTCGCGGCAACTGCAGACGATACGACCGCCGCCCGCAAATGCATACGTCGAGGCACCCAGATTCCAGAGCGGCTGGCCGAACTCTGCAGCTTTGGAAAAAAGCGCTTCAATCTGACCAGAGCTTTCCCGGTAGAGGTTCCACCATCCTGTGCGGTCGGAGATAAAGTGCAGCGTGCCTTCCGGGGACCACTCCGGCTGAAAAAGGGATTCAGCTGGCGATCCCGCAATTTGCCGTTGGCTTACGATATGCCCGGCTTCGTCCAATTCGCCCACCCACAATTCCGTGCTCACCCATGGCATGTGCGGATGATTCCACGTAAGCCATGCCAGTCTGCTGCCATCAGGACTTAGTCGCGGATTGGAGTAGAAGTCGTTTCCTTCCGCGAGGACCACCTCGCTTGAACCGGCGATGGCCACGGCGGCAATCGTGTTGGTTGGCTGGCTATCGCTGACGCGATGATCTTCTCGCACCAGGATCAGCCGCCGCCGCGCACCGTCAAAGGTGGCATCGGCATAACGGCATTGCGCCGTTCGGCTGATCACATGCGGCCATCCACCCACAGTTTGGCGATACAGTTTCTGATCGGCAAAATTGGCGAAATAAACCGTCCCGTTCCGGACCAACACTGCTGCTCCGCCGTACTCATGCACTCGGGTGCGGACGTCGAATGAGGGAGGTGTCACATCTTCTGCCGGCCCGTGGAGGCCATACTTTACCACCACACACCGGCCGTCTTCCTTCGGGCGCCCCTCGCACCAGTAAACATCCTCTCCATCGAGCCAGGCTTCCTGCAAGTCGAGCATATTCCCGACGATAAGATCGGCGGTGATGGGAGATCTCCACGAACCGTAAGGCGCCTTTGTCACAGTCAAAAGTCCTCTTCGGGCAAAGCTCAAGTTTTCAGGGCGCGCCCTGGACGAGCCTGCGTGAGAATCGGCCGACAGCACTTACCGAGAAAACACCGGCTCATGAGCAAAAGTGAGTCGCGGGGCACGTAGATCTCTGAGAGCAACAGAAAGCACGCCGGCTTACCAAGGTGCTCGAAGCTGTTCGATGAACTCGCTTTCACAAGAAGAGGAGGTTGGATTCGCGGGACGTTCGTAGTCGTCCTGATCTCAAAACCATCAATATCATGGCTTCTTAGCAATGGAAAAATGTCGGCACCATACGCGTTACGAATGGTGACCTTGCTGCATGGTCCAGAGCATCTCTCACTGATCATTGTCGAAGAGCGCGCTGAGACGCCGCGGTTTCGGTAGCTCTGGGGGAGCATACGCGTCCCCGCGTGTGGCGTTCGGCGTCTCGCCGAACAGAGTTTTCCTGCGGGGGCGCTCCGGCAGCTGCCCGGCAGCTGCCGGACGAGGACGCGTATGCTCCCCTGGAGCTACGCCATCTTCCGACTAGAGTGGAGAAATGGAAACGATGCTTGACATCGATCACCGATCCCCTCATGTCGCCGCTGGAGAACAAGGATGCGCATTGTCATCATCGGAGGAAGCGGACATATTGGGACGTACCTCGTGCCGCGTCTCGTCGGCGCAGAGCACGAAGTGATCAATGTTTCGCGTGCCCAGCGCGAACCGTACAAAGCTCATGCCGCCTGGCGCCTCGTCCAGCAAGTCACGGCGGATCGGTCGGCTGAGGAAGCCGCCGGTATCTTCGGTCCACGCATTCTCGAGTTGAAACCCGACGTTGTTATTGACCTGATCTGTTTCACTCTTGAAAGCGCGCAGCAACTCGTTGGCTGCCTGCAGGGGCGGGTGCAGCATTTCTTGCATTGCGGCACGATTTGGGTCCTGGGGCACAGCGTCGAGGTTCCCGCAACCGAAGAAACACCGCAACGGCCATTTGGCGATTACGGAATTCAGAAAGCCGCCATTCAGGAACACTTGTTGGATCAGGCGCGCCGATTTGGCTTTCCTGCCACCGTCCTTCAACCCGGTCACATCGTGGGACCGGGCTGGATTCCGATTAATCCCGCGGGCAATCTCGACCCCAGCGTCTTTACGCGCCTTGCCCGCGGTGAGGAAGTGACCTTACCAAATATCGGGATGGAGACGCTGCATCACGTTCACGTCGATGATGTCGCGCAATCGTTCGTCCGTGCGATGGCCAATCGAAGTGCGAGCCTTGGCGAAGCCTTTCACGCCGTTTCGCCGGCTGCGCTTACTCTGCGAGGTTATGCAGAAAGCGTCGCTGGTTGGTTCGGGCGGCCGGCAAACTTGAAATTTCTCCCGTGGAATGAATGGCGAGAGGCCGTCACCGAAGAACTCGCCGAACTAACATGGGACCACATCGCCCACAGCCCCAACGCCAGCATCGCCAAGGCGAAGCGCCTCTTGGATTATCGTCCGCGATTTGGCTCCCTTCAGGCGATCCACGAAGCCGTGGAGGCGTTAATTCAAAAGGGTATCGTCCAGACTTGACTCCTGCTAAATGCACTTCGTCTCGCTTGATCCCCTCGAGAATTCAGCGATTAACTTACCGGGCTCTGACGAGAGTATGACTAGACTCCAAATCAAAGGCAGCTGGAACGAGATCAAAGGAAAGCTCAAGCAGAGATATGCGGAACTGACCGACGATGACCTGACATTCGCCGAGGGCAAAGAAGACGAGTTGCTCGGCCGGCTGCAACAACGCCTTGGCAAGAGCTCGGCAGAGATTCAGCAAGAAATCGCACTTATCGAGGAACCTGAAACCGTCGAAGATGATAGCCTGCGGGGTGCCTCTACTGAAGCCAGCGCCGTGACCGAGGCAGATAAGTCGATCGGAAAGTTAAAAAAGCTCGAAGAGGACGTGCACCGAGGATTCGGCAGCTGATCAAGGGACTTGAAGGTTCGTTCAACGATCGTCGTTATCACGGCGGACGAAAAGGCTAAACCGACTTTTTTACGTTCACTCTGAGCAACTACGATCTCCCATCGGGATGCTCGCGTCGCCAGAGCAAGACAAAATTCAAGTCGGTCATGCGCCCCATTAGGGGCGCACCTGAACTGATCGAGCGAGTCCCCCAAGGCAAGATAATTTGTTGCAAGCTCGCCGTGGCGAAGTTTTTGACCAAGAAGTTTTAAGAAAGCCCAAGGATGGCCGGAATAGTTTACCGGACCTTAATTCCCAGAACCGTTTCAGCCTAAGCCTCCCAGCCCTGACAAGTTCGCCGAAGCTGGCGATCCGTAACTTGTGCTTTCACCCACAGCGACTCCGGCGAGTAAATCCGGATCATAGGTGATAAGCATTACGTAAACATCACCGAGATTGCTTCCGAAGGCATTGGCGCCAGGCATGCTGAAGACCGTTCCGTGACAACACAAGCGTATCCGATCGTTAAAAAATGGGGATTTTAGAATCCAACGCTCACACGCCTGAGACCGCTTCTTGAAAGCCAACGCTGCCGCGCCAGTAAGCTGAATCGCGTTGTTGCTGCAAATACGTTTAAGCCGCAGGTGTGTCATGATTCATCCGCGCGGTGAAACTCGAATGCCGTCTGAATGTCGTCGCGGTGGGCGAAGCCTCGTAACCGCTTGGCCTCCGCTACGACGGCGCTACTACTGTCGCGCCAACCTCGCTTTACCATGAAGTCGTTCCAAATCTCGATCTCCTCCCCATCGGGCCGGCGACCATGCTCAAAGCACCAAGACAGGATCTCCTCGTCAGTGCCTCCGCGAAGCACGCGCTCGACGAGTGCCTCATATTCAACGGCAAGAAAGCGTGTGCAGCGTGCGTCAAACCAAGTCCACACCTTCGTGCCAAGATTGTAGCCTTCCGGCAGTCGGCGGGAAGCGTGCAGGCGAATCTTGTCGAGCATCCGTCCGAAATAGACGATACCGCCGACTTCTTCGTATGGGCTTCGTAAACCAGGAACTTTCATAAACGTGATACTGCGTGTGCCGCCTCTGACCTTAGAGCTGCCAGAATGAAGGAGGCCGGGACCGCTTAGAGGAAAGGTTGGTGTGTTTCATGATAAAAGGGTCACGGGTTAGTGCTGGAATGCCGATATCGATGGAGAGACGTTCGAGGGCGTGCGCAAGTCCAGGCGGAAATTAGAACAAGCGTTCGAACAAGAGCCTCGAACGGTTAAAAAAAAGAGCAACAATCAAAGAAGCCCGAATGACGGCTGACCAGCCTTAAGCAGTCATCCTTATTGACTACCATGTTTGCGCTTCGAAAGGATCAGTTAGATTGGGAGGTTGTCGGAAAGTGGAATACCAAGGACTATGACTTTGGCTACGACGTAACTCTGAAACGGACGCAGACCTTCCGTATAGTCAATAACATAGCTTACGAATGTTGGCCGAAGCGATACAAGGTATTTCACCAGTATGTAGTAAAAGGACGAGAATTGCTGATTTACTCCCGCCGACTCGATGCAACGGACAACGAGCTTGATGGAAAAAACATCTTCTCCCTAGATGAACTCTCGATACGCACCGAGCAGGTTTTGTGGCGACGTGAGCAATCTCTTTGGCCCTTTGAGCGTGCTAAAATCGTCGGAGAGCAATTCTTTTCTTCCAAGGAGTATCGACTCCCTGCATTTATTTTGCTTTATCACACGCGTTTATTTACCTTTGAGAGTGATTGGAAAGAGGTCCTCGGCTTCAGTCGCACACTGAAAGAGCGAATTGCGGATATAGCTCGTTATTATGCATGAAAACCCCCTTACCGGTCATCCTGACGCAATTGCGCCCTATCGAATAAGCCTTCCTTGCGCCGTTTTTCATGCCGGAACTTTTCCATAGCGAACACACCTTGGAGAAGGCGCATTCAAATCCTTCTTGTAAAGCGGCTCTCCTGGTATCATCTCCACCGAGCCAGCGCTTGAATGCATTCTCCCGTTTGACATAGTTTCGGGATGAAAGCTTAGACTGAGGTTTCCACTTCGCCCGATGTTTCCCCGCGGCCTTTTCACAGAGAAGCGTGATTCGGAATTCGATCTAATAGACTGTGGCTCCCTATCCGCTTTTTGTTCCCGCTAATCAGGCGTCAGCTCACCATTCAGGAGGAGAGTTTCAACCTCGGGTGCCGAACTCCGCTTCAGCTTGATGATGCCAATGGAAATGCCGTTCAGGTAAAGGAAGAGGTTGGGGCGTCGCTCGTCGCCGCCGCGCAAGGTGACCTCGTCGGCGAAGGCGAAGTCATCTTTCTCCGGGTGCTCCAATCCACCAGATGCAACCTGTCGTGCGGCTTCCGGCGGCGATTTGCACCGACACGCCGTAGCACCAGTGGTAGATGCGCAGGTTCGCTTGATAAAGGGTGACGCCGGGTGGCGTCTGCGACGGTCATCAGCTTTTGCAAGGCGGCGGAAATGTGTGCCTCAGAATAGCCGGGCCGCTTCGGGTTCGCCCGAAGAAATTCCGCCTCGATGTAGCGGTTGTTCTCCGGCTTGTTCCACTCGTCGAGTTAATCGTATCCGAGGCAATCGGGGCGCTCGGTGTCCGTGAACACGGCAATTACGCGGTTCTGCGTCCTGCGTTCGGAGCGGAGTTGTTCAAGCCTGGGATTGTTCAGCTAAGATTTCCGTCTCTACATATGTGCGAAAATCATCTATTGTGGTGAAGCACCGAAAGCCACATCGACTGGCGAATGCCAGAGTTTCATTGCTCTCGTTGATTAGGACTGCCACCGCCTGGCTGAGTTCCTCCTGAATGCCATTCGGCCACGCCAAGTCGAAGACCGCCTTTTGCTCCCCGGTGGTCGCGTCGGCAAAATCATAAGCCAGCGTTCCACGCGGTAAACCTTGCGCCTCCATCCACTCGTTGACGGTTTCGAGTTGCTCTTCCTCCTCCTCGCTGCCGATGCCACCAGTCGCCGCAGCGACAACAGGAACCACCGCCGTCGGACCGGCCAGCCACTTGGTGTCACCATGCAGCAGGTCTTCCATGCGCCGATTCAATTCAGCGGCTAGAAGCACCTTTCTGGCTTCGAGGAAGGCACGGAAGTTCTCCACCTTCCAGAGGGCCGGGTCAGTGGGAATCCACTGCGATGCCAATGCTCCCGGATGTGCCTCCTCGACGGCCGGAAAATATTCTTCGGGCAGACGGTCGCTGATGTCGAGATTCGTGTCCCTGGTCAGGAAACAGAAATTCGCCAGGGCATTGACTTCCGGTCGTTTGAAATTGCGCTTGTAGAGTTGGGCCTTTGGGAAGATGTGATGCACCTCCAGTCGGCTCATTTTGCCCAGCAGGTTGGACTTGAGCGGAATGCCCGTATCCCAGTCTCGCGACTCGCCCATCCGAGTCAGCAGATAGAGCACAAAATAGAACCGTGCGCCGAGGCTCCATCCGGTGAAGTGTCCCGACTCGACCCGAAGGCCGCCGTGCCACAGGCGCAATTGCTCCACCAGCTTGTCCAACCTCACGTCCTCGCCTTCCAGCGCCGCCAAATCCTGGTCAATCAACGCTTCCGTGGAACCCGAGAAGCGGCCCCACATGCCGACCTGCAAAAACCAGAACAGCAACATGTCGCGTTCCTTCTCGGGCATCGGCCCTTTGCGCTTGTCAAGGTAGCGCACCATCACCGGCACACCGAACCGGCCAAAGAAGACCTGATCATGATCCAAGCCCAACCGGCCTCCGATAAGATTCAGGCTGGTGTCGATGTGCTTGGTAGCTCGGTTAAGGCCGTCTTGAATCTCCTCGGCACTCTTCTCGTGAAGGAATTGGAACTTGGCCTCGCCAGTCAGGATTGTGTTTACCGAGCGGAGCAGCCAATCCAGATTGAAGTGGTAACCGGCCTTGGCCCATTCCTTCAACTTGGCCTTCATGGTGTCTCGGGCCTCAGGCCAATCGACGCAAATCTTGGCCAGCGCCAAGTCGCCCTTTGAGAGCTTTGTGCCGCCGCTGTTCACCTGATTGAAGATGTCCACGACCACGTCCAGCGTCTTGTCAGCGCCGGTGACTTCTTCGACGTGAAGATCCACATCCGTGATGCCGAGCAGGAGACTGAGCTTGCCGACGTATTCGCCAACCTTCGCCACCTGCTGCGCGCTCAGTTGAGTCACGGACTCACCCAATCCGGTGCTTCCCCTCTTCATCAGCTCCGTAACGTCAATCCAGAGCGGGTCGTCCCTCATCTTTACAGGCTGGTAGAACTCGAAGGACTCAGTATCGAGGTGGAAGCGCAGCCCGGTGAATGCTTTGGTGTTCCCGTCGAAGAACTTGGGCGGCTTGCCCCGCACCACACCGTAGAGCGAGGTCATGCGCTGCTGCCCGTCGAGCAGGAGCTTCACCACTCCAGCGGCCAGCGGGCTCTCACCGCGTTGCGTCGCCGTCCTGGACTCCGTGGCCCAGACCAGCAGCCCGCCCACCGGATGGCGCAGGTAGAGGGAGGTGAACAGTTTTCTGACCTGGTCGCTGTTCCACACATAGCCGCGTTGGAACTCGGGCAGAGCCATGTGGCCACTGTCGATGTGATCGAGGATGGTTGAGATTTTCATAAAGATCGGGTCCATCCGGCGAGGAGTTTCTGCAATGCTCCCGGGCCGATGATGTGACCATCGTCTGGATTTTCCGGATCATACCAGACGTGTGCAATGCCATTCGCATAGCTCAATGCAGTGGCGAGACAGATGGCAGAATCGACCACATCGTCCAAAAGCTTGCCTCCCCTGTAATTCCCATCTTTGCCCCAACCTTTCCGCTGCAACATCCAGGAGATTAATTCTTGGATCGTTGTCGGCCAAGAGTTTGGCAAACCGGTCAGGTGCTTGAATGAGCTTAGCAATACACCCGCGACCAAAGTCTCAACATCACTCGCCGAAAGCAGCTTCCCTTGCTGCTTCTTGTAGGATTTGATCGCGGTGCCTGAGGTATGCGCCGGGTAACCCCCGAGACGTTTGGCCGCCCAGATCGCCTCTGCGGGAAAGCACTCAATGATCAATCTGGGATGGTCAGTAAATCTGGTGCTCCAGCGCTGCATGTTCAACTCCCTCTCCAGCTTGGTGACAAGCAACTGCACACGAGGAGCCAGCGGCATACCTGGCTGGATCGTCGGATGCCAGTTCTTGGCACCTCCCATTGCCAGGTCTATGAACTGGCGGCCGACCCCCAGCCTGTCTTCACAGAATCGACGCACCTTTTGTCTGCCCTTTGGAATGGCGCGGACACCCGACAAAGGAGCATCAATCGCTAGAACGACATGTAATCTATTGCCGTGCGGCTCGATGACGTTCCTAATCTCGCCGAAGATCTGTTCCGCGTTCCGATCACGCTCATGGAGCTTTAGCGGATGAATATGCACGGCGAGATTATTAGCCAACGGATCGGAAATCGCCGAGACTAGGCAATCGTATTGAGTATCCGGTCTTCCCTTCGTCCCACCGAACCAGGCCATGTCCAATCCAATGCACAGACAAGGACGATTAGACTGACGGCCGGCAGCGGTCGGGAGAAACGTGCTGACGCAACGCGAACTCATATCAGCCGCGCCCTTCCGGTGAGGAGTTCCTGCAGCATGGCCTGCTTGAGGGCATAACCTGATATTCGCATGGCCGAGTCAAGTGAATCCGAACTTCCCGGCTTGCATAATCTTTGTCTTTCCAAAAGTTGCGAAACCTAGGCACAAGTTTCGAGTCGAGGCGGAATTAACTAAGGCGCATTGAAGGAGTGCGCCGACTTGGACAACCGATCTGAACTCGCGACGTGCAGTTCAACATCGAGCAAAAATCCTGTCGGCCCTGACGCCAACAGCAAAGGCTTGCTACCCTCATTCGATGGTGCGAGGAATCGGGCAGCAATTATGGCAAGACACTTGCACTAACACTTGCTGTCCACGTGCACGCGGCATCGGGTTGAGTGGCCTTTCGCCGAACAGAATGGCCCGCAAATGGCCCACCGCTTGTTTCGCCGGCCTCGCTATCGACCATGCACGGTTGTGCTGACCCGTGAGGGTCTTTCGTTTTGGCTAATCTCTACATCATGCTGGAGATTGTAAGCTGAGGCGCCTCCTCAACTTCCGTAGGCATCGTTTGCTCGACGAGCGTCGGGGCGGGTTTTGCAAGCTGCACGACGGCATCGGAGAGAGTTGTCACAACCTCGTCCGCCCCCGAATCGCGCAGCCGTCTGGCCGCATCGGTCACGCCTTGGATCGTACCCCAGAGCCCGATAACGATCTTCAGTTGAGGATAACGCGCGCGCAGTTTCACGCAGAGATAACGCGCTTGGATGACTGTTGAAGGCGAGACCACCGAGATACAAGCCGCGTCCACTTCCGACTTTTCCAGAAGACCGAGCAACTCGCCGGCGGCGAGTTTTCCGGAGGCGTTCTGCGCCGCAAAGCCTTGCTGTTGCAGCAAGTGCGCGAGCATCGCGCCCGCGAGTTCATCGCGATCCGCCCGCGCGGGCAAGCAGTAAACGTGAAACGGGGGCGCCAGACCACGTGATTGCGTAGCCTCAGCCACGGCCTTGTTCGCTTCGATCTTCGATGTGACCGGCGGACGAGTGCCAAGGTCTTCGATGATATCACGCAGGCTTTGCCCGATGAGCAATCGCTGCTCGTCGTCGAGCAGCTCGAGCCTGTAATCCATCTCCGTAGCAATGATCACCGGAACGAATACGGAGTCGTAGAGCGCCGTGAGCGAATTTGCCTTTAAATACGCCTCCACAAACTCCAGTTCATCCTGCTCGCCGATTGTCAGCAGGCGATGGTAG
The DNA here is from genome assembly GCA_963744345.1 of uncultured Verrucomicrobiae bacterium. GTDB lineage: Bacteria > Verrucomicrobiota > Verrucomicrobiia > Chthoniobacterales > Terrimicrobiaceae > DASTFP01. Next base: position 27,525 of record CAVUTD010000024.1, read on the forward strand.
AAGTCTTCGGCAGGCGTAAGGGCTTCCTCATCGCTTAGGAGAACGCTGAGAAATGAAAGGCGCGGAACGTGTCGGCCCATGACGACCAAGCAGACCGTGAGCGGCGTCGAAAGAATGAGCCCGATTGGGCCCCAGAGCCACGTCCAAAACACCGCAGCGATGATAAGCGCGACTGGGGTGACACCGGTACTCGAGCCATAGAGCCAGGGTTCCATCACATTGTTGCTCAGCAGTTCGAGCACGATGAAAAGACCGATCGTCAGCAACGGCATCGTCCAGCTGGGCGAGACGGCTAGCGAGAGTACGACGGGTATCGCAGCGGCGATCCACGGCCCGATGTAGGGGATGAATCGGAGCACCGTCGCAAATGCGCCCCACAGCACGGCATTGGGCACGCCGATGAAGTAAAGGCCAATCGCCACGGGAATGCCATAGCTCACATTCACCACGAGTTGCATAAACAGATAGCGAAAGACGCGCGCGCCGGCCTCGTCCATCGCGTGCGTGGAAGCGCTAATGCGGCCCTTGCCGATGAGCCGGACGATCCGGCGGCGCAAATCATCGCGCCGCAGGAGCATAAAAATAACGAGCAACAGCACGAGCGCTCCCTTCCCAAGCGGACCCAGTAGCGGCGCGATGAGGTACTGCACGAGCACCATGGGATTTACCTTCGAGGTCTCCACAACTTGCGCCGATGCTGCGGCGGGTGCGGCGTTCGGAGGCAGCACCGCGGTTTTGGGCTTTTCTGCAACCGGCACGATCTCAGCCGGCGCCTCTCTGCCGGGTAAATCTTTTTTCAGCTCTTCGACCGTCTCTGAGAGTTTCGTAAACACGCCCCCAGTCGGAACCCTGATCGAACGTAGCTTGGTCTGAATGTTTTCTTTATAGTCCGGCAGTCTGTCGCTAGATCGACCAGTTGCCGGGTAAGCACCCAGCCTGCAGCCCCAGTAGCCGTGAAAATCACCGCGGCGACGAGGAGCACCGCGGCGATCCGCCCCAGCCAGCGCTCGATTCTGGCGACCAATGGCGACAGGAGAAAGGTGAGCAATCCCGCAAGCGCCCAGCGGGATTAAGAAATCTCGCGCAAAGTAGAGCGTGGCGAATGACGAACGATGTCAGCCCAAGGGCCCAGAGGCCGACAAGCGCGTCAGCGGTCGCGGTTTTCCCTTTGGGTGTTTGCATTAGGAGAGGCGAGACTGAAATACTATCGTCCAGGAAAACATCGTTGCTTGTGCCAAAAAGCGCGGTCGGGCGATTTTCCAGAGTCGTCGTAGCCTGTACCAAGCCAGTGGCCTGGGCTATTCGCCAGAGCGAAAGAGGATTTTCCGCTTTTGTGGCGATGCCCATTCCTGCAGCAGTCGAGCCAGCGGCTGCGCGGAGGGCTCCAAACATACCGGGCAGCCTGCTGCTCTACCACGTTCCTAGGAGACGACCGAGTGAAGCCAGGGATCGAAGACTCCACGCCGAACGACGCGAATGATCCTCAAGTTAGGAAAGGCGTGGCACCTACCAGATTCGGTTTCGGCCAGTATTCGCAAGGTGCGGCCGCTGAAGCCAAGATCGTGCAGGTCGATGGATCTTTGGATTGAAAGGAAATGCCGTACGATCGGCTCCGAGTCTGCTGCGTGCAGCTCCCAAGCCTTGTGGAATACGTGCGTCTCATCGACGGTCATGCGCATGTTCATGCGAAGATGTTCAGCCCACGTGGAAACCATGGTAATCCGGACGCGCAGAGCAAGCCGGGCTGAATTCTAGGCTTTCGTCGATCCGGCAAGACTGGATAAAGTGACGCGCCGTTCAACGCTCAGGCAGGTAGCTTGAACTTCTTCGATCAGAGGTCAACGTAGAAACCCAACTCGGCATGGTGCTCCCTTCATGGTAATGCTTTGAATGAGCTGCTGAACGGCTGAAAGATGCAGAGATTGTGACGGCCATAGCATGAACCAAAATCGATGTTTAGGCGCGGACTTGGCCGCTTCATCATTGCCTCATGATTCCCATCTTCATTCTGCAGACCTGGCTTCTTGGTTTGTTCTCGCTCGGGATCATTGGTGGTGCGCTCTATCTCGTCCACGAGTGGCAGCAACGTTCGTGGCGGTGGGATCCGGTGCTTGAAAAGTCGTTTTTCGCGCCAAATTTCGGCTTGAACGAAGAAACGATGCTCTTGGCGATTGCCCTAATCTTAATCCTGCTCGCGTCAGGGGGCGGCACAATCGTCAAAGCGATCCTGCGCCTGACAAGATCCAAAACGGCAAAGACGGACGCAGACCCGCGCAAAATGCCGAAAGCGGTGTCGCAGCAGCGTCTGCGTAGGCCAGATGGGTCCGAGTTGCACATCGAATTTTACGGACCCGAGGATGGTATTCCGATCGTGCTCACTCACGGCTGGGGCTTGGACTCCCGTGAATGGAATTACCTCAAACGGGATCTTTCAGATCATTTTCGATTGATTGTCTGGGATGAACCGGGTTTGGGTAAGTCCACTCCTCCAACTAACCGCGACTACAGCCTCGAAAACCTCGCGCGGGATCTTGAAGCGGTGCTCGGACTCGCGGGCGATAGGCCGGCGATCCTTCTCGGACATAGTATCGGCGGGATGATCACGCTGACCTTTTGCGGGATGTTTGCATCGGTGCTACGAAGCCGCGTCATCGGAATCGTGCTCACTCATACGACCCCGACCAATCCTGTCCGCACTACATCGGGGGCCGCTTTCTACACCGCCATCGAAAAACCTGTGCTCATGCCGCTGATGTATCTCACGATTGCGCTCTCACCGCTCGTGTGGCTAATGAATTGGCTTAGCTACCTCAACGGCTCCGCGCATCTATCGACCAAGCACAGTTCCTTCGGTGGCACGGAGACTTGGGAGCAGATCGAATTCTTCACAAGATTCCAACCGGAAGCATGGCCGGCGGTGATGGCCCGGGGAATGTTGGGCATGATGCGCTATGATGCGATCAAAACCCTCGCGGGTATCTCTGTCCCCACTCTGATAGTCGCTGGAGATCAAGACTCGGTGACGAAGCCGGAGGCGAGCGAGCGCATCCGTTCCGGCATTCCAAAGGCGCGGCTGATCACACTCGCCCCCGCTAAACACCTCGGCCTTATCGAACATCATACACGCTATGCAGAAGTTGTTCGCGAGTTCGCGTATGCAGCTGAAGCGCAAATGGGACGCGCTGCATAGTATGCGGTGCGCGGTCAAGTCCCATGAAGACTTTTTCGCTGCAATAACAGCAACAGGGCAAGCGAGCCTCAATTGCACCCGGCGCGAAAAGCAGTGGTCTTCGACGCGTCAGAATCTTCGAAACTGGCGAAGCGCTTAAGGATGCGAAAAGGCCTTCTCATCCACAATCTGAAGGCGGGATCGCTGGATGTGGAGCTTCTTCCAAAGCTCGTTTCCGCTCTGGGAGAAGTGGTATCAGTGGACATCGAGCAACTCGGCGAAGCAGGCGAAGCATCACAATATGCCGAAGCCAATCACTGTGATTGGATCGCTGTCGCTGGAGGGGATGGCACGGTCGAGAGCGTGGCCTCGAATTTACTCGGTACAAGGTTTCCCTTAGGCATTATTCCTACGGGCACATTTAACAACTTTGCGCGGAGCCTCGGTCTGCCCCTCGACCCCATCGAAGCGTGCCACGTGATCCTTGCAGGAAACGACCGGCCGACGGACGTGGGCTTCGCGAATGGAAGACCGTTTTTCGAGTGCCTGGGCTCCGGCTTGGACGCCGCCCTGTATCCCCTTGGGGAGGAGATCAAGTCCGGGTCGGATCCTCAGGTTGTTAGATTTCATGCGCCGCGCTTACCAATATCCGCGCCAAAAATTCGTGCTCGCGCTCGACCGACCAGCGTCTGCTGCACTCGTGCGCGCATCAACGAACGAAAGCCGTCGCCTCCTTCATTTTCTGACCCGGAATCGAGGATCGAATCTCACACTTTCGGCCCTGATGCTTACCGTCTCCAATGGCCCCTATTTTGGAATGAACTATGCCGTTGCCCCGGGACAGCGCATGGACGATGGGCTTCTTACCGTTTCGGTTTTCAGCCGTTACAGCAAACCTCAACTCTGGTGGCACTTTGTCTCCATCGCCTTTGGACGCCGCGGATACTCTCCGAAATCCATCGCCTTTTGTGTCGCAAAGCTGCGAGTGGACGGCCCACGAAAACTGCCGGTTCACCTCGACGGCTCTCCTCAGAAGGATCTTTGGCCACTCGACGTTGAATGCAGGAAGGGCGCACTCCGCGTTTTCCGCCCAGGATACGCCGCTTCGGCCGCGCCCCAAGCCTCGGGAAGATGAGCGCTTATTCAGCTAACTTCAACTCCTCCGGCTCGCAGACGTTTTGCAAGCTAGAAGGCGGCTCCACACCCGCGCAGGATGAAAGGAGTAAGAGCGAACCCAGAATAGAAACGATGATGGAACTGATGCATCCAAGGCGGCTGGAGAAAAAAGCGAACATCAGGAGTAATCGGCGTTGGAGTGGCATGTGGCCCAACCTTTCTCAGGCAGCGGCGATTGTCCGCTCCCAGGCGGAGCGGCCCAGCCGTGCCTCGGGGACAGAAGAGACGCGGGCTTAAAACCTCGCAGCTGTCTTCACGCGGCTATCCCATCAGTCGTGCAAACGGCAAGTCTGATCCCCACCAAGCCTTTTGCGCGTCCTCACCTCACTCGGCGAGATCTAAGCCGCGATCAAACGAGAACTCCCGCAAACATTCCTTCGCGGCGACATGCGTCCCAACCGGACTGAAAGTCCCTTGCATGCTTAAGAGACCGCGTGATAGGGAATTTCGCTCCGGGCTTTCTTCGATTAGCCAAAAGGTAAGCTCAATCCCCCAGGCGCTTAAGTCGCCGATGAGGAAGGATCCAAACGGCCGGAAGGCCGCCGGGGTTCGATTAACTTCGTATCGCGGAAAACCACTATCATTAAGCGTTCGCCCGCACATATCTCTCAATCTATCACAAAAAACTAAACAGATTATGGAACTTAATACCCTCAAAGACCTTTACATTCACGAGCTGAAAGACCTCTACAGCGCCGAGAAACAAATTATTGCCGCTCTGCCCAAAATGGTCAAAGCGGCAAGCAACGAGCAACTCGCAGCGGGCTTCAAGGAGCATCTTGAACAAACCAAAGAACATGCAGTTCGTCTGGAAAAGATTCTCAGCAGCCATAATCAGACAACGCGCGGTTCCAAGTGCAAAGGCATGGAAGGCCTGGTTGAGGAAGGAGCGGAGATGATAGAAAAAGAAGCGGATGAGGAAGTGCGTGACGCGGGGCTGATTGCTGCCGCTCAGCGCGTCGAACACTACGAAATGGCTGGTTACGGATGTGCTCGAACCTACGCGAAATTGCTGGGTGATAAGGAAGGGGCGTCACTCCTTCAGATGACATTTACCGAAGAATCTGATACGGACAAAAAGCTTACTAAGCTTGCAACTTCCGTGATCAACATCGCCGCGGCGAAATAGGCCTCCTCCTCGCTACATATCCCATCAAGAAACTCATGTTGACTGTGTGGATAGCGGAGACCAAAACCCGACCCCTCACTCGTGCCGCGTATTAAGGTCAACATCTGACTCGCTCTCCACTCTTTCGAGACCGCCTCCACTTTCGACTTCGCAAATTTTACCCGCTTCCAAGGAATGCCGCTGGCAAATCAAGATTGATGGTCTTAAAAGCGAAGTCTGCTCGGTCGTGGTCGTGAATTTGTGATTCGGCCTCGCGGAGGTCCGCCAAGTTTCCTAAACTGGGCGCGCGGAGCAGCAGGCTAAACACCTTTTTGGGCGGTGCTTTGGCGGACGTCAGAAGGACAATTTACAGCAACATCAAATCGATCGCCCGTTCTCCTTAGCTTCAATAGTTGCCTCTTCCAAGAAGGTATCAATCTTGTCGGCCGTCACCGGTTTGACGAGGTGGTGGCGAAAACCGAATTCCGCGCTTCTTTCACGATCAGCGTTCATTCCATAGCCGCTTATGGCAATGGCGTAATGTGGACGCAGGTTTTCTAGTTCTTGCATGAGTTCCCAACCGTTGCCATCGGGGAGGTTAATATCTGAGATGAGGACGTGACACTTCGCCATCGGTATTTGCCTGAGCGCCTCCGCTTTACTAGGGGCAGCAAGGACGATATGCCCCAAGTGCTCGAGATAAATTTGAAGAGCGTCTAAGGTGTCTTTGTGATCCTCGACCAGGAATATGCGCAAAGCATAAAAATCTGGCCGGGCAACAGTCACACTGGTAATCGGTTCCCAGGGCACTCGCCGCCGTAACAAACTTGCAATGGCAGCCCGAGAATGAAGGTTGCTCCCTTTGCAACTCCCTCGCTTTCGGCACTCAGCCTACCCCCATGAGCCGCAATGGTCGCCTTCGCGATCGCCAAGCCGAGACCCAATCCTCCAAACTGACGTGCGATGTCTGCGCTGCCCTGAGTGAATGCATCAAAAATTGTCAACAGAGCTTCAGGGGCAATTCCAATACCGGTATCTGTAATCTCGACCAAAATCTGGCTCCCCTCGTTGCGGGACCTTACACCGATCTCGCCACCTTCCGGGGTGAATTTTGAGGCGTTTTTCAGCAAATTCCAGAGGACTTGTTGAAGTCGCGCAAGGTCGCCGACCACGATACGTTCGGAAGCATCCAGCGTTAGGATAAGCCTTTGATGTCTGGCCTGGATTTCCGGCTCACAAATTTGGATAGCGCCTTGCACCGCTGCGTGAAGGTCCATCGATTCGGCTGTAATTTCTAATTTACCGCGCGATATGCGTGTGAGATCGAGCAGATCGTCGACGAAATGGGCGGTGGTTTTGATGTTTCGAGAAATCATTTCCAGACTTTTCCGAACGGGCTCAGCGAGATCGGCTCGAAGCAAGAGGGTTTGGGCGGTCAGGAGCACTGGCGAGAGCGGGGTTCGTAATTCATGAGAGAGCACCGCAAGAAAATTATCTTTGGCACGGCTTGCCTCCTCCAATTCTGCCCGGACTTGTTCATTTTCCCCAAGCGCCTTTTCGAGTTCCAAGCGCGATTTTTCGAGAGTCGCCTCGGCATGCTTGCGTTCAGTGATATCGACTGACGCAGCCGTTGCACCGATCACACGGTCGGTCGCATTGAGAATGGGAGTAACGTTCTCCAGCACCCACAAATCAGCGCCGTCCGGCCTCATGTAGCGCTTCTGGAGGACGAACGCTTGCCCCGCAGTGAACATTTTTTCTAGAAGCAATTCAGGCGGCGAAGGCCGCGGCAAAGGGGAAAGAAACTGGCGCGAATGCGGAGCGCTGAGTGATAAAGGGAGCGCCGTGTGAATGGAGGCAAGCAATAAACCGGCTGCGCATTGGAGCTTTGGAAAGAAGCCCGTCTAGAAGCATGGTTCCGGATGCGGTGGGCAAGGCACTGGTGAGAGGCTGGCGTAAAAGCCGGCCCCATCCCGATTAGAAGATTACCGATCTTTTTCTTATCCACCATCCGGGCCGCCTGTTCACACGGCGCATAACTTAACAGAGAGAAAACCTTATGGCCCGCAACGGCGAAAAGAAAACCCAAAAACAAAAGAGTCTGCCATTTATTCAGCCCGATGCCGCTGGTATCGATATTGGAGCCACCGAGATCTATGTGGCTGTGTCCGAGGAAAGAGACAATCGCCCGGTGAGGAAGTTCAGGACATTTACCGAGGAGTTGCACGCCTTGGCCGACTGGCTCATTGCCTGTTCAATCAAAACGGTCGCCATGGAATCCACCGGGGTTTACTGGATCGCCCTTTTCCAGATCCTGGAGCGCCGGGGGTTGGAAGTTTGTTTGGTCAACGCCCGCCATGTCAAAGGAGTGCCGGGGCGCAAAACCGACATCCAGGACTGCCAGTGGCTGCAATACCTCCACAGCGTGGGATTGCTGCGAGGAAGCTTCCGGCCTGCGCAAGCCGTTTGTGCGGTTCGCAGCATTTTGCGCCATCGCGACACCCTGCTCCAGAGCGCCTCGCGCCAGGTGCTACTCATGCAAAAGGCCCTCACCCAGATGAATCTCCAACTCCACAATGTCATTAGCGACATTACCGGGGTGAGCGGACTAGCCATTATCGATGCCATCCTCTTGGGAGAACGCGAACCCTCCAAGCTCTCCGGCTTGTGCGATGGGCGCATCAAAGCCAGCCGCCAGGTCGTGGCTAAGAGCCTGGTGGGCGACTACCGTCCTGAGCATCTCTTTTGCCTGTACCAGGCCTTGGAAAGCTACCGGCATTTTCAGAGCCAGATTGCCGCTTGCGATCAACACATCGAGGCGATGCTCGCGCGTTTCGATTCCCAAGAGCACTGCGCAGAGGCTCCCTGCGCCAAATACAGAGCTCAAGGCAATCAGCCCGCCTTCGATGTTCCCTCCGAGATGCACCGAATCCTCGGAGTGGACCTCACGGGGATTCCGGGCATGAGCGCCCAAGCCGTGCTTAGCTTCTTCTGCGAAGTCGGCCCGCAGATCACCCGGTTTCCTTCCTCACGGCACTTTGCCTCCTGGCTGGGACTTTGTCCGGACAACCGGATCAGTGGCGGCAAAATCCTCTCTTCGAAAACCCGCAACGTGCGCTGCCGGCTCGCGAATGCCTTGCGCATGGCCGCGACCACTTTGTATCGCAGCCACTCGAGTTTGGGTGACTATTTTCGCCGTCTTCGTGCCAAACTCGGTTCTCCGTCGGCCATCACCGCCACCGCGCATAAACTCGCCCGCATCCTCTTCGCTATGCTCCGTGACCGCCGTTCTTTCGATCCTCAACTGCTGGGAATCCTTAACGAAAAACATCTCCGCCGCCGTCAAAACTCCCTGCGCAAATACGCCACTTCTCTCGGATTTGAACTTGTTCCTCTCCAGAATCTTGCCCATTCAGTTTCTTAGAAGCAACTCAGGCGGCGTCAGCCGCCGCAACGGGCAAAGAAACTGGCGCGAATCGTAATCAAGTCCGTGGAACATGTGGAACACAAACTCATAATACTCTTATAATCAGTGTGTTACGATTTAGTTTCTTAGAAGCGATGCGTAGCATCCAAGATCATCTGGATGCGTGATGTCCTGCATTGCTATGTCCTTGAGGAGCTCTTCACGCTTGCGGCCCGTCATCTCGCAATAGCGCTCATTGACATAGGTGAATTTGCCGGTGGTGTCAGATTGGGCAATGCCGATGGTGGACTGGTTGACAAGAGAGCGGAATCGAGCCTCGCTAATCTGCAACAATTCCTCTGCCCGCTTGCGCTCGGTAATTTCTACTAAAGTGAGCACCAAACCGGCGATTCGCTCCTCGATTGTGCGGTATGGCAAGAGCCGGACTAAAAACCAGTTCTCCTCCGCGGAGCGCACCTCCCGCTCAATCAGACCGAGTTGCTCGAGGACACGTTGCGCGTCAATGACAAGGGAATCGTATTTGAGTTGATGTCTTAGATCGGAGAGTGGACGGCCCACATCACTCGGGATAAGGTTGAAGAGCCCGACCGCTGCAGGAGTATAGCGCGTGATGCGCAGAGAGCGGTCGAGGAATATCGTGGCAATATTCGTTGAAGCCATCAGGTTTTGCAGGTCGCTATTTGCGCGGCCCAATTCGTCTACCTTGTTCTTTAGCTCCTGATTAACTGTGATCAGCTCCTCATTGATTGATTGAAGTTCCTCCCGGCCAGTCTCGAGTTCCTCGCTGGCAGCGCGTAACTCCTCGTTCATTGCCTGGAGTTCCTCGTTGGAGGCTTTCATCTCCTCGTCGGAGGCCTTGTGCTGCTCTATCTTGTCACGAAGTTGCTCCTTCAGCCGATCGATCTCTTCCTCAAGATCCTTCGCCAAGGCTCCCTCTGTGGCGGGCTTCACCATTAGCGGGTCCGCGGCGGGCTCCCCTTCCTCAAACACGACTAGGAAGAACCCGGGAGCCAGTTCCTGCGCGAGACTTACCTGAACGCTTACTGAACGCAATGCACCGTTGATCTCCACCGGCACATCTCGTATTTTAACCAAGCCAGCGCTCTGCCGCGCGCTGTAGAGCGCGGTGCGAAGCTTAATTCGCAATATGGGATGCACAACAGCTAGGAGGTTTAGTGTGGACTTTCCACCACTGAACTGCAGATATCTGCCAGCGCGCTCAGAAAGATGAATCACATTGTAATCGCTATCCACCACCAGAGAGGGAGGCGATATGCTCTCGATGAGCTTGAGATGCAGCGCGCCCAGGGAAGTCTCTCGCTCCGTCGGCGTTGCATCGGGGGTCTGAGGTGATCGCAGTCCTGCGCTAACGTGTGGTTTCTCTAAGGCGATTGGGTCGATGCTACGAGGGGTTATTCCCAGAAAATGCGAAGGCGACCCGGAAAGAACGGAAAGTGCCCCGCTTAAAGCCGTTCGCCGAAAGTAGAGACGGTGCTTTTTCTCCAGAGGAGCGAAAAGTCTAGTTCCTTCGCCGACTGATTCCGACAGGCCAAGAAACAAAAGCCCTTCCGTGCGGAGTCCGAAATGGAAAATATCCATGGCGCGCTTCTGGGCGTTCTCATTCAAATAAATGAGCAAATTACGGCACGGAAATGAGATCGAGCTGCGAGAAGGGAGCGTCTGTTGTCAAATCATGAAAGGCAAAGAGAACCATTTCCCGTACCTCGCGCCTCACGCGATAGCCCCCATGATCCTTGATAAAGAACTCCCGTAGTCGTTCTTCAGACACGTCGGCCACTATCGTCTCGGGATAAAGTCCCTGCCGCGCCGCGCGCAGGGAATTCTCATGCAAATCAGTTGCGAAGACTTGGATCGAGGGCGGGTCGTTGAGAAGGACGGCGTGTTCGGAAAGCAAGATTGCCAAGGAATAAGCTTCTTCTCCGGTGGCACAACCTGGGACCCATACTCTAACTTGTTCAGGAGCCTTCTTGTCTTTGAAGAGCCGAGGAATTTCGACCGCGAACGCTTCAAAGGCATCATGGTCCCGAAAGAAACTGCTAACGCTCACGAGAAAGTCCTGAACTAACGCGCTCGGCTCACCCGTCTCTTTACGAAGGAAACCGAGATAGTCTCGCAGGCTTTCGATGCCATTAAGCTGCATTCTTCGGCGAATGCGCCTTAAAATCGTTGCGTGCTTGTACCAAGTAAAATCGCGGCCAGTGCGTCCTCGCAAAAAGGAAATGACTTCCCGCAGCAGCAAGTCGTCCCCAGCAGGGGTGGGAACCAAGGTTTCCGACTTCTGGTTGGAGGTGGCTTCTTGCGGAAGACGAATCCGGCCTTCATTGTTCAAAAATTCTATCAATCTTTCGGGCATCTCTCTTACCGGCAATACCCAGTCCACCATGCCCGTTGCAATCGCAGCGCGCGGCATTCCGGTATGCTCAGCTTCCGAAGGCTCTTGCGCAATCGTAAGCCCTCCGCGTTCTTTTATCCGCTTGATGCCAATAGCTCCGTCGGCATCTGCTCCGGAAAGCACGATTCCGATAGAGTTCTGTCCCTGAGCCTCGGCAAGTGTGCGCAGGAAGAGGTCCACCGCCACTCGCCTGCCTCGCTCAGGCTCGAGGTTTGAGAGACGCAGCTTTCCGTTTTCGATGGAAAGATGTTTACGCGGCGGAATCACATATACTCGATTTGCCTCTACCTTCTCCTCCACGTGAACCTCGATTACCGGCATCGAGGAGGACCGTTGAAGGATTTCTGCCATCAAGCTCTCATGCTCCGGAGAAAGGTGCAGGATTACTACAAAAGCCATTCCGCTATTGGCTGGCATCCTTTCGAAGAAGATTTGCAGTGGGGCGAGACTACCCGCTGATCCTCCGAGACCCACAACCGGAAGCATTTGATCGCCGCGCACCGGAATCGCCTCGTCGATTACTCCCGCCATCCCCACAGGGTCATCAGAACGAGGACTCATGGCTTTCTCGCAAACCTGCCTGTGCTAAACGATAAATCATCCTAAAAGGCGCGATGCTGCCCTTCCTTATTTTTTTGCAATCTAAATTCCCGCCAACGATCACCGCTGTTCCTGCAGTAGGGTAAAAGGGGCAGCTCTATGCCCATTCCTGGCGGGGTTTTAAAGGATTGAAAAGAGGCATGCATCCCAGGCAGGAACAATAGATTTTATGAGGTGATAGTGACGGTGATCGGTTTGCCGGCGACCTCGCTGTGGACCAAATTTCCGCCGTCTCGCTCAAAAACCCCGAAGATTTTGGCTTGCCCTCACCGGTCTCTTCACACCACTCGGTTTCGCTTTTGTCAGGTATTTCATTCAACATGCTTATGGCCACGAGCCGTTGGTTGCTAGCTCTTGTGCGTTACATAGGACTTGGATTCCCACGTTTCCGACGGGCATTGCGGTGGTCATCGCTGCTGTCACTTTCTGCTTTTCTTCACATGGGGGTCTCCTATCACCCATTTCATCGCAATTTGCGGCAGTCGCGGTCGTGCTGATAGCATCGATCACCATTTGCACGGGGATCCGCGGAGAATTCAGCAAAGAGCGCAGGGTACAAGCAGGACTCTCATTTTCGCCTTCATCATCGTCGCCGCCTGCCTGAGCTTGCTCGCTCTAATTTTCTGTTCCTCCAAGAACTCAACGCCCTGCGAAAAATCGGCGGACTGAATCTCTTTATGGCGGCGCTGGCGGTGATCGAGTCGTGGTGGCTTCTTTACCGGTGACGAAACGCGCTCCCAAACCAAATGCCGCGCGGCCTCCATCAGCAGGCCCCGTAGTCGCGGCATGATCCTCTTCCCAAAGTGATGGTCTCCGCGGGAGACTGCACGCCGGGTTCTTCCCGGCGCACATATCAAAAGGATCGGTAAACGTGCGTATTCAGGCCTTTGGAGCAGTTCGAGCCTACTGCGGAGTTGGCCCGGCAAGTAAAGATGGGAAAGCCAGAGGCGCATAACGTCGCCATCCTGCGGATAGCTGGAAAGACGGTAAGGTATGAGCTCCGTCTGTTCGTAAGCGGGATATTGAAAAGGATACGGCAAGGCATTTGGATCAATGATAAAGTCGAAGGGATTCTCAACCTAATGAGCCACGGCAATTCGGCTAAAGAGGCTGAGTTTTGTGCCAGACCGGTAAAGTTGAGCACGGCGATTGAGTTTCCGTAGATGTCGCGATGCCACTGCACGTGGGCTTGAGGTTCAATTTCAAGCACCGAGCTCTCGCTGTGGACGTCGTGTCCCTCACGGGACGCACCAGGGCGCGGTGCGCTCCAAAAATAACGGGCGAGTTGTAATAATACTCGGTCTTGTGAGTGATTCGAATTCGATTCATCACGCGCCTTTCATGAGAGGCGTAACTCGGCACGAACCGCGTCGGGATCGCTACCGCTTGACAAAAGGCATTGGCAAATCGCGACAGACGCCGGGTTCGGTGGCCGCATCCCTTGGTGGCACTGGCGAGCTTGTCCGCTTGTTTCTCTCGCGGGAAGCCGCAAGCTCAGCACGGAGAATCGTCTCGGCAGGGACACGTCGCAACTTCTTTGCCAAGCCGACTTTTGAGAGCGTCCAGATGATCCATTTGGTGGGATCCCACTGCCACGGCTTCACGCCATTCCGATAGTCGTGTGAAAACTCATGGTGATAGTTATGGTAGCCTTCGCCGAAGGTCACCAAGGACATCAGCCACGAGTCGCGCGCACTGCACCTGGAGGAATACGTCTGCTTGCCGATGTAATGGCAGAGCGAGTTGATGCAGAAGGTGCAGTGTTGGACGGCAACTACACGGGCTACACCGGCGATGAGAAACGCCCCAAGCGCCGCCGTCCAGCCGCCCCACGCATAACCAATCGCTGCCGGCAGCACGAAGGCGACGGTCGCGCCAATCCAGTGAATGTAATGGTGCTGCCACATCACGAGCCGGTTTTTCTGCAGATCGATAACGTTGTCAAAGGGAGGCGGCGTCTTGAGCTTGAAGAGCAGCCAGCCGATATGCGCCTGGAAGAGCCCTTCTCGAATGTTATAGGGATCGTCCTCATGATCGACGTGCTTGTGATGCGACCGATGCTCACACGCCCAGAGCAGAACCGAGTTCTCAAATGCCGCCGCGCCGAAGATCAGCGTGAAGAGTTCGATACTCCAGTGCGCCTGAAATGTCAGGTGCGAGAAAAGCCTGTGATAGCCGAGCGTAATAGAAAACCCCACGGCGAAAAACATCACCAGAAAGAGAGCGACCTGGAACCAGTCTAGCCCAAAGCGCCAGATGTAAGCGGGAACCAAGGTTAGCGACAGTAAGAAGGTGCCGATGAGGAAGGAACTCGTTGGCCAGTTGACTTTATCGAAGGGAATGCGGCGGAACATTCTCGCTGCGATTCCGGTGCGGTGAACGTTAGCGGTTATGGCGGATGGGCGGTTATGGCGGATGGGGCCTTTGGAATAGCTTGAGATGCTTGAACAGGATATTGCTCCACCTTTTTGCTCTCGATTCGAGCTGGCCTAGGAAAAGTAAGCCGCCCCCTCGAGGTCGAAATGTCGCGGAGTGATTGGAAAATTCTAAGGTTATTTCTCGGAGACCGAGGAGATGTCCTCCAGACCATTCTTCTTCATAATGTCGCGAGCAGCATCCCCCTTCTTGCTGTCATCGACATGGACGGCCACCAAATATCCGCCTTTCTTGATCCGCTCTTCATAGGCCTTCGCCTCGTATTCAGGAATTCCTAGTCCAACGAGCGCACCTACGACGCCGCCAGCGGTCGCTCCTGCTGCTGCGCCACTGAGTGCTGCCATGATGGGACCGGCGGCAATAAATGGCCCCAGGCCGGGAATAGCCAACGCTCCAATACCAGCTAACAACCCCACGGTGCCACCGATGGCGCCCCCAGTCACCGCACCAGTCGTTGCTCCCTCAGGAGCCTTAGTTGCTTTGACAGCGCCGAGCTCCGGTGTGCCTCCGGAATCCGGCATCAAGACCGAGATGTCGCTGGCGGGAACCAAAGCGTTGTTCTGAAGATCCTCGACAGCGGCTTCAACTTGGCTGGTCGACTTCGCGATTCCGACAATAGATTTAGACATAATTGTTGTTGTTCTGAGTTTAGGATTTCTTGATTTCGAGTTCGTTGGTGATCTTTTTTGCCCCACCTTGCTTGGCGTGGCTCTCAATGGCCGCTTTCTCTTTTTCTGTCTCGACAGGACCGCGAAGCGTTACGACGCCGTCTACCGTGATGATCTTAACATTTTTGGCCATCATTGAAAGAGAGCCATCGCCGACGACCATCTTCCGAATGTCCGCAGTCATCTTGATGTCCGCGGGATTATTAGACTGGTCCGTGGCGGTTTCGGATTGATCGTCGCGATCACGCACGTTCTTACCAGTGTTGTCAGCGTTTGGGTCTTGTGACCAGGCGATGCCAGCAATTGCGGCGGTGGAGAGAAGAGTGAGAAGAGTGAATTTCATAATAGGTGAGCATAACGATTCGTTGCACGAATCTCTTTTGACTGTCGCATTAGGTTAAAATCAGGGTCTAACCTTAGTCACTGACCGGCGCCGAGTCGTATTTCACGCAGTTATCCCTCACGGATTCTCGACGTGTCCTTTGCCCAATTCGAGCTGTTACAAGGACAAACTAATACCACTGATCACTTCCAGTCGCCGAGATCGAGCCGCTTTGAAACAGGGTGGACTTGCGTTCACGCCCTTTGATTCGGCGTCGTCGCTGATCGACATTTCCCTCAACCGCTTCTTCAGCGCGTTGCAAAAGCGGTGACTGCGCCAGTCGCTGGCAGTTTATCTTACCTTTTGAAAAGGATGCGCAACTCGACGGAGCAGCCGTGCCATCGCGGGCCGTCGGCATAGGGAAGATGCTTCCACTCCTTTCAGGAGACAATGCCCCCTACTTCCTTTCACAAAAGAGAGTAGATCCGGGAAGGCAGGCTCATGCCTTTACATGCTTGTCCACAGCAATCGCATTTTCCGCAGGAGCAACGCGAGAGCCGAACCGATTTGCATAAACCTGAGTGAACTCGGCTCCGAAAAAAAGGATCTGCGAGGAATAATAAACCCATAAAAGCAACACGATGAGCGAGCCTGCGGCACCATACGAAGAGCTAACGGCGCTTTTTCCAAGATAAAGGCCGAGCGCAAACTTCCCGACTGTGAAGAGCACTGCGGTAAGGAAAGCGCCTATCCAGACATCATGCCACGCGATTTTCGCATCAGGCAGGAACTTGAATATCGTCGCGAAGAGCAGGGTGATTAGCGCGAGGGAAAGAACAAAATTCACGATGTGGGCAAGCGTCTCCATCCCGGGAAACATGCCGCCGAACCATTTTGCCACAAGAGCAATACCTGCCGTGAGAAGAAGGGAAACCAAAAGCAGAAAGCCAATTACCAAGATAAAGCCAAAGGAGAGGATCCGATCCCGGAGAATGCCCAGGACGCCCCGCCCAGGCTTCGGTTGCACTTCCCAGATTGTATTGAGCGAGGTTTGTAGCTGCCCGAAAACGCCTGATGCACCAAAAAGCAGTGTCACAACCCCAATCAGCGTCGCAACAACACCGGTCGCTGGCTTCGCACTCGCGCTCTGAACCATATCCTCCATCGCTTTCCCGCTTTCCTCGCCGAGCAGGCCTCGCAGTTGCTCGAAGATCTGACCCTGGGCGGCCTCTTGCCCAAGAACCAATCCTGCGATAGCGATGGCTATAATCAACAGCGGCGCGAGCGAGAAAACGGTGTAGTAGGCGAGTGCGGCCCCCAAGGTTGGCGCTTGATCCTCCATCCAATCCGAGGCGGTTTTTTTCAGAATTGGAAGAATTTCTTTTGGATTCATGAGAGTTGAAGTCAATAGCACTTCGAATGCGGATCCTAAGGAGGATGTCTTGAACGACCAGCTGACTGCGAGTCCTCCCTCTATCTCAAAGACGCACCATTATAGGCGTTCGCCAAAGAACCTTTATGGCGCTTCGGTGATCCAATCCCACACAGGCCCAAGATCTTCATCATCGAGCGCCAACCCCTGAACGTTCTCATCAAGATAAACGGCATGGCCGAGGTGCAGTTTTGCTTCTTCGATGCGACCTGTCGCACTCGCACAGCATGCGAGGTTGAAAAGAATTAAGGGATCTGTCGGGAGCCATGCGCGGGCTTTGAGAAGGACTATCTCCACTTGCTCAACATTTCCCACATACCTCACCGCGTAGGCAAGCAGGAGCCAAGGAATGGGATTCTTTGGTTCGGCTTTGACAAGATCTACGGCCAGTGGAACAGCCATGTCCCAATCCCTCGCCGCTAGGCTGACAAGCACTCTCGCGTACAGGACCTCCTTATGCCTTTGATCCTTGGCGCTAATTTCTTCTAGGGCCTGCACTGCATCCCCGAACATTCCAAGCTCAAGATAACCCTTGGAAGCAAGCACATGCCTTTCCCAACTCATCTTTGAATACCGCGGGGAAATACAAAGAGCGCAATCTGCATACCAATTAACGAGTTCGGCCCTGCGAGTCGGTTGGATTGCTTTTTGTGTTAAAACCGCAGAGAATGGCCAGATCTTCCGACCGCCGAAGGCTACGTCTTGCTAACGCATGTCCCGCTCAGGCGGGGATCATCTGCGATAAAACCGCCGCCTTGGGAATCCGAACGTCCGACAAGCCGCTCAGGTTCGAACACTTCACACCTATGGGAGTCATTTCCGCCATTATCATTGGTCTCATCATTGGGGCCATTGCCAAGTTCCTCATGCCCGGAAAGGATCCGGGTGGCTGGATCGTCACGATCTTAATCGGTGTGGCCGGGTCCTTCATCGGCACCTATCTCGGACAAGCAGTTGGTCTGTATCGCACGGGCGAGCCTGCGGGCTTTATCGGGTCAATAGTTGGCGCGATGATTCTCCTTTTACTCTACCGGCTAGTTGTAAAACGACGCGCGTGATTCAGCCGCTACTGAGAATTGCCAACCTCGTTTCCGCAGTTTGGTCGGGGGGCGTTTTGCACGGCCAAGAGCGGAGCCCCCCTTCGTTTTGAAGGCGTCAACTTTCAACTTTAGTGTGACTGCCTGTTGTTTCTCAATGCGCATTTCCAAGCGGCATGCAGCCTCTCTGCTTCGAGTTAGATCGAGCCAACTGCTCATGAACGCCAATAAAGAGGTCAACCACCTGATCACAAACTTGGACGCAGGAAGCTGCGCTAACTACCTGTGATCAAATGAAGATAGTCGTTTACTAAAAGGATGATCGATCTGCCTGCGCCTGCCTCTCAGAGCGTTGCAAAAATGATGAATGCCAACGCTCTGAGAGGGCCCTATTTATTTAAGTAAGTCGAGATGATCTCGGAATAAGAAAACTCACGTTAGACGCAGGGGAGAAGCTGACAAAGCGGACCTCGACCTCCAGACGTTGTACGCGTTTCAAAATATTTACGGCCACCTATGCAAGGTGAGTCGATTGGAAGAGCACATTCTTTTAAGACACACCACACCTGAACGCTAAAAAATAAATGAAATCAGACGTCGAAAACTTCGCAGAGGGCTCGTTGGCACGCGCAATTGAACATCAAACAGCGAAGCTGCCCTCAGATATTTTTCTTTGGGCGGCTCTTGCATCCATCGCAACTTCCCTTGTGCTTCAGATCCTGGATCGCAAACATAATGCGCTCTTTGTGGGTCACTGGGCACCGACATTCCTTTTGCTCGGCGTATACAACAAGCTGGTTAAACAGCTAGGTTCGGATCGCCTCGAAAACAAGGTATAGTAAAATCGGTTGCCGTATAAACCTGGCAAGCTCAAGAGCGACCACAGACAGAAATTTGCCTCCGTACGATGATTTTTCCGTTTCGTGAGCTGAAGCGAGGATACTGCTGGCACTCTTGAACCGAAACATGGTTGATGATCACCAATTTCGCGCTTCCGTTACTGAAATTCTCAAACCCTTGCGACTTTGCCGTGCGTATTGGCCGGAGCAGTAACTCAAGGCGCCACGTGTCAAGAAGTCGCCGCGACCGAGGCGGGGCCTTGGGGTCGTTTAAACGCGCTAGCTATTGACTCTTAGTCACGACGAGGAGGATCCGAATCAGCGTCCGACTGCCTCGACAGCCCTTCGGGCCTGTCTGTAACCCGCCAGCATGATCACCACTCCAATGAGGTTAAGGAAAGGAGGCGGCACCAGCAAAATCCAGCCTGACGTAGTCAGCGACGGTGCGGCGACGATGTACGAGACTTCGGTGCACAAGTCGGGAAAGCATACGCCCAGCACTTACGGCGAGCCAAACGGGATCCTTCGCCCAGCGCCAAAGCGCGATGGCTTGCGCGAGTGCGAACGCGGCCCCACTGGCCGGCCGAGCGGCAAGAGATCCGCCTCGACGAGCTCGGCCCCCAGGCGCATCATCCGATTATGCCGGGCGACGTCTCCCCCTTCGCAGACTTCCTTGATCAACGGCGCAAGGAAATCATCGCCGAATGGCTTCGTCGGGTGCGTCGCGACAGAAAAATTCCTTCCGCGGATGATCTGCCAAGAGAAGAGCTTCTCGATCACTTGCCGTATCTGCTCGATACCCTCATTAAGCAGCTCCGGGGAACACCCGTCGATCAGGTCAACAGTGAGTCCCATGGCGAAGTTCGGTGGAAACAGCAGTATTGTCTGGACGAATTGCTGCGCGAGATTTCCGTCCTGCGAAAGGTATTGATTGAAGAACTCTTCAGGTTTTACCGCGACACAAAGGCAGAGTTGAAGCTGCAGGTGCAAGCCAGCGATCTCCTGCATGCATGCCTTGATTTGACAATCAGCAACTCAACGGCCGGTTTTGTCGCTCGGCGGTATGAGGAAACTAATGATCAGCTTCTCAAGAAAGACCACCAGCGCCTTGAGATGCTGCGCACGATCACACACGAGATTGCCAATCACCTCAATGTGATAGGAATGCGGGTTTCTGTTCTCAAGAAAGATCGGGATTCAATCGATTCATGTACGGAATCGCTTTCCAGGAGCGTAACCGCCATGACTGCGCTGATGAAGCAATTGCTGGAGTTTGCAACACTGGACGCCGAGCGCTCTCGTCTCGAGCGATGCGAACCCGATTCACTTTTTCAAGAGCCGGCGACTTTTGGCCGAGAGATCGCCGAGCAGAAATGCCTAGCTTTTGTCGGACATCTCGATCCTACCCTTGGAGAGGTTATTACAGATCGTCATCAATTGCATCGCGTGTGCCTCAATCTTCTGACGAACGCCGTCAAATACACGGCAACAGGAGAAGTGAGATTCACATTTTGCGCTGGGCCGAAAGATAATTGGCGCATTGAGGTAAGTGATACTGGCTGTGGAATTACACCTGAGGAGCAGGAGCAGATATTCAAAGAGTTTTACCGGGCTGCGACCTTCCGGGAAACTGAGCCCGGCGTTGGACTTGGTCTTGCAATTACGCGCCGCCTCGTCGAGCTGTTGGGTGGTCGCGTTGAAGTAGATAGCAAGCTGGGCCTAGGATCGACGTTCCGGGTGGTACTTCCGCGAAACGGCCCAGCGACGAATGATTGATGGTGCCAAGAACGTCTAACCGTAGAGCCAGCTGCCTGAAAACTAGATGAGGAGCATGGCGAGGAGAGCCAAACGATCAGTTTGAGCCAGGTACGCCGGTAGGCGTTAAGGGTATTCTCCGTGGTAACCCGCTCAACAAGCGAATTTCCCCCCGGTGCGCTCCCCCTTCTTTTGTCTTCCCCTATTTCGGGTTCATCTTTTCCTGCTCAGAGACATGGCTGACGACGGCAAGTAGCGTATATGCAATCGATATAGCAGTGAGAGGCACTCCAAGCGACTCACTACGGCTTATGGTCTTTCGGAACTGGTTTTAATTATTGGTTCCTTGCTGCGCAAATCTATGAGAAGAGCCCAACCGGCCGGAACCCGCTTTTGATGCTCCGCATGTTGTTCGAAGAGCTTCGTCCATTCTTCCTCCGGTAGACGCTCCTGCGCAACAAGGATGTATGTGTCAGGCTCGTCTCCAACTTTCTCATACCACACGACGAGATCGTTTTGCGAGTCAACGCGGCTGTAAACCTTTATGTGACGAGCTGACCTGTGTGATTCTACCGCGCGGAACGAGCCGCTTGATTCGTCTATCGGAT
The DNA here is from genome assembly GCA_963744345.1 of uncultured Verrucomicrobiae bacterium. Classification (GTDB taxonomy): domain Bacteria; phylum Verrucomicrobiota; class Verrucomicrobiia; order Chthoniobacterales; family Terrimicrobiaceae; genus DASTFP01. The sequence continues at coordinate 48,515 of CAVUTD010000024.1, forward strand.
AATAGTCCGTTCCCGCTTTAAAAGATGTCCGAAGCCGAGAACGATGGCTGTTTATTCTCGACATAATGCGCGGCTGTGACCGTAACGTCGGCGCGACGCTCGCCCCGTTTTTCGTATGACCTTCGAACTTGGCTATCTGTTGGTCGGTCTGCTGCTCGTCGTCGTGGCCGCGGTCTCCTCGTTTGTGAAGCGGCTGCCGCTCACTGAGACGATGCTTTACCTCGTCGCCGGCGCGCTGCTCGGGCCGATCGGCTTGGGCTGGTTTTCGCTCGACGCACTAGCCGCTGCGCCCCTGCTCGAGCGGCTGGCGGAAGGCGCGGTGCTCATCTCGCTTTTCACCACCGGGCTGAAGCTGCGCCTGCCGCTGAACGATCCACGCTGGTGGACGCCGCTGCGGCTCGCCTTCGTCTCGATGGCGCTCACCGTCGGACTCGTCGCCTTCGCGGGCGTGGCCTGGCTCGGGCTGCCGCTCGGCGCGGCGGTGCTCCTCGGGGCGATCCTCGCGCCGACCGATCCCGTGCTCGCGTCCGAAGTGCAGCTCGCGGATGTCAGCGACCGCGACCGGCTGCGCTTCAGCCTCTCCGGCGAAGCGGGACTGAACGACGGAACTGCGTTCCCGTTTGTCATGCTCGGGCTTGGCCTGCTCGGGCTACACGATCTCGGCGCTGGCGGCTGGAAATGGTGGACGGTCGATTTCGCTTGGGGCGTGTGTGGCGGCCTCGCGATCGGCGCGGGCTTCGGCACGCTGGTCGCGCGGCTCGTGCTGTGGCTGCGGCGCGAACATCGCGAAGGCATCGGCCGCGATGAGTTTCTCGCACTTGGGTTGATCGCGCTTTCCTATGGCGCGGCGCTGCTCGCGCATGCGCACGGCTTTCTCGCGGTGTTCGCCGCGGGCGTGGCGCTGCGCGCAGTCGAGCGGCGACACAGCGGCGATCAAGTTTCCGGGGAAGTGCTTAAGATGGAAACCGCCGGCCACCGCGATGAGATCGCGCTCGATTCGGAAAAAGCGCCGGCGCACATGGCCGGCGCCGTGCTCGCCTTCAACGAACAAATCGAGCGCATCGCGGAAGTCGCACTCGTGCTCGTCATCGGCACGATGCTTTCACCGACGTATCTCCGCTTCGAGGACCTCGGATTCATCGCGGTGCTTTTTCTTGTGATCCGGCCGCTCGCGGTGCAGGCCGGATTGATCGGCGCGACCAAGATCGACGCCGGCCGGCGCGGGCTCATCGCGTGGTTTGGCATTCGAGGCATCGGCTCGCTCTACTATCTCGCCTACGCCGTGAATCGCGGCCTGCCCGGTGAACTCGCCGCCCGACTCGCTGCGCTCGCGCTCACGACCATTGCCGTGTCGATTGTCGTCCATGGCATCACGGTCACGCCATTGATGAGCTGGTCTCGGCAAAAGAAATCCGCCGGCCGCGCGGAGGCGACCGGCGGAAAATGATTTGGTACCGTCGCACTCGCCAATCGTCACGTTGACCTTCTCGGACCGCGTCGCGCGCGAACTTAGGATGATAGAACTCAAAGAGCATCCCCCGAACCGGTTCCTTGGAGAAATCAAACGTGTCCTGCTGAGACAAACCTGTCGAGTGGCAGCATAGTAGAAAGCTGCAGTTCGCGAAGAGCTTCGGGTGATGTTCCAAGACTACCGCCATCCGATTCCAAAATCCCGGCTCAAGACCATCAAGATCAAGGCCGAAAACGGCAGGTTTCAACGGGTTCCCGGGCTCACACATGAAGAATTTAGCCCATCCAACCGGGACCATGGAGCCAGGATTTTCGGCAAGAAAGCCGAACGCGGTTCCGGTGATGATCAGATCACCGATATTCTTCGCGACGTTGCAAAGATTCCCACACTGGGGATTTCTTACGGCCTCACTCCATTCGGGTTCGTGCGCCGGATTCGGAACGAGTTGGAAATGGAGTTCGAGATCCAGGAGGCCCAGGGGTTTTTCGAAACGTTCTTTGAGATGTTCCCCGAGATCGCCACTTATCAAGCCAAGGCGGCTGAGGACGCCCTCAGCGTGGACCGTGTTTGCACTATCGGAGGAACCCGCCGCTGGCTCCCTCCACTTGTGGACGATCGCGACGGCGACTACTGGCCGTCATTCGAACGGCGCAAGAAGATCCTCATCAACACTCCCATTGAGGGTTCGGGAGCCGATCTCGTGATCTGGCCGTCAATCGGTTCATGCATCAGCTGCCGGAAGGAGTGGAAATCGTCAACCTGGTACATGATGAGGTCGATGCCATTGTCACGAGAGAGACGCTCAAGGCAACTGTCGATGTAATCACCCGGGCCTTTCAGGAAACGTTCGCTGGGTTTTACCCATCCTCGGAGCTCGTGCCGAAAATCAAATTCTCGTGCGGTCCCAGTTGGGGAGAAACCGTTCCGATCGATGGAACCGAGACTTGAGCTTTTCCTCTTCCAGGAAGAAGGGATCCGCGGTGATATTGGTTCCCTTGCCTTCAGGATCGTTACCAAAAAAACCGCACACGCTTGCTCGGTCTCTCCTGGAAAGCGACTCTATCCTGCTCCGCCTCGACTACCACTCTCCAATGGTTGGCAATCTTCTTGATGAAATCGGTGGCGCTGCAATCCCCGCAGACTAGTAAAACCGCGTTATAGACCGCTGCGTAAGGCGTTGCCAGCCTCCTTATAGACCTGATGACGCCGATGGCCTGGATGGACTTACCGAGGGGCCCCATCTCATCGAGCCGCCCAGGCGATGAGTTTTAACCAAGCGCGCCATATGGCGTAAGGGGTATTTTGCGACAGGTGACGCTCCTCAGAGGCCGTGGCAACCCGCTCTAAAAACCAATCCTTGTTCACGGGCCGGCGCTCCCCTCCTGATATCAAGAGGGCCAATTGCATCTCAGCGATACGAATTTACACGCGCAATAAAACGGTCCCACTTGAAACCGGTCCGCCATCCGCCTGGGGCTTGCCGATCGCGCTCTAGCAGGATGCGAGGACAGGGCTTTCCATGCCGGAAGTCCCATCGTGGCCAATGCATGTGAGGGACGATTCCGGATGATGGGATCTTATAGCGATCGGCTAGAAGAGCCGCAAGACGCGCAGCTCGCTTGATGGCGGCAGCCTGGCGGACCTGATCGCGAAATTCGCATATCTCGATTCCGATACTTTTGCGGTCACCTTGACCGCCATAGTCAGCGTGGTCGCCTTGTTCGGTGGGGAGCAAGTGTTCGACGATCTCGCGATCATCAACTGTAAAATGCCACACGACCCAACCCGAACGCCCAAACCTCGGATTGTTCTTGCTGCGCTTACCCTTCACGAGCAAATACCGGGCGTGTGCGGCGGCTGTGACTCCGACGTTCTCGGTAGAGTGAATCGTAATAAAACGCGGTCGCATTCTCCGACCGACGAGCCGACCGTGAAGGTTTGGGGCTAGAAGCGCCAGCCTAACACCTGGGAATCGGGAAGTTTGATGCTGCGGAGCAACACAGGTCGCTAAAAAGAGCGGCGCAGCTATCAAACTGGCGAGGAAGAAAACGCTTCGCAGCGCGGTGAACGGCTCCGAAATCCACACTCTGTTTTCCTCGGTCCTCCTTCGCCCACGTTTGTGAAAACATTTTTCGATAGAGCTATTCACTTGAGAGGGTCAATGGTCGGAGCTGGACACCACTCAGGCAAAACATCGTCTAAATATCGCTTATCCCGGCGGCAGGTGCTCACACCTACTGTTACAAACACAGGCATCAGCGCCTTCGTCACTTCTTCATGCATCTATATGCTGACCGACACGTGGCCGATATCTACCCCAGCATGTCGAGTTCGTGAGATTCCGGATCAATGTTTGCCGCGGATCCATGGGAAGGGTTGTTTCGCTGGCGAAAAAAGGCTCGCCGGCATGGATATCCGGGCGGTGAGCGATTTGTCATAACCCCGCAGGACGGCCGCGAATCGCATGTTTCTTGGCGAGTGTCTCTACCCAACTTTCACCCCAGGCTGTCGCTGATGCGAAATGTGAGAGTTCCGAAAACGAATCAAGCAATCTTATTTAAGTCCCTCCACGATCGTAGTAATGTTGTACCGCATCATCTCGGGATAGGTCGCTGCTTCTTTATCGCCTAACGCGTCGGCATAGAGCTTTCCGCCTACCTTGGCTCCAGTTTCTCTGCTAATTCCACTAGCCACTTTAGGGTTTTCGATACTTTCGAGAAAAACCGTTTTTACTCCCTCACGTTTAATCGTATTGATTAGGGCAGTGATTTTCTTCGAAGAGGGTTCGTCGTGCGTGCTCACGCCCTCAATCGTGTAAATCTTGAATCCGAAGTCTCGAGCGAAATATTGGAAGGCATCATGCGAGGTCACTAGCTTCCGCTTATCGCGAGCGAGTTTGGCAAGTTCAACTCTTGCCCAGGTTTCGAGGTTCTCAAGCTTTGTCAAATAAGCTGCGGTATTCTTTTCGTAAGTCGTCTTATTTGCGGGATCGGCCTCGATGAAGGCTTTCTCGACTACAATGGCCGCTTTCTTCATATTCTCGATGCTGTGCCACCAATGGGGATCTTCGACCGTCTCGCCTTCCTCCTCTAGCCTTAGGGAAGGAATTGTCCTGCCGACGTCGATGAATTTGCCTCGATTTCCGACCGCCTCTTCCAGTTTCGTGAGGTAACCTTCGATCCCTTTCCCGGTGATCAATACCAGATCAGCGGTTGCAATCTGCTTGATGTCTGAAGGTGAAGGTTGGAATTCGTGTGGATCAATACCCGGCTTGATCATGGGAATGAGCTTCACCTTATCGCCGCCTACGTTGCGGGCCAGGTCCGTCGTAATTGTCGAAAGCGAGGCCACTTTGAGCTCCGCTCGCGCCGCCGCGAGGAAAGCGACTGAAAAGATAAGGATGCCTAGGAATTTTCTCATAATAATATCGCGGTTCGAGAATTTATTGCAGGTGCGTTTTCAAGAACGCTTCCATCTTTTCGTAGAACTCCATTCGATTTTCAGGATTTTCGAATCCGTGTCCTTCATCCATTTTGACCAGATATTCCACCGGGCTTCCTTTGGCCTTTAGGGCGTCGACGATCTGCTCTGCCTCGGCGTGGTTTACGCGGGGGTCGTTGTAGCCTTGTGCGACAAGAAGGGGCGCTTCAATCTTGTCAGCCGCAAAAAGCGGAGAACGGGAGAGGAGGAATTCGCGATCAATTTCAGGATTGCCTACGCGTTTGTACATGATGTCCCGGAACGTGTCCCAATAGGGTGGAATCGTGCTCATGAATGTGAGGAGATTGGAAATACCTACATAGTCTATTCCGCAGGCGAAGACTTTGGGGCGAAAGGCCAGGGCCGCCAAGGTCGCATATCCGCCGTAGCTGCCGCCGTAGATCGCCAACCGGTCTCTATCGGCAAAGCCTTGCGAGACCGCCCACTCCGCTCCGTCCACCAGATCGTCGAGCATCTTGCCGCCCCATTCCCGGTCTCCGGCATGAAGAAATCTCTTCCCGTACCCGCTAGAGCCCCGGTAATTGATCTGCAGCACTGCGAAGCCGCGATTTGCAAGAAATTGCGTCTCCGCGTCGTATCCCCAATTGTCGCGCGCCCATGGCCCGCCGTGAACGATTAGGACGGTGGGAAGATTTTTTGCTGCAACGGCTTTCGGAAGCGTTAAATAGCCGTGGATTGTCAGGCCGTCCCGGCTTTGAAATTTTATCGGCTTCATATCCGCCAATGCATCGCACGGAAGCCAAGGCCTTGGGCGGTACAAGAACTGAGCTTTCCCGGTCTCGCGGTCGTACAAATAGGTCGCTCCCGGGTCGTTCGGAGAGTCGTAAGCGATGATCCAAAGCTTCTCGTCCCGTGTGCTGCTCCGAAAATGAATCTCGCCATCATGGACCTTTTCGAGAACACTTAGGTCCCGGGCAAATTGCTCCTCTAAAGCCTTATACGTCAGGCGATCCCTATTGTAAGCCACACCAAGTAAATCATTCGTCTGATCACTAATGACTACTTCACTCAAATCATATTCGGGATCCTCGTCGATAACGGTTTCCTTGCCGGTCTTGAGGTCAAGAGTTACGAGGCGTTCAGTATTGGAGCCCCGTGCGCTGGATATATAAAGGAACGACCCGTCAGGGCTGAAGCCGTGGATGCTTACACTTTCTTCATCGGAATACCGGGCCAGAACACGAAACGGGCCGCTCCCTAAATCTCGCACCCGAATCTCTGTCTCTGTTCCCACCTGAGCGGCACATGCGCGAATAATGCCGTTTCCGTCCGTAAACCAGGCGTCCACATCCCCAGGATTCTTCTCGAGCAAACTCGATCTGCCACTGGCAATGTCGATCTCATAGGCATCGAAATATCGTTTGTCACGGGCATTGGTCGCCACCACCGCCTCGCTCGGGCGCTCCCTCGGCAGATCGATAATCTGCGCTCGCACCCCGTCGCCTGGTGTTAAATCGATCGCCTTCGCTGTCGGATCTGAGGGATCGGTCCGGTAAAGGTGGAAGTTTTCATCTCCGCCCTGATCTTGTTCAAAGAGAATGTAGGATCCATCTCGCGTCCATACGGTACTGGGTAATTCCACGTGTTTTATCGTGAGTAATTGCTTTTGCCGATGCTAAGTCGCTCCCTATATCACACACCCATATGTTAAGGCGGTTGTTCTCGGGTGAGAGAAACGCGAGACGTCTTCCATCGGGCGAGATAGCCGCGCCGCTGATCTTTGGATTGTCGAAGAAATCCTTGAGAGGTATTTCCGGAGGCTGGCTTACGGTTTGTGCGATTAAGGAGTGGCCGCCAAGTAAGCCGCAAATCAATAGTAGCAGGATTGAGACGATTTTCATTCCAGCTCTAATAGAGGTATTGTTCGGCGGGTTGAGGGATCGAAGTTACCTTTGAGGCCTTGATCGCGGGCGCAAGCTGGTTTCCCAGATGCTGAAATCGAAACTTTTCCCTCGACCTTGGCCCATCCGCGTTCACACATCAGAAATACGATCCCCAGAACACCGCTGAGTCCAACAGCGAGGCTCATATTGCGCTGGATCATTCGCTGCATCACATGCGCGGGAACGAACGCATCGACAAATCCCACCATCAATGTTCCGATGAACATGAAGGGCGCTCCTTCAAAAAGGATGCTCAGAAAGGAGACAGAAAAATCGAGTAAGTTGAAACTAAACCATTGCACGGATCCGGAAAGCCTCTCACACGCTACGATTATCCCGAGTCTAAGCCCGAGAACGGATCGCTGTTTAAATTAGCGTAGTCTAAATTAACGACTAGACACCCGCCGGAGGAGCATGCTCGAGAATCGAAGACCGAAAGAAGCTTTGCCTTATGCGAACCAGCGTTCCGATTGGCACTCCACTTGCGACGAAAAGGAAGAGAATGACAACCGCTGGAACCATTCGGTCAACGTGACCGGCCGTGATAACCGTGACAACACACTGATGATCTGGCTCGTCAGCATCGTGATGCAGCCACTTGTGCAAAGGCGGGAATACCGTCATGGCAAAAATCGTGAGCAGCGCAGCCAAGAGGACAGAGACAAACAACCTCAAGAACACGGTTGGCTCTTTTTTTCGCATTGATGACAAGGCGTCACTCGCGCAAGCACTCAGCTCTGTCAACAGCGATTTTAGAGCGTTCAAAGGGCTTCCCTTTGTCTGATCATTCGCGAGGATCGGGTATAGCGTTCTAATCGCTACAAAGTCCCATATGCTATCACGGCAGCGAGCTTCAACTCAGGTACGGTGCTATTCCTAAGATGGCCGTTAGTGCGGCTTCGCTGAGCCTCCCGTTCCTTCGCCCTGTATCGGGCGGACTGGCTTATCCATCGCGATCAATTCGGAAACCGTGACGAATTTATAGCCTTTGGCAAGGAGGCTATCAAGAACGCCGGGCATCGCCGCCACGGTGGTCGCATGGATATCGTGGGAGAGGATAATCGCACCTGGACGTGCTCCTGCGAGAATCCGGCGCTCAACGCTTGCTGAGTTGCGATACTTCCAATCGAGGGGGTCCACGGACCAAAGAATGACCTTCATCCCGAATTCTCGGTTTATCCAATGGTTGATGTACTCAGTCGTTGCGCCGTAAGGCGGTCGCATAACAAGGATGGGCTTTCCAATTAACTCGACGATTGTCCAAGATGTTCGCTCTATCTCTTGCCGTAGCGCCGTGGGGTTGAGTCTTGTCAATTGGGGATGGCTCCACGAGTGGTTTCCGATTTCATGTCCTTCCGCGGCAATGCGACGCACAATATCGGGATATTCCGTGGCGTTCTGACCGATCAGAAAGAACGTGGCTTTGATTCCCCTTTCTTTAAGCATATCAAGGAGCCGAGGTGTAAGAGTAGGGTGAGGGCCGTCATCGAACGTCATGGCGATGCTAAAGCCATCAACTTGGCATGAACTATAGCTGGCCTTGGCCGGTGCTACGGACGGAGTTGGTGTCGGCTCGGCTTAGCGAGCTCGCTTAAAGCCGTGCTGAACGGCTGCCTCGGCGAAGTTGCGCTCTTGAAACCATTGCCGGCGCTTGCGGTCAGAGCGCGCTTGCGGGGAATGGGATTGCTGGCGCGCCTTATCCAGCAGCTCCTGGCCCGCGTAGCCCTTGAGGGTGCGTCCGTTCTGATCACGGGTGCAGAGCTGCCGCAGTGTGCATCGCGCGCAGGTTCCCCGCTCCGGGCGGTACTCGTAATAGCCGCGCGCGGCAACAAAGTGGTGCCGCGAAAGGATCTCTCCCGCCGGGCAGCTGTAGCAGTCCGTTTCGGGTTGATAAACAAAACGCTCCGGCGGATAGATGCCCTGGCTGCGAGGATTGCGCAGTTTGCTGCGCAGATCGGCCACATGGACGCGAATCTTGCGCCGAGCCAAAGCAATTAAATTGGCAGTATTGCCGTAACGGCTGTCGGCCACCGCCACTCTGGTCTTGGAAGCAGTGAGCCGCTCGTGTCTTTCGATGAGCTCAATTAACTGACTGGCTTCATCGATCGCTCCCGTTGTGGTCTTCACCGCCGTAATGACCCCGGCCTTCTCGTCAAGCGCACGATGGTTCTTGTAGGAGGGAGTGGACTTGCCGCCGCCCTGGTGCCGCACCACCGTGGAGTCCGGATCGGTGGTGCTGCGTAGCCTCTTATTGACCGAGCCCCCGCTCCCGGAGTCATCCTCTTCTTCCTGCTCCTCAAGCTTGCGCACTTCGCGCCGAACCACCAGCTCGATCACCGAGTTGCGTGAGGCATTAGCGGCTACCAGAGAGGCATCGACATACAGCTTGTGGCCATCGACCAGACCGGCTTCCACGCATCGTTCGACGCTGCGCGAAAACAGGCGCTCAAAAACTTCGGCTCCCCAACGGCGGCGCGCCTTGCTCAGCACACTGTGGTTGGGGATCTCGTCCTCCAGCCCGTAACCTAAAAACCACAAATAATCCAAGCGCAGAGGCACAATGCGCATCAGCTCGCGCTCGCTGCGAACATCATCCAGAAAGAGGAGAAGCATGAGCTTGACGATGATCACAGGATCGACCGACACATGGCCATTGCTCCCGTAGAAGCCGGCGACCTCCGGGCGGATGAAACTTAGATCAAGAGCCTTATTGATCTTTCTTAGTAAATGATCTTGTGGAATCCGCCTGCCTAAGTTTACCGGTTCCGCCCACAGCTCGGTCTGCTTCTGCCAATGTCCCATCATAATTAATGCTATCTCTAAGCATTTATTGCACCAGGTTCCCTCATTGAGCAACAGCCCGTCCAAGGCTGACCCCTTTCAGGCTGTGAAGCGGCAACAATCTCGTACCTAGAGGCCATCAGCGAGAAGATGGTCAGGACGAACAGATGTTTTCGATGCACGTCAAATAGATTCCAGTCTTGAGATGCACAAGCTCTCGGACCTTGAAAGGAGACTCAGCCGATCGAGGACCGCCTGTAGCTTGGAAGCTGTTAGTCGCGGGCCAATAAAAAGAGCAAGAGGAGTGTGTAAGTTTGGTGATTGTCCGACCCGGAAAAACTTCGGTTCATCGAATCGATCCACCTTTTGAAAGACAAAAAATTCCGCCGGCAACTCGGAAAATCGCACAAGTCCTTTGGCGCGGACCACCTCAGCGTGAAGGTGCCTGAGCAAGTTTTGAAAATCGTTTCTCGGAACATAGGGCGGGAGAGGCAATTCCAATGAAGCGAAATGATGCTTCTCTTGCTCATGATGGTGATCGGCCTCACGGTGATTTTGATGATCAGCATCACGGGAACTTCAATAACCCGCTCACGCTTTGAGGCCGGCAGTTTACAAAGCTCGAAGATTTCACGAGAGAAGCTCTCGGGGGTGACACGGGTGCCACTGACCCCACATTTTTCCAGCGATCTTTTCGAGCGCCGCTTTCCTTTTCGAGTGACTTCCCCAATCTTGATCGAATCTTTTTCTCAAATCCGAGAAACTGCTCACGCCTTCGTAAACTGTTCGTTCACGAAGTCCCAATTTATCAAGTTCCACCAGGCGGCAATATAATCCGGACGCCGGTTCTGATACTTTAGGTAGTAGGCGTGCTCCCACACATCAAGGCCAAGAAGCGGAACTTGTCCATCGGTGACCGGCGAATCCTGGTTGGCCGTGGAGAAAATCTCGAGTTTTCCATCCTTTGCCGCGAGCCATGCCCAGCCACTGCCAAAACGCTTCACCGCAGTGTCGTTGAAATTCTTTTGGAATTCGTCGAATGATTTGAACTCCTTTTCAAGGACCTTGGCGAGTTCGCCCGAGGGTTTGCCTCCGCCCTTCGGCGACATCATCTGCCAAAACAAGGAGTGATTGACATGCCCGCCCACATTGTTGCGCAGGCCAGTGCGGATAGACTCGGGGGCCTTGCTGAGATTCCTGAGCAAGTCCTCTGCCGAAAGCTTAGCCAACTCGGGCTGGTCGGCGAGCAGCTTGTTGGCATTATCTACATAAGCCTTGTGATGCTTATCATGGTGAATCTGCATGGTGAGGGTATCGACGTGAGGCTCCAACGCTTCGTAGGGATAAGGAAGCGGCGGCAACGTGTAGGGGCCGGGCGGCGCCGGAGCGGTGGTTGTCTGAGCCAGAGCGGACACTAGCGGGCTGCCAAACCACAGCGCAGCAAGAGAACTCATGCCCAGGCGAAAGGCTTCGCGACGGGTGTAACCGAAGTTGAAATCTGCAGACTTCATAACTAACAGACTACGAATTCTCGATACGGAAGCAACCGCGAGAAGACGAGTTGAACAACGGCCTTGTCGGCGATCTTCCCAACCCATTTTCCCGTTTTGGCCGGACTTGGCTCATGGAACAAAAAAAACTTACGGGTGCAGCCAAAGGTTTCTCCACGACTGTGCGCAGCCGTTTGGAATCGATGCGCGTGTAGCGGACGGTTTTTGCATATTCTTATAGCCAGGAGTGCTCGCAGGTCGCAGAGGCTGGCTCGCCGCTCGTTGATCGGGAGGGTGGCGGCCCTATGCCGCAGGATGTTCGCGGAAATAACCGGCACCCGCGCGCTGGCAGTCAAGCTTGCTGCGTACGTTGAATGCCTTGTTGCTAAACGGCGCGCCATCCCTTGCCAGGAAAGACGAGCGCGATCCCCCGAAGTTGACCCTGCACCACTCGGCCGCAGTCGGACGCCTTGAACCCTCCCAGGAAAGCGAACCACTCCATCAAGTGAATCCGACAATTCTGTTGTGCGAGGCAGATCGCGAAACCAGCCGTCTTTGGACCTGGAGGCGGAAAGGATAAAGCACGTCACTTTCAGGCCGCAACTGCAGCATCAAAGTATTGCCGCCAGCGCTTCGCCGCCTCCAGAAAACGAACCATCTGCGCCTTTTGTGCATCGGCTGAGAGACCCTCCCTTGATGTTGTGAACGGCGGAATCCACGCACCACGAAAGTCATGGCCTGTCGTGACCATGCGCAAAGAAACAAAACGGAAAGCGAATCTGTTTCATCAGTAAATGAGTGTCTCTTCAGGGGGATCGCAGGGTGTCACACTTTTCGCAAGAACGAGGGGAACTCTTCGTCCGCTTTCGACGGGAAAAGCGACCTCGCCAATAACTCTTACCCAGCTCATCTCGGCTACGGGGTGAGCCTTTTCCGTCTGGACGGTAATCGCTACAGGCCGCGCATCCGCTGCACAGCATATCATAAACATCCGCACCAAGTTGAAACGATCACCTTTGGCATTGTTCGCGCGCGTGGGCATGGACTGTCCAATCAATTCGACATCCTTGCCTTCAAAGTCGGAGCGCATTGTCGGTTCCTCTGCAGCGAAGATCAGATCCACGTTCTGGGCTTTGATCTGACCTGCCTCGTTCCTTGGCAGATAGGCCCCGCCGGCGTCCTCAGACACGGCGGTCTCTTGCGAATCGGCCGTCGGCAAAGGAGGCTCAACGGAGGGTTTGTAACCGGGCAGATCGTTGATCTTGTCAATGTAACCCCGATTCGCAATGACCGTTTTTCCGAACTGATCCGGAGACACCATCGCCGCGACCAATAGGGGAACCACTAGGACGAACGCTGAAATAACTCCGAGAATCGGCCTCTGCTCGCCGTGCGATGTCGCGCACCCGGCGTCACAGCCGGCATCCTCCTCCGCGGGCAGGAAGAGCACGCCGAACGCCAGCAGCAACAAGATGATCCCGCTCATCATAGTCAGCAAATGAAAGCTAGGGTGCAGGTAGGAAGCCACACGACCGGAGACGTAGAAGTGCATCAGCATCGCTCCCCAAACGGTGAGTATTCCTGCGGAGAGATAACGCTGAACGAATGCTGTCATAGCGCCAGCACTGTCAATCGCATGCAAATCAGTCCGATCAAGATAAAAAGACCAACGGCCAATCCTACGACAAACCTCTTACGAAACACTGCGCTGTAAATAAAAAGAAGTTTAAGATCGAACATCGGTCCGAAGACAAGGAACGCCAGCTTTGCCACGCCTGGAAACGCTATGAAGGTCGCTGCAATAAATGCATCCGAGGTGCTGCACAGCGAAAGGATCGCCGCGAGAACCATCATCGAAGCCGTCGCGATCCAATCATTAAGAGCAAGTGGCATGATCACCTCTTGATTTACGGCGGTGCTGAACAGCGCCGAAATCGCCACACCGAGCACAAAAAACACCATCACATCGAGGAAGTCGGCCACAGCAACACGCAACGCGCTGCCAATGCGGGCCGAGAATTCGTGGGTGTGCGATACGCCGTGCGACGCCGAATTCTTCGATAGAACTCCCCTGCGCAGGACCGCGTGCAAGGGCAGGTTATGCACGGCCAGGGCGACGATGACCGAAACAAGATACCCGACGCCAAGGCGCAGAATCGTAAACTCCGCCGCGTTTTGTCCGCGAAATGCCGCGTAGGTGCTAAGAATCACGATCGGGTTCACGATCGGCGCGGCGAGCATGTAAGCAATCGCATTGGAGACTGGAAGGCCCTTGGTGATCAGCCGCCGGATCACGGGAACTATCCCGCACTCGCACATCGGAAAAACCAGCCCCATTCCCCCGCTCAGGCAAATGCCGAGGAAAGCATTCCGCGGAAGAAGACGAACCATCACCCGCGAGGGAAGAAATTCGTCGATGATCCCCGAAAGCAGCGTTCCGATTAGTATGAAAGGCACGCCCTCAAGCAGAACGCTTAGAAAAGCGTAAAAGAAATCGGTGAAACTAAAAGTGAACCAAGGATTTTCCAAGACGGGCGCGCCGCAAACCTTACCTCGTCGAAGGTCGAAATCCAGGGGCATTCGGGAATCGCAAGCTCTACCAGCTGTGCGCCGCTTGTATCGAGCGCGGCGGTGAGCGGCATACCTCGGTGAAAAATAACTCGCCTCGCCCTATGTTCGTGGAAGGAGCGATCACCGCTCCTGTAGAATCACCGATCCCAACTGGATGAAGACTCTCGAAGCGGATGGTGATGCCCAAACCACTGGCAAGCCTATCCGTCCCGCGACTGGAGCGGAGAGCAGGACCGAGCAAGCGAATGCGAAGAGTCGTCGAAGAGCCAAGAAAGTCGATGCGCAAGCTGCGAGCGCAGCGTTAATAGGGGGACCGAACGCTTGTCATATTTCGGAGCGCGGGCTTGGAGTTCCGTCCGTTCATTTTCTAAGGGAACGGTTCGACTTTGCAGTCAATGTGCATGTTGGGTCTTTCCTAGATTACACAGTAAGGAGCTGTATAAGCAATTGGAAAACAGTGAGAAACAGATATTTGAAGCGGGCGCACGTTTCGGAGCGGGAATTTCGACAGGTTTTGAAGATGTATTGCGCGGATGTTGGAGCACTGACAGCAAGTAAATTGACGGGCTTAAACAAGAATACCACGCATCGTCTTTACGGGTTGCTGCGGGCTCGCGTGCTGGAAATGGCCAAAGGCGAAGCCGCTCCTTTTACTGGAAGCGTCGAGGTGGATGAAAGCTATTTCGGGCCGCGTCGAGTGCGCGGGCGCCGAGGCCGAGGATCGGGCCGAAAAGTTGCTGTCATCGGTCTGCTCAAGAGGAAGGGAAAAGTCTTCTGCTCTCCGGTCATGAACTGCTCGAAGGCTGAATTGATCGAGGTGATCCGCGGCCAGGTGCTTCCCCGCAAGAGCACGATCTACACCGATGGCTGGCGCGCCTACGACGGATTGGTGCTGGAAGGCTATAAGCACCATCGCATCCACCATCACGACAATGAATTTGCCAGAAAGCATCGTCATATCAACGGCATTGAGTCCTTCTGGAGCTACGCCAAACTGCGCCTGGCAAAGCTTCGCGGCGTTCGCTGGGAGTACTTCTATGACCACCTCAAAGAAACCGAATGGCGCTTCAATCATCGCCATGATAACCTCTTCAACCTCCTCATCACTAACCTCGGCTCCTCACCTCTAATCTAGCAAAGACCCTGCATGTTTATTAATTCCTTCAATTGGCTTGAATAAGGTTCCAACCGTGTAGGGGCGCGGTCAAAAGACATCCTTGAGGCCGATTTTGAAGAGTAACCGGGGGCCCGTCCTCCGAGACCATCGCGTCTTACTACCGTCCCTTTCAGGACCGGCCCCGACTGCATCGAGATGCCGCTTGGCATACTTTCGACGACTTTTCTGCGAAGCCTGCGGTAGCAAGGATGAAGAGCTAGGAGTCAGTGATTCAATTCTGCCGATATTGCGAACAGCTCAATCAGAAGCCTCCCGATTATCAGTAGGTGAAGGTCACCCCGGCGCTGGCCCAAACCTCATTTCCCTGATCGATGTCTTTCAGCGCAGTCATCGCCACACTGTAGTTGATCCCTCCAAAGATCGAGATGACACGATTGATCTGCAAGATTGCTTTGAGACCGAACTGAAAGTTATTCCAGCCGTAGTAAGCGTTTGTGTTGTAGTCAAGGTTCAAGCTCAGGAGTGCGTATGGCTGTAACTTCAAAATCTCGCGATGGAGGGGAATTGCTCCATCGAGACGAAGCTCCAAATAGGAGCCAGGGGTATAATTCAAATCACACACGAAGAGCATGCTCGGGGTCACATAGGGAATCACCTTCGTCCCTAGCACGAAGAAGAGCTCATTTGCATAAGTGTTGTGCGAGTGCCCTGCCTCTGTGTGGCTGTGCTCGGGATGCGCGTGCGCTTCGCCGTCGGCGTCGTGTCCCAGCGTTTCATGATGCTCGTGATCGCTTTCGGATGATCCAGAATGTTCAGGCCGCTCCAGCAGGGCGTCGAACTTCGGGCAGGTGGCATCCGGCTCCCACGGAATCGCGACAGGGTTGCGCGCGTAGTAAGCCGGACTGAACGGCATCAGCGTACATGTGCCCTCGGCCTCGATGTGCAGCATTCCACTCGCGCAGTGGACAATTTTCTCGAGGCGCTTAAAGACCTTGTTGCGCCCGGCATGCGATTGGATGCCAGAAGCGAGCGCGTTGATTAGCGAATCATCGTTCTTTAGCGCGAGTCGAGGCTCTCGGAAAAGCTTCGTGTAGCGCTCCCATTCGCTGCGCACGACTTCTTTAATCACCCCCAAGGGGACGGCTTCCCAGGAGCCATTGCTTTGGCGATAGCAGAAGAACCGTTTTTCTTCGTATTCAAAGAACACGAGTTCTGGCCACGGGATTTTATTGATCGTTGTTTCAATTGGTTTGCGACCGTTAACGCAGTACAGACGCCCAGAAAGCCCGCGTCGATGTACGCAGTGACAAGCTCCTCGGTTGACAGTCCATCAGCGGTCTGAACCATGACAACAACATCGGGATAAGCCTTGGCGAGGCCAGTTGCGCTCTCTGGCTTCGGTTTGGATGACACCGGACGCAGCGCAGACGTCGTGCGGTTGAGCGCGAGATGGCCGGGATGGCCGCAGAAGTCGCGGAAGAGGACGCGATCTCTGATTCGCTAAATGAGCCGCCCGATGAAACGCTCGCCAGCGCGATTGAGCAGGCACGGGAAGACCACGAGGCGCACGTCGGACTTCAGCTGAAACAGGCGGAAATCGACGCCAGACGGCTTGATGATGCCGACCAGCTCGCCCAGGCGTGGGTCGACGAGCCGCTCCTGGAGGAGAATGGCTCCGACGCGGCTGAACTTGTTCCAAATGTTGTTGAGTGTGAACCTGAGAAGATGCCGGAGCAAAAACGAGAGCGAAAAAGGAGAAAGCAGAAATGACACGATTTAACTTAACGCAAGTGTCGACCAACAGGTTGACGACAAAGTACCACGTGGTGGATTCCACCAATTCGATTATCGGCTCGGTCAACGTGCCAACACGTCAAGCGGCCGATTTCCTCAATCGACCGATCAGCAGGAGGAGCAGTTCGCCATAAAGCCGAAGAAAATGTCCGCCGCGATTCGCAAGGCGATGGTCCTGCGCGGCTGCTGACCTTTACTTGATAAAGATGCCATTGGCTGACGACTCAAGCGGCTGGAGCGCGATGGCCAGGCACGCAATCTGGCTCGAACGAGTGGCCGGCGTCTCCGTTGAGTCGCTCGGCCGAGGCGGTCTCGATCGGCAGCATTCCTTCACGCTTGAAGCCAGTGGCCGGCATCTCGCGTACCGGATCCGGACCGATGGAGGCTGGATCTTTGTCAGCGCTGGCCCGATGGATACCGGAGATTCGGAATTTTTAGTGTCGTTGGCCGACGGCAAAGCGGGATGGAATGCCTGTTCCCGGCTCATTCTGGCCCTGGAGCGCAGTGATGTCGTCACGCTGCAGCCCCGCCCCCTCGAGCTCGGCCAACCGGGTTCTCCGGACTGCTTTGTGATCGGATGAAGGAAGCGAGCAATTGGCAAAGCCAATCAGCAACGACACAGAACAGCGGTCCCGCTGCGCCGTAAACGGCCGACTGCAATTGCAGTTCCACAACCTGCGGTTATTTACTAGAAATGAGATGTCCTGATTGCCAGGTGATTGTGGTTATGTAGATAGCTTGTGGACTAGGCGGTGATTGCCAGATAACGGTGATCACTTGGTGTAGTAGTGTTCGTATGCGATCGCATAGATGCGATCGTATTCTATTAGGGTTCGGAGTATTTTCATAAAATGGTGTCCTGGAATCGTTTTGATCGTTTCCAAAGTATCAGGACAGCGGATGCCTATCATGGTGATCCACGTGCGTGACATGCGCGAAGGCGATGTTTACATCGGACGACGCAATAACCGGCGCAAACTTCCCGAAAGCATCTGGCACAATCCGTTCGAGATCGGCAGAGACGGAACACGCGAAGAAATCATCGCGAAGTTCGAAGCCTACGTCCTAGCCAAGCCGGACCTGCTTGCTCAACTCCATACGCTAAAAGGCAAGCGACTAGCCTGTTGGTGCAAACCCGCAGCGTGTCATGGCCACGTGCTCGCCAGACTGGCAGACGTTTCGTGATAGGCGCAAACGCAACCCTCAGTCGTACGCCTTTTCACGCGGACTAATTCAAAGCCGGCTGAAGTGGTGTGGCTGTGTCATCAGCATCTACTCGACTTTAACCGGAGCGGCGGACGAGTTGCCAGTTGACGATCGCGATACTCTCGCGAACCGCACGCTCGATTATGTGCGGGATGTGCTTTTCTACAACTAGCGAACGGATCGCTCGTTCAGCTTCAGCAGTAATCGGAACATTGCCAGCTTCCCGGCGTTGGACGGTCCGCAGATCAATGCCGAGCATGTCCGCAACTTTCTGCTGGCTGGCGATTGAATGGCGGAGTTGGGCGTATCTTTAGCTGTCATTTTAGGGAGGAAGCTCTCGAAAGGGAAAACCCCGGCTTTTGTGTGAGCCGGGGTTTCAGGATTACTTTGCTGCCTTTAGAAACATTTGTATCAGTTCGAATTCTCGGCGCTGAATCTCTAAGTCCTGTAGGCGTTGTTCTTGAGAAGAAGTGTTGAACGCGTTGTAATCGTAATCGTCAAACGCGGCTTGCCGACGCTGACGGCGAATCTCTGCTGTATTGCGCGGACCTACCTTGCGATAAATGTTGCCGCCGCGAACATATCCGCGACCACCCCAATATTGATCGAGCGTTTCTAGCGCTTGGCGCTGGCGTTCAACTTCGAAGGCAACTCGCTGTTCGAAGGTCTGAGCTTGCGCCACACTGACAAGGGCGGTTAGGAAGAGAAGGGCAAACAATCTTTTCATTTCATAGGTAATTACGGCATTATGTCGCAATCTTGCAGGAGAAATGGCGAAAGCTGGCCGGCATAATGCCGTTAGGGATGATGCTTCGGGTGGTCCTATGATCCCCTGCGCCTTGATTCTAGGGTATTTAGGTTCTTCGGACACATGTGACCTTAATGCGCGGCGGAGCGGCCTATTTTCCAGCAGAGAATCGGCCAGGATTCATTTACCTTTTGCGGTGCAAGGCTGATCGAGAAGTCACGGCAGTCCCTCAACAAGCGCGACAAGCTCATCCGCCCGGGAATATTTGCGCAGCGGATTCTTGGACGATAAATCCTTTCTCTCGGAATCATGATGTACAAAATTTTCACCTTTTTCGGCAGATCCATTGACGGAATTGGCGGCGGGCAGAGGCATTTTCTCAATTTTCGGAGGTTCTGGGTCTATCGAAGTCGTGTTCGTAACGCTACGAAGACGGCGACGGACTTCATCCCAGAGCGTCCAAGGCAATGGCAACTCAGCTACTTCCTGATGAAACGAAAACGGCAAAACTTGCCGTCGATGAGAAGTTGTCAATGCTGGCGACTAGCTTGAGATTTTGACCATATGCGCCGGCACCCGACCCTTGGAATGAAGGGAAGCAAACCACGACTTCCAGGCACCAAGACCAACGGCCAGCCTGCCAGCAAGGCGGAAGTCTCGCGCCTCTCTCACGAATACCTCGTTTCGCGCAACGCCATGTTGAAGGCCAAGACGTTTACGGCGGAGCTGCTGGCTGCAAAAGCGCGCGAAGAGTTGATCCAAAAGACTCTTGTCGAAAAGCAGGCCGCATACCTGCTCATCGCAATGCGGCAGAAGATTCTGAACCTGCCGCAAACGTATGCGCGCAGGCTGGTCGGCTTGAACGATGTTCGCGAGGACATGAAGGTGCTCGAAGGCGCCGCTCATTCAATCCTTAACGAGCTTAAGGATCTCCCCGGCACGGTGACCGATCCGCATTGGCCGGAATCGCTTGAGGAAAAGGACGAAGAGAGCAAAACGTCTGACTGAGACCCGCTGGAAACCGCGATAACGATCGCTGCATGGTGTGCTCGAAAAGCGCAAATCTGTGGGATCCGAGCAACCGCATCCCATCAGCGATTCGGGAGGACTTCCGAAAACGGAACTGCGTTCCAAATGCGTAACGCAATTGCTGACGAGATTCCGGTGGCTTATGCATTTCGGAATCCTGTTCCGATTTGCATATCCAATCTGCCAAAGCGGCAAAACGTCTGACTGAGACCGGTTTTTTGACTCAGTCGACAATCCGCAATAGGTGCTCCCACTGGCGAAATTCTCCTTTGAAGCCGATGCTCTCGGCGTCACGAAAGGTCGAGATGATGCAGCGCTCGATCTGCTTTCCGCTTTTGCCGGCGCGCTGGCAGACTGATCGGTATTCCCGACGCGATCGGTAGAGGTGAGCTGCAAACTTGTCGTGTTCGTTCGCTTGGAGTTCGACCAGGAGCTGTTCGACGCTCCGTTGCACCTCGGTGAGTCTCGCAATGAAGGTTTCGCGGTGCATTATCGTGAAATATCACGATTCTTTGGGCAATGCCAAACATTCAGCCGTTTTTCAGATCTCGGGATCCAGAGGGTGAGCTCTCCACGAGGGAGGATTGCGTTCCAGACGTCAGAAGAGGGACGAGAAGGCTGAGCAAAGCGGCCGAACGTCTGACTGAGGACCTCGGGCCTAACGCAAGCGCTTGCGCATCGTGCGTATATCAATGAATGGAAGCTTCCCAAATTATCAGCGCTCGGAAAAACGGATCGACCTTCGCTGAACTCGCGCGCGTCTCTGGCTTGCCAGAAGCAGAGGTCCGCACCGTTATCAATTCGCACAGAACGAATACAGAACCCGCCGCCCGAAGCTTGGGCAATGCCTGCGTAACTTGACCCGGTGAACGCCGGTGACGACCGCGCCGGGGAACATGTCCATGACGGCTCGCCGCGCTTCGCTGGATGACTCCGCTTTGCATGATGGCGTTGCGGCCGCTTGCACGAATTGAGTAGTGGACGCGGCAGGTGTCGGCGACGCGTTTCTCATGACAGGAAGCGGCTTCGCCAGAGGCAAAATTCTGGCAGTTTAAGGGCAGCAGTCCAAAAATCTGCCTCATTTATCAGCCGTTTAAGTTATAGTAAGTGCTTTATACTTAGGAGATAGCCAGCGACGGGATTCGAACCCGTGACCTATCGATTACGAATCGATTGCACTACCTCTGTGCTACGCTGGCGAGGAAAGCAGAGGGGTTAAGAGAATGTGAAAATTGTCCTTCCGCAATGACAATCTAGCGCGAGGCAGCTCCACGCACCATCTTGTCAAATTCCGGCTCCGCTGCCTCCACCACCGCCTTCGGGCCCGTCATTTTCACGTAAACATCCCCCTTCGAACTCCCAAGAATGGCGCCGCGGAGGGCGTAATCTTTTAACGGTGTGGTGGGGCCTCCGGGCATGCCGCTCGAGAACGTACCCTCGGCCTTCACAAAGGTTACCGCTGTCTGGCCCACTCGCGCGGTTCGGGAGTCGGAGGGGCCATTCGAGAACTGCTTAAACCAACGATCAACATTGGCTTGCACACTGCCCCCCTGCCCTGCACCGAAGTGAAAAAAGGTGACGTCGGCTGGGGCGCTCCCCTCTTGAGCCGGCACAGATAGCTGCGCCTTGCGCATGGGCGAAGCGGGCGTCATCCAACTCCAGCTTGCCGGACGCGCAAAGACGAAGTCACCGACCGAGAACTCCACCGGGTCGGCGGCATGAGACAGGGAGATGAAGACCAGTGAAAATAAAAACAGACGAACAGAATGCATGAGAAAAATTACAGCAAACCCAGGCAGGCAAGCCACGATCGGGTGATCAACATGTGACCGGAGGAAGATGGGTGCACGCCATCGGGCGCCCAATCGATGTCCGGCCGAGCGGAACGGGCCTTTTCGAAGATGCCATGAAGAGGCACAACTCCACGCGCCCCGAACTGAACGGCAGCATCTGAGACTGTGGCAACGTAAGGCTTGAGCAGATCGTTGCCTCGCGCGGAGGCGGGCGGCCAGATGACGGTCGGTTCGCAAAGAACGATCGTGGTTTGCGGACAAAAAGTTCTGAGTCGGCCAAGGATTTCCGCGTAGGTGTCTCGAAATCTTTCCAGGGAACTTCCTTCTCCAGCGCCCGTCAATGCGTGCCAGACATCGTTGATGCCAATTTTTACGGAAACCAATTGCGGATCCTGGGCGATGACGTCCGCTTCCCACCGCCGCTCGAGGTCTGAGATGGTATTCCCGGAAATTCCCTTGTTAAGAATCTGAGGCGCCAAGGCTGGAACGGATGCCCGCAGCCAATCGCGGATAGCGCGCACATAACCTGACCCGATAGCCTCAGAACACGCCACCCGGCCGCAGTCCGTAATGCTGTCGCCGATGAAAATCCAGCGAGAGTCCCGGGAGAGCGGCAGCGCCATGGAAGACGCGCAAGGCTATCGCTTGGAAAATTGAAATCTCTTGCGCGCTCCGGGCTGCCCCGATTTCTTCCGCTCTTTCATTCGCGGATCGCGCGTGAGCAGACCTTCCTCGCGCAGCAAGCTGCGCACGGCATCATCGTTGCGCAAAAGCGCCCGGCTGATGGCGAGGCGCAAAGCCCCCGCTTGCCCCGAGATTCCGCCGCCTGAGGTCTTGGCCTCGACATCGAAGCGGTGGACCGCGTTCGCAATTTCAAGAGGACGAAGGATCGTGTTCTGCATGGAGAGACTCGGAAAATAGTCAGTGAAATCCTTGCCGTTGATTTTGAATGTCCCGCTGCCGTCGCGCAGACGGATTTGGGCGACAGCGGTTTTTCGGCGGCCTGTGGCTATGATATCGGACATGAGAAAATCAAACCGGTTTGGGATTTTGAGCGGCGTGGGGATGTTGACTGCCGCGATAGACTTTGAGTTTGCGATAGACTGAACTTCCCAAGCGGTTATGAGGGATCATTCCGCGGACAGCCCGCTCGATCAGGAGCTCAGGATGGCGCTGTTGGCGAGCAGCGAAACTTTCCGATTTGTGCCCACCAACATAACCCGAAAAGCTCATGTAAGACTTTTGAGTTTCCTTCTTGCCGGCAACGCGCACCTTTTCCGCATTGATGACGATGACAAAATCGCCGGTGTCCACATGGGGAGTGTAGATCGCCTTCCCTTTGCCCCGCAGCAGGTTGGCTGCCTGCACGGCAATATGACCAAGATGCTTGTCGGTCGCATCGATGATCCACCAGTCGCGCTGTATGTCGGCAGCTTTCGCTGAGAATGTCTTCATGAGCCCGTTGAGAGAATCGGAAATCATGTGATACTTCCTGTCCTGTGTCAAACCCAATCGGGATCAGTCTGTCTTCAACAGTCGGAAAAACCTTGACCGATATTTCCGGTGCGCCAAGCCTCTAGCGCCGTGCAGCGTAACGGAGAATCGGGGCCATTTTCGCACTGGAATGAGACGCATGAGTCTTCCGGAGAAGCGCGCAGCGTTTATCGCCCGCTTTTCGGCCGGCTAGACAGGTTACCTCGCAGCCAGATCCGCGCTCTTGACGAGCGCTTGGAAGCCACGATGCGGGAGATGGGTGTCACGTTCGACATCGCGCGTGAGAGACCCTGGGGACGCCGTCCCTGGTTTTGTGATGTCTTGCCACAGATTTTCTCGCCTGAGGAATGGGAACCCCTGGAAGCGGGCATTCGCCAGCGCCTGCAAGCCTTCGAATTGTTTTTGAGGGACATTTACGGAAAGAAGGAAATCCTCCATGCGGACCTTCTTCCCATACAACCGGTTTTGGGAAGCTCGGGTTACCAGCGTGCGGCAGCGAGTCTCACGCCGGCGGCCGGCGCGTACATGCATCTCAGCGGACTGAGTCTTTGCCGAGTTCCGAGCGGCGAGTTCGCTGTCAAGCATCATTACTTCAGCAACGCGTCGGGAATTTCCTACATGATTCAAAACAGGCGGGCGCTTGCTCGCGTAATCCCGCAAAGCTTTCAAGATTTTTCCATCCGTTCCATCGCGGAGGCGCCGGTCGATATTCTGGAATTCCTCAGGTCGCTCTCGGAGGATCCCGATCCAACGGTCGTCTTGCTCTCGTCTGGCCCCGGCAGTGCGGTTTACTCTGAGCATAGCTTTCTCGCACGGCGGATGGGAATCCCGCTGGTGCAAGGTGAGGATCTCCTCGTGCTCCATGACGCGGTCTTTCTCAAAACTGTATCGGGACTTGAGAAAATTGAGGTCATTTACAACCGCATTTCCGACCAATGGCTTGACCCGATGGTTTTTCGGCGCGACTCGCTTCTCGGGGTGGCAGGACTTGTTCACTGCATCCGGAAAGGCAGCGTTGCCATTGTCAATTGCATAGGATCGCAACTTGCCGATGATCGGGCTCTGCTCCCCTTTGCCGAACAAATGATTCGCTTTTATCTTGGGGAACGTCCGTTGTTGCGCAACCTGCCGACATATTGGCTTGGGGATATCGATCAACGAGAGATGGTCCTTTCCGATATCGAGAAATTCACCATTCGCCCGCTCTTTGGCGAGAAGATCGTGCTCGGCGGCGACGGCCAGGTACCTACGGATAAAGAGATTGAAAACGCCCGAGCGGTCGTCCTGCGCAATCCCGGCCAACACGTTGCGCAGCCGCAGGATTGCGATGCCTTGACGATTTCCTATAACAACGGACGCCGCGTGATCAGGCGGCAGGACCATATTCTTTTTGCTCTGCGCAAATCGGAAGGCGAATATGACATCGTTCCAGGAGCGTTGACGCGCGTTTCCACCGAGGACTCTCGCTTTACGGCAAATGAACTCGGCGGTGGCAGCAAAGATACGTGGGTTCAGGCTCCGCCGGACTTTGAAGAGCCGCCTCCCGATCGCTCCCGCCTTCGCGAGTCGCTTCTGCCTTCACAGCATGTCAGCAGCCGTGTTGCGGAGGCGTTTTACTGGACGGGGCGATACCTGGAGCGCGCGCACAACTTAGCCGTGATGATCAGCGTGATCGAATCGCTCGAACTCGAAGAGCTTAATCCTATCGAACGGACACTCTATCGTCCCGTTTGGAACAGAATTCTTCCCCCGTTGGAGAACCCAGGTTCGGTTTCCAGGCGCAACATATCGAGCGCGGCCGGCCGTTATCGGCTGACGTTCGATCTCGAGGAACCAGATTCAGTCGTTCGAGCCATTTTGCGCGCTGCTGCGAATTCGGAATCGATCCTGGAATGTTTGAGTCTTGAGGCTTGGAGCGTGCTGAGCACATTGAGATCACGCTTCCAGCGCGCCCGCTTCCGTCGGCAGGCCTCTCAAGACGACCTGACCTCCCTCACCCGACGCTATTGCGAGTACGTCGTGAAGGCCGTTCCGGAATTCTTTGGAACGGCGCAAGCAACGATGATTGCGGATGGTGGTTGGGCATTTTGCGAAATCGGGCAATTGCTGGAACGCGCCATAATCACGGCAAACGCCGTCTGCTCGATCATGCGTCCCATGCCTCGTCGGAATGCTCCTCCCGAGCACGAAGAAGAGATCAGACTTTCTGCTTTTCTGCGTTTGCTTAACAGTCGCGACGTATACCGTCGAGTGTATCAACTGCGAATTGAAGCTACGCCGATGCTCGATCTGCTTTGGAAAAATCCGGTCGCGCCACGGTCGGTGGCAAGATGCCTTGGGGCTTGCTGCGACCGCCTGCGCGGCACACGTGAGCAAACCTCTCCGGCGATTATGCGCACCGTCGCAGGAATCGAGCAACTTCTCCGTGACATTCGCTTGACGGATTGGGGGAAGCTCCTCGAACAGGAAGAGGGTGTCGCTTCAACAAAGCCGGGCCCGCTCCGTGAGCACGGGTTCTCCCTGCTCGATGCGGCACTCAAGATCCATTACCTGATTGCTGACGGTTTTTTGAATCATCAAATTCATATGGGTGCAGATACGCAGCCAACGCTCTTTTGGTCCAAGCATGCTTTTTGAGATTACGCACCGAACGGATTACCGCTATGGCCAGCCGGCGAGGGAGGCTTATATCGAAGCGCGGCTTACCCCGCCCACGCTCCCAAACCAAGAGATCGTTGCGCATACCCTCGAGTTTGTGCCGCCAACAGCAACGTCGACCTATAACGATTATTTTGGCAACCAGGTCACGTTCTATTCGATGACGCTGAGCCATGAGCGTCTCACAATCATCAACAGGGTGACCGTGCGCACGAAAGAGGTTCTCCCGATGCCTGGCGCACTCGATGTCACAGTCGCCGAAGCCCGGCAACTCTTTGCCTCCAAGCTCACCGACGTTTTCGACTATCTTCAACCCACCCCGGCTGTGCCAACGGGAAACCCTTCCACCGAATGGTCCAGGAAGTTCTTCGCTGGCGAAAGTTCGCTGGGGGAGGCTTTGGAGCGATTGAATCGAGGGGTCTACGAGAAGTTTCGCTACCAACCGGGTTCGACCGACAATTGGACTCCCCTCGATACTGTCTGGAAGCAACGGGCGGGGGTCTGCCAGGATTTTACTCATGTGATGCTTGGCGTTCTGCGCACGGCGGGCATCCCCTCGCGCTATGTATGCGGTTATATCGAGACCGATCCGATTAAGCCAAGACCGAGCGGTCGCAGGCTGGTGGGATCGGTGGCTACGCACGCATGGGTCGAAGTGCTGACGCCCGGGATGCGTTGGCTTGCGATGGACCCAACAAACAATCAATGGTGCGGCCCGCGGCACATTACGATTGCCTATGGTCGCGATTCATCCGACGCAACTCCGCTCCGAGGGACCTTCAAGGGTTCCGGAGCCCAGAAAATGAAAGTGCGAGTGGCGGTAAAACGCGTTGGCTACAAAGGATGAGGATTGCTGTTCATCCTTTATCTCCTACCGATAGTCGAGACCCTCACTTCGCAACTACCCGTAACATCTAGATGATTGACCGCTGGATGCAGAAGGCTGCTGACCGAGCTGAAGCGATTTTCAGCAAGCATGGCGTTGAAATGACGCTAGGAGGAGAACCGACATTCGTGCCCGTGAAACCCGAAGGAGCGGAGTGGAATTATGCCGCCGTCGGGCCGACAAAGCTCGGCTATGCCTGGAAAGTCGCCCATAATCTCCTTGAGAACAAGATGGTCGGTTCACCAGCATTCTTTTGCCCGGGCAAACTCTATCCTGGCGAGATTAATCCCCGATGGGTCCTGCGCATCCTTGCCAACCGAGACGGCACACCTCTCTTTCGCTTGCCGGACGCCGCCAAATCGCTCAAGCCCGCCGCCGTGAGGTCGTTTGCCGACGGAATTCGTCTTTGCCTTGGTGTGCCGTCACACTGGCAGCCCTTTGTGGATCCACGCGACCCGAAATCGGAAGTTCTTGCGATACCCCTCGATCACGATAATGGCTCGTGGCGTTCAACCCGGTGGTCGCTCTCTAAAGAGGCTCGCGTGCTGTCCGGCGCGGAAGGTCCCGCGGGATTGCGTCTTCCCCTTCAACGGTTGCCGGATACGGCATCCCGGCGCGCCCTCTCGATCGAAAGAAGCGGAGATGCGGTCGCTGTTTTTGTACCGCCTCTCTTGCAACAACCATTTCTTGAATTGCTTTCGGCGATAGAAAAATCGGCCGCTGAGAATGGAATCGGCCGTCTAGCCCTGCAAGGTTATGTTCCCGCAGATGAGGCAGGGCATTGGGTAACCCTCGGCTTTTCCGCTGATCCGGGCGTGCTGGAAATTAATCTCCCAGCATGCTCGAATTGGAAAGGATATTTTACTTGGCTTAAGAGTCTTACATCCAGTTGTCACGCGGAAGGCTTACGTCCGTGGAAGCAATCACCTGATGGATACGCTCAAGGCACGGGAGGGGGAAACCACCTACTTTTCGGAGGTGCGAGCCTCGATTCCAACCCGTTTTTCACCCGACCGGGCTGGGTCGCTGCGATCCTCCGTTTCTGGCAACACCACCCTTCCTTGGCTTATCTTTTCACAGGCTCTTACGTGGGCGCATCCTCTCAAGCGCCGCGCGCGGATGAGTCCGCGCGTGACCTGTACGACCTCGACATGGGCTACTCCTTTTTGGAATCGCTTCCTGCGGGTGATCATCGCGAGCTCATCAATGAAACCCTCCGCCATCTTCAAACTGATGTAACAGGAAATACACACCGCAGTGAGATAAGCTTTGATAAGTTTTGGAACACGTCGTGGCCCGGCGGTGCTCTGGGCCTCATCGAATTTCGCGCTATAGAGTCGCTACCGAGGGCGGATTGGATGAGCAGTGTTGCCCTTTTTTGGATCTGTCTCGCAGCCTACCTCTTGGAAGCGAAAAGTCCTCGCCGGCTGCGAAACTTTGGCACCCGACTGCGTGACGAATATCTCCTTCCAGAACGGCTATGGAGCGATTTGGAAGCGATTCTCGACCTGCTTGGGCAGAACGGATTCTCGTTACACTCGCGCATTTATCGCGACATCTGGAAGTGGCGATTCCCCGTTCTTCTTGATTGGAGGAAGGGCGGTGCGCACCTTGTGGCACGCAAAGCTCTTGAGAACTGGCCGCTGTTGTGCGAGACGCCTGTCGAAGGGGGCACGACCAGTCGGTTCGTCGACACTTCCCTGCAGCGGCTCGAGTTGCGCGCAGACTCTGCGTTCAACACTCGGTTCGGCATTTACGTGAACGGTCGTCTCCTTACCTTGAAGCAGGTGACAAAGGATGTCTTTCTTGCGGGACTTCGCTATCGCCGCACCAAGCTCTACCCCTCGATGCATCCCGGAATTCCGACACAGCTCCCGCTTTCCCTAACATTTGTGGATCGTGGATCCGGGCGCCATTCGGCCCATTTTCAGATGGATGAAAGCGATCTGGCATTTCGACCGGTCGCGACGCGCGATAACGTGAAACTTACGGGACGCCCCTGCCGCGGAAGCCGAAAGCACGATTTGACATGTGACTTGCGCTTGGACTAAGGGCTGTCCTTCCTTGTTCCCGTGAGTTGCAGCGGCGGTGTCGACGCAAAGTTCTTTCTGCTGTTTCTGCTTCGGCGGTCGCAGACCGCCGCTGACCATGATTTGATCAGTCGCTGCTCTGAAGGGGGCCACCCCTTTATGACTTTTCGTAAATTCCTCTATCCCTCTTCTCAAATACGGAAAAGCCTGCCCGCTTCGCGTCCGTGGCGCCAACCGGCTTAGTCAATTTCGGGCTGTTCGCACTGGAAACCACTTTGCGAACTGGCTTCTTACATAAAGGGCAGCGGCTGAGGGGCGGGCGCGCGAGGGGCCTGCGCAATTCGAAGCGTCCCCCGCAAATTCGGCAATCGCCCTCTGCTACCTCGTATTCGTAGATTGGCACATCCGTACTTTCGGAGTGCTCTCGAAGATTACCAGCTCGATTTTGTCACCCCAGGAACCATACCGGCCGCGGCAAGCTCACGAAAAGTGATGCGGGAAATCTTGAAACGACGCATGTACGCCCGGCGACGTCCGCTTACCTTGCATCGACTGACCAGCCTCGTGGGGCTGGCATCCCGAGGCAATTGGGAGAGCGAGGAGTAATCCTTCTTGGCCTTGAGTTGTGCCCGAAGCTCAGCATACTTCTCCACTGTCTTGCGTTTACGCTTGTCACGCTCGAGCCACGATTTCTTTGCCATAGAAAGGCAAAGACTGTAGACAGCGGCGGGTCCGATGCAAGTGGTAATTACGGCGCTGGTTGCTGCTGAGTGAGGCAGTGAAAGGCCCCCAAACCCCAGATCAGTTCGCGGCAATCGATGGGCACAATTTTGCGATCGGGAAAGGCCTCCTTTAAGACGGAAGCGGCCCAAGCATCATTGGTGTCGTGATAGGTCGGCAACAGCACCACGGTATTGCCAACGTAAAAGTTAGCGTAGCTTGCGGGTAAGCGCTCGCCTTCACGGGTGATGCGGGAGGGCATCGGAAGCTTCGACACCCGCAGGGGCGCGCCATTTGAAAGCCGCATCGTGCGAAGGCGCTGGAAGTTAAGCTCGAGCGGTTCATAGTTCGGATCGTCCTCGTCCTCCTCAACCACGGTCACGACCGTATTTGGGCTGACAAAACGTGTGATGTCGTCCACATGCCCATCGGTGTCGTCGCCCTCGATGCCGTCGCCGAGCCAAAGAATTTGTGTGACCCCGAGAGCTTCCCGAAGGTTGGCTTCAATCTGCTCTCGAGACAGATCTGGATTGCGATTTGAATGCAACAAGCACGATTCGGTGGTAAGCACCGTGCCCCGTCCATTCACGTCGATTGACCCGCCCTCCAGAACAAACTCGCCGAAATCGAACACCCGCACGCCGATTTTTTCCGCGATAAGCGTCGCGGCGGCATCGTCCTCCTCGAACTGAGGTAATTTATAGCCCCACGCGTTGAAGCCGAAGTCGACCGCAGCCAATCGGGGCTTTTCCTTGCGTTTGAGGAAAATTGGCCCGTGATCTCGGCACCAAGGCTCGTTGGTCGGAATATGGAAAAATTCAACGCGCCCCGTCGGACAGTTTCCCAGAAGAGCACGTACCTCGCTCTCCTGCTCGGCATCTCTCACGTTGATGCGGACGATTTCGGATACCCCGAGCGCTTGGACCATCTCGACGAAGACAGGAACCACGCGATGGTAAGCAGAGGGAAAGCTTGCTCCATCTGGATGAGGCCACGAGATCCACGTCGCCTCGTGACGCTCCCATTCGGCTGGCATGGAGTAGCCTTCTTTGGAGGGAGAACATCGTTCCATTACTTCTAAAGAATCCGCGCTACCGTTGAAAAATAACAAGGGTTTTTTCTGATCGCAGCCCTCATTGTGCAGACTGGAAATTTTTTTGGGCGGCGAGTAGGTTTCCCGACTCATGCCCAGCGTTTATATCAAGACCTATGGCTGCCAGATGAATGAACGCGACTCCGAGCAGGTCGCCCAATCGCTCATCAGGCGCGGCTATCGGCTGGTCAAGGAGGAGACCGAAGCTGACGTGATTCTGCTGAACACCTGCAGCGTGCGTGACATGGCTGAGCAAAAGGCAATTGGAAAAATCGGCATGCTTCAGCGGCTTCGCGAAAAGCGTCCCCATCTTGTTCTTGGTTATCTGGGCTGTATGGCTCAGAGCCGCGGCCAAGAACTCCTGAACTCCTCATCACGGGTCGAACTCATCGTCGGCACCCAAAAAATTCATCGGGTCGCAGATTACGTCGATGAACTGGTGCAGCAAGAATTTCACAACCGCATGGACGACGAGCGATTGCCAATCGTGGACATCGAGGAAGAGAAAGGCTCAGAGTCCGCAATTCGCGATCACCTGTTAGCCCCAGTCCAGGCCACCGCCTTCGTCTCGGTCATGCAAGGGTGCAACATGCACTGCGCGTTTTGTATTGTCCCGCAGACCCGGGGCGTGGAACGCAGTCGTTCAATTCCCGAAATCACAGAGGAGGTTCGCGACCTCGCAGACAAGGGGGTGAAGGAAGTCACTCTGCTTGGACAGATCGTCAATCTGTACGGACGCCACGAATTCGAGAGACGCGATGGTCTAAGCCCTTTTGTTCAGCTCATCGATAGCGTTTGCTCCGTGAAAGGGATCGCTCGCGTTCGCTTTACCTCTCCGCACCCGATTGGATTTCGTGAGGACCTCGTGGGCGTTTACGCTCGACAGGAGAAGCTCGTTGAGCACGTTCATCTTCCCTTGCAAAGCGGCTCAGATCGAATCCTCAAGGTAATGCGGCGCGGATACACATCGAAAACGTACCTGAAGCTTGTCGACAAACTGCGCCGGGCGCGCCCGGGGATCGCGATCACGACGGACATTATCGTTGGCTTCCCGGGAGAGACCGAGGCCGATTATCAAGAAACCCGAAAACTGGCCGACGCCGTTGGATTTGACAATGCTTTCGTGTTCCGTTATTCGCCACGCCGCGATACCCCTGCCGCTGCCATGGACCAACAAGTTCCGGAAGAGGTAAAAGAATTTCGCAATCAGGACCTCTTGGAAATCATCAATCGTCACGCTCGGGCCAAGCTCAACGCCTACCTCGGCCAAAGAGTTCAGATCCTTTGTGAGGGTCCGAGCAAAAACAATCCCAACCGCCTGAGTGGCCGAACGCGGACGAACAAGATCGTCGTGTTCGAAGGTGCTTCGCGCCATGTTGGCGAGATTTTCGACGTCCGTATTGCCTCTGCCTCACCCTCCACCCTTTATGGGGATCCGGTGCTCTCGGAGTCTTGATCTCAAAGGCGTGAAAGATTCCATCTCTCGCCTAGCGGTTTACCGTCCGTGGAATCCAAGAGCTTACCCGAAACGCGCTAGGCAAGCCGAGGCAAAGCTGACCATCGGTCCGGCAAAAAGCAGATCTCTCCTTTGATGAGGAAGCGCCCCATTTATGTCGAGCTGCGCGCACCGGAATTTGATCTGTGCCGCACGATTGAGAGCGGGCAGATTTTCCATGCAATGCGCGAAGGAGATGGCTGGCAAATCTTGGTTGATCGCACGCCGGTGTACGTGGAGCAGCGTGGCGCCACACTGTTCGTCTCCCGCGAACATGTAAACCTTGCTCGAAGGTATTTCTCGCTCGATCATCCATTACCGGCCATATACGCGGCGTTTCCTTCTGATCCTTTTAGTTGCGCGGCGCTGGCGGCATGCCGCGGTCTGCGCATCCTCAGACAACCGCTGTGGGAGTGTCTGGCGACATTTATCACCTCGCCCATGAAGCAGGTCGCCCATATCCGTCAGATTTCCTTGGAGCTGCGCGCCAGGTATGGGGAACAAATCCCAGGCGCGCGTGTCAACGCCTACCCGACGGCAGTTCGGCTCGCCCAAGCGACTGAAAGTGAGCTCCGAAGGTGCCGACTAGGCTTTCGGGCAAAAAGCCTGCTCGGGACGGCGAAAATCATCGCCTCGGGAGAATTCGACCTCAGCGCGCTGGCAGATAAATCGACCTCCCAAGCGCGTGAATGCCTCTGCCTGCTGCCGGGGGTTGGACGAAAGGTGGCGAACTGCGTTTTGCTTTTTGGCTTCGAACGACTCGATGCCGTTCCCGTGGATGTTTGGGTGGCCCGAATTCTTCGCGCCATGCACAAGAATACCTCCTCGTTGCGCGAACTCGAAGAATTTTCCAATCGCCAGTTCGGCTCTTACGCCGGCTACATTCAGCAATACTTGTTCCATCATGCGAGGGTTAGCAAAAGCCTTCCCGTATGATTTCCTTCGCATGAGCACCACCACCACGCTAACTCCGTGGCGTGAAGAGCATCGCCGGAAGGCGATCGGAGCGTTGATCGTTTCTCTTATTGTTCACTGTCTTATCATTCTGCTCGTCAGCTTGGCGCTTACCATTCGTCCGCCTGTCTTTGTTCCGAGGCCGGAGGAAACGCCTGTGGAACTAACGCTCGTTGAGCTTCCGCAAGCTCAGCAAGATGAGAAGCCGTCGTATGTCGAGACCAGCGAATCTCAGAGCAGCGATAAGCCTCCGGAAAATGCGCCATTCGAGTCTGACAAGGACACTCAAGCCGCTGCTCCCTTACCGGCGTCTGGTGACGCGCCAGTGCCTACCCAGGACGGCCAAGAAAAGCCGGGGCTCAGTTTTGAGAACAAGGAATATACGGCGGGGCCGCAGGCGCGTGCCTCAACTCCGGCCGTCGAGGCGCGCGAGGCAGTCGCGCCTGAGCCCACGGCTGAACCGCAGGAAGAACCTAAGCCTACGCCCACGCCGAGTGCAGAACTGGCGCTGCTTCAACCGCCCAAACCAAAGAGCTCTCCTCGACCCCAATCTGCGACGCGGGCTGAGCGAAAACAAGAACAGCAGGTATCGCAGCCTCCCGGATATCAGCCTCAAACTCGAATTACGCGGATCCGAGGGAATATCTCCAATCGCGGGAGGTCCGCTGTCAGTGCCACCGCAACGCCCTTGGGACGTTACAAGAAAATGCTCTCCGACGCGATCGGCTCCCGCTGGTACTACTACGTGAGTGATAAGATTGCCTTGCTCAACGTTGGAACAGTCGAGATTCGATTTGTCGTTCGAGAGAGCGGCAAGGTGGAAAAAGTGCAGGTCTTGCGCAACAGCTCGAACGAGAGTTTTGCGGCTTGCAGTGTCCGAGCCATCATGGAAGCTGAAATCCCGCCGATTCCCAAGGAGCTTGTCCCTATGCTTGAAAGCGGTCGCATCGAAATCGAATACTCGTTCACCATACTGTCAAACTGATGGAATTGATCCTCGCCTCGATCGTGGAAGGTGCCCTCGATTTTTTTGTCAAGGGGGGGTTTTTCATGGCTATTCTCCTCGTCGTTTCCGTTGTCGCCGGAACGGTGATCATCCTGCGGAGCGCAGCGCTGCGTGAGAAGGCGATCCTTCCGCCGGCCCTTTCCGAGGAAATCGAGCGCCTGCGGCCGGGAGACGATCTCGACAAGCTCGAACGGCTCATCCTGCGATATCCATCCGCCCTTGCACGAATCTTAACTACTTTGTTGCAGCATCTCGGCTGGTCCCGCGCGGAAGCGGTCGAAGCCGTTCAAACTCGTGCACGCCATGAAGTGGCTCGACTGGAAAGTGGCTTGGTTATCCTCGAAATCACTACTGGGATAGCTCCTCTTCTCGGCTTGTTGGGCACATTATCGGGCTTGGTCGGGATTTTTGCGGCGATTGGCACTGATCCAGTCGCCGTGGCTCGCGGGATTGCAGAGGCTCTAAATACCACCATTGTGGGACTTGCTGTGGCCGTGCCAAGCCTCATCACCTTCAATTATTTTCAGCGCCGGATCGAAGTCATGGCGGTCGAGATGGAGTCCCTCGTGGCAGACTTGATTGTCAAGTGCTACCCGCCGGGCGCTACGCCGGTCGTGGAAGCCCTCCCCTCATGAGGTTTTACACCCGCAAGCGGCAGGCGCCATCTGTAATCATCGTTTCGTTGATCGACATCCTGGCCATCTTGCTCATTTTTTTCATAGTCACGACGACGTTTCGAAAAAATCAGCCGCTGTTGCAGATCAATCTTCCCGAGTCGAAAGCCGCGGAACAAGCTCCAGCCGAAAAGAGCGAGCCGGTGATCCTGAGTGTCAAAAGCGCGGAAGAAATCACGCTGGATGAAAAACCTGTCACGCTGGAAAACCTCTCTCAAACGCTCAAAACGGTGCGTGAACAACAGCCAACGCGCCCCGTAGCCATGCAGGCGGATCGGGAAGCGCCTTTCGGTACCGTTGTCAAGGTCCTGGACGCTCTTAAAGAGGCTGGCATCAAAAACATTCCGGCTTTCACTCAGCCTGAGACGAAAAAATAAGGCTTTGTTGAAGGTTGATCGGACAGGGTTTCGGGCCGTAGTGTACGACCATGATCCTGGAAATCGTCCAATACGGCCATCCCGCCTTACGCGCCACAGGGAGGCATCTGGAGAAAATCGATTCTCGTATCCAGGCTCTTGCCCAGGACATGCTGGACACCATGTATGACGCGGAGGGTGTCGGTCTCGCTGCCCAGCAGGTTGGCATGCCCGTTCAGCTTTGCGTCATCGACGTCCGAGAGGTCAAGGATCGCCCCAGCGTTCTTCGCATTGCCGGTGATCCCGTCGACGTGGAGAAGTACATGCCGCTTATCTTGATCAATCCCGAGGTGAAGCCGTTCGGAGCTCCTGAGCCAGGGACTGAAGGATGCCTGAGCTTTCCGGGCGCTCAAACCGATGTGACGCGACCGCGTGGCGTTCGGGTAAAAGCTCAAGGGCTGGATGGAAGCATGCTGGAATTTGAGGCCGACGGACTTCTTGCTCGAGCCATTCAGCACGAGCACGATCATCTTCAGGGGATTCTCTTTATCGATCGCGTAGCTGCTTCGGAACGCAAGAGGATCGAGTCCGAAATGGGCGAACAATCGAAGCGAGCATCTCTCTGAGCCGCAAAGCTGAGCTCTTGTGGCACCGTTCGCATTCGGCTCCTAAGCGAAAGAGCTCGGGGGTAAAGAAAAGTGACTCTTTCTTAGATCGGGCCAAAGTATTTCATCCTTGAAAACCATCCTGGTCACTGGTTCGTCAGGGCTAATCGGCTCCGAGGCTTGCCTGCATTTTGCTCGCAAGGGCTTTGCCATTCACGGGGTCGACAACAATCTGCGGGAAGCTTTTTTTGGACCTGAGGGCGATAACCGAATAAATCAACGACGCCTGGTTCGCGAGATTGCCGCCTTCGTTCATCACGAGCTCGACGTTCGGGAACGCCGGAGCGTACTGCAACTCGTCGAACAATTGCGTCCTTCAGCGATCATCCATTGCGCCGCTCAACCCTCGCACGACCGGTCCGCCGCTATTCCCTTCGACGACTTTGATATTAATGCCGGGGGGACCATGAATTTTCTAGAGGCCGCACGCAGATTCTCGCCGGAGGCTCCCTTCATCTATCTTTCGACAAACAAGGTCTACGGTGATCGACCAAACCGGATCCCCGTGATCGAATCAGAGCTCCGCTGGGATTTTTCCGATCCTCCCTTTCAAGAAGGCATCAATGAAAACCTTCCTATTGATCAATGCGCTCACTCGCTTTTCGGCGCATCCAAATTAGCCGCCGACATTTTCGTTCAGGAGTACGGCCGTCGATTCGGTATGCCGACGTGTTGCTTACGCTGCGGATGCCTTACGGGCCCGAGCCATGCCGGAGTGGAACTGCATGGCTTCCTGAGCTATCTGATTCGATGCAACGTTGAAGGTCGCGAGTACAAGGTCTATGGCTATAAGGGCAAACAGGTCCGTGACAACATTCATGCCAAGGACGTTGCCAATTTCATGGGGGAGTTCTTCGCCCAACCAAAAGTGGCGGAGGTCTACAATTTGGGAGGAGGCAAGGAGAATTCGTGTTCAATCTTGGAGGCATTCGCAATTGCCGAGGAAGTCTCCGGACGAAAGCAAACCTATGTCATTCTCGAGGCGAATCGGGTCGGAGACCACATT
The DNA here is from genome assembly GCA_963744345.1 of uncultured Verrucomicrobiae bacterium. Taxonomy (GTDB): domain Bacteria; phylum Verrucomicrobiota; class Verrucomicrobiia; order Chthoniobacterales; family Terrimicrobiaceae; genus DASTFP01. Next base: position 84,936 of record CAVUTD010000024.1, read on the forward strand.
TGCTACTACAGCAATCTCAAAAAGGTGAGAGAGCACTATCCCAATTGGACAATCACTATCTCTCTGCGGAAAATTGTTGAGGATATCGTCGCAGGGTGGCAGCAGCGCATTGCTTCTCCGGCACTGGCGATATGATCTGCCAGGCTGCCAGCGCCTCTTCAAGTCTTAGACACAGAGAGGAAATTCAGTTCAATCGTTTGGTCTGGACGCGGAAGCGCTGCCTGCGGAGAGCGTATCGTTCCTTTCAGCAGAGGATCGCCGGTAAGCTAACATCCATTCCGGGGGCGCTTGTCGTCGAACTTGGCTCCGGAATTGGCAGCCTCAAGGAGGTGATCCCTGAATGTGTCACCACCGACATTTTCCCGAACGAATGGCTGGATCGACAGGAGAATGCCTACGCTCTCTCCTTTGCTGATCGATCTGTGAGCAATCTGATCCTGTTTGACGTCTGGCACCATCTCGAATATCCGGGCGCTGCTTTGCAGGAATTTTCTCGCGTGCTGGTGGAGGGCGGACGGGTAATCCTCTTCGAACCGGCGATGAGTATCCTCGGAAAATTCGTGTACGGGTTTCTACACAATGAGCCGCTCGGCTCGCGTGAACCCGTTCACTGGAACGCTCCCAAAGATTTTGACCCCACTCGAGCACGGTACTTTGCCGCGCAATCGCAAGCCGCCCGTATCTTCCAGCAACGCGAGATAACCGCCTGGACTTCCGATTGGAAACTTCTCTCGATCGAAGGTATCGTCAGCTTCGCGTATTTGCTTAGCGGCGGCTTCAGTCGTCCCCAGCTCTATCCTGACGGCTTTCTGCCGGCAATCATGTGGCTCGATCGACTTCTGGCGCGATTTCCGACTCTGTTTGCGGCTCGCCTTCTCATAGTCTTGGAAAGGAAACCCTCCGATGGCTGAGCCAACTGGCGCTCCACTCTTATCTCATTTCGCCAAGGCGCACCTCGAGGGAATTCGCAACGCCTACAACGAGAAGCGCTCTCCTCTGCTCTGGGCAGCTCGCTGCTACCGTGATTGGCTGGCTCATTACTACAATTTGTTGATCCCGGAAGGAGCTACCGTCCTTGAGGTAGGTTGCGGAGAGGGTGATTTGCTCGCGAGGTTACGTACTCGAAACATCACGGGAATTGATGTCGCCGAGAACCGAGTCGAGGCGGCTCGAAGGCGCCTGCCGCAAGGTGACTTCCATGTTCAAGCTGGCGAGGAGATCAGTCTGCCTGGCACCTTCGAATACATCATCCTTTCCGACACTCTAAGCATTGCCGCTGACGTGCAGCGGCTGCTCGATCAGTTACATCAGGTATCAACACCGGAAACGCGTCTGGTGATTAACTGCGCGTCAGCCGTCTGGCGTCCTATCTACTTTCTGGCCGAAGTGGTTGGAGTTCGTGACGTGCATCCTCGGAGCAATTGGCTCGCGCCCCCGGATGTTGCGAATCTTCTAAAACTCACACGCTGGGAATTGATCACGATGAGTGGAAGGATTCTGTTCCCCTTCCCGTTTTTAGGCCTCGATGTCTTCGCTAATCGCGTGCTCTCGCCTCTGCTTCCGTGGCTTTGCCTCACTTTCTTTTCGGTCGCACGGCCTGCCGAACGAAATCTCCCAAGAGCGATGCGGGTATCTGTCGTTGTTCCGGCACGTAACGAGGCTGGGACCATTGAGGAGGTCGTCAAGCGAGTTCCCGAGATTGGAAGCGGCACGGAAATCGTCTTTGTGGAAGGCAATTCGCAGGATGGAACCTGGAATGAGATTCAGCGCGTCAGCGAAGGCTACGCGCACCGCAATATCAAGGTCTTGCGTCAACCTGGACACGGAAAAGGCGATGCCGTCCGCGCTGGAGCCGAAGTGGCGACAGGCGAGATCCTCATCATTCTCGATGCAGATCTGACCGTTCCTCCCGAAGAACTTCAAAAGTTTTATGAGGCGATCGCTACAGGTCGCTGTGAATTTGCAAATGGAGTGCGCTTTCTTTATCCCGTCGGAAAAGAGATGCGCTTTTTGAATCTTTGTGCCAACAAATTCTTTTCCCTCGCATTTTCCTGGCTTCTTGGCCAACCGGTCAAGGACACGCTGTGCGGAACTAAGGCCTTCAGCCGCATTCATTACAAAACTATCGCGGCGAATCGAAGTTATTTTGGGTCTTTTGACCCTTTTGGCGACTTTGACCTTCTCTTTGGCGCGGGCCGATTGAACCTCCGGATCTTGGATGTGCCCGTCCGTTATCAGGAAAGAACGTACGGGAAAACGAATGTTCATCGCTGGAGAGATGGAGTGCTTCTATTACGAATGCTCCTTTTTGCGGCGAGGAAGCTCAAATTCGTTTGATGCTTGGGTTAGAACGCCCTTCTCTTTCGCATCCCGAGCGTCGCTCTTTGCGCGTTACCAAGAAAATTCTGTTTTGGTCAGCTCTGGCGTCTATTTTCTTTGCGTGGCAAATTCTCTATCTCCCTCATCTTCGTGATTCGCCGCCTTGGTATGGCGACGAAACTGGCACACTGCTGATCGGTAGAGAGCTCGTTCAGGGTGAAGCCGCCATCGGTGCCATCTCGCTCACCTTTTGGCACGTTTACTTTCCCTACCAGCCAATCTATGCGTGGTTGGCCGGCCTCTTTGCCCTCGCCACCGGAGGGGACATCCTTGGTGCGCGGTTCCTCAACGCGTTGATCGCCCTGCTAATTGCAGTTCTCCTTTGCTTCTGGGGCCGCTCGCGCCTTGGCGCTATTCCCGCTTGGTTTGGGGCTCTGATTTTTCTATGTTACAGCCAGAGTATTATCCACTTCCGATGGATTTATCCGCACAATTTGGTAGCTCTCGGTTTTACCGTTTGCCTGCTCTATTTGCTTCGGTCGAGCCGTCCCGCCCACGACTGGCGAGCCGGAGTGGGGCTCGCCATTGCCGCTGCGGCCCATCCCCTTTTCAGTCACGGCGCATTAGCAGCCCTCCTATGCCGCATCAAGAAGCCACAGGCTTGGCTACGGCTGGCAGCGCCTCCTGCGATGGTCATCACTGCTATTTTTCTTTATGTCAGCTGGAAGTATTGGCCGAAGCCCTGGCTCTTTGAAGACCTCCCGCAGCTTTCGGAGTTTTACGGCAGATCAGGCAGTGCGGCCGCTGATGTCACGAGTTTGCTAACCAACATCACTCGCTTTTATTCCCACGATTTCTTCCATCAGTCAGTCATCGTCTGTTTTTTCCTTTGCTGCCGCCGAAGATTTTATCCGATCTCGATCTGGATCGCCGCAGTCTCTGCCTTGCTGCTAGTGAATCGGCAGAATCTACCGATTTTTTACTATCAAGCGATAATTCTTGTCCCGATCTTCGCGCTAGCCTGGGCTGGCGCCCTCTCGGTGGTTGGTGGCATCTTGCGCCGTTGGCGTCTCACGAGGCGCTGGCATCGCGTTTTTCTTGGAGGCGCTTTCTTGGTGCCGATGGTGATGACAGCTCTTCAGTTGCCTGCTGTCATCCAAGGCCGATTGATTCCCCGCAATCAACTTTGGGTCACGCAGAGCATACCCGAGGTGGAGCATGCGGCTTCTTGGTTAAACGAACGCACTTCCCCGAGCGATCTTGTCATCGCAAACAGCAATATCGCCTGGTTGCTCAAGGGAAGAACTGCCGATTTCCTTCAGGCTACTCTCTGGCAGGGATATCCGACGGTTTACTTCGCCAAAGCTATCAGACGCGAGCGTTTCCGTTACTCGGCGAATTTGGACACTGCCAAATACGTGGTCGTAGGTGATATCGATCAAGTGTGGACGCTCGGCCAACCCAATGTGAACGGGTTGGTGAGAAAAATTCGTGATGAAAAATGGCCTATTGTGTGGTCGGGTAAGTACTACGTGATCCTTGCCAATCCGAATTTTCAACGATGATAGGGTTCCTCGTTCTGCCTGGAACGCTCCATCAAATTGCCCATCACATTGTTCAACTCTGCGCTCATGCGTGCTATGGATCCTTCAAGTATCGCGCTGCTCATTCCGTCGGAGGGGAACGCCCCGCGTAATCGCCGGCCGCAGCTCCGCCGGGAAAGTAGAATTTGCGAATACCCTCCCGCGGCAGGGAATTGTTGGCCTTGCGGCACTCAGCCGATGCTGTTAGCCTCGTTGTAACTGATGGAAGCAGCGCGAGATCGCATCGAATTGCGGGAAGGGTCCGCAAGTGGCCAGCGCCGTCGGTTCAGGACTTAGACACTTCGCCCCTAGTGATGTCGCGCCCTGCCCTGGCTATCGTGGCCATCGCTTCTCTTTTCGTTAGTATTATCGGCTTTTGCTGGCTTCGGGAATCCCCGTCAAACCAGGAGCTTCTCGCTAACTACGCAAAAGTTGCCGATTACGCCCACGCTGCGAGTTCCGTGAAGGGCATACCCTGGTGGACGCCCAACTATCTCCAAGGTTGCTCTCTGGCGTTTCTCTCCCTCGGCGCTCTTACGAACCTGGCGCTCTACGCTGGCGCACTGGCAGCGGGACCTTATTCAGGTATCAAGCTCATTGCTCTCGGATTTCTCTTCCTCTGTCCGTTGACCATGTTCTGCTTCGTCCGGCGTTTGTGTCCCGACTCTGGCTGGACGGCATTTGCCTGCGGAACGGCGTATTTATTTGCCCCGCCGATTCTCCTCCGCCTTGGTCACGTCGAGCATGTCGCCAATGTCTTGGCGTTTGCCATGATACCGACAGCCTTCTGGGGTGTGCTTGTGTTCTTCGAGGAAAGGAACGCTCGCTCGGCGATCCTTTGCGCGACCGCAAATTCCTTGCTTGTGTTGTCCTATGCTAAGGTCGCCGTTCTCGTCCTTCCTCTCCTGCTTGCATTTGCATTATGGGTATGGATTGCTCGTGCGCGATTCGCCGCCCCGTCCGGGCGTAAAGTTGTTCTCTGTCTCGGCATCTTTTTTGTCCTTGGCGTGCTCCCTAACCTCCCCTCGCTTCGGGAGAGCCGTTTCATCGCGATGTTCGACTTCGGTCCGTTTGCTGGTTGGCAGAGAGGCTTTTCCATGGAGTCGGCCCTTTCGTGGGTGGATCGCAGCAGTTTCCTGAGCAGATCTCCTGCCTCGCCGCAGAGTGAAGTCCGCACCAATTCTTCCTACCTAGGCATCGTCGGCGTCGCCTGCGTCGCCGCGTTGTTTTTTTTCCGACGACGCGCAGTGTGGCAAACTTCCGCAGCGAAGCTCTTCCGGCTTTTCGTGGCCTTAACGCTTCTTGCCCATTGGCTGGGTCTGGGCGCGAACACAGCTCTGTCGGGCCAATTCGCATTTCTTGCCCATGCCAATTCTGCATGGGATCCGGCAATCGCCATTTCGTGGGGACTGCTGGCGCTGCAGGGCGTGGCCATCTGGCTACTCATTCGAGAATTCGCGCTCGCGCGGCCTTGGGTCATCGCTCTGGCAATTCTGGTGTATTTCTGTGTTCCAGGATTTCGCTTGATCGAAGCACTTCCGCTGTACAAGAACATCCGCGCGCCGCACGACTTTTTCGAAATGGGTGGCGTGTTTTGCTTCTCGGTCGCGGCAGGACTCGCGGCCGACCTTCTTATCCGCCAAATGCGACGTGCCAAGCTGACCACCGCAGTGGCTCTGCTCGGCTTGGCATCCGCAGACTCCGCTAGCGCCGTGCCCTCATTTTTCAAAGCCCCGATGGACCGGCAGACATTCAACGACTTTCTCGCCGCCCAGGACTTCCTCAAGTCGCGGAGTCTCGCTGGACGAGTTGCCCCATATTCCGGCCGCTACTTTTACCTATTAACTCCGACTCTCTCCGAGCGAGGATTAATAACTGAGGCATTCAACAGTCATCTGATGCTCCGCGGAGTTGCTGAGTTACAGCGGGCTTCTTTTCTGTCGCAGCAGGAGTTCAAGACCTTCTTAGATGTCGCCGGCGTCTCGCACATTCTGATCGACAAGACAGATCCTGACACGCCCGGCGTTCTTCAAGAGACGCTCCGTTCCTTAGCTCCCGCTGTTTTCGAGAACCATCATTTTGTTGTCCTTGAGAACTCGCGGGCATTTTACCCTGCTGCCTTCGCCATGAACTCCTTCTCCGTCGATGAACCGGCGGCCGAGATCGCCAGCCGTTCTCTTGAGGCTGCTGCGAACGGAATGCTGGCGGTAAGCCGGCCCACGAAGTTCGGCGACAATGAAGAGATGATGGCATCCAAAGGAGGCGTTGTTTCCTCAAACCCGATCAGGAGAGTGTCGCCGGAGGCGATCGAGCGGAAGAACACGGAAACGATTCACATCAAGCCGCAAGGAGAAACTGGTTGGATCATTATCCCCGAGGCTTTTCATCCGGATTGGAAGGCAACCCAGGCGGGTCGGACTCTCGAAATTGCCGAGGCCTACGGCGCTCTTCTGGCGGTTCGACTCGACGGCCCTAACGATCCTGCCACCGTCTCATACCAGGTGCCATGGTGGTATCTCGCCTGCGTATGGACAAGCCTTAGCGGCTGGTTGACCGTGGCTGTCCTGCTCGGCGCCGAGAGGCTCTCATATTTGCCGGAGCGCTGGCAAAGATTCTTGCTGGACGTTTCGCAACCCGGGAGCGATTCGCTCTCGATTGCTAATGATCGACATAAATTATCCGCCGGCAGAGTTATTGTCATCATTCCGACCTATAACGAAGCCTTAGGAATTTCGAGTATGCTTGAGAAAACACTCCTCGTCGGTCCCGCACTAGAAATCCTGGTCGTTGATGACAATTCGCCCGATCAAACCGCGAAGACTGTCCAATCTCATCGTGCATTCAACCGGCGCGTGCATCTGATTAAGCGTGAGGGCAAGCTGGGCCTTGGCAGCGCGTACAAGGAGGGATTTCGTTGGGCGATAAGTCGCGAATTTGACACATGCATCCAGATCGATGCTGATCTTTCACACGATCCCGCTGATATTCCGCGTCTCCTTGAGGCGCTGGAGACTGGGGCCGATGTCGCCATTGGCTCACGATACTCGGGCGGAGTCCGCGTGATGAATTGGTCCGAAGAACGACTTTTCCTCAGTCTTAGTGCATCGAGATTCGTCCGTGCCGTGACTGGTCTGCCTCTCACCGACGCCACCAGCGGGTTCAAGGCAATTCGCTGCGCTGCCCTGCAGCGCCTGGATTGGGCACGGTTCGTCACCGAGGGTTACGGATTTCAGGTCGAACTGCACTTCTTTCTATGGAAGTCGGGCGCCAAGCTGGTCGAGGTGCCCATCGTTTTCACCGAACGGCGGGCGGGGGAAACGAAGATGAGCCTTGTCATCGCTGCAGAGGCTGTCTGGCGGGTGGTCAGGCTTGCGATTCTTAAGAAATGAAACGAACGCCGAAATGAAGCGTTCTCAGGATCGTCACCATGAGCGCCACGATCACTCGATATCCTGATTCTCGCACCAAGCCCATCCGTTCTCACGCTTGGCAGAAGGTCGATTGGCTGACGGGCGGCTTGGCCGCTTTGGTTAGCTTTGCGGTTTACGCTTGGTCTGCCGCGCCAAACGTCACCTTGCTGGACTCAGGAGAATTTCTGGTGGCAGCACAACATTTTGGAGTGCCACATCCTACCGGATATCCCTTGTGGACTTTGCTAAACTGGCTCTTTCTTCTTCTTCCCTTCGGCAATGCCGCTTGGGAAGTCGCGATATTCAGCGGAGTGTGCGCCGCGGCGGCTGTCGGACTCTGCGCCGCACTGCTCTCCCATCTCCAGCGCTGGTACTACGCCGGGCAACTCCCGGAAAAGGCAAGGTTCCTCCCACAAATCATCGCCCTGGCGTTCTCTTTGATGCTGGCTTTCAGCCAATCGATGTGGTCGCAGGCAGTCATCGCGGAAGTCTACGCTTTGCATGCTTTGCTCATCACGGTGTTTCTGACTCTATGCTACTTATGGGTGCAGCGTCCCGCGAACGATCGGTTGATGCTGCTCATCTTTTTCGTTCTCGCGCTCTCTCTAAGCAATCACCACTTGACCATCGCGCTCACGCCTCTCCCCTATCTTCTTATCTTATTACTTCGACGCCGCGCTTTTCTTGATTGGTTCTTCGCCGGCTTGTTGACACTGCTCCTCGGATATCTCGGGTTTGCCATTTTATCGAGGGATGTAGCCGTTCTCAGGACAGTTATGAGGCTGTTCTATTGCGTGGCCCTGACCTTTGGAGTTTTCCTCTGGCTGCGAAAATTGCGGGTGCGCTGGCGATTGGTCGCCTTTCTTCCTCTGGTTTTCGTGGCAGGACTCCTCCCGTATGCTTACCTGCCATTTGCATCCGCGACGAATCCTCCGATGAATTGGGGCTATACACGGGATGCGGAGGGGTTCTTCTTTTCTATCAACCGCTCTCAATATCCCGGGAGCCTTTCAGATGTCACTCTGAAGTCCCTTGGCCGCCTGATGGGCGCTTCGCCGTCTACTGCTGCGCCGGAAGAAGGTCGCGCCGCGACCGGCGCAAGCCGCCTGCAAAGCGCTCAGCTTTGGATCGGCTTCTTCTGGCAGCAACTCATTAAAGCTTTCTCGATTGTGGGATTGCTCGGGTATTTTGCCTCGTTTCTCTTTGTTTTCCGATTTCCGCTTCCCAGGAGAGTGTGGATCTATTTTTTGCATCTTGCCTTTGTGCTCGCGGCCTTCCTTCAGCCACTAACCGCCAGCCCAAAGATCGATAACGCAGACTGGTGGACACAGATGCCATACCACACGTACACGAATCTGATATTTGCGATTCTGGCCGGACTCGGCACCGGCTTCCTGGTATTTTCACTCACGAAGAGTCGCCCGTATGCATTCTGGCTCGCCCCGGCCTTGCTCGTCCTGCCCATCCTCACCTTCCGGGGAAGCGAGGCCTCTTGCAGCCAGCGAAATCATTGGTTCGGATGGATGTTTGGTCATGACATGCTGAAGGACTTACCGCCAGGTAGCGTTATGATTGGAGGGACAGACCCCGGACGCTTTGTCGCAACTTACATGATCTTCGGCGAGAGTCCTCAACCCTCCAAACATAAGCAAGACCCCTCGTTTGATCGCCGCGATCTCTATATTCTTACCCAAAATGCCCTCGGCGAGAGGAATTATATGAAATACCTTCGAGATCACTACACGGCTGCGCGCCCAAAGCCGTTAAATACTTTCGAACGTTGGCTCGGTCGCGAGCATAGCTATCCTGCAAAACCTCTTATTCTTCCAACAGAGGAGGAGACGCAAGAAATGATCAAGATCGTCGCGAAGAACGAGCAGGAGAGCGGACATCCGTTGGGCAAAGAGAGCAGTGAACTTTTTAGCCTTATTCTCCGATGGATCTGGGAAAACAACCGTGCCGAACACGAATTCTTTATCGAAGAAAGCTTTCCGATCAACTGGACCTACGACTATGCCATACCACATGGGCTGATCTATCAGCTCAACAAAACAAAGCTCCAGTCCCTGCCACCTGAGGTGGTTGAAACGGACTTCGCCTACTGGAAGGATTATTCAGCCCGCCTGCTCAATGATCCCAATTTCCCGGAGGACTTCGATGCTCAGCGTTCATTCTCGAAGTTGCGTCAAAGCATAGCGAACATTTATAGGCATCGTGGCATGTCTTCCGAGGCTGAGCGAGCCTACCACGAGGCGCTCGCCCTCTGGCGCGGGAACGCGGAGGCAATTGCCGCCCTCATGCCTTACCTTTGGGATCGAAGGCAATTCGATCAATTCATCGTCCTGTGTGACAGAGCGCTGCAGGAAGATCCGAACAATTTCGATTTGTGGCGCCTCCGATATTTCGGCGAGAAGCGGAAGGAGATCGAGGGAGAAATCCGCACAGTGCAAGACAAGCTAACCCTTCAACCTAAAAGTCCGGCAATCGTACGTCGGCTCATCGAACTGTATGCCAGCGTCGGCGAGACTAATAAAACCGATCTGCTCGTCGGTCAGGCGCTCAAAGATTTTGCGGAGAATGCCGACATGCTCAGGTTTATCATCAAGTACTATCAGGAGCACAATCAACTTGCTCAGACGCTGGAACCCGCCAGGCGGCTCAGCGTCGTCGAAGATTCGAATGTGCAGAACTACCTGCTGCTCGCGCAAGCCTGCTTTGTGCAGAACAGAAAAGAAGAATTCTACGAAGCGGCAAAGCAGGCGATCAGGCTAGGCGGTCCCTCTTTCCGCAAAGCTCTTGCTATCGATCCCACGTTTTCTGCCTGGAAGACGGATCCGGAGTTTAAAAAGCTCATAGACAACCTTAGTCTGGCCGATCAACCCTCCATCGGAGGGCAGGAACAAAAAACGTTACGATCACCATAAGCATTGTCGACCCGCGCAACCGCGGGCCAAAACTTATGTTCTCTCAGCCAGGGCGCTGGGTAGGCCGCTAACTCACGACCATACGCACGGCGCCAAGAATCGGCCGTCACGGCAGCTGCGGTGTGGGGGGCATTCTTCAGCGGATTGTCCGTGCGGGAAAGTTCGCCGCGCTCAATGGCACATAGCTCACCGTGAAGGGCGATCATTGCCTCACAAAAGCGATCGAGTTCTGCTTTGGACTCGCTCTCGGTGGGCTCAATCATCAAAGTCCCCCCGACGGGCCAACTCATGGTCGGAGAGTGGAAGCCATAATCCATCAGACGTTTGGCGATATCCTCTACTTCGATGCCCGCGCGCCTTTTCCATTCACGAACATCCACGATGCACTCATGGGCGACCCGTCCGTTGCGCCCTTTGTAAAGAACCGGAAAATACGGTGAAAGACGCGCAGCAACATAGTTAGCGTTCAAGATGGCGACTTTTGTCGCCTCAAGAAGGCCATCGGCGCCCATCATTGCGATGAACATCCACGAGATTACCAGGATGCTTGCGCTACCCCACGGCGCCTCGGCGATCTCACCGACCGCTTCCGGTCCTCCGATGTTGATCATTGAATGGCCAGGTAGAAATGGGGCGAGAGATTGGACAACACAAATTGGCCCAACGCCCGGCCCTCCTCCCCCGTGGGGAATGCAGAAAGTCTTGTGCAGGTTCAGGTGACAAACGTCGGCACCAACCTCTGCCGGTCGACAAAGACCGACTTGCGCGTTCATGTTGGCGCCGTCCATGTAAACCATTCCGCCAGCTGCATGAATCTTCGCGCAAATCTCCTCGATCGATTCCTCGAAAACGCCGTGTGTGGAAGGATAAGTAACCATCAAGGCGGCGAGCGTCTCGCGATGCGTTTGAATCTTTAGTTCAAGATCGCCCACATCGATATTTCCTGACGAATCGCATTCAACCGGGATGACTCGCAGGCCGGCCATCGTCGCGCTCGCGGGGTTTGTGCCATGAGCTGAGGTTGGAATTAAACAAGCGTCCCGTCTCTCCTCTCCGCGAGACTTATGATATTTCCGAATGACCAGCAGGCCGGCATATTCTCCCTGTGAGCCGGCATTGGGTTGGAGGGAGACGGCGGCGAAACCAGTTATCTCGGCAAGCCATGCTTGAAGCTGCGAGAAGAGTTCCTGATATCCCCTCGCCTGACGGATGGGGACGAAAGGGTGAAGCGCTGCAACCTTCTCCCAGGTGACGGGGAACATTTCCGCGGCTGCGTTAAGCTTCATCGTGCAAGAGCCGAGCGGGATCATGGAGGTCGTCAGCGAAAGATCGCGCGATTCGAGACGCTTGATATAACGCAAGAGCTCGGTCTCGGTGTGAAACCGGTTGAAAATGGGATGGAGAAGGAACTCGGATTCTCGCCTCAAGCTGCTTCCGATGACTTCGATCGGCACCGGACGGAGCGCCGCGGGGGGGAGATCGAAAACTGCCAGGATCGAGGCCAGGTCCTCTGTCGTCTCATCGAGAGTAAGACTGATCGCATGGTCGTCGAGCTTGCGAATGTTGACTCCGCGGGAGTTGGCGCGTTCGAGCAAGCGATCCGCGCGCTCTCCGACAAGCCACACCCGGATTGTGTCGAAGAACGGCCCGGGATGCACCGCCCAATCACTATCTTTAAGAGTGCCGGCAAGGTCGCAAGTCAGGCGATGAATTCTCTCAGAGATTGATTTCAAGCCTTTCGGGCCATGATAGACGGCGAACATGGAGGCGACTACCGCGAGGAGCACCTGAGCCGTGCAGATGTTGCTTGTCGCCCTTTCGCGGCGGATATGCTGTTCCCGTGTTTGGAGCGCGAGTCGCAAAGCGGAGCGCCCCTCCGCATCTCGAGAAACGCCGATTAAACGCCCAGGCATTCTGCGTTTATACTCGTCACGCGTTGCCAGAAATGCAGCATGAGGTCCGCCATAACCGAGGGGCACGCCAAACCTCTGTGAGGAGCCCACGACGATGTCGCTTCCGTACTCCCCGGGAGGTTTGATCAGGGTCAGCGCAAGGAGATCGACCGCCACGATGGCGAGCGCGCCCTCCGCATGAACGCGTTCAATAACTGGTCCGAGATCGTGTATGACACCGTCCGTCGCCGGATATTGAATCAATGCGCCGAAAACAGTTTCCGATGTGAAGTCCCATACTGGGCCAGTGATCAGCCGAATTCCTAGCGGTTCGGCTCGCGTCCGCAGCAGCGCGATAGTTTGCGGGTGACAATCGTCAGCGACAAAAAACCCCGCCCCTCCTTTGATAGTGTAAGCCATGCTCATCGCCTCTGCGGCGGCCGTAGATTCATCCAGCAGTGACGCATTGGCGATGGCCATTCCGGTCAAGTCACAGATCATGGTCTGGAAATTCAGAAGAGCCTCCATGCGACCTTGGGCGATCTCCGCCTGGTACGGCGTGTAGGCTGTGTACCAGCCTGGATTTTCCAGGATGTTCCGGCGAATGACTGCGGGGGTATGGCAATTAGCGTAGCCCATCCCGATTAAGGATTGCCGCACTTCATTCCTTTCCATCATCTGGCCCAGATCGCGCAGCGCAACTTCCTCAGAGCGCGCTGCGGGTAAGTCCAACCGCCGCCGGAATCGAATTCGTTCTGGAACCGTCTCATCGATGAGCTGGTCGAGCGACTCGGCACCGACCACACACGCCATTGTCTCGATGTCTTCAGGCGAGGGTCCAATGTGCCTGCGGGCAAACGGCACCGCACTCATCGAGAGATCTGCGCACGGTAAGCCGCAGCGTCCTGCAAACTGTCGAGCTCGGAGAGATCGGCTATCTTGATTCTAAAGATCCATCCGGCTCCGTAAGGATCTGTATTGAGTAGCGAAGGGTTCTCCGAAAGAGCCGAGTTGGACTCCAGGATCTCCCCCGCAACCGGAGTATAAATATCACTGGCAGCCTTGACGGACTCTACGACGGCCGCGGAATTCTTGGCGGAAAACTTTGCACCGATTTTGGGCGGCTCGACAAAAACAATCTCAGTGAGTTCGGTCTGCGCATGATCTGTGATACCCACCGTACCGATATCACCGGTCACACGGATCCATTCGTGCGTCTTGGCAAACATGAGGTCGTCGGGAACATTCATCGTTTCGAATTGTAAAATGGCTTCTTGACGACGAGCGCTTTATAGCGACTGCCGCGAACTTCAATTTCCAAATCCTGTCCAACCTTGGCAAGTAGGACCGGAAGATAGGCCAAAGCAATACCGCAGTTCAGGCTTGGCGAGAGCGCTCCACTCGTCGTCTCCGCTATCTTCACTCCGGCAGCTAAGACGGGATAGTGCGCTCGGATCGGAGGTGATTTCTCCTGCACACGAAGCGCGGCCAGCTTCACTGGTGGACCATGCGCTTTCTGGTTGAGAAGGGCATCGCGACCAATAAACTCTCCCTTTGCTAAGTCGACAAATAGTCCGAGACCTGCCTCCGGCGGGGTGCGATCCGATGAAAGGTCGGAACCGTTGAGCGGATAGCACATCTCGAGTCGCAGCGTATCTCGTGCTCCTAATCCGCAGGGCTTCGCACCAGCGGCCAAAAAGAGATCCCAGTAGTGCTTGACGTTGCTTACAGGGATGATGGTTTCAAATCCGGACTCTCCCGTATAGCCAGTCGTTGCAGCAAAGGCACGCGAACCACCGGGGGCGAATTCCGGTTTTGGCGCGGAAGGTGCGGCGTGCGGCGTAAGTTCGATGATGCGATTCCTCCGCCTCTCCCATGGGAGGGAAAACACCTTGGCGAAGACCTGCGGCGATGCGGGTCCTTGAACAGCGATGGCAGCATAGGCATCACTACAATCGAATAGCTCAAAAAAAGCGCGATCACCATGACTCGAAAACCCTGTACGGTGTTTTTCGAGCCAAGCGAAGTCTTCATCAATTTTCGCTGCATTAACAATCAAAAGGAACTCCTGTTCGTCGATTCGATAGATGATGAGATCGTCGATAATGCCCCCGTGCCCATTGAGCATCAGCGTATACTGCGCTTCGCCGACTCTAAGCTCCGCCACTCGATTCGTTAGCACAGAATCGAGCCATTCAGAGGCTTGGCTGCCTCGTATCAGGAACTCACCCATGTGCGAGATATCAAAAATCCCACAGTGCTCCCGCACGGCTCTGTGTTCATCAAGAATGCTCGTGTACTGAACCGGCATCTCCCACCCCGCAAACTCGACCATCCTTCCGCCGGCGGCCAGATGGCGGTCGTACAAAGGCGTGCGGCGGATCATCGTTCCTTTTTCTGGTCGTCGAAGTTCAGGTAGGTGTAGGCGGAGAGACCCTTTTCGTAATCATCGAGCAGACGCATGGCTTCACTGGGCTTCATTCGATCGCTCCTGATCGCCGCGTCCACCTGAACTTTCATTCGCCGCGCCATTTCATTGGCGTGCCACTGCGTCAAGGAAAGGACCTCGCCAATGGTGCTACCCGGAAGAACCTCCTCAACATAGTAGCCGCAATCCTCGTCCTCATCCAGGTAGATATGCATTTCGTTCACTCGGCCGAAGAGATTATGCATGTCGCCCATGATGTCCTGGTAAGCTCCAACAAGGAAGAACCCGATGTAATAGGGCTCCCCCGGAATCCAGCGATGCAGATGGAGCGTCTCCTTTACATCCTGGAGATCGACGAATTTGCTGACCTTGCCATCGGAATCGCAGGTGATGTCGACGATGGTGGCATTGCGATCGGGGAACTCGCTCAACCGGTGGAGTGGCATCACGGGAAACAGTTGTCCAAGTGCCCAGTGATCGAGGAGCGATTGGAACACCGAAAAATTGCAAAGAAACTGGTCCCCGAGCGCGACCTCCATCTCCTTCACTTCTTCCGGTATGTAATGCATTTTCTCAAACATTCGGACAACGGCCGCGGCGATCTGCCAGTAAACAGTCTCGATCCGCGCCTTGGCGCGCAGGTCGAGAAGCCCAAGGTCAAACATTGACTGACCGCGCTCCCGGATCTCCTGCGCATCGTGCAGATTCTCGAGACGGTTTTTCCGCCCGAGATTATCGTGAATTTCAATGATGTCGCGAACGATTTGAGGATCGTCCGCATTCGCCTCCAAGATCTCGCCGTTGGGACTTTTCTCTATCGAACCGAAGGCTTCGACAATCAGAACAGAATGGTGCGCGACAATTGCACGGCCGCTTTCGCTCACAATCATGGGATGCGGCACACCCTCGGCATCACACACTTCCATGATATTGTAGACGATATCGCGAGCGTATTCATTGAGCGAGTAGTTGGCGGAACTATCGAAAGCCGTGCACGAGCCGTCGTAGTCGACCCCAAGTCCACCCCCCACATCGATATAACCCAGTTCGTGTCCCATTTTTCGCAGCTTGGAGTAGAAACGTGCCGCTTCCTTTGTTGCTCGCTTTATCGTGCCGATGTCCGGGACCTGCGAGCCAACGTGAAAATGAATGAGTTTCAACGCGTGGGCCAGGCCTGAATTCGTGAGGAGATCGCTGGCCGTTACCAAATCTGCGGTCGAGAGACCAAATTTCGCGTTCTCGCCTCCGCTCGTCGCCCATTTGCCGGCCCCCTTGGAGAGAAGACGCACCCGCAGGCCGATATAGGGTTCTACCTGCATCTGAGAAGCCACGCGCAAGATATGGGTTAATTCCTCGAGTTTCTCGATCACCAGGATGACGGTCTTGCCCAGCTTTCGCCCGAGCAGAGCAGTCCGGATGAAAGCGCTGTCCTTGTAGCCATTGCAGATGATCAGACTTTCGAGGTCATTGTGAAGGGCAAGCGCCGCCATCAACTCCGGCTTGCTCCCTGCTTCGATGCCGAAGTGCCATGGCTTTCCGGCGTCCAGGATTTCTTCAACGACCTCGCGAAGCTGGTTGACCTTGATGGGAAACACGCCTCGATAAACGTTGCGGTAGCCCATGGTGTCGATGGCTTCCGAAAATGCCTTGTTGATTGTCTCGACTCGATCTCGCAGCAGATCGTGAAAGCGGATGGTCAGAGGAAAATCCAGCTTGCGCTCTTTCGCCTCCGCGACGATGTCCATCAAGTCGATTTTCTGATCGTTGGAACGGGTGGGAAGGACGACAACGTTCCCCCGCCTGTTGATGCTAAAATATCCGCTGCCCCATCGATCCACATTGTAGAGCGAGATAGCGTCGTCTCGGCCGAAATCAGGCATGGTAGTCGCGCGGAAATATCAGCGCGCCGCCAGAAAATCCAATCCCCATTTCGTCTATCGCCAAAAAAACTCAGTTATGTTTGCATAGGTGGCAGGGGCATGGAAATGGGGGATGGTCTGTAACTTGCGCAAAATAATTTACCAATGATGCTATTTGATTTCGCGTGGCAGCTCTTGGTCATTCTGCTGCTCGTCGTGGCCAATGGTTTTTTTGTGGCGGCCGAGTTCGCCATCGTCAAGATCCGTGCTAGCCAGCTTAAGCCACTGCTGAAGACGGGCGACTGGCGTGTGCCCATGGCGCTGCGCGCAGTCAACAACCTCGACGCGTGCCTCTCTGCCACACAGCTCGGCATTACTCTCGCCAGCCTGGGACTCGGCTGGCTCGGGGAACCTTTCCTTGCTCATTGGTTACAGCCGTTATTTGCGGAGATGGGGGTTACTAGCGAGAGAGCACAACACTCGTTATCTTTTGGTGTTGCATTCACTTGCATTACCTTTCTGCATATCGTTCTCGGCGAACTTGCCCCGAAGTCGTTGGCGATTCAGCAACCCCGTGGAGTTGCTCTGTGGGTCGCGGCACCGCTCCTGGTTTTTTACTACCTCTTTTATCCTTTCATCTATGTTCTTAATGGCACGGCGAACATGTTTTTGCGCTGGGCCGGGCTGGAGCCGGCCTCCGAAGGCGAACACGCTTTCTCCGCCGACGAGCTGGAGTACGTTCTCAGCCACTCCCGGCACGTCCATCCCGGGGATGCACTCGTCAACAAGATCATGGTCCGATCTTTGCGCCTGCGCGATGTAACCGCCCAACAAGTTATGCTTCCCCGAGCCAAGGTTGTCGCGCTCTGGGCGGACCAAAGCCTTGATGAGAATCTTAAGATCGCTCAGAAGAGTGGTCATAGCCGATTTCCCGTTTGCCAGGATTCTCTCGACAACGTCCTTGGCATCGTGCTCATCAAGGAATGGCTTTGGCAAATTCAGGCACTCGGAGAGAAGTCTTCCTTTCAGCCGCTCATTCGCCCAGTTCTGACATTCTTTCAACAGACGCCTCTGCCTACCATGATTGAGCTTTTTCGCTCTTCGCGCCGACACCTTGCGGTCGTTATCGATATCAATGAAGCGATGGTCGGGATTGTCACTTTTGAGGATGTCCTTGAGGAAATTGTCGGCGAAATTCGCGATGAGCTGGACATCGAGCGGGGCCCGATCTTTGAACAAACTGAGAACTCCATCATCGTTGACGCTTCCTTGACGATGCGGGAGCTGCGAGCCGAAACGGGCTGGAATTTTGAGTTTCAGCCGCGAGAAAACGTCGGCACTTGGATCTCCCGCCAGGCGGGTTACCCTCTGCAGCGAGACGCAAGCATGCGCTTAGGTGAGTACGATGTGACCGCGTTACAGACTCACGCCTCGGGGCTGCGGAGAGTTCGACTCACGCGTTTGTCAGCAGAAGAACTCAGCGCGTTGAAAACCGAAGAGACGGTCGGTTGAGAGAGCACGTTGTGCACGACGGATTCTCATGAGCGCGAACAACGCTGGTTAGCCAATTGCGATCGGGAGGCGCACTGCTATAAGCCGACGGGGGAACAAGTCTTGCTTCGTCAGAACTCTTGTGACTTATTGTGCCCGAGATTCCCAAGGTAACGCCGTTGCCAGCCTTTCGACTATGGAGCGCAGGCTTCGCGGTTTCCTTTGACTCAAGGATAGAGGCTTCCAGGGTTGGTAGCTCAATGGTAGAGCAGCGCCCTTTTAAGGCGTTGGTTGAGGGTTCGAGTCCCTCCCAACCCACTCTCTGTAAAACCAGAAATAGCTCATGGACAAAGGATCTTCGGGCAGAATGCTATTATGCAAAGGGATGCATTGAAGTGAACCAAAAAGCACTATTTAGCGGTTTTTATTGGCACTTTATTGGCACTGAAAAGTGATAAATTCCCGCCTCGTCGCTAATCCTCCCTAGCAAGTATGAACCTGCAGCTTCTCGTCGCGCTCGATCGCGTCGCGAACCAAGTTCTTGATTGCGGCCTTGACTTGCCGCTCCTTCACTTCGAGGTCGGACGCCTGCTGATCTCCTGCAACAAACCGCTGCATTGGGCCCTCATCCTTTCATCGAGAGCGGTCTGGGCGACCATCGGCCGCGGCGAGGCAAGAGCGGATTGAAGCGGTGTCTAACGAACTGCCTCGCATGGCTCCTGCGAAGCTATTGAACGACGGCAGGCGGCAACTTCGGAGCTTCGACCGGTGGCGTGCTTCCGGGCGCAGCTGGAGCGGATCTGAAAGGACCGGGAGGCGTGAGCGCTTCACCCTTTAGAAAACGCAGGAAGCTGCCCTCGGTGGTCAAGATCACCGTCGTGTCCTTTCGGAACGACGTACGATACGTCTCCAACGCCCGGGTGAATCCGTAAAACTCCCGCGCTTCAGGACTTTGATTATAAGCGGCGGCGTAGATCGCGGTCGCTTCGGCATCCGCCTTCCCCTGAAGCACCTGCACTTTGCGGTAAGCTTCCGACTGGATTTGCCTCAAATCCCGCTCCTTACTGCCGATGATCCGGGCCGCTTCTCCCGCGCCTTCGCTTCGGAACCGTTCCGCAATCTGGCGGCGCTCACTGATCATCCGCTCGAAAATCTTCTCGCTCACGGCTGGGTTGTAGTTGATCCGCTTGAATCGGATGTCGAGCAGTTCGATGCCGAATTCCTTCATTTTGATCCGAGCCTGTTCGCCGATTTCCTTCTCAAGAGCGTTGCGGCCAAACTTGATGGACGGCAAACCTGCTGCGATGGAACCGCTGCCCGCCACGACGGTGTCATCGATGGCGGCTTTGCGGCCCTTGTTCGTGCGGATCAACTCGACCAATTCATGGCGCGCGACCGTATTGCGCGTCTCGCTGCCAAGGATGTCGTCGAGCCGCGATTGCGCGCTGCGTTCATCACGCATCCGGATGAAATACTGCATCGGATCACTGATGCGCCAACGGCCGAACGTGTCGACGACGATGTAGAGCTTGTCCTTCGTCGGCATCTCGGCGGTTGGGCCGTCCCATTCCAGCACCCGTTTTTCGATCCGGTGAACTTCCTGGATGAAGGGCGCCTTGAAATGGATGCCCGATTTGGTCGTCGGACCGCCAACCGGTTTGCCGAACTGCGTGATGATCACCTGCTCAGTTTCCGGGACGATGTAAAACGCAGCTGACAAGACAAGCAGCACCGCGATGACTACAGCGACGAGGAACAGAACGGCTGCTTTCATTCTAAGAGGGCGTCTAAAAGGTGGTTACTCGGTTTTCGGCCTGGCATCTTTCGGGATTGAATCTTTGAGCCCTGGATCCAAAGACATGAGCGGCACAAGGCCGCCGGCCTTTTCATCCAGGATGATCTTGCGCTCGAGGCCCGGCAACACTTCGGCCATCGTCTCCAGATAGATGCGCTGACGGGTCACCTCCGGCGCCTTCACATACTCTGCCAGCAGCGCATTGAAACGCTCGGCGTCACCGCGCGCTTCATTGACCCGGCTGAGGGCGTACCCCTCGGCCGCGCGCAATTGCTGGTCGGCTTCACCGCGGGCCTTGGGCACCGCCTTGTTGTATTCGCCATTGGCCACGTTGATCATTTGCTCCCGCTCCTGCTGAGCCTGGTTTACTTCATTGAAGGAGCTCTGGACACCGTGCGGAGGATGCACATTTTTGAGCTGCACCTGCATAATGCTAACGCCGAGGCCATAGACGCCTGACAGCGCTTTGAGCTGAACCAGCGTCTGCACTTCGATCTCCTGCCGGCCAATGGTCAGCACCTCATCCACCGTGCGATCGCCGATCACTTCGCGCATCACGGACTCGCTTGCCGCGCGCAACGTCTCGGCTGGAGATCGGACTGCAAAAAGATACTGCTTTGCGTCGTCGATACGGTATTGCACCACCCATTCCACCAGAGCCATGTTCAAATCGCCGGTGACGATGCTCTGCTCCGCCTTGGGGTCCCGCGCCTGCTGCGCGGGATTGGTCGCGCCCTCGGTCGCGAATCCAAACTCCAGTTTCAGCTGCCGCTGCACAGGCACGATGACGAGGTTGTCGATCCCGAATGGCAGTTTATAGCGCAGCCCAGGCTGAACGGTTTGCTGATATTGCCCGAACCGGAGTAGCACTCCGACGGAATCCGTCGGAACGGAGACGAAACTCGATATCACCGCCGCAACTGCAACGATCACTGCGATGGCGAGCCATACCCAACGCAGGTTGAAGGTGCCGATATTCCAGGGGTCGAAATTCTTCATAGTAGCCATGCGTGTGCGCGGTCGGTGTGGGTCTATAACCCCTGATTCCTGCCAGCGGAAGGACGAAAAGGGAGTTTCGCACGGAGAAGTATCATGGCGGAGCATCGTGACACGCCAGGCGCGCGGTTGGCCGCAGCCCGTCGCGTGGGAGATTTTACACCACAAACTCCGTGAAGAGAGAGAGTGGACACTCACTGCACGCCAGCTTCCATCACTACCCCGTAGGACTCCGGAAACCGAGAAAGTGTTTAGGTCTGGATCGGAAACCCAAGCAAGGAAAAAGTCGTGGTTTGCCCCGCCCGAGATGATCTTTGTCAACGGTAGCGACTCAAATCGATGAATCACCAGAAGCGTGTACAACCTGCGTTCATTAACCCGATGCAGTGCAAGCCGGTCTCGGTGCTACCGGAGAGCGAGAGTTGGACTTTTGAGATCAAGTTCGACGGTTATCGCTGTGTCGCGGTTAGGCATGGAAGAGAGCTCAAGCTATTCTCGCGCCATAGGAAGGTGCTTAACAAACGCTTCCCTGGAGTTTTGGAAGCTCTCAGCTCGCTCGGAAGCAACTTCGTTCTTGATGGAGAACTGGTCGCCTTGGATCCGCAAGGGAGACCTTCTTTCCAGGTTCTTCAAAACAACCTGTCCCAGTCCTTCCAGTCTAATTCTACTGCTTCGACCTACTAAACCGCAACGGGGAAACTTTGATGACGTTACAGATTGAACGCGGCCGTGACTTGCTGTTCAGTAAGTTTTCCGCGCCCCAGGATCCACTGCGCCTTTCGCCGCTATTTCGCGCGCCATCGGGGCAAGTCCTCGAGGCGGTGCGAAAACTCGGCCTGGAGGGTGTCATCGGTAAACGGCTCGGTTCCGCCTACAAACCCGGCGAGCGATCGGGCGCGGCATTGCACCTGTTTGCCAAGTCGCATTCGTCGAATGGACGGATGTCGGACGCCTGAGGCATTGCACCTTCATCGCCATGCGCGATGACAAGAAGGGTGCGGAGGTGGTTCGAGGAACCTGAGATGCGGCGAACTGAGCCTATTTGATCAGCGACTGATGGTGAATGGCGTTGTGAAGCCGACGGCACGATTACTCCTTCTAGTAAGCTCGGATCGCTGTCAGGATCCTCCTTCAGAGGTTGAGTCGGAGGTGCAAATTCGCAATGATCAGGACCGATCTTTATTCTGCGGTACATCCAATCAGGGACTGAAGACGCTCCTTAATGAATATACAAAGATTACGAGACATTTTACACAAGGCTCTGCAAAGCGGCTTACCGCCACTAAGTCCCGATCAGACGCTGTTCTCAGATGTTTTATGGCTCAAAGGTATTCCTGAAGATATCAGGCATGATCTAACGGACTATATAGAAGCTGAAGAGGAATTACGAATCTTTGACCAAGGGGGAATGAATTTCGGCAACTCTATGACTTTAGTCACACATGATGATTTGTTGAGATGGCTTTTCAGGAGAACAGCCGATCGCGGAGTCGATACGACAATAGACAATTTGGTGCGTTATTTGCGGGTAGAAGAAGTGCCAGGGTTTGATGTGCTTGCCGTGGAAGGCGTAGAGGTGGATGCACCACTCACATTGGCCGGCGGTATTTGTCTTATACCGTTTGTGAGCCTTCCAGCATCAATTACCAAAGAGATGCTTACAAGACCGCCGCTTAACCGCTCTTTGGGCTTGCCTGGGCCAATGGCTGCATTGACAGCCAATGTCTCAGGCGGACGGAAAATGCGATCCGAAACATTTACAGGTATGCCAACTCTGTATGATAACGGTCGGGCAAACGAGCTTGAAGAGGCATGTCTGTCTCTCACCGTTATGCAAGGCGCCGCTCCGACACCGTTAGCTCACTGGTGGGAGCCCGAAGAATGGATACCATGCACGCCCCAAAGCGGTGGCGGGTTCCGCGGCCATATTTATGACATAATAAATCGGGCGCACTTTACGATTAATAGAGAGGAACTAAGAGCCAAAGCTCAATCGATTCATCGGTCTTTTGCAAGACTCAGTGCGGCGATGAAGATAAAACTGAAGGTGCCATTGGAGAGATTGAATCACGCTAGGCGAAGAATAAGCCGAGTTGATCGGGCTATTGATCTAGTGTGAAGTCCCGTAAATAGGATTGCATGTTTCTTCTAACATGGCTTCCCACGCGCGGTCGATCTTATCGAGAACGCGGTGTGGGTTGGCCGTCCAGCGGTAGGGCTTCGGGTTGAGGTTATGATGATCAAGGAAGCGGAAAATATCTGCCACCAGCGCTCCGACGCTGCGAAAGCTGCCCGAGCGGATGACTTTGCGGGTAATCTCGCCAAAGAAACGCTCGACGAGGTTGAGCCAGGAAGAGGAGGTTGGGGTCAGGTGCAAATGGAAGCGGGCATGACCCTTGAGCCAGGCGATGACCTTGGGATGTTTGTGCGTGGCGTAGTTGTCGCAGATGATATGAATATCCAGCTCGGGGGAGACCTCGCGCTCGATCTTGCGCAGGAAGGCCAGCCACTCCTGATGGCGATGACGTCCGGCGGTATGAGCAAAGACCTTGCCCGAGAGATAGTCGAGGGCGGCAAACAAGGTGACCGTTCCGTGACGGTAGTAATCGTGGGTCTGGGTGCGGAGATGACCTTGGCTCAAGGGTAGACCGGGTTGACTGCGCTCGAGGGCCTGACACTGGCTCTTCTCATCGCAACAGAGAAGCAGAGCGCGATCAGGCGGATGGAGATAGAGGCCCACCACATCCCAGAACTTCTCTTCAAAGGCCAAATCCTTGGAAAGTTTGAAGCTCTTGCGCCGATGCGGAGCGATTGCGTGAGCCGACCACAACCGTTGCACGCTCGATTTGCTCAAGCCGGTTTCCCGCGCCATCGTGCGCACGCTCCAGGGTCCTCCGCCAGGAGCCTGTCGAGCAGCCAAGCTCAGCGCCGAGCGGATGGCCCTAGCCGCTATTGTCGGCTTGCGTCCCCGCCCAAGAGCGTCTTTAAGGCCTCCCAGGCCCTTGGCCGCCCAACGCTTCCTCCAGCGACCGATGGCCAAGAGGCTGACGCCCTGCTCTCGCGATATCTCCTCATGGCTCAGTCCCTCGGCCAAGCCCAAAATGATCCTGGCCCTGAAGACATCCCGTTGACTGCTCGTCTTCGCTGTCACGATGCGTTGGAGTTCGCGTTGCTGTTCAGAACTGACCTCAATCGCAATGGCGGCTGGCATAATCCCTACCATGCCAAAAACCTTTCATAAAGCAATCATATTTACGGGACATTACACTAGAACGTAACCCCCAAAATCTCCTGTCAATTGCCAAATCAACGTGGCCGAGAGCATTCGTTTCAGGGGTGACTTCCGGCAGTGGGAGCACCCGATGCGGCCTTGACTTCCTGACTGTATCGCCGGTTACCTTACTTTAGATTTAAGGCCCCAAGAACCTCTCCCGGATTTTTGTAGGTCGTGTCGTCCTTAAGTTTGGAGTCCATGTAGGCTCGCTGTTCTTTGGCAAACTCATCCGGCATTTCCTTCTTGCACGACTCCTTAATGACTTTTCCAGTGGCAGGAAACTTAACATGGTTATCCAAATGCTCCTTCAACGCGGCGGTGTCACCCCACTCGAATTCAGCCTTCGCGTAGCTGATAGGTAGGCCAGAAAAGCCGATGGCGAACAATGCCGCAACCAGGCTCACTAGAATTCTCGTTTTCAATGATTTCTACTTGTGTCTTCTGCACAGTTTATTGTTCCGTAGTTCGCGAGACACGCCAAAAGCTTGCAAGAACAGCCCGGCTGACCGTCGCCAAAACGCAGGTTTGACTTTCGGACCGATTCCTGTCACGCTGCGCTCGTGGAAGCGCTTTCGGCTTCACACTCCCGGCCTAACATCCGGAAGGGCCAAGATTGCGATTCCCATCAGTTCATTTTAGGAGGAGTTTGAAATGGCCCAACCCCTTAACGAGGCTCTTGAAAAAGTAGGAGCTAAGAGGCTGATTGTATGCAATTCAAGTTGGTCCTCGGATCAATGGGCGTTTGCTGGAGTCGAGGAGTTCCCTAACATCGAGGCAGTCCAGAATTACATCGCGACCATAAACGAGTTTAACTGGTTCCGATACGTTGAGAGCACGAACGTCTTGGGCACTAAAATGGAACAGTAATAGGCTTTCGCTCCCTCCCTTACTTGCCATCGTCAGCCTCTAGTTCCCTCAGCCAGTTCGGATTGACAGTCTTTGGCAGATCCTTGACCTCCTGCAAAACATTCAATCCAATCTCTCGGTTCAGAGATGGTCTGCTTTGGACCGGGGAATCACTTTTTCAGGATTGCCCTTGCGGAATTGTCCTGATAAAAAAGCAATGCGATTGGTGATTGAGTCATGCGACAAACCGTCCTAAACCCCCAAAGGAAACAATGAAAACACCCGATTCACAACTACGCCAGCAGGTTGTTGCAGCGAAACATGAGAAATATGACGCGGCGTTTAATAAGAACGATGCTGCTGCTGTGGTCGCGTTGTTCACGGAGGACGCAGTTTTTGTGACGCCCACAGGACCGGTTTACGGTCGCGAGGCTATTGAGAAATGGTATGCAGACTTTTTCCAGAAATGGCATCCCAGTGGCCATATCGGCATGCCCGATCAGTATTCTCCTCATGTTATAGGGGTTGGCAACGAGATATGGCTAAACGGAGAATGGAGTGCGACTCTTCAAGCCGAGACCGGCGAGCCTATACCGATCAAGGGCTATTGGTCGGAAATTCTTGTTCCTGACGGCGATGCTTGGAAGATGCAGATGCTGGCCTGGAACACAACCCCGGAACCACCTGCTTAGACGAAATAGAGACGAATTCTCCTTAGGATAGTTCGTTCTCCAGAGTTTGGAGCCAGTTCGGATCGATCACCCGCTCGGGCAGATGGCGCAATTCCTCGAGCATCGAGAGCGACATCTCCCGGAGGTTGGCATTCATCTCCTTCATGTCATTGATGCCAAGCAACCGGCGGCTGTAGGTCTGCGGTATTGACAGAATTCTCTGCCTCAACGCCACGAGCAAATAGGCGGCCTGCCGCTCGACGAGTGCCTTGCTGACCAGCTCGCCACGTTGGACAGCTAATTCCATGGCCGCTTTTTTCGCCTTCAGGTCCATCTGGCGATTGCGAATTCCCAAATATTCCTCGCTAAGCTTGCCGATTTTTTGGTCAGGACGGGAGGAAAGCCGGGGCTTAGCGTTTTTCACGCCTAAAGTCGGATGTCCATGCATTTGTATTTGAATGATTTATGGTCACGCCTCTGAGCCTTTCCGGGCCGCTCCGCTCCGCATTGGGTTCGAAAAGTTGGCACAGAACTACCCGGGTGGCCGTGGTTTTCGTTATCTTATGATAACGCAATCATGTGCCAACGGTTGACGTCACTTGTCGGTCAGCGACTGGCGCTGTCCTGATGCGCGGGGAGCGATCACAACGGATTTCTGCGCAGGGTCGTCGCTCATTGAGGGTTGAAGCTTAGGCACTTTCTTGCGTTACGTAAGCCGTAGCAGGCCTTTTGATCGTTTCCGAGGGTAAGGATAGCGGACAACCCTTCCAAAGCCTTTCCCCTTTTGCTTTTCCCAATCCTCACGAACTGCGCTCCTTCACCAGAGCGAGTTAGTGATGTCAGCTGCGGCCACAAACGTGACTTTGCACTTCTCCGCCCACTTGAGTGTGGCGGGGAAGTCTCCCCAACTACCCCTCGTCTGCTCCCAGTGATCGACAATACCAGCTTTGCTTTCATAGATCTCGGTCAGGACGAAACACATGTTGCCGGTCGGGGCAGAGTTGATATCCATCGGGTCCGAGAGCTCCGGCGCCTTGGACACGTTGTAGCTCAGGAGAGCTTTCTCTCCGGTACGGTAGTGCGTAGACTCCATCCAAGAGGCGTGGCTCTGCCAGAGGCGGTCGCCCTCCGCCGCTTGATCAGGAGGGGCAATAAAGATGGCCGCAACCTGAATCTTGTCGTGGTATTTCATAGTAGGTTCTCCGAATTTAATTTAGGCATTTGCGCGTCGAAAAAAGAAAAGTTCGCCCACATCGGAGACATCCGAACGTTTAATGGCGGGGAACGGGCTTGTAGCATCCATTCGGAGGGCAATCTGCCTGTAGGTGGGTTCCAACGTCAAGCGTTGAAAGCACCCCTCAGACACAATCAAAGCGATTCCTGCGGCGTCTGCGGCGCGGCCGCGAGCTTGGCGAGCACATCGCCATGACACGCTTTCGGCTTGCACCAGCAGACCAGTCGGTTGCCCTTGACTTCATGGACGCGAGCAAGCAGGTCCGGCCTTGTCTTGAGATAGACTTCGAATCTTTCGGCCTTTTCTTCCTGAGTGCAGTCGTCCTTGTAGTGAGGATTCGCCCATATCGACTCAGCCAGCCCAAAACGATTGCTGCGATGACCGATGTAGACATCGGTGGCCGGTCGTCCTTCGGCTATGTGCTGACGCACGTGAATCACCTTGGTGAGCATGGAAATGCCATGATCATGCGATCACCCAACAGTCTTTGCTGCCGGGTTCGCCGAGCTCGAGGGGACGGGGTTGTAGCTTGGTGATTCCACTGCGCTCCAGGGCTAGAATGAGGCGGGAACAAGCATTCCATCCCGCTTTGCCATCGGCCATCGACACTAAAAACTCCGAATCTCCAGTATTCATCGGGCAAGCGCTGACAAAGATCCAGCCTCCATCGGTCTTGAGCCGATACGCGAGATGCCTGCCACTGGCTTCGAGCGTGAAGGAATCTTTACGATCAAGAGCCGCACGGCCAATCGACTCGACGGAGACGCCCGCTACTCGCTCGAGCCAGATTGCGTGTCTGGGCATCGCGGCCCAGCCGCTTGAATCGTCGGCCAATGGCATCTCTTACCAAATGAAGGTCAGCAGCCGCGCAGGACCATCGCTTTGCGAATCGCTGCGGACATTTTCTTCGGCCGCAGCAGCTTGCTTGCGACCTGCTCCTGCTGCTGGCCGGCCGATTGCTTGGGCATGTCAGTCGGGCCAGCCCAGTGCTGGAGGAAATCGGCCGCTTGACGTGTTGGCACGTTGACTGAGCCGATAACCGAATTGGTGGAGTCCACCACGTGAAACTTCGTCGTCAACCGGTTGGTTGACACTTGCGTCAGGTTAAATCTTGTCATTTCGCTTTCTCCTTTTTCTTTCTCGTTTCTGCTCTGGCATCTCCTCGGTTGAGTGGACAACATTTGGCGAAACGAGTTCAGCCGCGATATTACACGATAACAAACCGCGCGAGAGTAATTTAACAACTCAGGGCAACCCGACAGACGCTCGAAAACCTACTGGTTCTACTGGAATCCAGTGAGCAGGACCGGTGTGCCTCGCACCTCTACCGATCTGGCCGAGAATACCGCTCAGCTTGCGAACGGGCAGGAAAGAGCGGAAAGCAAATGGAGCGAAGTCTCATCGCAACCTTTAAGATTGCGAGAGCATGGGCTTCAAGGGTGATTTGGGCCAGGGGGATCTGCTTCGGATTAGTGAATAGGCAACTCTGACGATTGGCTAGATCAGCGCTGAATCGGCTCTTCACTGCGGTTTATTGTCTTAGCCTTTATCGCGATGATCTTCGGGTTACTGCTAGCGTCTCTGATTATAATCACATCATCACACATCCCTGTAATCGTCTTTTTTGCATTCTGCACCGCGAATTTTAGCCTGAATGCCACGCCAACCACGTCCCGTTTTGCGTCAACAACCTTAGTATCGATTTCTCCATCAATCGAGTGTCGCCGAAGCGGCCAACGACCTGCATAACTTTGAATGTCCTGCGCGATGAACCCACGATTCACAACCCCATCATCGAAATAGTCAACGCTGTCGGCATAATACGCTAGTTGAGCCAGGAGGTCAGATTGACTTTCTCCCGCCTGGATAAAGGACTCAATGAACGCCGCGAGGTTTACCGAGCCCCTCTGAGACGATGGTGCGTTCGATTGGAATGTGCCATCTCTAGGTGGGGCTCCGAAGGCAACAATGAGGACCGTCGCCTTGCGTAGCTCTGCATAAATTTCCTTTGGAGTCAGGTCCTTGCGCTCCAGCTGTTCAATACCAAATGGGTATGCTTTTCGAATGAGATGTGTAGCTTCATCTATAGGTATAGCGTAGTTGATTCTTTCAGGAACGACCCCGGATTGTTCCATCATCTTCATTGCGTTCAACTTTGCCACTGCGATTCCGATAACTTCGCCCCTGTCATTGACCAGGGGCCCGCCGCTATTGCCGGGATTGACATTTGCATCAATTTGAAACCATGGGATGCGGCCTCCTTCCCGAATGGAGTTTATTCTTCCATCCGAGATCGATAGTTCCGGGCCAACGTCGTCGATCAGCGGAAAGCCTAGGACCATCACGTGATCCATCACCTCCGCCCTATGAGAGCTGCCGATAGCGGCCACCGGAAGATCTTTCCCCTCGATTTTTAGGAGCGCTAGATCCTTATACTCATCAATGGCCACCACTTCGGCGGGATGCTTGGACGCGTTAGAGAGAACCACACCGATGCGCTGCGCGCCTGCTATGACGTGGTGATTTGTAAGAATGTAGCCATCGGGCTCGATGAGGAAGCCGGTGCCACTGCTAACGGTTTCGCCCTCAGCCTTCGAGACGTCGCTAAGCAACAATAGAGTCGCACCAATTGAAACGCAAAGCAGCCTCAAACCAAGCAGCAGCCCATGGCTGCTTTGGTCACGATTCCACATGGAGACGCAAGGTTCCTTCGCTAATCTCATACTTTCCTGAACTCCATTTGTCATGTCATTGACTTTCCAAGCGCCGCTAGCGTGGCCGGCTCGAGCTTGAGTTTCTGTTCGATGGCTCCCTGCAAGACCTGACGAGCGTCAAAGCATGGTTCAACACGTCGTAGCAGCGTTTGAATATCCATTGTCACAATTGGCTTTTGAAGAGCGGTCGAATAGCTTGGCGTGGAGGTGACCGAGGTAAAAGTGTTGGCGCTATAGCTGCCATAGGCATTGGCATAAACGCTGCGGCCAATCGGGTAAGCAACAGCGTGAGCGTTGCCTGCGCCAAAAGTGTTGGTGTTCGCAAACGTTTGACCAGGAATGAAAACGTTGACCGTTTTGATGTCGGCACTTGCGCCAATAACACGAAAGAAATTCCGGCCTTGTTTGACAGTAAGTTCTGCAGCGCGAACTAAGGCATAATATTCAATCTGGCTTTTATGGATGAGGGCATTGCCATCGACCAGAATACGGAAGATGTCATTTTGAACGTGCACTTCGGAATATCCCCCGGCGAATTGCCGTGGACCGTATGGCGTTGTACAGCCGGCTAGGGCCAAACAGGAGACTACTGCAAGAGCGGATAGCGTTTTCATCGAGGGCGACTGAATTAGCATCGGAGTATTCGGTTACTACGCATCGCCGGAGAATGTTTGCGAAGAATCCGCAGACAAAGTATCGCCTGATGACTCGGCCACATCGCTTGTGCGGACACCACCACATCTTGTGTTTGCTGGAACGTGACGTGTGCGCATGCACGTACGTTTTTTGCCTCCCGCGGTTCCGAAGGCACCAAGGAGTTGTAGATCAGCGTCAGGCTGCTCATGAACTCGACTCATGGACCCAATTCCGGAGGGAACCATCCAAGAACTCCTCTCGAAACGATCGACTAAGGTTATTGCCAGTACCCTAGCTGCATCGGTTAAATTGATCGAAAGCGTGACGAAGGCCGGGAAACGGTCGCTGACCCCTTAAGCGCAGCAGCTTGCAGGAGAGGATTCCGGCTCTTGGAACTAGAAGGCCATCGAAGCGAGCGTCAGAGTAACACCCAGTTGCGGGATTTGTTATGCGTTCCAGCAACGAAACCCCTTCCCTCCCAAACGGTGACGAGGGCGTGATTTAATGTGTCATGGGGTGCGGCGCCTCTTGCACCTTTGGCATTCATAACTAACCTCGACGTAACGATCATATTCACTGATGCGACCTGCCCGCTTGCTCTCGTGAAAATGCTCCGGATCTTGCCGCATGCCTTATACCTATCGCTGAGTGGGGAGCGCAAACTTGGGATCCAAAGGAGGTTCGTTAACAGTTGTCAAGCCCGCTCCGTGCGCCGGCGGAGCTTTCGCTTTTGGCTGCGAGGCGAATACAGTATGGTGTTGCATGAGTTTTCCGTCTACTGGACTCGCAGTTGTCATCTCATTGATGGCCGTCGGATGCGCTACCAAGCAGTATGCATCCGGTGCCGCCATTGCCATCCAGCGCGTCTTTCAAGACCAGAACGATAGCCGGCTATGGCGTGCGCAGAAAGAACGTCAACAACGACTGGCACGCCAAGCGGGTCGCATTGGCTATATCGGTAATGAGGGACCGGCGCTGGGTTCAACGTACCCTTCTTCTAACCGGTGACTCGTATACGCATGGGAACGACCGAACTGTGGACGAAGCGGCGGTCGTGCGTCCGGTGCTGTAGGCGTACGCCAGTTTAAGGAACACTCGATGCGCACCTGACGCGTGCAAACGGCTATTATTTTCGGCTAAGTAGACGGCTTTTCTAGAAGCAGGTACGAGTGGCAAATGCCCTACTAAGTAGGTTCAGGTGCCCTAACAGGTATTGCGGACAGCGCGGGACGTTCATTGACGAGAGAAACGCCGAGATCGATGGCGGGGCTCTTCTCATCTTCAGTTCCCACTGGTACCGCTCGAGAGGCAACTGCATGGAAAACTACTCTGCCCTGAGCTCTCTGCTCAATAACCGTCGAATATTTTCTTGTTCCGTGCGTGATAAACGAGTGGGTCACAATTCTGAGAAGGCTATGAGATATACCAGTCCAGGATTTCGGAGCGTGGAAGCCTGCAGCAACAGGGCGGCCGCCGTAATCTTTGCGGAGCGGGCCGCTCGCAAACATTATGGCCGATCCGGCTACTGCCGGACATGCACGCAAGTGGCGTCTTCCGAAGATGGCACCTTCGCCAAATACAGCGCATCGATCGCTTACACGTCACGCGGACATCGTAGCGAAACGGCAGAGCTAAAGAGAACTTTTGCCGTGTATGCTCGCGAATTTTAAAGATCGCGGAATTCCCATGCCGTTGGCGCAGCGGTGCTCGCAGTCCATTGAGTGCATCCGTTCACGCATCTCATTCTGGCCCGCCAAGACAGCAGAGTCGCATTCTAGTGCACTCAAAGCTTTCGCACTCGAAATCCGCTCCTGACGATCAAGTGCGCCGCCGGCGCCTCACGTACTTTTCTCCAGTTGCGCTGCAGCTCAAGCGTGGACGAATCAAGTCGCGAAGCTTAGCAGGCACGACCGACGTTCCGGCTTGCTGCTAATTTGAGGCTTCTTGACGAGTCCATGACTCAAGAGACGGAGAATGATTCGCCTTTGACCAAACGAATTCAGTGACTCGGCTCGAGCTTCACGGTAGTTGTCGTGTCAGGTTCGGACAGCGGTTGATACCTGCCGGTGCCGACGAGCCACTCGAAGACCGGTGATGCCATAAGCGTGGTGATGACAGCCATGATCACCAAAGTGGCAAAAAGTCCTTCAGAAATTACGCCGCGCTGAAGACCGATGTTGATTATGATTAATTCCATCAAACCACGAGCATTCATTAGTGTGCCGATGCCAAGCGCTTCACGATTTGGAATTCCCGTGGCACGCGCGGCCATCCAGCAGGCCACCCCCTTGCCTAAGATCGCCGCCACGAGCACCGCTCCGCACATCAGCCAGAGAAAACCGGTGTTCAACAATCCTATCTTTGTGTTCAGGCCAGAGTAGGTGAAAAAGAGTGGAAGCAGCAACGCCACCGTGAGCGGCTGAATACGCCCGACGAGATCGCGAGCGACAATGCCCCGCGGCATCGCCGCACCCATCACAAATGCTCCAAAGACGGCGTGCAAGCCGATGAGATCGGTAAACCAGGCTCCCAAAGCCATCAGCGCGATTCCGGTGACAAGCCCCGCATCGGTAAGCACGCCGTCCTTCATCACCCGTTCCTGGGCACGAGCGAGCAGCGGTCGGACAATCAATAGGGTCACCGTCACATAGGCCACTCCGCCCACGATGTTTGTTAACGCGTGGCTCCAATTGTTGTCAAAGCTCGCGAGCACTACCGCGAGCAGAGACCAGGCGGTCGCATCATCAATCGCCCCTGCGCCAAGCGCAATTGTGCCCATCGTCGTGCCGGCGAGTTTTTTGAAATGGATGATTCGTGCCAGCATGGGGAAAGCGGTAATGCACATCGACGCCCCAAGAAAGAGCATGGCCTCGGAAAGAGAGGTCTTCTCCGGAAACAAGTTCGTGTTGTAGAAGAAGATCCAGGCCAAGCCCGCTCCGAGCAGGAAAGGAACGACCATTCCGGCAGCTGATACGGCGATCGAGCTTTTGAGTCTCCGCTGCACGATGTCAACGCGAAATTCCATTCCGACGACAAACATGTAGAGTGCCAGACCAAGTTGCGACGCGGGAAAAAGGTAGCTTTGGGTATCCCGGGTTTGCTGAGTAGTGTCCCAGGGAAAAATCCACTGCTGCACGCCGGGCCAAAACAGACCTAAGAATGACGGCCCGAGCAGGACTCCCGCGATCATTTCCGCCACGACTTGCGGCTGTCCGAAACGCGCCGCGATCGAACCTACCAGCCGACAGAACACCAGAATGACGGCAAGCTGGAGAAAGAACTGAACAGCGAGATGAAGGTTGCTCATTGGCGTTGCTGGAGGTCCAAGTAGGGCGCTTTAGCAAAAATCCCAAGCGATGCCGAGCAATTTGGAGCTTGGAGCGAAGAGCACAGCATCCGGTAGGGGACTAAAGAAATCGATGCATAACGTAGGCGTCAACCAAGCCATGTCTCGCGTGGCGGAAAACTTTCGGAAGAGTTCCAACGATACTGAAGCCATGTCTTTTCCACAGAGAAATCGCCTCCACATTCGTGCTTACGACCATGTTAAATTGCATGGCGGCAAAACCGGCCCGTCTAGCTTCCTCGAGGGAGTGCTGGCACATCAAAGAGCCGAAGCCCTTACCACGAGCTTCAGCCGATACCATGTAACTGGCGTTGGCCACATGAGAGCGCCTTCCAACGTAGTTTTCCCTGAGAATGTATCTGCCGAAGACTCGTCCGCCTTGACTGATGACGAACGTGCGATGTTCGTCGGATAACCAATAGCGTAAGGCATCGGCCCGAGCGATGTCCTGCTCAAAGGCGTAGGTGTCCCCGGACGCAACAACCTCTCGAAAGATCTCCCAAATCGCTTGGGAGTGAGCGCTTGTCGCGGGGGTAATGCTCGCCGTTGCTCTCAATCAAGTTGAACGTTGGCGATCGAGATCCGGTGGACCAAGATTCGCGATCTCATAACGATGCGGGTAAGTGCGATTGGCTCTGTCAGTGAAAAAGTTTGGCGTCTTGCGTGCGGGAAGCATTCGGACGATCCAACCCCCCGTTCTCAACGCTCCACTGACTAATTTCCGCATCGAAGTGGTTGGGCGTGGGAAGCCAAACGACTCCAGCATGGCATCGATGAGAAGGGCGTAAATTCCCGATCGAACAAGCGGCGTCAAGACACGCGGCATCCACGAGGCAAAAGAGATCGCGCGTGGCTGATCCTACCCGTTGATTCGTCTCCGCAAAGCGGAAGTAATGGCGTTCGTAATCAGAAGCGAATTTGCGAAACTTTTCGTAGTTCTCCGGTAGTACTTTGATTCCCATCCGCAATCCCACTGCGTGCCAAAAGTAGTAGCTGGCCAGCTTCTCGTTTGTTGTCAGGTTGCGCCAGCCAAAACGCTCGATCGAGCGGATCGGCTCAAAAATGAACTTCGAGAGAACATAGAGGTAGTCGGCATTGGAAATGTCGAAACGACTGTGAGCCCGATTCATTCTTCGAATCGCCTCCCGGCCTCGCTCACTCTCGTAACCCCACTTGGAGATCTCGGCTACGATAAGCGCAGTGTCGTCGTAGCGTTTTTGCGTGCGCCTATAGATCTCCCCTGTCCTATCGAGCAAAGCGGAGATACTCGGAACGCAGTACGTGCGATACAGTGCCACCTCGAGAGCCCGCGTCATGTCCCCTGGAAATTCGTACCCGCACATCAAATGGTAAACTTCGACGTGATCACTCCTCGGATCGAGCGCTTTAATTCTCCGAGGTCTATCGTGGCGCCCCATCCCCGAAACAGAACTCCCGAATTCGCCGGATGCAAGGGCCAGCTCACTCTAGAGCTTCCAGAAGAGCCGCCAACAAGCTTCGCAGGCGATTGCCCAAGAGATTGGCCGATCGCTCGGTCCGCCGCCGCTAGGAGATCGGAGCGCGCGTAATTTCCTAAATCCAGACCCCCTGTTCCGGCGATTTCTCCGTGTTGGCGCGCTCGCGAAGGTGGTATGGCGCGAAATTCAGTCTGGCGCGCCGATGACAACTGCACGACATTCCCACGAAGCCTGATCATCGCATGCGAGCTGAGAAACCCATCGGATTCAAAACGCAGACTTTGGCCAACGGCTATAAGATCTCGTATCGAAATGATCGTGAGCTGGAAGTCATCTCAGATGATATCTTCGCCAACAATACCTATTTCTTTAAGACCAACAGCACCGCGCCCTATATTATTGATTGCGGGGGTCATATCGGTCTTGCGGTACTGTACTTTAAGAGCATTTATCCTTCCTCGAAGATCATTACCTTTGAGCCAAATCCCGAAACATTCTTTCTCCTTAAGCGAAATATTGTTCAGAACGGCCTTCGCGGCGTTGAAGCGGTCAATGCGGCTTTGTCTCGTGTGAATAATAGATATGGAACGCTGTATGTGGGAGAGGATTTCATTCACGCATGGGACTCGACGGGAACGATTAAGTCCGATTTGTGGCCCAACATGGATCAGTATCGGCGCATTTCGGTCCAAACCGCGCGGTTATCCTCCTATATAAACGGGAAAGTCCATTTCCTTAAGCTTGATATTGAGGGGGCGGAATACGAGGTTCTGCAGGAGTCGAGAACCAAAATAGATTCGATTGACGCTATTACGCTCGAGTACCATCAGAATCAGCGCAATCTCGTCGACCGCAAGTTGCATAAGACCCTTCAACTCTTAGAAGACGCAGGCTTCAGATACGAGCTGTTTCATCAAGGCAAGCCGATCACTCTCGAGTCGCTGCCGAGGGAACCTATCTACCAACTAATCGTTAGAGCGACCAGAAAAGGCTAAAGTTTCTAAGGGACGCCGATAGAGGTCGACGTAATTTTTTCTTTAGAGTAGAATGTCGGTGCATAGCTTTCCGGTGGCCGTTTAACTAATGCCGAATCAGTCTTAGCCCATCGCCCGCAGTTTGACATGATCTGCTTGGTCAGGACGGGGCGAGCGGGATCGGACGTCGGTTAAGGATGAAGAGTCTTCAGACGCCAGCAGGCGGCACACAGGAGCAAGATAGCGACTCTGAGGTCTTCGGAGAAACTGTGGCAGGGAACTGCACAAAGGCTCGACGTCATTGAATACACTTCGGGAAGACAGGACTAGGACAACGTCTCGATTTATGCTACGAGGCTCAGATAATGCAGTCTGAACGATTTGGTCTGTCTTGTGCCTTGGCTCTCCCGCTGAAGGACCAGTTCCAAATCGATCATGCGCGACTGGTCGCCCATGCTCGAGGATGTCTCGAGGGTGGTTGTTCCAGCGTGACAATTTTTGGCACCACGGGTGAAGGGGCCTCAGTGAGCCTGACAGAGCGGAAGGAAGTTCTCGAGGTCCTTGCCGCAGCTGGGATCACTCTGTCCGAGCAGGTAATTGGTGGCGTAGCCTCCGGCTCGATCGGCGATGCCGTAGAACAAGTGCTTGCGTTCATGGATCGCGATTGCCGAGGGGTACTGCTCGCCCCACCTTTTTATTTTAAGAATGTAAGCGACGAGGGTCTCTACAACTGGTTCTCGCGCGTCTTTCGCGAACTTGGAGAGCGAGCCCATGATATCATCCTTTACAACATCCCCTCGGTGACAGAGGTCCAGCTTTCAGTCGATCTCGTCAGGCGCTTGAAGGCGACGTTTCCCGATGTCGTCGGCGGCGTCAAAGACTCGGGACGCGACTGGATCTACACGGAAAATCTTCTCAAAGCTCGAGACGATCTTCTCATCTTGATCGGTAATGAACGCCATCTCGCCGACGGAATTCGACTTGGAGCGCAAGGAGCAATTTCGGGTCTGGCGAATCTTTGTCCTCGAATTCTTCTGGAGCAGATTGAGACGGGTCAAGATGATCCCCGAATCACCGAGCTCGCAGACGAGATGCTTGAATTCCCCTTTGTCCCTGCGGTGAAAGCGCTTCTCGCGCAGATAAAGGGAGACCGGGCTTGGTCGAACGTTCGCCCGCCCTTGATTCCACTATCTGAAGATCAGGCAGCACGTCTGCTTAAAGCATACCATCGGATTTTCTCCTCAGCTGATATCTAGTCACGGGGTCAAGCTCGCGGTGGCGAAGTTATCGAAAGAGACCGCGCCAATCGCTTAGCCTAAGCATCTTGCTCATCTACGAAACTCGATAATGGCTCTCGCGATTTGCCTAGCGAGACGCTCGCGATATTCGCTGCTCGACGCCCGCCGGGCATCGCGCGGATTGGTCAGGAATCCGCACTCGATCAGCACCGCCGGCATTCTTGAACGTCTAAGCACATAGAAACTTGCTCGCTTGATTCCGCGATTTTCCCCCGATGTTGTCCTCATCGCATTGCGCTGGATTAAACGGGCCAGCCGCTTCGCTCTGGGCGAACCATAAAATGTTTCAATTCCATTCGCTCCGGTGCGGCGTGCCGAATTGAAATGGATACTCACAAAAACCGCGCGCCGCTGAGCATTCGCGATGCCCACCCTTCGATCGAGTGTGACAAAAACGTCTCGCGATCTCGTCATTACAGTGCGGAGCCCCGCATTTGCAAGCCGTTGTCGGAGCCGCCGAGCGACGTCAAGCGCCACGCCCTTCTCCGGGATGATATTCGACCGAATTCCCCCACGATCAAAGCCGCCATGGCCCGCATCGATTACCACCGTCGAAAATGAAGCCCCGAGGACACACGGTGCCAGAGTGCAGGCTGCAATGAGCAAACAAAAGGATGCGCGTGATGAGAACATGCCCGGAAACGCAGCTAGCTAACATTCAACCGAGGGACTCCAACTCGAGCAATTCGCCACATTTTGCCTTTCCCTTTGCTTCTCGGAAAACAACTAGATTGTGAAGTTTAGCCATGAAGCGGAGCATGCTACTGAGGAGAAGCCTTCGACGCGACTCCGAAAATCGAAGAGATTTATCCAAGGCAGTTTGCCGCCGCATCGCATGAGAGATGGTATCAATGACGCACGGGTTCGTGCACCGCCTTGCTGGCATCAGATGAAACGATTGTTGCCACGTGCTCCATCACGCCTCTTTTGCGCTGCAGGCATCGCCGAAGGGCGGAAAGCTCTGAAAAGCAGCCCCGCTAAAGCCTGGAAGGCCAATCACAGCTGCTCGGCCAAATCGCCTTGACGAAGCAAGATTGGATGGATCTCGTTTGCAGGACTTGCTCTCAGTGCTCTGCACGCGCGAAGTACCGACAGACGGCGACACGGATATCCGCTGCTACGGTCAGCTCAATTCGGCTGGATTGCCAAGTGGGACTGGCGATTGACTTGCCGTTCGAATACCGACCTCAACCGGCCAGCATTCCTCGATCGCGGACGTTAGATGTCGATGCTCTTGTGTATTCATGGCTCTTGCTTTGCCAATATCATCTTCAAGGGAGAAATAGTTCGTCTCGCAGCTCCAAAAGGTTATCAAAGAAGGGGCGACCTTGTTCTGTTAGTATTTCTAAATCACCTAAGTTCAATTAGCAAAGTCGCGGTTGCATGAATTGCCTGGATCCGGATTGGCTCGGAGCGATCGACGCCCTTTTTTCCTTCCCCGAAGCAGCTCGAAAGATATTAGTTGTCCTATGATCAGCACCCGCAACCGAATCCCTGGCAAGGTAAAATCCGTGGCACGCGGCTCGGTCGTTTCCGAAGTCCTCATCGAAACCGCCGTTGGCCAACTTACCTCGATCATTACAACCCGCTCGATCGAGGGAATGCAACTCAAGGAAGGAGATGATGTTTTCGTGATGATCAAGGCCACTGATGCCATGATCGACAAACCAGGCACGCACGAGCGTTGACGTGAAAGCGCGAGCATTCCTCCTCTCCCTGGCAGCGTCGCTTCTTGTCACGACCGCGCTGCGGGCAACGACACTTCACGTGTTCGCAGCGGCGAGTCTCATTGACGCACTCAACGAAATTGCGCCCCACTTCGAAAAAACACATGGCGACAAGTTGGTCTTCAATTTTGCGGCCTCTAATATTTTGGCGCGCCAGATTTTGGAGGGAGCGCCCGCCGATGTTTTCATTTCCGCTGACGAGACTCAGATGGACGGCTTGCAGGAAGCGGGATTTCTCCTGGATTCGACTCGAAAGCGCTTGCTTTCAAATACGCTCGCCGTCGTGGTGGGTATTGACAGTCACCCTACAAATTTCGTCCCCGCAGCAACTCGCGACGGACGCGGTCAAGCGTTTGGCCTTGGGGGATACTCGGGCTGTGCCCGCCGGCGTGTACGCAAAGGAGTATCTGGAGCAAAACGGCGTATGGGAAGCGGTCAAGGATCGTGTGGTGCCGACGGAAAACGTTCGCGCGGCTCTTGCTGCGGTCGAATCAGGAAATGTGGACGCCGGAATTGTCTACAAGACTGACGCCACCATTTCCAAGGCCGTTAAAATCGCTTATGTCGTGACCCCACTTGAGGGACCCCGCATCTCGTATCCGATCGCCATCACGAAAAATTCCGGACATCCTGACGCGGCGAACAGATTTGTCGCGTATCTTGGCACTGAAGCGGCTTTGGCCGTATTCAGGAAATATGGGTTTCTTGTTGGCGATCGCGCTCTCCCATGAGCGCTTCCGATTGGCAAATTGTTGCATTCACTTCTTTGATGGCAGCGCTGGCGACGCTTGCCATTCTCCCGCCCGGGGTGACCCTTGCCTGGTTTCTGGCGCGCGCGACCTTTCCGGGTAAGCCAATCGTCGAAACACTCGTGGCTTTGCCGCTGGTGATTCCGCCCGTGGCGACGGGATTGATCTTGCTAAAGCTTCTCGGGCGCAAGGGGCCAATCGGCGGCTTTCTCCACAGTCATCTCGATTTCGATATCGTGTTTACCTGGCGTGCGGTAATCGCCGCGATGGCGGTGATGTCGTTTCCCCTGCTCGTGAGGGGCGCCCGGATTGCCTTTGAATCGGTTGATCCACGACTTGAGCAAGTAGCAGCCACGTTGGGTGCCTCGCCTCTCCGGATCTTTCTAACCATTACATTGCCATTGGCTGTACGTGGGATCATCGCAGGCAGCGTGCTCGCTTTTGCTCGAGCGCTCGGGGAATTTGGAGCGACGATCCTGGTGGCGGGCAACATTCCGGGCAGAACAACAACCCTTTCCGTTTCCATCTATAGCGATATCCAACTCGGCCACGACGACGACGCTTTACGGTTGCTCACTGTTTCGATTCTTTTGGCCTTCGCTGCGGTCTGGATGAGTGAGTGGCTGTTCAAGCGAAGCATGACCGGTCGCATGAGCCTCGTTTTGAGAAACGTCCGTCTGAAGCTAAGAGATCTGGCGCTGAACTTGAATTTGCGGCTCGACAAGAAGGTTACCGCTCTCTTTGGACCCTCTGGCGCGGGCAAAACAACCGTTCTGGAGTTAGTGGCGGGTCTCAGGAAGCCCGACGGAAGGTACGATCGTGCTTGACGGAGTTGATTTGGCCGATGTCTCTGCGGGCATTTTCGTTCCGCCCCGCGAGCGTGCCGTCGGATATGTCCCCCAGGATCTTGCACTCTTTCCGCATCTCTCTGTGCGCCAAAATATCCTCTATGGCTTCAGCCAACGAGAGTCACTGCATGCGAAAATTTCCCCCGAGAAACTCTGCCGCTTGCTGGATATCGAACGCTTGTTGGATCGAAGGCCAGGCTTTCTCTCAGGCGGCGAGAAGCAGCGCGTGGCCATCGCACGAGCGCTCCTGACGTCTCCAAGGCTGCTGCTCTTTGACGAGCCGCTGACGAGCCTCGATCAATCATTGAAGGATCGCATCTTGCCTTACTTCGAGCTAATCCGGGATGAATTCGCGATCCCAATGCTTTATGTGTCACACTCCGCGGCGGAGTTGATTGCCTTGTGCGAGGATGCGGTGGTCCTTCGAAAAGGACAGTGCGTGTCACATGGAGCTCCGGAAGAGCTTTTCACTCCCTCGAACGCGATAGTCTATCGTTTGAGCGAGCATTGAATATCATGAAGAATAAATCCCTCCAGATCCGAAGTGCCCAAGCCGGTGCTTAGAAGAACCTGATCCCGACATCGTCTAAGTATTTTCCCGATAACAAGCAGACGCTCGTGCGGCGGATCAATGACCCACGCTACTCTCCCAAAGCTTATGCACCGTTTCCAACGAGGCATCGGAATCACCTTTCGGGAAATACTCGAATCCGATGCAGCCAGTGTATCCCTGATCCTGAATGAGTCTAAGTATTGCCGCCCAATCCACGGTGCCGCTGCCAGGCTCATGGCGCCCCGGCAAGTCCGCAATGTGAAAATGACCGATTGCCGAAAGGTGATTTTTCACGATCTTGCTAAGGTCGGCGCCCATGATCCCGAAATGATAAAGGTCACACAGAATTTTAAGTCGCGCGCTTCCGACTTCGCGCACAATCGCGGAGGCGGTATCAATATCAGCCAAATAGTAACCAGGATGATCCACGAGGGTATTGAGAGGCTCCAGCACCAAAGTGATGTCCTCGGGTACCCTCGAAGTGAG
Organism: uncultured Verrucomicrobiae bacterium; assembly: GCA_963744345.1. Lineage (GTDB taxonomy): Bacteria > Verrucomicrobiota > Verrucomicrobiia > Chthoniobacterales > Terrimicrobiaceae > DASTFP01. The sequence continues at coordinate 126,446 of CAVUTD010000024.1, forward strand.
CTCACGAGAAGCAGCAACGGTGCTCTTAAGTTTGATTTCGTCGGGAATCTCCGCGAACTCATTGGCCACGCTCCCGTCCGAATTCAACGCGTTTGTCAACAGCATCAGCGTCTGGCAGTCCAGTGCACGTGCCGTCGTCACCGCGTCCCGCGCGTCGGCAAAGAGGTCGGATGCGTTTCCTTCGCGATGAGGCTTCCTGCGCGGTGGCAGCTGAAATTGACCACGCGGACGCCATGGTTACTGCAAGCCGCCCGAAGGGCCGGAATGTTCTTGTCTCGCCAACTCCAGAACTCGACGGCTCGAAAGCCCGCCGCCGCCACACGCGATATTTTCTCTTCGGTGGGCAGACCGGGATACAGGGGCTCAACGCAAATGGCGGGGGTCATTGCTTCAAATCATCGGGTCACTTGAAACGGTTGTCGGGGGGTCTGAACGCAGAGCGTTCGAGAGATGCTGACTTCGCAAAATGATCAGCTGGAAGTGAAGTTTCCCATCCTCACCGCTTCTTGGCACGCAGGCCATCGAAATAGACGATCACGATGATCAGCACACCCGTGATAATTCGCTGCCAAAATGCATTAACGTTTAGCAGATTGGCGCCGTTGTTGATCGTCGTCAGGATAAAGGAGCCCAGCAAAGGACCGTGCACCGAGCCAACCGCGCCAAAGAGACTTGTGCCACCGATCACCGACGAAGCGATCGCCTGCAATTCCCAGCCCTCCGCCTGCGTCGCGTTGCCGATGCCAATGCGGGAGGCGAGCAAGATGCCCACGAAAGAGGCGCAGACCGCCGACAGGATGTAGGCGATATAAATCATCCGCGTCGTATTAACGCCGGAAAGGCGCGCTGCCTCGATGTTCGAGCCGATCGCGAACAGATATCGTCCGAACCGGCTTTGATGCAGAAAAATAAATGCCGGCACGGCGACCACGATGACCATCCAAAAGAGATTCGGGATGCCAAGAAAGTCCCCGCGCGAAAAACCCGTAAAGGTCGTATTGGTGATCGAAATAGTCGCACCGTTGGTAATAAGGAGGCCCACACCGCGCAGCGCGGTCAGCGTCGCCAAGGTCATAATAAAGGGCGGCAGTCCCAGCTTAGTAATGCCAAAGGCATGAAAAACCCCGATGCCAAAGCCGAAGGCGAGCGTGATGAGGATGGCCGCCCAGATCGGAAAACCCTGCGCTAGGAACAAGGCGACGATGACGCTCGTAAAACCAACGACCGCACCCACCGACAGATCGATGCCTGCCGTGATGATGACGAAAGTCTCACCCATGGCGAGAATCGCGATCATCGAGCCCTGCCGCAGGAGGTTTGAGATGTTGTTGTAGGTCCAGAAGCTGGTGGTGCTAAACGACAGCACGATCCACATCAAGGCGAGCAGGCCCACCAAGGTCAGGCTGAGCAGCGTGCCCATGCGCGCCTGTCGTCTTGTCGCCGCCAACTGCGCTGCGGCAGCTACCGCTTCATCGCTCTTTTTGGTCTCAACGCTTGTCTTTGTTTCCACGCTCATCTGGATTATCCTCTCAATGCGGGTGCGGATTTGCTCTCGCTCTGGCGCTCAGACACCGAGCGCCTGCGTCAAAATTGTTTCATGCAGCGCCTTCTCGCTGACGGTGGCGCTGTCATGGGTTGCCACCAGTCGCCCGCGGCGGAAGACGTGCAGCGTGTCAGAAAGATCGTAGACCTCCGGCAGGTAGGAGGAGATCAGGATGATGCCCGCGCCATTCTTAAGCAGTCTGGCGAAAAGCTTATAAATCTCCACCTTCGTGCCCACATCCACTCCGACCGTCGGCTCATCGAAGATGTAGAGATTGGCCCCATGGTTGAGCCATTTGCCGACGACAATCTTCTGCTGATTGCCGCCGGAAAGGCTCGAGGCCGGAGCCTCCCGCGAGGCCGTCTTAATCTGCACATCTCGGATCTGCTTATCGGCAGCGGCTTTCTCCGAGAACGGATTGATGACGATACCCTTCACCAGACGCTTGTAGATCGGCAGATTGATATTAAGTCCCACCCCAAGATTCAGGCAGAGCCCCTGATCGCGACGACTTTCGGGCACCAGCGCGATGCCCCGAGAGATGGCATCTTTTTCTCTTTGAATATCGATCGGCTTGCCCTTCCAAAAAATCTGACCTCCCGTTTTGGGAAAGCGGCCAAAGAGACTCAACACAAACTCGCTGCGTCCGGCGCCGATCAACCCATAAAGCCCGATAACTTCTCCGGCCCTCACCCGCACGCTCACATCCTCGAAACCTTTGCCGGTGAGCTTTTCCGTCCGCAGGATCTCCTCGCCAAAGGCAATCTTCTCCTTGTAATGAATCTGCTCGATGGTGCGGGCGATCATCCCGGCGATGAGCTTCTCTTCGGTGGTCTCCGAAACGCGCTGGGTAGAGACGAGCGCTCCGTCGCGCAAAATCGAGACCCGATCGGCGAGTTGAAAGACTTCCTCGAGCCGATGCGAGATGTAGACGATGGTGACTCCTTTGGCTTTCAGACGCCCAATGAGCGCGAAAAGCTGCGCGGCCTCCTGACGCGTCAGATAGGCGGTGGGCTCGTCGAATATAAGGAAGCGCGTGCCGCGGGTGGAGGCACGTGCGGTGGCGACCAGTTGCTGCTGGCCAATCGTAAGAGAGGAGAGAAGAGCCGGAGCCGGCAGCTTGAAGCCAATCTCGTCGAGAATCTTCTGCGCTTCGCGCACCATTTCGCGCTGCTGCAACAGCCCAAAGCGCACTTTCTCGTCGCCCAGGAAAAGATTGGCGGCCACCGTGAGGTGCGGACAGAGCACAACCTCCTGGTGCACGGCGTTGATACCATATCCGATCGCCTCATGCGGCGTCGCCAGTGCCACCGGCTTGCCTTCCCAATAGATTTCCCCACTGGAACGCTCATGAACACCGGTAAGCAGCTTAATGAGCGTCGATTTGCCGGCGCCATTCTCGCCGACAATCGCATGGACTTCTCCCGCCTCAAAATCGAGATCGACCGCCTTCAGGGCGTGCGTGGCGCCGAAACGCTTGTCGAGCTTCTTAAGAACAAGGAGGGACGAATCCGTCCCTCCTTTGTTACCATTGCCACTCTGCTGCTGTACCTGATCCACCACGGCTCCTTGGTTCTCTAACCTTGGGAGAGAGTAATTTTACTTCGTGACGTCCGGAGTCAGCAGCTCCTTGGACCGTTCAGTGTTCATGTTCTCCTTGGTGATGACGTTCACCCCCGTATCAACATCCTTGGGCACCTTTTCGCCTTTGGAGGCCGCCAACGCTGTTTTGATGCCTTCATAACCCATACGGAATGGATCCTGCACGACAAGCGCCTTGATAACGCCGTCCGCCAGGAGCTTGACGGTTTTGTCGTCGGAATCAAAGCCGATAAGCATGACTTTGTCTTCAAGCTTATTCTCAGCGATCGCCTGCCCGGCACCCTGCGCCATAATCAGGTTCGAGGTGAAGACGCCCTTGAGGTTCGGATTGGCGGTGATCAGATCGGTCATGATGTTCAACCCTGTCGTAGCCATGCCATCAGCGTACTTGTCGGCAACCAGTTTCAGACCCGGATACTTTGCCGCGAGCTGCTCCTTGAAGCCCTTGGCGCGCTGTTCCAGCGACCCAACGCCTGGAATCGAGGTGATCAGGGCGATATCACCCTCAGGCTTGCCATATTTGGCGGTGACCGCGGCTGCGAGTGCGTCAGCAGCGACGCGACCCGCCTGCGTGTTATCGGTCGTAAGGAACGAGGTGAAGGCCTTCGAATCGGCCGCTGAGTCAATACCGATAATCATGGCCTTTTTGGCCGCCTCGTCGATCGGCTGGCCAAGAGCCTGGAATTGGGTTGGAGCGATCACGATGGCTGCTGGTTTGCCGGAAACCGCATTCTCGAGGATCGAAATTTGCCCGTTGATGTCTGACTCGGACTGGGCGCCGAGCTCCGGCACGTTCACGTTGAGCTCCTTGCCCGCTTTGCGAGCGCCAGCGAAGACGATCTGCCAAAAGAATGACGTCGTGTCCTTGACAATAATCGGGATAGTTGCTTTCTGCTCGGCCGCCGGAGTAGTTTCAACGATGCCGGCAACTGCGACAGCCACGAACAAACCGGCAAGCCGCCGGAAATTTGAGAGGGAACTGAGAATTTTCATTGGGATGAGCTAATTAATACTAAGCCGCGCTGAGGGAATTTCATCCTGGAGGGGGCGGCGATCTCCACGCCGGATATTGTTAAACCGAGGGGTCTTCAATACTAGCGTTATACTGGAGGCAGCTTGATCTTGCAAGCCAATTTGTTGCGTTAACCTTTCACCGGACCGGTTGGCCAGCCGAGAAGATTTGCGCCGTTTTCTGCTTTTCTCCGGGGCCGCACAGCTTAGCCGCAGATCGCTTGGTTTTACCGTTTGCTAGGGGAACAATTCCGGCGACCCCACTAAGATTATGACTCTAAGCAGTACCTTTGCTTCGCTTACGATTGGTTAGACAACCGCGATCCCCAGGCCGGGCCTACTGTTCGGCGGAGTAATCGCGTGCAGCGCGCACCTGCACGATATTTCCAGATGGCATGCGCAGAGCGGTGAGGCAGCCTCCGTAGACACAACCAGTATCTATACCGTAGAACTTCCCTTCGATAATGTATGGCCGAGACGGATCGGAGTTGTATCTCTTGTGTCCGACGATTAATGGTCTATCGACGTCGACCTCATCTTTCCAACTTCTTTCGAGGTTGATGTCCCCCGTCAGCACTTCGATGGGCTGGTGCAATAATGCTATACCCTTAAGAAGGGCACCATGCACGGCGATCAAATCCGCCTTCTCATAATACAGCGGCATTTTACGAACGAGTTCCAGGTATCGCGGGTAACAATCGCGGGGCATTGCATTCCTGGTGACCACAGTTTCGGGCTTCTGCGGAGCGCCCCTGAGGTGATCGTAATCATGGTTTCCCAACAGGCAGACGCAGTCCAGCGATTCAAAAATGGCAAAGACGCCAGCGGGATCGGGTCCTTTGTTCAGGAGGTCGCCCAGGAGCACGACACAATCGTCGGAGCTTGGAGCTACCTTATCGAGGATTGCCCAGAATTCGCGACTGCATCCATGAATGTCTCCGATAATGATTGTTGGCATATAGGCCGAATTTTCCCAAGGAAATTCTTAGTAAGAATCTTGAGAGTCCGCCATCGCCTCTTTTTGAGCGTCGAGTCTGCGGCTGGCAGACTACCAGAAGATCTCCCTATCGCAGCGTCGCGACGAACGAGCGTTTGACTTACGGGGAAATTCCGCGCCTGACCGCCTACGGCTCGCGCATGCCTGCTTTTGGTGGGTTGCTGCCGATAGCGTGGTCGAGAGCTTCAAAGAGTTCCTGCTTAACGGCGTCGTTGAGGGGACCAGTGACGTGCTTGAGGATGCGTCCACTCCGATCAATGACGTAGATGTTGGCCACACCCCTCTCGTATCCAAATCGGCTCACAACAGAGCCGCCCCAGTCGAGCATCACGGAATGCGTGAGCTTCTCCCGAAACACTTCAAAGACAATACCTCGATATATCTTTGGGATCGCCGACACGTCGGCAATGCCGTCGATGTCTATGCGCCTTTCGTAGCGCGCGTAGAGACTTTGAATCCATGGTGCAAGCTGTTCGGAGCCTTTGCGGTCGGCGATAGTCATCGCGGTGACTTTACCCTTGGGAAAACGATAGCTTCGAGTGATAGAATGCTGATCAGCGAGCTCGAAGTCGCTCAACCTTTGCGGCGGGGTAGCTAAGAGTGTGGAACCGATCGCCAGAAAGGCAAAGAAACGGCGGCCGAACTTCATGTTGGAGGCGCCTGGAAGTAGCTGCGATCCTTCCAGACTGCGGGAAGCCCGCTGCGAGATCGCAAAAATGCGAACCATTGAATCATAAGGAGAGCGCAGATGCCGATCGGGTGGAGGAGCGCACTGCCAAGCGGCTGTTGGAAGCGAACGACGGCCAGCATGCGAGGGAGAAAAGAAGCGACTGTGCCGAGAAGCAAGAGCGCCACGGCCAGCGGCGAGGCCGAGCCCACGAGCCCGATCGCACCAAGCAGACAGACGGGCAACACCTGCCCACCGAGGAGCAGCACCGTGACAGGCGCGATCAACCGCGGCGATCCGAGGGCTTCGTGAGCATTTCGCGAAAGACCGCCCCAAACCTCTGCCCCACACGAGAACATTCGGCAGACGGCGACATCGGTAGCATCGAAGAGATCGGTCGCGAAGCCAGCGGCGCGGAAAACCCGTGGCAGCTTCGGACCATCATGCAGTGTGGACGGGATGGCGCGATGTCCGCCACAGGCCGCATAAGCTTCGCGCCGGGCGACGAAGAGCTGACCGCAACCGGCGCTGCAAGCCGGATCCAGGCCGCTGCGCATTCGCCCGATGGGCAGAAAACCCAGAAGCACGAAGTGAACAAGGGGAATGAGCAGCTGCTCGGAGAAAGTCTTCATTTCCTGCGCGGGCACACCACTCGCGAGAGCGACGCCGTTCTGTTCCATGAAGCTTGCCATTCGCGAAAGCGCATCGGGCCTCAGGCGAACATCAGCATCAAGGAAGATCAGGAGACGATGCGAGGCAAGCTCGGAAAGCACAGAGCAAGCGTGTTGCTTTCCACACCAGCCGGCAGGCAACGGTGGCGCGGTCTCCAGACGTACACGATGGTCGTGCTGCGCCATTTCGCGAACGATGTCCGCAGTGCGATCCGTCGAGCCGTCATCCAGGACGATGACTTCGAACTGGACGCCCCTGCTGGCCAGTATCGAGCACAAGGCTCGTCTGACGTTCCGCTCCTCATTCCGGGCCGGGATCAGCACGGAACAGCTGGGACAAGCGGAACCGGGCATAGGAGGCGCTCTGTAGAGCGCCAGGTTGCGAACGAACAACGCTGCGGGCACAATGGCCAGCAGAGAGGTTGCCGCGGCGACGTAAACAATCACCTTTGCGCCGCCGGTTGATGTTCCCGCGCGAAGCCCTTTCCACGCATGCAAGCGCACAACACACGCCATGCATCATAGGCAGGAGTTACGCCGCGAGCGCCTTTGTCAAGTACAAGCCAGTCGGCGCGACCGCGGCTGCAGGATCGGGTCGCCAGCTCATCCTGCATGCTCTCGAGCTCCCGGCTGAAACGGTCTGTCCACTCGTCGACGCCGCGAAGAGGCTCTTTGCTTGGAATCGCCGCCTCGCCGAAAGACGCAAGGATTTCCGGCTGCGGCTCCGTCCAGAACGTGTACATCGACCGCCAGCGGCAGGAAAACTGCCTCCGGTGCTTCCATGGCGAGCGCACCAATGCCGCGCTGAAACCGCAACGGACGCTCCCGCGCATCCATAAAACGACCTTGCGGCGTCAGCCAAACCACATTGCTTCTCGAGTCAAGAATTGCTGATGTAGTCCGCAAGAAAGTGACCGCACCACGCGGGGAGTGCTGCTCGATCCCGTAGAAACCGATGTGTGCGAAAAAGGCATACTTCCGCAGAGATTCAGCGTCTATCGGGGCAAACGACATCCTCTCTGGAAAAAATTTTCGTGAAAGGTACAGACAAACTAGGGGATCCCACCACGAAGCATGGTTGAGGTAAATTACCAGGGCCCGAGAACTGTCCCGCGGCGGCTGACCTTTTCGAAGCACTCGTATCGCGTGGAAGCGCCGCAGCATATACCAACGACTATATGCGGCAAAGAGTCTGACGATCAGGAAGGAAAGCTTCGGCAGGCCCTCTTGCGGAGATGCTGGCGATCTTGTCACGGGCGCGCGAGAGCAGCGTTCCGACCCGATGCGTCCTTATCCAGAGTGTCGGCGGCGATCCAACCCGACATGAGGGCCATTGGCATACCGGGACCGGGATGCGCGGACCCACCGGCAAGATAAAGTCCACACACATCCGGACTCCGATTCCCCGGTTTGAACGCCCCGAGAAAGCGGCCGTGACTCGCAAGCCCATAGATTGCTCCATTGAGGACACCGTAGCGCTGGTGGAGATCCGCCGGTGTTAATGTCTGTTCGAAGACGATCCGCGATTCGATGTCTCTCAGCCCCGCGGTCCCTTTAAGCTTTTCGAGAATGACGCGCCGATAATGCGGGAGCATCTTCGCCCAATCGTGATTCGGTCGCAGATAAGGGGTGTGAACTAGCACGTAAAGCGCCTCGCCTCCCGCCGGTGCCACTGTTGGGTCTGTGGCCGAGGGCGCGCAAACGTAGCAGGTCGGGTCAGGCGCCGGTTGCCCTTGCTCATAGATAGCGCGAAACTCCACCTCGGGCTCCTGAGAAAAGACGAAGTTATGGTGCAGGAGGTGATTGTATCTGCGTTTCAACCCGAGGTAGAGCACGACGCCGGAGCAGGCAGGTTCGTAGCGCCGCCTCTTGTCAAAAGCCGAGCTTGCCGCACCGCCGAGCAACTCGCGATAGGTTCTCACTGAGTCGCAGTTTGAAATGACTGCATCGACCTCGATCTCGCCGCCATTTTCGAGCGAGAGGCCGCGAATCCTTCCGCTCGCTGTGACAATCTTTTTCACTCCCGCGTTGCGGCGAAACTCGACACCCAGCGATGCGGCGAGAGTTGCGAGGGCTTCAGGGATGGCGCGGGTGCCGCCCTTCGGATACCAGACGCCCTCTCCTGTTTGCATATGCGCGATGCCGCAGAGCACGGCGGGTGATGCGGCCGGCGCAGAGCCCACGTACTGAGTGAAGTGATCAACCATCTGCGACACCCGCGGATCGGGGATGTGGCTGCGAACAACACCGGCGACACTGCGGCCCGGTCGCATCGCCAGCAGATCGCTTAGAACGGCGGGCTTGAAAGTGACGCGCGCATCAAACATATCGCGGAGTCCGCCGACTGGTCGCCAGAAGAAGTAGTCGTCCGATATGCGGTGGAGCCTTTGGGACAATGCCATGAAACGGCGGTAACCTTCGGCGGTTTTGGTGCTGTGGGAAAATTCGCGAAGTTTCAGGCCCATCATTGCGGTATCGGCAAGAAGGTCCAGCGTCGACCCGTCAGCAAAGAAGGAGCGCCATTGAGGATCAAGCCGCACCAGGGCTAGCATATCCGCGCGCCTCCGGCCGGCTTCGCGAAAGATCCGATCGAGGACGCTCGGGAGTGTAAGAATCGTAGGACCCATATCGAAGCGGAATCCTTCCCCCTCGAGCACTGCCGCTTTGCCGCCCAACCAATCGTTCCGTTCGAACAGAATGACCTCGTATCCACGCGCTGCCAACACGCAGGCCGAGGCGAGGCCTCCGAGTCCACTGCCGATGACGCCCACTCGTTTCATCGGCTTGTTTTCCTGCTTCTCGTTCTGGCGAGCAGTGTTCCGATAAAAACGCGCATGGCCTTCAGTCGTTTTGTTCCACGGCAATGCGCAGCCTGAATGTAGGAGGAAAAAATCTGTCGATCTTCGGCGCGAAGCTCGTCGAGATGCGGGTGGAATCGGCTGTGTCGGATCGCGACAACGTGCGCAAAGGTCATCTCGCGTAAACCGTCCGCGCCTCGGGTCACTCCAAAGCCGCTCGCTTTTACGCCACCAAAGGGCATCCGGGGATCGGCGGTTGGCACGATAAGGTCGTTAATCAGCACAAAGCCGCTCTTGATCCGGTTGGCGAGCGAACGTGCCCGCGCTAGGTCGCGCGAGAAGATGGATACGCCAAGTCCAAAGCGGAAACTCGCGAGCCGATCCAGGGCCGCCTCTTCGCTTGCGACTGCCTCAACCAATAAGCCGTTGAGGCCGGCCCGGCACATGCGCTCGTAAAGATCGTGGGCCGGGCGATCGACCACGATGATCCTTCGGGGCGCCATGCAAGTCGCTCCGCCATTCCAGCGGGCGGCGAAGCCTAAGGCGCGGATGACCAGAGAGACATCAGCATCCGCAAGGACGAGGACCGCGTCTTCGCCGGACAGCTCCATCACGGCGGGCGTGTTGCTTTTGGCAAGCTCGGAAAGAACGTCGCGACCATTTTCCGACGAACCGGTGAATACCACCTTATCCACGCCCTGAGCGATAACGAGCCGCGCAGTCTCAATGCTCTCCGGAAGGATCGTGAGCAAGGCGGATTCCAATCCGGCAAGCCGGGCGAGCTTTGCGAATGCGCAGGCCACGCCGAACGCGCCGGGTGCAGGCTTGAGAAGCACGGCGTTGCCTGCGACCAGTGCTTGCAGCGCGTGGACCGCTGGAAGGAAAAGAGGATAGTTTGCCGGTCCGATCACCAGCACCAAACCAAAAGGCTTGCGTTGAACTTCAAACGAGGTGCCGTGCAGCCACAAGGGACGGCCTCGGCTTCCGAAATATTGAGTGGCAAGAGCGCGCGCGGCACGCTGCTCCAGCCATCGACACGCATCTGCGAGCGGCAGGATCTCCGAGAGGAGCTTCTCTGAGAAAGGGCGCTGGTTAACTTCCGCCGCGGCCAGGGCGAGTGACTCCGCGCTTTCCGCGAGCAGGTGGCGAAAGTTGCGGACTTTGCGCAGCCGCTCCTTGATCGGCACCGCCGCCCATCGCCGTTGGCAGTTGCGCGCACCGGCAACCCACCCGCGTTCCTGATCAAAAGACGCAAGCATCAAACCGGCTCCAGATTCAGCGGCACGAGTGGCTGCGGAGGCAGCGAATCGACGGCCGTTGCCAGACCAAGGTCTGCAAGCAAGAGGCGCGCGCTAATTCGCGCCGACTCAAAAATTACTGGAAGGCCGCTGCCGGGATGCGTGCCTCCGCCGACGAGATATACGCCATCAAGATCCTCGAAGCGATTGCGCGGTCGCAGGTGCAATATTTGATCGAGGCTGTGCGCCAGGTTAAAAGTCGCACCGCGGTAAATCTCAAAGCGCGCATCCCAGTCAGAGGGGGTGAGGATTCGCTCCAGACGAATGCGTCGCTCGATATCGGTAAATCCCGCCTTCTTAATTTGCTTGAGCATCAAGGCACGAAAGCGGTTGCGCTCGCGCGACCAATCGACATTCGCATGCTGGTGTGTGACCGGCGTTAGCACGTAGAGCGTGCTCATCCCTGGTGGGGCGAGTGCCGGGTCCGTCATGCAGGCGTTTTGAACATAGAATGAAGGGTCGCTTGAAAGGACGTGACGATTTTCGATTTCGTCCAGGTTGCGCGCGTAGTCCTTGGCGATGTAAATACTATGATGGGGAAGCTCCACGGTTCCCTCCAAGCCGAGGTACATCATGAACGTCGAGCACGAGAACTTCTTTCGCGCGATCTTGCGATCGGTCCAACGACGCCTCAATCGATCCGGAACCAGCCGTGACATCGCCCGCGCAAAGTCGGCGTTGATGACGATCGCCGCAGCCTTCTCCACCCCGACGGCGGTTCGAACACCTACCGCGCGTCTGCCGTCGAAGAGCACCTCCTCCACCTGCTGACCACGGCAAATTTCGACCCCAAGGCGCTCGGCGACACGCGCCATCGCCGCTGTCACCGCTGAACAACCGCCTATCGGGTGGAAAACGCCATACTCGTACTCAATGAACGAAAGAATCGAAAATAGGCTGGGGCAGCGAAACGGCGACATACCCAGATACTTTGATTGAAAGGAAAAGGCCAGACGGATGCGCCCATCGCGGAAGAAGCGCTTCAGATAACTGTCTAGCGATTGATGAGGACGCAGCATTGGGAGCATTGCCATGAGGCGGGCGGCGAAGAGATCTCGCCAGCCCAGAAACGGATTCTCAAGACAAGGTTCCATTCGCCTAAGTTTGGCGCGATTCTCGTCAAGGAAACGGCGAAAGCCGGCCGCGTCGCCGGGGAATATCTTGGCAATCTGTCGCTCCATCGCGGCGATATCTGAAGTTGCGTCCAACTGACCGCCTTCGCCAAAGATGATCCGGTATTGTGGGTCCAGACGAATCATCTCGACCTCATCACGTAAACTCGCGCCGGCATCAGCGAAAATCTGCTCCAGCACCCGTGGATAAAGGAAAAACGTGGGACCGAGATCAAACTTGAATCCCCCTTCCTCGATAGCCGATGTCCGTCCTCCGACCGTCCGGCGCCGCTCAAGCACTTTTACTTTAAGACCAGCGCCAGCCAGCACGATGGCCGCAGCCAAACCGCCAGGCCCGGCTCCTATAACGATAACGGACGAGTTCATGGATGTGCGGGTCGTGTCCAAAATGTCAGGGCGCGTCGATGGTGCACTCTGAGATACGTTTGATCCGTCTCGACGGATTACTCTCCTAAGGTCGCGGCGGGCGACAGCGGCATCACGGGAACACCAGCTCAAGATGTGAGAGGTGTGGAGTGACCGCTTCCAGCACGTTGCCCTCTCAGAGGGTGTTTGCCACAAAGTAACGACGGTCGGCACGTATCGACGAACCCTGCCATGTTGTGGCCTTATCCCGGATGCGAACCGTGCGCTTGCGACGCTTTCCCGGCAAGAGCCCCGCCAAAATCGCAAAAGGCGACTGAGCGACACGACATCCTCGAAGCTGGACGCGTTTTCTTACCACCACCGTTGACGGCTTGGTGAGTCATGCCGCTCACCTCCCCTGTCGCCGCCCTCCCTCGACACGCCCTCAATGTGGCGAAGATCGCCAATGGCGTTCAATCACACGCCACTTATCCGGGCCTTCTTTTATCAAGAAGCCACCCGGCTTCACTCGCGAAGAAAGTCCTAAGCGATAAGCAAGAGAGAGCGCGTCAAACGGGGCATGCGCTTTGAAGTCGTTGTCGAAGTATACGAAGACATCCCGGCCTTCAGGCTGCGAACTCAGTGGCGGCGTGATTAGCTTTGCCTCTGCAGGCGGACTACCTCTAACCCACGCGCGCACCTTCTTCGCCCATCCCTTAATCGCTTCCGGGCCATAGCCGCTGACGTAGAGTTGGGCATCTCCATGCAGACGGACGTAAACGAAATCGCTCGTGATATCTTCCATGAACGGCCACTTGCCCGCCGTATCGGCGACCACCAGCGCAACGTCATGCTTACGCAGAAGCGCGATAAACTCTACGTTCTCGAAAGACGAGTGCCGCACCTCGAGCGCATGGCGGAGTGGTCGGAGGCCACGAGCCTCCGTCCACGCGCGTTGATCCAGCCGCGAATCGTGCTTGCGCGCCACAAGCTCCGCAGCAGAAGCGCTCCGCGGAAGAAGCTGAAAAAATTGCTCAAGTCTCGAAGGATCGTAGCGAAAACTCGGGGGCAATTGCCAGAGAATCGGTCCCAGCTTCTCCCTTAAGCAAAGGATGCCGGAGGCAAAGAAGTTTGCCAAAGGGGTTTCAACGTCTTTGAGACGTTTGATATGCGTGATAAAGCGCCCCGCCTTCACGGAAAAGACGAACTCTGCCGGAGTTGCTTTGTACCAGGAGAGATAGCTTTCCGGCCTCTGCAGCGAATAGAACGAGCCGTTGATCTCTATCGAGCTAACCTGCCGCGACGCGTATTCAAGTTCCCTTTTCTGCGGTAAGCTAGCAGGATAGAACTTGCCCCGCCATGGCGCGTAGGTCCACCCAGAAATTCCGATGCGGATTTCTGGCATAGTCCGTCACCTCTTTGATTTAGAAGACGCTCTTGGAGCTGACGATTGCTGGCCTTGTCATGCAGCGTCTTCTCTCTGGAGACGCCTGATGCCTAAGGCGCACCTCGCTTAAACTAAGTTGACGCGTTTCTTAGATCTTCGCGACAGCCCTATCAAGCGGCTCTTGGCAACTGAAACTTCATCGAAGCTTCGCATCCATGCTAATGTCCGCCTTAAGTAATTTAGAAACGGGACAACCTTCCTTGGCCTTTTTCGCGAGCTCCTGGAACTTACTGTTTTCCAGATTGGGGACGGTTGCTTGCACGTCGAGGTGAATCGCGGTGATGGCAAAACCTCCGGTCACATTTTCGAGTGTGACCGTCGCGGTCGTCTCGATACTTTCAGCCTTGACACCTGCCTCCCCGAGTTGCCCGGAAAACGCCATCGAGAAGCAGCCGGCATGAGCGGCGCCAATTAATTCCTCAGGGTTCGTCCCCGGTTCATCGCCAAATCGTTTCGCAAAGGAGTATGGGATGCTCGAAAGCACCCCGCTTTCCGTCGAAACGCTTCCAGTACCATCTTTCAAACCACCTTTCCAAACAGCAGATCCTTTACGCTTCATAGTGCAAAAACGTATGGCTTGGCTCCATCATGCGTAAAGAACTTTTGCACCGGATCTTTTTCGCTTCGGGCGACATGGTGCCCAAAATCTTCCGTCGTTTGCCGAGCGAAAATAGAAGCTGCTCTTAAAAGCAAGCCGAAGTGATCCCGCCTGAGTACCTACCTGATGGCGAGGATTTGGGTGGACGGTTTACTTTCGACCTCCCCCTCAGACTTTTGGGCGCTCCCCGATTGATCGGGAACTTGATCTTCAGAAACTTCCTCAGTGTTAACGACGAAGCCCGCCAATGTATTCTTACCAAAAATCGTGGTGAGGGCGACGTCACTCGCATCGCGACCCCGAGCCATGACAATTCGGCCGATTCGCCGGCAATTATGTCGCGGATCAAACGTATACCACTTGTCCCCGAGGAAAACCTCCATCCAAGCGCTGAAGTCCATGGGAAAGGGAGCGGGCGGGACGCCAATATCACCCAGGTAACCGGTCACATAGCGGGCCGGCAGGTTCATGCTGCGACAAAGCGCGATGGCCAGGTGCGTGAAATCGCGGCAAACTCCCACACGTTCGCGGAACGCGTCTCGCGCGGTTCGGTCAGCCCTGGCTTTCATGTAATCGAATTCGAGGTGTCTGTGGACGAAGTCGCAGATCGCCTGCACGCGCGGCCACCCCTTCTCGGTGGAGCTAAAATTAGCCCACGCGAAATCCGCAAGCTCGCTGTCCGTTTCGCAATAACGGCTCGCCAGCAGGAAGCCTAAGGTATCGACGGGAAGATCCGATACTTCCACCTGCGGAGCCTCAGGCACATAGGGATCCAGCTCGCCGCTGTCTCGGATCACCCCGCTATTAAGAAAACGGATTATACCCGGCTCGCAACGAGTACGTCCGCAGCGGTTGCCATATCCATCGAGATATTCTTCGAAAGGCCTTTCCGGTTCGACGCGAAAATCTTCCCCGGCAAGCAGATCTTTTTGACGCGAAGGATGAACTTTCAGACAGAACAGCACCGTAGTTCCCACTTCGAGGCGGAGCGAAATATCGTATCCAAAAGAGATAAGCATGAGAAATATTCAGAATTAGCTTTGGCGCTCTACTGGCCAATGCACGAGCACTCTCCCTAGAAGGCGTGCGCCAATGACCAGCGAACGTTCATCAATATCGAAGGTCGAGGTATGCAAGGGTGTAATTTTCTTTCTCTTTGTCCTGACTCCCAGGCGAATCATGCAACCGGGAACTAAGCTCAGGTAATCGGCAAAATCCTCCGCCCCCATGCTCGGGCGCCCTTCCACCAGCAGGTTGCCGGCGCCCACCACCTCCCGGGCCGCAGCAAGACAAGTCTCGGTTATCCGAGGGTCATTCACGACTCCCCCAAGTTCCCCGTCAAAGCTCACTCGCACTGTACCTCCGAAGGTTTGCGCTGTGCCGCGACATAGCTTTCCGATGATCTCGCGGGCGGCGCGCAACACCGAGGATTCCAGTGCGCGAAGGGTTCCTTTCATCTTCACCGCGTCTGGAATCACGTTCGCCGCGTGTCCGCCCTGAATCTGGCCAATGGTAACAACCAGAGGGTCACGGGCGTCGGTCCTTCGTGGAAGGGCCTGATAGAGAAGCGTCACCAACTCGGCGGCAGTCGCGATAGGATCGATGGTTTTATGCGGACGCGCGCCGTGACCTCCTCGACCGCGCACTTCCACCTCGAAGTCCTGACAAGATGCGGTTTGCGGACCAGCATTTAAGGCGATTTTGCCCGCGGGGAGCGTGGGATCCACGTGCAGGGCGACGATCGCATCGACTGCGGAAAGGGCTCCGCGTTCAATCATCTCGCGGGCTCCGCGACCTACCTCCTCCGAAGGCTGGAAGATGCCGCGCCAACCAACCGGAATCGAGTTTGCCGAGTGCAAGGCGCACAGAGTGCCGAATAAAATTGCTGCGTGCGCATCGTGACCGCATGCATGCATCACGCCGTCCTTGGTCGACCGGTAGCTAACATCATTTTCTTCGACAATGGGCAGCGCATCGAGCTCCGCACGAAAAGCTACGACGGGCGTCTTTGGTGAAGATTTCGAAATCGTCGTAATGATGCCGCGCCTCTCCTTCCCGTACTTGTGCAGGACGCCCGCGGCCGTGAGTCGGCCGCCGATAAACGCTGTCGACGCAAGTTCTTCTCCGCTAAGCTCGGGATTGGCGTGAAGGTGACGGCGAATTTTGCTAAGCTCTGGCGCGATGCGTGTAATGCGACGATCGAGTTCTTCGGCCAAGGAAATCAATTGAGGCGTTGAACGTTCGGACATGATGGCGACGAGCCGAACGCACGATACCCAGAAAAAATCTAACCGCCAGCGGCAATGTGCTTGATCTCTCCTCCTCAGCTGCAGACGATTTCGGCTATATTGGCGGAATCGGTCTAGCATGAGCACATAACCATTTGTTCGCCGCGAAGACAATAGCACACGCGCGGAGCCCAGCTTAGAGTCTTCTATTCAGATCAGGTCCGCCAGCGAAATGACGCGGGGGCATTGTGGGAGGTGCCTCACCTGCCCTCTCGCCAACGAGGGATCGTGGCGATGCGGGTTTGCGGCGGCACGTGCGCAATTTCGATCGGTCCGGATCTTTACTCGCTTTTCACATGGCGCTTTCTAATTTACCCGCATGAAAGGCGTTTTAGCTATCCTCGGAATACTTGTTGCTCTCGTAATACTTGTCCTGATCGGCGGCTGCGGCACATACAACAGACTTGTCGGCCTTAAACAGCAAGTGGACAGAAGCTGGGCAGATGTTCAAAATGTCTATGAGCGTCGAGCGGATCTGATTCCAAATCTCGTCCGCACGGTGGAGGGGGCGGCCAACTTTGAAAAGAGCACGCTTGCTGACGTTATCCAGGCCCGCCAGCAAGTCACAAAAGTGCAGCTCGATCCCAACTCCGCCCCGACTAGCCCTGAAGCTTTGCAACGCTTCCAGCAGACCCAGGATCAGTTGTCGAATTCACTCGCTCGGCTCCTGGTTGTCGTTGAACGCTATCCGGAGCTCAAGGCGAACGCCAATTTTCAAGAATTGCAAGCACAACTTGAGGGAACCGAGAACCGCATCACGGTTGAACGACGTAAATTCAACGAAACCGTGCAGCCCTACAATACGGCGGTGCAGACTATGCCTACAGTGCTCTTTGCGGGGCTCCTGGGCTTCACCCCGCGGCCGTACTTCACGGCGCGGGAAGGTGCAGATGTCGCTCCGGAGGTAAAATTCGATTTTGGCACCGGTTCTCCCGCTCAATCGCCCACTAGCACACCTGCGACAAGTCAGTAAGAGGGGCTCATGCCGCCCATCTTTCGGGTGAAGAGAAATGCGCTTTGGTGGTTGCTGATCGCTGCGGCGGGCTTGGTTGCAGCGTTTGCAGCCGATCCGCTGCCACCGAAGCCGGCCCAATTCGTCAGCGACCGAGCGGGCATTCTCTCGCCAAGTACCGTCGCAGCTCTCAATGCGCGCCTCGACAGCTTTGAGCGGGAAACATCGAACCAAGTGATCGTCGGAACCTTTTCAAATGTGCCTGACGGATACGTGTTGGAAGACTTCACCCAGCGCACTGCCGAGGCATGGGGTGTCGGCCAGCGAAAAGAAGACAACGGTGTCGCGCTTTTCGTTTTTCCCAACGACCGCAAGACGCGGATTGAGGTTGGCTATGGCCTCGAGGGCGCCCTGCCCGATGTGCTTGCCAAGCGGATCATCGAAAACGAAATTCTTCCCGCCTTTCGCAAGGGCGATTTCGATTCGGGGGTCCTCCGTGGCGTGAATGCGATCCTTCAGGCGAGCCGCGGAGAGTACAAGGGCACCGGCCGCACAGCTGCAGATTCGTCAGAAGGGGACGAACTCTCGTGGATACCCCTTCTCTTCTTCCTCCTGATCATCCTGATCATCATCGCTGCAAATCGTAGGATGCTTCGCCAGGGAACCTACTATGGCCCGCGCGGCAGGAGAGTCGTCTGGACGCCAGACTTCGGGCGAGGCTGGGGCGGCGTGGGGCGGCGGAGGTTGGGGCGGATCTAGCCGCGGATCAGGCAGTGGAGGCGGATTTAGCGGAGGAGGTGGAAGCTTCGGCGGAGGAGGAGCAAGCGGGAGTTGGTAAAAGATGAAACCACACGACTTCCTTCAGAGGCTCGATGAAGCTCGGATTGTTGAAGCTATCCAGTCGGCGGAGCGCAAGACCTCCGGGGAGGTTCGCGTCTTCGTGACCAGTCGGGAACTGGGGAAGGACAGTGTCGTCAAACGCGCCGCCGCCCGATTTGAAAAGCTCGGAATGACAGCCACTCGCAACCGCAATGCCGTGCTCCTTTATTTTGCCCCTCGCGCGCATCAATTCGCGATCGTCGGCGATAGCGGCATTGATGAGAAATGCGGTGAAACGGTTTGGACCGAGGTGGCCGCCGAAATTCATGATCAGCTTGTCGCCGGCCGTTTCACGGAAGCCATTGTCGGAGCCATCCAAAAGATAGGCGACGTTCTGGCCCGCTACTTCCCTCGCGAACCTGACGATCGCGACGAACTGCCAAACGTCATCGAGCGCGACTAGGCGCGATTTGTCCGTCACTGGTCAAGAACGCTTCCGCTTGCTTCGCGAAAAGGCAGCGCGTGTGGTCAGCCAACGGGTATGTGCAGGGCTAAGGAAACTCGATGTTCATGACCTCAGCAGCCAGCAGCCGTTCTCTGTAAGCCGCCGAATCCAGAAGATGCTCGATCTCCTCGCCGGCCTGCACTTCCAGGCGGAATAGCCAACCCGAGCCGTAAGGATCGCTTTTCACGAGCTGCGGACGGGACTCAAGCTCGCGATTAATTTCGATAACGCTGCCACTGAGCGGCGCCCTGATGTCCCGTTCCGCATTGGAGAAGAAAACCGTGCCGACGCGATCGCCCGCTTTGACCGAGCTGGTTGCTGGTGAAAGCTCGACACGCGTACAATCGAAGGAATTTGACGGATCGACGTCCGTGAGACCCACCAGGGCACTCTCGCCATCCAATCGAATCCATTCGTGGCTTTCTGTGTAACATCTATCCTCCGGCACATGCATAAATACGATGCTCGGCAAAGTTATGGTCTCTGTTCAACAATCCATCAGAAGCATTCCACTCGCAAGTTGGTGCGACACCGTGAACTCGATTGTTCAACCGACCACCCTACGCTACCTTTGAGTGCCCTCGGCTTCGCGCCGCTTGATCAGATTGTCGATTCACGCAGATGAAATGGCAGGCTTTCGCCACCGACTTCGATGGCACCATCGCTACCGATGGCGTAGTGGATGAGCCGACCAGGCTCGCGCTCGTTCGGCTCCGATCGGCCAACGTGCGCACCTTCCTTGTCACTGGACGCGAACTCTCCGACTTCAGGATGATCGAGCCCTTTCTGAGGACCTTCGACATGATTGTCGCCGAAAATGGCGCCGTCCTCTTTGAGCCGAGCAGTGGCGACACTCGCATGCTGGGAGCGGCTCCACCTGGAGCTTTCATCGCCGAACTTCGCCTTCGCGGAGTCAATCCGCTCGCCGTGGGAAACTGCATTGTGGCAACCCGCGAGCCGCATCATGCCACGGTCATCGAAGTCATCAAGCAGCTCGGGCTCGAGCTCCAGGTCATCTTTAACAAGGGGGCAGTGATGGTTTTGCCCTCCGGCATTAACAAGGCCAGCGGACTACGGGCAGCCTTGCAGGTAGCCGGTGTGTCTCCAAGGGCTGTAATCGGAGTTGGTGATGCCGAAAACGATCATGCCTTCTTGGAGCTGTGCGGGCTCCCCGTAGCGGTCGCGAACGCTTTGCCAGCTCTCAAGGAAAAGGCGGCACTGGTTACCCGATCGAGCGCCGGAGCAGGGGTGACAGAATTGATTGACTCGATGCTCGCAGGAGAGCTCGACGGCCACATCCAGGCTGCTTGATGAACCGATGATCGTGGATGTCGGAGCACAAAGGCATTTTCGCGAGTGCCCACTCGCCGGCAAGTTCCACAACTGTATATTCGAACCCGACGTGATGTTTGCCCCTCACCGGGGGATTTTTGCGTAACCGATAAATCTGGTGTCAGAATCTCTGGCATTTTTGCCTTTTGGCATCACAAAGTCGAAGACGCTCACGCCGAACTTTTGCTCGCCACGGTACGTGCGCCCGTCGCTTGCGCCAACCATAAGCGGACGCCCGTCGGAGTGCGCCTTGCCCAGATAAATCATGGAATGTGTAACGGGCGGGTCGGATTTTACGGCATAAGTGCCCGTCCAAAACAGAAGATCTCCGGGGCGCAATGCGTTGAATTCAAAGCTGTCCGAACGATTACTGATCACGGCTTGAAAAGTGTTCGCCTTGCGCACCCACACATACTGTTCGCTAGCAGAGCGTGGAGCACTCGCGATTCCCGCCTTCTGCAAAAGAAAGTAGATGGTGCCTGAACAGTCCATGCCGCCTCGGAGAGGGTCCGCCGAACCATAAACGTATCCCAGTCCGCGCCCTGTAAGCTCGAGCGCACTTGCCAAAAGTTGCTGCACCTCGGGAGGGTTTTTGTCGAAATCCCGAATGTCCTCGGGCTTGAGTGCGGAAACAATCGCCGACGAAGACTGGGGTGTCGCCTGAGCAGACGCTTCGCTCGGGGTTGCCTTCGGGGAAGCCGTCTCGGCAGGCGCCTGAGCCGACACCTTTTCAGAAGACGTATGATCGGAGAGATTTCTCTGCCGGCGTGTGAGAAGACGACTTTTTCGAGCGTGGCTCGCCGGATGATTTCTGTGAGGCCGTCTCAGGAGAGGCTTTTTTCTTAGTCGTCGTCTGCCCAGACTTTTTCTTGGAGGTCGAATGACCAGATAATGTTCCCGCCACCGCCTGTGTAGACGCCTTCCCCGATGTAGCTTGAGAAGAGCGCTTCTCAGACGCCGTCTGCCCAATTGCTTTTGGCAAACGCAAGCCGCCAAGCAGGATCGCGCCACAGATGAGGTGTCGAGCCAGCGAGCAGGCTCGCCTGAGAGCTGCTAGGCGGCGGGATTCAGCCGGACGGCGATGCCTCGTTGAGAAGACATCCGGAGAATCGCTGGGGTTGCCAAATAGGGATCGCATAATATACTCGAGAGACAACCGTAATCGAATCCGCAGCCGAAATACTATCAACATGATGCCAGATCCATCTTACGAATACAGACCGGAGTCATCCGAATCGTCCGGAGATTTCGCCAACTTTAATAAAGCGCAGGAGGCGTGGAAAAGCACGGAGCAGTATGCACGCGAAAATCCGTTTCCATTAATCCTCTTGACTCTGATTATTGGCGTTTTCATCGGTGCCCTGCTGAGCCCTCGCAAGCGGAAGCAAAAGGATGCCGTCCAGGCGGCGAAGGAGTTGCTCGAATCCGCCTACGAGCAACTCGCCGAGGTCATCCCTCAACTCGCCCGCACGAAGTTTAGCAAGTAGCTTGGAAAACGATGCTGATCTTATGAACTCTGAAAACTACTCGCTGGAATCCTCCGTCAAACAGGGCTGTCAATCGCTCAATGAAACGATGACGCAAAGCATGCAGGATCTTGAGACCAAAATTCGCTCAACCCCATTGGTGGCTGTCTCCCTGGCGGCGCTCGGGGGTTACCTGTTGCGCTTTTTCCCGGTTGGATTGATTCTAGGAGTCCTCGTCCGACTTTTCCTTTTCGCGCTCAAACCGCTCATCATTGTCTTTGGCGCCATAAAACTCTACGATTTCATTCGCGAGCAGAGCAGCGAAATGCGGTCCACCGGATATAGCGAAAAGGATCGCGAGCCGCTCTTGGATTCCCCTGCCGGGCCGCCCGGATTATAAAACGCCGACACATGTTGGTCGATTTGCTGGAACGCCGGGGCGTTTCATTGCTTCTTCCGGATCCGTAAGACGAGAGGGCGTTCGCTCCTGAGTGGGGTGAACAGATCGTTGGTTTGTCCCCCCGGCAGTTAGAGGATGCTCCAAGGCCTGACAAGGCGCCTGCCTTGATTTATCAAAAAGGCGCTCCTGTGCCAAGTTGCGGTCTTCTCGCGAAATCAATGCGCGACATCCATGCACAAGCTTGCAATAATCTTTGCGAACCGCTTGCATGATGCAGTCCCCGCCGCGTCGGTTGAAAATCTTGCTGGTCGAGAATCACGAGGATACTCTCATTTATCTGACGATGTATCTTGAGCGCCAGGGACATGACGTCTTAGGTGTCCGCGATATGAGCTCCGCTCTCAAGGCCACCTCCACCTTTCACTCCGATGTATTGATTAGCGACATCATGCTGCCGGATGGTGATGGATGGCAACTCCTCCGCCAAATGGAACGCAAACCTTTCGGCATCGCGATGAGCGGCTTTGGCGCTGCATCGGATCACGAAAAAAGCTACGCGGCGGGGTACAAGTATCATTTGACCAAGCCGTTTCTGCCGGATGATCTCGATGCTTTGCTGGAGAAAGCCGCTTTGCAGATCCCCGAGCAGGTCTAACCCTGCGCCCACGTCTCTAGACCAAAGGCGACCCGAAAGGCAAATTTATACGGTCGCCCTGGACGTTGAATGCGATTCGTAAAAAAAGAAAGGAGTCTTTATGCTTAGCTGGGCGCTTACCTTCCTTGTCATTGCGCTTATCGCAGCGGTTCTCGGGTTTGGTGGAATTGCGGGTTCGGCCGCGTGGATTGCGCAGGTGCTCTTCGTTCTCTTTATCATCTTGTTTCTTCTGTCGTTCGTCTTCCGCGGTAGACCTCCGAGGCCGTAAACGCCGCAAAAGGGCGGATTTCGCTGAGTGGAGGTGACGAAAACAAGGAGATGAATTGTTGGATGGGAAAGAATTTTCGAGATAAGTTCTGAGAAACTTTGAGTTGATGACTCCGCACGACGGCTTTGGCAGCAAGGAGGCAGAAGGTCTCGAAGAAAACAACCCCATCCTTCATCTCCTCGACGCCAGTGATACCGCTGTGGTGGCCGTTAATGCTGCGCTGGAGATTATTTCCTGGAACCGCGCGGCAAAGTTGATCTTTGGTTGGGAAACGACCGACATCATCGGACAGGAAATTGCGGTTCTCGCCCCTGACGCCGGCTTGGCTGAGGCGCTAGAGATTGCGTGTCATCCATCGGGAACGCACTTCGAAGTGCTCTGCCAAACCAAGCTGGGTCAAACTATTTGCGTACACGTTTGGGCATGTTCGTCGTCATCCAACGGTGGACGACAGCTTCTGATGAGAGATGTGACCGAGTGTAAATTCCTGGAACACGCATTTCTCGATGCCGCGGAACGTGAGCAGCGCCGGATCGGACGCGAAATGCATGACTACTTGTGCCAACACATTCTGGGAGCCGCTTTTGCCGTCAAAGCCCTCGCGAGCGATCTTGATCGCGAAGGTTCGCGGCACGCCGTGAAACTCCACGACCTCGCGCGCCTGGTCAATGAAGCGGTCACTCAGGTCCGAGACATCTCACGCGGACTCCATCCCGTCGAACTCGAGTGTGCCGGACTGCCTGCCGCGCTGGAGGGGCTTGCCAGTCGGGTGAGCCGCACCGTGCCATGCGACTTTTCCTGCGAAGAGAAATCGTGGGGGGAGGCCTCGGATCCGGCGATACATGCCTACCGAATTGCTCAAGAGGCGGTGCTTCACGCGCTGGAAAAAACAGGCGCCACAAAAATTGCGATACGCCTTTCTGAAAAGGACGGATCATTTCTGCTCGAGATCACCGATGATGGCGCCAAGGAAGGTCCGTTAACAAACGATCCAAATGATCTCGCGTCGAAAAGCCTGCAATACCGCGCCCGAGCGATTCATGGGGAGCTATGCGCCAACTTTCATGATGGAACGCACATCAGTTGCACGTTCCCTCACGCGGCATGAATTCCAATGAAGTACGAGGTGAGGGAGACAGCGACTCCGAGCAGCTAAAAAGACGCGTTCTCATCGTTGATGATCACCCTGTTTTCCGCTATGGCATTGCTGCGCTGATCAATGCCGAATCCGATCTGGCTGTGTGCGGGGAAGCCTCTTCCTCGGCTTCTGCTCTTGACGCGATGAGGAACTTCAAGCCGGACGTCGCTCTTCTCGACATCTCGCTGCCGGGCACAAATGGCATCGAGTTGATCAAACTGATGAAGTCTGAACAGCCCCATCTCCCGATCCTCATGCTTTCGATGCATGATGAATCACTCTATGCGCTTCGCGCCCTCCGCGCCGGCGCTCTCGGTTATGTCATGAAGGCGGAGGCCCTGACCCATGTTCTCGCGGCCCTTCGCAAAGTGCTCAAGGGCGAACTTTACGTTAGCCCCGAATTTAGTGAGCGTCTTATCTTCCAGGCAGTTCAATCCGTGGAGGGCGGAATGGGATCTCCCGTGGACAAGCTTTCCGACAGGGAGCTCGAAGTCCTGGAATTGCTCGGGCGCGGCTTGGGCACCAAGGGCATTGCCTCTGAACTCCATCTCAGCGTGAAGACGATCGAAACCCACCGCGCCCACATCAAGGAGAAGCTCGGTTTCAAGGACGCGAGCGAAATGGTTCGTTTCGCGATCGATTGGGTGGCGCAGGAAAAAGGATAAGGAACGCTGAGCGCGTTCACTGCTTGGTTTCGTAGAAGTTAGGCACCAGGTCGGTGAGACTTCTAATGCTTCCATCCGGCATCAAGAGGAGCGGGCCGTTCCCGTGAATATTGCTCACCTCGATCAGCCAGGGTTGTTTCGCCCAGCGATAAGGAGTCGTGGGCCTCGCATCGAAGCGCGTCGGAGTGTAGTGAATCTCTAATTTGCTCCCTTGCGAGTCGTAAACTGCAAATTTTTTCAAAAGGGGACATTTCCAGACTTCGCGTGACTGCGTGTAGGGTTCCATCGTCTTTAGCCACCAATCCTGATATTGCTGTGAGTAGGCAGCTATGAAAATCAGGCTGCTGCGGCCAATGTCCATGATCTTGAATGTATGCGGCGAAGCTGACATGCAGGCTTCTCAGGTTTGCAAAGCATTTGCCCTTCGAGACGGTGGCGCTGACTTTCGAATATCCCTGAATAGCCAAGCCTGCCAAGATCGCAATGATGGCGATGCAACAAGAAGTTCGGTCAGCGTGAAAGCAGAGAGACAAGACGTTTGAGCGCTGAAAGAGACAGTCCGCCGCAACTCTTTGGATCAAGCCACCGAAACGAGAAGAAGGATGGAACGCTCGCTACAGCCAAAGCTCGAAAGCACTTCGCACGCCCGTTACGGCTAACCTTATTGAGTTGTCCCGTTAGTCGTCGTGCCGGTAGTCAGTGCCAGTAGTGTCGTACCAGTAGTTGTTCCGTTGGTTATCGCCGAAGAGGCGGCGGGGTAGGCCGAAGCAGTCGGAGTGGGAGGGCGGTAGGCGTTGTAGAGACGCGCGTTCCGTTAAACCTGAAACGCGTCTTGGCAATGCCGGCATGGTGCTATCAATCTCGAAAGCTGCTTGGGGTTAGTCAGCAGGAGTGAGTAGTGGTGGTGTCGACAGTGCCGCTTTCAATGACAGCGGTTTCATAGGTTCAGTTGATAAAGACGAGTTGATCCGTTCGCGTGGGGCGTTCCCTCCAGCGAGCCCTTACCCTCAAAAACAGCCAATGGGGAGTTCACTTGAAAGGAGCCATTAAATTCTCCAGACGCTGTGTTGCCAGGGATGACGAACGCGGAAGGCAGCGTCAGCGCTTCCACCCCTTTCGAGCGATAACGAGGTCACTCCTCCATTAAGGACACCAGCGATCTTCCCACGCGAAATCGCCGCCGTAACGCTGCCTTGGAAAATGTTCCCGTCGACAAAGAACACCCAGCTGTTAAGCGTTGCCGTCTGACCTGATGTTTGGATCCCATCACTGAATCACAAATGAGAACACGCCCGTCAGGTTTGTTCCTGATGCGATCGCCTGATAATTTCCATCCGTGCCGCTCTGCAAGCGGAGAATCGTTCGTAAACGGCGGGGGACCGGCAAAGCCGGCACGCGCAAGATTAACCGAAGCGAACAAGATCAGCAGGCAGAAGACAGCTTTCATCTTGTGAAACTCCAATAGGTAACCTTCCCTGGCTTGGCAAGGAGAAAGTAACGGTTCCACGGACCAAGGGGTTTCGCGGGTATGACGCGAGCGACGGTCCAGCTAGGAGTCCTGCTCTTCCAGCCAGGCGAGCGCCTTGACGTAGCTTTGACGGTTAAGATAATGGCGCAATTCGGGATCGCATTGGGCAGGCAGCTGTGCAATGGCGGCATCCAGTCGCGAGGCTGCTGACTTGAGTTGATCAAGATGACCTTGAGGGTCGCGAGCGCGGAGGTCATGATCGCTGACAATACTTAGCCGCTCACGCAAGGCGTCGGTTAATTCCGAGAAATCCGCGCTCATTTGAAGAACTCTCTCTCTCCGGTGCGCAGGGTTTTCGGCGGTCCAAGGATTTCGGAAAGCACCACGGCATCGCGTAACCCTCCGCTTGAACTTAGGAGCTCCTGAATGCGAGAGTCCTTCAATTCGGCACCTCTGGCCGGGCTTAAAGGCTTGCTGGTTCTGTGGGGAAATTCGAACCGATATCCTTCATGCGTAGGGGCGACATGCAAAGGAGCGGCGGGAATGAGATGAGTGACCGGCCTTGCCGGAGCAGGAGCCTTTGGCAGTGACGGCGGAAGCGGCGGTGGAACTGTTTGTTCCACCCGCTTCGGAGGAGCGGGAGGAACTGCTTCTTCCGGCAGACCCAAAGCTTCGCGGAACCGGCGCAGGTTCCTTTCCGATTGAGATGCGGTCGGCGGAGATTGCCCGCCGCGCAGACTCTCTTCGCTCCTGCCCGCGTCCTTCTCCAGTTTTCGGGTTTTTCGGAGCTCCGACGACTTCTTAACCAGCCAATTGATTAAGCTGATCAAAGCGATCAGCAGGAGAATGACGAGTTGTTCCATCTAAACAGTGAGCTTGCGGGCGATCAATGGCTTTGCCCCGGCTTCTCGGTCCCGGCAATAGCCTCTCGCATGCCTGTATCTGACTGAATGTTTTTCATCCTAAGATAATCCATGATGCCGAGATTGCCGCCGCGAAAAGCTTCAGCCATGGCCTGCGGCACCTGCGCTTCGGCTTCGACGACTTTCGCGCGCATCTCCTGCGTGCGAGCCTTCATCTCCTGCTCGCTGGCTACGGCGGCCGCGCGCCGCATCTCCGCCTTGGCCTGAGCCACAACTTTGTCTGCCTCGGCTTGCTCAGCCTGAAGTTTCGCCCCGACGTTGTCGCCAATGTCAACGTCGGCAATGTCTACCGAGAGAATCTCGAATGCGGTGCCGCTATCGAGGCCTTTTTGAAGCACCACTTTCGAGATGCGGTCCGGGTTCTCGAGAACGTCCTTGTAGGAAACCGCGGAACCGATCGACGTCACGATCCCCTCGCCCACCCGCGCGATGATGGTTTCTTCCGTGGCGCCGCCGACGAAGCGATCGAGGTTCGAGCGCACGGTCACGCGGGCGCGCACCTTCACTCCGATGCCGTCGCGGGCGACCGCATCGATCGTAACTCTTCCGCCAGACTGCTGGGGATTTGGGCAATCGATGACCTTCGGGTTGATGCTCGTGCGCACAGCTTCCAGCACGGTTTTGCTGGTGCCTTTAATGGCGAGATCGATCGCGCAGGCACGATTGAAATCGAGCGTGATGCCTGCTTTGTCTGCGGCAATGAGCGCCAACACGACATGAGTGACGTTGCCGCCAGATAGAAAATGAGCCTCCAAGGAATCGGTATCCAGCGGCAGTCCAGCCTTTACGGCCGTGATACGGCTGTCAACGATGAGTCCGACAGGAACACGGCGCAGGCGCATGCCGATAAGCTTGGCGAATGGCACCGGGGCATCCGCGATTTTCGCACGCAGCCAGACGCCGAAGAAATTTGCCATTATCAGCACCAGAACCACGCCGATGACGGCGGCGATTCCTACTAGGATGAGCGCGAACAGGTTCATAGTGTCCATTTGATTTGGCGGCAAAGCTTATGCATTAGCGTCAATCGGGCTACACCTTTTTTCGAACAACGATCCTGAGGCCCTCTTGGCGAACCACAACGATCGGCTCATCGGGGGCAATGAAATCGCTCTCCGCAACGACGTCTACCTTTCTCCCGCCGATGGATGCCGAACCCGCCGGGCGCAG
This sequence comes from uncultured Verrucomicrobiae bacterium, assembly GCA_963744345.1. Lineage (GTDB taxonomy): Bacteria > Verrucomicrobiota > Verrucomicrobiia > Chthoniobacterales > Terrimicrobiaceae > DASTFP01. The sequence continues at coordinate 154,605 of CAVUTD010000024.1, forward strand.
CGGGGTGAGTGCACGTCCCTGCGCTCCCAGCAATTCGGAGGGAGAAGAGCGCTCTCCAACACCGCTTGAATGACTTTTTTGCAGCATGATTCTCTTGCCGATCGCGGTGTGCGGAAACGCATTCAACCAACCGATGAAACCGCCAATCGTCAGCACACAAACCCCGGCAAACACCAGTGCGGCAGTGAGAGCGTCATAATACACGAACGCCACGACCACTGCGCCGGTGAGGCACAATCCTCCGAGTAATCCCAGCACCATGCCCGGCACGAACACTTCCGCAGCGAGCATCAGAAAGCCAACAATGATGAGAACGACGATCGCTTCAAACGGGGACATGGATCGTTAACCGTATGCTCCCTTGGGCCATGAACCTCTATTCATCGTCCTCATCTGTTGGTCCGATCGTCCTTTCGCCGGTCAGGAATTCCTGAACCCTTCCGACGGTTCGAAGGGTCTTGTCCTTCACCGCGGTTCCAACGTTCTCGAGAGTTCCGCCTACCCGGCCGATAAAACCTCCGATCTGCCTGCCCGTTGAGGAGTCGCTGAATTGTTCCTGGCGTTCAGTCGGCGGAGGTGCCGTCGGTTGCAACGGCATCAGGACGGACCCATTTTCAGCGGAAATTTGAGTCACGCCCACATTCAACCCCATGTTGTTGTAAAGCCTGAGAACCCACATCGGAACGCCGCCTGCAGTATCTGCCCGCAAGCTGTAGTCCACCCAACTGAAGCTGATTTTCTTGGCGATGGCTTGCTTATTGGCAATTTCAAAGGCACGATCCGAATCAAGGTTCAAACGCGCAAGAGCAATCGTCGGCTCGTTGCCCACACCCGCATATTCCTTGAGCGGGGTGCGCTGAGAAACAACGACGTCGCCCGAAGCAACAATCTCTCGAATTCCTCCCCTCGCGGTCGAGTCTCTGAAAACAACCTTCCACTCCTGCGGTTGAGGCTCCCCGCGTTCACCTGCAACCTCCATTAAGCTCGCAGATCGATCCGTGTCTTTCTGAGCAGCCTTCAGAGCCAAATAGGCCGTTCCGCCATCGGCTTTCACCGAGACGACAAAGAACCAGACACTGATGACGAACGCTACAGATCTTACCATTGCGGCAAAAACATTCACGCACAACGGGCGACTTTTCCACGCAAAAATCCGGCTGGAGTTAAGCGTGCCACGATGCGAAAGGTATCGTATGCCGGCAGCGGAAGTTGAATCGCTTCGCAAATCCCTCAGCATTTACAAAGGACTGGTCGAAGTCAGCGGCCTTATCAACTCGATTACGGACTATGATGAGCTTCTGCGGGCAATCCTCGACGTCGCGCGGCGTGTTATTCTCGCCGAAGCGGCCTCGCTCTTCTTCGTAAACAAGGAAACCGGAGCCCTCGAGCTCGCCATCACGTCGTCGGGCCAGGGACAGTTCATCGAACCACGCATTTCCGTTCCGCGCGGCAAAGGAATCGCGGGATGGGTTCTCGCTCACGCGCAGAGCATTCTGATCCCCAATGCCTACGCGGATGCTCGTTTCTACAAGGAAGCCGATCTACAGACAGGTTTTCAGACGCGGTCAATCTTATGCGCTCCCCTTAAACACGAAGGCGAAATCATAGGCGTGCTTCAGATACTCAACCCACGCGACCGCGATAGCTTCGACGAACAAGATTTTGAAGGATTCACCGCTTATGCCAATCTCACCGCCACCGCCATTGGGAAGCTGCGGGCGCTTGAACGCATGCGGGCGCAGGAGCGCGTCGAGCGGGATCTCGCCATCGCGAGCGACATCCAGCAAGAAATCCTCGCGCGCGCGATCCCTGCCCGCACGCCGGGAGCTCTGTTCGCAGCCCACAATCAGGCAGCGTCTAATGTCGGAGGAGATTTCTATAATGTCTTTGTGCGCAGTCCCTACGAAACCTACTTCGCGGTGGGCGACGTCTCCGGCAAAGGCATTTCCGCTTCTCTTCTGATGGCGCAGACTCTGAGCGCGATGCAATTCGTCTTTGCCATGACGACCAGCCCTGCGGATGCGCTTGTCCGATTGAACTCGACGCTAAGCGACCGCATCATCCGCGGCATGTTCGTGACGACGATCGTGGGCCGCGTTATCCCTTCGGCTAATCGAATCGAATTGGCCAGCGCTGGTCATTGCAAGCCGGTAATGCTCCGGGCCGATGGTTCTGCTTTCGAGATCGAGACGGACGGCTCACTCCCTCTCGGCATTTTGCGCAAGGTTTCATACCGTCAAGGCAAGATCGATCTGCAAGCCGGGGACTTTTTCATCTGCTACACGGACGGGCTTTCAGAGTCGAGAAATTCGACCGATGAAGTTTTCGAGAGGAAGATCATCTCCTGTCTCGCGGGGCAGAAGTTTGAGACCCCCAAGCTGATCGTCGACCGCTTGATTGATTGCGAAAAGACCCATCGTGGCGCACGTCGACAAGACGATGATCTTACCCTGCTGGTAGGAGGTTTGGCGTGAAGCGCAAATTTACGTTCACCAGCGAAGCTTGCCGGTTGGCGGATGTGCGCCACTGCGTGCGCTCCTTTCTCAAAAAGTGCGCGTTTGATGAATGCGCCACCGAGCTTCTCGTCCTGGGATTGGATGAAGCTTGCACCAACATTATCCGTCACGCCTATGACGACGATGGTAAACCGGTGCGCCTGGAAATGGAACGCTTGCACGACCGCGTGCGCTTTACCCTGCGAGACTACGGACGTTCGTGCAACCCAGAGTGCATCCGCAGCCGCAACCTGGAAGATTTCCGGCCGGGTGGAGTGGGGGTCCATATCATTCGAAAAGTCTTCGATTACGTGAATTACGAACCCTGTCGGCGAGGAACAAGACTTGTGCTGGAAAAGAATCTCGCGGAAAAGCCCGGAGTCCTTTCGGCAAGCTAAACGTTCTCTCGAAGGGCTAAGCCTCGCGAGATGTCTCGTGCTTTTCGGGAAAATGATCGTCGCAGTGGATCTCGAAGATTTCCACGGAGTCGTCGGTTTCGAAAAAGAGGGATCCTGCATCCCGCTCGAGTTTGACGAAAGATTTGGCCTCTCCCTCACCGGATCCGACGGAATCAGCTTGTGCCTGTAGAATTTGCGACAGCAACCGAAAACCAGCCGGATTTCCCGAGATATAGATGGCCCGTTTTCCAGAGTTCGTCTTGCCGGTCAGGACCCTTAGCGCCCCGCGCAGGTTCTGATTCTCCTGTAGAATTTCCTTCACAGTTTTCATGGCACACTCAAGTCCCCCTTTTCTCCCGAATAACTCGAGAGGCGTAATCGGAAAAGATTATTTTTGGGTTTCTCCGGGCGCAAGGCGCGCAGAAGCGCTATCAGCCTTTGCGTCTAACGGAAAGGAGATAGCTGTTGAAGGGAGTCAATCCCCACATCGGACGGATATCGTCGACCAAATCTTTTTGCTTGAACGGTAACAAAACTTCGTCGCGTGTTGGAAAATTCGCACCCCGCTGAGAGATCCAGCCGCTCAAGCGGACAAACCATTCCTCGACTTCGGTCGCGGCAAATCGCCAATTGGGTTCGTTCAAAGCGATCCGAATCAAAGCGATGGCATGCGGCGCAATGCTCGTGGCAATTTTCTTGAGCAACTGCTGCTGATCATCGTCGCTGAAATAATGGAGCACATCGAGCATGACAATGTCTCCGGAATGGCTGGAAAAATTGAGCGCATTCCCGAGGCGAAATTCTTGATTCCCTCCGCCGAGCACCTCCTGTGCGATGGCGATTTTTCCCTCATCCACATCGAGGCCTCGAATCGGCGCAGTGTGGCCGTTTGCCCTTAAAAAGCACGCCAGCAGCCCGACGCCGCAGCCAAGGTCGAGCAAAGGGTGCTGTGAAGCTCTCAACGTTGAGGCGACAAACGAATAAGCGGGGTCAAACGCGATCTTGCCAATGGCGTAACAATAGAGGTTCGGCCATCGCCGGTAACGCGCGGCGGCTGCGTGAAGCGCCGAATTCACGCCCTGACCTCCTTGCTCGCAGCGTGGTGGTAAGCAGGCAACAGGGCCAAGCCGAACAATCCCCAGACTAATGCGATTGATGCACCTGCCAGGGAGATAGAGACAGCCTGAGCCGCCGGTGCGCCCCACAACTCACCCAGAAGCGTCGCAAATAACTGCTCGCGTATGCCAAAACCTCCGAGACTAATGGGAAGAGCCGAAATGATATCCACTGCGGGCATAAACGCGAAGAATTCTCCCAGAGGTACTTCCAGCCCGAACGCCTTTGCGCTGAAGTAAAAGGTCAAGAAATAGGCCAGTAACATTGCCACGGAAAGCAGCGACGCCAACAAGGTATGCCTCCAGGAGCTGACAAACTGAAAATAAGCTTCGGTAAACTCAATGATTACCTTGCGTCCCGGGAAGGAGAGCGGCAATCGGCCGGTAAGTCCCTTGGCGCTCATGACGAAAGAGAAAACAACCAGTGCAGTGAGAACGAACAGATAAAAAAATACCGCCCGCATGAGACCAGCCACCACCGGGCTCTGCATGAGCCAGTCGAAGAACGAAAGCATGAAGATGAGCGAACATAAGATCAGAGCTCCGAAGCCACTCGTGCGATCCATGATCACGGAAAGCAACGCGGCTGTCCTGGGCTGACCCTTGGCCACAAGCCAGACCACTTTCACCGCGTCGCCCCCAACCACCCCGACGAGGAAATGATTGAAAAACAAGCCCACGAAACTCAAACGGAACACGTCCCACGGGGAAAGCCGTATGCCAAGAACTCGAAGAAAAATGCCCCATCGCACGACTCCCAACAAGTTACCCGCGCCCGCCACGACAAACCCCGCTGCCAGCCATTCGGGACGCGCTGAAGTCAAGACCTGCCACGTACGGGTGCGGAAGTCCTCCTGCCAGAAAATCCATGCCAATAAGGCCACACTGACCAGCGATTGGATAAACAGAGCAACCCATTTTCTCATGGCAAAGCAATCTCCACTTCAGGCAGGCACGCCTTCCAGCAAATTACCGACAGATTCTGTGAAACAAACCCCCTCGGCTAGAATCAGGACGCAGTAGCAGCGAAATGATCGGGCCATCTCTGCCCTTTTTTCCAACAAAGTTTCCGCTAGAGTACTTTTCATGCCTCCCGCGAGAGCCGAATCCTCACCTCGTCTCGCCGAGCGCTTTTCCTCAAAAAATCCCCTCTCCCTGCAAGCATGCTGGGACTATCTAAAGCAAATTTCTTGTCTGGCATCATTCTTCGGAGGTGGGCTCCTGGTGAGTCCGGCCTGTGCATTGTTTTTCCGATATTTCGGGAGCAGAGTGCCTGCTTGGGCGGGTCAGTCTCTTATTCGCGGACTCTTCAAAAGTTGGCTGCGTCTCTGCTGCAGCTTAGGAGTATTTCAGATCTACTTTCCCGAGGCGAAAAGGCTCGGAGAGCTTCGCGCGACGGTCCTCGCGCCGAATCACCCAAGCCTAATCGACGCTGTTATCCTGCTTTCAATCGTCCCCCGCACCGTCTGCATCATGCGCGCGAATTTGATTCAGAATCCAGTGTACGGCGGAGCGGCGCGGCTGGCCGGATTTGTGCCAAACGACAAGGGCTCGGCGCTCATTCGACAAGGTGTGAAGAAGCTTGAGGCGGGAGAAAATCTCCTCATCTTCCCGGAGGGTACCCGCACTGGCTCGCAAGGGATCAATCCCTTCAAGAAAGGCTTCGCTCTCATTGCGAAAAAAGCTGATGCTTCAATTCAGACGGTGTTCATCGAACACGAGGGCCGCTATCTCTCCAAGGGCGTTTCGCTTTTCAGCCGCTCGCAGCTTCCCATTCGCTTTCGTCTTCATCTTGGTGAGAGCTTCCATGCTGAGGTCGAGGAAAGCGCTCAACAGCTCTCTGCGCGCCTTGAGCTTTATTTTCGCGAGCACTTGCAGAATACCGGCGCAGGCATCCGCCTTCTCGAGCTCTCTTGAATCCCTCGGCTGTCTCGAGCAACGGCTCGCGTCTCGTTGTCCTGCCCAGTTACAATAGCGGTCCCCTCTTGGCGCAAACGGCCCGCGCGGTGCTTGAACATTGGAAACCCGTCTGGATTGTGCTCGATGGCAGCACCGATTGCAGTGTGGCGGAAGCGCACGATCTCTCACGTCAATCCAAGGATGTGCGTCTTTTTGCGCTAAGTCATAACCAGGGAAAGGGTGGTGCCACTCTCGTCGCAATGAGGGCCGCGCTCGAGGAAGGATACTCCCATGTGCTGGTGGCTGACGCAGACGGCCAGCATCCCGCGGACCGGATCGCCTCCTTCATGGAGATATCAACCAGGCATCCGGAGGCAATGATCCTCGGAGTGCCTGTGTTTGGTCCTGACGCTCCTTCGGAGCGCGTGAAGGGACGCCGGATCGGAAATTGGTTCGCCAACCTCGAAACTCTCTGGGGCGGCGTGCACGACTCGCTTTTCGGCTTTCGTCTTTACCCGCTGAAGCCGACTGTCGGCATCATGGAATCCATTGGAACAGCTCGTCGTTTCGACTTCGATACCGAGCTTGTGGTGAGGCTCTTTTGGGCGGGGGTGCGCCCAATCAACCAGTCGGTTCCCGTGCATTATCCACCACGCAGCGCAGGAGGCGTGTCGCACTTCAAATACGTTCGCGATAACTTGCTGCTTGCAGGAACGCATGCACGGTTGTGTCTTCTACTCTTGCCGCGCTTCGGGACGGTCTGGAGATTACGAACTCGATGGAAACTCGACACTTGCTGCTAGCTGGCCGGCTCGCAGCCGTCTTGGGTGTCCTCGCGTTGCGGGGCCGCGCGCGTGCGATCTCCTGGAGCACGCACGACTTGCTCTGGCTCTATCCCACACTGCGAAGGAACTGCTCATGGCATGGCCAGGTGCTGACTCGGTTTCAGAGCCCCGAACGCGCCGTTTGGCTGACCATTGACGACGGGCCAGACCCGGAGAACACTCCGAGGATCCTCGACACGCTTGCCGAGCAGAATGTCAAAGCGACATTTTTTGTCATCGGAGAAAAAGCTGAACGAAACCCCGAAGTGTGCCGCAGGATCGTTTCTGAAGGTCATGGAATCGAAAATCACACCTATTCGCATCCCGCCGGCTGGTGGTGGGTCATGCCGCGGCCGCTGGTACGGCGGGAAATGGCCGAGGGATCCGATGCCATTAGATGGACGACGGGACGAGCGCCGCGGTTTTTCCGCTCTCCGGTAGGCATGAACAATTCCTCGGTTCATCCGGTCGCGGCTGAGCTGGCGCTCCGGGTGGTGGGTTGGTCGGTGGATGGATGCGACGGCTGCCTGGTTGCCCCCACGGCGATAGTTAGCAGGATCATGCGGTCGATCCATCCTGGGGCCATCGTTCTCATTCATGAAAATGGCCCAACGAGGCACCGCCTGATCACCATAGCGCGTCTGCTCGGTAAACTGCAGGAAGCAGGCTATCGTTGTTTGATTCCACCTGAACACTCCCTTTGCTGAATGCACGCTCCCTTTCCCGCCGAAAAACCGCATACTGAACGATGGGCTTACCGCCGGCTTTACTCGGCCCGAATCTTTGAACTTGCCACCCGCATTTATCCTCTCTTTCAGCGCTCCGGCGCCCAAGCCATCAGCCGGACGGTGGCGTGGACCTATGCCGTCACACAGCACGCGATTCGTAGAATTGTTCGCGATAATCTCGCCCTGCTGCGCAAGGAACCCGTGACCGAAGGTGACGCTATCTCGGTCTTCGTCAATTTTGGCGCCACCATTGCTGACTACGTCGCCGTTGGAGCGCTTCCTGCAGATGAGGCTCTCGCATTTTGCGCGGAGAGTGAAGGCATCGAGCACCTTCGCGGCGCGACAACGGAAGGTCGAGGTGTCATTCTAGCTACCGGACACTTTGGCTTTTTTGAATTTGGCGCTGTTGTTCTCGGACGTATGGGTCGAAACGTCAGTATCGCGACGCTGCCGGAACCCTCTACCGCGCTCACCGCCTGGCGCGCAAAATGGAGACAACGTTGGGGCACCACGACAATCACGGTGGGGACAGATCCTTTCGCCTCGCTTCAGGTTGCTCGGGCCATCGAGGAAGGCCGTTGCATGGCCATGCTGGCCGACCGTCCCCTGACCGAGCACCGCATTTCCTTTGAGCTTCCGAACGGCCGCACCACGCTTTCCTCCTCGCCGGCACTGCTCTCGTGGTTGACGGGATGTAAAATTCTTCCCGTGATCGTCAGCCGCTTGTCCAATGGGCGCTATCGGATCATCGCCAAGCCTCCGGTGCAAGCGCGCCGGGTCTCGCACGCGCAGCGCGACACAGAGATTGCCCGGTGCACAGGCGAGCTTGGCGCTTCCTTGTTCGAAGAGATCTGTCGCTCACCTCTGCAATGGTATCAATTTGTTCCGGTTGGACTGTGAGGCCGTTGCTGGCCCTTCTCTTCGTTGCCTCGGCTCTCAATGGTCAGGAACTCTCGGCAAAGGATGTCGATGTTTTCCTGTCGCGCTTGGCCGAGAGTCGCCGGGGCGCCGCCATTCAGGCGGATTTCCGGGAAGAGCGCCGGCTCTCGCTGATGAATCAACCCGTTGTCGAGACGGGGACAGTCTCCTTTCTTCCTCCCGACAAGTTTCGTCGTCAAGTCAATGGTGGAAGCTTGACCGTTTGCGATGGTGAAACTTTGTGGCTGTACTATCCGCAGTTTGGCGAAGCAGAAAAATACACGCTGGCATCCAATCGCTCCATTCGCGAGTCCCTCGCCGCCATGACCTCAGGTTTTGGACTTCAGGGCCTTGCAAAGAACTACAATATCCGCGTGATGAAAACTGCCAATGGCTACAAAGCCAAGCTCACTCCCAAAACATCGAGCCTGCGCAAAGCAGTTTCGGAGGTGGAAGTGGACATTTCCAGCGAGCTTTCCGCAAGGCGGCTGGAAATCGCCGGCAGTGAAGGCGATCGCACCATCATTACCTTCTCCAATGAGCGCCGAGCCACCCTGTCGCCCGAGGACTTCCACTTCAGCCCGCCAGAGGGTGTTCGCGTATCGGAGCCCTTAAAATGAAGACGCTTAAGCTTCCAACACGACGTCTCCATCAAAGCGCTGAGACGAGGAAAAGCGCACGGGACCGCGCACCGTCAGTTTGCGGCAATGTAGCAAGGACGGCACGCCATTGGAAAGCGCAGCTTCGAGCTGGTCCACCAGCTTCAAATGATCATTGTCCAGGTCGATCTCCGGCGGGATCCCTTGGCGCTCGGGGACGAGCATGGCGCGGCCGTCGTCGGTGATCAGGTAGGCGTCTGAGCGAAGCGCGAGAAGATCGGCCGTCGTTTTGACGGGGGCAAATCGCGTGCGCGGTACGACCACGGCGCCGGCGCCAGGAAAACACTCAATAGCAGCGCCCATGGCCGTCTCGAGCTGATAAACCGGCGGAGATTTCTTGTTCCGAGGATCCAACGTTTTGACGTTTGTAATGACCGGCAAGGGCAGAAGGCCGCCGTTGCGTCGAAGGGCCTCGGCCAGATGATCGAGCCTTAGCCACAAATTATTCGTGTTAAAATAACGATGCCGCTCGATATCTTGAAAGACGTCGATATCCTCTTTTGGGCACTGCGCTGATTCACGGAGCAGAAGTTGACCATCACTGGCCCGTCTGGCAAGGTGTCCCCCTTTGCGATCCGCCGCCGTGCGCGCGGTGACTTCCATCAGGAAGGGCATATCCGAACTTGCGAACCAGCTTAGCAGTGCGGGATCAAGGGTCGCACCAAGGTTGTCCGAGTTGCTGACGAAGAGATAGAGATAGTCTTCCTTGAGCAAGCGATCGAGCACACCCGATCCCAGAATGGCAGGGTAAAGATCGCCGTGCCCGGGCGGGCACCACTCGAGCTCGGGATTAGCAGGCCATTCGGCAGGCAGCAGCGCCTCCATGGTGATCTTCGGCACTTTATTCTGGAGAAGCTCCAAGTCAGCCGGTTCGCCAAGCTCAGGATAGCGAGCGAGGTGTGCTTGGGTCTCTTCGCTGGTGCTAAAGCTATTCATCAGCAAAAAGCGCAAATTGGCGCCCGTCTGTTTGCGAGTGGCGAGTACCTGCCGCACAATGAGGTCGAGAAAGGTATCCCCGTTGCGCACCACCAGGAGCGACTTTGCCTTCTCAAGTCCCATGCTCGTCCCGAGGCCGCCGTTCAGCTTCAGCATGACTGCCTTCGCAAGAAGTCCACCGTTCGCGGGAGCAGAGGAAATCTCCCTGTAGTTTGCAAGTTGCTCAACGGGGTGGATGGAACTCTCGGCAATCAAGCCGCTTTCCCTGGCCGCAAGAAGCTTGAAGGCGCGTTCGAAGGCGGCAATCGCGGCTTCGCTCAGATTCGCCGATTGCATCTTTGCGCGAAAGGGAGCGAAGGAAGAGTTCATGTTGATTCCTCTATTAATTTCCTTTGGCGGCTCGGCGCTCCGCTTCCGACGCGATGGCTTGAACAGTAGCCTTGGCTTCGCTAAGTGCTTGACCTTTCAGTCCTGAGACCAAACTCGTGAGCGGAATAGTTAGATTGACATAACGCATGAGGGTCTTCCCATTCCCGTAGGGCTCAATCCGCAAAGAACCATCGCTTGCTTTTGCGAGGGGAGACCGGAGCAGCGTCCACTTGACTTCGTAGGAATTGCCTTTGCGGATGTAGGTGTTGCGCACGCTGTAGGTAATGCTCCCCAGCACAGCCACCTTTACCCGATATTCCACATCCTTGGTTCCATCGGGATTTGTCGCGATCACCTTGGCGGCCAGCATTCCCGGCGTGTAGGAGGGCGCCGCCGGATAGTCGGTAAAGAGGTCAGCCAGCACTTGGGGCGGAGCGTTCACGACTCTATAGAGCTTCAGTCTCGGCCAAGGGGCGCCTTTGACGTCTTCGCTTGTGACCACAGTCTGCCCCGCGGCGAGTTCGTCGCGGGCATTTTGTGGAACTTCATCAAGAAGATCGGCTCGAACTTCTGAAAGAAGAAGCATGGCAATCAGAAGACAAACTGAGGCGCGCAGATTCATGTGCATTTGACTACAGTGAGCAGAGAACTTTTGCAAACTGACAAAGACATCCGAGGACTTGTTCACATCAAGGCTTCTTCGTGATTTGAAGCCCCAGCTCTTGGAGCTGCTTGAGCTCAGGCGCACTTGGCGAATTCATCATGAGGTCCTCTCCGCGATTGTTCTTAGGAAAGGCGACGACGTCGCGGATATTGTCCGTGCCTGTAGCAAGCATGGTCAGGCGATCGACCCCGAGAGCGATGCCGCCGTGGGGGGGGGCTCCAAACCGGAAAGCTCTCAGAAGGTGCGGAAACAGGATTTGCTGCTTCTCTGGCGGGATCCCAAGCACCTCAAAGACTTTTTCCTGGAGATCGCGTTCATGAATACGGATGCTTCCGCCGCCAATCTCAACGCCATTGAGGACAACATCGTAGGCTTGGGCCCGAACTTTCCCGAACTCCCGCGCCTCCAGCAGGGGAATATCCTCGCTCTTAGGGCGTGTGAAAGGATGATGCACCGCATTCCATTTTTGCTCCTCCGCGCTGTAAGCAAGCAGCGGAAAGTCCACCACCCATAAGAACTCCAAAGCGCGGGAGCCGCTGTTCAGTTTCAGAATCTCTGCTACACTCAGGCGCACGCGACCGAGAACGGTGCAGACGAGCTCCCACAGACCGGCACCGAAAAGGATCAAGTCTCCCTCCTCAATATTGAGCCGACCGATCAGCGCTCGCTTTTCCGCATCAGAAAAGAACTTCACGATGGGGGACTTCCACTCGGCATCCTCGACCTTAATAAAGGCCAGACCTCGCGCGCCAGATTGGCGGGCGACTTCCGTGAGATGCTCGATTTGACCTGCGGTAATATTGGCGAATCCCTTGACATTTATCCCCTTCACCACGCCCCCGTCTGCGATCGCAGTCCGGAAGACCTTGAACTGGCTCTCCCTGAAGACATCATTCAGTTCGACGAGTTCGATGGCAAAGCGCCGGTCCGGTTTGTCCGTGCCATAGCGGTTCATGGCTTCGTGATACGTCAGGCGTGGAAAGGGAAGCGACACCCTTGTGTCGCTCACCGCGTGAAAAATCTGCGCCAGCAGGCCTTCGACCAGAGAGAAGATCTCTTCTTCGGTCGCAAAGGACATCTCGACATCAATCTGCGTTAACTCGGTGATTCGATCGGCACGCGGATCTTCATCGCGGAAGCATTTGGCAATCTGAAAGTATCGCTCAACTCCCCCCACCATCAGCAATTGCTTGTATTGCTGCGGTGATTGCGAAAGCGCGTAGAATTTGCCCGGGAAGATCCGGCTCGGCACAAGGAATTCACGGGCCCCTTCGGGGGTGCTTTTCGACAACAGCGGGGTTTCGATTTCAAGAAAGCCTTGGAGATCGAAATAATCGCGGGTGGCTTTGGTAATCTTGTGACGCGCCCTGAGATTACGTGCCATCTCCGAGCGCCGTAAATCCAAATAGCGGTACTCCAGACGCAAATCTTCGCTGACAGAATCCTCGTTCAGAGGGAACGGCAGGACTTCCGCTCTATTCAAAATCGCCAGCCAATCGGCGACGACTTCAATCTCGCCGGTGGCGAGATTGGCGTTTTCCGTTCCCGGAAGACGTGGAGCAACAACTCCCGAAACTTGAATGACATCTTCGTTTCGCAGTCCGTGGGCCACTGCAGCTGCATCACGATGTTCCTCTGGACGAAAAACAACCTGAGTGATGCCGGTTCGATCGCGCAGGTCAACGAAGATCACGCCACCATGATCGCGACCTGAATCGACCCATCCGCTCAGGATGACAGGCTTTCCAGAGTCCGTTTTGCGTAAAGCGCCGCAAGGATTCGTGCGATAAGTCATAGAAACTTGAAAAATTAACCACAGGGAACGCGGAGCTCACGGGCGGGCCTTTTTCCTGCTCCGTGTTCTCCGTGTGCTCTGTGGTTAGAGGAGCTTTTGGCGATTTCGAAGCCAATCCGCAAGCTCAGTGTGCGGAATCTGGTGTTCTTGACGGGTGGCAAGCATTTTGAGGCCAACCTGAGGCCATTCATCTCCGACGAGCACGGCTACCTCAGCGCCCGCTTGCTCGGCGCTCTGGAATTGCTTTCCTATCCTGGCAGCGGTCAGAGGAAAATGAATGCGCAGTCCAGCGCTGCGAAGCTGTTGCACAAGCTTGAGGGCGTCGGACCTCCGCTCTTCCTTCGCGATGACGACGAAGAGATCCGCCGCGTGTTGTTGCACGATCCAGCGATCCATTTTCGCTTTGGCCGGCGGTGTATCGTCAATCAGGTTTCCGAGAACGACATCCCCCATTCCAAAACCCAACGCGGGCAGGGGAACCTTGCCATCACTCATCACGCTGAGCAATTGGTCGTACCGGCCTCCTCCCGCCAGAGCACGCTCCTTCTTGCTACGATCGAAAACCTCAAAAACGATGCCAGTATAATAATCGAGTCCGCGAACGATGGAGAAATCCACCTCGACGTACTTCAGCAAACCCCGCGGATCGAGGTGTGCGTGGAGCAGTTCGTGAAAACGCGCAAGTGGAGCGCTTTTCGCAACGGAACGAGGGTCGTAAATCTTCTCACACCAATCGGCTGCCCAGCGTCGAACCTCAGCCATGCTCACCCCAAGTGGCTGTAGTTGCTTGTCCATCAGATCGGCTTCCTGCCTTTCCGCCTTGTCGATAGTCGCAAGGAGCTGATCAAGTTCGCCCTCTGTGCACGGCCTCTCCTGCTCCAGGAGGAAGTTCGCCCAGACGTCCCGGCTGCTCAGACGCACGACAAAATCCTGCTCAGAGAACCCCAGCTCGCGCAAAATGTCGATCGCAAGCGCGATCAATTCCGCATCGGCCGCCGGCGATGACTCGCCGATAATGTCTGCGTTGAACTGAAAGAACTCGCGCAAGCGTCCGCGCTGTTGCTTCTCATAACGAAAAAATTGCGGACAACAAAACCATCGAAGAGGCTTCTTAAAATCCTTTTCGCGCGCCGACACCATGCGCGCCAGCGTCGGCGTCATCTCCGGGCGCAAGGCAACATGGCGGCCGCCTTTGTCAAGAAACTCAAAGAGCTGAGCGAGCAATTCTCCGCCGCTCTTTTTCTCATAGAGTTCGATCGGCTCCAGAACCGGTCCATCGTATTCAACAAAGCCGTAACGACGCGCGACCTCACGCCAGCCTGACATGATGTAATTGCGACGCGCACAATCGTCGGGATAAAAGTCACGGAACCCCGGCAAGTTTTGCATGGTCAGCCTAAAATGCGTCCGTGGGAACGGAATCGAGCGCGCATAAGGCCCCAAGTTGTCGAGCTTCAGCCATTCTGCAAAGCGTTTTTCAATCGGGCGCACACGGATTCTCTCCCCTCTCAAACATTCAATTTCTCGTGACAAGAAAAACCCCTGCAGAAAACCGCCAGAGCATCCCGGCTGCTTGCCAAAGGAGTGAAAGCAAAATCACGAAGTGCGTCCCCAAATAGGCCGAATCATCGAACCGGCTGTGAGCTCGGTGTCGAAGCCGGGCGGCTGCCCACACCAGGCAAAAGACAGAAGGAAGCCACAGACTTCCCATGAAACGATCCCCGCGCCCAATCGGCCAGTACCAGCCGTAAAGGAGCGAATACACTACCAGCAACAGCGTTGCGTACAGTAAACAGGAAAGATTTTCGGCGCGCTTCAGACTCTGGCGGACCTCTGATCCAGAACGAACAATCAGGAGTGCACACAAGCCCGCCAGCAGAAAGAGATACACGCCGCGATGCGCCAGGGGTTGCTCCCATTTCTTGCCCGCAGGGCGCCATATCAATCCGCGCAAGGGCAGCTTTGTTTCAGGGAAAAAAAATCGAGCAACCACTTCTCGAGTACCATCACCTAAGCGCTTCGCCGCCTCACCAAATCCATGACGCCGAAAATACCACGCAGGCGACGGGGTCTCTTCAGCGGGGAGCTGTTCGAGTTGAACCCGGCCGGGATACCTATCCTGGAACGGCCACGCCTCCGTCATGAAATCATCCATCCACATCCAATACTTTGTGTAGTTGAAGAGCGGCTTGCCAAAATGGGTGGCACTAAAATTTGCCAGCGGAAGAAGCATCACCGCGACAATCCCGATCGAAAGGGCCAGGCCGGTGAAATTTTGTGCAATGCTCCATCGAGTATTTGGAGCGCGCAGAGTCAACACTGCGCGAAAGGCAAGTGCCAGAGCGAAGACGACCAGGAATGGTGCCAGCGAAGGTTTGGAAAGATAAGCCAGGCCGCAAACGACGCCAAACACCCCATATACCCACAACGATGCTCCGCGAAGGATCCTCCATCCTAAAATTGCCGCCAGGCAAAACCAAAGGTAATAGAATGGCTCTGGCTGGAAATACGTGCCCCTGACTAGCAGAATTCCCAAGCTCGCGAGCAAGAGAAGGTTCGCGGTGGCAAGCGGATCAAGCCACCGCGTCACAGCGACGCCCAATCCGCAAAGAAACAGCACGCAAACCAGCGTGTTAAGCCACTTGCCCCGTTGAAAAAATTTTGCCTCGTTCTCGGTGTAAAGGAAACGAGCAACCCATGACCACAACGGGTGGCGGACACCATCAGTGCGCTGCGGAAAGAGGTCAGCCCGGGAGGTGGCGGCCAACCACATTTCTGCACCTTGATCCGAGGCGACGGGGTCCTGGTTTGAATGACGAATCGTCACCGAAGCGGCGATCAGGTGGACGGCCGCGACACCAGTGAGCGTGAACACAAGGGCACGCCAACGGTGCATGTGCAGCCATTGGAGGGCTGAGGTCGCGGAGGACCTCGTTTGTTCAGTCATTGATTTGTTTCCTGTCCCACCCCGATCAATTTAAAGAAGTGGGCCTTCTTCGTGAAATCGGTTTTCGTCCAGGCAAGAAATCCTGAAATGGCCACCACGATGAGGGTGCAAACGATCACCAGCGGACTCTTCAGAAGATGCTCTGGTTCGAGTCTGGCCCCTTCCTCGCTCATGGCTCGATGGAGATAAACACAGATGGCAACGACCACGAGAGGGAACACGAAAACAAGATTGGGGCGATACACCGCGATAGCAACGCCCATGCAGAAGCAAAAGAAGTTCGCGTGCGTCACCATGGAAAGGATCAGGGACCGCTCCGTGTAAACTCGAAACGACTTCCGATAGTCGGCACTCCGCCGGGCGTCTCCGATAAAGCGGAATTCCGCGTAGCGCTTGCCGGCCATGAGCAGGGCGCCAAAAAACCACCAGGCCAACACGATGGACAAGGGCGGAAAAACCGTGGAGGGGAGTAGTGCAAACCAGCCCAGCCAAAGACGAATCGGATTGTTGAAGGATTCGGCGACGACATCGAGATAAGCCCGATCCTTCAAGCGAAAAGGTTCGACATTGTACAGAAGCCCGCTCAACAACAGCAGCGCGAGCGAAATGATATAGCCAGCGTTAAACCATAACGCCGAGAGCGAAAAGGCGATGACGATAAGTGCGGCCATGATCACCCAAAGAATCGGAACGCTCACCCGGCCAGCGGGAACGGGACGAAACCGTTTTGTTGGATGCGTCCGATCGAAAGGGGCGTCGAGAATTTCGTTGATGATATAGTTAGCCGAGGCAATCAGACACGCTGGAACAAGGGAGAGGATGATCCGTGAAACTAACTCGAGCTTGGTTTGAGGCACTTGGTCCGGAACCAGCGCGATAGCGACGAGATGGCCAAAAAAGATGAACACATTCTTCAGCCAGTGATCCAGCCGCAGTACCCTGAGGTAGTCGATCATCGCCGGAGTCTTACCTCGCTTAGTTGCAAAGCAAGCCGCAGTTTTCCACAGGCAATTTGCCTTGCTTGAAGGCGTAAATCCCCCAACCAATCAGGAACATGGCATCCAGATCGCCACAGAAAGCCGAGTCCACTGCAATCATCGGCTCCTTCGGTTGGCAGTTTTTCTCCTATGACACGGTGGCCTCGACCAACGATCTCGCTCGGGAATTGCCTCCTTGGAGCGCAGTGCGCGCTCAGAAGCAGACGGCGGGCCGTGGGCGCTTTGGGCGTCAGTTTGTTTCCGAGCCCGGCGGTCTCTGGCTTTCCGCAACCCTTCCCGCTGAGGGCGGAGCGGGCCAGTGGAACGGGTTCTCATTGATGGTGGGCTGTCACTTGCTCCACATGCTCGAGGATCTCGAAATACCGGACGTGAGGCTCCGCTGGCCCAACGATTTGATGAGTGGAAAGAAGAAGTTTGCCGGTCTGCTCATTGAGCAGGGACCTCGGGAAACGCTTACGGTGGGCATTGGCATGAATGTAGCCAATTCTCCATGGGATCATGATCCTTCTCTAGCAGCAACGACCACTCGATTGTCAGACCTCCTGTCCGTCACTCCCGACTTGGACACGCTTGCTGTGCTTCATCTGGGGGCGATTGCTGAAGCTCACCGGGCCATGTTGCGCAGCGGTCTTTCGAGAGCGGTTCGAGAGCTTAATACTCACTGGGCGGGCGAGCGTCTGGTTGAAATTACTCTTGCCGCGGGCGAGACAATCCGTGGGAGATTTGTGGGACTTAGCCAGGATGCTAACCTTCGCATTCTCTCGCCCTGCGGACAGGAACGTCTCGTCCCTCATCACCACGTCGTTCACCTGCGAGAATTAGCGTGATCGCTGCGATGTCCCTGGCGGGCAAGGACGTGCGGGGGTTCAATACAAGCGAACAGCAGCAGCGCACCGTGGTAGCGCACCGGAGTTGATTACGCTGTTACCGGCTGGCGAAATGGGCGATGAGCCCAGGCGCTCACAAGGAAAATCAATCCGGCGAAGAGGATATCTGCTGCGAGCGAATTGCGGAAGAAGAGCCAGGTAGGCGGGTGGCCTGGCAGCCCGGTTGTGATAGATCGGACAAACCCCTCCAGTCCTCTCGGATAAGCTGGTTCAAGCACCCAGCAGACGGCGTTGGTCACAAGATAAAAGACAAGCGCGTTCCCTATCAGGAACATCACGAAGACGC
The DNA here is from genome assembly GCA_963744345.1 of uncultured Verrucomicrobiae bacterium. GTDB lineage: Bacteria > Verrucomicrobiota > Verrucomicrobiia > Chthoniobacterales > Terrimicrobiaceae > DASTFP01. The sequence goes on from CAVUTD010000024.1 coordinate 172,523, forward strand.
CAACCCCCAAGCGTTCCCAACGTGCGACCCAACGGCCGGCCCCCACCGCAGCCAATAAGCACACCCATGCAGCCATCTGTCCGGTGTCGAGAAGTGGATAATTCAGCACCAAACTCAGAGCAAGATCGGAGACAGCCACGGCAGCAAGCGGGAGCACCCACGCAAGGGCTCCAGGCAAAAACAACCCGCCGCAGAAAGCGATCGCCATCAAGGGCGAAAAGTTCGGAAGCTCCGGGAGTAAGGCGGCGCGAAGCACACGAAAAAGCGCAACAGCGACAATAAGTCCAGCGACAAAGGCTATTTGTCCTGGCGAACTCTTCGGCTTCAAGGTCATCGTTCCAAGACTCGATTCGTGGTTAGTTAACCACGGACAGCGTGGAAAGGGAACCTGGAAATTCCCCAAGGCAACTCAATAAGCTAGTCGAAGCGGATGCTTTCCAGCTCTGCGAACACATAACCAATAAAGATGTTCACCTCCGCGCGCAGGGGAATTCTGTCCGCGTCATCGGAAAGCCAGACTGACCCACTCCTGAACTTGCCATGCGCAGCCAGCCGGTTCTGCTTTTTGAGTTCGATCCGCTGAATTTGGAAATCGAGTTTGATCGCGCTACGCAACTGGCCGGCGACAACTATTTGCTCATGCTTCGCTACGTTGACCTCCACGAGAAAAGGCGCATCGCCCGGAAATCCAATCACCCCAATGTTGTCTCCGTCGTTTAAGGGCTGGCTGCGGATAAGCAGCATGGCAGAGATGGTGTCGCGAACAGGCTCCACCTTGATTTTCTTCCATCGCGCCACATTCTTTGGATTGGACGGCACCGCGCGAATCCGCCAGAGCCCGTCCGGTTTGAAGACGGCCTCAGTCCGCACTGTCTTTTTCGCGTATTTTTCGAGCTGCTCAAAGGCCACCGGCTTGAGACCGTCCTTCAGAATTGTCGCCTTGTGCGTAGCATCAAGCTGCCATAACGCGCGCGCCAAGCCTTCCGTTTTCCCAACCACTTCGACCAGGATTTTGTCATCGGAATAGCTGAGTTTGGCCTTGGCGCTCGCGGCACCAATTTCCGACCAGCCAAAGCGAAACTCTCCCGAAAACGGCCTTACCAAAGGAAACGGTCCCGGTGTTTCCGGGCCGAGCCGATCCCTCCATGGTTCGGCGGATTGACCGATAGAAAAAGCCGCCGTAACGAACACGGCGGCCACCCAGGTGCGCGTCACGCAGTGGGCACGACCGCTTCGAGCGATTTGCTCGGAGCCCATCCTCGCTCCCCGTCGGGCGCGCTACAGAACGTCCAATCGCCACTGCGGCCCAACACTCGCAGAGGCGCCGCGTTTGGAAGGCGCAAAACTGCCGGGGATTGGTCGGCGGGTGCGGTCAAGAGGGTGAGGCCCCCGCTAGCGGAAACCACCGCCATGTTGCGATCGGAAACGCGCGGGTCAGCGAGATAACCGATGGCAAAAAGGCCGGCTCCGATAACTAGCAACCCGATGGCACCGACAGAACGGTAAAAGCGGCCCCTCTTCACAAACGTGAAAAAAAGAACGAGGAACGCCGCGAGCCAGGCCAGTGCGCACCCCGCGATCTGAAGCGCAGGCAACGGCACTCGTTCTGAAACGCTCTCCCGCCAGTTGCGCCTTGCAGCGGGCACGCCTTGTGAACGCTCGATCTCCGAGAGGGCAATACGAGCATCCACCATGCGGGAATCGAGCATGATGGCACGCCGGAGGTTGACTGCGGCATGCGCAATTTCTCCGTTCTTCTGCTGCGCGATGGCCAGGTTGAAATAGGTTCCCGCGTCCGGGCCTCGCGCTTTGAGTGCCGCTTCGAAGGCACGGATGGCCGCGGGATAATCCCCTTTAGCGAAGGCGATATTGCCGTCGTCGAGTGTCTCAGCTCGACTCGACAAAATCGCCAGCAAAAGGCATGCGAGAGCAACTTTAGCTGCGCAATTCATGATCGAAGTGCTTGAGTTGATGGAGAATTTCTTTCCGCTCATCTGAATCCAATTTCCCGCGCAAACCGTTGGCTGAATATTTCCACTCATCGTAACGGTTCAGAACATTCTGCATGGCGGATTTGGTGTCACTGCTTGCCCGCGAATTCTCGAGCGATTCGCGGACGTCCTGGTGAGCGCCATTGCTAAGCCGCGAAAAGACAAACTGCTCAGCCATCTGAAAGAACTGCTCCGGCTCGCAGGCGGGATCTTCCATCTTGTGAAGGAGTTTACGTATATCCCGGCGTGCGGCGGACTTTCTGGCAAACGACGATGCAGACATCACACGCCCGACGCCGAGAAGGAGCGCAGCGGACCAAACCACGGCTAATGCACCATTCACGATAAGAAAACGACGATCGTGGGCCAACGGCGTAAAGGACGCGGGCGAGAGTTTCGACACGAGCCGTTCGTTCGGTGCCGGCGTCGAGGCAGGTGCCGGTGTACTCTGCAGCTGAGGCGCGGGAGTTGCCGCCACCACGGCCGTCGAATCGGTTGCCCCCTTTGCCGCCACTGCGATGGCAGCGCTCTTGAGCGTGACATACTTTTCGAGCACTGGATCAAAAAAAGAGAGTTGCGCCACGGGTGTCTTCGATTGGTCTTGGCGCGCGACAAGCATGTACTCAAAGCGCTTCTCGCCATTAAAGCCGATCGGATCACTGCCGCTGGCCTCGAACTTTTCGCCAGGAGGGTACGCCCGCCATCCGTCAGCTTCAATCAAAGTGGGCGGCGCCATCGCATCGAAGTTTCCCCGCCCGGAAACAGCCACGTTCAGGGAGATCGGATCGCCTGCCGCGGCCTGCTTCGGTGTCGCGGAAGCTTGCAGCGAAAACTGACCGACCGCACCGCTGAAGTCCTCGGGCCGACCCTCTTTCGGAAGCGGCTTTACCTCCAGCTTCACCGGTTGCGTTGAGACTGTGACCTGCCGGATGTCTCCCGACATCATGTTACCGAGAAATCCGCCAAAGAAATCATCGAATCCCGATGGAACTCTTCCGGGAATCTGAATCTGAGAATCGAGGCTCGCAGGAGAAATTTCTAAAGCCCCTGCCTTCGCGGCCGAAATTGCGGTTTGAAAAATCAGGACATTATGCCTGCGCCCATCGACCTCCTGCTGCTTTTCAATCGGTTTCGAAAAAGGCATTACGGTAAAGCCATCACCGGAAAAAGAAGGCCGATCCGGAAGGCGCACCTGATAACCTGCGTCAAAATAAAAGCGCAACTCAACCGGCACAACCTCGCCGACATATACCGTCTTCTTGGGGATGATCAGATCTCCGAAGGCAATTTTTTTCTCGTCGGGAGTTGCTTGAGAACGCGGCACTGGTTGAGAACGGGGAGGAGGCGAAGAGCTTTGCCGCGCGGTCTGACCTTGAGGCACGGGAATGGCCGGCAGCACTGGAACTCCCTGACCTCCTGAAACTCGCAGAGTGAGCGCGGGAGTCTTGACGGTTTTTCCGCTCACCGTGACGGGAACCGAAGGAATTTTGAAGTCGCCCTGTCGCAACGGCACGATCAGGTAGTTGAAGGTTGACGTTGAAGAAGAATTGACGCCCCCTCCCCGCATCTGCCACTGCATCTGTTCGGATTTGCCGATAAACCGCGCATCGATTCCGTCGATATTCAGTTTTTGCGGAACCTGAGCGCCCTTCCCGCCAGTCACCGAGATACTCAGCCGCACAGGTTGACCGACTGCCGCATGATCTTGCGACAACTCAGCCTGCACCTCCTGGGCTGCACCAGGCCGGATCAGGCCGGCAGTGATAAGAGCCAAAATGCAGAAGAGCTTTTTCATGCGGGTTTCATTACCAGTCTTTCAAAGTATCCTCCGATTCCTGTCTTTGCATCAATCGCACGCGTTCCTCCTCTGAGCGAAGAGAATTTAGCAAGCCTTTCGCCTGCGCAGCGCTCATCTCGCCTTCTTTCTCCACAAGCTCGGCCGTGGAGCCCGGCGCTTGGGACGAGTCTGCCTTATCCTCTTGGTTGGGCTGGAGGTCGCCTTTTTTCTTCTCACCAGGAGTCGGCTGCGGAGTGGGCTGTGGCCGCTGGTCGTGTGTGTTGTTCCTTGTCATTTCCTGGCGCTGCTCACTCTTTTGACCGGGATTGTCCTGCGCTTCGCCTTCGCTGGGCTTTGGCTTTTGCTGATCTTCCTTCTTCTGGTCGTTTCCCGCGTCTTGCTCGCGCTCAGACTTGGCCTGCTGCTGATCCTGTTTCTGCTGCTGATCCTGTTTCTGCTGCTGATCCTGCTTCTGTTGCTGATCCTGCTTCTGTTGCTGATCCTGCTTCTGTTGCTGATCCTGCTTCTGTTGCTGATCCTGCTTCTGCTGCTGATCCTGTTTCTGCTGCTGATCCTGTTTCTGCTGCTGATCCTGTTTCTGCTGCTGATCCTGCTTCTGTTGCTGATCCTGCTTCTGTTGCTGATCCTGCTTCTGCTGCTGATCCTGCTTCTGCTGCTGATCCTGCTTCTGCTGCTGATCCTGCTTCTGCTGTTGATCCTGCTTCTGCTGTTGATCCTGCTTCTGCTGTTGATCCTGCTTCTCTAAGTCTTCGAGCATCTTTTTAACGATGTCCCGGTTTTCCTCCGCCTGTTTGTTTTTTCTATCGAGATTCAGGGCCTCCGTATAGTGCTGAATCGCATTCTTCCAATCGGCCTTTTTTTGCTCATTTGCCTTGGCGGCCTCCCCGCGTCGTACGAGAGAATTAGCGAGGTTGTACGTAGCGTCCTCGCGCAATCTTTGATCATCGCTTAAGAGTGCCTTTGTGAAATGGTCGACTGCCTTGGGAAAGTCCCCAAGTTTGTAGGAAGCAGCTCCCGCAGCAAAGTTCAGCTTGTCGGAATCTGGCGCACTCTTTAAGCGTTCCTCAAATTCCGCCTTAGCTTCCTGGAAATTGCCGGCCTTGTAGTTCTCGATACCGGTAGCAGCATTGGCCGCGGAAATAAGGGCTGTGAGCACGGTCGCGGCAACCGCACTTTTCCGCAGCGGGGAGGTTCTGCTTTTGCGGTCGCTGAGTATAAGCCAAAGAACCAGCAACGCTATCGCAGTGCTCAGCGGCCATTGATAACGTTCAATGGGTTGTCTCGCGGTCAAAATTCCGGTATCCGCCTGATCCAGCTTAAGAATTCCTTTTTCGAAGATCTCGCGGGCCGCATCAGCACCCAGCGGTTCGTAGAAGCCACCTCCACTCTCGGCAATCTCTTTGAGCCGCGTCTCGTCCAATCGGCTCTGCACCGGTTTGCCAGCTGTGTCTCGGACAAAATCCGTTCCGCCGTTGTCTGTGCGAAGGGGGATCAGCGAACCTTCTCCGGAACCAATCCCTACCGTATAAATGCGCACACCAACTTCGGCTGCGCGTTTGGCCGCTGAAATCCCGTCGGCGTCCAGTTCTTCACCATCTGTAAGAATGATGAGCGCGCGCGTCTGTCCCTCTCCTTTGCCGAAAGCCTGTTCGGCGATGCGGATCGCATCAGCGATGTTAGTTCCTCCCTTCGGGATGACCGCTGTATCGAGTTCCTCTATTGACGCGAGCACGGCGTTGTAATCGAGGGTTAGTGGAGCTTGCAAAAACGCCGATCCCGCGAAGGCGACCAGGCCGACGCGATCCCCTCGCACCAAACGAAGCAGATCCTGCGCGATCAGCTTGGCTCGCGCGAGTCGGCTGGGGACGACATCCGTGGCAAGCATGCTGCGAGACGTGTCGACCGCGACGATCACATCGCGTCCGCGCTGCTTGATCTCTCGCTGAGTGAAACCCCATTGCGGCCGAGCCAGAACCAGGGCGATGAGAGCAAATACCGCCAAGATCAGCGCCGACTTAAAAGTCCTCCGTCCCTTACTCACCGCTCCGGCGAGCTGCGTCCGCAATCGAGGCGCGACAACTTTGGAGAGCAACGTATCCGCGCGCCGCTGAGACCAGAAGTAAAGTGCCGCGAGCAGCGGAACAATCGCCAACGCCAGAAGTCCCCAGGGTTGGAAGAATGTCAGGGAAGACGTTTCCATATGGTTTGCGATAAAAGAACCTCTGATCCGAGCAAGACGAAGCCGGCCAACACAAAAATGGGAAAAAGTTCGCGATAGTCAGATGTTTTCTCGATCTCAACCTTCGTCTTTTCCATTTGATCGATCTCATTGAAGACCTCTTTGAGGGAATGGGTGTCCGCAGCGCGAAAATACTTTCCTTTGGAAATCGATGCGATTTGCTTGAGCAGGTCGTCATTATAATCCATCTGAACGTTGCGATAAACGGTCCTGCCGAAAGGATCCTTCACAGGAAAGGGAACCTCTCCTTTCGTGCCTGCGCCAATCGTATACACTCGAATTCCGAGCGCTTTACTGGCCTCCGTCGCGGTCACTGGGCTGACGCGGCCCGCATTATTATCGCCATCGGTAAGTAGCACGATCAGCTTGCTCTTCGCTTCTTTGTCTTTGAGGCGGTTGGCGGCGGAGGCCACTGCCGAGCCGATCGCAGTGCCATCCTCGACCATGCCAATTTGAAGGCGATCAAGATTCTGAATCAACCAGTCATGATCGAGGGTGAGCGGACTCACCAAATAGGGGCGTCCGGCGAAAGCAACAATGCCGATGCGATCGTTCGGACGTTGCCTGATAAACTGTTCGGTGACCTGTTTGACAGCTTCGAGGCGATTGGAGCGTTGACCGCCGATGTTGTAGTCCTCAGCAAGCATCGAGCGCGAGACGTCGAGGGCCAGCATGATGTCAACACCACTGGCCTGAATTCGAGTGAGGGTGCGACCCAGTTGCGGTCGAGCAAGAGCCACGATCAGACTTGCCAGCGCAAGATGGGATAGCAGGGCCAGTAAGGCGCCCGCCCGTGAGCGGCGGCGGCGTCCGATCGCATGGAGCGCCGAGGTGCTCGAAAACGTCACCGCCGCTGTGCCACCCAAACGTCCCTTCAACACAGCCAGAATCGGAAGCAAGAGAAGGAAAAGCAGCACCCACGGGTGAGCAAAACTGAAGCCAAAGGGAGTTCCGTCTGTCATTTTGAGACCGGGGTTTGCATCGGGCTTTCTCCTTTGACGAGGCGTTCGGCAGTGCTGAGAAGGACATCGATATCGTGGGCAGCGGCGGGCAGTCGCGCATACTTGAGCAAGTCGACGGCTTCGAGAAATTCAGCGAGAGCAGCCTTTTCGTTCTGTGAGAAAGCCGAGTTGTCGCGCAGCTCCTCAAGAAACTCGACCGAGGTGCGCGTGACAGCGTCAAGACCGTGCTGATCGCGAATGTATGTGCGAAGAGCATCGGAAATCTTTATGCCGAATTCGTAAGGATCGGCCTCGCTACCCTCGCGACGCAGCTCACTGAGGGCCGCGAGAGCGCGCTCGCGAGCCGTCGGGATAGGCGCCGAGCGTTTGCGCCTGGTGAGCCAGAAAACGAGGCCAATGAGAACAAGAAACCCGAGCGCTGCGGCCACCCAAAAGGGCAGAGCGGCGGAACTCAAAAGGAAAGCCATCAGATCATCGGCGATGTCGTGGATGGGAGCTGGCGTGGGGGCGGGGCCAGAAGGCGTCATGCGAACAACCTCCTTTCCCGGCGCTCGAAAAACGTGCGCAACGCAATGAGGTAATCTTCATTCGTGGCAAGAGGAACAACATCCATTCCGTGGCTACCGAAGAGCTTGCCGAGCGCCTTGCGTCTGCGCTCCTCTTCAGCCGTAAAGGCGCTGCGAACCGACGAACTTGATGTATTGATTTCGATTTGTTCGCCAGTCTCTGCATCCTCCAACAGAATCAGGCCAACATCGGGCAACCGCTGCTCCCCGGGATCAAGAACGGGCATCGCCACAAGATCGTGCCGCCGGCTCGAAACAGTCAGCGGCTTGCTGTAGTCGGCAGCGAGAAAATCCGAAATCAGGAAGACCACAGATCGACGGGAGATAACCTTATTGAGATATTCGAGCGCCGCAGCCAGGTTAGTGCCCCGGCCTCGGGGCTGAAAATAAAGCATCTCGCGAATTAAGCGCAGCGCGTGCAGGCGTCCCTTCTTGGGCGCAATGAAAAGCTCAATCGCATCGGAAAACAGAAGCAACCCAACCTTGTCGCTATTATTCGTGGCGCTGAACGCGAGAATCGCTGCGACTTCAGCGGCCAACTCGCGTTTGCTAAGCTCGACGCTGCCAAAGGTTCCGGACGCGCTCACATCGACAAGAAGCATCACCGTAAGCTCCCGCTCTTCGGTGAACTTTTTGACATATGGCGCATTCATCCGTGCTGTGACGTTCCAATCGATGCTGCGAATGTCGTCACCGGGCGTGTAGTCGCGAACTTCCTCGAAGTTCATGCCGCGACCCTTGAAGACGCTGTGATAGTGGCCCGAGAAGGATGAATTAACTAGCCGCCGCGTCCGCAGCTCGATACGTCGAATTTTCTTCAGGATCTCGCGGGGGTCTTGATACATAGGCTGGTGGGATTTGCGATCGCGCGATCAATCGCCTTTCACTGAACCCGGTTACCGAAAAAGAGAACGAATTAGGCGAGACAATCCCGGTTATGGTACGGCAAGGCCGGCAAAAATCTTCTCGGCAATCATCTCACTTGTCACCGACTCGGCTTCTGCTTCGTAGCTCACGCCGATGCGGTGGCGAAGCACATCGAGTCCGATCGACTTGACGTCCTGAGGCGTGACGTAACCGCGACCGGCAAGAAAAGCCTGCGCCTTGGCCGCGAGGGTCAGGTAAATGGTCGCTCGAGGCGAGGCGCCAAAACGAATCAAGCCGTCCAGCTTGAGCTTGTAAGCCGCAGGATCACGGGTCGCCCATACGATGTTGACGATGTAATCCTTGATTCGCTCGTCGACATACACTGAGTTCACAACGTTCCGCGCGTGCACGATCTCCTCGGGCGATACCATGGACTGCACGCTTAGAAGAGGAGAGGAGGTCGCCATGGCATTCAAGATTTCACGCTCCTCTTCGCGCGTGGGATAACCGACATTTACCTTGAGCATGAAGCGATCAAGCTGCGCCTCCGGAAGCTGGTAAGTTCCTTCCTGTTCAATCGGATTTTGCGTGGCCAAAACAAGGAAGGGATCGGAGAGAGGGTACGTGGTGTCGCTGATCGTAACCTGACGCTCCTGCATCGCCTCGAGCAGCGCACTTTGCACCTTCGCAGGTGCGCGATTGATCTCGTCGGCCAGGATTAGATTGGAGAAAATGGGCCCAAGTTTGGTCGTAAATTCACCGTCTCTGGGGTTGTAGATCAAAGTCCCAATAAGGTCGGCTGGAAGAAGATCGGGGGTGAACTGAATGCGTTGAAAGCCCGTCCGGATACATGAAGCGAGCGTCCGAACGGTTAACGTCTTGGCAAGGCCCGGAACACCTTCCAGGAGCACGTGACCGTTACATAAGAGCCCGGTAAGGAGACGGTGGATCAACTTTTTCTGGCCGACGACGACCTTGCTAACCTCCGCCACGAGAGGCTCCACCCACTGGCGTGCCTCCTGAACCTGATTGTTTGTCTGCTGTGCAAGAATACTCATGGGAAATACCAAAAAAGATTTGACGAGGTATTTACAACCTGAGACAGCGGACCTGAAAGGGCGTTCATTTTTTATTCCCGCACCAGATAGGGTCCGACGTCGAAGGAATCGCCCACCTCGACAGCATCATAGCGCTTTCGATCAACCCAAACATGATAGTTTTTTCCGGTCGTGCCATTCGCAGTAACCTCAACCGTGAGGATAAAGTCGCCTTCGAATTTCTCAGCGGCCAAACCGCTCCTGCGACTAAGGCTAACCTGATGTTCCGGCGCCGGCACGAACTCCTTGGCAATAATCCGCCCAGTCATTCTCGCTTTGTCGATCTGCGCTCCACTATGCCATATCGCGAGAATGATAAAACCGATGATGAACAATCCAATCAGCACAGCTGCGGCGACGACCCGGGGGGGATTTTTCGTCTCGATGGTGCGCGAATTCATAAGACGATTTTGAGAGGTACACGAACGTAGCAGACACCGCATGCTTGTTATCAAAGCCGCCCCATCCATCAATCGCCAAGCTGCTGTCGGAAGCTCGCAATGATCCTGAGAGCTTCTTCGACTGGAGCTAGCACCGCCACGTGTCCCATCTTTCTGCCAGAACGCGCCTCCGCCTTACCGTAGAGATGCAGCTTTGCTCGGGGTTCGGAAAGAATCGCCCGCCAGTCCGGTTCGCCATTCTGCCATAAATGCCCGAGAAGGTTCCACATCACGACCGAATTAAGCAACGCATTCGAACCCAAGGGCAGGCCGCAGACAGCCCGCAGTTGCTGCTCAAACTGACTCGTGACGCAGGCATCAAAAGTGTAGTGACCCGAATTATGAGGACGCGGAGCCAATTCGTTCACCAGCAGCTCTCCGTCCGAAGTTAGAAAAAATTCGACAGCCAAGAGACCGACAACATCCAGCGAGTCGGCGATCTGCGACGCAAGCTGGACCGCCGCTTCGCACAGAGCGGGAGGAAATCGCGCCGGAACAATTGAAAGATCAAGGATGTGATGCTTATGAAGATTTTCCGATGGTGGAAAGGCGACCATGCTTCCCTCGAGGCCACGGGCGACGATCACAGAAAGTTCCCCTTGGAAGGAAATCCATTTTTCCAGAACCCCGCGAGAGGCGTTGAAATCCTTCCAAAGCCTCTGGCAATCAACGACACCCTCGAGCTTATATTGCCCTTTGCCATCGTATCCGAAATCCGCCGTCTTCAGCACCGAGGGTGTGCCAATTGTCTTCAGCGCCGCACTCAGACTCTCTGCAGAGTCGACCACGGCAAATGGAGCATGAGGAAAGCCGTGCCGGACCAAAAATTCCTTCTCTCGCTCCCGGTTCTGACAAATGTGCAACACCTCTCCGCGCGGGCGCAGCGGACGCAGGCTGGCAACTTCTTCGATCGCTGAGAGGGGGATATTTTCGAACTCGAAAGAGATCACATTCACCCGCCGGGCAAAACGCTTCAATGCCCGAGAGTCAGTGTAGGGGGCGTTGATCTCGACGTCACTGATCTGCCCGGCAGGACTGTCCGGGTGCGGCTCAAATGCATGCACCCGGTATCCCATTCTGCGCGCGGCGATCCCGAACATGCGGCCAAGCTGACCTCCGCCAAGAATTCCTACGGTCGACCCCGGTCCGATGAAAACTTCTTCCGATGCGAGAGCGGAATACATAGAATGGTAAACCTTTTTTTGCATGTTGGATCGCTTGATTTATTGGCTTGCACTGAGCGCGATCACCGTGATCCGCCGGCTCCCTCTGAAGGTATGCTTTGTGCTGGGCCAGGTTATTGGCGCTTTTTTGTGGGCGATCCTGCCCCGCTACCGCAAGCTCGCAAGGGAAAATCTTGTTGCCGCCTTCGGCAACGAAAAGTCTGCCTCGGAAATTCGCCAGCTGACGTTTCGCCATTTCGCCACTCTCGGCGCTAACGGGATCTGCTCATTCAAATTCGCCGCACTGCCGCAAGATGCCATTCTGCGGGTCGCGCCGTTCGAGAACAGCGAAGTTGTCCGAAGAAATATTGTTGGCGGACGAGGGGTGGTTCTCGCCATCAGTCATTTGGGCAGCTGGGAACTTTACGCGCAAGCTGCCTTCCAGCGTCCCGAGACCCGTTTCGGCACGATCTACCAGGCTTTGCGCAATCCGTATTTGGATGAGCTCATCAATCGCGACCGTCGCAAAGGGGTGGAGACTTTCGACCGCAAGAAGGGGTTTCAAGCCGCCATCGCCCTGTTGCGCAAACCAGGATCCACAGCGGTGCTGGTGGATCAAAGTGCCGGCCACGGCGGAGTCTGGATGCCATTCTTCAATCGCCTCTGTTCCACCTCTCCTCTGGCAGCCGCTCTTGCGATTCGCACGAATTCTGCCGTCGTCCCGAGCGCAATCTTCACTTCCGGGTTCGCCCGTTGGCGCATCGTCTATTATGACGAAATACCGTACCCATCACGCGACCCCGAAAAACTCACTTCGGATATCAACGCCGTTCTTGAGCGTCAAATTCGTCAATCGCCCGCGGATTGGTTCTGGGTGCACAACCGCTGGAAAACGCCGTGGCCAAGCCTCCTTCTCGGCAGACAAAAACGCGGGATCTATCTTCCGCCCGGCACGAATCCATCGACGCTGCATCCCTTTCGTTTCCTTCTGCGTTCGCCAAATTGGCTCGGAGATGCTGTCATGTGCCATCGGGCGGCACGCTCCTTCAAGCTTGGCCGGCCGGACGCCCGACTGGCAGTGCTCACTCCGGCAAAACTCGCCGCCTTCTGGAATTCGCTTGCCGAAGTCGATGAGGTGATCTCTTTTGCCCCTGAAGAATCCCTCTTTGCCATAGTCAAAAAGATCCGCGGACGTTTTGACGCCGCGATAATTTTTCCGAATTCGGCTCGAAGCGCGATGGAAGCATGGCTTGCCGGGATTCCGCGAAGGGTAGGATTCCGCGGTCACATGCGCTCGATGCTGCTGACTCAAATTATTGACGAGCCCAAGAAAAAGCATGAGGGCCGCCCGGAACATCAGGCCGATCGTTATTGGCAGATTGCCCGACGCTGCGGCGCGACAAAGCCACCTCCCATTCCCGCTCAGCGAGCAACCAACGATATGATCCTTGGGGTCTGTCCTGGCGCCGAGTATGGGCCAGCCAAGAGCTGGCCCATTGAGCGCTTTCGAAAGACCATGGAGGTCGTGTCGCAACAGACCTCATGTTCCTGGGTGATTTTGGGAACCGAAAATGACCAGGCTCTCGCGGCCGAGATTCTGCGCGGCTTTCCGGGAGCAGCGGAAGATCTCACAGGCAAGACCTCTCTTGATGAACTCATCAACAGGCTTCGTTCTTTGCGTGTGCTGCTCACTAATGATACAGGAACAATGCACCTCGCTGACTATTTAGGAACTCCACTCGTCGCGGTATTTGGGTCGACGGAACCGCGACTCACCGGTCCTCGTTCCGCGACGAGCGTCGTTCTGCGCCACCAGGTCGAATGCAGCCCGTGCTTCCTCCGCAGATGCCCGCTCGATTTTCGATGCATGCATGCGATCACCGCTGAGGAAGCCGCACAAGCGGTCCTCACGCTGATGAATTCTCGCGAGCCTCGTGTAGGCTAACGCGTGCTCGTGCCTACTCTAATTCCGTAGGCGTTGTTCCGATCGACCAGAAAGAGATTTGCTCCGCGACGCTGCAGCACAAAGGTATTGTTGTCGCCATGCCTTGTCCAGGGGCCCGGAGGAACATCGCGCGCTTCAACAAACTTCCAATCGCAAACGTCCTTGCCGCCCATGCCCAGATAATCGCGCACCGCGGGCGATACGTCCAAGCCGGCCCCCTGATTCAAATTAGGAAGTGGTCGCTGATTGCCAAAGACGTACTTCCAGTGGTCGGTGCGGAAGGGTCCGCAATCTTCCCACTGCGCGTAGCAGATGCGATTGCCTCGTTTGATAGCGACCCAGCGGCCTTTGAGAACGCTCTTTCCGGGGCGCTCGAAGGCTTGCTTAAACCAGGGGATCGCCTTGCGCGCCTCTGGTTTGGTCGTTCCTCGCGTCACATCGTTGTAAGGCAGGGCCACATAAAACGGATTCTGTCGAGGCGCGAATCGAATGGGGATGTAGTTTCGTCTTTGTGAAGAGTCGGGATGATCGAGGCCTCCGTAGTTCTGGGCCCATCTGGCATCCCACGAACTCTTGTAGTTTGGAACCGGATTGTTTGCCGTGGGTCGTTCACCGATCCAGAAAACCGTCGTTACAATTTGGCGCTTCCATGGATAGCGATTAAATCCGGAGCGATAATTCGTCGGCGCGATAACCTGCGGCTCGAGCTTCAGCAATGCGTTTTCGCGCAGTCGCATCGCTGCCTTCTGGAAGTCGGTGCTTGTGGAAATCGACGATTGCGCCTCGGATGCTCTCAGCGTGGCTGTCACAAATAGTACTGCCAGGATGCTCGGAGCCAATTTCATGCGAATCGATGGGGGCGCTTACTATCGCTATTCAGCAGCGAACCCGCAACACAAAAGAAAGGCCTCATGTCCGGCGCATTGTTGTGTCCCGCGCAAAGCGAATGTCGGTCTCCAAATAATCAAGAGTATAATGTAACCCACGGCTCTCCCGGCGGCTGATCGCACAGTCAACAATGAGCGAAGCGACTGTAACCAAATTGCGAAGCTCCAGCAGTTCGGTTGAGACCTTAAAGTTCCAGTAAAACTCCTGAATTTCCGCATGGAGGTTGCGAAGCCGGGTGGCTGCTCTCTGCAGGCGCTTGTCGGTACGAACGATGCCGACGTAGTCCCACATCAAACGGCGAATTTCGTCCCAATTGTGATAAATGACGACAAACTCATCGAGGTCCTGCACGTGCCCGGCCCGCCACTCGGGAAGATCAAACTCGACCCGCGGCTTCCGATACCGGGTCGACTTGACGAACGCGCGATGAGCGAGCACGAGTCCTTCGAGGAGCGAATTGCTCGCGAGCCGGTTCGCCCCATGCAGGCCCGTGCAAGCCACCTCGCCGATTGCATAAAGTCCGCGCAGCGTAGTCTCGCCGTTGAGATCCGTCTTAACACCGCCACATTGATAGTGAGCGGCAGGAACAACGGGAATGGGTTGCGAAGTGATGTCGATACCGTACTTGAGGCAGGTTTCGTAAATCGACGGAAATCGCGATTTCAAAAACTGAGACGGCTGGTGAGTAATATCAAGAAAGACGCACTTGCTGCCCATCCGTTTCATTTCCGCGTCGATCGCGCGCGCCACGATGTCGCGGGGAGCGAGCTCCTTTCGAGGATGATATTGCTCCATGAAACGGCGTTGCTTCGCGTCGAGAAGAATACCCCCCTCACCTCGGACGGCCTCCGAAATCAGGAATGATTTGGCTTCCGTGTGGTAAAGGCAGGTCGGATGAAACTGAACGAACTCCATGTTCGCAATCACTGCGCTCGCCCGCCACGCCATGGCGACACCATCCCCGGTCGCGATATCAGGGTTGGTCGTGTACAGATACACCTTCCCGCATCCGCCGGTCGCAAGCACATTGATGTCGCTCCGCAGGGTTTCCACTTCCTCGCTTTCCTCGTTGAGCACGTAAACGCCCACGCAGCAATCCTGCATGGCATACCCGAGCTTACCCGTGGTGATAAAGTCCACCGCCATGTGATTCTCCAGAACCGTGATGCTCGAGTGGGTGGAAACTTGTGAGACCAGAGTCCGCTCGATTTCAAATCCGGTAAAGTCCTGGAAATGCAGGACGCGTCGCTTGGAGTGTCCACCCTCTCTGCCGAGATCGAGTTCGCGTATCCCGTTTGCTAGCTCCCTTTCATCGAAATGCATGCCAAGCTCAATGAGCTCTGCAATGCGAGCAGGTCCCTCGGTGACAACCGCGCGAACCGTTTCCTCAGAACAGAGACCAGCTCCCGCATTGAGAGTATCCTGGATGTGAAGATCGAACGAATCCTCCTCGCTGACCACGCAAGCGACTCCGCCCTGCGCCCAAGCAGTATTGGAATCGGCGAGTTTGCGTTTGGTCACGAGAGCTACCGAGCCCAACTCCGCGGCTTTCAAGGCAAAGCTCAGCCCCGCAATACCGCTACCTATAACGATGAAATCAAACTCTCTCATCGCGGAAGACAGAAATCAGGACACGCGCATGACGGACAATGCAAAGACAACACCGAATCAGGACCGGGCGGGCAGGGCGATATTATCAATCAAACGCGCCTTGCCGAGAAAAACCGCCACCGCCAGCCGAGCTGGGCGCTGAAAATCTTTAACTGACTCGATCGTGTCGGCATCAACGAGTTCAAGATATTCAATCTTCCCTCCCGGGATCTGCTCAATCAGGCGGCGCCCCGTTCTCCGGACATCCGCAACTCGCCTCTCCACAGCCGCCGCGCGCAGCGCCGCATAAATTCCTCCGGCTACGATTCGTTGTTCCGCATTCAGATACTTGTTGCGCGAACTCATCGCCAGACCATCTGGTTCTCGGACGGTCGGGTGCCCGAAAATTTGGACAGGAAAATGCAGATCACGCACCATCCTGCGAACGATCGCCAACTGCTGCCAATCCTTTTCCCCAAAAACGGCGACATCTGGGCGAACAATGAGGAACAACTTTGCAACCACCGTGCATACTCCACGGAAGTGACCTGGTCGCGAAGCTCCGCACAAGTGGCGGGAAAGCGAGTTTTCCTCGACAAAGACCGAGTGCCCCTCTGGATGCATCTGCTCCACCGAAGGAATGAAAACCAAATCCGCTCCGCATTTCCTGCAAATCTCAAGGTCGTGTTTTGGCGATCGGGGATACTTTGAGTAATCCTCGTTCGGTCCGAATTGGATCGGATTGACGAAGATGGACACGATAACTTCCCCATGAGCGCCCGCTAGCTGTCGTGCGCGGCGGATCAAAGACGCATGACCTTCGTGCAGTGCTCCCATTGTCGGAACCAGAACCAAAGGGTGTCCCCCTTTGGCGCAATAAGCGCGCGCGGCTGCCGGCGATTTCGCAATTTTCACGCTTCCGGCGCCGGGAAGATTCTACTTTAGGGTGCCGGGCTGGCCACTGGACTTGGCGGTGGCGAAACGCCTTGTTCAGCGGTCGGAGTCTGTGCTGGTGTTGGCGAGAGCGCCGTGGCAGCCGGGGAAAGCGCTGGTGTCGCAGGCGCTGCTGTGGTTGCAGGCGTCGGTGTGCCTGCAGGTGCAGCCGTTTGCGAAGTGGCCGCAGGGGCCGCTGTGTTGAGCAGTTCCTGTTGCACCCGTGTTCGACCGCTCCCTCGATGCGAATACGCGATCGCCAGCGCGAGGGTGATCGCAAAGAATGCCACTCCCAACCAAACGGTAAACTTCGCCAACACATGCGTGGTCTGTGCGCCAAAGATGTTCTCGGTGACGGCACCTCCAAAAGCGGCTCCGAGCCCCTCGCTGCGCGGAAGCTGCATCAGAACGACCAAAACCAGCAGCAGGCACACGATGACGTGAAGAACCAGCAAAATGGGAACGATCAACCACATATCCGAAAACCCGGAAGATTCCTCTAAGACAACTCGTTTGTAAAGGTCGTTCCTGTTGAATCTCTTGACCCGCCGAGCGCGTCATGCGCATCATCAGATTTTCGATATTGCCGCCTGTGGACCTTAAAGAGATTCGAACATTGATCGACCTCATGAAGAAGAACGGTCTTACCGTCTTCAAAATGGAACGCGAAGGTTTCAAGATCACGCTTAAAACCGGAAGTGCCGATAGCGCTGCCCAGCTCCTTGCCTTGTCACGTTCGGACCTGGCAGCGAGCTCGCAAAGACTCGCGACTGTTCCAGCGGAACGCGCCGCGGAAGCCACCCATCATAGGGAAATCAAGTCACCAATGGTTGGTACCTTCTATGCGGCGCCGACGCCCGAGGCAGCCCCGTACGCAACGGTAGGTCAGGAGGTCAATCCCGACACCGTCGTTTGCATCATTGAAGCGATGAAGGTGATGAACGAGATCAAGGCCGAGATCTCTGGAGTTATTGCCGAAGTGTGTGCCGAAAACGGAAAACCGGTGCAGTTCGGACAGACTCTCTTTCGAGTTAAATAGATCGACCACACCCGCGCATGCGCCAGGTGATCTGATCGACCTTCACGAATGTTCAACAAAATCCTCATCGCCAATCGAGGCGAAATCGCGCTCCGCATCATTCGGGCTTGCAAAGAGCTCGGCATCCAAACTGTGGCTGTCTATTCCGAGCCCGACGTGGAAAGCCTCCATGTTCAGCTCGCCGACGAAGCCATCTGCATCGGACCTGCGCCCAGCCCGCAAAGTTATCTTAAGATCGATCGCATCATCAGCGCCGCAGAAATCGCCGATGTTGATGCGATTCATCCCGGTTACGGATTCCTTGCGGAAAACGGGCATTTTGCCGAAGTCTGCGCCAGCTGTAATATCAAGTTCATCGGCCCATCGCCGACCGCCATTCGTCTGATGGGGGACAAGAATTCCGCTCGCGATTGTGCCCGCAAGGTCGGCGTACCGGTTTGTCCGGGCAGTGACGGAATCGTCGATGGCGAGGAAGAAGCGCTCAAGATTGCGCGAAAAGTTGGTTTTCCCGTCAT
Organism: uncultured Verrucomicrobiae bacterium; assembly: GCA_963744345.1. Lineage (GTDB taxonomy): Bacteria > Verrucomicrobiota > Verrucomicrobiia > Chthoniobacterales > Terrimicrobiaceae > DASTFP01. Next base: position 190,556 of record CAVUTD010000024.1, read on the forward strand.
GATCAAAGCCGTTGCGGGTGGCGGCGGACGCGGCATGCGGATCGCCAGCAACGAGGGAAGTCTGGTGCAAGGCTATCACGCGGCACGCCTCGAGGCGGAGAAGGCTTTCAGTAATCCGGAGGTCTACCTCGAAAAATTCATCGTCAATCCTCATCATATCGAATTTCAGATCTTCGGAGATGAGCATGGCCGCGTCGTTCACCTTGGGGAACGAGACTGTTCCATCCAACGCCGTAACCAGAAGATCGTTGAGGAGTGTCCTTCTCCGCTCATGACGCCGGAACTGCGGGCAAGGATGGGCGCTGCTTCGGTCAAGCTGGCGGAAAACGTCGGCTACGCCAATGCCGGCACCATCGAGTTCCTCCTCGATAATCAGGGGCATTTCTATTTCCTGGAAATGAATACTCGTATTCAAGTCGAGCATCCGATCACCGAGGAAGTCTACGGGTGCGACCTTGTCAAACAACAGATTCAAGTCGCCTCGGGCGAGCATCTCTCCACGCATATCGTTGACGCCATCGCGAGACATCACGCCATCGAATGTCGGATCAACGCGGAGGATCCCAGCAGCGATTTTATGCCATGTCCCGGAGAGATAGAGTTGTACTATGCGCCTGGGGGCCGCGGCGTGCGAATTGATTCCCATGCCTACGCCGGATATCCGATCCCCCCGTATTACGATTCGATGATTGCCAAGGTCATCACCACGGCATCGAGCCGAAGGGCCTGCATCCACCGCATGTCGCGTGCGCTGAGTGAATACATGATTACGGGAGTCAAAACCACGATCCCCTTTCAGCAGGCGATCATGCAAAATGCTGACTTCCGCCGGGGCGTTTATCACACCGGCTTTGTCGAGAAACTTTCGCAAAGCGGCATTCCCATGGTAGAAGCCGCATAGAATTAGAATACCCCTTGGTGAGCGGAATGGCCGCGTTACCAGCACGAAACATCGAGTGCGAGCCTTGTGATTGACGGCTTACTACCGAGTGTCCAGTATCACCGCGCCTGCTGATCCATGCGCCACACAATTTCCATCCTCGTTGAGAATAAATTCGGCGTCCTCGCCCGCATCGCTGGAATGTTCAGCGGCCGCGGCTTCAATATCGATACACTTAACGTCGGTCCCACTCTTGACGCAACCGCTTCCCGGATGACGATCGTCGTGCGCGGCGACGACAAAGTGCTCGAGCAGGTCATGAAGCAGCTCGAGAAACTTGTGGATGTGATCGATGTGCAAGATTTCCGCGAGGAAGAATATGTGGATCGCGAACTCGTGCTCCTCCGGGTCACCGCAACTTCGAAGACGCGCTCTGAAGTGATGCAGATTTGCGATATTTTTCGCGCCAAGGTTATTGACGTGCAGCCAGAAACACTCGCCATCGAAGTGACGGGTACCGACAGCAAGATGACAAAATTCCTTGGCCTGATGGAGCGTTTTGGAATCAAAGAACTTACTCGCACGGGAAAAATCGCGCTCCCGCGCACGAAAAACTAAGCTTCGCAGACACGCTTCATTATGGCCGCTAAAATTTACACCGACAAAGACGCTGATCTCGCCGCTCTTCAAGGCAGAACCCTTGCCGTGCTGGGTTTTGGGTCGCAGGGACATGCCCATGCCCTTAATTTAAAGGACAGTGGCTGCACGGTCGTCATTGGCCTCTACGCGAACAGCAAGAGCCGTAAAGTCGCCGAAGAGTATGGCTTTGCGGTGCACGACACGGCTGAAGCAGTCAAAATCGCCGATGTAATCATGGTCGGAATTCCAGACACCAAGCAAGCCGCCGCCTACAGCAAAGACATCGGGCCAAATCTCTCGAAGGGGAAGACGCTTCTCTTTACCCATGGCTTTAGCATCCACTTCAAGACGGTCATTCCACCCGACGATGTCAACGTTATCATGGTTGCTCCCAAAGGGCCGGGGCATATCGTGCGAAGACAGTTTACCGAGGGCAAGGGAGTGCCCGCTCTTATCGCCGTCTACCAAGACCCTAGCAAAAACGCGAAGAAGACGGCGCTGGCCTGGGCGAAAGCCATTGGCGCTACCCGCGGCGGCGTGCTGCAGACCACTTTCAAAGAAGAGACCGAAACTGACCTCTTCGGAGAGCAATCGGTTCTGTGCGGAGGGCTCTCCGCCTTGGTTCAAGCAGGCTTTGAAACGCTGGTTGAAGCTGGCTATTCTCCGGAGATGGCTTATTTCGAATGCCTTCACGAGCTAAAACTCATTGTTGACCTCATGAATGAAGCCGGAATTGCCGGCATGCGATTTTCTATTAGCGAAACAGCTAAATGGGGAGATGTGAGCATGGGTCCAAAGATCATTGATGCTTCCGTCAAGAAACGCATGAAAGCCGCCCTCAAAAACATTCAAAATGGCACGTTCGCAAAGAATTGGATCAAGGAGTATGAGAGCGGCTACAAACAGTACAACGCACTCCTCAAGGCCGGCCAGCAGCATCCCATCGAGAAAACCGGTATTCGTCTTCGGGCCTTAATGCCCTGGATCAAGAGGAAAAACATTCGCGGCGTTCAGGCGGCATATTAAACGACGTTCCTGACAAAATTGCGAAACGCAGCATACAGCTCGGATCCCTCTCCTACGATTGCCTTCCGGTGCGACGCAACTTCCGGGACCAAGTGAATCGCGCACGCCAAAGACGCGCAACCCAGGGATCTCGAACCATCATTCACGCAGGGTTTTGCCGCGGAAGGGCAGCGTGAATTACGATTTTGTCGTCATAGGCGGCGGTAGTGCAGGCTATGCTGGCGCCAGAGTAGCCTCGGCGCTCGGGATGAAGACATGTGTCATCGAGGGAGCGAACGAAGTGGGGGGATTATGCATTCTTCGCGGCTGCATGCCGAGTAAGACGCTTATCGAATCGGCTAATCGCCTCCGCTCAATGCGTCATGGAAGGGAATTCGGGTTGCAGGCGGAGCAAATTGGATTCGACACCGGCGAGATCATTGCACGCAAGCGCCGGTTGATCGCCGAATTCGCCGATTATCGGCGAGAACAATTGGAGCAGGGAGATTTCGACTTCCTTCGCGGCTCCGCGACCTTCGTCGATAAAGCAACCGTCGATGTCAAGAGTCTCGACGGAGCGCACGAGACGGTCACGGCGCGGTCTTTTCTCATCGCGACGGGTTCAGTAATCAGCAGTCCTGAAATCCCGGGCCTCGCCGATGCGGGGTGCATCACCAGCGACGACTTGCTGGATCTCCGAAGCATTCCCCCGTCGATCATCGTTCTTGGAGGCGGAGCCGTTGCCCTTGAATCCGCCCATTATCTCGAGGCGCTCGGATCGCGTGTCACCATCATACAGCGCAGCCCACAGCTGCTCCGAGGCACGGACGAGGACGTGGCCAAAGTGGTGGAAACCGTCTTCCGCAAGCGAGGAATGGAGATTTTCGCGCACACGAAAGTCCTTCGTATCGAGCGCGACGGAAAAACGCGACGAGTCATCTTCCAGCACCAGGGATCCGAAGTAGCCATCGAGGCAGCCGCAATCCTCAACGCACTCGGACGCGAACCGAAAATCTCCAACTTGGGACTCGAAAACGCCGCCGTCAAAATAGAAGAAAAGGCCATTTCGGTAAACGCCCACCAACAGACGTCAACGCCGCATATCTTTGCTGCGGGCGATTGTTGCGGCCCGTACGAAGTCGTTCATATTGCCATCGAACAGGGGGAGCGCGCTGCGCGCAATGCTGTCCGCCTCCTCGTCGGCGATGCCGATTTGGAATCAATGGATTATCGGCTAAAGCTCTACGTGGTTTTCTGCGAGCCTCAAGTCGCCACGGTCGGCTTTTCGGAAAGCGAGGCGAAAGCCAAAGGGATCGACTACCTCGCGGCCAGTTACCCATTTTGTGACCATGGAAAATCGCTCATTATGGATGAGACCGATGGTTTTGTGAAACTGCTGGCTGACAAGGCAACCGGTGAAATCCTCGCCGCTTCAGTGGTAGGTCCCGATGCCTCGGAACTGGTCCATGAAGTCGTTGTCGCCATGCGCTTCCGCGCCACAGCCGGTCAACTTGCCACGATCCCTCATTACCATCCCACACTGAGTGAGATCTGGCTTTATCCCGCGGAGGAATTGGCTGGGATTTCGCCGGAAGCGGCGGCCATCCTGCCGGGAACCCATAAAGTTAACGTGCCGGCGGCTGAGGTGAGAGATTGACCTTCCAAAAAGCTCCCGCTACACTCAACATGAGAGGCTTGACTATGAATCTCAACAATCTGACAAGTGCTTTTGTCCCCGAGACCGGATCCTCTGCTCAGAAAAATGTTCTTGGCAATGATGTGGACGTAAAAGGAACGATCAAGTTCGACGCGGAGCTGAACTTTGATGGAAAACTGGAAGGCGAGATTGTCTCCGAAGGCGGAGTTCTCCACCTTGGCAAGAACGCCCGTGTCCAGGGCGAGTTGAAGGCTAAATCCATCATCGTCCACGGAACCGTGACCGGCAATATTACGGTCGCGGAACGCTGCGAACTGAAATCCACATCCGAACTCAATGGCGACTTGAGGGCCACGCGGATCGTCATCGAGGAAGGCGCCGTTTTTGTAGGAAAAGCGGAGGTTACTCCAAAGTCCAAGGCAGACCGTGCCGGAACCCCCGCGGCCCAGGACCTCTCCCGCAAGATTCTTCCCGTTCCTGTGCCCGCATAATTGTTCGTGCGCTCCGTTCCGCGAAAGGCGCCTTTCCGCTGTCCTCACTGCGGATTTATTCAGGAAGAACCCGAGGATCTCATCTCAACCTACTGCCGCAGTTGCGGGAGCCACTACGAGGTGACCGCAACTGCGACAAATCGGAGGTTCTCCAGCCCATTCCGGCGCGCTCACGATCCAATCTGGAACCAGCCTTCCTTACTGCCCGGCCGCAAAATTTTCTGCCACCGCTGTGGAAAGGCGCACACAGTCTCCGACCATGCCAAGACGACCTTCTGTCCCTTCTGTAATACGGGGATCGATCTTTGCGATGTAACGATTTCCTCAATCACTTCGCGACCGATCGACATAAGGGGCGATTTATCTATTACCCCATCAGGTTACGTCTGCAGCGCTCTCACTGTCTGCAGCGGAGCCACAATCGCCGGGCGAATCAGCGGCGCTCTGATTTGCGAGAACACTCTTCGCCTCTTCTGCTCGGAGCGTCTAAGCTGTCAGGTGAGTGCGAGATTTCTCGTCATTGAAGAGCGGGCTCGCCTGGAGCTCACCTGCCCGATACGCGCTGGCGATCTAACCGTTTACGGCCACGCTGTGGGAAACTTCGTGTGCACTGGCAGAATACTGATTGAGAAGGGCGGCTTGATCGAGGGACATATTTCAGCAAGCTCCGTTGTTGTCGAGCCCGGCGCTATGCTCCTCGCCGAGTGTGCTATCCGTCCCGCCCTCAAGCAAAAATCCGAGTGCGAGGACGGAATTGCGCTTCTCACCGGCGCCGCACATCCCCTGCCCAGCTACTGAGCGGACTTTGGCGAATCGGGAGAAAGAAACGGCGCCAATGCGTCAAGCTGGGCTCCAGCAGCGCGCCCCGGAGGCGACTGAGGGTAAGTGGAGGCAAGCTGGGAGAAGACCTTCCGCGCCTCCTCAAGTTTGCCCATTCCGACCAGCGCTCGACCCTCCATGAGCGCTGCAAAGAGAGCGGCGTAGCTCGAGGGATCTTTCGCCTGTAGCTCCCGGATGGCTTGGAGCGCTTCCTGCGTCTCCCCGGCGACCGCAAGATTCTCGGCGAAGCCAAGCCTTGCCCCTCCTGCCAGCGTGCTGTCAGGAAATGCCGATAGGAAGGCTTGATATTCGGACGAAGATTCCTTCAGCTTCCCTTCGGAGCGCAGCGACTCGGCGAGCAGGAAATGCGCGCCTGCCGCTGCGGGGGAGGCGGGATATTTCGCAATGACTTCCCGCCAAGCGGCTTGATTCTGGGCATCGGCAAAGAGCGCTTGCGCAGCATGGCGCGCCCTGTATTGCGCGAAGAGCCATAACGCGGCCGCCAGCACGACGATTATTACAGCCGCGCCACTGAAAAGGATGGTCCGGCGATGCTTTTGCCAGAATAGCTCGGCCTCTAAGCTTCCGACATCGTACACTCCCTCGCCCGTGGGAGGTTCATCGCTTTTCCATGCCATTGCCGCTAGCCGCCTACTTCGGCTCGCGCCGCTTCAGCCAAGGCCGTGCTCAGATAGCGCTCTCCCGTCGAGCAGGCCACTGTGACGATGAGCTTGCCGGCGTTTTCGGGACGCTTGGCCACCTCGATTGCTGCCCACACATTCGCACCGGAGCTGATCCCCGCGAGGATACCCTCCTCCTTGGCGAGACGACGCGCCATGACGAAGGAGTCCTCGTTGCTAACTTGAATGCACTCCGTGATCTGAAGATCTCCGTTGCCGCCTTTCAAATGCAGGTTGTTGGGAACGAAACCCGCACCTGTTCCCTGGATCTTGTGCGGACCTGGCTTGAGCGGCTGGCCAGCGAGCGTCTGCGAAATCACCGGTGAATCCTTAGGCTCCACCGCAATCGCCGTGAACGAAGGCTTTCGTGGCTTGATCACTTCGACACAACCGGTGATGGTGCCGCCTGTACCGACAGCGGAGACCAGGATATCCACCTTGCCTTCGGTATCTTCCCAAATCTCTTCCGCCGTCGTCTTGCGATGGATTTCGGGATTTGCCGGATTATTGAACTGTTGCGGCATCCAGGCATTTGGTGTCTCTTTGACGATCTGCTCGGCTCTGGCAATCGCGCCCTTCATTCCCTCCGCACCTGGAGTAAGCACAAGTTTGGCGCCCAGCATGGCCAACAACGTCCGTCGCTCCACGCTCATGGTTTCAGGCATGGTAAGGATAAGTTTGTGCCCTTTGGCTGCGGCGACAAACGCCAGAGCGATACCGGTGTTCCCGCTGGTAGGCTCAACGATCACAGTGTCGCGCGTCAGAATTCCTTCCTGGGCCGCATCTTCGATCATCGACATGCCGATACGATCTTTAACGCTGCCAAGAGGATTAAAGAATTCGCACTTGAGCGCAATCGTTGCATTCACCCCGTTGGTCACCCGGTTTAATCGCACGAGGGGTGTCCGCCCCACCGTCTCGACAATGTCATTGTAAATTCTACCCATGGTTTGCGTGGTTGGAAGTCGAAGTGCGAAAGCTATACAAGCCGGATCACTCCGGCAAAGGCTTATTTTCCATGGACATATTGCGTCGGTCAGCCGAAGTAGATTAACCGACGGTCGAAAGTTAAGCGCGGCACAAGCGCGCATCGATTCCAAGTTGCTCGAAAAACGCCAGCCAACCGCCGGATATTGTCATTTGATGTCGCAAACTGCCCTCCTCGCGTCGGGCTCTCCCGAGAGATCTTAGGTGCCTCGAGTGTGAGACGGCACAGTGATTCGAGATCTAAGCCTCGCCTTGACGAAATTTCACCGGTTTTTCGTAGATAGCCAGAACGATGCAGCCAGCCTCGCTGACGATACTGTGCCGTGTTCCCGGCGGATTGATCATCAAAGTGCCGGCCGTTGCAGTGCTGTTTTGGTCTCGCTGGGCCCCGGAAAGAACAAGGATATGTTCGTAGCCTTCGTGCTCATGCATCGGAACACTTCCTTTTTCTCGAAACCGGATCAAGGCAGCCGTCGGACCGCTAACGCCATCTCCGTACAAGCGATGAATATCGATTCCGTTCCGAAACGGCTGCCAGGGGATAGCCTCGACGTCCTCGGCAATGTGAAAAAGATTTTTTAACTCCAGACGAGCAAATCGCGGGGCGGGATCAGGTTCCACAACGCACAGATATAAACAGCGATTCGCGGAAATGCACGCTGTGTGGCTCAGCTGGCGATCGCCTCGATAAACGCTTGAGAGTCCGCCACGGCGCCGAATACCCCGCCTTGCATGGTCACCATTTTAAGCGCCGCAAGATGGTTGCTGTAGTCGGTAGCACCTGTGCAATCTGACAGCACCAAGCATTCATATCCCCGGTCATTGGCCTCCCGCATTGTGGTATGGACGCAGACGTCGGTAGTGATCCCGGCAAGGACAATATTTTGAACTCCCTTTTGGCGCAGGAGCATATCAAGATCCGTGGCGTAAAAAGAACCTTTCCCAGGCTTGTCGATCACCGCCTCCCCAGGCAGCGGGGCAAGTTCCTCCACGATTTCCCAACCAGGTTCCCCACGCGTAAGAATTCTTCCGCACGGCCCTATCTCGCCGATTCCCGCCCCAATTCGACGGCTGCGCCACTTCTTGTTGGCTGGCAGATCCGTGAGATCCGGACGATGCCCTTCGCGTGTGTGCATGATGTGAAAGCCCTTCTCGCGAGATGCCTCTAGAACATTGCGAATCGGTTTAATGGGCGCGCGAGTCAGGGAGAGATCGTACCCCATCTTGTCGACATAGCCTCCCTTGCCACAGAAGTCCGTCTGCATATCGATGACCAGAAACACCGTATTATCGGGACGCAAGTCTCCATTCCAAGGCCACGGGTAAGGATCTGACCCCACGTAACGCTCTTTCATACGGACAAGGAAAGACTGGAGCCTTAAAAAAGAGCCAGCCACTGACCTGCGACAGGGGGACCATGTTGTTCAAGCACGAAGACCAGTGGGATCACGGACTTAAGCGCAGCATTTGCGGTGCCAACTGGACGTGGGAAAAGTGTCCGCCTTCGGCTGGTTTTTTGCAGCACCGTTTCAAACCACTCGTCTACGCTTTGTCTATTGACGATGCGGGAAAGTCGGGACGCGCCTTTTGGCATGGAAGGCGCTTACAAATCGAGGGCCTTCGCGGCTTCGACCATTAGTTCCATGAATAACGGATCCACTTTGAGCATCGAGGCCGAACCGTATGCCTTCGATATCGATGCCAGCCGTTGCGCACTCCTGATTATCGACATGCAGCGGGACTTTCTGGAGTCCGGCGGTTTTGGGGAAGCACTGGGTAACGATGTTTCCCAACTGCGCCGAACAATTGAACCGAATCGTCGCCTGCTCAACGCCTGGCGCAAAGCGGGCTTTGCGGTCATTCATACTCGCGAAGGCCACCGCCCCGATCTCAGCGATCTTCCACCAGCAAAAAAAGTTCGTGGACGCGCAAAGATGTCCATAGGAGACCTCGGGCCGATGGGCCGTATCCTGGTGCGCGGAGAGGCTGGACACGACATTATTCCCGAACTGTATCCCTTACCTCACGAACCGATCATCGATAAACCGGGTAAGGGCGCCTTTTTCGCCACCGATCTTCACGCCATTCTGCGACATCGCGGAATTGAGCAACTCGTCGTCACCGGGGTTACCACAGAGGTGTGCGTCAACACCACGGTGCGCGAAGCTAATGATCGTGGATACAATTGCCTCGTGCCGGAGGATTGCGTCGGCTCGTACTTCCCAGAATTTCAAGAGATGGGCCTGAAGATGATCAAGGCTCAAGGCGGCATCTTCGGCTGGGTCTCGCACTCCGATAAGATCTTCTCCGTCCTTTCCGAAGCGACTGGAAACGACGGCAACGCAACCCTCAAAGACCAACCATGACAGCTACCATCACAAAGCCAAAACTATGGGTACCCGGGGATTGGAACGCCTTCTTCGGCTTTGGAACGAACATCCTTGTCAATCTGCTCACGCTGACGGCTCTTCTGCGATTTGTGCTCAAGATGCCGGATGACCTGGTCTTTGGTCGCATTTTGCCCGCTACCGGGCTGATGCTATGTCTTTCCACCCTGTACTACGCATGGTTGGCGTACCGTCTCGCCAAACAAACCGGACGCACCGACGTCTGCGCCTTGCCCTCTGGCATTAGCGTTCCGCATATGTTTGTGGTCACCTTCGTAATCATGCTGCCAATTGCTCTGAAGACCGGCGATCCTATCAAAGGCTGGGAAGCAGGCCTCACTTGGGTGTTCATCCAGAGTTTTGTGCTCATGGTCGGCGGATTCGTCGGGCCCATCATTCGAAGGATTACGCCTCGCGCAGCCCTTCTCGGGACGCTCGCGGGAGTTTCCGTGACCTTCATCTCGATGTCTCCGGCGGTGCAAATGTTCATGACGCCGTTAATCGGAATCGTGTGCTTTGCGATCATCCTCCTCAGTTGGTTTGGTGGTGTCAAATACCGTGGCATTCCGGCCGGATTGGTGGCAATCGCGGTGGGAACCGCCATCGCGTGGGGATCAACGGCTGTTGGTCTTAGTTACGGGGGATTGAGTCTCCAGGGCCTTGCGGATGCGGTGGCCAATTTTGGATTTCGGGTCCCGATCCCCGCAGTCGGGCACGTATTCTCCGGTTTCGAATTTCTCGGTGTGATCCTCGTCACGGCGATCCCCTTTGGGATCTACGATCTTGTTGAGGCACTTGATAATGTCGAAAGTGCCGCGGCAGCCGGAGACGAGTTTCCGACCACGCGCGTCCTCACGGCGGACGGGGTGGTAAGCTGCATCGGATGCTTGATGGGTAACCCCTTTATCAATGCGGTTTATATCGGTCATCCTGGATGGAAGGCTATGGGAGGTCGGATCGGTTACTCGGCTGCAACCGGAGTGGCTGTCATTCTCCTGTGCTGGTTTGGTACTATTTCCCTTATGCTTGCCCTTATTCCGACCATCGCCATTTTGCCGATTCTGCTCTACATCGGAATGCTCATCGGTTCGCAAGCATTCCAGGAAACCCCCAAGAGGCACGCCCCGGCAATCATTCTCGCCCTCACTCCTCACCTTGCCCACTGGGCTGTCACTCTGATGAATGGAGCCCTTGCCGCTGCCGGCACCTTTGTGGTGACGGATGAACTTGCCGGAAAGATGAGGGACCAGGGTGTCCTTTACCGTGGCTTGGAGATTTTAGGCGGGGGTTCGATACTGGGCGGTTTGATTCTAGGGGCCGTCGCGGTCTGCATCATCGACAGAAACTTGGTCAAGGCAGCAGGATTCGCGCTTGCCGGCTCGATCCTGACGTTCTTTGGCTTTATGCATGGGCAGCAAATTGGCATAGCCCACGATCCGAGCGTTGCGCTAAGTTACCTCGTCATCGCGGGTCTGTTTGCCGGCTGCGCCAAGCTGGTCGGTGAGCCTGGAGCCAGGGAGAGGCTGGAAGACGCCGGCGCGCTGCCCCAGCCGGTGGAATGACTTCGCCCTCGCAAGAAAGCGCTGGCGCCCCTACAAGTCAGCCGGGGAGTTGAGTAGTTCGGCGATTCGCTTAAGAAGACGTCCCGCGGCTCCCCCATCGAGTACTCGATGATCAAAGCTTAAGGTGAAGGCTGCTTCGGTCGCGGGCAAAAAGTTCTTGCTCGTAAAATCCCAACGTGGCACCACTTGCCCCGCGCCCATTCCCAGGAGCAAAGTCTGCTCCGGGAGCGGAATTGGCGTGGCTATGGTTAGACCGAAAACCCCGTAGTTGGTGACTGTGGCAATTGATCCGCCTGTTTCTCCTGCGGCAAGTCGTCGCTGCCGCGCGAGCTCGACCAGGCGATCATACCGGGCCACCAGCTCAGCCAGGGCAAACTGATCCGCATTCCTGATCACGGGCACAAGGACACCCTCCTCGGCTTCCACCGCAAAGCCGATGTCGATTGATCGCGGATGAACGATACGATCGCCGACCAATCGTCCAGCAGGAGCGCTGTTCTCTGAAAGCGCTATCGCCAAAGCCCGAAGAGCGTAGAGAGCCGGACCGGCTTTTCGCGCACTCGCCTTGCGGTGAGCAAGCATCTCGTCGAGCAGGACAGGAAGAACGACCGTGGCTAAGGGTCTGGTGGCGCTGCGGCGCATGGCATCAGCTACGGCAACACGCATCGGAGGACGCTGGCGTGATGCGGTTGGATTCGAGATCCGCCAAAAACCTTTCCAGATCCTCAATTGTTACCCGGCCTCCAGCTCCGCTGCCGGCAATTCCGGCAAGGTCCGCCGCGTGTAATCCAAGTTCCATCATCCGTGCCTTCATGCGTGGCGACAAATAAGTGGCGCCGCCCGCATTGGCCGGTACCGGCAGGCCTTTAACGGTCGGCTCAACCCCGCGCGCCAACGCTTGAGACGGCCGCCGCTGGGCGTCATTTGCTCTTGGCGGCTCTTGCGATTCTTCCTCCAATCCCAAGCGAGCAGCCTCTTCCGAGGAAACCTCCACGTATCCAAGAACGGCTCCGACTGGATAGCTCTGACCCTCCTCTACACGGAGTTGGGAAAGATTTCCCGTGCTTGGGGACGTGACGCCCATGACGGCCTTGTTCGTCTCCACCTCGATGATATCCTTGTCCGCCTCAACGACGTCGCCCTCCTTGTAGAGAATCTTGACGATGGTCGCTTCCGCGATGGATTCGCCGAGCTGAGGCATCAAGATCGGAACGCGGGCCATTAGAGTCACATTTCCAGAAGACGTTGCATAGCTGAGGCAATCGCGTTGGCGGTAGGGCGATGAGCCGCCCATAGATCTGGATGATAGGGCACTGGAGTGTCTCGGGCGCTGAGCCGCTGCGGCGGAGCATCGAGCAAGTCGAAACCCTCCGCACTCACGCGTGCGATCACCTCGGCGGCAACTCCTCCCCACGGCCAGGCCTCGCTGACGCAGAGCATGCGTCCGGTGCGTGCGACCGATGCGAGCACCGTATCTGTATCCAACGGTTTCACTGTTCTTAAATCGACCACTTCAATTTCGTAACCATCTTCGACAAGTTCTTCGCTCGCTGCAAGGGACTCGTGGAGCATCGCGCCGTAGGTGACGATCGTTGCGTCGCGCCCTTGTCTGGCGAGCCGTGCCTTAAATGCAGGCGCGGCGAAAGCGGGCAATCGCTCGGCCTTTAGATGATTGTAAAGGAACTTATGTTCACAGAACAGCACCGGGTCATCAAGGGCTACGGCTTCGAGCAGCATGGAGTAAGCGTCCTCGACCGTGCCCGGGGTCATGACGATCAGACCGGGATAGTGAGCATAGAGAGCCTCCATACTTTGACTGTGGAATGGTCCGCTGCCGGGAGTTCCCCCTGAGGGAAGTCGAACCACGATCGGGCAGCACACTTCTGTCCGGTAGAAGAGGGTGGCCGCATTGTTGACGATTTGGTTGAAGCCACAGGTGGAAAAGTCCGCAAATTGCATTTCCACGATAGGGCGCATCCCCTCGATGGCAGCACCAATTGCGATGCCGATAATGGCATCCTCGCTGAGCGGCGAATCAAGAATTCTTCCCGGAAATTCATTCGCCAGATTCTTGGTCGCCTTGAACGCTCCGCCAAAAGATCCGATATCCTGTCCATAAAGAAAAACGCGAGGATCATCCGCCAGCAGCTTGGCCAAGGCTGAGCGGATAGCTTCTAAATATGTCAACATGCTTCCGCCAATTCCTCGGAGATAAATGATACAGCTCGCCAATCTTCATCCTGTGGATCGGGCGATGGTTCCCTTTGTACTTTTGCCGCGGTCGCATCGACTTCCTTCTTAGCCTCCGTCCGCCAGGCAGCGAGTTGTTCGCTTGAAGCCCACTTCTTCTCTAACAGGAATTTTTCACTGACTTTCAAGCAGTCGCGCCCCACGTGCGCCGCCTTCAAACTTGGGTCGATATAAGCCGCATCGTCATGCTCGCCGTGTCCGACGAGACGGAGCAATTCGCCCACCACGAGCTGCGGACCGCCGCCCTCTCGCGCAGCCTTTACGGCGGCACCGATGATTCGGAGACAATCGGCCAGGTCGGTCCCATCTACCCGGTAGCCGGGAACTCCATAGCCTTTCGCCTTGTGAAGCAGATCGCTGCAGGCGAATTGACGGCAAGTGGGCGTAGAATAAGCATATTGGTTGTTTGCAAGGACGAGCACCAGGGGAAGCTTCTCGACCGCAGCGAGCGTTAAGTCCTTCATGAAATGCGCCGGTAGAGGTGCCACCATCGCCAAGGCATGTCGCTCCGACGACGCCGGTCTCCCCGCGAAAACGGCGCGCCATCAAACCTCCCGCTACAACCGGAATCATTGCCCCCAGATGACTGATCATCGCGTAATAACCCTCGCGGGGACGTCCGCGATGAATGTTGCCATCGCGGCCGCGCATCGACCCAAGCTGCGAGCCCAAATAGGTGCGAAACGTGTCCACCACCGAGTCGCCGAAAGCCAGTCCGGCCAGCTTGGTCGCGAATTAACGGCGCGAAAATGTCGCCCTTCCGCAGGTTGACGCCCACCGAGACGCTGAGCGCTTCCTGTCCGCGCCCCAGGAAAACTCCGCCTTTGATCAAACCTCCACGATAGAGACTCGCCAGCTTCTCCTCGAGAACACGCGCTAAGAGCATAATTCGATACGCTCTCAGATATTCAGTGCGTTTCCGGCTAAGGCGCCCGCTCACAGATGCCATCGCCCAGAAATAGGTCAACGTTCCAAGCGCCTGCAAACGCCAAGTTGACCTCAGCTCACTGGAACAACCCGCCACAGGAGCAGGAAGATGATGGCGAGGGCAATCAACAGAGCCGCGGTTTTGATTTGCGCTGCGGAACGCTGTCGCGAAGGAGTATGCAAGCTCTTGGAGCGAGTTCTTCGGCCCGCTCCTCCCATGGTATATGGAGAAATGGCTCGCCCCGCGGAGGCGGCGCGACGCTTGGCCAATTCCCGTTTCTGCTCCTCCTGCGCCTCCATGACTGTCGGCAGAAGTCTAAGCTTTTTCTCCAGCTCTTGCGCCTTCCGGAGAATTTCGTCCCGCTGCTGCTCAAGAGCACGTTCCTCGGCGGCTATGCGGCTCGGCTTGGATTCTGTAGGCTTGGCCATGCTAGTTTCCATTCAAAAGGAACCACACCCAGATGGCCATTCCGGCCAAAGCGAGAATCTGTAGCGGCAAGGTGAACGCAAAGCCGGACTTGATCCAATACTTGAACCCTCGTTCCTCAGGATAGCTATAATCGTGCTCGAACGAGCTCGGCAAGCTCGTCGCCACCGGAATTTCCGGCGAACCTTCAACCGCGATTTTCGCCTGAGCCTTCATAAATTCCACGCGCGCGTCTTCCACAGCACTCAGCGCTTTGCTAAGTTCCTTGGGCAAGTCAACGGCTCCCCAAGACTTAGGGTTAATCGCCTCGATATAGCGGAGGTGCTGGGTAAAGGAATTGTGGATGGAATTGAGTTGTTCCAGCCGCTTTTGGGCCTCTTCGGCCTCGCGTTGCACGGTCACAAGAGAACGAGTGAGCTTGTCGACCATTTCCGAACGGCCAACCTCAAGCTCATCTTGACGCTTCTTCAACTCTTCAAGGCGCAGCTTTTGCTTCTCAATATCCTCCAACTGGCGCCTCAGCTTTTCCAGCTCAGTATTGGTTTTCTGCACCTCTTCGCCGAGATCTTCGACGTTCTCTTCTTCCAAATCGAGATAAGGGCCTGAGCTCTTGCTGGGATCCGGTGGCATAAAAATTTTGCGCGCTTTGAAAGTTGACTATGCTGAACAAAAATTTCCAGCACAAACACTCATCGGCCTGGCATTGCCTCCAAGAAAAGGCCCTTGAAGTAAGAAGTTTCCGGCACATGGAGCAAAACCGGATGATCCGCGGCTTGACCCAATCGCCGCACAATCCTCGCCGAGCGCCCGGCATCCCAGAACCCGTTCGCTACCGCGGCCTCAAATTCCGCGGCGGAAACATGGTGCGAGCATGAAAAGGTCGCCAACAGCCCTCCCTCAGCGAGGAGGTTGGCGCTTCGAAGATGCAACTCTCGATAGCCTCTCAAGGCGTCATTGATTTTGCTGCGTGTGTGGGTAAACGAAGGCGGATCGAGGATAATCAAATCATAGAGGTGGCCTCCTCGCCCTGCGCCTTTGAGAAAACGAAAGACGTCCTCCTCGACAATGGAAATATCGAACCCGTTTCGGGCAGCATTCTCCCGCAGCTTTCTGACGCTCTCTGCGCCGCTTTCCACCGCCGTAACCTCGCGCGCCCCATTTCGGGCGCAAGCCAGCGCAAACCCACCTTGATTAGCGAAACAATCGAGCACCCGGCGACCACGAGCGTGTTGCGCCAAAGTGGAATAATTCTCGAGCTGGTCCAGATAAAGCCCGGTTTTCTGCCCATGAAGGAAATCGACCAGAAAGCGCACGCCGCCCACCTCAATCTCTCGCTCTCCGGGATCCCCGCCCAGGAGGGTTCCGCTTACTGATGCCAAGCCCTCTGCCGCGCGAACTGATCCCTCATTTCGCTCAACAACATGTCGCACCTCCGGTAAGTCGAAGAGAATACTTGCGATCAGTTCCTTGTTCTTGTCCATGGCCAGCGTAAGGGTCTGCAGGACGACCACGTCCCCATAGCGATCCGCAATTACCCCTGGCAATCCGTCGGCTTCACTCCAAACCAGCCGGCAAAGCTTCGGATCACAGCCGAGTCGTTTCCTCCAATTGGCTGCTTGATTGATCCTCCGCGAAAGAAAAGTGGCATCGAGGGCCTGCCTTCGTCTTGAAAACCGGCGCGCAATGATTTGCGACTTGGAATTGAAAATCGCCGACCCAAGTAACCTATCGCGACCATCCTTGATCGAGATAACATCGCCATCCGCCGGTCCGCCAAATACTTTGAGAACTTCGCTTGCATACACCCAATCATGCCCGTGAAGAATGCGAGCTCGGGGGTTAACAACCAGCCCGGCCATAGATGCTCTAGCGAAGTTCCTCGAGCTTGCGGCGCGAATGTTCTCTCATCAAAAAACGAAACGTCCCGAGACACTCGCGCGCTCGGGACGGAAAAAGGCCGATAAAGGAAAAAATTATTTCTGGCTGCGCTCTTCGATGTACTTGACGACGTCGCCCACGGTCTGGAGCTTCTCAGCATCCTCGTCGGGGACCTCTACCCCAAATTCCTCCTCGAAGGCCATGACCAGCTCGACCGTGTCGAGCGAGTCGGCCCCCAAGTCTTCGATGAACGAGGCGGTAGGCGTGACCTGCTCGGGATTCACTCCCAACTGCTCGACGATGATGTCTTTTACTTTTTCTTCAATAGGTTTTTCGGACATGGCGGTGGTGTTAAGTGGGTAGGCGTAGTGTTCGTCAGGATCTTTGGCAACAAATAATTTGCAAACTTAGCGGGGACGGAAAAATGCCGTTTTCCTGGCCACGTCAAGGGCAAAAAACCCGCCTATCTCCAGTTTCTTACTCGCGGTTTGCCGTATCCTCCTTGTGGCTGCGCCCACAGCTCCGCCAGCAGACCTGCACGCCTTCCCTCCAGCCGCCAAAATCGTTTACGGCGAAGGCGTCACTGTCGTTGTCGCTGTGTAATCAGGATAACCGACGACGTCGGCCTTGATGGTATAACTCTCATTAGGCTGCATCTCCCTGGTGGCAACCTTCTCGGAATATTCAATCCGCTCCCTGGGATTAATAATCACGATCCCTTCCTGGATCTGAAACGCGTGATCGTCCGACCACTTCTCGATGACCTTGCCAGAGGTGTCGCTCGTCAGCATGTCAATGCGCTGCGTCGTATTGAAATCCAGGCGAATAATTTTCTTCGTATTGTTTCGCACCGTGTAAGTAGCGTCCACTTCGCGACGGGCCACCAAGGAAAATTGCGACGGCTCGGCGACCACGCCCTGCGTCGTCTGCTCGGTCCGGATTCGGCCAAGGCGGACGGAAGCAAACATGTCCGTAAAGAAGCGGGTAAAGATCGTCGTCACGCTATCTGGACTGTCCTTCGATTTGGGGAACACAGCCACGGACTCCGCTTCTCGCAACTGCCGGCCCGCCTGGCTTAAAGCATACTTTGCCGATTGGCGCTCTGCAAAGAAGGGACTGCCTTCGTCGGGCGCGGGCACGCCAAAGGGAGAGGCCGGATAGAGTACGGCGGGCTTGGGAGTAGGTCTTGCGGCCGGCTCTCGCTGCGCGAGGAGCATTGCGGGGCCAGCAAAGATCAAAAGCATGGCGATAAACTTCATCACATTAACTCCTAAACACACCAGGACCCTAGTTGCAAATTTCTTCTTGGTAATTATCGTCCGCCCATGCGGTGGCTTGTGCTTTTCCTGCTGTTGCCTTTTCTAAGCCTTGAAGCAGCGGCGAAAAGACCGCCCACCATATCCGTGCGGCTTTATGCCGAAGGCAATCCCCGCGAGGGCTCCTCATTTGTTGTTCCAATCACGCTGTTGAATCCGCCCAAGGAAACTGTGATTCGCAAAGTTCCGATTATCACCGAGAGCGATATTGTGGCCTTCTATCCGTTCGCGGCAGCCGATGGCACCATCGGCTGCTATTTCAAGCTGGATGCAGACGGGACGAACAAACTTATGCAACATACGATAGAGTTCCGGGACACGCTGGTTGTCACCATGATTAACGGCCGGGTCGCAAGCGCTTTGGTGGTCGGCGAAAAGATGACGGATGGGATCATGCCTTTTCCGTCGGGCTTTCTTCCCCGGGAAATTGTCGAACTTCAGGCCCGCTATCCGATCATTGGGAAGGAAAGGCAATTTCCCGAACAACAAAAAAAGGCGCTCGCGACCCTCAAAGAGGTCAGGAAGCAGGAGCGCAAGGTCAAGCCGACATCGAAGGGCGCACCGCAATGAAGCTGGCATTCATCGCCGCATCCTTTCTCCTCACCGCCGCAGCTTTGCCAGCTCAGCTTCTGGTGGACTTTCCCACGGATAATCGTGCCCTGCTCGAAGGACGGCCCCAGGATTATTTCATGCACGTGAATCGCGACTTCGAAGGCGAAAGATCCACGCCATGGCAGGGCGGTCAGTTCGGATTCGTTCGTGGGCCGGTGCGGGATGGGGTTGGAATTCGTTACAGCCAACTGCATGAAGGAATCGACATTCGACCGGTGCATCGCGATGTTCAAGGCAACCCCACGGATGAGGTGCGAGCAGCTGCCGCGGGCCTGGTTGCGCACGTCAGTCACGAAGCGCGAGCGTCGAACTATGGGAAGTATGTTGTGATAGAACATCGTTGGGAGGGGTCCCCCTTCTACACGCTTTACGCGCATCTCGCCTCCATCTGGGTCCAGCCCGGGCAAGCGCTGCGTCAGGGTGAATCTCTCGGGATCATGGGCTTCACAGGATCAGGAATCGATCGCATGCGCGCTCACACTCACTTCGAAGTCTGCATGATGCTCAGCAAAAATTTCGAGATATGGCACGAGGCCAATTTCCGGAAGGATCCGAACCGCCATGGGATCTACAATGGTTTGAATCTCGTCGGAATTGACCCTGCGGCGTTGCTGCTCGCCGCCCGGAAAAATCCCGCCTTGAAGATTTCGGATTACATCACCCGCGACGAACCTGCCTTCAAGATCACCGTAAAAAACTCGCCGCACTTTTACCTGATCCGCGCTTATCCTTGGCTGGTCGCTCCAGGGGAAGTTGCGAATCCGCCCGCATGGACGATCACCCTTTCGCGGTACGGAATTCCGCTCAGAGTCGAGGCAGCAGATACGCCGGTCACAGAACCCGTTCTCACTTGGGTCAAGGAAACAAATAGACCTTACGCCCGCATCTCGAAGAATATGGTCAGCGGCAATCCCGGATCACCTCACTTCACAGCGGCCGGATTGCGCTTCGCAAAGCTGCTCACATGGCCCGACTGAGGCAGAGCGGACAGACTCGCATCGACGCTGTTGCTGGCAGGCAGGCGTTTCCCGATGTTCTGATCCGCCTGTGAGCTTACTGAGGGTTCAGCGTGCTCGAGGGCGCAGGCCCTTTGATCCCTCTTCCTAGACCGGGATCCAAAAGATAACGAAGGCTGTCCGAGGCGCCCAAAAATAAGGTGTTCGATCTTGCAGACTTAGCCATCTCCCGTAGGGCTTCGATTCCTCGGTATCTGAGCACTTCGTCAGAAAGGGTTGCTTGAATGGTAGCATTGAACAGCCTAATGCCCTCAGCTTCGATCAACTTCCTTTGCTTTTCGCCAGCCTCTTTTTCGATCTTGTATTTCATCTCCTCCCCTGCCTGCTGGGCGACCAACTTAGTCTGAATGGCCGCTTGCACAGGAGCGGGGAGGTCGACCGCTTGGATCAACACGGCGTCTAGAACAATGAACCGTTCCCCAAGGCGCCGGGAGGCCTCGTCAAGGATGGATTGATCCAGGGAAGGCTGCGTCCTGTAAATCTGCTCTGGCTCGAAGTTGGCACACAGGTTTCTAACGATTGACTGGATCTCTGGGACCACGATCTTTGCCACATAGGCGGGGCCGGCTTGCTGATGCAACAGACCGAGAGAGCTCGTCCTCGGATAAAACCGGATAGATAAGGTAATGCCGATATCTAATCCATTTGCGCTCATGATCGTGAGCCGGGTCGTCGTCTCATTGATGCGGACGTCGTATATTGTCATCCGATCCCAAGGCCAGATGACATGCGCCCCCTCCGGATAAATTACATCCGTTCGAGTGCCCCGCCCGAATGTCTCGTAGAGGACGCCGGCCTTTCCTGCGCCCACGAAAATCACCGTGGAAGGGGCTAGGTACGCAATGGCAAACAGAACTATGCCACCTGAAATCCAGAGAGCGATCTTGTGCCTCTCGTAGAAACGTCTGAGAAACCCTACGCGGCAGGCATCCTTAAGAAACTGGACGGTTCGCCGGGTTAAAATTGAGCTGGTTCTCTCTTGTAGCATCTGCTTTAGACCACGGATAGGTGGTATTGTGCGGTTACATCCTCGATGTTTCCAAACTCCATTCTAAAAATTCGATCGGCACATCGGAAGTAGGCCTCATCATGAGTAGCCGCGATTACTGTTCGGCCCTGCTCCTTTAATTCCTGTAAGATTTCTTCGTAATATTTTGCTCGAAATCTCGGGTCTTGGTCAGCCCCGACCTCATCAAACACGAGAATTGGCCTCTGTTCGAGCAATGCGACGATTAGAGCGAGGCGTTTCTTTTGCCCAGTAGACAAGCTAGTAGTTGTAAAGCGTCCCTCTCTTATCGAAACAAATTCGCTCAACTCCATCTTCGAAATCAGCGCCTCGATTGTTTCCGGATCCTGTTCCCCGAGGCCATAGAGTCGGTCAAAAAGATGAAAGTCCGTAAAGATTGTCGAATACAAGCTGCGATAACTAAGAAGGGTACGAGCTGTGACCTGCCGCCCATCCCAAAGAATCGTGCCACTGCTGGGAGGATAAAGGCCGGTCAGAACCTTCAGCAGTGTCGATTTGCCACTGCCATTACCGCCCACCAGAAAAAGAATCTCCCCTCGATTAGCGGTCAGGTCGAAAGGTCCCAGTCGGAACGTCTCTCTACCGACTGTCTCGTCGTACACAAAACTGATCCGCCGGCATTCAATTTCCTGAAAACGATTCGTGATACCATGATCGACCGGACCCTCAACCAGCGAAACCCTGCCGGCCGCCGCATCCAATGCGGCCTCAAGGCTCTGGATATTAGCAACGGCAGCATTGCTTCGGAAAATGAACGGAAAGCCGCCGACCACATCGCCAAGTGGGCCCATGATGAAAAGCACAAGCGCGGCGATCGTCACAATATTTCCCGCCTCTTTTTGATCGTACGACGGTAGAATGAAAATCACGGTTGCCAAGAGAACGTAAAAGAACGTCTGCCCAAAAAGTCCGATCTGAACGAAGTGCCGGGTGGTCCGATTCTTTACCTCTTCGGCCTCTTGCACGATTCTTACCAGGTGATTTTCATAGAGGTCTCGACTACGAGGCTCATGCATCTTAACTTCCTTGAAGCCGTCCAACAGATGATCGAGACAATGTAAGAACTCTCGTTCCTTAGCCGTGAACTTTTGCGTTTCTTGTGCGAGCGCTTTGCTTCTGCGAACGTACAGCAGAATTCCAGCCGAGATCGCTATCAGTGTGAGCACGAATGCGGGCAGCGAAAGATAGCCGATATAACCGATAGTAAAGCAAAGCATGATCGCAGAAGAAAAGCCGGTGGCGATCTGACCTGCGGAAGTCGACAGGGTTATCGTGCTTTCTTGCAAGGCCGAATAGATGTGAGATTTCCCCACCCGCTCGTAAAAGAGCAGATTGGACTGACGAATCTTGTCGATGATGCGGGCCCGAGTTTTCGCGACGATTCGCTCCGCCAATTCGCCAGTGTGAATCATTACGAAACGCCGGCTGAGCAGGAAGGCAACAATCGCCAGAACGAACAGGACGAGATAGAAGGAGGTCTGAGCGACATGATCCGTGTACAAGTAAGCCAGATATGACTGCATTCTGTCGATTCTCGCTGCCGAGGCCGCTGCTCCCGCTGAAAAGATAATGATGGCGGCGAGAGCGGCGCTCACGAGCCCAGAGAAAAGATCGACGACGATAAGCTTAATGCAGTCCGCCCGAGACTCGCTCCATAGTAGGCGAAGGACAGCCATCTTAGGGAAGCGCGTCAATCAAATGAATCAAAGCAGTCACCGTGGGATCACAGATATCAACCGAACAGGCGTGCCGCAGAGGTGGTCGCGCCCGAAGCTGAGTCCCGCCCGGACGTGGGACGAAAACCTCGCTTCACAAATGCGTGCCCGCGAGACAGTTTCGCGCATTGTTAGAACGGCCTAATGGCGAGTCCTGAACGGAACCGGGCAAGAAAGAAAACCCGATTCATCGATTCGAACTTGCTCGAAGGGTGAGACTGCAGCTTGGGAATGTTCAGAGCGAGCGAAGGGAAGCAGCGCAAAATACCGCTCCCGCCGTTTCCCAGCCAGCGAAAATTCGACCACCTTCGTTGCACCAAACCGTAAAACGCCTGCAGGATTGAGCTCACGACGCAATCCCGCGAATTGTCGACGAGTGCCGCTCTGCGCAACTGGTTCGTTTAGCCCGCTAACTCCCAAGCTGCGCCATCTCAGGAACTCGCCAACTTCCGGAGTTTCGCCTTGTCGACGGTTTTCAGCGCATCCATGACTTGCGTCGGCGTAAGGCCTTTTTCGAGCTGCTCTTTCACCAGTTTGCCGACCATAAGTGTTGCAGTTCCAGCGATGGCCGACACTGCTCCACCACCTGGAAGAGCCCCGAGGATCGGGATCATCTTCAAAGCACTTCCGAGCGCGCCCGCGAAAAGATACTGCGCTCCAAAGCTGCTGAGGACTACTGTTAAGAGGTTCTGATTAAAGTTCTTCGAGAAGCCTCCCTTCTCAGCCGGGTCGTCTGGGAAATAGTTTCGGTAAAGCTCGTCCAACATTTTAGCCTGAACCGCGCCAATTCCCACGATGTCGAGAACCGGAAATGGCACCAGTCCCACGGCCGCGGCGATAAGCGAGTAATGGCTGATGATGCCGTCCGCCTTTTCGGATTGAGTTTGCGGCTTCTCCTCCGTTGGAGTTCCTCCCGCCGCAGTCTCTCCGGTCTCGGCCTTGTAAACTGCCGCCCTGAGCGGCGCAAAAGCGTTCTTCAGCTCAACCTGTTCGCTTTTAATATCTGCGAATTCTTCCCAATTCTGCACATTCGCCTCGGCTTGCTTCAGGGAATCAATAATCGCTTGTTCAAGCCGGACCACGCGGGTGACAAGCTTTGCGTGAGCTGCCTGGAAATCTCTCGCCTTATCAGAAAGCGTATGGTCCAATCTTTCTTGCGCATCCTGGAACCTTTCCTCCGCCCTCTCAACTTGCTTCGCGTAGGGATCGAATTTTTCAGCCTTCCACGCCACAAAGGTTGTGTGCAGCAACTTATTTAAAGACTCTTTTTCAGCATCTGTTGTTTCTTTTGCGGGCATAAAATTTTACCTCACGCTACTCTTGCCAAAAGCAAGGAGTCTCTGTCAACGCCTAATTTCGGGTATTGCTAATGTTTTTGGCCGAGCTTTGCTTCTTTGAAGGCGCTAATTGAGCTGAACATCAGCTTGGCGGCTTGAAACGGATGATGGCTTTGCTAGTTGCAAAGATGCTATCATCTTCTGGGGCGATGGCGCGAAGAAGCGCCGGGAAAGCGCACGCGACAGGCCTACCTTCTCGGAGAACAAAGTCCGCCGGATTTCCCCTCGACGAGCATAAGCATAACGTAGCCCGCTTTCGGAGAAGTCCGCAATAAGTTTGAGAAAGCAGAGTAAGAGCGCGCGATTGAACGGGCCGGAAGCCTAACGGCTCACCTATACCACCGGCATCATCGCGGCGACAGACGAGCCAGATCGGTCATTCGCAGAGTCGCCCAGTGTCAGGCGGATGCTTAGTTCCAGGAGCGTGAGTCCTTCTTCGAGTACTTCTTCCGGAATGGTCAATGGCGGCAGGAACTTTAAGACGTTGCGCTGACCTCCGCAGAGCTCGATAATGAGGCCCTGGCGAAAGGCCTCTCGGACTACGGCCTCGGCCAAGGCGGGTTCGGCGATTTCGAAGCCAAAGATCAACCCGACTCCTCTGACCTGAGCGCGAAGCTCGGGAAAAGTTTCCGCGATACGGCGGAGCCGGTCCTGAATTACGCCGCTCTTGACGGCGATGCTTTGGGCAAAGGAATTCGTTTCCCAATAGCCGAGCGCCTCCGTCGCGGAAATGAAGGCCAAGTTGTTTCCACGAAAGGTGCCGCTGTGTTCTCCAGGTTTCCAGTGATCGAGCTCCGGCTGCAGGAGCACGAGAGCCATCGGAAGGCCGGAGGCACTGATCGACTTCGAAAGCGTTACGATATCTGGTCGAAGTCCGGCCCGCTCGAAACTGAAGAAACTGCCGGTGCGTCCGCAGCCGACCTGGATATCATCGACGACGAGGAGAATCCCGTGCTCGCTGCAGAGATTCTGAAGGCTTTGCAACCAACGCGCTCCAGCGATATTGACTCCACCTTCAGACTGGACGGTTTCAACAACGATGGCCGCCGGCGTGTCTACGCCACTGCTGTCATCTTCGAGAAATCTGCGGAGATATTCTATGGTATCAATGCCGTTGCCGAAGTAGCCGTCGAAAGGCATGAAGGATACGTTTAGCCTGTTCACGAAGGCTTCGTGCCGGTAGAAAGAATTCGCGGTGACGGCCAGGGAACCTGAGCTAAGCCCGTGATAGCCGTTAGTGAAGGCGATCACGTTTGAGCGCCGCTTCACTTTTCGGGCAAGCTTTAGGGCGGCCTCGATCGCGTTTGTGCCCGTTGGTCCGACGAATTGCACCTTGTAATCCAGATCGCGCGGAACGAGAATCGTTGCCTCGAAGCGCTCCAGAAACCGCTGTTTGGCGGAGGTGGCCATGTCGAGGCTATGGATAATGCCGTCGTTCTGGAGATAGTCGAAAATCACCTGTTTGATCGCATCGTCGTTGTGACCGTAGTTCAGCGCGCCAGCACCGCAAAAAAAGTCGATGTAACGCCGGCCGCCGATGTCGTAAAGAAAGGGGCCTTTCGCTTTTTGGAAAACTCGGGGGAAGGAACGGCAATAGCTGCGCACCTTTGATTCGCGCCGTTCGAAAATATCCGGCAAAGAGGGAAGGTCCATGCGACGTTCCATTTAATGCACCGCAGGCGCAGAATTAGAGCAAACCTGCTGCGCTGCGAAGGCCACGTGGAGAACTTTTTTCAATAGTTGGGCGTTGGGTTCAAGGTTGGGCGTGTGGAGCATGTGGTTGTGCTCCCCACTGGCAAGATGAGTCGCTAAGCGGCCGCGGGTCACTTCGGACCACTGCATAATACCCGCGATGAGTTTGCCCGAAGCGGGGTCCACATAGTCGCTCGATTCATTAGTGTAAAGCACATGGATGTTCGCATCAACGATGTGGTGGTCCGTGGTTGAAGAGAGGAAGTCGTAATATCGCTCAATCAGCCTGTTAGCCTTATCGTGCAGCAGCGCGCTGGTGACGTAGGGCTTGATGCTTTCATGATTAAGGAAGGCTTCCGCGACGCGCCTCGCTTCGCCTTCTGGAAAGCTCAAGGGGCGGACGCGGCGACTCGAATCGATCATGA
The DNA here is from genome assembly GCA_963744345.1 of uncultured Verrucomicrobiae bacterium. Taxonomy (GTDB): domain Bacteria; phylum Verrucomicrobiota; class Verrucomicrobiia; order Chthoniobacterales; family Terrimicrobiaceae; genus DASTFP01. Next base: position 216,285 of record CAVUTD010000024.1, read on the forward strand.
CGATGTCTGACACGGGCCTGCCACGGCGCTCAAGTTCGGCGGTGACATGATAGGCGAGATTGCCACCTGCGGAATAACCCAGCAGCACAAGCGGTCCTTCCCCCTCGACGCCCATGATCAAGTCTGTATAAGCGACAAGGCGCGTCGGCTCGGGCAGAAAATTGAATCCGTAGAAGCGGTAAGGCTTCAACAGATCCGCAAGCTGCAGGTAGCCGAGGGCGTCACCGGTTCCTGGTGGGAAAGCAAAGAGCGAAGGCCCTTGGGCAGCCTTCGTGAGCAGCACCATGGCTCCGTCGACTTCTTCGATCCCAAAATGCGCGTGCTCAAGCAATAACTTCGCCTGCTCGCGGATCGTCGTTGCCTTGAACACCGCCGTTAAAGGGAGGGCGATGTCCATGCGATCCCGGATCAGCGCGACAAGCTTGGTGACCCTTAGACTGTGACCCCCGGCGGCGAAGAAATCGTTCGTGACGCCGATCCCGTCATGACCCAACACCTCCATCCAAATTGACGCCAGTTGACGCTCAGTTGAGGTCGCCGGCGCTTCGTGCTGAGAAGCGTGACCGGCTTGCGTAGAGATATACTGCAGCGCTTTGCGATCGACTTTCCCATTGGCGCTGAGCGGTAGCTTGTCGAGCTTCACAAGATGGGTTGGCACCATATAGCCGGGGAGAGTCGCGAGAAGATATTCGCGGAGCCCATTCATCTCGAGGCCGTCATCACCAGCCACGAAAGCAACTAGCTCAAGGTTTCCCCCGCCGATATCTTGTGCCAGAACGACAGCGTCGACTACACGCTCGTGTCGGCAAAGGCAAACCTCGATTTCCTCGAGCTCGACGCGGTACCCTCGAATCTTGACCTGATTGTCGCGACGACCGATGAATTCAACATTTCCGTCCCAGCGCCAGCGGCAGATGTCGCCCGTCCGATAAAGCCGCTGCCCTTCGACAAAGGGGTGACGAACAAATCTCGCGCAAGTTAGATCGGGATCGTTCAGGTAACCACGCGCTAGTCCGTCGCCACCGGCACAAAGCTCACCTGCCACACCGACGGGCAGCGGCTTGAGCTGCTCGTCCAGGATGTAGACTGTCGTGTTCGCGATTGGACGCCCGATAGGGATGTTCCCCTCTTCTCGTTTCGTGACGTCGTAGCAAGTGGTGAAAGTCGTGTTCTCCGTCGGCCCATAGAGGTGCTTCAAGAGGACATCCGGGCAGGCGGCGCGCAGCTTGTTAAAGTGCGCAGGCGAGCAACGCTCGCCGCCAGTGAGCACAATCCTCAAGCGGCGAAAAATCTCCACGCCAGTATCGACCAAAACGTTGAACAACCCTGTTGTAAGAAATATTGTCGTGGCGCCGTAACCCTCGATATGTCGCCCGAGGGTGCGGGCATCGAGCAAATCCTCGCCGGACGGCAGACAAAGTGCAGCGCCGTTGAGCAGCGCGCCCCAAATTTCAAAGGTGGACGCGTCGAACGCCAGGGAGCCGGTCTGAAGGATTCGATCGCTTCCATCCAGACTTATGTAGTTGGTCTGCCGCACGAGCCTAATTACCGCCCGATGCTCGATCATCACACCTTTGGGCTGACCGGTGGAGCCCGAGGTATAGATGATATAAGCGAGCCCACATGCATGGCTTCGTTCCCCGATGGCCGCAGCCGGGTAATCAGTGAGCACGGTGCAATCGAATTGGTGCTTGCGACGCGGTGGCAACTCACCGCGAGAACACCGCTTGTTGATGTGCACCATCACGTCGAATCCATATTCCGAGACTTCACTGGCATGCCGGCCGAGCATTCTGGAGCATTCAACGGAGGCGATTTCGGAAAACTCGTGTTGCAAATCGTGGAAGAAGTCGCACGTGAGGAAAAGCTCTTCGGAGCGGTCTATCTTCGTCGTGTATCCCTTTCCAGCATGAGTCCTCGCGAAGTTGGTAAGCGACTCGATGAATGCTTCTTTGAGCTCTTGATCCCAGATGTTGCCGAAAAAGATCACGCCAGTGTCGCTCATCAGCGCGATCGCCTTACGCAGCACTTCACGGAAATAATTGTGGCCCGTGAAACACTGCACGACGCTGTTCATGATCACGATGTCAAACTCTGTCTCGCCGAGTCGGTCGATCTCGTGAGCCGCGATCTGCTGGAGCCGGATGTGATTGAGTCCGCGCTTGCGCCTCTCCGTTTCCGACCACTGGGTGATTTCGCGCGAAAGATCCGTTCCAAAGTACAATCCGACCCTCGGTGCAAGTCGGAACATACTGATTCCGGATGCGCAACCCACTTCTAAGATGCGCGTCGCGGGCGTGAGGTGTGGCGACAACTTCAGGAGAATATTGTCACCGTATTCATCCATGACTTCACGGCTTAGCCAGGCACCGCTATAGCTGCTCCTCCAACCTCCTGCAGAAATGTCGTCGAAAGCTTCGCGACCGACATAGTCCCACATCTCCTTATTCATCAAGGCGCCCCCGCTTTCCCGCTCACCGTGGACATCGACGCTATCGATGCAGAGAAAGCCGCGTAACTCAGGGCACTCCCACTGGAGTCTGTTGAGCGTGCGGATCAGACTCCTTTCAGAGATCAAGAATGGGCAACGTGTCTCCGTCAGAATAAAGCGCGCGCGGCTGGTCGGCAGCGTTGGATTGAGCGGCAGATAGCAACCGCCTGCTTTCAAGATGCCCAGGAGCGCGACAATCATCTCCGCGGATCGGCCCAGCATCACGCCGACTGCCTGTTCGCAGCAGATACCTTGTGCCACGAGAAAATGCGCCAGGCGATTCGATTGCGCGTCGAGCTCGCGGTACGTTAGGGACTGCTCTCGCGCAAGGACGGCGAATGCGTTCGGCGCTCTCGCAGCGACTTCAGTGAAGAGCTGCTCGATGGTGCTCTCCTTGGGATACCGCCTCTGGGTTTGATTAAACTCGTGCACAACCTGGCGGATGTCGGCTTGCTCCTCCTCTTCCTCAAGCAAATGGAAATCGGCGACTTTCATCGGGAGAGCGGATCTAGTTCGCAGACCTTGCGCGCAAAGCGTTCGAAGGCTGACAGGTAGCGGCGAATGGATGCCGGCCGAAATAGCGCCGTATCAAACTCGATCGTCAGAGCAAGCCCGTCGCGCTCCTCGCACGCGAAAAGCGTGAGGTCGAACTTGGACGTCTTGAAGAAGACGCCGAAGGGCTGCGCGTGTTCGATTATGCTGCCGGTGGCAACGCGGAAATCGGCCGCCGGAGCGCGACTCTGAATGCCGAGGTCAATGTGGACGTCTTCAAAGTTTTGGAAGCCGTAAATCACGTTCAGGATCGGCTGCCAATTGGCGGATCGGTGCGGGTTGAGCCTCCGAACAAGCAGATCGAATGGATAATCCTGGTGGTCAAAGGCCTCGGTCGTGCTCTGCGTGACTTGGTCGAGCAACGCCTCGAAATCCATGTCTTCCACAAATTGCGTGCGGATGGGCAGAATGTTCACGAAGAAGCCCACGATGTTTTCGAGGTCGGGATGGTTTCGATTGGCGACGCTCATCCCGACGCAGAAATCGCGCTGCTTCGTTAACTGAAAGAGAAGCAACTTAAAGATCGCCAGCACCACATTTGAGACGGTGGTGGAGCGAGCCGTGGCGATTGCGCGGAAGCTTTGCAGCATCTCCAAGTCCAGCGTGGTTGAGAGGAAGTCGCCCGCGAACGCGCGCTCCTCGCCAGGGGCGAAGTCGTAAGGCAGCGTGAGCCGTTCTGGAGCGTCTGCCAGTTTCTCGAACCAATAGTGCTCCTCTCGCTCGAAGAGCTGACCGTTCTGCCATACGGCGAAATCCTTGTATTGGAGACGCAGCGGCGTGAGCGGATTGGGCGCGCCGCGACAATACGCTTCAAACAACGCAAGCACCTCGAGGTAGAGGATGTTGCTGGACCAGCCATCGCCGACGATATGATGAATGGTGAGCAAGAACAGCGTTCGTTGCGTGTCAAGACGTGCAACGGTCGCCCGGAGAAGCGGCGGCTGCATCAGGTCAAACGGCTCCATTGCCTCCTCCTCAGCCAAGCGGCGGGCGCTCGCGTCCGGGTCTCGTTCGGCCGTGAGGTCCATTTCTTGCAGACGAAACACGAGATCGCGGCAGACCTTTTGCCGAGGCTCACCATCGACTACCATGAAAGCGGTCCGCAGTATTTCGTGGCGCTCGATCAGTGCAGCGAAGGCACGGCGAAGCGCGTCAACATCGAGCGACACATCAAAGAGCATCGCATGCGGCATGTTGTAAGCCGACGCGCCTCCCATCTGATGCAGTAGCCAGAGACGCTGCTGTGCATGCGAGAGCTCATAGTACTCAGCTTCGGGGGCGGGGCGGATCTCGGAGAAGCGCGCCTGTTTTCCGCGATGCGTCAGCAGCGCAAGCGCAGCGACGGTGGGATGTTCGAGGAACTCGCGCAGCGAAATCTTGACGCCGAGCTCTCTTTGCATGCGAGAGATCACCTGCATGGCCTTGAGGCTGTGGCCGCCGAGCTCGAAGAAATTACTATCCACCCCGATACGCGTGAACTGGAGCACTTCTTGCCAAATTCGCGCGATCCTTTCCTCAGCAGGTCCGTGCGGTGCGACAAACGGTGCGCTCCACGCCGCGATTCCCACATCGGGGTCCGGCAGCGCGCGACGATCGACTTTGCCATTCGGCGAGAGCGGCACCCGATTGATTCGCAGCCACCACCCGGGAACCATATGATCGGGCAACTGCTCTAGTAGATGTGCCCGGAGTTCTGCCGGAGACCAATCGGCAGCCGGTACCACATAGGCGACAAGCTCATTGGATCCCCCGATCTGCCGCGCAGCGACTACCACATCGCGCACCGCAGGATGCGCGCGCAGCCGTATTTCAATTTCCCCCGATTCAATGCGAAAACCTCGAATCTTTACCTGATGATCTTCGCGCCCCAGGAAACCTAAGTTCCCGTTCGCCAGCCAGAAGGCAAGGTCGCCGGTTCGATAAAGCCGGCGGCACACGCCTCCCACTTCTGCAGTGATGAATCGCTCGGCGGTCAATTCCGGCGAATTCAGATAGCCTCTCGCTAATCCGTTCCCGCCAATGAACAATTCTCCGGCCACTTCGATCGGACAAGGCCGCATTTGCCCGTCCAGCACATAGAGTTTCGTGTTTGCGAATGGCCGACCGATCGGCGCGGAAACCCCCGCGTCACCTGTCAGGGGAGGCCCTTCGTAAAAGGAGGAATCGATCGTTGCTTCGGTCACGCCGTAACAGTTCACGACTCGTGTCGTCTCACCGAAATCCTCGGAAAGACGGCGATAATCCGAATTGGGCAAGGTGTCCGAGCTGAGAATAACCAGACGCAGGTCGGGCAGATCTTCGGCACGAACGTGCTCCATGAGAGGCAAGATTACTCCCGGAGTCGATTCGAAGAGTGTGATTCGCTCTCGTGCGAGGAGGTTGCGGAGTGCGGCCGGATCCGCGCGGGTTTCCGCATCGCAGACCACGAGTGTTCCGCCATTTGTGAGCGCTCGGATCAAGTCGCCTGGAAACACGTCGAAAGAGAGGCTGGCGATTTGGAGCAACCGCACCTCCATCGCGCTCAACCCATAGCCAATGCGCCAGCCCACGGCAGCGTTCACCAGCGTGCGATGCTCGACCATCACACCTTTGGGCCGACCCGTTGAACCTGACGTGTAGATGATATAGGCAAGATTCTCTGAGCGCAGTTCGTTCGCAGGCGGTGCTGCTGCATGAAACTCCCGCCCGAGCTGACTGTCATCCAACAGCAAGATGTCCAGGTTGCGAGACGCGAGCCTTGCGGTAAGCCTCCTCTCAGTTACGAGCACCCTTGCGCCGGTGTCCTCGAGCATAAATGCGAGCCGCTCCTGCGGGTAGAGAGGATCGAGGGGCACGTAGGCGCCGCCTGATTTCAAGATGCCAAGAGCCCCGACGACCATATTCACCGAACGATCTACGCACAGGCCCACAGGGACCTCCGGTCCAATGCCCCGCTGGCGCAAGGCATGCGCCAGCCGGTTGGCGCGTTCGTACAGTTCGCGATAGCTAAGTGTGCTGGATTGATCCGCCACGGCTGCCTTGTCCGGTGGAGCGTTTCGGGCCGACTCTTCAAGAAGATCGACCAGAGTGCAGTTGCGAGGGACCGGCGCCTGCACCCCGTTGAACTCCTCGAGCACGAGCTGCGCTTCGGCGGGAGTGACAAGCAGGTAGTTGCCCACCGCCGCTTCTGGCCGTGCGGTGGCCTGTTCGAGAACGTGGCGCAAATGGATCGCCGCGCGCGCAATCTGATCGTCGGAATAGATGTTTCGGTCGTAGGCGAACTTGACCGTGATCGCGCCTCGGGGATCGATCGTTAGATCCAGATCGTAGTGCGTGCGATCATGCGCCTCCACCCTTTCGACGCGCAGTCCGTCTTCGCCTTTGCTGAGCGTTCGATCAACCGGATAGTTTTCAAAAACGATGAGGTGATCGAAAAGATCTCGTGCCAATGGAGTGAGCGTCTGAATCTCGGCAAGGGGAAACTGGTGATGCGCCTCGGCAGCGAGCGCAGCCGCCTGAGTCTGAGCAAGGATCTCGCGAAAACTTCCCGACCTTGGCACTCTCACGCGCACAGGTATTGCGCAGATAAAAACCCCGACCATTTCACCAGCCCCGGCTAGATCGGCGGGTCGCCCTGACACCACAGAGCCGAAGACCACATCTTCGCACCGATTATAATTTGCGAGCACGACGGCCCAGGCGGTTTGCAAAACCACGTTAAGGGTTACGCTCGATTGCTGAGCCAGTTCCTTGAGTGCGACCGTAAGTTCCGATGTAAATTCCAAAGTATGTTCCGCCGGGCAAGCCGGCAGACCTTCCGATGGTCGACGCAGCTTCAGCAGCCCGGTTGGCTGCTCATAGCCGGCAAGGAAGTCCTTCCAAAACGTGCGTGAGGCGACGGCATTGCGAGCGGCGAGCCAGCGGACGTAGTCGCGATAGGGCGCTGGTTCCGGAAGCGCTGATCCCGCAGAACTCGACAGTGCGCGATAAATTTGCAGTAAATCGCTGTGCAGGATACCGAGGCTCCAACCATCCAGGATGATGTGAGGGTAGCTCCAAACGACTTGGGTCAGGAAGTCTCCGAGCCGGAAGATGACTACGCGGATCAAAGGACCTGCCTGGATGTCGAAATGCCTCTCGAGGTCGGCTTCCGCGTATCGTCCGACGGCGGCTCCTTGTGCATCTTCTCCGAGATCGCGCAGGTCTCTGATGGAAATTTCTGGCGGCCGCTCTTTCAGCACCACTTGGAATGGTCGCGGTTGACCTTCGTGGATAACGACCGCTCGAAGATTCGCATGGCGGCAGCAGAGTTCTCTCCAAGATCGCGCAAACAGCTCGGCGTCGAGCTCACCCCGGAGCTGATAGCGCATCTGCACGAAGTAGGCTTTCGACGCTTCGTCGCAGAGCGATTCGAAAAGCAGGCCTTCCTGCATCGGCGAGAGCGCCTGGATGTCTTCAATATCCGAGGCACTCCAGCCGCGCGCGCGCAGAAAGGCATCGTAAGTCTCAAGTGTCCATGCGCATGAAGTGAAGTCCGCGGGTGTCTTCTCGGAGGCAGTTTTTGCGCGGCAATGCGCGGCGAGGCGCAACAGCTCTTCTCGGAAGTGCGCCAGGAAGCGGTCTATCGTTGCGCGTCGATGCCGTGCCGGTTGGAAGAGGACCGACAAGGCAAGTCGACCACCGGTGACGATAGCAGTGACGTCGATGTCGTGCTCGCGCCGCACAGCCCGCCCTATCGCTTCCCCGGTAGATTCATCGCCGAATTCAAAGAGCCGGCTACTCCCACTCGGAGCGAACTGGCCAAGATAATTAAAGCTCAGCCGTGGCACTTCAGATGGGCGGAGGGCGCGACGCACATCCTCGCTCCCGAGGTAACGCAACACACCATAACCGGCACCTTTGCCCGGCACGCGGCGCAGCGCTTCCTTTACGCGCCTGAGTTGCTCTCCTGGATCACCATCGCCAGCTTCGAGCACGAAGGGAAAAAGGCTCGTGAACCAGCCGACAGTCCGGCTGAGGTCGACTTGCTTGTGCAGCGATTCGCGTCCATGTCCTTCAAGCATGATCCGCGTCGCTTCTCCTCCCTGCCAGCGCCGCAGCGCACACCCAAGGGCGGTCAGCAGGAGATCACTGATCTCGGTCGTGTAGGCGTGGTGGACTTGTCTGAGTAAAATCTCCGTCTCCTCCTCGGAGAGCCTGATCTCCGCCGAGGAGCAATCTCCGAAGCAGTCGACGCCCCCCTCGAAGTCGCGCGGCAGCGGTGCCGCTGACTTTGCTAGCTCGCCGCGCCAGTACTCAAGCTGGGCGCGCAACTCCGGCCGTGCCGCCGCCTCGACCTGCAATTCCGTCCAGCGCTTGAAGGAATCGGTTTTGGCTCCGAGCCGGATCCAGCCGCCAACGAGCGCCTGCTGGTATGCCGTCTCCAGGTCCTCCAGGATGATGCGCCATGAGATGCCATCAGTCACCAGATGATGGATCGTTAAGAGGAGACAGTCGTAACCCGAGAGTTTATACAGAGCCGCTTTCATCAGCGGCCCTGTGTCGAGACGAATACCGGCTTGCAGAGCGTCTGCATGTGCTTTCAAAAGCGCCACTGCGCCGGGCTCTCCGCGAAGATCTACGGTGGTTAAGTCGATCTCCAGGTCGTTGCCGCAAGCGATCTGCTCCACGCGCTCACCAAGGCGATATACCATCCGTAGCGCGTCGTGATGGCGCTGAAGTCCCTTGATCGCCTCGCGCAGCGCAGGCTCCTCGAGCCGCTCCCGGCAGCGGAGAACAACGGCTTGGTTGAAATGATGGATGTGCGGACCGCCCAGCTGATGCTCGAAAAACCAACTCTGGATTGCGGAGAGAGGTACAGGCCCTTCAACTTCAGCCCAGCTCGCCTCCCTCGACTCCGCGCGCCGGAGTCTCGGCGCCAGCAGAGCGATCGTGGGACACTCAAAAATCTCGCGGATTCCCAGCTGCCAACCTTCTCTGTGCAAACGGCTTACCAATTGGATCGCACTAATTGAGTCGCCGCCAACCGCAAAATAGCTTTCGTGGATGCCGATCTGCTTGCGTTGGAGGAGCTCCTGCCAAATAGAAGCGAGAAGTGCCTCCCTTTCATTGCGCGGAGCTTCACTCTCGTATGGAATCTGTTTCTCGCTCGGAGCTTCTCTTGGCAGAGCGGCGCGATCTACCTTTCCGTTCGCATTGAGCGGTAGCGCGGGCAGCACCACGAGTGCCGCGGGTACCGTATAGCCAGGAAGGCTTTCTTGCAGAGCCCGGCGCAGTTGCTCAACGTTCAGCTTCTTGTCGAAATGTTCGGGCACTACATAGCCGATCAGTCGCCGCGCGGGTGCGCTCCCATTTCCGCCGGGATCCGCAGCGACTACCGCTGCCTGCTTCACCTGCGGCAGGCGAATGAGGGCCGCCTCCACCCCCGCTAGTTCCACCCGATAGCCGCGCACTTTTATCTGTCCATCTTTGCGACCGAGAAATTCTATCGTCCCATCCGCACGCCACCGACATAAGTCGCCCGTGCGGTAGAGCCGCGTTCCCTTCTTTGTTGCGAATGGATTTGGCACAAACCGCTCTGCTGTGAGTTCCGGTCGCCCCAAGTACGCGCGAGCCAGTCCTTCGCCGCCGACGAAAAGCTCTCCCGCGATGCCAGGCGGCACTGGCTCGAGTTCCTCGTTGAGCAGGTAAACGCTCGTGCCTTTGACCGCGCGGCCAATGGGCACGGGCGCTAACGGTTCGTCCGAACCTGCGTCCATCACATGGCAGCAGCTAAAAGTCGTATTTTCCGTGGGGCCGTAGCCGTTGATCAGCCGACTGCCGCGTCGAAGCAACTTCAGAGCCCGATGAACATGCGCAGGCGAAAGCACGTCGCCTCCGGCCAAAAGCTGGCGGAGACCGGAAAGGGCCTCAGGCTGCTCATCGACCAAAAGATTAAATAGTCCAGCGGTGAGCCAAAGCGTCGTCACTTGCTCCCTGATTAGAACATCCCGAAGCTGTTCCAAGGAGACCGCTCCAGGAGTCATCACGACGAGCTTGGCGCCATTGAGCAGTGCGCCCCAGATCTCAAAGGTTGACGCATCGAAGGACACGGGCGCCATCATCAGGAACACCTCGCGCTCGTCCATCCGCGCAAACCAATTCCCTTTGACGAGGCGGACTACGCCGCGTTGCAACACCTCAACCCCTTTCGGCTGTCCGGTTGAGCCACTGGTGTAGCTGACATAGGCCAGGTTATCCAGGCCCGCTCTCCATGAGTTTTTCGGCTCCTCAAGCTCTCCTCGCTTATCAGGCAGCGGAGTTTCAAGCAGGAGGACTTCGCCTCCGAAATCATCGGGCAGCCGGTTGAGAAGGCGCTCTTGGGTGAGAACTAAGCGCAAGTTGGCATCTCGAATTATGAGCCCGAGCTGCCTGGGGGGATAGGTGGGGTCCAACGCCACGTAAGCCCCGCCCGCCTTGACGATGGCGACCAAGGCGATCACCAATTCAAGCGAGCGCTCGGCGCATAGGCCGACCAATACCTCGGGGCCCACTCCGCGCCCGCGGAGTTGGGAAGCGAGTTGCTCCGCTCGGCCGTCGAGCTCCGAGTAGCTCAGCGTTTCGGTCTCAAAGCTAAGCGCCGTCGCCTCAGGTCGGTGCTTTACCTGCTCTTCAAAGAGCGCCGCCATACTCGAATGCACATCGGTGGACGAAGCTTGGGCGCCGCTCCAGTCTGTCGAGCAGCAAAGATCTCTCGCCGGCGTCCAGCAACGAATGTGAGCCAATCGGAAGATCGGGGAATGCCGCAAAGACGCTGAGTAGACGTGTAAATTGCCTCGCCATCCGGGCGATGGTCCCTGCATCGAAGAGAGCAGTGTTGTATTCGATTGCGCCGACGAGCCCGGAAGTTGTGTTCTCCATGATGACGCTCAACTCGAACTTGGCCGCAGGGCTGTCGATGCGCAGCGGTGTCATCTCCAGGCCGGGAAGCTCGAACGCCGCTGGTGGCCCTTCATCAAGGGAGAACATCACTTGAAACAGTGGGTTATGGCTTAGATCGCGCTCTGGAAGGAGCTCTTGCACCAACTTTTCAAAAGGCAGATCTTGATGCGCGTAAGCGTCCAGGGCGACCTGGCGGACACGCCGAAGAAGAGTTCGAAAACTCGGCTGACCGGAGAAGTCGGTCCGCATAACCAGGGTGTTGACAAAAAATCCGATCAGCGACTCCAGCTCCGGCCGATTGCGATTCGCGACAGGTGTGCCCACCGCAATATCGTCCTGGCCGGAGTAAAGGTGGAGAAGTGCCTGATAAGCGGCAAGAAGTGCCATGAAAAGCGTGCTGCGTTCTTCGCTGGCGAGGCTTCTCAACTGATCGCCAACGCTTCGGGGGACAGTGAAGGTTTCGTATGCCCCCTGGTAAGTCAAATGGGCTGGGCGCGGGCGGTCAGTGAGTAAATTGAGCGGTGAGATCGCTGCGAGTTGCTTTCGCCAATATTCCGATCTGTTCCCGGAATGCTCCCTCTTCAAATCGCTCGTGCTGCCATTGGCTGAAGTCCGCATATTGGATGGAAAGTTCTGGCAGTGGAGAGACGCGGCCGGTGACGAAGGCGGAGTAAAGCGTGCTCAATTCCCGCAGCAGAATCGCCATTGACCACGCGTCGGACACGATGTGATGCGTGACAAAAATGGCCGCGTGCTTCCTGGCGCCGAGCCGAAGCAACCGCATCCGTAAAAGTGGCCCCTCCGAGAGATCAAAAGGCCGCTTCGCTTCGCGAGCGGCGTGACGCTCTACCTCCCGCTGCTGCTCATCCTCAGGCACCATGCTCAGGTCGGTGACCGCGAGGGAGGCTTCCAAGCCAGTCTGAATTTCCACGCAGCTCGATCCATCGATCTCGCCGAAACGCGCGCGGAGGATCTCGTGGCGCTTGATGATCTCGTTGAGTGCCTCTTGGAGCGCGGCCACATCAAGCGCGCCAGACAGCCAGACGCCCAAGGCGATATTGTAGGCGGGATTCGCTGGATCCATTCGATACAAAAACCAAAGCCGCTGCTGCGCGCAGGAAAGCGGCGCCCTGCTGCGATCACGATGGCGAACAATGCCTGCCGGCGCACCCGTCTCCGGTTGCTCTTCTTCCAGCAGCAGACCGAGCAGTTCCAAGTCCGCCGCGCTGCGCGGAAAGAGATCGGTTTCCATCATCGAAGGGCTTGGGACTGCTGCATCCGCTTACGTTCGAGCAATTCCAGCTTTTGCTCATCGGAGAGGGTGGCGAGGGTGAGCGCCGAACGAGTGATCCTTTCGATCTGCTGACGGTTTTCATCCCCTCGCGAGAGCGCCTCCGCCAGGCGCGCCACCGTCGCACTCTCAAAAAGTTCGGCAATCGAAACCCGCAACTTCAGCACCTCTCGAAGCCGCGAGGCCAGTCGGGTGGCCAGCAGTGAATGACCGCCGAGATCAAAAAAGTTGTCATGAATACCGATCCGCTCCACGCCAAAAAGCTCGGCCCAGATTCCGGCGAGCAGGCGCTCGATATCGTTGCGGGGAGCGGTAAATGGCCTGCTGGAAGCGGACTCGGTCAAGTCGGGAGTCGGGAGCGCTTTGCGGTCCACCTTCCCCGACAGGTTTAGCGGCAGCGCGTCCATCCGAACAAAGACTGCTGGCACCATATAGTCCGGCAGCCGGCTTCGAAGGTGAGCGCACACATCCTCGGTGTGAAAGTCGTCGGCGTCCGCGGCGACATAAGCGACGATCCGCGAAGTTTCATGTCCATTGGCAGACAACGTAACCGCCGCCGCGCGCACGCCGTGGCATTGCTTCAGTGCAGCCTCGATCTCACCAAGTTCAATCCGATAGCCGCGCAGCTTGACCTGTGAATCGATCCGGCCGATGAACTCGATGGCGCCATCCGATCGATAGCGCCCCAGATCGCCGGTGCGATACATGCGCTCTCCCAATTCACCGCTGAAAGGATCGGAAACAAAGCTGTTGGCGGTTAACGAGGGACGGTTGAGGTAGCCGCGGGCGAGGCCCGCGCCAGCTAGCCAGATTTCGCCGGGCACGCCTTCGGGGACGAGCTGCAACGAACGGTCAAGGATGTAGCTGCGCGTGTTGGCGACGGGATATCCGATTGGAACGCCAAAGGGATAGTCACCCTCCTGCTCCACTTCAAACCAATGGCTGCAAACCGATGCCTCCGTTGGTCCATATGCGTTGATATACTGGAGTCGTCCCGCGTAGCGCTGAACGATCGGCCCCGAAGCCGCTTCCCCCGCCGTGACAATCATCCGCAGCGTTACCAAACGCTTCTCATCGAGCGTGCTCAGGAACGACGGAGGCCACACGGCAACCGTGACGCCCTGCCTTTCTAAATATCTCTCGAAAACCGGCGTGTCCGGAATCACCTCCCGCCCGACCAGGACCAGAGACGCGCCGGATAACAGCGCCAGGAAGGTTTCGAAAATCGAGGCGTCAAACGAGCAGTTCGCAAATGCCAGGCAGCGATCCGTGCTAGTCACAGCGAGACCCTCAATCACGGCCAGGATCATGTTTGCGAGGCCGCGATGCTCAACCAGAACACCTTTGGGAACGCCAGTAGAGCCGGAGGTGTAGATCAGGTAAGCGGCATCGTGTGCATTTGGCGCGGCAGCGAAATGGATCGCGGGCATCGCCGCGATCGCGTCTCGCGATACATCCACGCAGACGGCGCCCGGCAACTTGCTGCTCGTCAGGCGGTGAGTGAGGATGCAGGCCGGTTTGCAGTCTTCTCGAATAACGTTAAGCCGGTGAGCAGGCAGCAGCGGATCGAGCGGAACGTAGACGCCGCCAGCCTTGAGGATTGCTAGGATGGCGACAATGGCTTCGATCGACCGCTCCATGCACACCCCGACAAGAAACTCCGGCCCCAGCCCTTGGTTTCGCAAGAAAGAGGCGAGCTGATTTGCGCGACGACCCAACTCTCGATAGCTCACGACGTCATCCTCGAAGATGATCGCGGCGTTTTCTGGCGCCTCCTGCACACAGGCTTCGAAGAGTTCCACAACCGTCCCGCGACGAAGCTCATGCGCCGGATGAGGATTGAAGTCGAGTAATCGAGCGCGCTCCGCCCGAGTGAGTATTTCAAGGCGAGCAATCGGCGCATCGGGCATCTGAGTTGCGGCCGCGGCGAGTTGCAGAAAATGGCACGCCATCCGCTCGATGCGCGGCTGTTCAAAAAGAGCCGTATCGAACTCGATCGTAAATGAGAGCTCCCCCTCGCGCTGAATGAAGTCAAAACTCAGATCGAACTTCGCCGCCCGAAAACCGGTGTCGAATTCCTCAACTTGGATGCCGTCGAGCGCAGGCCCAGGCTGATCGCTGTGCTGCAACTGCACCGATACGTCGAACAACGGTGCACGGCCCGCCTTACGTTCGATCCGCAGATCGGCGACCAACTGATCGAAGGGATACATCTGGTGATCGTATGCCTCGGCAAAGGTTTGCCTCACCTTCTCCAAGACGGCGCGAAAGCTGTCCGTTCGGGAGAGAGTGTCCCGAAGCGCCACCGTGTTGATGTAAAAGCCGATCTGTGACTCGAGCTCGACACGATTCCGGCCGGATACGGCTGTCCCGACGATGATATCAGCGGCGCCCGAATAGCGATTGATCAGCACCTTCACGAGCGCGGTTAATGTGATAAAAAGCGTAACACCCTCACGACGGCTGAACGCGATTAGCTTTTCGGCAAGCGGCTCCTCGATGCGACTGAACAGCGTCTTGGCAGCGAACGTTTTTGTCGGCGGGCGGGGGCGATCAGCAGGCAGGTCCAAAAGGGGAAGCTCTCCACTAAGCTTCCGCATCCAGTAATCGCGAAGCTTCGCTCCCTCTTCGCCAGCTAATTGCTCATACTGCAGAGCAGCGTGATCTTTGTATTGCAGCCTGAGCGGCGGCAACGAGGCCTCGGCGCTCTTGCCACCGGCGAGCGCATTGTAAAGCGTTGCCGTCTCCTGGAGCAGAATGCCAATCGACCACGCGTCGGCGATAATGTGATGCAGGACGAAGAGAAACACGTGCGATCCGTCACCGAGCCTGATCAGGCGCGTGCGAAAAAGTGGCCCGGTTTCGAAATCAAACGGCTTTGACACTATCCGGCGGCACATCACCTGTGCCTCCGCCTCGGAACCGGCATCGGCTTCCTCGAAATTCAATGCACCGCTTTCGCTGATAAACTGCCGCACGTCACCGTCCGCCGTGCGGAAGGTCGTGCGAAGTGACTCGTGCCGCGTTACCATCGCTTCGAGGGCGCGCCGCAGGACGCTGGTGTCGAGGGGACCTTTCAAGCGAAAAGCGCCGGGCATGTGGTACGCCGCGCGATCTTCCAGCATCTGGTCGAGGAGCCAGAGCCGACGCTGTGCCGGAGAGAGCGCGACGCCATAGCGCGCCGCTTTCTTCGTCGCAAAATAACCGCTTTCGCGCAATTCTTGGAGCGCCGCTTGATCGCTGGCTCTCGCCCGGCGCACCAGCTCTTGGATTGATGACGTGCTTTCAGCCATCGAGCAGTGCCAGTTCCTCTGCCGTGATCGGCCTGGATTCCGCCGCAGCTGCGGCGCTCCCGGTGGGCAGTGATATTTTCAAAGGGGCATTTGCCAATTTCGTCCGAACAATCTCGGAAAGGCTCGACACCCTCCGAAGGCGAAAAAGATCCAGCAACGTGAGCCGAGCTCCGAGGCGCTGCTCAATGCGGGCGATGACACGGGCGGCCTTCAGACTTTGGCCCCCGAGCTCGAAAAAATCATCGTGAATCCCGACCTGCCTCTTGCCGAGCACCTCCTGCCAGATTGCAGCAAGTGCGCTCTCGATCTCGTCACGCGGAGCCGCAAAAGCGCCCGAATGCTCTGGGCGAACCGGTATGTCGCGGAGTGCGATGCGATCGATCTTGGCGTTGGGGGTGAGTGGAAATGCTTCGAGCGCGACAAATATCGAAGGAATCATGTATTCAGGCAGCCTTTGGGAGAGAAATTGACCAAGCTCCCGTGGCTCACGCCCGTCGCGCGCGACCAGGTAGGCGGCAAGCGCCTCTTCACCATTGTCAACCTCCCGCGCGATGACTACCGCCTCCGCGACGTCTGGATGTGCTCTCAGCAAGGCTTCGATCTCACCAAGCTCGATGCGAAATCCGTGCAGTTTTACTTGATGATCGTCCCGGCCAATGAACTCCCAGGTCTCATCCGCGTTCGAGCGCACCAGGTCGCCTGTCCTATACATCCGTGCCCCGGGCAAGGTAGAGAAAGGGTCAGGCAAGAATCTCTGCGCCGAAAGCTCTGGACGGTTTCGGTACGCTCGCGCGACGCCCAGACCGCCGATGAAAAGCTCGCCCGGAATGCCAATTGGGACCGGCTCAAGCCAATCATCGAGGACATAGAGCTGCGTATTCGCGATCGCGCGGCCGATCGGTTCAAACGGCGAGGTGCGCAGCTCGTTTGGCGCACGTCGAGCAAGCCGGTAAGCACTCGACCAGATCGTCGTCTCCGTGGGCCCATAGAGATTCCAGACTTCGGACGCGCATTCAAGCAGGCGCGCGGAGAGTTCGCGCGGCAACGCCTCTCCACCGCACAACGTCCGAAGCCGAGGCGAACCGTTCCACCCAGCTGACAGCAACATTCGAAAAGTGACGGGCGTCGCTTGCAGCACAGTAGCAGCAGAGTCCTGCAGCAGCCTCAGCAGCGCTTCGCCATTGGCGGCTGTCTCCCGGGAAGCGATCACAACGCACGCTCGGACACAGAGCGGTAGGAAGAGCTCCAGAGCGGCGATGTCGAAGCAGATAGTGGTCACCGCCACAAGGACATCGCTTTCGTGCAAACCCGGCTCGCGGCCCATACTCTCGAGGAAGTTCGCCAGAGCTCTGTGCGAAATCTCGACGCCCTTCGGCTGCCCCGTCGATCCTGATGTGTAGATCACGTAAGCGAGCTCGTCAGGACCTGGGAGTTCGAGAGGAATCTGCGCCGGCGGCAAGGCCCCCTCAAGACAGAGGCTAACTGCGACGCCGTCCACGAGCAGATCGCGCGTTGACGGATCACAGATGACCAGCCGGGCGCGGCTGTCAGCGAGCATCGCCGCGATCCGCTGCGCGGGGTAGGAAGCGTCGAGCGGCAAATAAGCCGCACCTGCCATCCAGGTTCCCAGCAGCCCGGCGACCAGATCGATAGAGCGCGCAAGCATCACGCCAACGACGTCGCCCCGCCTCACTCCGCGAGCACGGAGTTCTGCCGCGATGGCGGCCGCCCGGGAGCCCAGTTCCTCGTAAGTGATCGATACGTGGCCGCAGATCGCCGCTACTCGCTCCGGCACACGTGACATTGACGTCGTAATCCGGGAGAGAGCGCTCGCAAGATCGGACGCATGCTCGGTTTCATTTCGCATGCGGATGAGCTCGTTCCATTCTCTCGCCGGGAGCAGCGGCAGAGCGTGAACACCGAGGCCCGGATAGCGCAGTGCTGCACCCAGCAATACCCGCAGGTGCTCGCCCATCCGAGCGACCCGATCGGCGGCGAAGAGATCCGTGTTGTATTCGATGCCGATGTTGACGAAATCGGCGCCTTCCTCGCAGTCAAAAGTGAGGTCAAATTTACTCATGTCCGAGGGTTGACCCAGGTGCGCGATGCCGACCTCGCCCATTTGCCCGTTCAGGTCGGCGGCACTCTGCGCGATCACCATGACGTCGAAAAGCGGCGCACGGCTCAAGTCGCGCGAGAGTGCCAGCGAGTCGACGAGATGATCGAAGGGGTAGTCCTGATGCTCAAGCGCTTCGAGCATCGTCCGGCGCACCTGACGGATGACAGTATCGAAAGAGGCGCCCGGGTCGATGAAGTCGCGCAAGGCGAGGGTGTTGAGATAACAGCCCACCTGTTCCTCGAGTTCCGCCCGATTTCGCGCCGCAACAACGGTGCCAACAATGATGTCCCGCTGGCCGGTATAACGGGCGAGCAGCACTTTAATTACTGTCAGCAGAACGCAGAAGACGCTCGCCTGGCAGGAACGCGCATAGTCGCGCAACGCCTTACTTTCGGCACCGCCGAGCCTAATGGTAAGGTTCGCTCCGCGGAAGCTCTGGAGCGTCGGACGGGTGGTGTCCATTGGCAAATCCAACACCGGCAACTCGCCGCCCAGCTTTGTCAACCAATAGTCCCGCTGTGGTCGCATTGCGCCCGATTCGAGCGCCCGATTCTGCCATGCCGCGTAGTCTCGATACTGTACCGACAGCGGTGGGATGTTTACAGAGACGCCCGTGACCGCCGCCTCGTAAAAGGAGATGATGTCCTTGATGATTCGACGCAAGCTCCAGCCGTCGGCTACGATATGGTGGATGGTGAAAAGGAGCACGTGGCGCATCTGGCCGCGCCGTACCAGGCACGCACGCAGCAGCGGACCACGCTCTAGATCGAAGGGTTCGTCTGCCTCCGCTTTCGCGAGCTCCGCCAACTGGCCGGGCTGTAATGAGAGGTCCATCTGCCGCATCGGCTGGACCTTGTCCGGCGTGTGGATGATCTGCCGGAGATCGCCGTCGATCGAGACAAAGGTGGTTCGCAGAGCCTCGTGGCGGCGCACGACGTGTGCGAAGGCGTCGGAAAGCGCGTTTGTGTCGAGGTCGCCTTCGAGCGCCAGCTGTAACGGGATGTTGTAAGCCGGGGAGGCTGCCTCGAGTTGTGACAAAATCCAGAGTCTACGTTGCGCGTGGGAGACTTCGTAATCGGGCTGTTCTGGCAATCGTGTGATCCGATCCCCCGAGCTGTCCGGGAGATGGGAAAGCAGTTCGGCTTTGTGCGCCTTGAGTTGGCAGATCAGCTCCGGTGTCAACGTTCCCGGAAATGCGCGATAGTGGATTTGCCCTGCATCGGCCCACAGCTCTACCCCTCTGGTGCGGAGCTGCTCGAGAAGGTTGAGAGCATCCTTCAAATCGCGCCCTCCTCATATGGCAATGGCTGGGTATCCGCCGAGCCAGCGCGATCATCGATTTGCGCAGCCAAGGCGCGAATTGTTGGACAATCGAAAATTAGGCTCAACGGCAATTTGACCTCAAACGCCTGATGGAGGCGGGACATGACTTGCGCAGCCAGAAGTGAGTCGCCTTTGAGCTCGAAAAAGTCATCCTCAACTCCGATTGGTGCGACGCCAAGAAGGCTCTCCCATATCGCTGCCAGAGTTTTCTGAGTGACAGACTCGGGCGGCCGAAATTCGCTTTGGAGACTGGGGCGTTCGTGCCTGGCAAGCTCGGCGGCCGAGAAACCGGCCGCAGAGCTCACCGGCTCGGTCTGAAGCACTTCTGTTTCGCCGAATCCGGTGATCGCCTCCCAAGGCAGCCCGGCGGGTGCCGCGCTCGTGCTCATGCGCAGAGATTCCGGAGAAGCAAGAGAGAAGACGATCTTGCCGATGTGGCGTGCCTGTGCCATATGCTCGAAGGCCGCCCGGACCTCCGTAGCGGCAAATGTGGTGCACGGCACCGGTCCGAAGCTCCCCGCCTGCAGGTGCGCTCCCAACTCGCGCCAGATCGCAGGAAATTCCGGGAGGTCGAGACCCACATCGACGGCAAAAAAGGCGATGAAGTTTGCGAAAGACGCCATGCCCAGTGGCGTGTCACGCAGGATGTCGCGCTTGCCAAGTTCAAGAAATCGCCCATGCCGCCTGAGCAGGCTGAGACTTCTCGCGATGAATTCGCCGCCGAGCGAGTTCAGCACCACATCGACGCCCTCACCGCCGGTGATCTGGCGCACTTCGTCGACAAAGCGCAGCGAGCGCGAATCCATAACATGCGGAACGCCGATCCCAGCGAGAAACTGGCGCTTCTCCGGCGAGCCGGCAGTGGCCAAAATCTCAGCTCCCCGCCATTGAGCTATTCTCACAGCGGCAACGCCGACACCCCCAGCAGCAGCGTGGATAAGTACCCGCTCTCCCGGTTGAAGACGGGCGAGATTCATAAGGGCGTGCCAGGCGGTCAAGAAGGCGGCCGGCAGCGCTGCAGCTTGCTCAAAGGAGAGACTCGCCGGCTTCAAGGCAACAGACGTCGCGCCGAGCGTTGCGAACATGCTTAAACAAGACGTCCCGTAAGCGATAACCTCATCTCCGGGCTTGAACCCGCCGACATCCTCCCCCACGCGTGTGATAATTCCGGAGCACTCCTGCCCAAAAGAAAAGCGTCCGCCGGCAAACTCCGGCAGCATCCCAAGCGCATACAGGACTTCGATGAAGTTAAGTCCCGCGGCACGTACCTTCGATCTCGATTTCGCCGTCTTGCGGTGCGCGTCGCGGCACCGGCCGATAGGTGAGCGTGTTGAGGTCTCCCTGCACGTCAATTTCGAGTCGCACGTTCTCCGCTTCCGCTAATCGTTCCGGGGAAGTCGAGGTCGCCATGCGACGTCGAAGTGTGAAATCTTCGACCCGCACGATCTCCATTCCGTCGACATCGAACACCGAGCCGCAGAATACTGGGGCGCCGCTGCCATTGCCCGATCCGCCATGGAACACGCTGGCCGAGCGAGCTGCCAAGGTGCCGAAGACGTAGAGCCGCCGGAACGAGAATGGCACAAACTCGTCAAGCTCGTTGCGGAAGGCCATAAAGCCCATCGCGGTGTCGAGTAGCGCGGGGTGGAGGAAAAAGCGGGAAAGGTCCCCTCTTAAATCCCGAGGAAGCTCACATCGTGCCATCGCTTCGTTCGTGCCAAAGAGCGCTTGAGTGACATTGCGCCAATGTGGGGCGAATCCGTTAACTCGGGCCCAAAAACCGTCGGGTGCGGGGGAACTCTCCGCCAACCGCGCTTCGATCATCCTTAGATCAATTTGCTCGCGTCGAATTTCGGCGCTGCAGCGACGGATCTCGCCGCGAGCGTGCTCCTGCCACCGACCGGAGGAGATCTGCGAGAGGATGCGAAAGCGACTGCCGCTCGGTTCGCCCTCGAGGATCAAGCGCACCTCGCGCGTTGGCACGCCATCACCAAAAATCATCGGCACGAGAAAGCAAACGTCTCGCAGTTCGACCGGCCCGCGCCCATGCGCGTGGCAGAAGGCGGCGACCACAAGGTCGAGATACGATGTCCCAGGAAGGACGACCTGCCCCGATACGTGGTGTTCGTCCACATACCACGCACGGCCAGCCTCCACCTTGCCTGAGAAGATCGCCCGCCGGGCATCGTGGTGAAAACACTCGCGTAGAATGGGGTGATCGAGCCCTGATCCCTGCGGGACGCCCGGAGGAGGATGTGGCGTGACGAGCAACTGAGGCGGCACGCCGCCCTGCATGATTCTCGCGAAAACCTCGACGCCTTTTTCACTCCAGCCTCTTGCCTGGATCTCGTCGAGGGTCGCCTGCTTGACGACGTTCGTAACACGCGCCGTGTCGATCATTCCGAGTTCCTGCCAGAAGCCCCAGTTGAGAGAAACCGTGAGCCCCTGGCAGCGAGCAGCCCGGGCGTGGGCGAATCCATCGAGAAAGGCGTTCGCTGCGCTGTAGTCGAACTGACCAGGGATCGGGTCGATCGCGCTCATTGAAGAGCAGAGAAGGAAGAGATCGAGCGGTCGCTCGCCGAGCGCCGCCGCTAAATGCAGAGTTCCATCAACCTTGGGGGCAAGGACGCGCCGGACCTCTGCGGCACTCTGCTCGTGCAAGAGCGTCTGGCCGAGCACGCCTGCGCAATGGATGATACCATGGATAGGTCCGAATCTCGCCTCGGCCATTTCGATCGTGCGCACCGCTTCGCCCGCTTGGGAGATATCAGCGGCAACCACACAAACTTCCGCTCCGCAGGCTTCCATCGCTGCAATACGTTCCCGTATGCGTCTGTCCCTTTCAGAGCGGCGTCTTTCGCTCCTATCGCTCGGGACTTCGGCAACGATCAAGCCGGCGTCGTCACTAAATCGTGCTCGCGCGTCTCGCGGATAGCACGCTGGACGAACGAAGCCACTTTCGGAAAGCACCCGCTCCCATTCCTCGAGCGTCACAATCGGCGAGAGCCGCCTGCGAAAGCGGTCAGTGAACGACCACCAGCCGTCGGAGAGGCCCCAGATCAAGTCAATCCAACGCGGCAGCCGAACCGTTTCGACAAGGGCGAGCGCACCGCCGTCGCGAAGAAGCGCGTGAAGATTGCACAACGTCTTGACCAAGTCTGGGGTTGCATGGACCACGTTGTAGCCGAGCACCAGGTCAAAGCTGTTCAACTCGAAGCCCTGCGACTCAGCGGGGCGAGAAATATCGAGCGGGGCAAAACGCATGTCCCTCAGGCCTCGCTCCTGGGCCCGCTCCCGCGCGCGAGCCAAGAATGTCGGGCTGATATCGGTGAAGTGGTATTCGACGGCGCCACTGACGATCAGTTCCGCGAGACCGGAAGTGAGTTCGCCGGTGCCGCCGCCGACTTCAAGGACGCGCACCGGATCGCAAGAGCTGGCGATCATGCGCGTGATGAGATCTGCCGCGACGCGCAGCCAGATCGCATCGCAGGAATAATTGGGCAGTCGATCCATCACTGCATCCAGCCACTCGGAGGTGCCATCGGGATAGAGCACCGTAACGGCCGGGAACTTGCCGCTGAGCGCACCGGGATAGCTCTCGACACAATGGCGAACCAGCTCGGCGAGTGGCACAAAACGCGGGAAGCGCGTGGCGATGTCGCCCGCCAGTTCCTCGACGGAAATGAAGTCCGATTTCAACAGTTCGATTTCGTCGGCATGTCGCCTCACCATGCCGTCCTCAACAAGCGAGCGCAGCATCACTTCCAAGAACGTTTGGAACTTCGGGAGGATCCCCTGCCGCGCCACCAGGGTGTGGAGGCCGACGCGAGTGCCACGGTCGGTCGAGTCGAAGCCGTGCGAAAGAAAGCGCCAGATCAGCGCCGAGCAATACGCATTGAGCAGCGGCTCGAGGCCAGGATACTCGGTGAGCGGCGTAGTCTCGACGGCACCACGCGCGGCAGCCGCAATTTCCTCCACGGATGCCGTGTCGGCCAGCAAAGCAAACCGGGGGCGTCCCGCGGAGCCATCCCCAAGGCCACTCCGCGATAGCAGGAGCAGCCGGGCGCGCACCGTCCTCGCGAGGTACTCCGCAAAGGCGAGTCCCATAGAGCCGAGGCCGCCAGTAATCAAATATGTGCCTCCCTCGCGCAGCAGTGAGGCACCCGCTGACGCCAGCGGCATCGGCTCGAGGCCCCACTTCCAAAGTGCTCCGTCGCGAATCGCCAATCCTTCTGAGCCGGGCGTACTAAGCGCGGCCAAAAGACTAGTGGCAGTGTCCGAAGAGTTTTCGATCTCGCCCCAGTCAAGATCAATCATTCTGCAGTGGATGTTTGGATACTCTTTCGCCACCACCCGGACTGCGCCCCAGAGTGCCGCTGATTCGGCGGCGATCACCTCCTCGCCGCGCACACTCTGCGTATTGCTCGTGACAACTGTAAGCCTCCGAGCCGTCGAGAACGAACCGAACCCCTGCACCAGCGCCAGCAATCGCAACAACGTTTTGTGCGACGGATCGTTCGGAGCTATCCACGAATCGCGCCGTGGTTGCACTGGCCAGAGGCAGAGGATATGCGATCCGGAGCGAAACGGCTCATCAAACTCGCGCCAAAGTCGCTCCTGGGCGGCGGCATCGTGCAGCGGGCAAAGGAACTCCTGCGCACTGAGCTTGGCGAAGGCATTGCCATCGCGAACAACGATCGCCTTCCCTCCGACCTGCCGAACGAGATCGGCCGCAGCATCCGCCAAACCGTGCTGGTCGGCAAAGATGACCCAGCCTGCCGGCGCGGCGCCTTGGCTGACTGCCAATTCAGCAACGCGAGTCCAGCGTGGAACATAAAACCATTCGGCGATCGACAAATGGGAAGTCTCTTCGATCACCGGTGCCGCCTCGGGTTCCGGAGTTTGCCTCGGCGCGTCGATCCAATAGCGCTGCCGCTCGAAGGGGTAGGTCGGCAAAGGCACGCGCCGGCGCCGCCCGCTCCGGAAAAATGCATCCCAATTCACCGTCATGCCCCGTGCCCAGAGCTCACCTAGCGTGGAAAGGAGCACCTGGTATTCATCCCTTTTCGCTGAAGAGAGCGTAGGCAAAACCCGCGAGCCTCCCGGACAATCCGGATGGCGCTGCACAAGCGTCGCGAGGGTCCGCCCCGGACCGGCCTCGATCCAGACAGCGCCAGAGATGGTCAGCAGCTTTTCGACGCCCTGCGAAAAACGCACGGGGGCGCGGAGATGCCGCACCCAGTAATCCGGATCGGTTACCTGCGCAGGATTAATCCAATCGCCAGTCACATTCGAGAGGAATTGGATGCGCGGCTCACGGAGGCGCGTCTTACGCACAAGGGCTCTAAATTCCCCGAGGATAGGTTCCACCAGCGGTGAGTGGAACGCGTGGGATGTGCGCAGGCGAACGGCGGCGACTCCATTGGCAGCTAACTGTCCCTGAGCCGCCTCGATCGCGGCAACCGAACCAGCGAGGACGTTCAAGCCAGGCGCATTCATGGCTGCGATTGTCAGCTCTCCGTTGACGTAAGGAGTGAGCTTCACGTCCGGCAGCGACACAGCGATCATTGCACCACGCGGGGTCGCTTGCATGAGGCGGCCGCGCGCGGTCACCAGAGTGAGGCAATCTTCCAGCGTAAAGACGCCTGCAAGCGTCGCGGCGACATACTCGCCGAGACTATGTCCGATCATCGCGTGCGGCTCGATACCCCACGAGCGCAGGAGAGAGGCAATCGCATACTCGACGGAAAACAGGCATGGCTGCGCGAGTTCTGTCTCGTCGAGGCCGTTCGCGTCCGTGCCCTCTCGCGAAAACAGCGTGGCCGAAAGATCGAAGCCAGAGCACTTTTTCAAAAAGAATGCGCATTCATCCAATGCCTGACGAAATACTGGTTCGGAGCGATAGAGCTCTGCGCTCATGCCGGGGTATTGCGATCCCTGTCCGGGAAAGAGGAAGAGCGCTCGAGGAGTTGGCTCGTCCGCCGGAACTACCTGGACGGCCGCGGAGCTGGAGCGGAGTTGTTCGATGGCGTCGGCGTGACTGTGGCAGACGAGTGTCCGGCGCTGCTCGAAGCCGCGCCGGCCCGTCGCCAGCGTGAACCCGACATCGGCAAGGCTCATCTCCGGATGACGCTCGAGATGATCGGCCAGATTGCGGCAGGTCATGTCGAGGGCGGTTCGGGTGCAGGCCGAAATCACGAGCAACGATGCCGGCCGACTGCTCGGTGCCGAAGCCTGGGGTGGGGCTTCTTCGAGCACGACATGCGCGTTCGTCCCACCAATCCCGAATGAGCTCACGCCAGCGCGCCGCGGCCCCTCCGCGACCCATTCGCGCCTCCGGTCATTCACATAGAACGGGCTAGTCTCGAGATTTAACTTCGGATTTGGACGTTTGAAGTTAAGCGACGCAGGCAACGCCCGATGGCGAAGTGCCAGCAGTGTCTTGATCAAACCGGCGATTCCCGCTGCTTCGTCCAAGTGGCCGAAGTTGCTCTTGATTGACCCGAGTGCGCAGAACTGGCGACGCTGAGTGCTTCTGCGAAAGACGCGCGTCAACGCGGCGATTTCAATTGGATCGCCCAGCGGAGTACCCGTCCCATGCGCCTCGATGTACGAGATGCTCTCCGGTGAGATGCCTGAGATGTTGAGCGCTTCTGCGATGACGCTTGCCTGGCCGCGCTCGCTCGGCGCGGTAAAGCCAATCTTATCGGAGCCGTCATTATTGACCGCCGACCCAAGGATGACCGCGTGAATCGTATCACCGTCGCTGATCGCATCCTCAAGCCGCCGCAACGCGACCACGCCGGCACCGCTTCCCCCCACAGTCCCGTCAGCACCTTCGTCAAACGGCCGGCAGTGACCATCCGGCGAGCAAATCCCGCCCTCGTAATAGAGGTAGCCTTGGTGGACAGGAAGCGGGATAGAGACCCCTCCCGCCAGAGCAATGTCACAATGGAAATCAAGCAGGCTTTGACAGGCAAGATGAACAGCCACCAGCGAAGTCGAGCATGCGGTACTCACCGTCAAACTCGGTCCATTGAGGTTCAGTTTGTAGGACACTCGCGTCGCGACATAGTCCTTGCTATTCCCGATAGTGATCTGCAACTCGGGGACGGAGGCTACTACTTCCGGGGTGGCTGCAAGGTGCTTTGCCCAGTAAGCACTCGCTCCGGCGCCAACGTACACGCCGACCCGCCCGGGAAAACCCGTGCCGATATGACCGGCGCTCTCCAAAGCTTCCCACGCGCATTCCAGCAGCACACGATGCTGTGGATCGGTGCACTCCGCCTCTCGCGCCGTCATGTGAAAAAACTCGGCGTCGAATTCCGGGATGCCGTCGAGGACAGCCGCGGCCGGAACGTAAGCGGGGTTTCGAATTGTTTGCGGCTCGACTCCGGACGCGAGGAGTTCGGCTTCGCCAAAACGAGAAATACTCTCGCGACCGTCGAGCAAGTTCTCCCAGAGCGCATCAGCGTTTGGCGCGGCGGGGAAGCGACCGCTCAGGCCAATAATAGCGATGGCGCCGGATGAAGGTGACTCTGTGTCGCTCACGAAACCTTTACTTTCGTTTCCACCTCGCGCCGTCCGTCATTGCGATCCGCGACTCCAGACTTGTTGAGAAGGACACCTCTTGAACGATCAGTGCGGTGCAACCCTTTGGCAGGACCGAAGTGTTCCGCGATAAATTCTACTGCTCGCGCAATGCCGTCCTCATGCTGGATCGCACGACTGATTGCTCCGGCGCGCTCGTGCATACCCCGGTCTGTGATTGCGCTTCTGAGCGCTGCGGCGAGCCGATCGGCGTTTAACTTCCGCTGTGGAATTGGGCGCGGCCCGAGACCACGTTGCCAGATAAGCTCACCCCAAAAAAATTGATCGGTGACGAACGGACAAATGACGCAGGGTCTTCCAAAACGCAAACTCGCAGCCACGGTGCCCGCGCCGCCGTGATGCACCACGACCTTCACCTTAGGAAAAAGCCAATCGTGAGGCGCCTCGGCGATGTGGAGAATGAAATCGGGCAGATGTTCGCCGACCACGCCGCCCCATCCCGAAGCGAAGACCGCCCTCTCGCCAGTCTTTTCGATCGCCGAGATGACGAGGCGAGTAAGCTGGAGGAAATCCATCCCGACCATGCTGCCAAACCCGACGTACACTGGCGGCGGTCCCTCCGCCAGAAAAGCGATCAATTCTGGCGGCGGCTGCCACTTGTCATCACTGCTAAGAAACCAGTAACCACTAGCTAAGGTATGTTGGTTCCAGTCAGGTGGCGATGAGAGTATTAGCGGGCTGTAGGAATACAGGACGGGGATTGGCCGCCGGACCCTATAGCCATAATGCATGAAGCGGGAGCGCGGTTCCATTTTCAATGTCTGCCGACACCATCGCGCTATGGTCCCGTGTGCGTTGATCCACCCCAGCCGATAGATCTCATAGCTCAAGCGATTACCAATTCGGCCGAACCCAATTTTCGGCACACCGATAAGGGGAAACGCCTTAGTAGGAGACATGTTCGGCATCACCGATGTCATGATTGCTGGGATGCGCAACTTCTCGGCAATATGGTATGCAGGCGTCAGCATCGTGTCGTAAATGAGCGCATCAGCTCCTTGAGCTGCAGCCCAGCAGTCATCAAGCATCGGGAAAACCATCTGCTCAGATTTCTCCCGACGTTCTTTTTTTGGCCTGCCATCGGTGCCATTCATCACGGCCCGCCCATCTGCTGAGTTAAAGAAATCCCGAAGATTCAACCTAAGCGGCGCGTATTGGATATTTCGGCTCTTAATTGCGTCCTCGAACTCCTGATCGGCGCCGAGTGTCACTTGGTAGCCGGCTGCAGTCAGGCCTAGCGCCAGCGCGATGCACGGTTGCACGTCCCCGCGCGTCCCAAGAGTTAGTATGGTAATTCTCAACTTATCGGTTTTGCCTCAGCCCGTTCTCGGTTTGCCCGATGACGCCTTGAATCATTCGCATCAGGTCCGCCGCCTCTTCTTCGACGAGCTTCCTTTTGCCGTCTGGCGAAGTCCTCCGCCACGCTAAGCTCCGCTTCAAAGCGCTGTTCTGCCCGACCACGAAGTGACTCCGCCTGCGTGCTGACGGTTGGATTTCGGAACATGTCCACGACGGAGAGATTGCTGCCGAGTTGATCGCGAACCCGGCGGAGAACTTGCGTCATCATCAGTGAGGTGCCACCCAGGTCGAAAAAATTGTCGTGCATACCAATCTGGTCGAGTTGGAGCACCTCTCGCCAGATGGCCGCGACAGCCTTCTCAATATTGTCCTGCGGTTCGCTACGGACCGGCTCACGAGCAGCAGGATCGGTCTGCTCAAGAGCAGACAGTGCCCGCCGGTCGATTTTACCGTTCGAGGTGAGCGGCATCTCTGGTAAGATAAAGATGCGAGATGGGACCATATAGTCGGGGAGCTTCGCCTTCGCGGTCTCGCGCAAGCTTGCGGCCGGACAATGATTGCCAGGTGTTGGGACGACGTAGGCGAAAAGGCGCTTCTCGCCAGACGCCTCCTCCCGTAAAATTACGATCGCTTGAGCAACATGCGGCTCGGAAACAAGCGCGGCTTCGATCTCGCCAAGTTCAATGCGAAAGCCGCGGATTTTTACCTGCTGATCGATGCGGCCGAGGTACTCAAGGTCGCCGTTTGGCAGATATCGGGCAAGATCGCCAGAGCGGTAGAGGCGAGCGCCGATGCCAGTCCGAAAGGGATCGGGCACAAAACGCTGCGCGGTCAACTCGGGCCGGTTGAGGTACCCTTGCGCCACCCCCGCCCCGCCGACGTAGACTTCGCCGACGACGCCGAGCGGCACCGGTTCAAGGTGCGAATCGAGCAGATAAAGCTGGAGATCTGGCAGCGCGCGCCCGATGACGCTGCGTGCGTGGGCAAGATCCTCTGCTGTAATCAGCCGGTAGCTGACGTGGACGGTGGTCTCGGTGATTCCGTACATGTTCACCAATCTCGGCACCTCTTCCCCATGATGTTCGATCCATGGCTGGAGGGCCTGGATGTCGAGCGCCTCGCCGCCGAAAATCACCAAACGCAGCCGAAGCTCAGAGGGTTCCGAAGCTTGCAAATCAGTCTCGATGAGTTGATAGAAAGCCGACGGTGTCTGGTTAAGCACCGTAATCCCTTCGCGCACGAGCAGTTGGTGAAAGGCCTCCGGAGAGCGGCTTACCCAGTGGGGCACCACGATAAGCTTACCTCCATAGAGCAACGCGCCCCAAAGCTCCCACACCGAAAAATCAAATGCGTGCGAATGAAAGAGCGTCCAGACGTCTTGTGGACCGAAGCCGAACCACCCCTCGGTGGAGGTGAAAAGCCTTAGGGCGTTGGCGTGGGAAACCATCACACCTTTAGGCGTGCCCGTTGAGCCTGAGGTGTAAATGACGTAAGCCGTGTCGTCTGGGCTGGGTAGTGGCAGCGGCCCTTCCTTCCGGGCGGCAGCGATTTTTGGCCACTGTGCGTCGAGGAGAACGGTGCGGACGCTGTGGCTAGGCAGGTTTTCCGCGATGCTAGCTTGTGTAAGCACCGCGGGCATTTGACTGTCCTCAATCATCAGCGCGAGACGCTCGCTTGGATAAACTGGATCGAGAGGAACATAAGCGGCCCCGGCTTTAAGGATGCCGATGAGGCCGACGACCAGCTCAAGCGAACGCTCGACTAGCAGCCCCACCCGCGCTCCACGTTGGACACCTAAAGCTTGGAGATAGTGGGCGACTTGGGTGGTCCTTGCGTCAAGTTCGCCATAGGTAAGTTGCAGCCCTTCGTAGACGAGGGCGACAGCTTCGGCCCGCAAGGCAGCCTGCGCCTGGAACCAGCCGAGGAGCGTTTGCCCGGACTCCAGGCCCGCAAACGCGGGAGTCGCGTTGAGCTCATGCAGCAAGTGCCTTCGCTCCGTCTCCGGAAGGAGATTGAGCCGGTCGATCGATTGGGTTGCATCGGTGAGGATGGATGCAATCAACTCCCGCATATGACGGCTCATCCGCTCGATCCGCTCGTCCAGAAAGAGGTCCGGGTTAAAGACAATTGTCGTGTCGATGTGCCGGGTTCCCTTCGTGAAATGGAAGGCGAGATCAAACTTACTAACCGCAAATTCCGCGTCGAAGGGACGGGCATCAATTCCTTCGAGGTCGAGCCAGTAGGGATCTACGTTTTGCTCGACTACGAGCACGTCGAAGAGCGGCGAGCGACTCGTATCACGCGGCAGCGTGAGCTCGCTCACCAACCGATCGAATGGATACGCCTGGTGCTCGTAAGCTTCCATAGCCGTGTCGCGCACCGCGCTGAGCAACGCGAGGAACGACACGGTCCCATCTACCTTATCGCGCAGTGGCAGAGTGTTGACGTAGAAGCCGATTTGGCCCTCAAGATCCGCATGGTCGCGTCCCGCAATGGCAAAGCCAACGACAATTTCCTGCTGGCCCGTGTAGCGGCGCAGGAGCGTCTTGACGACCGCCGTCAGCGTCATGAAGAGGGTCGCCCCGGAACTCGCCGCGACACTCAGCAAACCATCGGTCTGCGCATGGTTGATCTTAAAAGAGATGCTGCGGCCGCGATGGCTCTTCAGCGGCGGACGTGGAAAATCTGTGGGTAGATCAATCGCCGGGATTTCGCCCGCCAATTTTTCGAGCCAGTATCGCCGATGCTGCGCCGCATCCGCACTCGCGAGCAAGCGCTCCTGCCATGCCGCGTAGTCCCGGTACTGGATTGGGAGCACGCCGATAGAAACGGTTTGTCCTTTCCGCAGGGACTCGTGAATCTTGGCAAACTCACGCACCAGCACTCCCATGCTCCAGTCGTCGGACACAATATGGTGGATGTTGAAAATAAGAGCGTGCCGGCTCTCTGAAAGCTTTACCAACGCCATTCGCACTAAGGGACCATGCTCCAAGTCAAAGGGTCGCATCGTATCCTCGGCGGCGAGCTGTCGAGCGCGCGCTTCCGAGTCGGCGAACGCTGATAAATCGATGACAGTGACGCAGGCGTTTGAGCTCGGATGAACGACTTGGCGCGGCTCTCCTGACTCGCCGAGGCGAAAGGTGGTTCGCAGCGACTCGTGCCGCCCGACCAGAAGCTCGAAAGCACGCGCGAAAAGCATAGGCTCGACCGGTCCCTCGAGCAGCAGCGCGCCCGGCATGTTGTAGGCGACAGATCCCTCTTCGGTCTGGGAGAGGACCCAAATGCGCTGCTGCGCGTGAGACATCGGATAGTCGGGTGCATCGGATACGCGCTCGATGCCGAGACGGGCACGCGGCTGCCTCGCCTCGATTTCGCGGCCGAGCTCGGCTATCGTGGGCAGCCGGAAGACATCCCGCAGGGGCAGCTCGACACCAAGTCTTTTCTGCACTCGGCTCACGAGCTGCGTGGCCTTGAGACTATGGCCGCCGAGCTCGAAAAAGTTGTCGCGCACATCGATCCGTTCGAGATCGAGCAGGTCGGTCCAGATCGCCGCCAACGCCTTCTCCGCGGGGGTCCCTGGCAGGGCAGACAAGTCGCTGCTCACAGTTACCTTCGGCGCGGGAAGCGCCTGGCGGTCAACCTTTCCACCTGGAAGCAGCGGAAATGTCTCCAGCACAATAAAATCCGGCGGCACGAGATAGGCAGGCAACTTCGTTTTGAGGAAGGTACGGAGCGGTGGCACTAGCCGGCGCGCCAGTTTCTCGCGCAAAGGATTGTTCGCGTACGTTGTCAACGACTGCGCGGCGCCGTTCTCCCAGGGCAACGCTGACGTTAGCGCGACGCGATCTGCCGCGTCGCGCCGTTGAAAAACAACGTCAAAGCTGCTGTCGTTACATCCCAACGCGGAGTTGGCGCGCACCTCGTAGCCGAGTTCGTCTCCCAGACGCAGCAACTTTTCGGGATCAATCCCGATATCTTCCCCTCTCTCGAGCTCCGCGCGCAGCGCACTGACTGTTGCTGTTCCCGGTCCTGCTTGCCTAAGCCATCTCAGCGCCCTCATATCGCGCTCGACTCGCGAATTGCCCACCCGCTTCAGGGCGAAGCTGCGGGGCTGCGCGTCGCACAGATGCCGGCGTATGCTTTCAAACGAAAACCGCTCCGGATCCCAAGTCGACCAAAGCACGCCATTGGACGCTCCAGAAGGTCCCCTAACCCGCAACGTAACGTCGTAGCGAAAGCGAGTCATTTCGTTCTGACGCATGCCGCGCTTCGGTTCGATGACGACGTCGGTAAGCTGCGGAATGCGCTCGTGAAGCGTCGCGAAGAACGCCGGATCCACCGCCATTTCCTGCTCTTGGGCAAGCTGCTGATGGATGCGCTGGCGAAGGCGCGCTGCCGTGACATCTCCCCCAGCCTTGAAGAGCTGCACGGAGGTGTGAAACGCCTCAAGAAGCTGCAGGTTGCGCACATCGCCGAGGAAGATGGCGCCGCCGGGGCGCACAACGCGCGCCGCGCTGTCGAGCACCCGAAGCAGATAGTCGATCGTCGGGAAATACTGCACGACAGAGCAAAGCATCACGAGATCGAACGACCCCGGCTCGATCCCTTCAAAATCATCCGCTCGCCGAACAAACAAGTCGGCATGCCGACACGAGGGCATCGCTTGGACAGTCCGTGTCAGCCTTTCAATGACGACTCGGGAGAGATCGGTGCCGACATAGCGACCGCAATGCGGCGCGATGCGAAACAGCAGTAGTCCGGTGCCGCAACCAATCTCTAGCACGCGGTGCGGCTGCAGGGAGAGGACGCGCTCAGCCGTGTAGCTGACGTATTCCTCCATATCAGCACGCGGCAGAGGTTGGCCGGTGTAGTTGCTATCCCAGCCGATGACATTAAAAGTAGGATCTCCGTAGTCGAGCGAGTCGGTGTAGCTTTCCTCGTGGAGGTCTCGCCAAAGCGCGACCTGCTCCTCTTCCAACTCGCCGGAGGCGATATCGGGCGTAATATACGCGACAAGTCGTGGTTCGCCTGGCACGTCTTCGCGCAGGAGCACGGCGCATTCTCGCACCACTGGGTGTTGATCGACGACGCTCTCGATCTCCCCCAGCTCGATGCGAAATCCCCGAAGCTTCACTTGTTGATCGAGTCGGCCAAGCATCTCCAGAGCGCCGTCTTCCCTCCAGCGTCCCAGATCTCCTGTGCGGTACATCACCGCGCCGCGTTCACTGCCGAATGGGTTTGGGACAAAGCTTTCGAGTGTTTTCTCCTCGTTGTGCCAGTAACCAATTCCAACTCCCACGCCCGAGACGCAGATTTCCCCCGGCACACCCACCGGCTGGAGCTGAAGGTGGTGATCGACGACATACAAGGTGAGATTGCTCAAGGGTCTGCCAATCGGCACGACCGGCGTCTCTGACGGGAGCGGGCCGCGAAGCACGGCCTGACAGATGTCGTCCGCGGCTTCCGTGGGGCCGTAGGCATTGACCAGAGGAACAGCGGGGTAAAGGGCGAACCATTCGTTTACCAGTGAGACCGGCACGCTCTCGCCAGTCACCATCGCCCACTTGAGATCCGTTAATGCGCGGTCTGCTGGCGCGAGCTGCGCCACATGATCCAGCAATTGCTTCAGCACGACCGGAACGAGCTCAATCAGGCTCACATGCTCGCTACGGATCAGCTGAAAGAGCTTAGCCGCATCGCAGACAACCTCGAAATCAGCCACTACTGCGCGCCCGCCGCTAAGCGGGGCGGCCAGGAATTGCCAAAGCGAGATATCTGAAGAGGAAGGCGCGCTCTGCAAAACGACGGAACCGGAATGAAAGCCAAACTCGTGGAACTCGGCCCAGATGTGGTTAACCGCTCCGTTGTGCCGCACCATCGCCCCCTTGGGAGCGCCGGTGGAGCCCGCCGTATAGACCATGTAAGCGACATCTGCGCTCACGTTGATATTTGACGGTGTGACCGCCGGCTGCGCAGCGAGATCTTCCGCATGCAGGAACTGGATCGCTCCGGTGGCGCGCCCATCACCCTTGCGCCTCTCTTGCGGGCAAAGCACGGCGCGGAGCGCCGACCCATTTTCGTCAAGACCGAACTTTTCCCATAGACCTGATCCCGCGATGAGGACGCGTGCCTCGCTGTCCGCGATCATGAACCGGACGCGCTCCGCCGGATAGGCCGGATCGATCGGAACAAAGGCTGCTCCCGCCTTGAGGATCCCGAGCATTGCCGCGAGAAAATCGATTCCACGCTCAGCCAGAATGGCGACGAATCCGTTCCGTTGGGCCCCCACCGAACGCAGCAGATGGGCAAGCCGGTTCGCCTGCGCGTTGAGCTCGCCAAAACTCATGGACCTTTCGCGGTGGACGATGCAAACCCGCTCAGGTGTGACGTGGGCCTGCTCTTCGAAGAGCTGGTGCAGACAACTGTCGGCCGGATACTCGAGGCTGTTATCGTTGAAATTGAACAACAGTTGCTTGCGTTCAGCTTCGCTCAAGAGCGGCAGCTGTGAGATGCGCCGATCGGGTTCCGCGGCGATCGCCGCGAGCAGCGTCTGAAAATGACCCGCCATGCGCTTGATCGTCGAGGCGTCGAAGAGATCCGTGTCATATTCGAGCACAGCCTGCAGCTCGGCATCGGTCTCCCAGACATCGAGGACCACATCGAACTGCGCTGAGATGCGCTGTGTGCGCACGGTGCGCAGGGCAAGGCCTTCGATTTCCCTTGCCTCAGCCGGCGCGTTTTGCAGCGCAAACATCACCTGGAAAATGGGATTGCGACTCAGGTCGCGCTCAGGCTGGAGCTCGTCTACCAATTTCTCAAACGGCAGGTCCTGATGGGCGAAAGCGTCCAGTGCGCCGGCTCGCACGCGCTCGAGCAACTCCGCGAAGGAGGGGTCGCCAGAGAGATCGGCCCGCAGAGCGAGCGTGTTCACGAAGAAGCCGATGAGCGGCTCAATTTCTGCCCGAGTGCGGTTGGCGATCGGCGAGCCAATCACTACATCCTCCTGTCCGCTGTAACGCGAGAGAAGCACGGCGAAAGCTGCTTGGAGCGTCATGAACATCGTTGCTCCGAATCGCTCGCTGAGTTGCCGAAGCGCGTGCGCCGCCGCGGCGTCGACCTCAAAGTAATGGCTGTTGCCGCGAAATTTCTGGATGAGCGGGCGCGGCCGGTCAGTCGGCAACTTCAAGACAGCTGGCGCGCCAGCGAGCCGCTCTTTCCAATACTTCAACTGTCTCTCAAGGATGGGACCTGAGAGCCACTGGCGCTGCCAAACGGTAAAGTCCGCGTACTGAATTGCGAGCTCCGGCAGTGGTGACGACTGCCCTCGGGAGAATGCCTCGTAGAGCATGCTCATCTCACGGGCGAGAACACCCATCGACCAACCGTCGGACACAATGTGATGCAGGGTCATCAACAGCACGTGCTCGCGCGGCTCGAGCCGCAGCAGCGTGGCGCGCAGCAGTGGACCGCGCTCCAGATCAAATGGGCGGCGCGCCTCCTCCTGCGTGAGCCGCTGCGCCGCTGCTTGTGGCGCGGAACTCGCCTGAAGATCGATGAGGGTCATGCGAATAGTCTCCGAGCTCGCAATCACCTGACCGGGTTCACCTCGTGTAGAAACAAACCGGGTCCGAAGAACTTCGTGACGCCTGACGATTTCGTTAAGCACACGCTCGGCCACGGCAACATCAAACTCCCCGCTCAGGCGGAAGACGCTCGGAACATTGTAAAAGGGATTCTCAGGCTCAAGCTGATGTAAAAACCAGAGCCGCTCCTGCGCAAAGGAGAGCGGGAGCTCGCCCTCGCGAGGCGCGCGGGAGATTGGCGATGCCGGAAGGGGTTGGTGGCATGCGAAATCCGCCATCTCGGCAGCCAATGATGCGACGGTGGGCGATTCGAATAATCGGCGCAGTGGCAGCTCGATGCCAAATGCCGTGCTCATCCGGCTGACGACTTGAGTCGCAAGAAGCGAGTGCCCGCCAAGAGTGAAGAAGTTGTCGTGCCGACCCACCCGATCGATCCGCAAAACCTCCGCCCAGATGGCGGCGATACGCTTTTCGGTGACACTTTGCGGAGCGATATGGTCCGCCTGAAGAACGCTGTAATCTTCCTCGGGAAGAGCGTCGTGATCCACCTTGCCATTGGCCTTGAGGGGCAGCGCTGCAACCTCGATTAGGCGCGAAGGCACCATGTAGTCGGGCAGCTTCGCGCCAAGGGCGCGACGCAGTGTCTCCAAGTCGGGCTGTTCGGCCGCTCTTTGCCGGACGACATAAGCGATCAGCCGTTTGCCTCTCCGATCACTTTCGGCGTGCGCCCCGTGGGAGCCATTCTCTCGCGCCACTGCGACTGCTTCCCTGATGCCCGGCATCTCCAGCAACGCGGCCTCGATCTCTGCAGGCTCCACGCGAAAGCCGCGAATTTTCAGCTGCCGGTCCGAGCGGGCGACGAATTCGAGAACCCCATCAGAGCGCCAGCGCGCCAAGTCGCCGCTGCGGTAGAGGCGTGCTCCGATCTTCTTGCTGAAGGGATCGGGAATGAAACGCTCGGCGGTAAGCTCCGGTCGGCGCAGGTAGCCGCGTGCCAATCCATCTCCACCAATGTACAACTCACCTGGCACTCCCACTGGCGCGATCTCCAGACGCTCGTCAAGGACATACACTTGGGTGTTGGCGATGGGTCGACCGATGGGCACTGGGCGTCCTTTGCCGGGCGGCGCGCCAGACCCACCGTTTCCCATGGGATGGCAGGTCGTAAATGTGGTGTTCTCCGTTGGGCCATAGCAGGCAATCAGTCGGCAGCTGGGGACCTCCCGCAGAACTCGGCAAATATGCGAGACTGAGAGCACTTCGCCGCCTGTCAGAAGCTGGCGAAGGCTTCGCAGATCGTCGAGTCGCTCATCAACGATCAAGTGAAAGAGTCCCGTTGTCAGGAAGAGGCTCGTGATTCTCTCTTGAAGCAGCGTGCGGCCGATCTCTTCCAGAGTCAGCACGCCGGGCGGGGGAACAACGAGCTTTCCCCCGTTGAGCAACGCGCCCCAGATTTCGAAGGTGGAAGCATCGAAAGCTACCGGCGAGAGCTGAAGAAAGATCTCCTCGTTTCCAAAACTGGCGCAATCGCCATTGACCACGAGTCGCAGCACGCCGCGATGCGACACCGCCACGCCTTTGGGCTTGCCGGTTGAGCCGGAGGTGTAGCTCACATAGGCAAGATGGTCTGGCTCGCCCGCCGCTCCCGGATCCACGCTGTTCTCTTCGGCAACACGCGGCCAATCTGTGTCCAGGCAAAGGATTCGCGACCCGCCGGACAGACGAGCGCGGAACGCTTCACGTGTAAGCAGCACCGGACCATCGACCTCCTGAAGCATCGTGGCCAGGCGCGCGGGAGGATGCTCCGGGTCAAGAGCCACATAAGCGCCGCCCGACTTGATAATTCCGACTAGGGCAACGATCAGCTCCACGGAGCGCTCGAGGCACACCGAAACCAGCGTATCCGGTTTCACACCGGCCGCGATCAGAACGCGAGCCAGGCGGTTTGCGCGGGCCTCCAGCTCAGCGTAGGTGATTTCCTCGCGGCCGAACTTCACCGCGATCGCGCTCGGACGCTCGGCCGCCTGAGCGGCGAACAGCCTCCCGATACTGCACTCGGGATACGAACGTCTGGTGTCGTTCCACTCTGTCACGAGCCGTGCCCGCTCTGCGTCGTCGAGCACCTCCAGTTCCCCGACGCGCGTATCGGGCGAGCGTGAGAGGCCCTGAAGCAGGTGGATGAAACGCGTCGCGACCCGTTGGGCAGTCGAGGCCTCGAAGAGATCGACATCGGTACTCGAGATGGCCGACGAGCACGTCTCCGCTCTGCTCGAGCGCGATCGTCAGGTCATACTTTGTCGTCCCGGTTTCCACCTCGATGGCAGTCGCTTCCAGACCGGGCAGGCGTAACGCTCCGGACGGCGCATTCTGCAGCACAAACATCACCTGAAAAATGGGAGTGTGACTCGTTGTGCGCTCAGGGTGAAGTTCCTGCACGAGCGTTTGGAATGGCACATCCTGATGATCAAAGGCCTCAAGAGTCGCGCCGCGAACCCGCTCGAGCAGCGTACGGACGGTCGGACTTCCGCCAAGATCAAGACGCAGCGCCAGCGTGTTGACAAAAAATCCGATCAGCGGCTCGACCTCGCGCCGGGTGCGACCGGCAACCGGGGTGCCAATGACGAGGTCGCTCTGCCCGCTCAACCGTTGCAGCAGCACCGCGAATGCTCCTAGCAACACCATGAACAGCGAACTGCCGTAATGCAGCGCGACCTCGTGCAAAGCGCGCATCAAATCGGCATCGATCTCGAAGCGATGCACGCCGCCGGCAGTGCCTTTGGTTGCCGGACGCGCGTAGTCGGTCGGAAAAGATATTAGGGCTGGTGCGCCAGCCAAACACCGGCGCCAGTAAGCGAGCTGAACCTTGAGTTCGTCGGCTTGCAGTGAATCGCGCTGCCACGCCGCGAAATCAGCATATTGAATGGAAAGCTCGGGGAGTGCTGCCTCCTTGCCCGCGACTCTCGCGCAATAGAGCGCCACGAATTCTTCAATCAGTACGCCGCGCGACCAACCATCTGCGATGATGTGGTGCAGCGTAACCTGCAGCACATGCTCCCCAGCTCCAAGCTGCCATAGCACAACACGCAGCAACGGTCCTCGCGTGAGATCAAATGGGCGCTGCGCTTCGATAGCCAGGCCCTTGCGCAACTCCGCCTCTGTCGCACTTCTTTGCGAAAATGCGAACGCCATCTCGTCATGGATGACCTGCACGACTTCATCATCCTCTTGAGCAAACGTCGTGCGCAGGGTTTCGTGGCGCGCGACAATTTGCCTGAAGGCGTCTACCACCGCCTGACCGTCGAGAGTTCCGCGCAGGCGCACCGCCGAAGCGATGTGATATACCGCGCTGCCAGCCTCGAATCGCTCGAGGAACCAAAGGCGCTGCTGCGCAAAGGATGCGGCGGTGATGCTGGTGGTACTCGACATTGCGTGAGCGTGGCTGTCCAGCCGGCGACTTATGCGGCAGCCGTGCGCTGACGCCGTTCAGTTCTAGAAATCACGCGGGCTTTTCCTTTATTAGCTTGCGCCGAATGCGCGCCGATGATGGGTGCGAACGCTTCTACGGTAGGCGCTTCGAATACGTGGCGCAGCGGAAGCCGAATCTCGAATGCAGCGCGCACGCGGGAGAGCAGTTGCATGGCCAGCAGCGAGTTGCCGCCGCATTCGAAGAAATCATCATTAATACCCACGCGCTCTCGTTGCAGGACCTCGGCCCAAAGCGCCACCAGCGTCTCCTCGAGCGCGTTCCGCGGGCCGACGTGATTAGTTCCCACTGCATCGCCGAGGCGTTCCGGCTCCGACAATGCGCGGCGGTCCACTTTGCCGTTTGAGGTGATTGGTAGCGCCTTCAACATGACAAACGCTGA
Organism: uncultured Verrucomicrobiae bacterium; assembly: GCA_963744345.1. GTDB lineage: Bacteria > Verrucomicrobiota > Verrucomicrobiia > Chthoniobacterales > Terrimicrobiaceae > DASTFP01. The sequence goes on from CAVUTD010000024.1 coordinate 255,612, forward strand.
GGGCGCCATGTAGTCAGGCAGCGCTTCAAGGAGATGGTGGCGCAGTTCCCGCGCGCTCACGTCATCGGCCGGCACCACATACGCGACGAGTTCTTGTCCGCCGCTCAGCCTCGGTCGCGCGATCACCTCGACCTCGCGCACAGCGGGATGGCGGAGGAGATGGGTTTTGATTTCGCCGAGTTCAACGCGGAAACCACGGATCTGCACCTGATCGTCAATGCGCCGCAAGTAAACCAAACGTCCGTCCGGCAGGTGCCGTGCGAGGTCTCCGGATCGGTAAAGACGTTCTCCGGAATGGTTGGGATCGCCAATAAAACGCTGCCGGGTGAGCTCGTCACGCCGCAAGTAACCGCGCCCAACGCCTTGTCCGCCCACAAAAATCTCGCCCGGCACGCCGTTCGGCACGAGGCGGAGTTTCTCGTCCAAAAGGTAGGTCGTGGTCGTCGGGATTGGACGCCCAATATTGCTGAGGTTTTCAGCGATATCGCCGTCGCTCACCTCAGCTATTGTCACGTGAACCGTCGTTTCCGTGATGCCATACATGTTGATGAGTTTGACGGCTGGATAGGCGTCCTTGAATGCGCGTAGGCGAGACGGCTGCAGCGCCTCGCCGCCGAAAATCACGTAGCGTAGCGCTAGCGGCTTACCCCGCTCGCGCAAAACCTCGTGAGCAAACTCATAGAACGCCGTGGGAGTTTGATTGAGCACAGTGACCCCCTCGCGAAGGACAAGCTCGGCGAAGAGCGCCGGATCCCGCGCCACCTCACGCGGCACAATAACGAGCCGGCCGCCGTAAAGGAGCGCACCAAACATTTCCCAGACCGAAAAATCGAAGCTGCACGAATGAAACAACGTCCAAACGTCGTCCCCGCCGAAGACGAACGGCAGGCGGTCGTTGATCATGAGGCGAACAACCTGCCGGTGCTCGAGCAGTGCGCCCTTCGGCTGGCCGGTAGAACCGGAGGTATAGATGCAGTAGGCGAGATGCTCTGGCCGCGTCGGGTTTGGAGGTGCCTGCGCGCTCCGGCCAGCAAAACTCGCCCCCTCGACATCGAGACATGTCACGTGCGCGATCGGCTGAGAAATCATTCCTCTGAGCGATGTTGTCGTGACAAGGTGCGCTGCCTGAGAGTCACGCATCGTGAAAGCAAGCCGCTCGCGTGGAGAGGAAGGGTCGAGCGGAAGGTATGCACCGCCAGCCTTCAGCACCGCGAGCAGCGCGATGATGAGATCGATGGAGCGGTCGAGGCACACCGCGACGAGGGTTTCTGTGCCGACATCTTGTGCCTGAAGGTGGTAAGCGAGGCAGTTAGCGCGAGCATCAAGATCCGCGTAGGTGATGCGAGCCTCGCGATCTGTAACCGCGATACGGTCCGGACTGCGGAGAGCTTGTTCGGCAAAAAGCTCATGAAGGGTCCGATCGAGCGGAGCGTTGGCCTCGGTAGCATTCCACTCGATGAGCTGGCGGCGCTGCTCCTCGGCACTAAGAAGCGGGAGATCGTCTATAGCCGTATCCGGCCGCGTGATTGCGGCTCGTATCATGCGCTCGAAATGACACATCAGCTGCGTGATGAACCATGAGTCATAGAGATCGCCGTTGTAGACGACAGCACCAGCAATGGAGCCCTCGGCGCAAGCCTGTAGCGCGAGAGTTAAGCCAAACTTCCCATAACCGAGATTCGTGTCCACGACGCGCGCGGTGATGCCCCTGCCGAAATTTATTTCTGCCATCGGTACATCGTCATGGTGAAAGAGCACATCCAATGGCAGGGTCCGCCCAAAGGCGGGATCGAGCGCACGCATGAGCAACTCGAATGGCATTTCCTGATGATCTCGCGCCTCCTGCAGCGTCCGCTCGACAGTGCCTGCAAGAGCGCGGAACGACAGGTTGCCGCGAAACCGGCTGCGCAGCACAACAAGATTATCCACAGGGCCAACCAAGCGAGCGGCGCTCGGCTGCCGGCGGCACGGCTCGGTCCCACCAATGACAATCTCGTCCTGTCGCGTGTAGCGGTGCAGCAGCGACTTGAACGCCGCTAGCGTCACGGTTGCCACTCCAACGTGTTCGCGCGCGGCGAAGGCCCGGATCGCGTCCCCAAGCTCCGTGTCCCATGCGAAAGTATGCCGCGCCTGGGTGACGGCATTCCCGTTGCGGAGCGGGCGCGTGGCTGGCAACTCGAGAGCAGCGAGGGTCCCCCGCAACTGCCATTTCCAGTAAAACAGCAGCGGCTCCAAGGCCTCCATTGGAAGCGAACGCTGCCATAGGGTATAGTCGGAATACTGGAGCTCTGGCTCTGGGATTGCTGGCGTTCGCCCCTCCGACGTGGCGCGAAGCAGTTCGCCGAGTTCCTGTGCCAGGAGACGCAGCGATGACCTGTCCCCGATCAGGTGGTGAAGCGTTAACAAGATCAAGAACTCGCCGCTTCCAAACCGCAGCAGCGCGCAGCGCACGAGCGAGTGGGATTCGATAGCGAATGGCTCCCTCGATTCCCTCACGGCGAAATCAATCGCTACGCAACTATCCGTCTGCGCTCCGAGATCGCGCTCGAGCAACGGCACGCTTGGAGCCTCATCGACGAACTGCGCTGGCCCGCTGGCATCGGTGACGATCCGTGTGCGCAGTGCGGCGTGGCGGCACGCGAGCAGTCGAAGGGCCTCTGCCAACTGCTCCATCTCGATCCGCCCGTGGCCCTGCAGAATGAGGGGAATATTGTGATAGGTGGTTCCCGCAGAATCGGAATTTCCCGAGGTCAATTGGTCGACGAAAGAAAGCCGCTCTTGGAGGTAGGAAAGCGGGACCTTCATGGCAATGGGCTCATGCTGGGCAGCAGCGTTCGTTCGCCGGTGAGGCTCGGCAACTGCGGCAGCACCGTCGGGGAATCCAAGCGAAATCCGGCGAGCGGACCCTCCGGGCTCTCGACAGCCGCTCCAAGCAGAGACCGCCAACGTTGCGCAAACCGGATCACCGTAGGTTCCGCGAACAGCGCCGTGTTGTAGAGGAAGTGTCCCTGCAACCCCTCGGGAGTCTTCCAGAGGTAGAGGTCGAGGTCAGAGCGCGCCGGCCCTTCCGGAAACTCCAGCGGTGCGACCGTGGCCCCTTCAGGTGCGCAGGGTAGAGGCATTGTGTTTTGGAATGCCAGGATCGTCTGGAAAATCACGTGGCGACGTTGGTCCCGTGGCGGCTGCACTGCGTCGACGATGAGCTCGAACGGCAGCGCCTGATGCTCGTATGCGGCCAACACTGTGGCACGCACCTGCAAAAGCAGCTCGACGAAAGTGGGATCGCCGCCCAAGTCGATGCGCATCGGCAGCAAATTGACAAAAAACCCGATGAGCGGTTCCAGGTCTCGCCGCTCGCGACCGGCGACCGGACAGCCGACGATCACGTCCTCCTGCGCCGCATACCGGCCGAGCAGCACAGCGTAGCCCGTCAGCAACACCATGAAAAGCGAGGCGCCGTGGCTGCGACCAAGCTCTTCCAGCCGTCCCATAAGCATTGGATCAAGCGCAATGAAATGTTTCTTGCCGCGGTAGGTTTGCGTCGGCGGCCGCGGGTAATCGGCAGGCAGCGCGAGCACCGGCAGCGGTCCACGGAGTTGCTCGCGCCAAAAGTCCGTTAGCCGTTCGCGCCGCGCACCCAGCAACATGTTTCGCTGCCAATATGCGTAATCGGTGTATTGCAGCGGCAGGGGCGCTAACTCAGGACGCTCCCCCCGCGCCAGCGCAGCATAGGTCTCGTGCATCTCGCGAAACAAAACGCTCGATGACCATCCATCAAAGGCGATGTGATGCACGACGGTGAGCAGGACAAAGTGCGCCTCGCCCAGGCGCATCAGCGCGGCTCGCAGCAACGGGGCGCGCTCGAGATCGAAGGGACGCGCGACCATCTTCGCCGCCATCACGCGAACGACCTTCTCCGGCTCTGCAGGTGGCTCTGCCGACAGATCAACCTCCGCCAGCTCGACTGTACTTTCCGGCGCAATCTCAACCGTTGGCTCGCCTGAATGCTCGACGAACCGCGCGCGGAGCACCTGGTGGCGTCTTACCATTTCCTCGAGGCTGCGTCGCAAGAGCACCGCATCGAGCGGACCAAGGATGGTCTGAGCTCCTAGCTCGTTCATTTGCGCGCTGCTGCCCTCCATGCGATCGAGCAGCCAGAGCGCTTCCTGCTGGTACGAGAGCGGGAGCGGACCAGCCCGCGAAACCGGCGCGAGCGCGGGCTCGGCGGTGTCGTTGGTGGAGCACGCAGCCGCACTCGCGGCCAAGCCGGCGACAGTAGGCGCGTCGAAGAACGTGGCGAGCGTGAGCTTCGCACCGCAAGCTTCGTGCACCCGGGCGATCACCTGTGTCGCAAGCAAGGAATGACCTCCGAGCTCAAAGAAATCGTCGTCAATTCCAACCGGACTGACGCCAAGCAGCTCTTCCCAGATTTCGGCTACACGACGCTCGGTTTCATCCCGGGGAGCAGCGAACGGTCGTCGCGTCTCCGGACGTGCATGCCGGCTCGTTGTAGGTTCCGGCTTGATTTCGGGACTTTCCTGCTGCTGCCGGTAGGCCTGGAAGTCATGCGTGGCGACGACCACCTGCGGCAGACCGCTGGCGAGAATTCGGCGAAACACATCGACGCCTTCGTGGGGCAGAATGCGCGGTCTCAGATCGGCGTCGCTGTGAACGCCCGGAAATCGCTTCCGGGCCTCCACCGCCATACCCACCTCCTCCCAGGTGTCCCAGTTGATGCTGATGACCCGTTGAGCGGTGCACGCTTTAGCCTGAGCAAAGGCATCGAGGAATGCGTTCGCCGCGCAATAATCGACCTGCCCGAATTCGCCAAGGAACGCGGAGATCGACGAGGCAAGCACGATAAAGTCAGGCGGCGATTTGGAAAAAAGCTTTTCGAGCACGAGTGTTCCCGTGACTTTTGGCGAGAGCACGCTCTTAGCCGCGTCACGCTCTTTGCGCTGAATCATGCCGCCGCTCGGAACGCCGGCGGTATGGATGACTCCATCGATCCGCCCGAAGCGTTGCCGGGCACTCTCAATAGCCGTGCGCATCTGCATCTCGCTGGTCACGTCCGCGGCTAACACGAGACACTGCGCGCCCAGCGCTTCCATGGCTTGGACCCGCGCGATTTTGCGAGCGAGTGGGTCGTCCTCGTCTCGAGCGGTTAGCTGGTTGTCCCACTTGCCTCGAGGGGGCAACGCGGAACGGCTGATGAGGACAAGCTTTGCGCGGACACTCTCGGCGAGATGGTGCGCAAGGGTAGAACCGATTCCGCCCAGACCGCCAGTGACTAAGTAGACTCCAGCATCCCTGAGGAGGAAAAGCGGCGCATCGCCAACGGGAAGCTGGACCGGTTGCAATTCCTGCACCCAGCGGTGCGGTCCACGATAAGCGACGAAATCATCGCGCGCGCCACTCAGAAGCTCCTGGTAAAGCTGAGCGCCCAAGCGCTCCATTTCGCTGTCCGACGATGTTTGTGCGATATCAACGCAGCGGCAACTGATGTGTGGATACTCTTTCGAGATTACCCGAACAGGTCCGAGTAATGTCGCCTTTTCCGGCCGGATGCGCTCGCCTCCGATCTGCCCGAGCTCGTTGCAGACTACGAGCAACTCGAGCGAACCGTCGCCCCGCCTCCCGAGTGCCTGGGCAAGCGCAAGCAAACTGTAGAAACCGCATGCCTGTAACTCATCCCGATCGGGAGCACCGCCCGCCGGGGTTGTGTTCCAAAGATGCACGATTCCAGTGAGCCCGTTGCCCACGCTGGCAAGCAGTGCGGCATAGTCGTTGGGATTGGAAGGTTCGAGTTCGTATTCGGTAGAGCTAAGCTTCCGAAACGCCGCGGCCGGCCGGGCAAAGAGCACTTCGTGACCAGCCTGCCGCAGCAGCGTGCCAAGTTTGGACCCAAGCTCATTTCTCTCGAGAAAAAGAAGCCATCGTGCAGCTGTAAGATCCATGCAGCGGCCAGGCATAAGCGGCGAGCGCCGCCAAGAAGGAATTGAGAACCAGTCTTCGATCGGCTTCCGCGCCGGCCCAGAGTGCACGGATGACGAGGGCCCTCTTGGCTCCACCCAATAGCGCTGCCGTTGAAAGGAGTATCCCGGAAGCGAAAGATGGCGACGGCGTTGATAGCGAAAAAACTCCTCCCACTGAACTTTCACTCCGGCGAGCCAGAGCTTGCCAAGTGCAGCGAGAATGGAGTGTGAAGCTGACTGGCGGGGTTGGCCCAGGGTCGCTACGATGGTTTGTGTAGGACTCTTCGAAGGATGGCGCACAGCAAGATTTACCAGGGTGCGGCCATGACCGATTTCGAGCAGTGCGCTTGAAGTTTCCGCAGACAGTATCGTCGCCAGTCCATCGGAGAAACGCACCGTCTCCCTTAGATGCGCCACCCAATAGGCGGGGTCGACGGCTTGGTCCGGCGTTAACCAAGTTCCGCTCAGGTTTGAGACGATTGGAATGGACGGCTTATGGCGAACTATCGCGCCGACAGCCTGTGCAAACTTATCGAGAATTGGCTCCATCATGCGCGAGTGGAAGGCATGGGAAGTGTTGAGCTGGGCGCTGGCGACTCCGCGCGAAGAGAGATCGCGCTGGAGCTGCTCAATGGCCTGGCTCGGACCGGAGATCACGCTGATACAGGGGCCGTTCACCGCTGCCAGCGAGAGCTCGCTTCCCAATATCGCTGCGGCTTGCGTTTCCGAGAGGTCGAGCGCAAGCATCTTGCCGCCCGGTAAGCCCTGCATGAGTTTGCCGCGGAGGGCGACGAGCGTCAGCGCGTCCTCAAGCGAAAAGACGCCTGCCAGGCAGGCGGCCACGTATTCGCCGAGGCTGTGTCCGATCATGCACCAAGGCTGCATGCCCCACGACATCCAGAGCCGTGCCAGCGCGAATTCCAATGCGAACAGCGCCGGCTGGAGGACGGCGCTTTGGGTGAGATCGGCCTCGCGCAGCCCGCTCTGGAACGAAGCGCGCAGATCAAATCCAAGATGTGGAAGAAGGAGGTCAGCGCAGCGATCGATTTCTGCTCGGAAGACAGGTTCCTGCTCATAAAGCTCGAGTTCTACTTCGCTGGAATGCTGGCCCCCTTGGCCGGGGAAGAGGAAGATGACACCAGGCGCGTTCTCTGGAGAGCGGGAAGCAGGTGCGTCCCGCTCAACCAACTCCGTAAACGCTTCGTCACGTGAGTCGGCACAGAGGACGACTCTTCGGCAGCAAAATGCTCGGCGCCCGCGGCTCAGCGTGTAGGCGACGTCAGCGATTGAGATTTCAGGATTCTCGCGCAGATGCGCGGCCAGCTTCGCAGATGCCTCGCCGAGTGAGGCGTCGCTCTGTGCGGAGAGCGGCAGCAGGCAATAGGGCCGTGCACCGTGGGACGGGTTGGGTGGCGGAGCTTCCTCCAGGATCACGTGCGCATTGGTTCCGCCGATGCCAAATGAGCTCACGCCAGCGCGGCGGGGGCAGCCGTTGTGCGGCCATTCGCGCAGAGCTGAAATCACGTGAAAGGGACTGCTGTCAAAATCGATCTGCGGATTCGGCTGCTCAAAGTGCAGGCTCGGCGGAATCGTGCCATGTTCGAGGACCAGGACCGTCTTGATCAGACCAGCGATTCCGGCGGCCGTATCGAGATGGCCGATGTTTGTTTTCACCGAACCGATCGCGCAAAACCCGCGCGCGTTCGTGCTGGGACGGAAGGCGCGCGTGAGCGCCGTGATCTCGGCCGGATCCCCCATGGGAGTGCCTGTCCCGTGCGCTTCGATGTAGCCAATGCTCTCCGGTTCGACCCCAGCCACAGCGATGGCCTCGGCAATCACCGCTTCTTGCCCTTCGACGCTAGGAGCGGTGTAGCCGAGCTTCTTGGAGCCGTCGTTGTTTACTGCGGAGCCACGAATAACAGCGCGGATGCTGTCCCCAGCGGCGAGCGCGTCTGCCAGGCGTCTGAGCACAACAATGCCTGCGCCGTTCCCGCCGACTATTCCGGCGGCGCGCACGTCAAAGGCGCGACAATGCCCGTCGGGCGAGAGGATCATCCCTTCCTGGTGTAAATAGCCCGCGACCTGCGGCACATGCACCGAAACGGCGCCAGCGAGGGCCAAGTCGCATTCGCCCGCGAGCAAAGCCTGGCAGGCGAGGTGCACCGCAACGAGCGAGGTCGAGCAGGCAGTCTGCACGGTAATGCTCGGGCCGCAGAGGCCGAGCTTATAGGAAACACGCGTCGCCAGATAATCCTTATCATTGGCGAGCATGAGCTGAAAGCCGCCTACCGATTCAAGCAGGTTGGGACTGGCCGCGAGACAGTTCCAAAAGTAGGTATTGAGGCCAGCGCCAGCGTAGACGCCGCATGAGCAGCGCTGCGTCCGCGGATCGAAGCCTGCGTCTTCGATCGCGTGCCACGCGCATTCGAGAAAGATGCGCTGCTGCACGTCGAGCACCTCCGCCTCTCGCGCGCTGTAGCCGAAAAACGGGGCGTCAAAAAGCTCGGCATCCGGCAGGATGCTGTTAGCTCGGACGTAATTTGGCTTGCGTAAAAGTTCAGGCTCGACGCCAGCCGCCCGCAACTCCTCCTCCGAAAAGAAGGTTATCGACTCGACCCCATCCCGCAGATTGCGCCAGAACGCCTCGGGGCTATTGGCGCCAGGGAAACGGCATGCCATGCCGATGATGGCAATATCTGAATCTCGACAGAAAGTCGACGCCATGCTTTGCGGCCGAGCGCTCATCAATTAGGTCGCCTCACGCGATTTTGTTCGCAGTAGCCGCTGTTCGATGAGCGAGCTCCTCGCCCCAGAGGGGACGCTCGCGCGCGGACGAGCCGGCGTGATCTTGCCATGCACTCGCTGCGCAAGAGCATGCACGGTCGGAAACTCGAGCATCTCCGCCAACGACATTCCATTTCCAAAAGTCTGCGTCAGCTGCGCGTGAACCTGGGCGAGGAGCAGCGAGTGCCCCCCAAGTTCGAAAAAGTTGTCGTGAATTCCGATCGTTTCAATTCGTAACACCTGGCGCCAGATGCCCGCTATGGTGTGCTCAGTCTCGTTCCGCGGAGGCAGCAATGCCTCGTTGAGACGCGGGCGCTCACCCTCTGTCGGTGCGGGCAACGCGCGACGATCAATCTTGCCATTGGCACTCAGCGGCATCGCTTCCAAAAACACGAACGCCGACGGGATCATGTGATCCGGCAGGCCCTTGGCAAGGAAGCGGCGCAGTTCGCCGTTCAAGGGCGCCTCACTGCCGCGCAAGACGAGATACGCCACCAGTTGCTGCTCCTGGAGATGCATCCGCGCGACAACGACAGCTTCTCGCACCGCGGGATGCCGGGCAAGCGCTGCCTCCACTTCGCCGAGTTCTACGCGAAAGCCCCGGAGCTTCACCTGATAATCGAGTCGCCCGCGGTATTCGATGTCGCCATCGGCTAGAAAACGAGCACGGTCGCCGGTTCGATAAAGCCGCGTGCCGGGCGGGCCGAATGGGTTGGGAATAAACGCCGCCGCAGTGAGCTCTGGCCGCTTCCAGTACCCGCGGGCAAGCCCTTCACCACCGATGAAAAGCTCGCCAACAACACCAATGGGCACTGGCTCGTGTTGCTGATCGAGGATGTAAATCTGTGTGCAGGCAATGGGACGACCAATCGGCACCGTGCTCCGGCGGCTTCCCCGCTTGCAATCCCAGAAGGTGACATCAATTGCGGCCTCAGTGGGTCCGTAAAGATTGTGCAATTCGGCACCAGAAACAGCGAAAAAGCGGTCCTCCAACTCGCGCGACAGCGCGTCCCCACTGCAGAAGACGTGCCGCACCGGGCCACAGTTCTCCACGCCTGGACCTTCAAGAAAAGTCTGCAGCATTGAGGGCACGAAATGCATAACGGTCACGCCACGAGCCGCAATCAGCTCGATCAGATAATCTCGGTCCTGATGGCCGCCAGGTCTTGCCAGCACCAACCGCGCGCCGGTCATCAGCGGCCAGTAAAACTCCCAAACCGATACGTCGAAAGAAGAAGGCGTTTTCTGCAGGATGGCGTCGGCAGCGGTGAGCCGGTAGCGGTCCTGCATCCAGAGCAGCCGGTTGCAGAGCCCACGATGGGTATTGAGCGCACCCTTGGGCTGCCCGGTTGAGCCGGAGGTGTAAATCATGTAGGAAATCTGCTCCGCAGTGACGCCGCTCTCAGGATTGCCGAGCTCTGAAGCGCGAAGTGGCCCGTCTATGAAGTGAAGCTCTACGTGGCAACCTGCGAGCTCGCCGGCAAACTTCCGCTGAGTGAGCACGACGCGCACGCCCGAGTCGCTCAGCATGAACTGCAGCCGCTCACGCGGATAGGAGGGATCGAGCGGCACGTATGCCGCGCCGGACTTAAGGACTCCGAGCAATCCGGCAACCATCTCGCGAGAGCGCTCGAGGCAGATGCCCACCAGCGTTTCCGGACCGACCCCGCGAGCGCGCAGCCAGTGCGCAATCCCATTGGCCCTTTCGTTGAGCTCCCGGTAATTCCATCGCTGTCCCTCGAATTCCACGCATGGAGCCTCCGGAGTGCGTGCAACCTGCTCCTCGATCATTCTGTGGACGCACTGTTCCCTCGGATAATTGACTTCTGTGTCATTCCAACCAGTCACAATTTGCCGTCGCTCCGCCTCACTGAGTATCGGCAGTTGCGAGACCCGACAGTCGGGATTGTGAACGATCGACTCGAGCAACACCTGGAAGTGGCTCGCCATTCGCCGGATTGCGCTCTCATCCAGCAGTGCCGGCCGGTATTTCAGCGCGCAAGCGCCGTCCTCAGAGATTTCCAGAGTGAGATCGAATTGCCCTTCCATCTGGGTGAGCGGGAATGGTTCTACCTCCAGCCCACCCCATATCATGCGCTGAGGACCCCGATCCAGTTTCAGCCGACCTGTCAGGCCACTCGATTCCTGTGGTTTTTGGAACACGAATAGCACTTGGAAAATTGGCGAGCGACTTCCAGTGCGACGAGGCTGAAGTCGCTCGACCAGCAGCGGAAAAGGATAATCCTGGTGCGCGAGCGCATCAAGCACCGTCCGGCGGACCTGCTGAAGGAACACCCCAAAGCGCGGTTCACCCGTCAGATTGGCTCGAAGCGGCAGCGGATTGACAAAGTATCCCACTACGCCTTCGAACGCCGGCTGAGTGCGCCCCGCCATCGGCGAACCAACGATGATATCATCCTGCCCTGTGTAACGATGCAGGAGCACCTGGAAAGCAGCCAACAGCACGGAATAGAGCGTTGTGCCTTGCGTTGATGCGAGCGTCTTCAGTCGCGATAGCAGTCGCGATTCCAGGGGAAAAAAAACGGTTGCCGCCTCGGGGCTATCATCGGCCGATGACTCAGATGGAAAGCCCGGCAAATCGAGAGTGGGAAGCTCCCCCGAGAGCTGCCTCTCCCAGAAAACCAGCAGGCGCTCACCGTCCGGCCCCGCGAGCATGTGACGCTGCCAATCAACAAAGTTAGCAAAAGTTGCCGCAGGTATCGGCAGGCGCGCGGACTGGCGGGCCGCCATGGCTGGATAAAGCTGCCCAAATTCATTGAGCAGGAGCCAGATCGACCAGGCGTCGCAGATGCTGTGATGAAAGGTGAGCAACAGCACATAGCTGCGCGTATCGCGCGTGAAGAGCACCACTCGAAAGAGCGGGCCGTGAGCAAGGTCGAAAGGGAACCGGTAGCTCTTGGCCACACTGCTTTCCAGCTCCTCGGCACTCCAACTCGCAGCGGCCACGTGCTCAAACGAAACGGAGGGAAAGGCGTGTACCTCCTGCATGGGCTCGCCATCGTGCACCGTAAACGTCGTGCGCAGCGCTGGATGTCGATCCACCAGCTCCTGGAAAACGGACCGCAGCACGGCAGGATCGAGCTCGGAGAGGATGCGCGTCGCAAAGGCGGTGTGGTAAGCCGGACTCTCCGGCGCGGCTTGGTGTAGGAACCAAAGCGCTTGCTGTCCCTTCGAAGCCGCCTGCAGCGTTCGCGCTGCGCCGGCCTTTTCGTGGAGGAGCTTCGCGAGCAGGGCGCGTTTTTGCTCCGGCGAAAGATCGCTGCGTGTCAGTCCCGAGCGGCTCATTCTTTCCGGCTATTCCTCGCGCAGGTTCGCCTCCAGCAGAGCATCCACCTGTTCTTCCGAGAGCCGGTCCAGATTTGAAAGGAGGTGCTTGGCCTGCTCAGCAGAGATTCCCCCGTGCGACTTTAGCGGCATGCCGGCGGAAACATCCGGCGCCCGCTCGTCGAGATCGAGCCGCGCAGCGATTTCATCAACGAGGCAGTCGATACTCGATTCATCCAAAAAACTGACGACGGTAAGCTCGACGTTGAGGTCTCGCTTTACGCGATTCCTCAGCTCTATGGCCATGAGGGAATCGAGTCCGAACCGACTCAGGGGCACAGCCGGCGTGAGTTGCGCCGGCGAAAGCCGCAAAACATCCGCTGCCTGGGCGCGCAAATAGTCGGTGAGCAAAGCCGGGATATCCGCAGGGGATTGGAGGCCCAGCCGCACGTGAAAATCAGACTTCGCCGCCGGCGCGCAGTATACCGTCACATCACGCAAACACTCCTCGAAAAGCGGCGGCGGTGCTGCGGCGCCGAACTGGCTGGCCAGCTCGGACCAATTCACCGAGAGCACCGTGGCTTGAACCGCGTCGGACTCGATGAGCGCCCCAAACGCCTCCAGCGCCAGCGCGGGTGAAAGGGCGTCAATACCGCTGCGCGGGTAACGCTCCGCGAGCCGGCTGGCCATTCCAATCCCAGCCCACGGACCCCAACCGAGGCTCAGCGCTGGCAGGCCTTGGGCGCTCCGCAGACGAGCGAGACCATCCATAAAGGCGTTTGCCGCGACGTAATTCCCCTGCCCCGCCGCGGCCAGCACCGCGGCCGCTGAGGAAAAGCAGATAAAGAAGTCCAGAGGCTGGCTGCACGTGAGGAGATGCAAGTTCCAGCTTCCGGCGACCTTCGGCGACATGACCCGCCGGAAACGCTCCCAAGTCTGTTGAGTGAGCACGCCGTCGTCGAGCACGCCGGCTGCATGCACCACACCACGCAAGGGAGCCTCCGCGTTGGCGGCTGCGACTACGGCAGCCGCTTCAGAATAGTTTGCCACATCAGCTCGGAGCACCTGCATACGCGCACCTTTCGCTTCGATGCGCTCAATCGTCTCACGCGCGAGTTCTGTGGGCTCACGCCGGCCGGCGAGGGTGATAGCTCTTGCGCCGTGATCCACAAGCCATTCGGCGGTCCGCAGTCCCAAGGCGCCGAGGCCACCAGTGATGAGAAATCCGCCATCGGCCAGCTCGAGCTTTCGCTTCGCAACCGGACGGAATGAGACCAGTCTCGCCACGTACCGGCTGCGCTCACGCCAGGCGACTTGATCTTCAGAGTCCGGCTTGTCGGCTTCCTGCAAGAGAAGGTCCCAACCGCCGCCCCGCGGGGCTGGGTCAAGATCGATCCGGCGACAATGCAGCTTCGGCTGCTCGGCAGCGACCACCCCGCCGAGAGCCCAAAGCGCACTCTGACTGGGAGCGACTAGATCGGCAGCGGCGACTGAAACCGCGCCGCGTGTTACCAGTGAAAGCGATATTCCGCCCGGCCAGGGAATTTCATCGAGCGCCTGAACAAGGTGCAGCAGGCTGCCACAACCAAGCGAAAGTTCCTCGGGGGGTAACGAAGCGATGCCCCACAGGAAAATCAGCTCAAGCGGCGAATTGTTCGCTGCAGCAGAAAGGTCGTGCGCGAAACGCCGGAAACCCGAAACTTCACCAGGAGCTAATTCGATTCGCTCCGCTGACAGACGCTGGAAAGCCTTTCCGGGGCGGACGACGAGATGGGCTCCGAGGTGGGACTCTATCTCGTCACCGAGCGTGCCGGCCGGGCAAAAGGCCACCCGCACCGGGCGAGACGCTTGGGACACCGAAACAGCCTGCGGATTTCGATCTTGCCGCCAAACGACCTCATAGAAGAGTTGGTCGCCCATAAGTGAGCGCAGCAACGCTTCGCGTGCCACGCGCTTCATCACAAGACCGCTTAACTCCGCAATCAAGCTGCCGGAGTCTTCGGTGAGAGTCACGTCCGCGATATAGCTCTCAGGCCCGAACGTCGCAGCTGGTCGCGCTTGAGCCAGTGCTGAAGCGACCAGACAGCCGGGACGCTGAAGGCGCAACGATTCGATCGCCACCGGCACAAAGAGGTCGCTCGTGCCGCTGCCAGCGAGCGCGGCCCCAAGGAGCTGAAAGGCGGAGTCCAGCAGCACTGGATGGAGCAGAAAGCTGGCGCTGCCCGGCCAGCGGGCGGCTTCAGGAACCATAAGCCGACCTACTGCAAAGCCCTCCCCGCTCGATGCCTCGCGAATGCCCTGGAAGCTCGGGCCATACTCAATTCCGTAGCGGCGATACTCGTCGTAGAGCCGGTGAGGATGGAACGGCTCTCCGCGGTCGGCGACTGGCGAACGAAAACCGGGGCTTGAATCTGCATCGAGAGCCAACGTCCCCGATGCGTGGAGAGTCCAGACGCCCTCCTTGTCTTCACCCTCCTGCGAACTGCTGAAAATTTGAATCGCAAACGCCCCCGCACCGGCCGGTGTGAGGACCGTCTGGATTTTCTGCAAGCCGCTCTCGGAAACGACCAGTGCTTGGTCGATATCGAGCTTTTTGATGATGATCTGCCCGGCCCTGAAAACGCTCCGCGCCGCCCCCAAGGCGAGCTCGATAAAGCCGGTCGCGGGCATAACTGTTCTTTCGAAAATGCGGTGACCCGAGAGAAACGTGGACACCTCCGACGTGATGTCGGACTCGAAGCGAATCTCCTCCGCGCCCGCCAGCCGTAGACGGCGCCCCAGAAGCGGGTGCTCGGCTGCCTTAGTCGCGCTGCGAGCGGCACCCGCTTCCCCGGGAGAAGCCAAGCTGGCGTAGTCGAAGCCGAAACGCTCGCGTTGAAAGGGATAAGTTGGCAACGGAACACGTCTGCACGAGCGGGCGCCGTGAAAACCGGCCCAGTCCACCGCCGCTCCTTGAACGTAAAGTTCTGCCAGGCGAAGAAGGAGGTCTTCCCACGCTGCGATGTCCGCGTAGCGTTCCAGGTAGAGATGCGCGATGATGTCCGGTCCGGCACCATCGAGTTCTTGTCCCAGACGACCCCCGTTGTCCGCGACATTGTCCGCAACGAACGTGATTTTGCCGCTCGCATCCGCCCGCGCCTGGCCGGTAAGAACGCCCGCCGTCTTCTTTCCCAAGGCAAAATTTTCGAGTTCGATAACAAGCTCTTGCAGGCTGGTCGCGATTACCGCCAGACGGTGGCTAAAGTGCCGCCGGCCGGTATTCGCGGAGAAACAGACGTCCTCAAGCGCAAAGTCGCGATGCTCGTCGAGAGTGTTCACAAACTTTCGCGCGAGCTGTTGGAGAGCCCGCTCGCTCTTTGCCGAAAGCGTGAAAAGATGCCGCGATCCGCGATCCGCGATGGCACCCGTTTCCGGCGGGGCGGGTGCTTCCGCAACGATGACATGCACATTAGTGCCGCTAAAGCCGAAGGAACTGACAGCTCCAAGGCGCTCCCCATTTGCGCCGCGAGACCAAGGGGTGGCACGGGTCGCTACAGCGATCGGGAGTTCACTCCACCGGATGTGCGGGCTCGGCCGCTTAAAGTGCAGATGCGGCGGGATGAGACCGTGGTGGAGCGAGAGGATCAACTTTATAAGGCCCGCGATCCCGGCGCTAGATTCAGTATGGCCGATGTTCGTTTTCACCGATCCGAGCAGCAAAGGATCTTCTTTTCGCCGGCCCTCCCCGTAGACTGCGCTAAGCGCTTCGACTTCGATCGGATCGCCCAGTGAAGTTCCCGTGCCGTGCGCTTCCACGAAGGTGACGTCGCTTGGCTTGACGCGCGCATTGGTGACGGCCTGGCGTATGACGAGTTCCTGCGCCGGGCCACTTGGTACGGTCAATCCGCTGCTTGGCCCATCGTGGTTGACCGCTGAGCCGCGAATGACGGCTAGAATCGAGTCTCTGGCGCGTACCGCATCCGAGAGCCGCTTCAGGACTATCACCCCACATCCTTCGCCGCGAGACATCCCGTCTGCAGAAGCATCGAAGGTCTTGCACCGGCCGTCCAGAGCCAGCGCCCGCGACTTCGTTAGAGCGATGCTGCCGATGGGCGAGAGGATAAGATTTACGCCGCCGGCAAGCGCCATCTCACATTCGCGTCCACGCAAGCTGGCGCACGCTTGATGGACCGCCACCAGCGAGGACGAGCAAGCCGTGTCAATGGCCATGCAGGGACCGGTGAAGCCAAACACGAACGACAGTCGCCCGGCAGCCGTATTCAACGCGCTGCCCGATGCGTAATAACCGTCTACAGCACCGGCACCGCGCGCCGCTGTCTGCATATTCCCGTACTCGCTCGCCGTGATGCCGATGAAGATCCCTACTGGACTGCCGCTGAGTCGATCGCGCACTTGGCCCGCATTTTCCAAAGCCTCCCAACTTACCTCGAGAAGCAATCGGTGTTGCGGGTCCATTCGTTCCGCTTCTCGTGGCGCGATTTCAAAGAACTGCGCATCAAATCCATCGTACTCCCGGACAAAACCCCCATAGGAAGTGCACATCCTGCCGGGGACATCCGGGTCGGGATCATAAAACGCCTTGGCGTCCCAACGATCGGGCGGCACTTTCCCGATGGCATCAACCCCCGATCGCAGCATATGCCAGAATTGCTCCGGATCATCCGCACCGGGAAAGCGGCACCCCACCCCGATCACCGCAACCGGTTCCGTTCGCGCATGCTCAGCGGCTTCGAGCCGAGCCTGTAAGCCCTCCATGGCGAGAAGCGCGCGTTTTACGGAGGACAACTGATCCTCACGCGTAATCATTGCTGAGAACACACACACAACTTGCTTTCATGTCACGCGAAACCGCCCATTGATGTCCCTACGTCGACTTGATCGTCGTGCACTCTTTGTCCATCCCTTCCATTCGCCTCGTGAGAGCTAAGATGCACGCCGAAAAAAACCGGCCATGATCATTAAACCCAGGACGCTTTCGCGCCGGCAGCCGTTGCGCTCATACAACACGAGCTAGCTGCCACCGGTCACGTACCTGAAGCCGGATATCACGCTTAAGCCTTGGGGCGAGAAATACCCTTAGCGATCGTCTACTTGATTGCGATTACGCAATAGCGTACACGGCATGCAATTTCAGAAGCTAAGTCCGCTGCCAAACTGGGCAAGCTGCCGCCCCTCACGGTGCAAGCACCGTGCTTTGAGTTCCCCTTCGTTAAGGCTGTTCAAGTGCGTTTAACAGGAGTGGGCCCACCCGTGAGACATCCTATGGAAATTCTCAATCGCACGTCTCGGCATTTTAACGCGACCCTGCGCGGCGGCGCTCGCGACTCGCGCGTCGTTAGCCGAAATCAACTGGACTCTGGTGCTAAGCACGGGACAACGCCCAGTTCTGACTTCAGCGGCAGCTTGGCGCTACGACTTCGCGCACACTAACACTGCCCGATAACCCTAGGCAGATCTTGCGCGGTTTGAACTTTGAATTTGGGCCAGTCACATTTCCATATAATAACACTGTCTCGAATCATCGGCGTAAGCGCCGAAACTTGAACCAGCGTTGAAACTGCACGGTGGTTTTTCTCCAAATACAAATAATACGCTCTTAGTTTTTCCTGTATCCAAGAGAGCAGTTAGCCTTCGTATTTGAACTGGCTTGCAAAATCAAAGGTAAAGTGACGAGTGCGCCGTAGCGCGAGATACCCGGCTTGAAATAGCGGTAGCGCGGTCTACAAGCCGCTGCGGGGGGATTCTGCAAGGACATTTGTGTATCGATCCCCCGATTGTCTTTGTCTGCCTCCTCGCTTGATCAGGTTGGTCAAGGCTCGCAGGGAGTCTCAATGAACACGATGAAAACGCTCGGCCCGACTCAGGAAGCAGGTTCTTGCGGTTCTTAGCTATCGCAGCGGCCCCGCGCCAGGCATCAACCCGAGAATACAGATAGCTGAGCGATAGGAGCAGGAACTACCTGGCGCCATCTTATTGTTGCAATTGCGCGCTGCAAGTTTGTGTTTTTTGGCCGATGATGACACCGACAGAAAAAGATCGACGCACGGTAAGTTTTCTGGTGTCCTGCACCCTTTCGGTATGAAGTGCCAGCGATGACTAACGCTGACGTAAAGCATTGTAGCGAACTCTGAGTTTCAATCTGGGCAAGCGGCTTGTGAAGAGAGGAGATCTGGTAAGCCTGTCGCGGGGGAATGGCGACTCGCCGGTAGAGGCGAGCGAAAACCTTGTCGGCCTATTGCATTTTCGAGCGAAGTACCAAGGGGGTCGAGTCGCTTACATTCTGCTCGAATCTGGAGAGAGCGAGAGTGACAGCATCACGTACGCTCAGCTTGCGCAACGGGCGCATGCCGTTGCCGCGCACTTGCAAGAGATTGGCGCTCCAGGTATGCGCGCTCTGCTACTGTTCCCCTCGGGCCTTCATTTTATGCCCGTGTTCTTTGGCTGTCTTTGCGCGGGAGTTGTCGCGGTGCCATGTTATCCACCCAAACGCAACCGCATCGACTCCCGTCTCGATGTGATCGCGGCCGATGCAGGGGCAACCGTCGTGCTGACCACGTCACAGATCGTCTCCGAGATCGACAGCCGCCTGAGCCACAGTCCGGAACTGGCGGCGCTCCAGTGGGTAGCGACTGACACTCTCGGCGAGGAGGGCGCGAGCCGTTATCGTGAGCCGCTCCTTTGCTCAGAAACGCTCGCATTGCTTCAATACACCTCCGGCTCCACCGCGAGTCCCAAGGGAGTGATGCTAAGCCACGGGAACCTCCTGTATAACCTTGACGACCTCGACCGCGGTTGGGAGCACACACCGGAAAGCGTGATGGTTACGTGGTTGCCGATCTTCCACGACATGGGACTAATCTATGGAGCGCTGCTCCCGCTCTTTAAGGGCTTTCCATGTGTAATGATGCCGCCGGCAGCGTTCCTCCAGCGCCCACTTAGATGGTTGCGGGCGATTTCGCGTTATCGAGGCACACACAGCGCGGCTCCGAACTTTGCCTATGACTTATGCGTAAGCACGACGACTGCCGAGCAACGCGCGGCCCTGGATCTAAGCTCTTGGAAGATGACACTTAATGCAGCTGAGCCCATTCGGCTGGAAACTGTTGAGCGTTTTGCTGAGGCATTCGCCGAGTGCGGATTTAAAGCCAGCGCTATGTGCGCTGGTTACGGGCTTGCTGAGGGGACGCTTAAGATCACAGCCGTCCCGATTGCCGATCGCAGAGTGACATGTTGGGTCGATGGTGCGGCGCTGGGGCGCCACCGCGTGGTTTCGGCTGTACCCGGCAGCCCCGGTGCGCAGGCCGTGATAAGCTGCGGGCGCAGCCAGGTCGACACCAAGGTTGTCATTGTCGACTCTGAGCGTCTGGTTAAATGTCCACCCGACACCGTCGGCGAGATCTGGGCGTCAGGACAATCCATCGCGAAAGGCTATTGGAATCGCCCACTTGAGACGGAGGAGACCTTTCACGCGCGGCTGGCGGATACTGGCGAAGGGCCGTTCCTGCGCACCGGCGACCTCGGTTTTATCAAGGATGGAGAATGCTACATCATCGGAAGACTCAAGGACATGATCATCATCCGGGGACAGAATTTTTATCCGCAGGACATCGAGCTCACCGTTGAGAAGAGTCACCCGGCGCTCCGCCCGAGCTGCACCGCAGCCTTTGGCGTCGACGTCGATGACCGAGAGGTCCTCGCGATCGCTCAGGAGGTGGAGCGCACGTTTTTACGAAAGCTTAATGTTAACGAGGTCGCCGCCGCAATCCGGGAGGCAGTCTTGGAAAAGTACGAACTGGAGCCTTGGGCGATCGTGCTCCTGCGAACCGGCAGCATCCCAAAAACGTCGAGCGGCAAAATTCAGCGGCGCGCATGCAAAGCGCGGTTTTTAGAGGGAACTCTGGAGGTTGCCGGCGAGTGGCACAGGCCGAAATCGGTCCCTGAAGAGCGGTTTCGGAACGGCACGCCTCCCTCGCCTGAGGAGATTCGCAAGTGGCTGACGAAGCAGCTCTCGCAACGAATCCGCGTGCCAGTCAACGCTTTTGACGAAAGCGTGACCTTCTCACAGCTGGGTCTCGACTCGCTCGGGGTCGTTGAGATCACCAGTGCTCTGGAGGAATGGCTCGGCCGCACTTTGTCGCCAACGCTGCTCTACGACTATGCCAACATCGACGCGCTCTCTGTGCACTTGGCCTCTGAAAAGGCTCCCATCCTGTCGAGCATCAACGGATCGGACCTCGACGACGGCGATACGATTGCGATCGTCGGCATGGGCTGCCGGTTTCCAGGAGCACGAAATCCGGGCGAGTTCTGGGAGCTACTGCGCAGAGGCGGTAATGGGGTCGGCACGATCGAATTTCCGCGGTATGCAACCGTCGGAGGAGACGTCACTTCTTTGAGGCTTACTGGAGGCTTTCTCAGCCAAGTCGACCGCTTCGATGCTCAGTTCTTCGGCATTGCTCCGCGGGAGGCTGGCAAAATGGACCCACAGCAGCGCCTTCTGCTCGAAGTCGCCTGGGAAGCGCTGGAGTGTGCCGGGATCCCACCAAACAGCCTTGCAGGAAGTGAAACCGGTGTCTTCATCGGCATCAGTACCAGCGATTACGAGCGGCTTCAGGATGGCAATGAGTCCGCGCTCGATCCGTATTCCGGCACCGGCAATGCATTCAGCATCGCCGCAAATCGACTCTCGTACTTTCTCGATTTGCGCGGCCCAAGCTGGGCGGTGGACACGGCCTGCTCCTCATCCCTGGTGGCGGTGCATCAAGCCTGTAGCAGCCTCCGGGGCGGGGAATGTGATCTGGCGCTGGCGGGCGGCGTAAACCTCATCCTATCACCCGATCTCACCATTACGTTTTCACGTGCCGGAATGCTCTCTCCTACTGGGTGTTGCCGGGCTTTTGACGCTTCGGCGGATGGGTTCGTGCGGTCGGAGGGCTGTGGAATCGTTGCCCTTAAGAGGCTCAAAGATGCACTGGCTGCAAAGGATCCGATCCTCGCGGTGATTCGCGGCTGCGCCGTCAACCACGACGGACGCAGTAATGGCTTGACTGCACCCAGCGGGAACGCCCAGCGCACGCTGCTGCGCCGCGCGATGAAGGCGGCGAACCTCGGCCGGGCGGCGGAGCTCTCGTATGTGGAGGCGCACGGCACTGGGACAGCACTTGGGGATCCGGTCGAGCTCGAGGCACTGAATACGGTCTTCTCTGAAGGCTCTCATTCCGGCGAGCGATGCTGGATCGGCTCAGTCAAAACGAACCTTGGGCACCTGGAAGCCGCCGCTGGGATCGCTGGGCTGATCAAGGTGGTGCTGGCGTTGCAACACCGTGAAATCCCGCCGCACCTCCACTTTGTGCGTATGAATCCATATGCCTCGGTGGACGGCAGTAGACTGACGATTCCGACAGCGCTCGTGCCATGGTCGCCAGGAGGAAAACCTGAGCGAACTCGCCGGGCAGGAGTAAGTTCCTTCGGCTTTGGGGGGACAAACGCGCATGCCATTCTCGAGGAGGCGCCGCCATGCGGCGCAGCTGAAAACGCCAATAAGCAACCACAAAGAACTTGGCAATTGCTGGCGCTCTCCGCTCGGAGCCCGGGCGCACTCAACGCACTGACAAGAGAGTACGCCCGCCTGCTCGGAACTGATGCGCCTGATGGAGCTCGGGATCAGGGCTGGCCTCTGGCTGGTTTATGCGCCAGCGCAAATTCTGGGCGCTCGCACCTTCCTTGGCGGTGTGCATGGGTCAGCGATTCCACTGCTGAGTTGCACCGGCAGTTGCAAGCCTCCGCCAGCGAGATTGGCGAGAGATCTGACCTCGAGAGCCGAGTTTCGCCCTTTGCGAGGCGAAAGGAGAAAGATCTCGGCCATGGTGGCAGCAGCTTACGCATTGCTTTTGTTTTTGGCGGACAGGGAGCTCTCCAAGGCGGCGCAGAGCCGCCGGGGCGAGAGCTTTTCCTTTACGAGCCAGTTTTTCGCCGTGCTTTAGAGAACTGTTCGGAAGCGTTGCGGCCGCACTTGGAGGTATCAGTTTTGGATCTGCTTTATCCAGGTGAGAACACGGCTGCAGAGGTTGCCCAGTTGCTGCACCAAAGTGCCGCCCATGCCCAGCCCGCCCTTTTCGCCCTTCAATATGCTTTGGCTGAGCTCTGGAAAAGCTGGGGCGTTGAGCCCGCTCTGGTGCTGGGTCACAGTTTGGGAGAGTATGCTGCGGCCTGCGTCGCGGGATTGTTCGATTTAGAAGACGCCCTTAGGCTTGTCGCTGTCCGTGGTCGACTTCTGGAAGATCTCTTGCCGACTCTCGAGCAACGCGGAGCCATGGCGGCGGTTTTTGGCAGTCGAGAGGAAGTCGAGTCCTCGCTGGCTGTTCACGGTCTGGGACAGGAGGAACTGACTCTCGCGGCAGTGAATGGTCCGAGCAATGTGGTGTTGTCGGGCCGGCGTGAGGCCCTTGAGGAGTTTTGCGTGGAACTCGCCGAGCGCGGCGTGCGCACCCATCCTCTCGAGGTCACACACGCATTTCACTCCGCGTTGGTGGAACCCATGCTCAAGCCTCTGGAGGCTGCGGCAGCGACGGTGCGCTTTAAAATTCCGCAGGCAGGCATAATCTCCAATCTCTTTGGGCGCCTGGCCTCCAAAGAGGAGCTCTCAGATCCGCAGTACTGGCGCCGCCACCTTCGGGAACCGGTCGAGTTCTTCGCCGGGATGCGGACACTAGCTCAACAAGGCATTGATGCCATTGTGGAAGTCGGTCCCAAGCCGGTCCTGCTGGGTCTTGGCAGGGCCTGCTTGGTGAAGAGAGGGGAGGCTGAGCAGCCACGCCTTTGGCTGCCAAGCCTGCGACCGGGCCGCAGCGCTTGTCAGCAGATGCTCGAAAGCCTCGCGCAGATCTATAAGGCCGGAGCATTTGTGCGCTGGGAAGGTCTCGAGCAACGCGACCCGGGGTTTTCATGGCGTTCGCGGCTCTGTCCAAGCCTGCCGACCTATCCGTTCGAGCGTCAGAGCCACTGGTTTGCGCCTCTGAAGTCTCAGCCATTGAATAAACCTCCGGAGACAGCGGATGCGCGCATTTACCGCATCTCCTGGGAGTCGAAAGCGAGTCGCGCACGCGCGAGAGCCGCGGCGATTGAGAGTGCTGAGGACCATTGGCTCATCGTGCTGGCCGGCGATGACCAGCGCGAGCCCGAGACGAGCCGGACCATGCTTTTTGCTGAACAGTTAGCCAGAAATCTAGAAGCGGAAGGGCTCGGTCGGGGCTGCCAAGTGGTTCGTATGAAGAAGTTGCTAGACGGCCACGACTCTTTAAAGCAGACGCCGCGGTGCAATGTTGTTGTGTTATGTGACCCATTCTTCGAACAGGCAAACCCCATTAGCGAAGGCGCGTGGACCCCGCGTTACACCGATTCCCTCTGCGAACAGCTGCTCAAGTTTGTCCAATTGCTTCTGCCCGCGACGCCTACCGGCTCTTCCCCTGCCTCACGACTCTGGATCGTCACGCGAGGCGCAGTCACGATCGAGGATGGACCGGAGACGGGACATCCAGAGCAACACCCCTTCCTCCTGCGCGGGCTCGTTCAGGCGCCACTCTGGGGATTGGGCAAAGTCGTTGCGCTTGAGGCGCCTCAGCTCCGCACTACGCTGGTGGACCTGCCCACCTCGCCGACCAGCATCAGTCTCGAAACAGATGCGCTCATCGCTGAGTTTCGCGAGAACGATGGCGAAGAACAAATTGCTCTTCGGATCTTCGCCGAGAAGAGTGAAAGCAACGGCAGAGTCGACGGTATCGAGCGGTTCGTATCCAGGCTTAGCCCGCAGCCGCTCTCAGTCACCGATCCCGCGCCGCAGAACCCGCAAACGCTTTCGTTGGCCGCCGACGGCGCTTATCTCATCACCGGTGGCCTTGGAGCTTTAGGGCTCGCCTGCGCCAGATTCCTCGTGGAGGAGGGCGCCCGTCATCTAGTGCTTAATTCCCGGCGTGGCGTTTACACTGCCGAACAGGAGCGCGTTTTGGAACAGCTGGCGGCAAGCGGCGCGCGCGTCGAGATTTTGGAGGCCGACGTTGCTGACGCGGCCATCTTCGAGGCAGCCTTACACCGCTCGCTCTCGGCGCTGGCACACCCCTCCTTAACGCCCATATCCCTTCGCGGAATCCTTCATGCCGCAGGAGTTTCCGGCGGCTCAGCTCCTTTGACCAGCACAAGCTCTGCTGCGCTTGCCGAAGTGCTGCGGGCCAAGGTGGCAGGTGCTTGGGCGATGCACCAGTTAAGCCTAAGGATGACCGACGTACAGACCTTCGTCTGCTTTTCTTCCATTGCTTCAGTTTGGGGTGCAAAGGGGCAGGGACCCTACGCAGCAGCCAACGCCTTTCTCGACGCGCTTGCTCGCTTTCGCCATAGCTTGGGCCTTCCTGCCTTAAGCATCAACTGGGGTCCGTGGACGCCGACGTGGAGCGCTGCTGCGAATGACCAAGACGCAACCCACTCCACCGGAATGGTCACGGCGGAAGTCTCCGAGAAGCTCTCTCGTAGCGGCATTGACACATTGAGCCCTACCTTGGCGTTGCAGGCGCTCAGGCTGCTTTTGCCGCGCCAATCGCCGGACCTCAACCGCTTCGCACAATACGCGATCGCCTCGGTTCGCTGGCCTCGCTTCTGTGAACTTTTCGAACTCCAGACGCCGCGGCCGTTTTTCGAATACGTGCGACCAAGAGCGCGGGTCGATGCCCCTGGCGTAGCGGTTCAACCACCCAATGCGAATGCAGTGTCCTTGTTACGGAACGCTGGGAGCGGAACCCCTCTGCTCGATACGTTGCGCGCTACAGTTCCCAGCGAGCGTCTACAGCTTCTCACGCAGAAAGTTCAGCGAGAGGTCGCTGCCATCCTCGGCTTCTCTGAGTCCACGGCTGTCTCCCCTCAAATCGGTTTCTTCGAGCTAGGGATGGACTCATTAATGGCGCTGGAGCTGAAAGACCGGCTCGAAAAGGATCTCGGCCTCCCTCTTAAACCCACGCTGGCTTTTGATTGGCCGTGTGTCCAAAAACTGACCGCGCACTTGCTCGACCTGGCGGTCAGTTCACCGGCATCCTCTCGCGGGATGCCGCCTCGCCGGCCGCGCGATTCCATCGCCGCAGCGTCGGAGTGCGATGATTCTTCTAACGAAGTTGAAGCGCTCCTCGCCTCCAAGCTTTCGCGACTGGAGGATTTGGTTGAGTGATGGCAGTTGCAGAATTTCGAGGATGATTCAAACGAATCTCATCATGATCGAGGGCATCTGGGGCTCTGGAAAATCAGCCACGGCTCAGCAGCTTTGCCGACATCTCGAGGAACAAGGCCAGGACGCCTCCTGGATCTTTGAGCAGCAGGACCCGCACCCAATTCGCGGTGATTCGAAAGCAGAACATGCGCCAGAGCAAGGCTTCGACGGAGCAGTAACCCGCATCCTCGAACAGGCGCTCCTGAATTGGCAAAGCCTGGCCGATTCGCTGGTTGGAACTCAGCGAATAATGATTCTCGAAAGCGTTTTGTTCCCGACAACGGCCGGGATTCAACTGCTGGCAGCCGTCTCCGACGAGGACGTGGCGAGTTTCGTCCTGCGCATCGAGCGCGTCATTGATAAGCTTGCGCCCGTGCTGATTTACTTCCGCCAGGACGACGTGCACCTTGCCTTGCGCAAGGTGAGCGCTATTCGCGGACCCCTCTTCGCTGGACTCTTGCTCTCGCAACTCAGCGAAACGTCCTTTGGACGCAACCCTCAAATCCAGAGCTATGAAGGTGTGATCGGCGCCGCCGAAAAATTGCGACAGCTCACCGATCGGCTCTTCGAGCGGCTGCGGATGCGCAAGCTCGCCATCGAGAATGGCACCGGCGCCTGGAAGCGATATTATCGTGAGATCACCGACTTTCTTTCTCTGCCGCCAATCAACGCTCCGTTTGCCCCGCCAACCAACGCAAACAAGCTCACCGGTGAGTATCGGCCTGACGGATCGGACCAGGAGTTCACGATTGCCTTGGACGGACGCGGGTTATTTGTCCGCGGCGAAATGCAGATGCGGTTGATTGCCAAATCGGAGACCACTTTTGATATCGAGGGCGTTCCGGTCGCTCTCGAATTCGAAACCGACGGGCAAGGCATCGCACGCGCCATCGAATTCTCAGGCGCGTTCCCGGATTTTCCGCAGGTCTGGAGACGCTCAGACGGTTCGGCTCACGCTCACTAAACTCCCTTGCGAAACGTGTTCCAATCTTCCTGAACATGGATGCCAAAGAGCAGTCCCAATCGCCGCAGACTATTTCTCAGCGAGCCCTGCGGGCGCTTGATGACGCCATAGCTAAGCTCGAGGCCGCCAAACAGGCGAAGAATGAGCCCGTAGCCGTCGTCGGTATGGCATGCCGTTTCCCGGGTGGCGCCGACGATCCCCGCGCGTTTTGGGAACTCTTGAGGGCCGGGGTCGATGCAATTCGCCAGGTGCCGGCAGGCCGGTGGGATATGGAAACCTGGCATGAGAATGGGCCGGACGAGCCGGGCAGGATCTGCACCAGAGAGGGCGGGTTCCTCGATTCGGTGGATCGTTTTGACGCCAGCTACTTCGGCATTTCTCCGCGTGAGGCGAGCAGTCTCGATCCTCAGCATCGATTGCTCCTGGAGGTCGCCATAGAGGCCTTCGAAAGTGCGGGTTGCATGCCGGAACGCTTGGGCGAGAACAAGACAGGCGTTTTCATCGGAATCACGAACAATGACTACCTGTTCCTCCTCAAGCAGTCGGCGGGTCCGGAAACGTTCGACGGCTATCTTGTCACCGGCAATTCTCTCAACTCAGCCGCCGGTAGGCTCTCCTACTGCCTTGGTCTGACTGGGCCGAGCTTGGCAATTGATACGGCGTGTTCGTCATCGCTGGTAGCGCTTCACCTCGCTTGTCAAAGCTTGCGAGCGGGCGAGTGTGAGTCAGCATTGGCCGGTGGCGTGAACCTGATCTTAGCTCCCGAGGGATCGGCGGCGCTGTCGCGCGCGGGGATGCTGTCGCCGGATGGCCGCTGTAAGACGTTTGATGCGGCGGCCAATGGCTATGGCCGCGGTGAAGGTTGCGGCGTGGTGATTCTCAAGCTGCTGTCGTCGGCCATCAAGGATCGCGATAAAATCCTCGCCGTCATCCGCGCGTCGGCAGTTAATCAGGATGGGCCCAGTGGCGGTTTCACAGTTCCTAGCGGCCCGGCTCAGGAGGCGCTGATCCGCAAGGCGCTCAAGAACGCCAGGCTCGCTCCCGCTGATATCTCTTATATCGAAGCACACGGGACCGGCACGTCCTTGGGCGACCCGATCGAGGTTGGCGCACTCGCCAACGTTTTCGGCGAGGGGCGATCGCAAGATCAGCCGTTGTTGACCGGCTCGGTAAAGACGAACGTCGGCCACCTCGAGTCCGCCGCGGGCATCGCGTCCCTGATCAAAGTGATCCTCGCTCTCCAACATTCGGAGCTGCCTCCGTTGGCGAATTTCAAACAAGAGAGTCCACGCATCGCGTGGGACGAAATACCTGTCCGGCTCGTTACGAAGCCCGTGACCTGGGGGCGCTCTGGCGCACCGCGTCGCGCCGGGATCAGTTCATTCGGTGTCAGCGGAACCAATGCTCATCTCATCGTGGAAGAAGCACCGCCACCCGAGCCTGCCGCCGAGGAACGCTCCGGCGCGTGCCACGTGCTGGCTCTTTCTGCGAAATCGCCGCAGGCGCTCCGCGAGCTGACTGCACGATTCGAGACGTTCCTTCTCGAACATGCCGAGGTTCGCTTCGGCGACGTCTGCTTCACAACAAACTCGGGACGCGCACAGCACAAATATCGACTCAGCGCCACGGCTTGCACGGGCGTGGAAGCTGCCGCGATCCTCCGCGCATTCCTGCAGGGAGCCTCCTGTGCAGGTCTCAGGGTCGGCGAGTCGGCCGTCGAGCCGGAAGTGGCTTGGTTTTTCCCGGGCGGGAATTTCAGCCGACCGGCGACGACGCGAGAGCTGTACGAGACGCAGGCAGTCTTCCGAAGCGCTTTCGATCATTGTGCGCAAGTCGTCCAGGAGCATCTTGGGCTCGACTTGGCGGGCGTTCTTCGGGGTGAGCCTGCTCCGGCAGGGGCGTTTGCCCAGATCGCGGAACTCGCTTTCGAGTACACACTCGCTCAGCTGTGGAAGTCCTGGAGCGTGCATCCTGTGGCGGTCTTTGGGGCAGGGTTGGGCAACTGTGCCGCTGCGTGCGTCGCCGAAGTCTTCGAGCTTGAAGATGCACTAAAGCTTGCTGCAACGCGACTCGGACTCGGTCGGAGCTTTGGCGAGTTCGAGTTAGCGGCTAAACAGATCGCCTTCCGAGAACCGAATATTCCTTACGTTTGCGGAAGGAGTGGGCGGTTGATCTCCGGCGAGATTGCGACGCCTGACTATTGGATTCAGGATCTCCAGTCTCCGGCGCAGGCGCGCACAGTTCCGGCCGAACTCGGCAAGATTGACATTGTCATCGTGGTAGGCGGAACACCAGTTGGGTTGGCTGATCCACAGTCACACGCAAATCACGCCGCGCCTGTCCTCCAGGTCGCGCCGGAAGACGCTCCAGCCGCAAGGACAATCTTCGAAGCGCTCGGTGCACTCTATGCCCATGGCGCTGCGGTCCACTGGAAGGCAGTCGCTAGTGGTGCCCCGCGCCGCTGCCCCGCGCTTCCGACCTACCCTTGGCAGCGCCAGCGTTACTGGATTGCGAGCAATGGGGCGGCTGAGAGCACGGTTCCACCAATTAGAAGCGAGGCACTGCTCCACCGCCTGCTGGCGCAAAATGGAGAACAGCTCGTCGCCGAACTGGAGAAAGTCGACGGCCTCAACGATGTCGAACGCGCCCTTGTTCCAAAGCTCCTGCAGACCTTGAAAGCCGTAGATCGGCGGGATCTTTCCACAAGCACGATCGGAGATTGGCTCTATACAATTCAATGGAAGAGTTCCTCCCGTGAGCACACACGAGCAGCGAGTGACCTGGCCTCCCCGGCCTCGATTTCAACGCACCTCGCCCGAGTCGATGTCGAAGAGCCAAGCCCTGCCTATCTGGAGGCTATTGGCTGCCTAGAAGAACTCTCGGTATCCTTCATTGTTCGAGCCCTGACAGCAATGGGGTGGGACCTGACTAAAGGGCGGCGATTCCACCTCGGCGAAGTGGCGCAAGCCCTCCACATCCATGCGAAGCATCGTGAGCTATTTCGACGGCTCTTTGAGATTCTCGGGGAAACCGGCGCAGTAGCGGCGACAGACTCCAGTGGGAACTCTTGGGAGGTTTTGCGGAGGCTCGAACGCGATGAGAAAATTGACACTCAAGCGCTCGTCGCCAAGTGTCCCGAAGCGTTCGCTGAGATCACCCTGCTCACCTCTTGCGCCACGAATCTGCCCGCCGTACTTCGAGGGGAGCTTGACCCATTGCAGCTCTTGTTTGCGGCAGACCAATCGGTCACCGCAGCCAGCCTCTATTGCGATTCACCAGGAGCGAGGCGGATGAACGCTCTGATGCGCGAGAGCGTCGCCGCCGCGCTAGATCAGATCCCTGGTGACTCCATTCTGCGCGTGCTCGAAATAGGTGCCGGAACGGGAGCGACGACTCTCGAGCTGCTAGCGCTCTTCCCAGCGGAAAGAACGGAATATTGGTTCACAGATATTTCGCCCGGGTTCACGTCGCTCGCCAAGCAGAAGTTTCAAAACTATCCGTTCCTTCGCTGCCAGGTGCTCGACATCGAAAAGGAACCAGCACGGCAGGGGTTTGAGCCCAAGAGCTACGATCTCGTGATCGCAGCTAACGTGTTGCACGCAACCGCCGACGTTAGGCGGGCGCTGGCACATGCGCGTGCTTTGCTTGCTTCCGGCGGACTGTTGATTCTGCGCGAATCGACCTCGCCCCTCCGCTATGTTGACCTTATTTTTGGCTTGACTGAAGGATGGTGGAGATTCACTGACCGGTCCCTTCGACCATCGCACCCGCTGCTGTCCGTGGCGAAGTGGCGTGATCTCTTGGAGGCGGAAGGCTTCACAGAAGTTGCCGGAAGCCCACATCCACTCTCCAGGGAAGGAAAACCGATCTCTACCGAGACGATTCTGATCGCCCGCGCCGATTTGCAAGCTCCCGCGAACACACCGCGGCACTGGGTCATCTTTGCTGACCGCGACGGAATCGCCGTGCGTCTGGCCACGATTCTTCGAAGCCGAGGCGATGCCTGCGTATTCATTTCGAAAGGAGCAAACTTCGAAACCGTCAACGCACAAGCCTTCACCGTAAATCCCGACAGGGCGGACGATTTTTACCGGCTTTTTGCGCAAATTGGCCCGGTAAACAGCCATCACATTCTGTATCTCTGGAGTCTTGATTGCCAAAACGACTCCGACCCAGCGACAGAGGCTGAGGTGGCTTGCCACGCTTGTCTGAACCTCGTGCAATCGCTCTTAAGCGTCGGGTTTGCAGCCATGCCGGCGCTAACGTTGATCACGCGGGCAGCGATGCCGGCCGACTCCACGCCAAATTGCGGATTTAGCCAGGCAGGTATCTGGGGAATCGGCAGGATCTTGGCACTCGAACATCCGGAATGCGATTGCGTCGTTATCGACCTGGATGCCGAAACATCGCCGAACGAAGCCGAGGCAATCCTCGGGGAATGCACTCAGCCGAAACGCACCGAGCCACAGATTGCATTCCGCGCTGGAAGCCGCTGCCTGCCAAGACTGACCCGCTACCCCTCACCGCGTGCTAGCACGCCCACCTTCGACCCCGACGCCTGTTATCTGATCACCGGCGGCCTCGGCGGACTCGGTCTCTCCGTGGCGGATTGGATGGTCGTCCACGGAGCAAAGCATCTTGTGCTCGCCGGCCGCAGCGCACCAGACAGCTTGACGCTCGACAAGCTCAATCATCTCGAGCAGTCAGGCGCAAGCCCCGTCATCGCGCGCGCGGACGTCTCTCAGCGCGCTGACGTCGCTCGCCTAATCGACGACATCGACTCCCTGGGTCACCCGCTGCGTGGCATCGTACACGCGGCTGGTCTGCTTGATGACGGCGTGCTACGCCAGCTTTCCTGGGAACGTTTTCGCCGGGTGTTAAGGCCTAAGATCGTTGGCGCATGGCATCTTCACCAGCTCACGCTGGACCGCCCGTTGGACTTCTTCATCCTGTTTTCGTCGGCGACCGCCCTGCTCGGTTCGCCAGGGCAAGCAAATCACGTAACCGCAAATACCCTCCTCGATGCCTTTGCGCATTATCGGCGTTCGCAGGGACTGCCAACGCTCAGTATCAATTGGGGCCCCTGGGCTGAAGTAGGAGCCGCTGCAAGAAGCCAAATCGGCGAAAGGGCGCGTGCCAAAGGTATCGGTATGATCCCCCCCGCCCAAGCTCTCGAGGCCCTCGGGCAGCTCATCGGCCAGAGCACCCAAGTCGGCATCGTGCCAATAGACTGGGAGAAGTTTACCCGAGAAATTGGGCGGCAAGCGTTTTTTCAAGACTTCGCCGTCTCCCGAGGCCACGCACAGAAGCCGGAAGACAATTTCCTCGTAGAGTTCCAAGCCGCCGCAAGCCCCAAGCGCAGAGAACTTGTGCTTCAGCATACTCAGCTGCAAATCGCGAGGGTCCTGGGCCTCGATCCGGCTGCACCCTGGGATCTGGATCAGAGCTTTCTAAGTCTGGGATTGGATTCGCTGACCTCAGTGGAGCTGCGAAACAACCTGCAAAAGAGTCTGAGCATTCCGCTTCCAGCGACAATGGCTTACGACTACCCGGATACCGCGAAGCTCGCCGCTTTCCTGCTCGCGGAGCTTTCCGAATCGCGAACCGTGACAAATCCCTCGCCTGCCGAACAAGCCGTGCAAGTTCGCCCGCCGCTGCCTGTTGATACCAACGAACTTGACGCTTTGTCGGAAAGCGAGCTCGGCGTTCTTCTCGACGAACAACTGCGAAGTCTCAACCCATCCTCGAGATAAACTCACGATGGCAGAGATAAATCCTGACCAGAACAACAACGCCCGCCGCCTCAAGCAGGCCGTTCTCGCCGTGCAGGAAATGCGCGCCCGTCTCGCGGCCATGGAACAGGCCCGGCACGAGCCAATTGCCGTTATCGGGCTGGGCTGTCGTTTTCCCGGCGGAGCCGATACGCCGGAGGAGTTCTGGCAGCTTTTGCGCGACCAGGTGGATACGATCACCGATATACCAGCTGATCGCTGGAGTCTTGACGATTATTACGATCCGGATCCGAACGCTCCTGGCAAGATCGTGAGCCGATATGGCGGATTTCTGCGACAAGTGGATCTTTTCGATGCACGGTTCTTCGGCATCGCTCCACGCGAAGCGGAGAGCCTTGATCCGCAGCACCGGCTCTTGCTCGAAGTCGCGTGGGAGGCGCTCGAGCGCGCAGGAATTCCGCCTGACACACTGGGGGGAGCGAGAGCGGCGTCTTTGTTGGTATAAGCGGCAACGAGTACGACGAGCTTCTCGCCCGCCGAGATCCGGCGCTGATCGACTCCTACATGGGTTCGGGTAACTCGCATAGCATCGCCGCTGGACGACTCTCTTACATGCTCGGACTCGAAGGCCCCGCCATGGCGGTGGACACCGCGTGCTCCTCGTCCCTTGTGGCGGTCCATCTTGCGTGCCAAAGCTTGCGAGATAATGAATGTAATCTCGCGCTCGCGGGCGGGGTCAATGTCCTGCTGACTCCGACGATAAGCATCAATCACTCCAGGGCAGGTATGCTCTCGCCCGGCGGCCGGTGCCGCGCGTTCGATGACGCGGCCGACGGGTTTGTCCGCTCGGAGGGATGCGGGCTGGTGGTCTTAAGGCGCTTGAGCGATGCATTGCGCGATGGCGATCCGATCCTGGCGCTTCTGCGCGGCTCAGCCATCAATCAGGATGGGCGCAGCAATGGTTTGACTGCACCGAACGGCAGTTCCCAGCGAGCTCTTTTGCGGAGAGCTTTTCGAGCGGCGGGGATCGTCCCCGAAGAGCTCTCCTACATTGAGGCGCACGGCACGGGCACGTCCTTGGGCGACCCGATTGAGCTTGGAGCGCTCAAGGAACTGCTGGACCAGGGGCGTTGCGCTTCTTCTGCGTCCAACGCCTCCCAGCAACGTTGCTGGGTCGGCTCCGTCAAAACCAATTTGGGTCACCTGGAAGCGGCAGCTGGCATCGCGGGATTGATAAAGGTGGTCCTCGCTTTGGGACAGCGCCACATTCCAGCTCACCTGCACTTCAAGCGACTGAACAGGCACATTTCTCTGGAGGGCAGCCGTTTGGAAATTCCCACGGCTTTAACGCCCTGGCCTGCGCCGCCAAATCGCACAGACGAGCGCGCCACGAGAGATCATCGCTCTGAGCAGACACCGCGACGTCTTGCGGGCGTGAGCTCCTTTGGCTTCGGGGGCACGAATGCCCACGTGATCCTGGAGGAAGCGCCATTCGTGCTTGCTGAGCGGACATCACTCCCCAGTCGGCGCTCGCAGCTGCTGACGCTTTCCGCCAAGAGCTCCGACGCGCTTACGGCCTTCGTGCGCGCCTACATCAAACTGCTCACAACGCACGAGAAACCGCCGGCGTCAGGATCGTTCTCTCTTGAGGAAATTTGCGCCGCGGCGAACATCGGGCGATCGCTTTTCGCTTTTCGGCTTGCTGTGGTGAGCGAGTCCAAGGCTCAGTTGCGCGACCAGCTTGAAGAGTTTAGCCGCGGTAAAGGCAGCGGTAGCAGCTTCTTTAGTAATCACGCGGTGAGCGGCTCCGGCACGAGCAACGCTGCGGGCTTGCGCATCGGTTTTCTCTTTAGCGGCCAAGGCGGCTCCGCCCTCGAGGGTTGCGGGCGTGAGCTCTTTGATTCTGAGCCAGTCTTTCGCTCCGCCCTGGAGCATTGCTCTCAGGTCTTGGATCCGCTTCTGGAGGTGCCTCTGCTGAAGGTAGTCTTTCCTGCCTCCGAGAGGAGATCGGTTTCCCCTTTCCTGCTCCAACAACGTGCCGCTTATGCACAGCCGAGCCTTTTTGCACTTCAATATGCTTTGGGTGAACTTTGGAAGAGTTGGGGCATCGAACCCGCAGTCGTTCTGGGCCACAGCCTGGGTGAGTATGCGGCCGCTTGCGCGGCAGGACTTTTCAAAATGGAGGAGGCGCTTAGGCTCGTCGCTCGACGCGGCCAGCTCCTCGACGAGCACCTGCCCCGCAAGGAGCAACGCGGAGGCATGGCCGTTCTCTTTGCCAGTCGCCAACAGGTGGATGTGGCGCTCGAGGCGTATGCGCAGCAGAACCATCGTCATGGGCGGGTGGCCGTGGCCGTCATCAACGGACCCCAAAACGTAGTCGTCTCCGGGGATCGGCACGCGTTAGACAGCCTCTGCCAACGATTCGCGGGGCTGGGAATGCGCAGCCAGTTTTTAGAAGTCACCCACG
Source organism: uncultured Verrucomicrobiae bacterium (assembly GCA_963744345.1). Lineage (GTDB taxonomy): Bacteria > Verrucomicrobiota > Verrucomicrobiia > Chthoniobacterales > Terrimicrobiaceae > DASTFP01. The sequence continues at coordinate 290,065 of CAVUTD010000024.1, forward strand.
GCTTTCACTCGCCTGTGATGGAACCTGTGCTCCCGGAATTACAAAAGGCGGCAGACGCAGTGACTTATAACCAACCGCAGGCCGACATTATCTCCTGTCTCCATGGTCGGCGGACTTCAATGGAAGAGATGGCGCAGGGCGCCTACTGGCGACGGCACTTGCGCGAGCCGGTAGAATTTCTTTCGGCTATGAAGGCCTTCGCGAGAGAGGGCCTCGATGCGGTGATCGAAATCGGACCTAGGCCGATGCTGCTGGCTTTAGGTCGCCAGTGCTTTGCCCGATGCGAGGCATCGGAGCAAGAGCAAGCGGAGGCGCTGCCCGCGCCGCCGCTGTGGCTGGCAAGCTTGCCATGGGGCACTTCAGGTGAACGTCAACACATGCTTGAAGCCATGGCGCAGCTTTACACGGCGGGAGCCCGACTCCGTTGGGAGGGATTGTTGTCGGACCAACTGCAGACGCAGCGCCAACTTTGGCGTCGTTCGTGCGCACTGCTGCCCACGTATCCCTTCGAACGTCAGCGCCACTGGCCTGCGTCTGGCGTCGAGCAGCAGAAGAAAAACCGTCCTCCGAATAGCTTTTTGGTGCCTGCCGTGGCTGAAGTCGATTCTGCCACGCTCAGTCAAGCCCCGCCGGCTGCATCGAACGAAGCAGGACTTTACGAGCTGTTGTGGGAACCTCAACCACTGTCCGCACGGGCAGTTCTTTCTTCCGCCTCGCCCGAGGGCCCGGCTTCGGCTTCCTCAAGCGCTCGCGTGTTTTGCTGTAGTCGATGGCTGATCGTCGTGGCTGATGATCAGCCGCCACGTATGACGGAGGAAGAGCGGCAAACCGGCCCACGCTCTCGTGCCCAGCTGCTTGCCGCTCAAATAGCGCGTTCGCTGGGAGAACTGCACCCACCATTAAAGCCTACTAACCCGGATAAGAGCGCCGATAGTGACCACGACTGTCGCGTTCTCGGTATGCAGGACGCACTTCGCGCGCTCGCGGAGAACGATTCCTTCTTCAGCGAGGTAGAAATTCACGAGCCCGTGAGCAGCCTCAACCAGAGCGACGGCCGGCAGCCGATCCCCGAGCGTCTGGAAGTGGTCGTGCTCTGCGAGCCTTCGCTTGGCTTACGCCACATGGACACACTCCTCGAACGAGGAGAGGTGCCGCAGCACTCCAGCGCCCTCTGCGAGAGCGTGTTGAGCCTCATGCAGGTTCTCATTCGCCAGCGGGGGCAAAAACGTAGTGAGATCGCGACGGCGGCTAAATTGCTTCCCCGGCTATGGCTTCTTACCAGGGGCGCCGCCGCGGTTGAGGAGGAGCAGACGCAGGAGGAAGAAACGGCGACAGAGCGTGCCCGACTACTCGGACTCCTGCAGGCTCCACTCTGGGGCTTGGGCCGGGTGTTTGCTTTGGAAGCGCCCGAGCTCTGGGGCGGACTAATCGACTTGTCATCTCCGAACGAGGACAGCGGCCACTCTGGCAGTCTCCTGACGCTGCGGGTCGAGAGCGAGGCCATTGTCACGGAGCTTCTTTCCGGTGCGGGCGAGGATCAGGTCGCTCTGCGACTTTTCGCCACGGACGCTCAGAACAGCCACGACGATCATGGTCCTGTTTGCAAACGCTTCGTCGCTCGGTTGCGGTCGCACCCTGCGCAGCACTCCGGACCGCAGCCGCAAACACCAGGTGCCCGCTGTCGGTCCGACGGTGTTTATCTAATTACGGGAGGCCTGGGAGCTCTGGGTCTGGCCTGCGCCCGATTTCTTGTGGAGCAGGGTGCCCGCTACCTTTTGCTCAGTGGCCGGCACGCTTCACCCTCCAGCTTAAGTCCCCGACAGATGCGCGTCCTTGAAGAGCTCGCAAACGCCGGCGCCCGCGTGCGGATGCTGAGCGCGGACGTCGCCGATCATACCGCTATGGAGCACGGCTTGCAGCTATCCATGGAAGCGTTCGGGCGCGATGATCAGAACTCGCGCCCTCTGGCCCTTCGAGGAATCATCCATGCAGCGGGAGTGGCTGGCAATCCGGAGCCCCTGGAGGCCATCAGTGCTCGAGAGCTTGGTGCCGTCCTCCGCGCCAAAGTGCACGGAAGTTGGGTTCTGCACGAGTTAAGTCTCAAGGAACCCAAGCTAGAGCTCTTCGTGACATTTTCTTCCATCGCCTCACTGTGGGGATCTCGGAACCAGGGGTCTTATGCGGCCGCTAACGCCTTTCTTGATGGCCTAGCACATTACCGGCGGCGGATTCGAAAAAGCAGCGGGAGACCTTTGCCAGCGCTCGATATCAATTGGGGGCCCTGGAACATGGGCGCAGTCCAGCCTGCAGAGGCGCAGGCCGTCACGCCCGCGGTTAACATGGACCAAACTTGGCAGCAGCAGGAGGATCGGACAGATGGTGGCATGGCCGGAGCTGCTGCTCGACGGTGGCTTTCCCAAAGCGGGGTGGAAAGTCTGAGTGTCACACAAGGTTTGAACGCGTTTGCTCAACTTCTGGACCTTCAGCGAGAGGCTCGGCCGCCTACCCAAGTGACGGTGGCGCGGGTAAATTGGGAACGGCTTTGCGAGCTCTTCGAGCTGAGAATGCCCAGAGCCTTTCTGCAATACCTCCGTCCTGCAGGCGCTCGCCTGACCACGGGAAGCAGCGATGTTGCGCTCGCACCCGCTCCTTCGTTTTTATCTTCTCCCTCTGCTGCGGTGGGTGATAGCACGCCTGCTCTAAAAGCTGGTTCCTTCCTGCGCAAGGTACAACAGGCCTCCGCCGCTGAGCGACCTCGACTGCTCAGTCGGCTGGTGCAGGAGCAAGTGGCGGCTATTATGGGTTTCTCAGAGCCCGGCGCAGTTGCTCCGGCTACCGGGTTTTTTGAGCTGGGCATGGACTCGATCATGGCCTTGGAACTCAAGCAGCGCCTTCAGAAAATCCTCGACCTCTCTCTCAGACCCACCCTCGCCTTTGATTGGCCTTGCGCGGAGGTGCTCGGACGCCATTTAAACGCATTGCTATCTTCTCCCGACACAGTCCCCCCCAAACCTGCGCAATCTCCCAGTCCGGAAACATCCCGTCTGGACAACCTTTCGGAAGAAGAAGCCGAAGCGTTGTTGCTCCAGAAAATCGAGCTCCTTTCCGAAAGCGCTCCCTAATGGTTTTCCACTTCGCCTCTGCGCTCAACGTCGAGTCAGCCCATTTTGTATTTTCGCCTCTTTTACGAATAAGGCGGGCGATGTACGCCTGCACGTCGTGAGTGGCGGCCCGATGGCGATCCGATCTTCACTCTGGAGCAGAACAACGTGCCCGCTCAGGGCACCACGCTTTCGCCTCTTCTGCTTTCCATACGCAGGCGCCGGCGCTTCGGTCTTCAATTCTTGGACGCCTGAATTTTCGACCTGGGGTGTCGAGGTGCATGGAGTTCAGCTGCCAGGGCGAGAGAATCGCCGAGCCGAGCCGCCCCTCGATTCGCTTACGCGACTGGCCGAGGCCATGGCAACCGGGTTTGCCACGCACTTCGATCTGCCATTTTGTTTTTTCGGTCACAGCATGGGAGCACTTCTCTGTTTTGAGCTGACGCGGGTCCTTCGGCGTCGCCGTCTTGCACAACCGGCACAATTATTTCTATCAGGGGCACGTGCCCCGGATGCTTCGCGGAAGGAGCCGGACTTGCACACGCTCGCCAACGACGAATTCATCGAGCAAATCGCCGAACGTTACAACGGCATCCCTGAGGAAGTTCTTAGAGAGCGGGAATTATTAGAGTTGCTGTTGCCCGCTTTGCGCGCGGACTTTCGCGCGTTTGAGGCCTACCGATACATCGAGGAAGCCCCTCTAAACATCCCCTTAGCGGTATTCGGCGGAACAGCGGATCCTTTTGTTCAGGTGTCCGAGCTTGGGGCTTGGCGTCGACACACGGAACGGGAGCTTGAAATTCAACTCTTCCCCGGCGATCATTTCTTCCTCACTTCGTCCAGAACAGCGCTCATCAACGCGATTGCCGGCCGGCTTTGTCGCGACAAAAGCTCAATGGAAAGGACGACGCCTGATCGGGACACACAATAAGCCGATTTCGATGGTTTTGTTGACCGCACGCAGCATGCTCGGCGATGGCTCTCAATCAGCCGGGGTGAGATGGGAAAACGCTTGCTTTGCCGAACTTCAATTCATATGTGGCACCAATGAGCGAGTCAGATCAGGATCAAACGATTTATAAGGTAGTTTTGAATCATGAGGAGCAGTATTCGATCTGGCCTGCGGACCGAGAGTGCCCGCTGGGCTGGCGCGAGGCGGGCAAATCGGGCCCGAAAGACGTCTGTCTTGCCTACATTAAGGAGGTTTGGATTGACATGCGGCCACTTAGCGTTCGAAAGCAGATGGAGGCGACCCGCACCTCTAACTCGTAAGCGGCGCTACCAAGAGGGTCTCTGGTTTGCCACCACACCTAATCTAGGAGCGGCTCGATCGCTTCGTATTCGCTACAGCTAAGGGGTGGTAGGCCGCGCAAAAGCAACCCTAATGCAGGAGCATCGTCGGGGTGCAAAATCGCTCACGAGGCGGCGGAGGATCCCGTAGCTATCAAACTCGGGCTCGACGAGCTCGATGTGTCCGCAAAGGTGCGACCGGAAAAGCCAAAATCCGGTAAGTGCATCAATCTTTGGGTGGAAAGAAAACAGCGCACGATCGGCTTTGAATTTCCTGAGTGCAGCTCCCAGGCTCTATTGAATACTCGCGTTTCGTCGACGGTCATTCGCATGCCCTGGCGAAGATATTCAGCCCACGTGGACACCAAATATTCCAGATGGAACAAACCGGGCTCATCCAAACTTTCATCGAGCCCGCATTGAAACGCGCCGTTCCGCCGAATCGTAGCCTGAATTTCCTGCATCAAAATTCGGAACTGCTCTCGATGCTCAATAGCGATGACGTATTCAATCGTTATTCTGATCGGCCCGTCGTCGTACTTTGGAACGAAAGGCAGATTTTGCAGGTAGTTGAGTGGCGCGGCTTCAACGCGGGCCTCCGTGGCGAAGTTGATCGAAAAGCGAAGCCCGAGAACCAGCCCAACCAGCGCCACGAGCGCTGCGGCAGCAAAAGTCGGATCGAGACCAACATACGCTGCCCCTGTCCCCCAAATCAGCGCCCCGAGCGCGATGCTGCCTTGCCCCAAAACTATCTGGAAGGAGTTCATCCGCCCTCGCACCCACCCCGGCATTACACGCTGCCCAGCCACCCAAATTTCAGATCCCACCAACGCCCAAGCTACGCCCGCAAGCGCCGCACAAATCATCAAAGCAGACACTTGCTGGATGGATGTCATCGCGATCATCACCCCGAGCACTATCGCCATCGCGATCGAGGTGATTGCATTTGCCGAAATTCGCGGCCGGAGGTAAGGCAGCGCCATCACCGCTCCTCCCAGTGACCCGACGGCCACGAACATAAAGACGAGGCCAAGTTCGGCAGCGGAAAGGTTCAATTCTCTGAGCGCCACGACCGGCAAAAGCGCCGGGACAATCGAGATAACCAGCGCAAAGAGCACATTTCGGAAAAGAATAATTTTTATGCGACGCGAGTTACGAACGTAGCGCAGCGAAGAAATAAAGGATTCCGTGAAGTTCTCGCGCAGCACAGTCGACTCTATTTGGCGCGGTCTCCACTGCGATATGATAAGAGCGACGATCAAAAACGTTAGCGCATTAACGGAAATGAATAGCGGCGCGTGAAGCAGCGGCAGCAGGAAACCGCCCAGAGCAGGACCCACTATTCCAGAGAGGTTCAATTGCACTCCGCCCAGCGTGATCGCGGAGGAGAGCTCTTCCTTACTGACGACATCGGGGACAATGGCTCCCCAAACCGGAGCGCCAAACGCAAGCCCGATTCCAAGGACGAAAATGCAAGCAAGCACAACATGAGGTTTAATCACTCCTGCCCATGCTCCAAGAGCCAGAAGCGCTGCGCATGCTCCCTGCCACAAGACAGCACTCACGATCACAACGCGCCGATTTACGATGTCAGCGAAAGCCCCGGCTGGCAGGGTGAATAGGAAGAATGGCAAGGAGGCTGCGGTGGCCATCAGGGAGAGCGAAAGCGACGAAGCACCTAGATCATGCATTAACCACGTGGCAGCCAGATCTTGGGATGAGACGACTATTCCCGACAGCAGGCTCGCCAGCCATAAGCGGCAAAACACGGGGTTTCGAAGCGCAAACCAGGTGGAGGTTGGTCTCATCTTATCACGAGCGGCACGAAAGAAGGCAGTCGCTTCCGTTGATCGCATTGATGATTGCGATCTCCATAAACAGCTAATGATCAGACAGAGCTCGGGAGATCAAGTCTATAGTGACGAACGAGATCCTGGCCTCTATGATCGGGAGTACAGGGCGATGAACGGTTTCCTAATGGTAGCGGGTTGACCAGTGTTCAATATCGCATTTTTGCGGTTGATTCTGGTTGCCACGACATCTCTGAGACTGGGAGACGGCTCTATCGATTTTTACACGTTTCGGCATAGGCGCCTTGTTTTGCTCTTTTCGACTACCGTGCGCTCATCACGTATCGGTCAAGCTTCAAATGGCTCTTTGTGCAGGACTTATGAAACAGAAACGGCCCTGCTTCGAAGTCGCATCACCGTTTCGGGTTGGGCTACCCGACAGCTAAGCGGCGGCAGCCCGCGCAAAAGCAACTCCAGATCGCTAACAACCATATTGCCGATTTCCGTAAAAGCCTCCTGGATACCACCTGAGCGATGAGCTGAGAGGATGACATTGGGAACGTCACGGATAGAATGTTCCTTAGAAAATGGCTCCTCCGGAAAGACATCCGTCGCCACTTTGAGATGCCCCGACTTCGCGGCGGCGGTTAGTGCTTCGAAATCGACCACTCCAGCCCTGCTCATCAGCACAAAGAGCCCTCCGCGGCGAATGAGCGATAACTCACGTGCACCAAGGAACCCCTGATTTTCCGAAGTGACGCTCGCGAAAACGAACACCGCGTCGGATGTGGATAGCACTTCTTCGAGGCTGGCGGGTGTGCAGTCGTTGTTGAGGATCTCTCGCTCCGGCAACCACGGATCATAAACCTTCACCGCACATCGAAACGGTCGGACCATCGGACGAAAGGCCCGGGCCAAATCCCCGAAGCCGATGATCCCGACACGAGAACCCGTGAAAAGGAAACAATCGCGATTGCTCTCTAAGCCATAAATTTCGCTTCGTTCCCGAAACGCTCGATCGTTCTTGCTGACGCCTCTCGCGAGATCGAGAGCGAGTGCAAGAGCCATTTCGGCGACGGGAACAGCAAACGCCGGACTGGCGACAAGGACGCGAATACCGTGCGCGAAACAATAGTCGTAATCGATGTTCGGAAGAAAATTGCCTTCTACATTAAATATTGCCCGTAACTTCTTACTTGTCTCCAATCTCTCCCGCGGAAGGTCCGTTTGACCGATGACCACCTCTGCCTCGGGCAAGGCCTTCTCAAGTATTTCGGACGGCATTGGGCCGGTGTCGAATACGATCAGATCCGCCAACTCGGAAAGCTTACTTCGCGCCCTCTGGTCAAAAATCAGATTCATAGTACGAGGTTGAGGGTCGACGATAATCGTTGTCTTGCTCATAAGCCTACCCAAGCGTTCATTAACTGAGCATTGATCCTGCCTTACCGTTCGAATCTGCTTTGATTGACCGATCTCGATCAATGGCGTCGGTAATGATAGTAAAGCTTCCTATTACCACAAGCGAACAGAACATCCGGACAGGGCATGCCATGTCTGATTGTACCGATGAAGAGCCGCTTGAAGCTTGGATAGGATCCGCTCGCGAGGCTCAAATCGGGCTATGGATTCGGCAACACCGCCTCCCCGCCAGAACCCTTTAACCCCGGCCTTCGGCTCATCGAGGGCGGCCCCACCCGGGAAAGGGGGCCCCGAGAGTCACCTGGTGTGTAGAGAAGGAGACAGAAATGAGCATGCAAAGACATCAAGAGGAAACAATCGCTGAGCGTGGCATTTAGGAGGGAAACAGCGACGGGATTCTCCGACCGGTCTGACGAATGCGAAAATGTTTCCGTTGCTTTGGTGCGCCGACCTACGCGAAAGCGTTTTCGCAAGCTGTCGATGTTCTCGATCCCAGCGGGTCCAGCCTCAGATTGGAAAACATGCCACCATTCGGATCGTGTTAACGGCCGGAAAGGGTATTTGGCGGTTTATGCTGCCAGCGCAAATCGCCGTGATCTCCACGGAGTTCCACAGTATCATTCTCGAAAGCCAAAACGAAACCTCAATGATGATGGCGAAGTCTCTACAACCGCTCTCCCCACGATCTGCGAAAAGCAAGAAGCCAAACGTGTCGTGCTCACAGCGTTAGCGCGATCATAAGGTCCCGAATTGGCGCGCGGAACAACACTATCCAAAGTTTATGAGAGCACTCTGCTGGCATGGCAAATCTGACGTCCGGGTTGATTCGGTTGCTGATCCGGTAATTCAGGAACCGACCGACGCGGTCATCAAAATTACCTCGACTGCGATTTGCGGGTCAGACCTCCATCTTTACGACGGTTTCATGGTCGAGATGAAGAAAGGCGACGTCCTCGGCCATGAGCCCATGGGAATCGTTGTCGAGGTTGGCAGCGCGGTGACCAAGCTCAAGAAAGGGGACCGCGTCGTCGTGCCATTCGTCATCGCCTGCGGCCAATGCTTCTTCTGTAAGAAGAATCTCTTCGCCGGCTGTGAAACAACAAACCCCGACGCGGCGAAAGCCCGCCTTCTCATGGGGCACGCGCCGGCGGGTCTCTTCGGCTATTCGCACTTGCTGGGCGGCTACGCCGGTGGGCAGGCGGAATATCTCCGCGTGCCGCACGCCGATGTCGGACCGATCAAGATCGAATCGGATCTTCCGGATGAGAAAGTGCTTTTTCTCTCGGACATCTTCCCTACCGGCTGGATGGCTGCGGAAAATGCGGATATCGAGCCCGGCGACACCGTCGCGGTGTGGGGCTGCGGTCCCGTCGCGCAAATGTGCATCCAGAGCTGCTGGATGTTTGGCGCAGGACGTGTGATCGCCATAGATCGGGTCCCTGAGCGGCTTACGATGGCGGCGACAGCTGGTCGAGCGGAAACCATCAACTTCGACAAAGAGGATGTCTCTGAGCGGTTGACTGATATGACGCAAGGCCGCGGTCCGGACCGCTGTATCGACGCGGTCGGCTGCGAGGCGCACGAGACAGGCTCAGTGGACGCGGTGCTGGATAAGGTCAAGACGACGCTGATGCTGGCGACCGATCGCGTACACGCCTTGCGGCAGGCAATCTTCAACTGTCGAAAAGGAGGCACGGTCTCAGTCCCAGGCGTTTATGTGGGGATGGTGGACAAGCTGCCGTTCGGCGCCGTGGTGAACAAGGGTTTGACCATCAGATCTGGACAGACGCACGTGCAGCGATACTCGCAGTCGCTGCTGGAAAAAATTGAATCCGGCCAAATCGATCCCTCCTTCGTGATCACGCACCGCCTCCCGCTGGAGGAAGCGCCAGCGGCTTACAAGACTTTTCGCGACAAAAAGGACGGCTGCATCAAAGTCGTCCTAAAGCCATAATGCGTCACTTCGAACGTCTCATTCGCATCGCCGCAGCCTTATCCTGTGGGGTGGCAGCGTTTGCGCTTCGAGCAGAAGATAGCACGCTCGAAGAAGTCGCCAGCTTTCCCAAACAACAGGTGACCGGGGTGACCGTATCGGCGAAAGGCCGCGTGTTCGTCAATTTCCCATTCTGGTCCGACGACCATACGATCTCGGTTGCGGAAGTCGTCGACGGAAAGCTGCAGCCGTTTCCTGACGAGGCATGGAATGCGAAGGACGGTCCCGTTGACAAGCGCTGGGTTTGTGTGCAGAGCGTCGTCGTCGATGACCAAGACGCATTATGGGTCCTTGATCCTGCTTCGCCGAAAACCGAGGCCGTCGTGAAAGGCGGACCGAAGCTCGTCAAGATCGATCTCGGAACGAATAAAGTTGCGCAAACGATTATCTTTGACGAAAGCATCGCGCCGGAGCGCTCCTATTTAAACGATGTGCGCGTGGACACAAAGACGGGCCACGCCTTCATCACCGAGAGCGGCACCGGGGCGATCGTCGTCGTCGGTTTGAAAACGGGAAAAACTCGCCGGTTGCTGGCCGATCATCCTTCTACAAAGGTCGAACCCGACGCGCAGATCGTCGTTGACGGCATGAAGATCATCGATCCGAAGACCGGTAACGCGCCGGCGTTTCACGCCGACGGGATCGCCTTCGACAAAGAGGGTGGCTGGCTTTACTATCACGCGTTGACCGGCGCGACGATGTACCGAATAAGAACCGAGCACTTGCGCGATGAGTCGCTGACCAGCGCACAGCTCGGCGAAAAAGTGGAGAAGCTCGCCACGACGCCCAAGCCCGACGGCATGCTCGAAGGGCGCGGAGGAGCCGTCTATCTCGCGGCCTTCGAGAAAAACGCCATCATGCGCTTCGACTCGAGCTCCGGAAAGACGGCCACCGTCGTCGAAGACAATCGCCTGCAATGGCCGGACACCCTGGCGTGGGGACCTGACGGCAAACTTTACGTCACCACTTCGCAAATCCACCGAATGCCCAAATACCACGCCGGTCAAAGCAAGCAGCAAGGCCCCTTTATGGTCTATCGACTCAAAGTGCCGTGACTACCGACGCTGTCGAATCACCGCCGACCGCCGTCCAACGCAAATGCCTGTCGACAGTGGTGACCATCGGTCCCGGGAGACCCAGGAGGTCTCGAGCTCACAGGATTTCGTCTAGGAAGATGACGATTTAAGAGAGAAGTCTAAACGCGCCGATGATGACGCACGATCCCGAGAGCGCCTACTGACGCTGCCAACATCAACGCCGTCGAACCCGCATCAGGCACCTGCTCGCCTCCATGACCTCCGTTGCCTCCACCGTCAGCTGCAGTTAGGGTGAAGTTGAATCCTCCGGTGCCCGATCCTCCGAGTCCATTCCGTATTTGCTCGCTGAATATGAACCGGTCATTCCGGCACTGAGAGTTCCGGTATTAGTACCAGCAAGCCCATTGGGAAAATGCTCAAGGAGAACAGATGTAGTGGCACCCGTCTTGGTGTCCCGGTAGATCTGACCTCCGGAAGGACTAAGGTCAGTCAGTTGCCCAAGGATCTCCGACGTAGAACCAGAATTGTTGTTGGCAGGCAAGCTACCCGTAAACGAGTAGTTGGCTCTTTCGGTCAACGTGAAATCGATCAGCGTGAATGCCACCGCGGAAGAACTCTGTCCCTGAGGGGAACCCTGGTTCGTGAACGTGTGGGATCCGCTAAAGACCGCCTGCGTGAGGTCATTGAAGAAGTTACATGTCCCATTTGTTGTGGCTGTCGCTCCCTCCGCGCTTCCCTCCGCAGAAAGCGAGAAGGAATACGGAACGGGAAGTAGTTCGACGTCATTTTCCACATGCTGCTGCACTCCTGATCCTATGGACCCAGTAACAGAGGCAAACTGCCCGGATCGAGTGTAAGGCCTATTGCCGGAGGCTTGCCAATGCAGGCGAGGACGAGCGCAATAGCTAAAAGGGGGATCTTTTATCATGGGCCTGCCTCCTCAGCTTAAAACATGCCACGTATAACGCATCCTGCATAAGACTTTGAGCACGTAGATGAGACTTCACGTCAACGTCGTGACGCTCCCAAGCTACACCCATTGTGTAAGGAATACTGACAATGGTAAGAACTCCAAACAACAGCGCTCCACTTGAAGGCTAACGACCAGGGCGCGGGTGACTTCGTTAGCACAAGAATCCGCATGAATGTCTCTAAGGATTACAAAGCGGTTCTTCAAATATCAATAGACTCACCGAATTGCTTGGCTCGCCGTCGTTTGAGCGAGAATTGAAAAGATGCCAAAGCCAGGAAAGCAGACCTCAACAAAGAGGAAGAAAACGAGCTCTCTCCAATCTCAACTGAAGTCCACCGTTGTCTCAGCACTGGCAAGTCTTGAGCCGTTCAGCGCACGGCTCTTGTCGCCGCCGCCCAGGAAGGGCTGCGAGCATTAAAAGAAAAAAAACGTTGCGAACGTTTCGTCGCAGCCCTGCACCACTGAATCCCAAGAGATCGTCGGCATCCCTTCTTCACTGAATGCAAGCCAGGCTGTCTTCGCCTCTTATCTTGGGTAAGTAAAGCCGCGGTAGTCGCGTGGAAGTATGGCCAGCGGATACCTTCCGGCGCCGCAAGGAAGCTATTGTCTATTGCCAGAAAGAATCCGTAGATTTTAGTGGAGGCTTGAACGGGTGACGCAGGCCTGTTGAAGATCGCTCATTTTTCGCCCGGTATCTAATCTGGCACAATGCCAATGTTTGCAACGGCTAGCGAGCCGAGTTAGGTGGACTTCTGCGGCTTAATGACGACGCTTTTTTGGCCGACGCGGCTCAGTTTCTTAGTGGCCCTTCTCGGCTCAACCTCTTCCTGAGCAATTCCGGAGAGAAGGACGGGCTCACGGTCGTGAAATTCAGCGATCAGGGAGAGCCGTCCTCCCATTGCCTCCACGTATTCACGCAATGTAGAGAGCAGGAGGTCGGTACGCTTTTCCAGACGTGAAACCCCATCCTGGGTTATGCCCAGAGCTTTCGCGAGACTTACCTGTGTGAGCTTGCGAGCTCGTCGCAGCTCCTGCCTAGTCATCTCCTCTGCGATCAGTTGAGCCGCCCGTGCCTCAACCTTCTCGCGCCGCTGCGGGTTCAGGTGATTCATTTTATCTTTGAGCGTCCTCATGGTGGTCTTCTTTTCTTTTCTTTCTGAGGCTTAATGCGAGAGACGATGGGTAGAGAACCGACCGTCGGCTTTTTGGATGAGATCACGGTAGAATCTCCTTTCTCCCCCACCGGACTTGTCGCCGCCGCAGAGAATTATCGCCTGTCGTTTTGGATCGAAGGCGAAAGCAAATCGCCAGACGCCGTCCTTTGCGCTAAACCTCAATTCCTTCATGTTGGTAAATGTTGAGCCTTTGAGTGTGTCGGCATGTGGTCTGCCCAGTTGAGGGCCAAATTTTTCCAGCAGCTTGAGATGCGCGAGCAACTCGTCCTGCACCTCCTCGCCCAATTCATCGTATTCTGCCTCGAATTCCTCATGAAACTCAATTCGCCAAGCCACTAACGCAATATGTTCTTTAAATCATATGCTGTAAAGAACATTGTTCATTTTTAATTGCTGACGCCCAACGCACCGCCGCTGCGTCAAGACGAAGCCGTTCAAGAATATACCCCGATGAACATGGCAGAAGGCAACAGCCTTTCGGGGCCAATACAAGCTCATTGCTGCAACCGGAGGCGTCTCCCCGTGTCCAGAGGTTTACGTCCGCAAATAATACTCTCCAAGCGAAGTGAGTAACTGTGAAAACGATATGAAAATTATTTCTGCTGAAGTGTTTGGCGCCTACTTGAACTGCCCCACAAAATGTTGGCTGCGAGCAGCCAATCATCCACCCGCTGGCAGCGTCTACTCCGAATGGCTGAAGGCGAGAACGACTCGTACCGCACAACCGAAAGAGAACGATTGGTTGCCGATTTGGCGAGAGACGAAGTCGCGCATTTCGCCCGACATGAGAGAATATTAAATGCGGCAGGTGGCGCTTGGCGCCGGGCCTGGCGGTGCAGGTGAAGATGGATTCCTGTGTCCTGGAAAATGAACTCCACGCGGTCGAACGGGTGCCCGCCAAGGGTCGAGGGAAGCCAGTCCAGTTCATCCCCATTCGCTTTGCCTTCAAGAATAAGCTGGCCAGGGCCGACAAACTGTTGCTGGCCTTCGATGCTTTCGTGCTCTCAAAGTCGCTGGGACGCGAAGTCACCGTCGGCAAAATTATCCACGGCGACGAACGCGCCACGGTGACCGTGAAAACTTCGGCGCTGGCTGGCGAGGTGCGGAAGCGAATAGAGAAAATCACCGCGTTGCTGTCCAGCCCTACGCCACCCGATCTCGTATTGAACCGCCACTGCGCCGAGTGCGAATTTCAAGCCCGTTGCCGTCGAAATGGGATCGAGAAGGACGACCTGAGTCTACTGTCCAGCATGACCGAGAAAGAGCGGAAAAGGCTCCACAGCAAAGGCATTTTCACAGTCACGCAACTCTCCTACACCTTTCGCCCCCGTCGCCGTCCCAGAAAACTGCAAGACAAGCGGGAGAAGTATCACCACTCGATCAAGGCACTCGCTATTCGCGAGAACAAGATTCACGTCCTCGGCAATTCGGAACTCAAGATCGAAGGAACGCCCGTCTATCTGGATGTAGAGGGGTTGCCCGATAGAGATTTCTATTACCTCATTGGCATGCGCATCGGAAGGGGAAAGTCTGCGGTGCAACACAGTTTGTGGGCGGCAACAGTGGAAGACGAGAATGAGATTTGGAACCAGTTCCTTGACCTCCTCGGAGCGGTTGAAAACCCACTTCTCTTCCACTACGGCAGCTACGAGACGACTTTTCTAAAAAGAATGCGATTACGATACGGTGTTCCTTCGGAAAACAAAGTCGGCGCAAGAGCTGTTGAGCGGCCAACGAATCTTCTCTCGGTCATCTTTGCCAAAGTTTACTTCCCCACCTACTCCAACAGTCTAAAGGAAATCGCTCGGTTCCTCAACTTCAACTGGTCTGAAGCGGAAGCATCTGGCTCTACCGCGATTGTTTGGCGCCAGCAGTGGGAACGATCACACTCTCACGCGCTCATGCAGAAACTGATCACCTATAACGCCGAGGACTGCGAGGCTCTCGCCCGTTTGGAAGAACGGCTCCTTTACCTTTCCCTTGACCGCGAAGGTGCCAGAGCAACCGCCTCCGCCGACTTCGTTCACGCAGACTTGCTGCTGGAGAATCCTTCTCGTACTTTCAAAAAGAATCACTTTCAATTTGCAGAGTTCGAGCAAATCAACCAAGCGGCCTATTGGAATTATCAACGCGAGAAGGTCTTGGTTAGATCAAGTGAACACCTGAAGAGAATCGCCCGTAAGGTCGCCAAGAATTCGCGGACATTTGCACGCGCCAATAAGATCGTGGACTGGCCGGGACCAATGGCTTGCCCTGATTGTGGAGGACTCAAGATTTACAAGAATCAGACTGCGAGTAAGACGGTAATCGACTTGCGATTCGGCTCCGCGAGCATCAGGAAATGGACGACACGATATCGCTTTCACCGTTACAGATGTCAGGCGTGTCGAGCGGTCTTCTACAATTCCGAACAAGCTTGGAGCGGTGAGAAATTCGGACCGAATCTCAGAACCTTTTGCGTCTACCAAAACATTGAATTGAGATTGTCGCAGGGACGAATCGCAGAATTCCTCAATCAAATTCTTGGTTATCAAGTCTCGCGAGAGACCGTTCACAGGCTCAAAGTGAGCGCTGCTGCTTACTATCAAGGAACTTACGAGGCGCTAATGGAGTCGATCGTCAATGGGCGCTTAATCCACGCGGATGAGACCAGCGTGAATCTCGGTGGACGATATGGTTACGTCTGGGTCTTCACCAACCTTGAAGAGGCAGTCTATCTGTATTCCCCTTCAAGAGAGGGTGATCTGGTCCAACAGCTACTAAAGGATTTTAAGGGAGTGCTCGTTTCGGACTTTTACGCCGCTTACGACTCCATAAGGTGTGCTCAACAGAAATGTCTCATCCATCTCATCCGTGACCTGAACGAAGATTTATATAAGGGGCCATTTAATGGGGAGTTCAAGGAACTGGTCGGTGAGGTAGCTGCTCTGCTAAAGCGGATGATCGAGACAGTTGATAGGTTTGGACTGAAGACGCGATTCCTGCGTAGACACAAGGCCGACGTGGATCGCTTTTTCAAGCGTCTCTCTCGCCGAGATTGCCAGAGCGAGACCACCATAAGATACAAGCAGCGCTTGGAAAAGAATCGAGACACCCTCTTCACGTTTCTGGACCACGACGGCGTACCGTGGAACAATAATAACGCGGAACATGCGATCAAAGCCTTTGCCTTTCTGCGAAGGGACTTCGAGGGCCTCTCGACCGAAAAGGGAATCAAAGAGTATCTGATCTTGCTCAGCGTCTGTGAAACCTGCAAATTCAAAGGGATCAAATTCCTCGATTTCCTTCGTTCCGGTGAGAAAGACGTTCACGCATTCGCGGAGTTTCGCTGTGGACGAACGGGCCGGTTGCCAAGGATTTCCGCAACAACCAACTTTTCGGCGAACGCTTGACCTTACAAACCAAGAGCGCTCACGCGACGGTTGCGTCGGCGCCGTTTGGCAGTCGGTCCAACTGATCCAGAGGCGCATTAGGTGTAACGATTGCGCCGCGCATGCAGCGTATCTGACCGCTCCAATTCTAGGCCGCTTGCGTTTCCTGTCGGTCGCCGCGCCTCAGACGTATCTAAAAGACACTTTCTCTACCTATCAGGTATCAGAATATTCCTTTTGGTATTTCGAGCGACAGGAAAAGAACTTCCGGCTAATTGCTGGGCCGATTAGCGCATTTCCTCTCTTGCATTCCTTGCGATCCTTACGAAAGCGGGAATGGAAATGATCGCAAGTTGCGCTGAATGGGGAGCAGGAAGGCCTCAGTTCGGTGTCGCCGACCTCAATAAGACAGTTGCGAAAGTTGTTGCACGAGGAGGGCTTGAAAATAGCCGCTCGAACGGAGGTCAAAACGAAAATATTTTCGATTTCCTCTGTAAAGTTGTTCCGCCTCGAGAACAACCCCCTTCGAAAATTCTGACATAATCAGGTCTCGAATGGAGCCATCTGGCTTCAGCAACCAAAGGAGAAAAACATGAGACCTCAAGAACCAACTTCCCCTCACCTTGTTTCATTTGGGGGTGTGCGCCCGCTGGCACTCACAAAAAGGCAAGCCGTCTCCGCGCTTGGGTCATCCAAGCTCGTGGCGCGCATGCTCTGGGCCAGCCGCCACGCCGGAGATGAATGGCTGGTCATTGTGAGGTCAGGCCGCGATCTCCTCATTGACACTGCATCGGTTGAGGCTGCCTATGGACGCCTTCTAAATGGCGAGCAGCCGCCTTTGATGCCAAGTGAGCGCCGTCCAACACAGGATAATGCGGCATCAGTATGAAGGAACACAGCATCAGGGCCTCCGATGCGCAATTCATCCGGCTGTTTCGCTGGATTGCCGGATTGCAAATCAGCAGCGATGCCAAATTGCTCTTCGCACGCCTCCTCGATCTGGCCGACGGCGAACAGGACGTCAAAGCCAGCAGACGATTTCTGCGTGCTTGGCTTTCCTGGAGCGATGCCCGCTTGCGTCGAGCGTCGAGTGAACTGGAGAAACTTGGATGGCTTCACCGAAAGTCGTCCGTCGCACCCGCTGGTGATTGCGCTGCCACTGAGTGGAAGCTTCCGCGGATCGTGATCCAAAGCAGCGAAACGGTTCGATTGGAGGGGGTGTCCTATACGGGACACGGCGTCCCGCGTCTGGACACGGTGTCCCGTACGGGACAAAGCAGACCACATAAGCAGAACACACAAGAAGGGGGATCGCGCGCACACGCCGGCACGCGAAGCAGGACCCTCGCGGAAACGAGTGTCCCCGGCTTGTCCGGAGTCGAGAGGATTTCGCTCGAGAGGCGCCTGGGCCAAATTCAAGCCGAGCTTGCTGAGACTTTTAGGAAGAAAGAAATGGCTCGGAGCGAAGCGCTCTTCGCGGAGCAATGCCGCCACCATGCTGCGCTTGGGTTGGACGGAGCCGCGGCGTCCGAAATGGCTTGATGTCTCAACGGAAATCCTTTCGCCGGAGAATCCCGAACACGAGATCACCCGCCGAGGAGCGAAAGGCGTCTTGCGAACACGTGAGACAGCTTCGTGAATCACTTCAACGCTCGACTTCAAACGAACAGCGAACGTGAGCTCGAATCCTCAAGAACCGTGACGCGTTGCCGCTGATCCCCACTTCTCACTTTATGGAAACCCTAATCTCTCATCATCAGAAAATTGAAAGACTCGAAGCTGAGAAAAGGCAGCTCGAGAATCGTATGAGGCAACTCAAGCACGCAGCGCAGACCGCCGAGCGCAAGCGTTTGACCAGAGCCAAGATCATTCTCGGTTCGCTCGTGCTTCGGAATCACGCCGAATTGCTTCGTCAGCTCATTGCTGAGGCTTCTCAGCAAGATGGAGAACTTCTGCGGTCGGTCTTTCCCAATGCGACGAAAGACTCACCCTCATTGGTTCAGTCTCAGTAGGAGGCCACTTTGGAAAGAACACCGCCAAGCTACCGGAGCCTTTCAAGAAAGGCGAAAACGCACTTACGCATCGCGGAAGTTTCCCCGCGATGCCCGTGCGGAGCAGGCCGAAAGGCGTTGGGACGCTCGCGTGGGCCGGGCCATGGACGTGGCTTTGCCCCACGAACTGAATCCGAAGGCGCAATGGGATTTGCTGCGCGGGTTCGGTCTTCAGCTGCGCGACGAATACGGTGCGGCCGTTTGCGTGAGTCTGCATCATCCGGATACGAAGGGCGATCAGCGCAATACCCGCGGTCACATTTTCATGACGAGCCGTGCCGTGGACGAAGACGGAGATTTTGCAAAAACGAAAATTCGCAGTCTCGATGACCGCAAACTTGGTCCCGTCGAAGTCGAGCGGATTCGCGAAATGTGGGAGGTGCGTTGCAATCGCGCCCTGCGAAAAGCTGGATTGTCGGAAGACGTAACCCGCCATTCGCTGAAAGCCCAGGGGATTGATCGATCAGCCACCCAGCACCTCGGTCCAAAAGCATTCGAACCCGGCAAGAGAGTTGGCTGATCTCCTTGCCCGAGGAGCTTCAATCGGACGAATTGCTGCGGGCCATTACTTCCGGGGAGGTCAATTGCTTATTGGGTTCCTGCGAACCCTTCGAGCCGCTACACGAACCCTCGAAATAGAGCACCTCCGGCAGGGCACTTCGGAGCTTCGGATGAGACCGTGAGCAACGCAACAACCATCCACCGGTTACAACCAATAATTCGGAGGCCCCTCCGACTGACAGATGTGCCGGTCTGACGTATGCCTCAGGTCCGGGTTGACTCGCGTGTCCGCCGTCGTTGCGCACATAGTAGGCCGTTACCGCATTTGAGGACTCGCTGACATCAGCGAGCCTTTCTCCAAGGTCGAAGCTGTTTCGATCCGATTCTAGCCAGATTCCGGCTCAGTCGCCGTGGGCGATCAATTCCAAGTGCTCAAACTCACCTTTCCCTGATGGGCGGACGTAATCCGGCGAACGCGAGTTACGCGGAAAATTTTGCCCACTTTCTTGAAAGCAGGGTCACGGCTTGCTGGTAGTAAAGTTCCGTTTCCTTAGTTTTCCCTAACAGCAGTCTTTGCAATCGCCCTCCTTTTTCCGTAGGTGAAAGGCACCCGTGAAGACCTTCCTGATGTTCGCGGCTCTCACTGTACCACTCCTGGTGCTTGTGGCCGACGAAAGCCTCACGGCCTCTGAGATGGGCGTCGAACGTCTGGATCCCGCTTTTGATGCCCTCGTCCCAGCCGACGCGAAAGTGGAGAAGCTCGCCGAGGGCTTCCTTTGGAGTGAAGGTCCCACGTGGTTCCAGGACTCGGTCGTTTTCTCCGATGTGCCAGACAACGTCATCTACCAGTGGAGACCCGGTGAGAGCGCTGTGACCGTCTTCATGAAGCCGAGCGGCCTACTAAAACCCGCGCCGGGATCCGCCAGTCGGGCTCAAACGGTCTCGCCGTGGATGCTGACGGCCGTCTGCTGATTTGCCAGCAAGGTGAGCGGCGCGTCGCGCGCATGGAGAAGAACGGCATGCAGACCGCAATTGCCACGAAGTTCGATGGCAAGCGCTTCAACTCGCCAAACGACCTCAATCCGCAAGAATGGCGACGTATACTTTACCGACCCGCCCTACGGGCTAGCCAGTTTCAACGATTCACCACTAAAGGAGCTGCCACACAACGGCGTATATCGCGTGGATCCGAAAGGCGAGGTGACCCTGCTGATTGCGGACCTCACGTGTCCCAACGGCATTGCCTTCTCCCCTGACGAGAAGACCCTCTACGTCGCCGTCAGCGACCCTGGTGATCCGCGAATTATGGCCTACGAAGTGCAGCCCGACGGCACCGTGGCTAACGGCCGCACCTTCTTCGACGCCAAACTGCTGCGCGGTCAAGTTCGCCGAGGCACGTGCGACGGACTGAAGGTGGACGCGCAAGGTAACGTCTGGGCTACCGGTCCCGGAGGCGTCCTTGTTTTCAATCCTGCCGGCAAACACCTTGGATCCATTCTTACAAACGAGGATACTGGCAACTGCTGTTGGGGAGACGACGGCGGCACCCTGTACATCACCGCCCATATGTTCCTCGCTCGCGTAAAGACCGCCACCAAGGGCGCTGGCTGGCAATAAGGCTACGACCCGTTCCAGGCCCTGGCCCCTCGCTTGGAGAAATCTTACCCCTTCTTCTCTCCCCACCTTCGGTTTGATGTTCTGCCGTTAAAGAGCGCGGAAGGTCTGAGATAGGTGGCGAGGATTCGACGAGAAGAAGGAATCAAAGTGAGCAAGAACCAACGGCGCATGAAGCGGCTAGGGGTCTCGGACGGCAGAGCGGCAGCAGGCGGAGCGGCCATGCCAGGTGTGGAGCTGCGACTTCGTGGCTGAGCAGACAGAAAATGGAAGCAGTTTTCGCATTCTCACTTTGATCGACGAACACACCCGGCAATGCCTGGCCATTCATCCTGCCCGGTCGATCCGAGCCGTCGATGTCATTACAGTGGTCGAAGCGGCCATAGTCCGTTATGAAGTGCCCGAACACGTGCGCAGCAGCGCAGCGACAACGGGCCCGAGTTTATCGCCACCTGCATGCAGGACTGGCTTAACGCCCAGGAGATCAAGACGCTTTACATCAAGCCGGGGAGCCCTTGGGAGAACGGGCATATCGAGAGCTTTCATGACAAACTGCGCGATGAATGTCTTAACCGCGAACTCTTCGGCAATCTGCGCGAAGCGCGCGTTATCCTGGAAAGCTGGCGCCTCGAATATAATGAGCGTCGTCCACACAGCGCGCTTGGCTACCGGACCCCAAACGAGTATGCGGGGAGAAAGACGTACCGCTTTGATGGGCGCTGCGCGCCCCCAAACTCCGCGCCGCTCGCCGCGGCAGGCGTTCGGGGGGAACTAAGGATCAACGCCACAAGGTGGCAAACAAACGAAACCAAAACACTAAGGAATCCGCAGAGCTTCAGTTATGAACTGTCTCACCCACGGGAACAGGCCACCTGCACTTTCACTGACTTTCGTTCCATTCCTACTGGGAGCCGTTACTACGATGCCTGGTAGAAACCCTTACTTACCCGGTGCCTCCATAAGGAGTTATTATCCAGATAAGCCATTCCCCTGCGACAAAATCTTTCATTTACCGCCTGTCGGTACTCCTAGCCACATATTGTTCTCATGGTAATAATCATGCCCACAGATGGTTCCGCCTTCGATGACCAAAGGAAGCCATACATATATATCTTCCTTCACCTCTTCGTACGTATGGCCAGCGTCTATAAATACCATTCCTGCCATAATCCCCTGTTTTTGCAGGAGCTCTGCAGCATTCCTGGAGCTCATCCTTAGGGGAATTACTCTACCCTTCCGTATATGATCAAAAAGGTTCTCTGAGAACTTTATAAAGGCATGGTCTCCCTCCTTCAATTTGGCTGACTCATGATACGTGTCCCTTTCTGCTTTAGATCCTAACCAATGGTCAACACAATAAAGAGTACTAGAGTTGGACATGTTGTCTGCGATAGACCTGGAACTTCTACCATGCCATGAACCAACTTCAATAATTGTCTTATGCGTCATTGCCTCCTGTGCAAGCCAATGTAGCTCATCATCACTTATAAAACCGTCAATCTTCTGCGCTCTACTGATGCGAGTTGAAGAACTTGTCTGATACGTCTCCCTAAGTATACCGTCATTCGGATTTTCTATTATCTTGCTCATTTGAATATTGCCGTAATGCATTGTTTTCGCCAGCCTGAAACCCGGGTGCGTTGCAAACATAGTGGATAACCGTCCAGAAAAGATTCGAAAAAGCTCTCCGAAGGAAGCTTTGCCGTCGGGGGCTCCGGCGGCTTGAATCGCGGCCCGACCGGTTCAACCTTTTGTGCAAAGGTTTTGACGGAAAAAGCTGGCCGGTTTAGTTCCTATTAACTCTGCCATTTGATTCTCCTTTGATAGTTACTAATTGATCTTTCCTAGTACCCGCCGCCTATTCTTGACAAGTTCCATTCCATCTTCCGCTCGCACGTACCTTATTGCCGACCGCATTTTACCCGATCGGCAATAACTAAACCTACTTCGCTCGCTTGAAATTGAGATGGGGAACGAAGGGTCCCATCGTCGGATCCCCCTGAATAGGCTTCGTTGTAAAAATTATCAATTCGTTCTCCGTCGGCATCACAAGGTTATCGGTCGCGTCGAGCCCATCCCATTGCGGGAACGTACAGCGCTCAATGTGAATGGTATAGGTCTTCGCCGTCTCGTTGACCTTGTACGTTCCGAAAAAGCAGTTCACTTGCCCGACGGGTGTCCGAGGACTAGTGCCCTCGGATTTTGGACGGTTGGCAGCCATTATCTGCCAAGAAAAGTTGCCATTTTCATCATACATAACGATCCCTTTGACACCAGGACCCCACGGGTAGTGCTTTACGCCGTCTTCGGTCAGGTCGTACACCGACTCCAATATCCAAGTGCCTACGATCAGTTCTTTAAGGGTCTTTTGCTGGCCGAATGCATCGCTGGGACGAAGGGCAATTCCGAGGCAGAGGACTGCGATAGTGGTCATAGTGAGTGTGGTATGCCGGTTCATTGTGTTCATTGTTTCTCCTGTGGGTTTACGATGGTCTACAGATCGATCTGCAGGACCCGAGTGTCAGCGCTGACGGAAAAAGTGAAAATTTTCTCTGATCCGCTAGTATTGACCATGCAGATGGGATCCCGATGAGAGTGGGCGACAGCTCTGTGGGAGGCGGCGCGGGCCAATTTCACACGACGCGCTGGACGCTGGTGATGTCTTCCGCGCATGACCAGAGCCAGACGGGTCGAGCGGCCTTGGCCGCTCTCTGTCAGATCTATTGGTATCCATTGTACGCCTTCGCTCGCCGGCGCGGATATTCACCCCCTGATGCCCAGGATCTAACTCAAGGGTTTTTCCTGCACATTCTGGAACATCGGGCGCTCAGCCGGGTTGATCGGCTTAAAGGCAAGTTCCGGTCATTCCTTCTAGCCTGCTTTCAAAACTATCTTTCGGTCGAGACGCAGCGAGCCCACAGGCTCAAGCGAGGGGGTCAGTACCACTTTATTTCCCTGGACCTGGAAACTGCAGAGCACCGTTATCGATACGAGCCAGCGGATTATTTAACGGCGGAGAAGATCTTCGAGGCCCGCTGGGCGTTTGCCCTGCTGGAGCACGCGATGAACGTCGTGCGTCAGGAGTACGTTGCCCGAGGAAAAGAATCAGTCTTTGACATCTTGCGGACGTTCGTCGGGATCGCCGAGACAAAGCCTGAGGACTCATACGAAGAGGCGGCAAAAGCATTGGGCATTGGTGTTGGCACCGTGAAGACATTCATCTACCGCCTACGCAAGAGATACCTGGCCGTGGTGCGCGAGGAGGTCGCCCGCACCGTTTCAGATCCTGCGGAGATTCAGGCTGAAATTCGCGCGCTTTGCGATGCGCTGATCGCTGCCGAAGGACGGCTAAAGCCGTGAAAGGACGCTCCGGAAAATCTGAAAGTGAACCTGGTACACGGCGGCGATCGGTAGAGCAGGAAGCACGCGCGTGCCCAGTTTGCGGCTATGAATTGGTCCTAGACGAGCGCGGTAGACCGATCGAGCTGGGCCGCGGTGCCACGGGCATCACATAAGCGGTGCTGCCTGATTCCGGCTGACAGCTTCTACGAATCAAATTGGTAGATGAGCATGTGAGGGCCGAGAACAACCACGAGCTTGACGGAACCATGGCAACGTTGAACGAAAGCCCCTTTTCAAAAAACTCTTCGGGTCCAACCGACCCAACGCCGAGCTTCATCCCTCGGCTTTAGCGATGGTGCATTTTTTACTGACTTCTTGCCCCTTCCGTGAGACATCTCAACAGCAGGTGGTCAGACGACCGATCATCCCAACCCAGCGGGAAGAAAACAATGAAAAGACGCTTAGTAGTTGCCCTTGCGGGATTGGCAATCAGCTTTGCTTTGCCGACTTACGCCCAACAAAAAGACCTGGCGGATCCACAGACAACCCAGAAGATCCTCGCAAGCTTTAAGGGGATTGAGGAGGCACACAACAACAACGATGCCGCCGCTCTTGCCGCGTTTTACACGCGCGACGCGGTTTTTGTTACGCCAGGGGGGCCAATCATTGGTCGGCAAGCCATTGAGAAATGGTTTGCGGACCTTTACCAGTGGTGGCACCCCAAAAACTATAAAACCAAGGTCGGACGGGAATGCCTTTCACTTGATAGGTACGGCTGGCAACGAAGCGTGGGCAACCGGAGAATGGAGTGAGACTGGGCAAGGCAAGCACGGCGGACCTTTCAGAATCAAGGGCTATTGGCTATCCATTTATGTTCGTGAGGCCGATGATTGGAAGATCCGGGTGTCGGCCTGGAACACTGCCCCGGACAGTGTCATACTCGTCGACAAGAGTTTTGCACCACAACCGGCCGCAACGCCATCCCCGACCGCCAGCCCTAGCGGTCAATAAACTCGCAACGAAATTTTTCGACGACAAGTCACTAAGAGCATTGGGAGGCGTTTCTTTCTGCCAGAGGCGACACGGATGTTACTGGACGCTCTGAGAAACCCCGTAGCAGGTCGTTAGGCACAGACCCATCGTAACCCCCGGTAGGAATCAATGAAAAGACGCTTAGTAGTTCCCCTCGTCGTATTGGCAATCAGCTTTGCTTTGCCGACTTACGCCCAACAAAAAGACCTGGCGGATCCACAGACAACCCAGAAGATCCTCGCAATCGTTAAGGGGATTAATGAGGCACACAACAACAACGATGCCGCCGCTCGTGCCGCGTTTTACACGCGCGACGCGGTTTTTGTTCAGCCAGGGGGGCCAGCAATCACCGGTCGGCAAGCCATTGAGAAATGGTTTGCGGACGTGTACCAGTGGTGGCACCCCAAAAACAGCATCCACAAGGTCGACGGGAATGCCTTTCACTTGATGGGTACGGCTGGCAACGAAGCGTGGGCAACCGGAGAATGGAGTGAGACTGGGCAAGGCAAGAACGGCGAACCTATCCCAATCAAGGGCTATTGGTGTATGATTTTTGTTCGTGAGAGCGATGATTGGAAGATCCGGGTGGCTTCCGGGAGCAGTACCCCGGACAGTGTCATACTCATGAACAAGAGCTTTGCACCACAACCGGCCGCAACGCCGTCCCCGACCGCCAGCCCTAGCACCCAATAAACCCGGCGACACGGATCTGACCGGACGCTCTGTAGTGCCACAAACCAGACAGGTGCGTGCTTCCTGCTGCGCGGATTCCCGGGGCTGTCCCGGGTTCCTCCACAGGTTCACCGGATTCTGGATCCACGGCTTCAGCGTTCGGGTATCGCGTTCAGGACTTCTAGTCGAAGACGTTGAGCAGTTTGGTCCGTTGGGTCGGCGAGGAGCGCGTTATCGACGGCGGCCAGCGCGAGGCGGGGCTGGTGTTGCGCCAGTAGCATCTCGCCAGCGCGCCTGCAGACGGCGCTGCTTTTCGGGAGCCTGGCCAACCCGAATGAGCGAAGAAAGTCAGCGCGCTTGGGGTCAGTTTCAAACCCCGCGAGCGCGATATGCAGCAATGGGTGATTGGGAAGGAAAATTAAAGCGTTTCGAATCCATTCTTCGGTTACGTTTGAATTCGTCAAAAGTGCGTTGTCCATCCACTCGGCAATTTTCACGCCGCTCGCCGGGAAGATCGTTCGATCACTTCCCGGACTGAAAAACCACCGGATGAAGCGCGCGCTTGGACCAGCGTCTTGTGCTAAATCCGTCAATTGCTTTGTCAACTTTGATCTTTGCTCTTCATTGACTGCGACAAGGGAGCCTTCGTCTGAAAATTCGAGTCCACTTGCGATAGCTGAGAGCGATTCGACTTGCTGCGGAGGTGAGTTGGCCATCGAAACGGAGGCGCCTATTTTCGATTTTTCGCCACTCGCTTCTTTCACCTGCTGAGCCAGCTCGACGAGAGTAGCCGCATCCCAGAGGTTAGCGGTCTTGTCCGCGCTTACCGTCAGAATTCGAGTACCGTCTGAACTAAACCCTGCCCACGGGACCGCATCTTGATGTTCAAAAGATGCGACCAGCTTGCCCGACACCGCATTCCAGAGTTTAGCCGTGTGCCCGCTTGCGGTCAGGATTCGAGCACCGTCAGGACTGAACGCCGCATGATAGAGACCATCTGGATGGTCAAAGGAACTGATCAGCTTGCCCGAGGCCGTATCCCAGAGCTTTGCGGTTTTGTCTTTGCTTGCCGTCAGGATCCGAGCACCGTCGCGACTGAACTCCGCTTGAAAGACTTCATCCTGATGGGCAAAGGAAGCGAGGAGCTTGCCTGAGGCCGCATCCCAGAGCTTGGCAGTGTGATCCGCGCTCGCCGCCAGGACGCGAGCACTGTCCGGACTGAAGTGAAGTGCTGGCCGGCCCGCCTCCAGAAACGCCGTCCCTGACCAAGCCGGACCAAGGTCAAAGGAGGCGATGAGTTTGCCCGAGGCCGCATCCCAGAGCATGGCGGTGTTGTCGTTGTTCGCCGTGAGGATCCGAGTGCCGTCCGGACTAAACGCCCCATACACACACCCTCCAGTTCTCGTCGTGCACGACCAGACATCGACAATCTCGGGACCGGCCGAGGAGGCGATAAGCTTGCCCGAGGCCGCATCCCAGAGCTTGGCGGTTACATACGTCCTCTGGTCGATAGTATTTGGAAGTGAATCTGTCCAGCACGCCGTGAGGATCCGAGCACCATCCGGACTGAACGTCGCGTGCCTGACATAATCCTGATGGGCTAAGGAGACGATGAGCTCGCCCGAGGCCGCATCCCAGAGCTTGGCGGTTTTGTCCGAGCTCGCCGTGAGAATCCGAGTGCCGTCCGGACTGAACGTAGCGTGGCTGACCTCATCCTGATGGTCAAAGGAGGCCATAAGCTTGCCCGAGGCCGCATCCCAAAGCCTGGCGCTGTGATCCGCGCTCGCAGTCAAGATCCGAGTACCGTCCGGGCTGAACGCTGCGTGAAAGAGCGGACCCAGATGTTCAAAGGAAGCGAGGAGCTTGCCCGAAGCCGTATCCCAGAGTTTGGCGCTATGATCCGTACTTGCCGTTAGAATCCGAGTGCCGTTCGCATTAAAGGCGGCGTTCTCGACGGTATCCTGATGGACAAGTGAGGATACGGGTTTGCCCAAGGCGGCATCCCAAAGCTTGGCGGTCTTGTCTTTGCCTGCCGTCAGGATCCGGGTACCATCCGCGCTAAACGCCGCTCGTAAGACCTCATCCTGATGTTCAAAGGAAACGATGAGCTTGCCTGAGGCGCCATCCCAGAGCTTGGCGGTTTTATCAGAGCTCGCCGTGAGAATCCGAGTGCCGTCCGGACTGAACGCAGCGTGGCTGACCTCATCCTGATGGTCAAAGGAGGCCATAAGCTTGCCCGAGGCCGCATCCCAGAGCCTGGCGCTGTGATCCGCGCTCGCCGTCAAGATCCGAGTACCGTCCGGACTGAACGCCGCGTTCTTGACGCTACCCTGATGGTCAAAGGACGCGAGGAGCTTCCCCGAAGCCGCATCCCAGAGCTTGGCGGTCTTATCCCTGCTTGCGGTCAGAATCCTGGCACCGTCGGGGCTAAAGGCCCCGTGCGAGACCGCATCCTCATGATCAAAAGAGGCGATGAGCTTGCCTGAGGCCCCATCCCAGAGCTTGGCGGTTTTGTCTTTACTTGCCGTGAGAATTCGAGCGCCGTCCGCACTGAACACCGCGTCCTGAACTTCATCCTCGTGGTCAAAGGAGGCCATAGGCTTGCCCGAGCTCGCGTCCCACAACTTGGCGGTTTTGTCCGCGCTCGCCGTCAGGATCCGAGAACCGTCCGGACTGAATGCGGCGCGCACGATCCAATCCTGATGATCAAAGGAAGTGAGGGGCTTGCCTGAGATAGCATCCCAGAGCTTGGCGGTCATGTCCGCACTTGCTGTCAGGATCCGAGTGCCGTCGGGACTAAACACCGCCTGCAAGACGCGACTCTGATGGTCAAAGGAGGCGAGAAGCTTGCCCGAAGCCGCGTCCCAGAGCTTGGCAGTTTTGTCTCTGCTTGCGGTCAAGATGCGAGCACCGTCGGGACTAAACACGACATTCTCAACAGTATCCTTATGGGCAAAGGAAGCGATAGGCAACTGCAGTGCCTTTTCACGATGGACAATTAGCTCTTGGAAGAATCGTTCTGAAGCAACTGGATTTTCCGGGTCGAATTTGATCGCGCGCGCCAGAAGAGCGATGCCTTCTCGCCACTCTCCCAACTGGAACTGACGCTCGGCTTGGTTGAAGCTTGTCCAGCTCGCTTGCCGCAACTGGTCGCGGAGTTTCCCGGCGACTTCTGCTTCAGATGCCAGGGCTTGCTTCGTGCGTGCTTCTTCCGCTCGGGCCAGCGCTGCGTTCTTCTCGGCGCTCTGACGTTGGCGCTCGGCCTGCAGCCATTGAAAGCCGGCTAGGATCGCTAAAATGCTGATCGCGGCCATCACCATGTAACGAATCCGCGCCTGTGCCCTTTTGCGCCGATTTCGTTCATCAGTGCTTGCGTAGACATAATCAATTTGTTCCCGGCTGAGCGACGATCCAAAGTCCTTGACTAGCTTTTCACCCTCGGCCAGGTGAAGTCCCGCTTCGAGCAAATCATCGGTTTGTTTTCCGCGACTCAGCCAGAGCTTGAGGCTCGAATCCAAGCGATCGCGCATGCGCAGAAACTCGCGGTTTTCTTTAAGCCATGCTCTCAGGCGTTGCCATTCTCGAAGCAGCGCTTCGTGCGCGACGCTTACGGTGACCTCTCCTTGGGGATCGGTGTCCGCGACAAACAGCCGTTTTTCGATGAACAGATCAACAAAGCCTTTTGCGCCGGCCTTCTGATCCTGGTCGATGTTGCCTGAGGCAACGAAATCATGGTAAGGCACGGTCCGCCGGTTCGGCACTTCCTCTTCGCCTTGGCCCAACGTGACCAGATGGCGCA
This sequence comes from uncultured Verrucomicrobiae bacterium, assembly GCA_963744345.1. Classification (GTDB taxonomy): domain Bacteria; phylum Verrucomicrobiota; class Verrucomicrobiia; order Chthoniobacterales; family Terrimicrobiaceae; genus DASTFP01. The sequence continues at coordinate 319,228 of CAVUTD010000024.1, forward strand.
TCACCAGAGGAAAGGCGCTCTGATCATTCGGTCCCAAAGTGCTGAATACCGCTTCGGCGTGTTTGGCGAGCGCGCCTTTCAATTCTCCTAGCTCGCGATAATCCGACCACCGGAGCAAGCCATCACCCCTGGTCCTCTGCTGATCGTAGAGTAACGACAGAACATGCTCGAGCAACGGCAACGATTCCGGTGTGGCAGAGGAAGTCTCTCGCAGCGCGTCATCAAGGCGTTGACCCGTCTCCTGGTTCTGCTCGAAGTGCAGACCGGCTGCTTCGGCTGGTAACCGGATCATGTTGGCGATCTCGGAAGGCGTGGGCGGCCGCAGGTCGAATATTCCGCTTGGCTTGCTGACCTCGATCAGATCTGGAAACTCCTGATACGAAGCGTAAAAGTCACTTCGCAAGGTCGCCAGGACAAAGACTCGGCCGCTCCGAACCAAACCAGCGAGCGTAGAGATATACTTCTGCCGAACCTCTGACGAAAAACCGCTCGTGAACAATTCTTCCAACTGGTCAACCACCAACGCCAAACGGGCCTTCGGTGGCTCGAGCCTCTCTCTCTGCTGTCGAAGCACCTCCGCGTCGTCCGATCTTCCCCAACTCCGGAGTTGGCGCTCTCGTTCCTCCAGGAAATGGCAACGCTGGATTTTCCATTCCCGTGCGGCGCAATCCAGCGCGTCCCGGACGCGAAGAGCTACGCTTTCGGAGTGTTCCCTCAATTCCCTCGCCAAATCACGGATCGCGTCCAGTGACTCCGGGTTCGCCAAGTCCGGCAAGGCAGTAGGCTCCAGCAGCGCGGCCGCCAAGGGATCGAAGCAATCACCGCCGCTTCCACTGGCTCCGGGTCTGGTTACCAACCACCGCCAGAATCCGAGCCCTTCAATCGTTTCGGGCTGCGTTAAGAGCGGAAGCACCCCTGCTCGCATCAGCGAGCTTTTTCCCGAGCCGCTCGCACCCACGACCAGCACAAAAGGCCGTTGCGCTCTGACTTGCCCTTCCAAGGCTTCCAACACTCCCCCGATGGCTCTTGTTCTACCGTGGAAGATAGGCGCGTGTTCGAAATCGAAGACATTCAGCCCGCGGAACGGGCTGGATTTCCACCGGCGTACTTTCCTGCTCAAGACTTTCTGGCCGGTCTCCTGGTCTATCTGGCCCTCCAGAAAATCGCGGAACTCTCCCCGGAAGAGCTCTTCAAACTCCTGCAGGTTGCTATAGTTTTTGAACGTCCCGCCGCCGTTCCCGTCGCTGTTCGTCGTCCAATGCGCAAAGAACTCCTGGACAGAGTCCCAACGTCGACCAAAGGCTTCGCGCTCCTCTTTCGGTTCCAGCGGCGGCGTCGGGTTCGAACAGTTGTGGAAAAGCCGCAGCCGCGGCACAGCTCTGTTCCTCCCTGCCTGGTCCAATGCCCAGCCAATTTCGTAGTCCGTTCCTGAGGCAGGAGTACTCCCATCCGGCATCCTTAAGGTCGAGGACAATACGTTACCAAGGCGCGACCAGAGGATAGAAATCACTAGATCAAATTGCCCGGTGTTCGGGATCGTCCCTGGGTAGCCGTTTCCTGGTTTTTGATAGTCCAAAAAATAGGGACATAGAAGCAAAGGACTTTGATTATCCGGTTCGGGTTTCGGCCCGCCATTTTTCGACACACCATTTTCTTCCGCCAGACGTTGGAAGATCGAAGAGGAGTCACTCACCGGCAGGTTGCACTCCGCTGCAATTGAACGCATCACTCGTTCCGCCACATGGCGCTCCTTTTGGACGTCACCGGTCGAGGAGACAAAAACGCGGATCGTCTTCATCATGGGACGCCCTGCGTCGACCGCATCTCTTACAGCCGGTATCACCTTTAAGAGTTCGGCCGGCGTCTGAAAACGGCGCGCCGGGTCCTTTGCGAGGAGGACTTCAAGTAGAACGACGAGCGGCTGTGGGATACCGTTGAGTTGTTCCACCGGCAAGGGCGCGTGCTGATGCTGATGCATCACCTCAACCGTGGAGCCCCGAAATGGCGCCCGACCGATTAGCATCTCCCAGAGCGTCACGCCCAGTGAGTACAGATCCGAACGGATGTCCACGGCCGCCCCCGCAAATTGCTCGGGACTGGCAAACTCTGGAGTCCCAGCAAAAACTCCGGGCATAGAAATCGTGGCCTCGGAAAGAGGTTCGCTCGCCGTCTTCGCCAGTCCCAAGTCGATGAGTTTCGCGGTGACGGCGCCTCCCTCCTCCAGGCTCACCATGATGTTGCTTGGTTTGATGTCCCGATGGACGAGTCGCTGCTTGTGAACCGCAACCAAACCGGCGGTGACCTGCGTCGCGATTTCCAGGGCCAGCTCTACCTCGAGCCGGCCCGAACGTCTAATGAGGCTTTCAAGCGTTTCGCCCTCCACGAACTCCATTGCGTAGAAGTAATTGTCGCCCGTTCTCCCAAGGTGGAAGACCGAGGCAACATTCGGGTGACGAACTTTGGCTGCTGCGCGGGCTTCACGCAAAAAACGTAACCGCGCCGTTTCGTCACCGAGATACTTTTCGCTGATGACTTTCAATGTCACGTGGCAGTGCAGATCGACGTCCAACGCCTTGTAAGTGACCCCCATTGCACCACGACCCAGCTCGACAAGTCTCCCGTCTTCGTCCAAGACCACTTCATAGTTCTCGAATCTATGGACCTGCGCCCCGCCGTCCGCGTCCTTAACGCTGTCTGTTAACCGACGTGGTGAACTCAGCTCCTGGGTTGCTGCAGATTCGCTGTCGACAGCTCCGAGCAGAATACAAACTGGACAAAACTCGCTCTGGGCGAAGAACTTTGTACCGCAGACTGGGCAGCTGCGTGCTTCCTGCTGCACTGATTCCAGTTTTGTGCCAAGTTGCTCCACGAGTCCTCCAGATTCCGTATTTACTGCTGCCGGCGTCCTTCAGCGGCGGTTATCGCATCGCAGAGCGCACAGAATTGGCGTGCGCCACCCCCCACCGAGCTCTCGCTCACCCTAATCGGGAACCCGCGTTGAGGCAACAGTATCCGATCAGAAAGAGATTTCACTTTTCTTGTCATCCATAGTGTCTGGCCTTATGTATTAGGGGCCGCCGGCATTTGCACCTTGCTATACTCTACAAATCGATTTGGAGGACAGAAGTGTCAGAGTGTCGGCTGCGGTTCAGGTCGACCCGGCACGCACCCGGGCTCGTACGGCGGGCCTTAGAGAGGTGCGCGCGATGGCCAGGGAAACCGGCCTGAGCAAATCGAGCGCCCAACGATGGCATGTGGAGCGTGCGTGCGCGTGAACGCTGGCTGCATAGGAGCAGGCGAGGGCCGTGGAGTTGCTCGCGGAAGCGCTGGAGAGCGATTCGGTCGTGCTGGCCGACGATCGCCTGCGACGGGCCGGAAAGCGGCTCGCCACAGGTCAAAGCTCGGCTGGTTGCACATTGGCGGAGGGGGTTAAAGAGTTGGGCTTAGATTACAATAATAGGCGACATGAAAGGCCGATGGATGCTTGATCGGCGCGAGGGGCGGCTCGGCAAGGCGCATTAACTCGATGGTGCAGGTTGTCTCCATGAAAAGGCAACCAGTTCAATCGGAGGAGATGCCGGTGTTTATCGGCATCGACTATCACAAGGCATACAGCGTCTATAGCGTGCTCGACGCGCAGGGTGAAAGCTTGGGACAGGGTCGTATCGATCACGCTCAATCAACCAGAGTGGAGAGAGGAAAGCTCCGAAGGCTGTCATCACGATAACCGCGAGTTTCTCGCCGAATGTCGCTGATCCGTTGCGTTCTTGTGGGAATGTCCAATGTGAGTCTTGTCACACGTTACCTTCCCGCGAATCAAAAGCCTTCCTAGAGCATCCTAAGGCAACAAGGACCTCGTTTTGAACGACCCGCGTTCTTACCCTCCACGTTCCAACTATGGTCTTCGCCTACATGTTTGGAGTTCTGCTCGTTTTCATTGGGATAGCAATTGCTGCCACAATTTGATCCATTTTGGTGCATTTTTCGTTCATGAAGGTGCATCAACTCCCAACATCGCAAGATGCCCATAGATCCTTTATTCATGCTGGTTTCAAGGCAATGGGCAGGACAGGATTCGAACCAGCGAAGGCGTAAGCCAGCGGATTTACAGTCTGACATTTTACTCCGTTGTTGACGACTGTGGACAATTTGTGGACACTTTTTACCATGAAGAAAGCGAGGATTGCCGATTTGCCTTCCGGCATCGGAATCACTCGCAATAGTAACGGGATTACCGATTACTGGAGGGTACGTTTGGGCAAGAAGTTTACAGGCGGCAAGATTATTACCCGGAATTTTGAGGCCTTGACAGATGCACGCAGGTGGATTTTCGGCGACGCGCAGAAGCTGAAAACCGTCACGATGCCTGCGCTCGACTTGAAACGGGTCGCCGGAGCCGCTGCATTCGAGTTATCGTCGGCGGAAATTGCTGAGGCAACGGCGGCAACAAGGAAATGTCGATCTGCTGGAATTACGCTTCATGCCGCGGTCGATTACGCCATCAAGCGCATGAACTTGGCCGAGAAATCCAAGACGTTGCGAGAGGTGGCAGATTTCGTGATCGGCTACAAACAGTCAAATGGAGCGTCACCGAAACATTTGAAAGGAATGCGTTCCATTTTCTCCAAAGTCTGCGAGGGCCTTGGAGAACGGCAGGTGAACGAATTAACTCGTGAGGCCATCGAGGAGTGGCAAGCGGAGCAAGATGATGTCACCTTGAACACGCGAATTTCGTACGTGCGACATTTCCATATCCTATTCAGCGAAGCCGTGGAACGCGGCTGGTGTGTGGAAAACCCAGTTGCGAAACTGAAACGAAATAGTGAGGCGACGGGAGACCCGGAGATTTGGTCCCCTGCCCGGCTCGCTAGATTTCTCGCGGTGGCTATGAAGCACGAACCGGCGTTGGTCGTTGGCTTGGCTATCAAGGCATTTGCTGGAGTCCGCACAGCCGAGCTCCTTCAATTGCGCTGGGAGAGGATTTCCAGCAACAAAATTCAAATCATTGGCAAGAGCGCAAAGACGCGGCGTTCACGTGGAATTCCCGTCCAGCCTGTTTTGTCGGCATGGCTCAAGGGACGGAGACACGCCGAAGGACCAGTCATCGAGCTTTCAGAAAATGGCTGGTTTGACGCCGTCCAAAGGGTGGCCGTTGCGTCCGGAATAGAGCATCCGTCCAACGTTCTTCGTCATTCCTTCGGGACATACCGTTACCACGCGACGAAGAGCGAGGATGAAACGAGCTACGAAATGGGTAATACCCCGGCGGTCATTCTGGCGTGGTATCGCTCAGTTGCAGTTGAGGATCGGCGACGTTCGGCAATGGTGGCGATTGACGCCGCAGCTCGTCGAGCGCTGGGAACGTCGTTTCGCAGCAAGCGGAGACTGAACCGCCCGAACTACGGATCGATCTCGCTCTTGATCAGTCCAGAATCAACCAAGTATTGGCGTATTTTCAGTTTGACGCTGCCGGGTTTGATCTTGTCCGTTTCGATACCATCCTTAAAGATCCGAAAGTCAGAATGTGGATAGTTGCATAGGGTTGGGCAGTGAAACACATGAAGCGTATAAACAGCCGGTTGCTTCTCATCTGTCTGCCAGGACTTATTTTCGAACGCTGCGGCCGGAAGACTCAGAACACCAAAGCCTTCATATCGTCCGCCTTCTTCGCATTTCCATAATGCGTCGTCAGCGCTCTTGCAAAAAGCTGAACGATTGGTTGAAGAATTTTTGCGGTGGAAACTGATGCTTTCTGCCAGATCTTTGCCAGCTGGATAGCGTCGAAAGAGAAGTTCATCACTCCAAAAGGAGATCACTGCTTCCCTCTGCATCCTGTGCAGGTGGCGCGGAATACCGAGTGAGTCGCACCTCGGATCAGACGCGGCCATCCTTTAGGTCTTGAATGAAACCGCGAACTTGCGAAAGCGTCATGTCGTGAAAAGACACTCGGCCGCTTTGATCATGCGCCATCGCCGCAATATCTCCGTCTACGTCGATCTGCCATTTAACCTTGTAGGCGCCAATTCGGCAAGAAATCACGACGTCAGAATCGCCTGTCATATTGACACCCGATGCCAATGCCTTCTCGGATGCCAGTAGGTCTACCACTTCAAAAGCCGTGACCTTGCACGGCAGAGGAACCGGTCCTGCACCGTAGCTATTCCAGTTCGAGGGTCGTACGGCAAATTGCTCAATCTCGCTTTCAATAGAAGCCCATGCCATAGACGTCGAAATCGTCGCTTTCTGTTTTACGGGCTTCGGAAAGTCGACTTCCTTTGCACTCAGGCCCAACAGCTTTCTTAGTCGACTTAACGGGCCGACACTCATTTTGGGTGAACGTCTCCAACCAAACTCATAACCAGGGCTCTGGTGGGTTTGCGCATAGATTGACCGCCCTCGAATGACAGCGGGACGGCTCGGTTCCTGCTGGGCAAAAGGCGTCCATTCCGTTTCTGGTGGCAGCGCTTTGATCATATCACTCTGATTTTCTCAGCGAAGGAAGGAGACCAAATTCGGAAAATAGGTCGGAAATTTTGGCCCAAAGGAACTCCCCACCTCCCGTTTCTTTGGCAGCGATTCCATTTACCTCAAGTGTCAGAAACCCCGCATTGTTGTAGGAATAGGATTTCTCAATGCTCAACTTGGCAAAATCGAAAGCAAATTCTAGACCTTCATTCATAACTAGAATAGCACTCCTCCCACCAAAAGACCAGCTTTTGGGCGCGAGTGCTGCAAAAAACGAATCGGCGATATCAGGTTCTAAAAACGTGGCGTGCCCCATCCACGCGACCTGACATTTTCCGTCGCTTCGATCCGATAGCAGTTCTGCAGCCCGGCCGAAAATCTCGGTTCCAATTCCGAAATCAAATGTCGACGTTAGGCGTTTGAACGAGACTTCAAGCGCTGATGGAGTCAGTTCGATCGACGCAAGACCATTGAAAAGCCCAACCTTGAGCACGTAACCAAACAGACCATCGTTCTCTTCCAGGGAGAAGTGCTCCGGTTTCAAGTTGAATCGCTCTAATGCCTTAAGCAATCTATCCGAGAATCCGGTCACGTTGGCATCTGGCAGCGAACGAACAGCTAGATTGCTTCTGAAGGACAGATTGCAATCGTTTACCTCAAGCGCATACGATTTTTCTGGAATAGCACCCGTGCCCATCTATGTGGAACATCATCATCGGAAAATTGAGTGTCCAGCCAAATGATTGATCTCGTTTCCACTGTTCAGTCATCTTCAGCGCCCTCCACGTCCTCACCTCTGGCGCGAGAGAGCGTTCACTGAAGCCTAGTTCCAGAGCGGTCATTCGGACGCGGCACCTCGCTGTTTGGTGGAAGATGCACGTTCGGCAATGGTGGCGATTGACACGGCAGCTCGTCGACCGCTGGTTACGGTTCAGCCGGCTTTGATACCGCGCCGCAAATCACTATTTATGCAGTGCCTGCCATTTTTCCCCATCGCCCGGTAGTGGGAAGGATGTTACGATCAAAACCGCAACGACCTGTTCCTTGATCGCTGCCTTCTGAGGGTCTCTCTGCCCTTGCCGGCGTTTGATGACCTCTTTGTAACAACAGAGGGTAACACCTCACTGGCAAGCCTGGCGTCGGCAAATTCCTCGTCGCTCGCTTCGCATCCACCCGACCGCAATAGTGGAGATTGACACTGAAGCCACAGCAACCTACGTGCGTTTCGGGCGCGGGAAAATAGCGCATACCGAACGATATGGCGGCACAGGAAGCCTAGTGATGGTTGACTATGACAAGCGCCGTCGCGTGTGGAATCGAGTTCATCGGGCGAAAGAAGTTCAACGTTGCAGAGTTGCTCGGAGACATACCTGTCTCTCTTCCAAAGTTCTCGCTAGATCGGGGCGCGTTACGTAGCGGCCGACTTGGCCAGGAAAGGTTGAAAAGGGCTCCTTTAATGGCGCAAGCTGGTTTGATTGGTTATTCCCGATGCCGTATTGGTAGCCTCCTAGAAGTTCGCAAAAAGCAGAATTGAAACGATCCAGTGGCTGCCGGTTTGATGCCGTCGCTCGGGTGCGAGATGCGACGAGAATGAAAGCATGAGCTTCCCGACTGACGCCGCGCCTTGATTCTGCATTCCTGCCGGTAGCAGAGGTTTCGAAATCCGGAGGTCAGTCGCCTTTCTGATTATGCATAGATAGCGCAATGTTGACCTCGGCATGAACCCTGCGTAGTCCATCCTCTGACAACCGTGGTAGCAAGGCGAAGATGTCTGCGATAATCGAGCGCTCCGTTGGCTTGGAGCGGTTCATTCTTCGCCACTCTTCGATCCAAGCGTCGATGATCTCCTTCTTGAGCTTCTTTTCACGCAGTGGATGAGATTCGATCGAGTCGCGATAGACGGGACTGGTGTAAATGCTCTGAAGTTTGTCAAGGTAGGCATGGCTCAGTGCCGTGTCTCGCGAGATATCAGAGAGCGCTTCCTCGACGGGTTTGCCCTCTAGAAGGCCGTGGGCCAGCTCGCGGTGATGGAGATTGGTAACTTCAATGAGACCCATGAAGGCCCAGCCATCACTCTCCAATTCTTTCGGAACATCCGAATACGGATTAAAGGCTTCGGCGAGTTTCTTCTCGCTCTGGTATTCCTCGATTTTGGGAATGACGACCTTCTGCCGGTATTCGATAACGAAGTCCGGCTCGTAGTTGGGATCTTCTCTTTCGAGGGCGAGGATTCCCGCAGCGATCATCCGGTTGGCCAACTCGTTGGGTTTGACGCCAAAATACCTTGCCATCCGCCGGAGCTTTTCCGGCCAGCGTTCCGCTCTCTCGCTTCCCTCCGGTCCCTCTTGAACCTGAAAAACAACCTTCAGATTTACCTCTCCCGCTCGCAACGCTCTCTCAAACTCTTTGAGCTTTGGCTGGGCCTGGCGGTACTGGCCTTGCTGCAACGCGAGGGCCCGTCGAATACTCGGATCGGGAAGATTTGTCTTGAATGTTCTGCCCTGTCGTAATTTCCAAACGTTTACAAAGTCCCATTGGCGGGCCGCTACATCCCGCCACACATTGAGTCCACGCTCCATGTTTTGCAGGGAATAGCCAACGCATAGGCTGCAGAAGGTAGGAGTGGTTTGGCTCAGGCGAATCGCCCAGCGAATGGCATCGGGAGCGAGCTCAGCCCGCACATAGATCATCAGTTTGGATCTTTTTTTCATCTCCTCAGATAGAACGAAATAGAACGGAAGTGATCATGGAGAGTATACGGCATTTATAAGGTTTACAATTCTTATTTTTATGTTCCTATTGGTCTTATGCAGAGAGGGCAGCTCCCACCATCGCCGATCATCATCAAGGGGTGCAGACCCCCTGGCGATCACAAAGGCGGAGTTTTTCCAAGCCTTGCGCTCTCCGCGCATTGGCCAGCGTGCTCTCTACTGGACGCGCAGGGGGCAGCCCTTCGTGAAGATCTTGCGACAGGGAGGACGGGGCTGCACGCTTCTGATCGATACCTTGAGCGCCGAGATCTTCTACGCTGATCTCCTGGAGGGCAAATGCCAACCGCCTCCCATGCCGGGCGAGCGCAGGAAAGATTGCCCTAGGTTCTGTTCACGAATTCCTGATCAAGATGAAAGCTGAGACGATGCAGAGAGCGGCGAAGAAGGTTTTCGCGAGTTTGTCATAGCGTGTGGCAATGCGCCTGAAGTGTTTCACTTTGTTAAAAAAGCGTTCGATACGGTTGCGCTCACGATAGCGGGCGTGATCGTAAGGGAGTTTGCGGGCGCGGGTTGGGATCGGTGGTATCACCGCCTGCACTCCGTCGTAACTCAAGCGCTCACGAATGCGGTCGGCATCATAGGCTTTGTCCATCGTGGCCGATTCGAGCACGTTGTCGGGATCCAAGCTCTCATAGAGAGATTCAAACTGGCGGCCGTCGTGGGCATGCCCGGCAGTGAGATGGAGGGCAACGCTGCAGTTTTCGTCAATAGTCGCCGCGTGGATTTTCGTGCTCAGTCCTCCACGAGAGCGCCCCAAAGCCTGGTCGCCGCCGTTTTTTTTGGCGCTCCTGCCGCGTGCTGGTGGGCTCGCACCGTTGTGGAGTCCATCAACAGATGACGGGCTTGGGCGAAGCATTCGCACTGAAGCCGCTGCCAAAGCCGCCGCCATACTCCCCGCTCTTCCCAGCGTCGAAATCGCATGGAGACTGCATGCCAGTAGCCCAACTCCGCTGGTAAATCCCGCCACGGGCAGCCCACACGATTCAAATACAAGACAGCTTCCAGAAAATCGCGATCACTCATTTCGGCAGGTGCTCCCGCACGCGAATGCTTGGCCTCTTCTAAGGCTGCCTTGAGCTGCTCCCAAACACGATCGCTGATCATTACACGAGGATATTCTATCGCCATCCCAAGCTTAAATCAGCTCTCGCTAAAAAATTACATCTCTAAATTCGTGAACAGAACCTAGCCCAACTTCCGCGTTTTTTTGATCGGAGTTTGATTTCATGCGGGGTTCAAGGCGCTTTCAGTGACTATTTGCCGGTTGCCAGTGCTTGACGGGCAAGAGGATTCGCTGGGGGATGCGCAGGGTTTGGTAGATATGTTGATGGATCTCTTCTGGCCGGGTGTCACGGCGGATAGTCAGGACCCGTCCATCGCTGGTGGGCAGGCGCACGGTGACGACCTGATGGGTGGAAAGTTGCTCTCGCAAGGTTTCCCAGGAGGTATGAATGCCCCGATCCAAGAAGGCTCGCTCGATGCACACCAAGAGGTGGTAGGCCAGCACGCAAAGGAAGATGTGCGTCTCCACACGCCGCTCCAAGTGATGGAAAATGGGTCGCTCGCACAAGGGAGTTTTCATGGTGCGAAAGGCGGATTCGACACGGGTAAGCAGGATGTAGGTGCGCCAGATTTCCTCGGCGTCCAGATCGCTGCGGCTCGTCTTGAGCAGGTAGCTGCCATCAAGGGCTTGAGCTTTCTGCTTACGCGCCTGATCTTCGCGCCAAGACAGGAGGCCTGTGGCTGGCTCGTAGTGGATCTGGTAGTAGCGCGCTACGCGGCTGTAACGCTCTTTTAAACGTCCGATGGCCTCATGGATCTTGGCCTCCTGGCGCAGGCGGCCCGAAGCGATGCGACCTTGCAGCTTTTCGATGTCAGCTAAGAAACGTGCCTGTGCTCTCTCTCGGATTGCCCGGTCTTTGAGGGTGCGTCCCTCGCTCCAGCACAGGGCCAGGGTCTGCGCGCCATCGGCGCCCGCTGCCGGCTTGACCAGCACACGCACCTTCTTCTGGCCAGGATTGCGGGAGGAAGCTTCGCGCACGATCTCCTGCCAGCCTTCCTCTTCTTCGAATTGCTCAAGATAGTCGGCCCTCTCGGACTGATGACCCGCCACCAGCCAGTGATGGCCGCGTGCGCGAATCGCGGCAAGGTTCTCCGCGCTGGCCATGCCGCGGTCCACCACCACGGTGGCTTGGGCTTTGTTTGCCATGCGCTGCTCAATGACCCCGAGCATCTCATCCACCGTCGTGGTGTCGGGACGGTTGCCGGCGAAGACTTCGTGGGCTTTGGGAAAGCCTTCGGCGTCGAGCACCAGGCCGACAAGCACTTGTTTGCAGTCAGGGCGCGAATCGCGCGAGTAGCCACGCTGCGCCTTGGGATTGGCCAGGCATAGGCCCTCGAAGTAGGTCGAGGTCAGATCGTAAAGCAGGATGTTTTCCTTGAGCGAAAAGAGGCTCTTTTCCCGCCGGCAGAGCCCCGCTTCAATCTGCGCTCGCTTGGGATAAAGCTCGTCCATGTTGCGGTAAAGCCGGTCTTCATTGAGAGCCGAGAAGTCCGTTTTCAAAATGTCGCAAAGCGCGCTGCGGCGCACCCACTCGCTCATGGCTAGTTCTGAAGCGGGTTCAATCAGCCGGTTGAGCACCATCAACTCGGTCAACAGGCGCGTTTTGTGCGAGAGCCCTGCTTTTGCCAGTATCTCTTCCAGGCCAAGCCGCTCCCAGATCTGATGGCCCACATGCACGGCGCCGGCTTGACGGGCCTGCTCGACTTCGAGGGCCTCGGTGTCAAACTCCACAGCCCTTCGTGTCGCTTTGGCACCATGCGGGGCCGCTGCGAGCTTGGCAGCTATGGCTTGCTCGGGTGCGCTTTTAGCCAGCAGGCTCTCTTGTCCGCTCAAAGAGTCCTGGAGATTATGAGCCAGTCTAAGCCAATGCTCTCTTGGCGCCGGAGCCAGCGATCCGAGTGAGCAGACCACCCGGTGGCGGGGACCCCTTGGTGTGGCCACCGACTCTACCAGCAGATAATTGGAGTAGGTCTTGCTCTTGAGCTTCTTGCGGGTCTGCTTGATGAACACGGGTGCCTATATATTCAAATACAACCAGCAAACACAAGCATAAATATATTATCATTTCGTGACTATAATTGGCATTTTTGACACACCTGACCAAGCAAAATAGAGCCTCCCCGGTTCGTTACCCGCCAAAAAAAAGCCCGAAAAACATCGGAAATGCGGAAGTCAGGCCTAGGTGAAGAAGACTTACGTCTTTCGGGAGGCCTGGCCGTATCACTTTGATCCGCTCTTTGACTGGATTTCCGCCCTGCCGATCTGCTCGAGCGCGAAGATTCTCCTGGCCCGCCTTCATAACAGCAACCGCACGCTGGAGCGGGTCAAGCGCGGGGAAGTCGGGCCATTTACTTCCCTGGGAGCTGCAGGAGATCGCCCGGACATTCAGCCGGGCCAATTCGGCGGTAACCAAATGGCGTGCGGAATTAGAAGCCTGCGGAGCGGCCAGCTACGGCTCTGGTTCGTGGACTCTTCCCGTGCCGGAGTTCTTCCGTGAGACTCGCTTCACGCATTTCACTAAAGTGAAATCGGATTACACTTTAGTGAAATGCCCTTCTCTGTTGGAGCAGGGAGAAGAATATAAAGAAGGAATAAATACATACTCGCGCGCTGGCGCGCGCGATAATGGGCCTGTAGGAAACAAGAAACTTCGGGCCAAGGCGCACGCCGTTAAGCGCCGGCTTGCGCATCTTCATTGGGACAACTGCAAGGTGCGGTTCGACGAGGCGGTAGGGTTCTCCTTCGCCGTTGCAGCCCTGACCGCCGGCTTCCTCGAAGCCGACATCATTGCCGCCTACGAACGCGCTCTGCACCGAAACCATGGGCGCGCCACCGATTGCCGGGCCCCATGGGACAACGGATCTACCGTGAGTGACGCCCGGGAGTTGCTCGCTAGAACCTCGCGGCGCTTTGAGCCGGGCCAGGTTAATCCCGAGATCGCCCGCCGAGTCCGCGAGAGCTTGCTCTCGGCATCCGCTTCCGACCGACCGAAAGCAGTAGATCCGGCGTCAGTCACAGAGCGGCCTAATAATCGCTTTCCGACACAATGATCGCGGATCAGGCCATGTCCGGCAAGTGTGACCTCTGCCTTAACCGTACTGCAGGTTTCGGAGCCTTCCTCCATTCTTTCAGGCTCTCTTCGAATCGGCATTGGCAAGCCCTTCGAGCCCTTGGTCCGTGTCTCCCGGCACCTGCCGCTGAGCCCATCCGATCCGCCAGGATTTCTGACCTTTGCGCGCTTTTCCTAGGTCAAAGACGCGACAGGATAGCACTTCCCCTAGGGAAGTGCCGCGCGGGTCGCGTCCCGCTCTTTTCCCGCTCTTCCCTCCGCGTGTCAGGCACGCTCTGGGATGCCTCGCACCTGCCGGACTTCTCGCTTTCCGCAGTTCCTTCAATCGTTCGCTCTCACTGCGAAAATCACTATGGCTCATCAATCAAAATCCGGAACCACCCAATTCGCTCTCGATATCTCTCCCGATGCCAAGTTGCGATTTGAATCCCTTCACCAGTCGATGGGACTCAGGACGAAAGCTCAAACGTTCGAGGCCATTCTCTATTTCGTCTCGACCAAGGACAAGATCGATCCCGCTGCGCTCCAGCGCATGGAAAAGAAAATCGATCACTCCATTCACCTTCTCGAATCCTTGACATGAAAAACGGACAGATCTTTGCCCACAAGTCCACCGCCCGAGCCGGCCTCGACTTGGAATATCTTGACGAAACATCCCGCCGGAAAGTGTCGCTTCGTGATCGGGCCGAGATGGATCAGCAGATCGGCAAGAAGCTCAAGCACTTCACCGACTATGCGTCAAAGGAAACGCTCGGACAGGTCCACGCGGGCGGATTCCTGCATCACAGCATCCGAATGAATCCGGGCGGGACGAGCACGGCGCCCTCTCAGCTCTCCAACGCCGAGCGCAAGCACCGCATCACCGAAGTCTGGCGAAAGCATCTGGCGAGATTTCCTTCCACTGCGAAACGTCCCGTAATCGCCCATCGGCTCATTTTCTCAATGTCCAAGGAACAGCACGATGCACTGACAGATGCAGGCATCAATCCGGACCAAGTCCTTCATTCAACGATGAAAAAGGTCATGCGAAGATTCAACGAGAGATTCCATCCCAACGATTCGATCGGATACGCCTACGGCCTTCATCACGACACGGCCAACCTCCACGTTCACGTCGCAATTTGTCCGCGCACCGAAAATGGCAGCTATGTGGGCTGCAGCACGTCGCGATCCAGCCAGTCCAAGCACAAGAAGCAGATGGACTGCATCAAATCATGGTTCGAGATCGAAAACTCGCATTGGCAGGAAATTTTCAGCTCTCCACAGAAATTGGACGAGACGCTTTCCAAGCGCCTCGATGCCGACAAGCTTGTTTTTTCGCCGAAGACTGAATCACCTGCAGATGAACGCGCTGCAGAGCGCTCAAAATTCCGACTCATTTCGGTTGCAGCAGCTTTACCAGTCAATTCGCAATCTGGAAGCATCGTTGGCCAACAAACGACGAGCACTCGGCGTGCAACGCAAAGCGCGCCTTGTTTCGCGACTCATTCGATCCCCTCAACCAAGGACCATGCAGCTTGCCGTCAAAATTGCCACGGCCGTTGAAAGCCGGTCGCTCCGCGAGCTTCAATCTCTTTTGTTTAAACTCAAGCGCCAATACCGAACGCTTCACAAACGCTACTCCCAAATCTACGGATTCTCGTCTTATGCCCACCGAAACGACCAATATCAACAGATGTCGCAACGCGCCTCGCTCTCTCTTTGATTACCAATCTGAATGCCTTGACCCTGTCGTCCTGTCGGCCGCTGATTACAATAATAGCGCATTACTGTAAGCGGATGTAAGGAGCTGCAGTGAAACGAGTAGTGCACTTGCGGCCCCAGATCCGTCCAGATGTGGATGGCGTTGCCTTCCACATTCGGCGGCTACTGTGCCCCTGGTCCACCCTCTTCGGCAACCTGACGCATAGATTCATTTGCGCTTACCCATTCCCGACAGCTGGGAGCCCTCCTTGGAAACTTTGCGCAGGTCGGTTGCTCCGACCTCCTAATAGACGCGGCGCCGGTCAAGAGCCATGCTGACGGACCATAAAAAACGTGGGGAGCAATATGTTAGCAAAGAGGCAGCCGGAATCCACAACCTTCTGACCCGCTCGCTTTTTGACGACGATATTCTCCGTGGGTAGCTTCGGCGCGTTTCTCTAGCGAAACTGACTTCTGCTGTCTTGCGGTGCTGATAGCTGTCTGAAATGAAGCTTCAATTTGGGTTTCCTCAGCACCCATAGCCGCGAGAAAAACAGCGCGGAGCCGGTGCAATTCGGCACACCAAAAGCGCTCTTCAAATCTTTCGACCAGTGCTTCTGCCTCCTTGATTGCCTCAAGAGCTTCAGAAGTACCGATCTGCTAAGTGCAAAGCTTCAGCTTTCATTCCCAAGAGGTATGGCAGGCCTATGATTGCGCCAGTGGCCCGATAGTCTCGGATTCCGTCCTCGATCCACGAGACGCCTTCAACTGTGTCACCGGAAGCGCTGCGCGCCCAACCGCTGAGTATGGATCCTAGAGCCAGCCAATGCGCAAAATGGTGACGAGTTGACAGCTCAATGACATCTGATGCCAAGCGTTCCGCTTCAGAAGGATTACGCTCGTGGTAGGCGAAACTCGCTGCGTAATAAATCGTGGAGGTTAATCCGTGCATATCTTTCAGTTCCTTCGCTAGTGAGATCGCTTCCACAATGTTCGGTTGGGATGCGACGATCTCTCCGAAGTGCCACGCGCAAAAGATCTCATAGCACAGACAAGTGGTGGCGGGCGCATCGAGGTCTTCCGCATGAGACTGTACGCTCCCCGAGCGCCAGATCTGGACGCCATGTATCGCCTGTCGTCGCCCAGCCTCAAAATCGCCCAAAAAGTGATGCGTCATTGCCAAAGCGCTGCAGGCTCCTACCATCCGCGCAGGATTGTTCTGCTCCCGCGCCAGCGAATAAACCCGTTGGGCAATCTGTATCGTTGCTGTGAGCTTGTCGTGCATGAGGGAGTAGCGCCACTGACCCATCAGTGCCACGTGCAGAAGCACGGGACGATTAAGCGAATGACACCGGGGCTCTGCGCGCTCGTAACAAATACGCGCTTCCGGTGCTCCCAAACCTCGCGTAGCCGTCAGGTACAGGCCCGCCTGCATGAGAACGAAGAGCTGATCTTCCGCCGTGAGACTCTGTCCCTCCACGCCCACTTCCACGAATGACCCCCAGCGTCCCTCTTGGAAGAAATGAACCAAAGCCGAGAGCAAGGCTCCTCGGGCTCCGAGGTTGTTAGCCGCGAAATAGGCATTTCCTCGCTGAATCCGGGGAATGTAAACCTCATGTAACGCCTCGCGAAACAGACCGGCATTGCAGCCGCAGATGACGGCTGAGAAAAGTGGTTCCATTTCACTGAAACTATTGGGCAACTGTGGCGCAAGCGTTTGATAGTGATGAA
>CAVUTD010000025.1:0-89306 GCA_963744345.1 uncultured Verrucomicrobiae bacterium
GCCGGCTTGCGCGTCTTCATTGGGACAACTGCAAGGTTCGTTTCGACCCGGCAGGCGGTTCACATGGCAAAACGAGAAGACCTTGCGCCGCAGCCGAGCAGGTCCAAAGCTCCGCGCCGCGGTGCGCTCAAGAGTACGTCGGACCTTCGGCCGCAATCTGAGGCAGTCATTGCGCCGGTGCGCAACTATCTTCTTTCGGTGATTGCGCTACCTAATGAAAAGATCGTCAATGCAAGCCGCGTCAAATTAGACGGCTGAACCCCTAGCGAATTGAGGTTCCCAGTGAGGGTACCTTTAGCGGCTGTCTCTGACTCTGGGAAAACGGCGGTAGTTTAGGTCGGCCCTATCCAAATCACTGATGGGTGAAACCGGAAACAACCCGATTTCCCATCAACGAACGTGGAGTAGCTTGGATCGTTCTTCGGAGGCTTTACTACGAAGGGCAGCCGCCAGGGAGTGGCGACATCTCTTCGGGCGGGCTGCCTGTCGCCTGTAGGTTTGCAAGTCAGGGCGCATCGGGGCCACTTTTTTCACAGGTTCTTAAAGCTCGGTCATTGCGGGTGCTCCACGCGGTTTTAGAGCGCACCATCGTCAACAGTGCAATAGCGGGGCAATGGATAGGAGATAAGGAGCTTTCCGCTGATGCCTAGGATCACAAGAGATGCGAAGTCAAGGTCAGATGACAGAAGCGTGCTCGTGACCACCTCATGGAGTTTCGCCTGATCAGATTGGCTGCAGAAGGGCAGATAGTCATCGACGACGACGTATTGCCGGTGGGCTTTGGCCCGCACGACATCGCCAACCAAAGCCAGATGTTTGGCGAGCATTTCTCATGAGGAACGAAGTCACTCTAGACTTCGACCAACCGGTTGGGAGCGGTTCTGCGGCCCGAGATCTTCGTGATGGGGCCCGTTAAGCTGACATGGCCTTGCCTGGACAAAACCTCGTCGCGTAGAGACTCGTCGTAGCCGTCCTTTGCCCGGGTGATTTCGATGAATACTTGCCGGTGAGCCCCCAGTAAAACGATGGTGGCATCGAAGTTGTCATTGCTCAGATTGGGACTGACAAGCGCA
Organism: uncultured Verrucomicrobiae bacterium; assembly: GCA_963744345.1. GTDB lineage: Bacteria > Verrucomicrobiota > Verrucomicrobiia > Chthoniobacterales > Terrimicrobiaceae > DASTFP01. Next base: position 1,074 of record CAVUTD010000025.1, read on the forward strand.
TCAGGAAATTCGGCGAACTCGCAACGGACAAAAAGCGCCAAGGGATAGATTTCGTCGTAAAACTTCTTCGGTAATGAGGCGCCAGAGCGAGCGTACTCCTTCATGCCCGGTGTGGCACTAAGTTCTTCTGCCTTTCGCGTCGCCCAGGCGATAAAGTTAGCGAGCGAGCGGGGTGTCGTCATATCGACGGCATCAAGGATCTCGGTGGGTTTCATGGGTGTAGAACTCTAACTATTGGATACGGTTCAGCCCCTACTTTTTTATGCTCTCCTATATGGACACTGTGCTATGGAGTGGTCTATCGTGGCGGGGACAATCACATTCCTGAGATTACCATTTATCCGGAAAGCGGCAGCTGGGAGCACTTCGATATGACGCGCGAGGGATTTGATCAATTTTAGTTCGCCAGCGATAGAGTAGAGTTGAAGAGTTGCGCGGTTCGGCTCACGAAACGGAAGCAACCCTCTTTTTCTCGCTTACAATAATACGCCATTATTGTAATCCAAGCATAACCTCTGATGAATCCTCTCAGGTAGTGGGCACAGCCGACCCTTTACTTGGTGCGCGACTCCTTGCCGCCGTGGACGGTCCATTGTTTGCGGGAAATTTAAGGCAGTTGGGAAAAAAGAGGAGGCGAACGCCGCCGCGAATAAGAATTCGCTTTTAGAGCGGACCCATCGAAGGACAAGGCGGCACGCCCTGGTTTCGCCTACTTTGCGGAACCAGTGAGTTGAGCGGCGGCACGGAAAGGACCTCGCCGAAGGCGCTTGAATAAACGGCAGCAAGCTTTCCGCTAAAAACCACCGCACGAGAAATCCGACGGCGCGCAGCATCGATCGGCGCCGGATTTACTTGAAGGCTTCTCCAGCCGTTACAGGTCTCGCGTCGCCTGGCCATTTGCAAATATACGCGTAACGCCTTTCGCTCGGCAGACGCGCGAACACCAATGGAACTCGTCCTGTTCTTTTCGCTGTTTAGCTTACAGACGTTCGATCAGCGTGTTCAGGAGGCCAGGATGGGCTCCTCTCGCGGCACCGACATCGGCCTGCCAGGAACTCGACCCCGTGTTCTTGCTATGACGACATAAATGGCCGGAACAACGAAAAGGGTGAAGGCAGTGCCGATAATCATGCCGGAAACGAGAACGGTGCCGATGCTGTTGCGAGCTGCAGCACCGGGTCCGTGCGCCAGGATCAGGGGTGTGTGCCCCGCAACGGTGGCGGCGGTCGTCATGAGGATGGGACGCAAACGCGTTGCGGCTGCCTGAATGACCGCACGGACCTTATCGAGACCTTCTTCCTGAAGCTGGTTGGCGAACTGGACGATGAGGATCCCGTTTTTCGAGACGAGTCCCACCAGCGTAATGAGCCCTACCTGGCTGTAGATGTTCACCGAGGTAAAGCCAAGAAAAGGGAACATCAGCGCGCCCGAGAGCGCCAGCGGCACCGAGCCGAAAAGAATGATAAAAGGATCACGGAAGCTTTCGAATTGGGCGGCCAGCACCAGGAAAATTAAGACAAAGGAGAGGACCATGGTCGTGACCAGGGCGTTGCCTTCCTTTCTCAGCTGGCGCGACTCGCCTGCATAGTCGATGACTGTCCCAGGCGGCAGGATTTTTTTGGCCTCGTCTTCGAGAACTTTCAAAGCCTGACCTTTCGAGACCCCTGGAGGAATCGCGCCTTGAATTGTCGCGGAGTTGAGTTGCTGGAATCGTCTAAGCTCGCGTGGCTCTGTTGTGTTCTTCAACGTTGCGAAGGTGGAGAGCTGGACCATCTGCCCGTTTGGGCCGCTGACGTAGATGTTCGTGAGTTGGTCAACGGTGAGGCGCTCCGCCCTCTTGATTTGGGGAATCACCTTGTAGCTGCGGCCCTGGTTGCTGAAGCGATTAACGTAGTTTCCCCCAAGCAAGGTTGAAAGATCCGCGCCGACCTGCCGCAGGTTTAGCCCCAGCGCCGCCACCTTGTCGCGGTCAAAAACAATCTCCGTTTGCGGCTGATCGTACTTCAGATCGGTGTCGGCAAACATGAAGACACCGCTTTCGAAAGCTTTCGCCACCAGCTTGTTCGCAACCTCAAGAAGCTCGCGGGGCTCGGCGGTCGATGCGATGACCAGTTCGATGGGAAAGTTACTGCCTCCGGGCAGCGGCGGGGGCGTAACCGGAATTACTTGCAGACCCGCGATCGCGCCGGTTTTTGGAAACAGCTCTGCCGCGATCTGCTCGGTGCTGCGCTTGCGCTCCTTCCACGGCTTGGTGACCAGGCCGCCAAAACCTCCGGTGGGCATGCTGATCTGAAACGTGTTCGCCACCTCCGGGGCCGACCGGAAGGCCTTGTTGATCTCGTCGGCAAAGAGCGTCACCTGGTCAAGCGTGGCGTTGGCAGGGGCCTTGACGATCCCAAAGATAAACCCCTGGTCCTCGTTGGGCGCCAGCTCGGTCTTGGAAAACATGAGAAAAGGAGCCCAGACCACGCCGATGATCGAACAGAAGGCGATCAGTGGCCAACGATTCCTCACCGCCACGCCGAGGACGCGCATGTAAGCATTGCGTAGCCGATCGAACTGCCGGTTGATCCATCCTGCGAAGCCTCTTTCAAAATCGGCCTCTCGCAGCAGCTTCGAAGACATCATCGGCGAAAGAGTAAGCGCCACCACACCCGAGACAATGACCGCGCCGGCGAGGGTGAAGGCAAACTCGCGAAAAAGCGCGCCGGTAAGTCCGCCTTGGATTCCGATCGGCGTATAGACCGCAGCCAGGGTGATGGTCATGGAAATAATTGGACCGATAAGTTCCCGGGCTCCCTTGATGGCCGCGTCGAAAGGACTCTCGCCCTGTTGCAAGTGACGCTCGACATTTTCCACGACCACGATTGCGTCGTCCACGACGAGACCGACCGAGAGCACGATCGCCAACAACGTGAGAAGGTTGATCGTGAAACCAGCTACCATCATGAGGAACACCGCTCCCACCAAGGAGATCGGGATGGCTACGACAGGGATGATAACCGCGCGTAACGATCCCATGAAAAGGAAGATCACTATGATGACGATGAGAAGCGTCTCGCTCAAAGTCTTTAGCACGTCGGCGATTGCGCTCTCGATATAAACCGTGGAATCAAAGGCGACGCCCGCCTTCATGCCCGTGGGCATTCGACTCTGAATTTCCGGCAGCGCCTCGCGGACAGCCCGGACCACGTCGAGCGTATTGGCATTGGGCAGCGGCCACACGCCGATGAAGGTTGCTTTTTGTCCGCTGAAGCGGACGTCGTCGTCGTAAGATTCGGCGCCAAGAACAATGTCGGCAACATCGCCCAGACGGACGATCGCCCCGCTCCTCTGACGTATCACCAGGTTGCGAAATTCGTCCGCAGTCTTGAGGTCGGTATTCGCAACGAGGTTCACGGCGATCATGGTCCCCTTGGTCTTGCCCACCGCCGCGAGATAGTTGTTGGCCTGGAGGGCAGCGTGAACGTCAGCCGGCGTGAGATTGAGCGATGCCAATTTGTCGGGCTTCAGCCAGATGCGCATGGCGAAGACGCGCCCGCCGAGGATGTCAGCCCTCTGCACGCCGGGAATGGAAGAGAGCCTCGGTTGAACAACCCGGGTTAGATAATCGGTGATTTGATTTTGGTCGAGATCCTCCGAGTAGAAACTCAGATACGTCGCGGCGAATTCGGAATCCTTCGATTCAACTTCGATCACGGGCGCTTCGGCCTCGGGCGGAAGGTCGTTCCGCACCTGCGCAATCTTGGCCTGGATCTGGGTCAAGGCGGCATTGGTGTCGAAGTTCAACCTCAAATGAACCGTAATCGTGCTCAGACCCTGCGTGCTGGCAGACTCCATGTAATCAATGCCATCCGCGCTCGCGATGGCTCGTTCGAGCGGGGTCGTAATGTAACCGCGCACGAGGTCGGCATTGGCCCCGATATAGGCAGTCTCCACCGTGACCACCGCGATATCGCTGCGCGGATATTGACGCACACTAAGAGTGTTGATGGAGACCAACCCGGCGATTAAAATCAGCAGGTTAACGACCATGGCCAAGACAGGCCGTTTGATGAAGAGATCGGTAATCTTCATATAACCAGAAACGCTAGTCTGTCGGAGAAGCAGCCTTCAAGCCGTGGGTATTCCCCGAGGAGCAGCCAGGTAGAAGCGCCACGGTTTTTGCAATCTTTCACGTGTCCTCCGGCTTGGGCGATACGCTGTTTTCCGGCTGGATTTTGTTATCAACCTGAACAGCCACTCCGGGACGCAACTTGAAGACGCCCGAAGTCACGACTTCCTCGCCTCCATTGAGGCCTGAATGGATGGCCACGCGATCGCCCCTCGACTCGCCAACCTTGATAACCTGCTGGCGCACCCCCCGATAAGTTTTACCGTCGGGGCCTTTCACGTCGTCGATCACGTAAACCATGTCTCCGTATGGCGCGTATTGGATCGAGGTCGCAGGGAGCACGATGTGACTTGCCTTGCTGGGCAAGGGGACCTCGGTGTTGACGAACATTCCGGGACGCAGGCGACTCTCGGGGTTCGGGAGCGTCGCTTGCACGCGGACATTCCGCGTCGCCTCGTCGACTATTGCATCGACAGCGTTGATTTTCCCTTCGAAGGTGATGTCCGGAATACCGTCCGCCAGAACGTGCACGGCTTGCCCGGCTGAAATCTGGCCAAGGTATTGCTGCGGCAACCAGAAATTGACGTAGATGGGGTCGAGCGACTGAAGCGGTACAACCTGAGCGCCACTCTGAAGGTACTGCCCCAGGTTAACTGCGCGGATACCCAGGACGCCGGAAAACGGGGCGCGAATGGTCTTCTTGTTGATAAGAGCCTTGACCTCCTGAACGCGCGCTTCGGCTTGGTCGTATTGGGCCTTGGCGCTGTCGAAGTCGGCCTGCGAGCTCACACGGCTTTTGAGCAAGTTCTGCTGGCGCTGGAGATTGGCTGCGGCCAGCTGCATCTGCGCCTCCGCCGAGCGCAATTGCGCTTCCTCCTGACTCATCTCCAGTTGAACGAGAAGATCGCCTGCCTTCACCGTCTGGCCGGACTCGAAATTGATCTTTTGCACGATGCCGGGTTCGTCGGTGCTCACGGTCACGCCCTGCACCGCGACGGTCGATCCAACGGCCTTGAGGCTGGGAGTCCATTCCTCGGCCTCGGCGATTATGGAAGTCACCGTCTCAGGGGGCGGCGCAAAGCTCGCGTGTTCGGCCATCGCCTTGCGAACCTGGAAAAACTTGATCCCGCCGAGCGCGACAACGATCGCAATGGCGGCCAGCAAGCCAAGGAAGATGAAAAGAATTTTTTTAATCATTTGGGCGAAGAGTGCTCGCTGAAGGTCTTCTGAATTTTCTGCAGGAGCGTCATGAGTTGATGCCGCTCCCGGGCGCTCAGTGCTGAAAGGATGCTTTCCGTCCATTGAATGAGCAACGGCTGTACCTTTCGCAGAAGTGCTCGCCCTTTCTCCGTGATCTTGACACAAGAAGCCCTGCGATCTCGCGTGTCCGGCGTGCGTGCCACCAGTCCAGCTTTCTCGAGAGTATCCAAAAGTCCCGTCATCGTGGCGCGACTCACATTGGCTTCCTCGGCCAGCTCTGAAGAGCGCAGGCTGCCGTTCTCTGACATGTCAAGCAGCACCAGAATGATTAACCGGGCCTGATTCAATCCGTGTGGCGCGAGAAAGCTGGCCTCCTCACGCGAGACCACATCTCCGGTATGAAGAATATTGAGGAAAACCTGACAAATCGCCGGATCCGCCCCCGGCACCCGGGCAGCAGCAGCCTGCAGGCATTCATAACGGGGAACTTCCTTCAGCAACAGATACGGCATCGTCACCAAAGTAAGCAGCCTGATTATTAAGTCAACAAGAAGTAAGGAGGCTTACTATCCATTTAGCGTCGTGCGTCCGCTCGTATTTAACGGAGCTGCCCCTCTGGCAACGGGAATAAGGGGTTCGCGAACCGGAGCGTGCTCTCCGAGGAAAACCTTTTCTGGCCATCCTGCTGTCGTATAAACGAATAAGACAGGAGTATTCGGAGATAATCGACCACGACTGCCGGATAAAACCATTTTGTGCAGCTCAAGATCAGTCCTTTTAACGGAATATTTATCGTATCTAAAGGATCCACAAGTAGTCCAGTAGCTAGTATTCCAATTTAGCCAAATCGAGGTTGTACCAATTTTGTGATTGATGTTTGAAACACGAATCTTGTAGCAGATGCGGCGTGCTTGCCATCGTTTCGAGCCGCAAGGGGTTCTCACAATCGCTCCTCGCCTGGCTAGCGATCGGACTCATGTTCCCTGCGCAAACCCCCAGTCTTTTTAGTCAGAGCGTGTCGTCTTTGATCAGAGACGTTAGCGATATAGCAGACGGTTCGGTCACCCAGGCCAGAGTTGAGGCGAGCCGCCAAGCTGCCAATGGCAATCTTCCTTACCGGAGCTCCAAGCAGGGCGATAGCCGCTCGTTCTCAGGACAATATACGCCACCTCAACTTCCCGACGATAAGAAGGGCCGCTTTGTCTATGGACTCGCTCTCTTCTCGGACGACGGTTGCACTGTGAGCGTCGAAGGCACGCCGATCCATCAATTCCTTGGGCGCGGTCAACATCTGCCCAAACTGGGTGACTCGTTCCACGTGCTTCCGGTCGCTCTCGCTTCCGAGGAATCCGTCAATATTGCTGTGGACTACTCCAACATCATCTATGACGACGATCCTGAAAGTCCCGGATACCCGGACATCGACGGCTCCACGTTGTTCCTTTACCTCATTCCTGCCGGAATCGCCGTCGACGCCAACCGGGACGGAGCAATCGCTTTCTCGGGAGAGAACAGGGACACGACAACTCCGGAGAGTCCTTTCAGATTTTGGATCAATGATGACAATGATGGATCGCCGGCCGCCGAAGGAGATGTGATCGGTCCGATATTCACCGACTACCAAGATGGCTTTATCTTAAGCGCGCGCGACCTGGAGGATTTCGCCCGGCTTCACCTATTCTTCGGTGCCTTCGAGAAGGAGTTGGCAGCGGGCACATTCAGGATCGGGCTGAAGTTCAAGAACGTTGAAGACAGCCCCAGGATAAGGGTCTACAAATCGACCGACACGGGCGGGTCCGATTCCTATGTGAAGGACGATGGGGCGGCCTTTGCGCAAATCTCCGACCCGGATGCGGCGACACTGGGCGAAGTGGCTGATGGTTTTCCCCTCCTCCTGCCTGTAGATTTTTGGAAGGCGACCTCACCTGGTGCGACAAAATGCCTGCTCTTTGAAGCCGGAGGTGAAGGCAAGGGCGAGTTGATCATGACCATCAACAGATCCAGCGGTGCCCAGATCGGCGAAGTCCCCGGCGTCTGGCTCGATTTGAAGAACATCAAGAAGATGTACCTAAGAGCTAAGGCAATCCCTGAATCAATCCCATACGCACGCAACTACATCCTCGAATATCCACCAGAGCCAGAGATACGCGCTATCGGCGACCCCCACGGACATCCCTTCGATGCGCCCACTGACGAAGCCCAGCAGGTTATTGTTTTCGTACACGGCATCAACGGACCTGGAAGTGGCGACGCGGCAGACTCATACAATAGCTGGGTCAACATGTCTGAGACTGTCTTTAAACGGCTTTGGCACCAGGGCTATAAAGGCCGCTTTGCATCGTACAAATGGCCCGCTTTGACGCCCGCGTTCCCCTTCGAGTATAACGATAGCGAGTATCGGGCCTGGAAGTCTGGGCAGGGATTGGCTGCCTTGATGAACAGCTTCCCCACAGTCTTTTCCAAAAACCTCTATTCGTTCAGCCAGGGTGCGGTGGTATGTGGGGCCGCTCTCACGGTCTATGGCCTAAGCGTAGACAACTATGTAGCGAGTCAAGCGGCGGCTCCCGCAGGTTGTTATGATAGCTCACAAAGCCTCAATAGCTATGCTGACTTTCTTAATGCGGAAACGCAAAATCCGACGCCTGACGGCACTAACGACTTGGGATATCGAGGCTACTTGACAGGACTTAATGTCAGGGGCTCAGTAGTGAGCTTTTACAACATAGTCGACTATGCGCTAAAGACGGGACGCGAGATTGGTCTAAACGTGAGTTGGGAGGGCAACCAGCTCGCTTACAAACCAAATTGGTTTGTGGGGAGACACTATGAATACGATAGCAATGAAGCTATTGGTCAACGTTGCAAGCTTAGAATTAACGATGCGAATACATGGAGATATGTTGCAGACATCCATGAATCGATGTCGTTCGTTGCCCGCCCTAGATCGGAGGCAACGGGAGCCAGCACAGCAGTAGGAGGATCTATTGACGGAAATTATAATGTTGGCCCCGGTTCCCCATCGGACTTTGCGGAAGCAAGCTCGGATCACGGTGGTCAATTTAGCCGCCGTATCCAGCGACTCTGGCCGTATTACGAGAATCTGCTTATCACCTTGACAGAAGAATAATGAGGCCTAGCACTTCAATGGTGATGCTGCTCGCTGTTATCGGTGTCAGCTGGATGCTGATCCGAGGCAATCCAAACCCTGTAGCAAAGCCGTCGATCCGGGCCGTGCCCACGCCGCAGCCAATGTCCACTGCACAAGCGACCCTCATCTCCCAAGCAACGCTTTTGCCGCAAGCTACACCAGTTGCAACAATCAGTGTAGCGAGTATCCCATTGGACATGCGGCAGCAACCAGGTGGGCCTTACCAATCAGCCGATCCGCGGTGGACGGAACGGCTTAGACTCTTCAAGGAAGACCCTCGATATGAGTGGAAAACTCGAATTTCATTTTATGGTAAAGTTACTGATCAAGAGGCTCTGCCAATTCCGGGTGTCGAAGTTGAAATTGGGTGGACGGATTTGTCGCCCTCTGGATCATCTACACGCGCACTTACAACCGACGGCGATGGTCGCTTTGCGCTTATAGGCGAACAAGGAAAAGCCTTGATCGTACATTCGCTCAAAAAGGCTGGATACATAGAGGCGAACGCAACAAATCGCCACAGTTTTGAGTATGCAGCCTTTTGGGAGCCAACATACCACGAACCTGACTCAAATAACCCGGTGTTGTTTCACATGAGGAAAAAAGGGGAGCCTGCGCCGCTGGTCGTTTCTGAAGGCAAGTTCGTGCTGACTTTTGGAACACCTTCACCAATCCCGATGCCCCAGGCCGACGGAGTTGCGTCTCCGCTAAAATTTACCGTGTTCGAGAATGATGCAAAGACGAGAAAATGGAGGGCACAACTTTCTGTGGAGGGCGGGGGCATAATACCTGCTCTGGAGGAGTTTCCTTTCGAGGCGCCGAAGGAAGGCTATCAGTCTTCACTCGAGCTAAACCAGGACACCCCTCATCCACCGGGATGGCAGGACCTTGATGAGGGCGGCTGGTTTTATATCAAAACGCCTCAAGGATATGGATTGCTTAAGCTACGCCAGATCAGGGGCAAGAAGACGCTTCGATATCAGGTCTTGCTGAACTCCAAGGGAGGGACAAATTTAGAGCCTGCACAGCCATAAACATTGGCAGTAGCTGATTCAGGATGGTTCGCTGCGGCACAAGTTTCGACGAGGCAACGCCCGCGGCACGCGTCTACATTGGTTCGGGAGTATTGCACCCCAATGCGAGATCGGTGGCGGGTCTTGGTATTAGAAATCACGGCTATTACACGGTGGCTAGGCTAGCGCGCTTCTCCACTGGCATCGGATCCTTGAAACCGCCAACAGCCGGACCAGAGCGGCAGGCAACGCCGAGTCGATCTTCTCTTTCATTGACGTATTAGTTGCCCGAAAGCTTCATCCTACAATCGATTGAGCTACCGCGATGAGTGGTGGTGTGAAATGGAAATGCGGGATCCCAAATTCGAATGGAAGATGTCAATCAATTCTATGGTTCCGGTGCCACTCCCTAGCGTCACCGTCTGGGATGAGGAATCGCCGGACGATGATCCTGGTCCGCTTACCCGCAATCTTGCTTATCGAGGCATCGGTAGACGGTGCAATCCAAAGCTTAGTTTGCAGCATCAACACAAGGATCATTGGGTGACAATGGCGTGCATAATTCTGTTTTGAAGGATCGCCAACAATTCAGTAATGAAGCGCAGTGACATCAGTATCGGAGTTGCCGCGGTGCTTGTCGTCGCCAGTATTGTTTGGCTTATGGACGAACGAAAGCGGCGCAATCAGGCGCAGCTCTCGACTCATGTGACACCAACTCCAACACTCAGCGCGACACCCTTCGCAGGTCCTGCGCCGAACGCAATGCCAAGCGGCCGTTAACAAGGGATGAACGATCCACCATGGCCTATCTTATCTACTGGAAGAAATGAGAGCAAGACCGAAACTTTGAGTGGAAGACTCCAATTGAATTTTACGGCGAGGTGGTAGATCAAAGTGAACAGCCAATTATCGATGTTGAAGTCAGAATGAATTGGACTGATATGTCGCCTAAAGGCACTTCCGACGCTATACGGACGACTGATGGAGATGGAAGATTCTCGATAACAGGCATCCAAGGAAAGAACTTCGGTGTTCGATCCTTAAAGAAAGAGGGCTATATAGCGTTTAGATCAAATCCCCAAAGTTTCGAATATGCGGGATTTTGGGAGCCCTCGTATCACGAACCCGATCCAACTAAACCAGTGACCTTCCGTATGAGGAAAAAGGGTGTATCCGAGCCCATGATCCAGCGAGGGTCGACACTTCTAGGTGCTCGGAATGACGGGACTCCGACTAACTTCGACTTGACAACTGGAAGGAAGGCAGCAAACGGCGCCGGCAATCTTGCATTGCGGATTAGCAAAGGGCCGAAAACAAACAAACGTTTCGACTGGGTAGCCACTATTAAAGGCGTGGGCGGCGCGGGTCTAATCAAGTCGCAGGACGAATTCATGGTGATGGCGCCAGAGGAAGGGTATCAAACGCAATGGACTTTCAGGCAAAAAGCAACTGATGAGAAGTATCAGTCCCAAATACAGACTAACTTTTACGTGAGGACCGGCGACGGGAAATATGCACGGGTTGAGATGCGCATCATCCCCGAATACAACGAAGCAGCCGCGGTCGATCTGACGGTGTACCTTAATCCCACTCCAGGCAGCCGCAATCTCGAGTTCGATCCGAAGAAGATCGTCCAGTCGCGTTATCCCCCCGGCGGTCTGGCCCGTTTCCCCCGGACTGAACTCTTGCGTAGTTTGGCTGTTATAGCCTAAGCCTAACAGTGTACCTCACAGCTAATCGCCTGCAGCTTAACTTTGGCGGCGCGCTAAACTTGTTACTTCCGATATGTATGCTGCTGCGAATCTTGCCGTCTCGGCGACGATCACGTCGACATTGGGGAGTTCTTGCAGAATACGTTCGTAGAGGAGCGTTCAGATTGACAGCGAGGCAAAGGACATCAGCGCACTCTGATCAGGGACCAATGGAACGTCTTCCAGGATGTGCCCGCGTCCGCAAGGAGTCACGGATCGATCGCGATGATAACAATGTCCGGTTCGAACCCACGCGATGGCGCTACCGAAGGTAAGACTTTATCTTGACCGATAAAACCTGCAGGCCTTTTAGCCCGCCTCCTCTGATTTTTTTCGCGCAGCGGTTTTTGGGTCCTGCTTGAGGCCTCCAGCAGCGGACAAGGCTTCCCCCTTCAGACGCTCTGGGGTCAGTTTCTCATCTTTTGCGGCCGTTCCCGCTTCTTCCTTGGCTTTGTGAACGACTTCTCCAACTTTGCCAGCGAGTGCGGATATCTTGTCACCGACTGCTTCTGGTGTCAGGCCCTGCTGACGGGCCTCGTCCAAGGCGCTCTCACCGACACGTTGCGCGACAACTTTGCCACGCTCAAGCAGTTCTTCGCCTTTTTCTTTCGTCGCCTTGATGAGTTGATCGGATTGTTCTCCGAGCAACTCGTCCTCTCGACGAGTGTGCGGAAGAAGCACACCGATGAGCGCGCCCACAGCGGCAAAACCAATCCCTACTGCCAAAGGATACTCCTCCATGGCTTTTTGCAACTGTTCTGCGCCCGAGCGGTACCCACCTTCGAGATTATGTCCGATCTTGCTCGCGGTCGAACGGCCTTCTTCATACACTTGTCGTGCGCGTCTGCCCGCGTCCTCGGCAGCCCTGGTCGTTGAATCGCCCAGAGCAGATACTTTCTCTTTGGCCGCTCCCGCAACTCCGGCAACTGCTTCCTTTGCGTGTTCCAATTTGTCCTTGGCGCTCTTAACAAATCCCGGACCGCTTTCGCCGGCGGTTTCTGTTTGATTGCCGCCTTCAAATGGGTCGTATGGCGTGTCCTCGACCGTAGGCGTCCTTTTATATGAAGTCGCTCCCGTGGAGGATCTCGTTTCGTCCTCCTCGCTCGAGGTGGCCTCAATGATCATCCAAGCCACGCCAGCTCCAACCAACAGGGAGGGGATGGGATTCTCTTTCACATAGCGGGCGAGGCTCTGGTAAGTGTCCTTTGTCGCTCCTACAGGGCGAGAGCCGGCGCCGCGCGATTCCCACCAGTCGAGAGCCGAGTTTACCAACGAACGTGCGGACAGGCGGTCGCCTAACTCGTCGAGAGTTGCGTCGACACGTTCGCGGGTTTGGCGAATGTCAGATTCAATTTCAGTCGAAGAGCGTGACTCTTCATCGGGGAGTTCTTGCTTTGTCATGAGACTTTGTTCTGGACCCATTTTTTATCTTCTTTGAGGGTCTCAGCGGTTTTGGTTGGAGTAAGAGATTCTTTTTTCAGTGTGTTGAGCGCCTTGACAATCAGGAGGGCGCCAAGCGCGCCGACTACCGCCGCGACAAGGAGAAAACCCAGGAGACTCGCGCTTGCTGTGTTCATACCCGCCGATATGAAGAGGTCCCTAAACATTAGGCTGATGCCTAGGAGAACCAGGATCAGCGCGGCATAGGCCACAAGTGCCCCGCCAGCGAGGTATGCAACGTTGCGGGAGCTGTTCGCTATTTTCTCGCTAATCTCGGTTTTCGCCAGCGAGATCTCATCGCGGACAAGGTTGGTCGTATCGTCTCTGAGGTTCTTGAGGAGATCGACAATGCTGGATGGCTCGTTAATCATGGCACCGAGGATGTTGGGGCTGCTTGCGGTGAAGAGCGGAACGCCGGCCGTGATACCGGCGCGTCGGAGACAGACTCGCTGCTGGTCGCCGGCGACCTCGGAGTGGAGAGCTGGAGAGCGCTCGCATCTCCAACAGGTTCAGCGGGTCCGGAACGTCGAGGTCTTCTCCGCGAGGCTTTAAGGAATCTGGCCGCCACTAAACCCACCACAAAAAGTCCTCCGAAGACCACCTCAGGCTTCCGTCGAGCAAACGTTTCTAAATCCTCAAGAAAGTCACTAATCTCTTTCTCGCGTAGATAGTCCGACATTCGTTCGAGTTGCTCCGCCCAGTTTCGGGCTGGTTCTGCGAGCACGTTGCCTTCCTCTCCGCGCAATTTTTCTGAAGCCGCGCGAAGCGCGTCCGCGTACTCATGCACTCTCTGAGAAAGGTTCTCCTTTTGCTGGTGAACGAAGTCGCGCCCGGCTTCTTGAGCCTCTCGGGCGGCAGACTGCGCAGCCGTCTTAATCTCCTCGACTGCGGCGCTGCCTTGCTCTCGAGCCGCCCCCTTGAGCTTTTCCATTTCGGCTTGTGCAGTTTGGACGGCCTGTTTCGTTTTTTCTTGCGGAGCGGGCTGAGGCGGCTGGGCCGTGCTGGACGGCATGTCAGTTGCAGTTAGACCGGCTGGCGAAATTTTCTTCTCGTTCATGCTCTTGTAGCCTCGATAGTTGTTCACAGGAGAAAACGGATCTGCGGTATCTGGCGGCCGTAGATCGATAAGGATGACCCGATCTTCAGGGAAATCCCTAGGAAAGCAGCAGGTTGGCACAGAAGTTCCCTCAATCGGAGAGGCCTTGAGCCGCGCAAACGATCGCCGCAGACCTTGAGATCGTCTTGCCCCGGATCGTGCTCGTTATCATAGGCATTCCGGGACGCCGTGAACGAACCAGCGGCCGTTAATAGGTGAGACAGATCCGCGAAAAATGGATGCACGTTCTCTCTCCCCCAAAGTTGCATCTCCTGGCTGCGAGCAGAGGGAAAATTCGTGCAAGACGCTGAATGGATCATTGGATGAAGTCGCAAAGCAGCTGCTCCTTAGGATAAACTCTCCACCTGCAACGAGCTCAGAGACAACGGCGGTCCTCGAGCGAAAGGTCCTCCAGGAGCGATTTAGAGGGCCAGGATCCTCGCCCCTGATCGCGTCTGCAGGTCGCAAGTTTGTGTTTTGCGCGATAGCCAGGCGCACTGTTCTCCAACCCGCGTTCAATTTGCGCCTCCTGGGCGTCTGCGGGGCGCTCGGGGAGATTACAGCACCCGGGTTGCGCCTCCGCAGCGAGGGGTCTTGCTCAACCACGTGGGAAAGGACGTGCCCGCGAAAACCACATATTACCTCTACATCACGCCGGCGGCGTTGATATTGAAAAAAGCTCTTTAGCCGGATTGCGGTCGTTCCGCCTCACTGCCTCGGCCATGACCCGACATGATGCGCAGATCCATCAGCGCGGTATTTGTCAAAGCTGCTTCCCGTCGCGTTTTCTGGATCGTCTGCCATTTGACGTATTCGACGATCCCATCTGTGGTCAGTTCACGCGGGCACTTGATGCGGCGTCGCTCAGCCGAACAGAAACATCTCCCAAACGACGAGATACCGCGCCAACGTCCTCTCGTTCTTACAATGGCTTTGGAGATTGTTCAGGAACGTGGAAGACGGCCAAGATCTCTTAAGGCGACGTGAATCCAACTCTCCATTTCCTTTTGTTCCGTCTGCATCCAAGCAAGCTCTTTTCGTATCTTCTTAAGTTCGTTTTCTATGTTCCCCGCCTTAATACATCTGGCGTGACGATGCAATGTGGTGGAGTTTGATCGTTTCATTGCTTTGAGGATGTATCGTGTGACGAACGCCGTATAGGGATTGCAGAGTGACCAATAGGTGATTTTCCGTCACGAGCGGGCATCCAACGACATCCCTGCAGCCAAGGACTACGAGTTACGATTCGTTGCTCGTGCAGGAACGATGCCACACGCGTGGCGAGTTCGCATTCAACCGCAGCGACGCGGTCGCCGAAGAGAAGTTACGGCGTGGACTCTTACTAAATCATGTTTCGAGAGTGCAGAGGAATAAGGAACGAATTTAGGTTTCGATGGCTTCGGGCAACAGCCGATGTCCTTTGGAGGAACGGGCTCAGTCGGACCTGACAGTTCGCGCCGATCCCAACTCAGCCAGATCTCCAGTGGGCAGTCAACAATGAGGGGCAACACGCCAAGGCGGATCTCCTAAGAGATCAAGAGGTTCCCCGTAATTACAGAGCTGATTATTTGTCAGCGATTGATCAGGCCGGCCTGTTCTTCGAGGACGCTGTACTGCTGCCAATCCTGCCGGATTACGCGACGATGACGTCCACATCGGGCAGTTCTTCCAGAATACGTTCGTAGAGGGTGGGTTTGAGCCAATGGAGAATCCGGCGGCGGCCAGGGCGGCCGAGCACGATGTGAGTAATGCCATATTCGCGCGCAAAGGCGATCAGGGCGGTGGCGACGGTTTCATGTTTGAGCGAGATGACCAGACCGCCCATTTTTTGCGCGGTCTCCAAGGTATCTGCAACCTGGCGTTGCACAGTCGCGTCGATGCGGGTGGCAGATTCCTTGGGCGTGCGGACATAAACCGCATACCATTGCGCATTGAGCTGTGCAGCCAAGCGCGCGGTCTTGCGCAGAAGGCGGGCGGGATCAGGTCCAAGACTGCTGATGGCGACCATCACTTGACCGAGCGCGCTGACTCCCCGGTCCGATTCGTCGGTCTCCCTCTGGCGGCGGTCGAGGAAATTGGCTGTTTCGGCCAGGGTCATCTCGCGCAGCCGGGTCAGGTTTCTCGGCGTGAAGAAATTGCCCAACGCCGCTGGGATTCGCTCCGCGGGATAAATCTTGCCCGCTTGAAGACGTTCCAACAAATCCTCCGCAGGGAGGTCGATGTTTACGATTTGATCAGCTTGGGCAACAATCTCATCGGGGACCCGTTCCTTAACGCGCACGCCTGTCGTCTCCTCGACCAGGTTATACAAGGACTCGAAGTGCTGGATATTCACGGTCGTGATCACATTGATCCCGGCACGCAAGAGGTCCTGGACGTCCTCGTAGCGCTTGCGGTTGGGACTGTCGGGCGCGTTGGTATGAGCCAGTTCGTCGACCAGGGCCACGGTCGGTTTTCTGGAGATGACTGCGCCTACGTCCATCTCGCGCAGAGTAATTCCGCGATATGTCGTGACGCGCGGCGGCACAATTTCAAGATCGCCGATCTGGGCGATGGTTTCCGGCCGCTCGTGTGGCTCGACGTAGCCTATGACAACATCGATTCCCCGTTGCTTCAGGCGATGGCCCTCGTTAAGCATGGCATACGTCTTTCCCACGCCGGCACAGGCTCCCAGATAGACTTTTAGCTTTCCAAGTTGTTGACGGCGGATGATCGACAGGAAGTCCTCCGCGCGTGGACGCGTGATGGCCGTATCGTTATTCATCGCTCAACCCCGGTGCGAGGCGAAGGGAGTTGTTCCTCTCCGTTTTCCCTCTGAGCGGCGGCAATTCTCTTCTGCCGCAAGAGGAAATGACGAGCGTCGGCCGGAGGTGAAGTCATTTCATCGGATCGCCTTCAGCGTATCGAACGTATCGAGCGCAATGTTCACCTTGAGCACGTTGACGCCGGGTTCGCCTAAAAGTCCAAGCGACCGCCCCTCGGTGGCCTTAAGGACTTCCGCCTTGACAGCATCAAAGCTGAGATCGCGCTCCTTAGCCACACGCGGGGTCTGCAGCTCCGCGTTCTTCACGCTGATGTGCGGGTCGAGCCCGCTGCCGCTTGCGGTCACGGCATCGCTCGGAACCAGCGCATCCGCGGCCAAGCCGTTTTCGGCACGATAGCTTTCTGCGCGCTGTCTTACGGCGTCGATCAACTTCCGGGAAGTCGGGCCAAGGTTGGAGCCGCCCGAGCTTGACGCATCATAGCCATTGGCGCCTGCGGCGGACGGTCGCGGATGGAAATATTTTGCGCCCGAGAAATTCTGCCCGAGCAATTCCGAACCGATGATCCGCCGGTCGTTGCTTTCGATAAGGCTGCCGTTGGCTTGGTGCGGGAAGAACAACTGGCCGGCGGCGAAGATGACCAGCGGGAAGATTCCACAGAGCATCACGGCGAACACGAGTGTCGCGAGGATCGAAGTGAGGATTTCTCTAAGGAAAGTTTTCATAAGCTTTTCAGTTAGGCGAGATGCAGCGCGACCACAATGAGGTCGATCAGCTTGATGCCGACGAATGGCACGATGACGCCGCCCAAGCCATAGATCAGCAGATTCCGCAGCAGAATCTTCGCGGCGCCGAGCGGGCGAAATTTCACGCCCTTCAGAGCCAGCGGGATCAGCAGGATGATGATGATGGCGTTGAAGATGACGGCACTCAAAATCGCGCTCTGCGGCGAAGCGAGACGCATGACATCAAGCGGCGCAATCTCGGGAAACGTTCCAAGAAGCATCGCCGGAATGATCGCGAAATACTTTGCAACGTCGTTCGCAATGCTGAACGTCGTCAGCGCGCCACGAGTGATGAGGAGCTGCTTACCGATTTCCACGACCTCGATGAGCTTGGTCGGGTTGGAGTCGAGATCGACCATATTGCCAGCCTCCTTGGCCGCCTGCGTGCCGGTATTCATGGCCACGCCAACATCGGCCTGTGCAAGCGCCGGCGCGTCGTTGGTGCCATCTCCGGTCATTGCGACCAGATGTCCGGCCTCTTGTTCCTTGCGGATCAGCGCGAGTTTATCCTCTGGCTTGGCCTCGGCGAGGAAGTCGTCGACGGCAGCCTCTTTCGCGATGGCCGCCGCGGTAAGCGGGTTGTCGCCTGTGATCATGATCGTGCGGATGCCCATCGCGCGGAAGCGCTCGAAGCGGTCAGCAAGTCCGCCCTTGACGATGTCCTTGAGCTCGATGGTGCCTAAGACTTTTTCATCCGTGGCGACGACGAGTGGCGTGGCGCCCCGCTGAGAGATCTTCTTGACGTCCTCCTCGACGGCTTGAGGAAGCTTTCCATCCACGTAATGACGGATCGCGTCGACCGAACCTTTGCGATAGCTCGTTCCATTGAGATCGAGCCCGCTCATACGCGTTTGGGCGGAAAAGGGAATGAACTTGGCGTGCGGCATGTCGTGAATCTCGCGACCGCGCAGGCCGAATTTCTCTTTAGCGAGCACAACGACGCTGCGGCCCTCGGGCGTCTCGTCGGCCAGGGACGAGAGTTGGGCCGCGCCGGCCATCTCCTCTTCGGTCACGCCGGGAGCTGGGATGAAGGCGGTGGCTTGACGATTGCCCAGCGTGATCGTGCCTGTCTTGTCCAGGAGTAATACGTCGACGTCGCCAGCTGCCTCGACAGCACGCCCGCTCATGGCGAGCACGTTTTTTTGAACCAGACGGTCAATGCCCGCGATACCGATCGCGCTGAGCAATCCGCCAATGGTGGTTGGAATAAGACAGACCAGAAGGGCGACCAGGACAGTAATCGAGAAATCAACGCCGCCGAAGTAGCCGAACGCCTTGAGCGAGACGAGCACGATGAGGAAGATGATCGTGAGTGCGGAAAGCAAAATCGTTAACGCAATCTCGTTCGGAGTCTTTTGCCGCTTGGCCCCCTCGACCAAGCCGATCATACGATCGAGAAAGGTTTCGCCGGGATTCGAAGTAATGCGGACTTTGATGTTGTCAGAGAGCACGCGCGTGCCACCGGTGACCGCGCTGCGGTCGCCTCCGGCTTCGCGCACCACGGGAGCCGATTCGCCGGTGATGGCGGACTCGTCCACGGTCGCAGCGCCCTCAATGATCTCCCCGTCACCAGGGATCAACTCCCCCGCCGTGACAACAACGAGATCTCCCTTGCGCAATCGCTCGGACAGAACTTTTTCAATGGTCTCTCCCTTGATGCGATTGGCGAATGACTGTGTGCGGGCCTTTCGCAGCGAGTCGGCCTGCGCTTTTCCCCGGCCTTCAGCCATCGCCTCGGCAAAATTCGCGAAAAGGACGGTGAACCAAAGCCACAGCGTGACTTGCAAAAGGAAGCTGAAAGGCGGGCCCTGGCTGCCGGTAAACATGAGAATTGTTGCAATGATCGCACCAACCTCGGTGACGAACATTACCGGGTTCCTTAGCATGGTGATCGGATTTAGCTTTTTGAGCGATTCTCCCACTGCGGGAATGATAATCGCCGGATCGAAAATGGAGTGAGTCTTAGCGGCCACTTATGAGTTGATGGTTGATCGTTGATGGATTGTGGACTTAGAAGAGCCTTCCTGCGTGCATGAGGAAGTGTTCGACGACTGGTCCAAGCACGAGAGCGGGGACATAGGTCAACGCGCCGACGAGCAGCACGGTGCCGACAAGCAGAATCGTGAAGAGGGCACCAGAGACCGGGAAGGTGCCTGGTCCGGCGGGGACGAGCTTTTTGCGAGCGAGCGAACCGGCCAAGGCGAGGATTGGGACGATCATTGCGAAGCGTCCGAAGAGCATCGCGAGGCCGAGTGTCGTGTTGTACCAAGGCGTGTTCGCACTAAGGCCGGCGAAGGCACTGCCGTTGTTACCGGTTGCAGAAGTGTAGGCGTAAAGGATCTCAGCGAATCCATGGGGTCCGCTGTTGTTTGTCCCGTCGCTCAAACTCCCGTCAGCGCCGACAGGTCCCCATTTGCTAAGGACGGCCCAGGCCGAGAAACCAAGCAAGCGTGAAGGCGAGAATGAGAATGACAAAGGACGCCATCTTTACCTCATAAGGTTCGATCTTCTTTCCAAGAAACTCCGGGGTGCGCCCGACCATGAGGCCGGCGATGAAAACGGCGATCACGACATAAACGAGCATGCCGTAAAGGCCGGCGCCGACGCCGCCGAAGACGACTTCCCCAAGCTGGATGTTCAGGAGCGGAATCAAACCGCCGAGCGGCGTAAACGAATCGTGCATCGCATTGACGGCGCCACATGATGCATCTGTGGTGATCGTCGCAAAGAGCGCTGAGTTGAAAATTCCAAAGCGGACTTCCTTGCCCTCCATGTTGCCATCGGATGGATCTATCCCAAGCTTAGTAAAGTTCGGGTTGCCCGCCGCTTCGTAGTACCAGCAGACAAGCAGACCTGCGAGAAACAGCGCGAACATCGCGGACCAAACCGACCAGCCGTGCCCTTGATTTTTCACCATCCGGCCGAGATACCAGGTGAGGCCGCTCGGAATCGCAAAGATGGAGAGCATTTGCAGGAAGTTCGACAGCGGCGTCGGGTTTTCATAGGGATGGGCTGCGTTCGCGTTGACATAGCCGCCGCCGTTCGTGCCAAGCATCTTGATCGCGACCTGCGAAGCCATCGGTCCCTGCACGATCGTTTGCGTAGCAACAGGGGAATCAATAAGCACTGGATTGCCGTCCTCCCCGGTGACCGGCTGGCCGTGGTCATCGAGCTTGGGGACCTGGGCCGTGAACGGTTCAATCAGCGAGGCGGAGGTGTACGGCTTGAAATTCTGGATCATACCCTGCCAGACGAGAAAGGTGGCGTAGAGCAGGCAGATTGGCAGAAGCAGGTAAAGCGAGATCCGCGTGAGATCGCTCCAGAAGTTGCCGATCGTTTTGGCACTGTGCCGGGCGATGCCGCGCACAAGAGCCGCGGCGATGGCGATGCCCGTGGCCGCCGAGAGCCAGTTATGAAACGCCAAGGCGACCATTTGTGACAAGTAGCTCATGGTCGATTCACCGCCGTAGCTCTGCCAGTTTGTGTTGGTGGTGAAACTGGCCGCGGTGTTAAATGAGAGATGCTCGCTTACGGCCGGAAGATTTTGTGGATTAAAGAGGTTTTGCAACGGCAATACCGCCTGGAGGCGCAGGATACCATAGGTAAAAAGCAAGCCCGCTGCACTGAAGAGCAACATCGAGAGTGCGTAATGTTTCCAATCGTGCTCTTGGCGAGGATCGACGCCAATGAGCTTATAGGTCAGCCCTTCCAGCGGCTTCACGATCGGATCGAGGAAGGTCTTTCCATCCGCATCGAGCACTTTGCAAAGGTAAATTCCGAGCGGTTTGGTGATCGCCAGCAGGGCGATGACGAAGAGAAGAAGTTGAGTCCAACCTGAAATAGTCATCAGCGAGAAGAGTTAGAATTTCTCAGGGCGGATGATCGTTATGAGCAGATAGACGATCAGGCCAAAGGTAATGATGCCGACCAAGAGGTTTTCCATAGTTCGTGGGAGTTAAATTTTCTCGCAGCCCCAGATGAAGGCGATCATTAGGGCGAAAAAGCCGATAGATAAGAGAAGGTAGAGGATGTCAGCCATTGCTAAGGTTTGGGTTGGAAAATCTGTGCGGGTAGATGCGTGTTCCCGCCAAAGGGGAACGGTGAGGGCGTCGCCTCCGACAACGAGCCGCGAACAAAGAAAAGGAGCAAGAAGGCAACATTAGCTTTCTCCGAGACTGAAAGGTTCTTTGCTTGAACCGAACTGGAAGAGTTCATAGATGCGCCGCATGTTTTGCTGGGCCGGTTCGTAGTTCTTGTTCAGCCGGATGGCCTGGCCGTAGTAACGCCTGGCGCGGTCGTAGTCTTCGAGCATTTCGAAAAGCACTCCGCCGAGATTAAAGACCTCTTCCGAATCCGTCCGAAGCTCCAGCGCCTGAGCGATCTCTTCTCTTGCCTCGTTGAACTGCCGGAGGTTGATGAGCCGCTTGGCGGCGCGGAGATGGGCGTCAAATGGCTCCTCCGAGACCGGTTGTCGTGTGGGCTTGGCGTGGCGGCCCAGGATTTCGCCGACAGTAGAGCGCAGGGCCTCTGGAATGAGTGGTTTTTCCAGGAAATCGATGGCGCCGAGCTTGATGGCCCGCACGGCGTGAGGGATGTCTCCGTAGGCGGTAATGATGACAACCGGCGTCTGAATATTGCGCTCGCGCATGCTTTCGAGCAGCTCCAGGCCATCCATCTCTGGCATGCGCATGTCCAGAATCGCCAGGCCGAACTCCTGGTCAGACAATTGCTGGAGCGCCGCGCGCCCGTCCGACGCTTCCCATACCTCCAAACCTTCCGTCTCGAGCGCAACGCGGTAGTTCAATCGCACATTAGGTTCATCATCGACGATGAGGATGCGGTGTTTCATGAGATCCTTCCTTCACTGGCCGCTGGCAGCACGAAATAGAATTGACTTCCCTGACCGGGCTGACTGACCACGCCGATTTCTCCGCCATGCGCGGTCACGATTTCCCTGGCGATGGCAAGACCGAGGCCAGCTCCGCGCGGATCCGAGCCGGGCACCCGAAAGAAGCGTTCAAAGATCCGCGCTTGAAACTCCGCCGGAATGCCGGGGCCATGATCAGTAACCGAGAAGCGAACCTTTCCGTCCTGTTTGTCCGCAGCGAGGACAATCTCGTCTCCGGGTTTGGAGTGCGTCACGGCGTTGGCAATGAGGTTGGAAAAGACATGGCCGAGCTGGCGGCTATCCACGAACACAGACGGGAGCCCGGCGACGACCTGGACCACGAGCTGCAATCCTCGGGCTTCAACCATCGGGCGCATGTCGTCTTCGGCACTCTGCACGAGAGAGCCAGGTGCGACGTTCTCGCGACGCAAACCGGCGCGGCCCGACTCCAGCGTGGCGATATCGAGAAGATCGTTAATCATCTTCAGAAGACGCTCGGATTCCTCGCGGGCGGCCAGCAGGAGTTCGGTTTGCTTCGAGTTCAGCGCGCCGATGCGTTCTTCCAAGAGCAGGTGCAAACCCATCCGCACGGCCGTCAAAGGAGTTTTCAGCTCATGGCTGACCGTGGAAACGAGATTGGATTTAACATCGTCAAGCAGACGGAAGCGGGTCACGTCCTGAAGCACGACGGCCGCTCCGAAGAGCCGGTCAGCTTCATCGCGCATGCCAATTACGCGAGGCAACAGGAATCTCTCCTGGTCGTTGACGCGGACCACGATTGCCTTTTCGAGGCTTTCCGGAAGGTAGTCTTGGGCGCCTTGAAATAACTGCTCAACCTGCGTCAGCACAGAAGAGGGAAGCTCGTTGCCGTTAGTGGCGAGGCTTCGCTGGAGCCGGTTGGCGGCAGGATTGGTAAAAGTGATGCGGCCTTCCGGAGAGAATCCGAAAATCGGGTCGGGAAAAGCCGAGAGAGTGATCTCGGTCATCTGCCGCGCTTGGAGGATCTGATCGCTCGTTGATCTGGCGATAAGAGCGAAGCTTGGCAGCCATTTTGTTAAACGCGTCAGCGAGCTCACCGAGTTCATCGTGCGATTCGACCGGAACGATCTGATCGAGTTTCCCCTCGCCAAGCTCTTTCGAAACGGCAGTGAGCGCCTCGATCGGCTTGAGGGTCGCCTTCTGCAGCCGAACGGCGAGGAAAAGCCGACGCCGCCAGACCAAGCAGGCTTGCCACAATCATGTATCGAGTCGAGCGTGCGCTCAGCTCCCGCGCGTCACGGTCCGCCTGGACCATGGCATCTTGATTGATGGAAATGATTGCCTGAGCGGTGTCCTTGACGCGTGTGAAAACTTGGCAGGATTTCGCCGAAGTACATCGCGCGCCGCTGTCCGAGCTCCTTGGTTTGCCAGAACGCATCGGCGCGGAGCCGCATATTCGTCGTGCGCACGGCGCAGATCTTCGGCGAGCTTGTCTTCGCCGGGCACGGTAATGTTGCTCAATTCCGTCTTGAGGGCCTCCTTGAAGATGGGAAGATTTCGCGTGTAGAGATCCCGACCGCGTTCCTCTTCGCCCACGAGCGAGAAAAACAAGCCGGAGTCCATTCTCTCGGCCGCCTCTTTCATTTGCTGACCGGCCAGGACGCTGCGGAAATTCTCCCGCAGAATAACGTCAACTTGGGTCCCCAGTTTTGTAAAAAGTAACACCGCATAGGCGCCCATCGCCACAATCAGCACAAAGATTGGAGCCAGACCCAGGAAGATGCGTCTCTTCATTGGTTGAAGTCCCGCAGCCAGGAGCGTCGCCTGGTAGCTGGGATTAGGCGGAATTCTCTCCGGTGAAGGGGTGAACGGATTTTCTGTGCGTCTGAAGATTCGTATTCATCAACTGTCCTTAGCTCGCGGTGTGCCAGAGACAGCTACCTGGCGTTAGTTGCTGATACCAAAGCAGATGAGTTAGACGTCTCCGAAAACTCTGATCTCACTCCTTGCAATTCTGCCGAAAGGCGTCATGCCGATCGTGCAAATTTGCACGATGCTTGGAGACGGGAGGAACCTAGAGCCGCTTTCTTTTCCGGTACAGGGTTGCCGGATCAATCCGAAGAATTTGCGCCGCTTCCTCGAGAGTTCGGGTGCTGGCCACCAATTTCCGAATATGCTCAGCCTCGATTTGCTCGAGAGTAAACTTGCCTCCCAACTGGATCTCGGAAGCGGGATGAATATTATCCGAGAGGTCGCCGACTTCGATCTGGTGACCGTCACTCAGGATCACAGCCCGCTCGATGACATTGCGAAGTTCCCGCAGGTTTCCAGGCCATTGATAGGCGATCATGGCTTCGATCGCCGTTCTCGAGAATTGCCTCGCTTCCTTGCCGGTGTGAGTCGCAAGGAAGTTCAGATGCAGCATCGCCAGTCGCTCGATGTCTTGCGTTCGCTCGCGAAGAGGAGGAAGCCGAATGGTGATGACATTGAGACGATAAAAAAGATCTTCGCGGAACTTGTTTTCTCGTACTAACGCGCTGAGATCGCGATTCGTTGCAGAAATCACCCGCACGTTGGCGCGGCGCGTCTTTGCTTCGCCCACGCGCTCGTATTCGCGCTCCTGAAGCAAACGAAGCAGCTTGGCTTGAATTTCAAGCGGTAGATCTCCGATCTCGTCGAGGAAGAGCGTTCCTCCGTCGGCTGCGGCAACCTTACCCTTCGTGTCGGTGTGTGCACTCGTGAATGCCCCTCTAACGTGCCCAAACAACTCGCTTTCCAAAAGCTCGCGCGAGAGGCTTGGGCAGCTCACGGTCACGAAAGGGCCAACAATGCGCCGGCTGCGTTGGTGCATGACGCGCGCAAGCAAGCTCTTCCCGGTACCGCTTTCTCCGAGAAGCAGCACCGTGGCGTCGCTGTCAGCCACCTTGAAGGCGATGTCCAGGATTTTGCGCATTTCGCCGCTCTCCGTGTGTAGATCCGCATCCGGTCCGTAATCGACCAGCCGTGATTCCAGTTCGGAGACACGGCGCTCCAATTTTCTCGTCCGCTCAAAATGGGACAGGACGTGGCGGATCTGATCGGGAGTGCATGGCTTGGGCAAATAATCAAAAGCTCCCCGGCGCATGGCTTCGACGGCGGTTTCCACAGAGGCATAGGCTGTCACTATGACGACGGCTGTTCCTGGCGAGATGCTCAGGATCTCCTGCAGCACGTCTAATCCGCTCTCCTGGGTGAGCTTTAGGTCAAGGAAAACAAGATCGTAGCTGTTGGCATTGAGCTCCTGGATTGCGAGCACGCCGCTTGCGACAGCCATGACCTCGTGACCCATCGATTCAAGCGCCAATACAAACGCTCGGCGGATGTTCTTCTCATCGTCAACGATCAGGGCGCGCACGCAAGCCTCTCCAGGACGACCGTAGAGCAAAACGCGCTTGCTCGAAAACCTGAAAGTGCAAGCCTCTCCTGCATGTCTCTTAATGGAAAAGTAGCAATTGTCACCGGCGCGAGTTCCGGAATCGGCCGTGCCACTGCGCTCGCCCTGGCACGTGAAGGTGTTCAACAAGTTCTGACGGCGCGTTCAGTAGAAAAGCTGGAAGCTCTTTCCAAGGAACTTACGGCGGAATCGATGGTTGTCCCTGCGGATATGACCAGCCCAGAGCAAATCAACCAGGTGGTGCAGCGAACAGTCGAGCGCTTCGGGCGCCTGGATATTCTTCTTGCCAACGCTGGGATTTATCTTCCCGGAGATGTTATTGCGGGCGATCCGGATGCTTGGGATCGCTTGATTCAAACAAACGTTTCCGGCGTCTTTCGCCTGGTGCGCGTCGCCTTGCCGCATGTGCTTAAGAGTGCTTCCGGCGATATCCTGGTCACCAGTTCAATCTCAGGCCATCAGGCGATTCATTGGGAACCTGTTTACAGTGCTTCCAAACACGCGATTCAAGCGTTCGTGCATGGATTGCGTCGCCAGCTCTTGCAGAGCGGCGTGCGGGTAGGCGCCGTGGCGCCCGGATTGGTGCTCAACGAACTCTGGGGAATTCACGATTCGGCAGAGATCGATCGCCGCGCGGCTGCGGGGGAGGGCCTTCGGTCGGAAGACGTCGCTGAGGCGATTGTCTTCATGCTGACCCGTCCGCGGAACGTCACCGTCCGCGATTTGGTGATGCTACCTCGGGCGCAGGACCTGTAAACGAAGCACGTACCCAAACCGTAGCTAAGTAAGTCTCAGCCTATTGCGATCGGCGGATTTGCTTGCTGAAAGTCGGGAGCTCTCAGCCGACCGGCACCAACTCCTCCGCGGCCGTTTTTGTGTCCATCGATTTTTTCCGCTTGCTGAGGGTGATCCGCCGGATCACGACGTAGAAGACTGGCGTCAAGAAAAGGCCGAAGATTGTGACACCGAGCATGCCGGAGAACACGGCGATGCCAAGAGTGCGGCGCAATTCGTAGCCCGCGCCGCTGGCCAACACGAGAGGAATCACGCCGAGGATGAAGGCGAACGATGTCATGAGGATGGGCCTTAGGCGGAGGCGGCTCGCCTCGATAGCAGCTTCGAGCGGCGTCTTGCCGTCGCGTTCTTCGATCAGCTTGGCAAATTCCACGATCAGGATCGCATTTTTACTCGCGAGCCCGATCAGGACGACAAAGCCAATCTGCGTGAAGATATTGTTGTCCCCTCCGGCGGCGAAAATGCCGGTGAGGGAAAACAGCACGCACAGCGGAACAATGAGAATGATCGCCAGCGGCAACGCCCAGTTCTCGTAAAGCGCGGCCAGCACGAGGAACACGAAAAGCACGCAAACAGGAAAGACATAGAGTGCGCTGTTGCCGGCGATAAGTTCCTGGAGAGCAGTCTCGGTCCATTCATAACCGTAGCTGCCCGGCAGGGTCTTGTTGGCGAGTTCTTCCAGCGCCTGGATGGTTTGGCCGGTGCTGTAGCCCGGAGCCGGGTTGGCGTTGAGCTCCGCGGCAGGAAACAAGTTGTAGCGGATGACGCGTGAAGGGGCGTTAATCTCCCTGAGGTCGACCAGACTTCCGAGAGGCACCATCTCGCCGGCGGCATTGCGAGTTTGTAAGCGAAGGATGTCCTCGGCCCTCGCGCGAAATGGGCCGTCAGCTTGCGCGGTGACTTGAAAAGGCTTCCCAAAGAGCGTCAGATCGTTGACATAGATGGATCCTAAATAGAATTGAAGGGCTTCGGAAATGGCGCTAACATCGACTCCTCTGCTCTTGGCTTGGATGCGATTGATGTCGGCATAAATCTGCGGAGTGCTGGCGCGGAATAGCGTGAACACCTCATCCAGTTCTGGACGGGACCCAGCTTGCTGAATAGGACCTTGTAAAGCTTTCTCCAGACTCTCCGGTGTGCCGCCTCCCCGGTCCTGAACCATCAGCTTAACTCCTCCCGTTGTGCTGAGTCCCCTGACGGAAGGCAATGGAAAGGCGATGAGGCGCGCCTCACTGATCTCGGAAAATCGCCCCTCGATCTCCGAGAGAACTGCCCGGAGAGATTGCTTCTCATCCTTCTTTCTGTCTTCGAAAGGTTCAAAGATGCAGATCACGGTTCCGCTGTTTGGAGCGGTCGCCTGCGTGACAATCGAACTCCCGATGCGATTGATGGTATGCGCAATGCCTGGCGTGGACTTGAGAATATCCTCCACCTGATTCATGACTTTCTCGGTGCGTTCGAGAGAAGCGCCTTCGGGAAGCTCGACGTTGACGAAGATGACCCCCTGATCTATTTCGGGAATAAAGCCACTGGGCACTTTATGGAACGCATAGCCTGTGAGGACAAGAAGTCCGGCATAGAGGATGAGGACAAGCAAGCTCCAGCGGATCAGCCGTCTTAGCAGACGGATGTACAGGTTCTTGATTCCTTCAAAGGTGCGAGTGAAAAGGCGGAAAAACCAGCCCAGGCCGATGTCCAGCGTTCTACCGAGAACATCCTTGCGCGCGCCGGGAGGCTGCAGGAACAACGCGCAGAGGGCGGGGCTTAGCGTCAGCGAATTGATCATGGAGAGGATCGTGGAGAAGGCGATCGTCAAGGCGAACTGCCGGTAAAACGATCCAGTAAGTCCCGGGATAAAAGCTGTGGGGATGAACACGCACGACAACACAGCGGTGATCGCGACGATCGGCCCGGCGACCTCGCTCATCGCCTTGATTGTGGCCTCTCGACGATCCAGTCCTTCCGCCAGGTGATGCTCGACAGCCTCAACAACCACAATGGCGTCGTCGACCACGATCCCAATGGCGAGCACCAAGCCAAGCAATGTGAGCAGATTGAGCGAAAATCCGAAAGCCAGCATGACGGCGAAACTGCCGATCAGCGAAACGGGGACAGCCATGATTGGGATCAGCGTGGATCGCCAACTTTGGAGAAAGACGAGCACCACAATTACGACGAGTAGAAAAGCCTCGATGATGGTCTCCAACACGGAGTAGATGGCCTCCTTAACGAACATCGTCGTGTCGTAGATGATCCGGTAGTCCACTCCGGGGGGAAAACGCTGCTTGAGGCGCTTCATTTCTGTCCGCACCCGTTTGGAAATTTCCAGCGCATTGGAGCCGGGCGCCTGAAAGATGCCGATGTTGATGGCCGGTTGGCCATCGAGACGCGAGATTACGTTGTAATCTTTCGCCCCGAGATCGACCCGCGCGACATCCTTGAGTCGCACCACTTCTCCATCCGAGCCCGTCTTGATGACGACGTTTTCGAATTCCTCAGCGTTCGCGAGCCGCCCCTGGGTGGTGACTGTCATCTGATAGTCCAGTCCCAAAGGCGCCGGCTGCCCGCCGACCTTACCGGCGGCGATCTGCACGTTCTGTTCGCGCAGGGCTTTCACGATGTCGCCCGCCGTCATGGCCAGGGCGGCGATTTTCTCCGGGTTCAGCCAAATGCGCATGGAATAGTCCCGGGCACCGAAGAATAGCACGTCACCGACTCCCTTGATGCGGGCCAGGTAGTCGCTCACCTGCAAGAGGGCGTAGTTGGAGAGATAGAGATCGTCGTAGCGGCCGTCCGGCGA
Organism: uncultured Verrucomicrobiae bacterium; assembly: GCA_963744345.1. Lineage (GTDB taxonomy): Bacteria > Verrucomicrobiota > Verrucomicrobiia > Chthoniobacterales > Terrimicrobiaceae > DASTFP01. The sequence continues at coordinate 30,278 of CAVUTD010000025.1, forward strand.
GACCATGCTTACCGCCATGGTAAAGTCCGGAGAGCGCTTCCGAACAACCACCCCGTTGCTGCGGACAACATCGGGCAATTTGGCCTCTGCCGCCTGCACCCGATTCTGCACAAGCACCTGAGCAGTATCCGGGTTGGTGCCAGGCTCAAAGGTCACCGTGATCGTCATCTGCCCGTCCGAGGTCGATGTGGACGCGATGTAAAGCATGTTATCCACACCATTGACCTGCTGCTCGATGGGCGCGGCCACGGTGTTGGCTACTGTCTCGGCGTTCGCCCCCGGATACGTAGCCGTTACGGTGACCGTGGGCGGAACAATGCTTGGATATTGCGCGATCGGAAGATTAAAGAGAGCGATGAGGCCGGCCAGAATCGTCACGATCGCAATGACCGATGCGAAGATCGGACGATCGATAAAGAAGCGAGGAATGCCGCCCATTAAGACTCCGCTGGCTCCGGCGCCGATTTTGCGCTGCGGGTGGAGGGCCCAGCACCTTCTTCCGTCGCCTCCTGCGCCTGAACCATCTCACCGGGACGTAGAAGCTGCACACCTTCGGTGACCACGCGATCTTGCGGTTTAAGACCCTGCAGAATGGCCAGCTTGCCGTCAAATACCTGCCCGGTGAACACTTTGCGGTATTCGACCTTGCTGTCGGCACCGACGACATAAACGAAGCGCTGACCCTGATCAATCCCCACGGCCCGCTCGGGCACGAGTAGGGTCTCTGCAGGCTCATCGAGGGTCAACCGCACGCGGGCGAACATGCCTACCCGCAAGCGCCGGTCATCGTTCGGCACAACCGCGCGCATCTTGAGAGTGCCTGTTCCCTGGCTCAGCTCATTGTCGGAAAAATCGACTCGTCCCTCGCGCGGAAAACCATCTTCATTCAGCAGCCCGATGAAAGCCTTCGCTCTTGCGGTAAGTCCGTCTGTCTTTCGATCATTCACCGCCCGATCCCAGCGAAGAACCACGCGCTCCGGCGCATCAAAATAGACGTAGACCGGGTCCTGGCTCACGATGGTCGTCAGGGTATTTCCGGTTGATACCAGATTGCCTTCGGTCGCGTTGGTTCGGCTGATCTTTCCGGAGATCGGAGCCCGGATCTCCGTCCACTCCAGATCGAGCTTCGCTTTGTCCAGGCTTGCCTGCGCCGTCCGGGTCGCAGCCTCGGCTGCGAGGACGGCCGTGCCTTGCTTTTCAGTTTCCTGTGCCGCGATTACCCTCTGTGTGCTGAGCTGCTTTGAACGCGCGTAGTCGGATTGCGCCTGCGCCATCTGGGCTTGAGCCTGCTGCAAGGCGCTCGCCGCGGAATCCAGATCCGCTTGGTACTCGCGGGGATCAATCGTGTAGAGCAAATCGCCCTCTTTAACTTCTGTTCCCTCCTGAAAGTGGACCTTTTTCAGAAAACCGGTAACACGCGCCTTCACCTCCACGTCCGCAATGGCCGCCACGCGGCCAGGCAGATCCTCATACTCGAGGACGGACCGAAGCTCCGGCGCCGAAACGGTGACCTTCACCGCTTTTACCTCAGCATTCTCCGGCGACTTGCTGCAAGCGGCCAAAGCCAGGACCACAGCCGTCAAGCCTTTTATCAGGTATCTTGATCGGCCGCAGCTCATCGGTTATCAGTGTAAGTGAACGCTTACAAAACTAGCGCTGGTGAGCAAAACGGCAACGAGTAATCGGAAGTCTTGTTTGTCGAGCCGTGAGCGAATTCTGGCTGCGGCTCGGGAACTTTTTGCCGCGCGTGGCTTCAAGGGGACCACGACGGCGGCCATTGCCCGCCTTGGGCGGGTGAATGAAGCGCTGATTTTTCGCCATTTTCCGGGGAAGAAGGATCTGTATACGGCAATTTTGCGTGACAAGCTCGAGGACGAGAGGCTGGGGCGGCTGATTGACGCGGCAGAGTGCGGTAATATCTCGGTCGAAGACGCTCTCCGACTGGTGGCGCGGCGCTTCGCCGAGGCGTTCGATCCGATGTTCCTGCGGCTGTATTACCATAGTGCCCTGGAAGATCATGCTTTGGCCGATGCGTTCTACGATCAATTCGTGAGCAGGTTCATTCGCCTGGTCGAGCAGTTGATCGATCGCGGCATCAAGGAAGGTCGATTTCGCCAGGTCGATGCCAGCATTGCGGCCCGGGCATTTACCGGAATGCTGCGGAGCTATTTTCTAACGAACGAACTCTTCCCAAGGCACGCTTTGCAGGGAGATCCCATCGAAATCTCCCTGAGTTTCTGCGGCTTGTTCCTTGATGGCGTCAGGGAAAAAGAAGTCGCGCAAGCCGCAGTTGGCCGAAAAGCGTCCGTCGGATAGTACCCTAGCAAGCACGGCAGATTCGCCGGGAACAGGCAGCATCAATCGGGATCAGGGATGGGAGTGACGTACCGGCGCGAACGGAGGAGGGACGCCAGATAAAGGGCAATGGCCGTCCAAATGAGAACGAACGAGAGGGCCTCGCGAGCCGTGAAGGGTTCGTTGAAGATGGTGACTCCAACCAGCAGTTGCAAAGTCGGTGCCAGATACTGCAGAAATCCCATCGTGGAAAGCCGCAGAAGCTTCGTGGCGCTGGTGAACCACAACATGGGCAATGTCGTGACCAGACCTGTACTAAGAAACAGGAGAGTGAGGCCTGCCGAACGTCCGAATCCCGCCTGCCCGTGGCTTGACAAACTCCAGATGATCACGAGGGCCGGTGGTGTCATCAGCGCGGTTTCAATCAGCAAGCCGATCAGAGGTGTGACGGCGACCATCTTTCTCAGGAGTCCGTAGAGGCCAAAGGAAAACGCGAGGGCAAGGGCGATCCACGGAAGCCGTTCCAAGCGCCAGCCAAAGTAGGCCACGCCGCATGCGGCCAGAAACACGGCGAAGATCTGCACAAGACTTAACCGCTCCCTCAGGAACAGGAAGGCGAGAAGGATGCTCACCAATGGGTTGAGAAAATAGCCCAAGCTGGTTTGCACGAGTTGACCTGAGACAACCCCGTAGATGAATATACCCCAGTTGACGCTGAGAAGACTCGCTGTGACGAAGAGCACCGCCAGGCGTCTCGGCTTTCGAAGGACGGTGCGCAGGCCCTCAACCTGGCGGAACATCGGCACGAGAATCGCCAACAGGAAAAGCGACCAGATGACGCGGTGGCTCACAACCTCCAGGGGAGAGACCGACGCGAAGTACTTCCAGTATAGCGGCAGCAAACCCCAACTCGCGTAGGCGAGAAGGGCGAAAACAAAGCCCCTGAGAGCGGGGCGTTTAGGAGAGCAAGCCACCGTGCATTAGCGCTAACAGAGACTTGTCGGCCCGGGAAGTATCGCTCGCTGGCGGCACTATACAGAGCCTCATGATCATCCCGGAGATCTTCCGGTGCATTGAAGGGTGACCTTGGTGAAGGCTCGCCAAGCCGGCGGCCCTAAGCGGACACCTGCAAGTTCAGATCCCTGCGACAAGGATTTCCCGTTTCCCCTGGCCTGGGAGTATTTACCATGAAGCATTGCAGCATACGCTCCTCATCATCCCTCTTGCTTTCGAGCAAGGTGACGCATGACTTTTTCCGCAAGGCTGTCGAATGCGGTCACTGCCATGGCGATGTGCTCTTCGCTGGTATCCTCCATCTTATTGTGACTGATGCCGTGGAGGCTTTGGACAAACATCATTGCGGTAGGGATTCCGGCGCGAGCGACTTCGGAGGCATCGTGCACTGGGCCTGATGGCATGCGGTGCGTCGCGCCGGAGGTTTCGCGGATGGCTTTGTCGCAGAGGGTAAGAAGCTTTTCGTCGAAGAGAACCGGATCGATTCGCAGAAGGGGTTCCCAGGAGACAGTTACGTTTCCCTCCGCGGCAAAGCGCTTGCTGGCCTCGTTCGCGTCCTGCAGCATTCCGGGAAGGGCCTCGCTATCGAGGTGGCGCTGATCGAGGGTAATGCGACATTCCTCCACTACACTCGTCGGGATGCTGGGGAAGGTAGTGCACGCGCCGATGGTGCAGACGCCTCCATGGCGCTCGGCTATCCGGTAGATTTCAGGGCTCATCTTTGCGGCAGCGAGAAAGGCGTCCCGGCGCTTGTTCATTGGGGTACTTCCCGAGTGTGCCGCTTGTCCACGAAAGGTGATGACGTGACGTTCCACGCCGTAGGTGCCAAGAACGCTTCCGAGCGGTAGACCTTTGTCCAGCAACACGGGCCCCTGTTCAATGTGGAGCTCGATATAGGCGGCGGCGTTACGCAGTTCCTTGCCGCTCTCTTTAACGCGTTCGAAATCAATTCCGTGTTCGCCAAGTGCGTCGATCAGAGAAATTCCCTTCCTGTCCTTCAAGCCTCTCGCCTCATCCATATTGAGAAAGCCCGAGCACGCCGAAGAGCCAAAAAGACTTCTGCCAAAGCGAGCGCCTTCCTCGTCGGCCCAGTCTACCAGGCGGATGGTGATGGGTGGCCGGCTCGAGTATTGCTCATCGATCCGCCGAAGGATTTCGACGCCTGCGAGGAGGTTGAGGGAGCCGTCAAGCCAGCCCCCATTGGGAACCGAATCGATATGGCCGCCGATAAGGAGAGCTTCCGGGAGGGCGCCGCGCAGCGTTGCCCAGACATTGCCAGCTTCATCGCGCTGGATCTCCAACGGAAGGCGTTCGAGCTTCGCCTTGAGCCAATCTCTTGCCTTGGTCCACGTCGGCGTAAAGGCGACGCGTTGAGCGCCGTTCTCGTTGGAGGTGAGTGTTCGAAGCTCCTTAAGTTCAGCGATAGTTCGTCTGGGATCCAGGCTCATGGCGTCTCCTTCTCCGGTCGTTGGCGCTCCCGGCCTGGGTCTGTGGTTCTCTCGAAAGCGCGAACGAAGGCGGGCCGGCCATTCTTTAGGAAAAAGATGACCATAGCGTTACGGACGATTCCTTCCTGGCGCATAAGCAAAACGATTTCGTTCCGGTCCGTCTTCGCCAGATATCGAGCAGTCGCTGGCTGACCTTCAAGGACCGCAATACCGCCCGGTTTGACGACAGTCTCCCGATGGCCGGCAACAAACGTGAGATTTTGGCCAGGAAGGCCGTTGATGATCCGCAGCCTTACCGGCGCTTCTGTAGCCGCATGGGAAAAAACCTGGAAGACAACATTCGAAGCCGATTGCTTGTTTTCACCCGGCTGCGTTCGTTCAGCCTGCCGTGGCAATCCTGGAGGAGTATCGCGCGAGAAGTCGCCGGTGATAACTAACGATTGCTGACTATCAGGTTCGTAGCTGATCTGCGCCGACTTTGCGCGCCTGCCGGTTTCCTTATCCTCAGCTTCATAAGTGGCTCTAAGCACGTTCGTCGCAAAATCCGCCGACTTAAGGCCCTGCGGAAAGTTCTCATAAGCGATCTGATCATTGATTCTTAGGGTGATTGCGGCCACACTCGTCGCGTTGACGATCTGAACACTCGCGGACTTTGCCTCTTCTGCGTGCGCACGCGAATTTTGCGCCAGCACGGCGATCGCCAAAAACGCGAAGGCGACACTACTGTGCATGAGGCGGGTCATAATGTTTAGAGACTTCGCTGAAAGGTGACGATCGGGCGAACTCCTCCGTCAGGTCGATGGCGAAGGAACAAAATCGCCTCGATTGTCGCGTGGCCGTGTGGTTTTCCGCTCGGATCGAAGCTTTCGCCAACTGCAATAACGCGATACGTCCGCGATTGAATAGCAAGATGTTGAATGAGCTTACCAAACGCCTCCTCGCGCACGCGATCAACCGCCGCAAGATTTGTTGTTCCGCCACCGACGGAAATAGCGAATGCCGGCGAATAGCACGCGCCTTCAGCCAAGCGCCTCGTTATCTTGTGCAGGTCCGACAGCGTGCTATAGGGACGATTGCTTACGATGCTGCCGGCGATCCCCGCTACGTCGGCTAGCGATGAAGCCGGAATTCCACGATCAGAGGTGATTTGAAGTCCGGAGAGAACAGCCGCGAGCGTTTCCGGCGCTGCCGTGTTCGGATTGATGCGGCCGAGCGCGGCGGGATATCCCTGGCTAGTCGCATTGGTCTGATTTACTGTGAAGAGATCGAGCAACTCAATCGCGCGGCGTCCGTTTGTGTCCCAGTTATTCGCTGAGTCGCTCCTGAATTCCGCCTGGCCGATTCTAAGCGTCCTTCCGCCGCCGGAGATCTTATTATTAGACGGCTGTTCACTTGAAACTGGCGCGCTAAGATCATCGGCTGCCTGCGCGGGATCAAAAATGTGTCCCAGTTCTCCGATCGAGACCATCGCGCGATTGGCAAGGAACGCCGCTGCGGCGGAAGGGTCCTTGGTCGTGTCATAGGCTGACGCGACTTGGGAGGGGGTTTGATTTATGGTTGCGGGAACAGTGCCGAAACCTGGATTGTCTCTCACGTAATCACGTTGGACCCAATGTGCGGTGAACTCTTGATAGCGGGGGGAGGTGTTTTGCTGTCTGCCTTTCCATCGCGTGCCCGTTGTGTAGCCGGCGGTTCCGAGCGTCTGCCAATCATAGTTGCAGAGGTAACTACCCCGGCTATCGCCGACAAAGCGCCAATTCGGAGCCGAACTTTGCGTCGGTATAAACGAACACTGCCAGCGATTACTGGCATCTGTGAATGCCAAGCCAGAGCGAACCATCCCACTGATCGCGATGTCTGGTCCCACGGGCAGCCGCCGATTCATATCCACAAGATGGCCGTTGATATAAAACTCGAAAGGAGAGTGGGTGGTTTCGTCGGCGTTTCCACTTGGGCCGTCCTCCCAGCTGGGAACATCACTGACCGGTCCGGGGCTGGTCCATGTCTGGGAAGTGGTAGGGAATTCTAAGACGACAAACTCGTTCGGCCTGATGATGCCATTGGTCGTCATGGTCTGATCATAGTCCGCGAACGGTGTGACAATTCCGGTGCCGAAGTTTATTTTCATTCGGTTGCGAATGATGAAACGAAGCGGCAGATTGCTGAGGGGAATTTCGACAGTATAAGGATTCCAGACTTGAACGAAGCATTGGCTTTCAATGGTCGTGGAAGCGGCATTTGGATCGAGGCTTGTGCGGCGGAAGCGCTCCGCGACCGCAGCCACAAGCGGAAACAGATCACGTCCTGCTGGTTCGCCGCCATTGACCGACGTTGGAGCTGAGTCGAGATCGATATAGTCAACGATTCCGGCGGCTAGTCGCCGCAGATAGCACATCTCGTCTTGTGCGACGCCGCGCAAGCTCGGATCGCGCGAGGCAAAGGAAGTCCGATTGGAAGAGATGATGTTTGCAAGGTGATTGGCGCGCAGTTCCGCGGTTGCGCCATTGGAGGCATTTGTGGCCAGGTCGTTGATATTATGCTTAGGCTGGCCGCCGTGCACGAAAGTCGCCGGAATCACATCATAGGTCTCGTTGTTTTGCACGGTCAGCAGATGTTTAACCCGATCGTAGTCCGCCTTGGTCGCGAACGCCTGAGCCAGTGAGCCGGGGGTCAGAAGACGGCTGCTCATTTCGGGAACTGCCCTTTGCTCGGCAGGTGTCATTATTTGAGCGGAGGCATTGGTCAGCGAGATGTCTCTTGGGCCGCCATACCAGTTGGTGGAATTAGTCATACTGCCCGCTCCGGTATGAAGCAGCGGATTAAGCCTGGCATTCTCATCGAGAACCAGGAACGCAAAGCGTCCGATTCGTTCTCCAGACGAACTCGCGATCACGACCCAGGGCGCACGATAGAGGTTTTCGTTGTTCGTGCTGTGGATGATTTTGGAGCGGCCGTTCACGTCCGTGCTGTTGGTGCCGGTCAGCTCGGCAAACAGCGTCACGACCGAATTTGTCCATTCTGGCCCAAGGAAAGTTTCGAGAAGTTCCGGAGGGGTCGAGACCAGTGGCATCATTTGCTCGGGATCGATCAGATTGGTTTGGCCGATCACCACGAGCGAACCATGATTGGCTGTAAGATTTGTGCTCCCGGTTACGTAAGCGCTGTTCGTCCCGACGGCTGCGACAATTTGAGCGATGGCCGAGCTTAGTCCCGCGCGAGCTGCGAGCTCAGCTTGAAGCATGTTTCTTGCGCTCTTTGCTGTCAGCCGCTCAACCGACATGCTTTGCAAGAATGCGACCATGATCGTGCTGAGAACGACGATGACGAGCAGCGTCGTAATAAGCGAAGCCGCCTTGTTGGCCGAGGACCACGGTTTGCAGGCAGGTTTCAAGGTTACCCTCCTTTTGATCAACGTCCCACGTTGATACGAGTCGTAAGAGTCTGCCGCGCTCTCGACATAAGCAAGTTGGTGCCAGCCGTTCCTCCGGCGCTCTCCAGTTTTCTCGCGGTCTCTTGTCCGATCGCGGAGAGCGTAATCTCAATGATCGCAGGGAGTGGTTCATCGGAAGATGGCGCGAAATCGGTCCATTCTCCGCTAATGGTGCTGATCGGATTGATCCTCATGTCCACGACATTGCGAGCGAGCAACTCCTCTCCCTCTGCCCCAGTCGTGATGTTTGCGAACAAGGTGCCTGCGGCCAGATTAGCAAAGGTTTGATCGCTGCTGCGAAAGTACCGATAGAGGTTTAGCGTTCGATTGGTGCTTGCGGGGGTTCGATCAAGCGCGAGAAAGTAACCAATCTCGCAGACGTCGCTCTTGGAATTGGTGTCCTGCGCTGCTGAAGGAAGAGAAGCCAGAAAGAAAACGTTGCTCCCATAGTTGGTCCCCGCCGCGCCGGACTGAAGATTGAATCGGATCGAGATCACGTTGGAGCTCACGACGGCGTTTCGGAGATCGCGTGCCATAATAGCGAACGCCGCACGCGCCTCGCGGCAGGCGTCGATCCGGCCTTCGCTATCTCGCCAGAGTCTGGTGACACTCTCGACCAAGGCCGTCATCGCGAAGACAAGCAGCGCGAGCACCACCAAAGAAACGAGCATCTCGATCAGTGTGAAGCTGCGCGGCAAGCGGATCGGGGTCTGACCTTCGTTCCGCAGAGGAAGGTTGCCAGAGCTCACATGCCTGAACATCCAAATAGCCAACCTATTCTTGATTCATTAGTGTGACGAAGACGAACTTGGACCTCCTGGAGGAGGGGGCACTTGAGGGAGCCTCAACTTTGGCTTGCACGCGAGCGATGCCTGAGGAAGGAAAATTGGGCGTTACCCGAACCTCGGCAGCAAAATAGGCGGGCGCAGAGATGGAATGCTGGAACGCTTCCGGCGCGACGGCACTGGTCAGCCCTTCGCCTTGCTCATCATAGATGAGCACGTGGACCGAAGGAGTTGAGAGATTGATCCCTTGGATTCGCCCGGGCGTATTCGTCACAGAAGGTCCTCTCACAAGAGCCGTGTTGGTGGGCGGTAAAGATTGCAACTCGTCAAAGATGCGCCTGGCGATCAGAGTGGCGCGAGTCTCGCGATCGTTCTCCTGCGCCGTCTGCATAGCCATCGGCAACAGCCCCATGATGGCAAGTACGGCAAACGAGATAATTCCCAGAGAGAGTGCCGCTTCAACCAAAGAGAAAGCCCCGCGCGCGCGGTGCGAGCCGACTTCATTGCACATTGATGGTGGTAACATCGGCTTGGGCGCGCCCTGTGTAACGAGAGAGGCTGATCTTGTCGAAGAGATTGCCTCCTTTGAGCGTTCGGATGTCCTGCTGATCCGCGTAGTAGCCTTGGTAAAGGAACAACTGAATTGGATTGCCGCCTCCCACCACGGCTCCCGAACTGTTAAACGCGACCGCTGGGAATGTTTCATCGCGCTGGTTGGCGGGCAGCACAGCCTCCAAACCAGGAAACATCTGTCCACCGCCATTCGGGATCAGACTGCTGGCGACCCTTTTGAATGCCACATTCTTTGGGAGCTTTGTCCATTTGGCGAGAATGACATAACTTCCCGCGCCCGCTCTTCGCTCCTCATCCGATGTCTCGCGGAAAACGAGAAAAGATGCATATCTCATCTCAGGGATGGGAAAATCGCTATCGGCAAACCCAACATAAACGGTTTGGCCAGACTCGAGAGCCGCGATTCTCGCGTGCTCGAGGGTATTCAATAAGATGTTTACCGCTCCCCGGCGCCCTGCGGAGCTCGAGAAGCTCGAGAGAGCCGAATATAGAAGTCCTCCCATCAACGTCATCACCGCAGCCACAAAGAGCAATTCGATGAGGCTGGCGCCCGCCGCCGTCTTCTGAGCACGCCCGCGGAATGATCGGGGAATTTGTCCGTTACTCCAGCGAACGTCTTCTAAACCACTGCCCTGGTAGACGACACCTTCCGCCGGATGCGATTCCATAGTTCGGTCTGGTGCCGATAGGAATCGCAGATCGGATCAAAAGTTCACGGAAAAAGTGGCAGACGGGACGCTCCCGTCCTGAGGGGGGAGTGAAAGCGGCGGGACAAACGGTCGCCTAGGAGGCCTCTTTGGGAGGAGTCTCGCTCGAACTGGCGTCTTTGGAGCCAACGTTGAAAGACCAGCGCGCCTCCGTCTTCCGTCCGTTCACCGTCGCGCCGACAATCACCGTCACCTGGCCTGTATAGAGCTTCTGCGTCAATTTGTAGGAAACGAGCTTCGTTTCCGGATCATAAGTCGCGGGAACCAATCCGACGCCACTGATCCTCATGGTCACGCTTTTAGGATCCACGTTGCCGAGCGAGGCGAGGTTAGCTTTGATCTCCGGGCTTGGGTCGCTTACGGTTTCACCATCCGAGGGCTGGGTGACCATCGTCACCGCCGCCGGCATCGCTCCTGCACCGTCGCCGCCCTCCACGGACCCGGTGAAATTCGCCGCCTGCTCGAAGACTTTAGGCTTATTGGATTCGATCGCGTAGCGCCCGATCAAGGTCGCTTCGGCGCCGTGTCCGATGCGCTGCCCGTACACGGTAAAGGCAGCCTCGTAACCGGCCTGCTTAACGGCCTCTCTTACGGCCTCGTTGTGCAGCCCGTATGGGTAGGCAATCGCCTTGACCGGAATACCGAGCTGACGCTCCAGGAGTTCCTTGGAACCCGCGATTTCATTTTTTAAAAACTCGCGATATTGCTCATCCGTCTTGCCTTTTTTCGCGCTGAGAGAGCTGTGAGTGACCGTGTGGCTTTGAATATCCACGCCCGCATCCCGCATTTCGGCAAGCTGCTCCCAGCTAACGGATTGACCTCCTGATTTCGGGCCTCCCTTGACGTAATCGGTGTAGATAAACATTGTGAAGGGATAACCGAACTTTTTCAGGATCGGCCACGCCACCGAATATCCCGAGTTGTACCCATCATCGATGCTGATGATGGCGGATTTCGCGGGAATCGATTTCTCGCCCCGTCGCCAGGCGAGAAAATCCTGCATGGAAATGACGCTGATGCCGTTGTCCTTGAGGATCTGCAGTTGCGCCTCGAAATCCGCGGGCTTGATCGCAAGGCTGTCCTTTGGCTTGTCCTCGAACCGGTGGTAGCAAAGCACCACAACTTGCGAACTCAGGTCGATCGGTTCAGGGGTCGCAGAGACAGCAGGAGTAGCCTGAGCTTGTTGGGCCGCAGAAGTCCCAGCCTGGGGCTTCTTTTTGCAGCCGATGACGAGGAGGCAAAGCAAAAGAAGGGCGGTGAACAAACGCATGTCTTTCCGATAGCAGCAGCAAACTTGATTGCAACCCTGCTTTCAGGATGGCTTACGGTTCGCCGGCCGAAACCACCCGGCGAATCGCTTCTTCGCAGCTTCAAGCCCCGAAAGATAGCGGCCGTCAGGGGTGCCTCCGGCGCGCAGGGCAGCAATCAGGGCCTCAACGCACAAGCTGTCCAATTCGAAGGATGTGGAGCTAACGGCTACTGCGGAGGCATGATGGGCATCGCTCGATGCCGTCATGGAAATACCGCGTGCTGTGGCGTATGCGAGGGCCTTGTCGTTATACTCTCTTCGAGCAGCAGCGTTGAACACCTCGATGGCTTTGAGGTCGAGAGTATCAAGAATCTCCTCGCGAATGCCTGCGCGCCAACGATCATAAGGATGCGATGGAATGGCGAGACCTCCACGGTCTTCAATCGCCCTGAGGACGACCGCAGCGGGTTCACCGCGCATCACCGGAAGCGTGGTTCCGATACAGAGGAGATGCCCATCGGCTGTCGAGACTTCCATTCCTGGGACCACCAGGAAGCCCTCTACATTTTGCCCGTCAAGCCTCTCCAGCCCTTTCTCGACGAGATATTCATGCGCCTCGCAAGTGTCATGATCCGTAATGGCGATGCCGCTCAAACCGCGGGCTTTCGCAGCCGCAATCAAGTCTTCGGGCGCACTGGCACCATCTGGAGAAAAGAAGGAGTGGACGTGAAGATCGAATCGGTAGAGCATGCAAAACATCCTGTTTCGTTTTGACGAACACGTTCTTCGAGGGGTGTAGTATAGCTCGTATGCACGCTGCTTTCAAAGAATGGGCCGTCATCTGTGAAGCGCTGGGCACCGGATTGCAAAGCGTGATTATTCGCAAAGGAGGCATTGCCGAAGGCAAGGCAGGATTTGCCTTCCGTCACGACGAGTTCTTGTTGTTTCCCACCTGGTTCCATGAGCAACTGGAAAAGACGACTTTACCAGCGGACACGGCTCTTCCCGATGAGCCAGGCGAAGAATTGGAAGTGCGATACACGGCAAGCATCGAATGGAGTGGAACACTCACTGAGTGGGCGCAGATTGAGCGCTTGCGGTCCTTTCACGTACTTCGCGAAGCTGTCATTGAAGAGCGTTACCGCTACCGGCAAACGGAGGGCGTCCATGTCGCCTTTGTCCGCGTTTACCGTCTTGATCCGCCCTTGCGGTTGAAAAACGAGAAGAAGTACGGCGGCTGTCGTTCCTGGATCGAGCTTCCAGAGATGGAAAGCACGGTGATGGTTTCCGTGATCAGCGACGAGGAACACCAAAGACGCAAGCAACTGCTTGCAGAGTTGCTGAATTTATAAGGGGCCGCGAAGCTCAGGCAACCGCGAGCTCGATTCTTTGCTGATCGGGGCTGACATCGAAGAGAATCGGGACGTCGCAAATCTCCTCAAGCGTCCGTTTGTTGGTTTGGGTTGCCTCATTCGAATTGCCGGGAAGCGTATTGAGCACGATCCCGCGACACTCGAGGCCATGTGCACGAATGCTCTCGATGGTGAGTAAGGTGTGGTTCAGGCAGCCCAGCCGGTTCGCCGCAACCAGGAGCACAGGAAGCTTAAAACGTACCGCGAGATCAGCAACCGTCTCTCGAGAGGTGAGAGGAACCAGCCATCCGCCTGCGCCTTCAACGAGCAGTGAACGCCGGCGCCTCCGATGATGCTCGAACCAGGCGGTGAGCGCCGCAAGGTCTAAATCGAACTGTTCCATTCGCGCCGCCACGAGGGGAGCTGTTCGCGCTTGCAGCCAAACTGGATTGCAGGCATCGGGCCCCAGTTCATTGTCCGACGCTTCGCAAAGAGCCTCCACATCGTCGCGCGATCCGCAGCAGACAGGCTTCAGCGCGACGGTATCAAACCCTGCCTGGCGCAACGCACGGGTGAGGATCGCCGCAATATAGGTCTTGCCTACGGCGGTATCCGTTCCAGTAATGAAGTAGTTCACTTTGGGCTGGGTCGGGGCTCAGGGAAAAAACGCACGAGCGGGAACGTGCTGGGATATCGTTGGCCCAGAGTAGTCATTTGTCCTGCCCGGTCGCTTCAAGGAACACGCGCTCCAAGGTAAGCCGCGCTTTGCGTGTTTCCGTTAGCTTGGCGCCTGAAGCGTTGGCCAGAGCGGCGATCTTCTCCTCGAGGTCCGCCGCTGCATCCTGTACGACATATTCCGTTTGCCCTTGGACGGTGACAAGGTCGGCGAGTTTTCCTTCGCGAACCATTGATCCGCGCGACATGATGCCAATGCGGTCGCAAACCTCCTGCACTTGTTCCAACAGGTGCGAAGTCAGCAGCACGGTCTTCCCACGCTTTTTCAGTTCGAAAATCAAATCGCGGATTTGACGCGAGCCCAAGGGATCGAGTCCCACGGTGGGCTCGTCCAGCACGATCAGGCGTGGGTCCTGAATGAGGGCTTGCGCGAGACCGATTCGCTGGAGCATCCCTTTCGAATAACCGCCGACACGCCGGTGCCGCGCCTCCTGGAGCCTCATAAGGGAGAAGAGCTCTTCAATTCTCGAATCGAGCTGTTTGCCGCTGAGGCCGCAGAGTTTTCCATAAAATCGCAAGGTTTCCTCGCCGGTGAGAAATTTGTAGAAGTAAGGATTTTCGGGCAGAAAACCGACGGAACGATGGCTGCGATAGTCGCGGCTATCCTCTCCGAAGACTTTGCTTTCACCACGCGTCGGCGTGGCTAGTCCCAGGAGGACTTTCAAAGTGGTGCTCTTGCCGGATCCGTTTGGACCCAGCAGCCCGTAAATCTCTCCTTCCTGCACCTCAAGGCTGAGGTTCCTCACGGCAATCACCTTTTGCCGGCGCAGCGGCAACCGATAAATCTTGGTGAGTCTGCGGATGGAAACGGCGCTCATCAGACCATGATGCGAAAGCCTTTGAAGGGAGCGGGAATCTCGATCTCAGCTCTGTCCTCGGCGGAGATGTGGCCGCCTAAGGAACTCTCACGAATCGTTTGCAAAAATGCCACGACCTCTTCCTCTTCGCCCGCCACCTGAAGTTCCACGCGCCCGTCCGCAAGGTTGCGCACCCATCCTGTGATATCGTAGCCGCGGGCGATGTCTTTGGTGGTCCAGCGGAAACCAACTCCCTGCACGTATCCGTCGTACAGAACCCGGGTCGCTTTCATTCGCGAATTTGTCCGTCACCGCGGATGACGTATTTGTAAGTAGTCAGTTCTTCCAGTCCCATCGGCCCGCGCGCGTGAAGCTTATCGGTGCTGATTCCGATTTCGGCGCCGAAGCCGAATTCTCCTCCGTCCGTAAAGCGGGTGGAAGCATTCCAGTAGACAGTTGCGGAATCCACCTCCTTGAGGAAGCGCTCCGCGGCCTGCCGATCTTCCGTGATGATGGCATCGCTGTGATGGGAACCATAATGTTCCATGTGCTCTATCGCGGCATCGAGATCGTCGACCACGCGAACCGACATAATGGTGTCCTGATATTCGGTGGACCAATCTTTTTCTTCAGCGCGGCGAAGCGGGTTGTACTCGAGCGCCGAGAGTTGCGAGTAGGCGGTATCGTCAGCGCGGATTTCCACGCCCTTCTTCTGGAATTCGGGTGCGGCCTTGCGAAGGAATGCCTGGCTGATATCGCGATGGATTAGAAGAGTCTCCATGGCATTGCATACTCCGGGGCGCTGGCATTTCGCATTTACTGCGATGCGATCGGCCATATCAAGGTCAGCCGCATCGTCCACATACACATGACATACTCCATGGTAATGCTTGATGACCGGCATTCGCGCGTGTTTGACAACCGTTTCGATGAGCGAGGGTCCGCCACGCGGAATGATCAGATCGATATACTGGTTCATTGCGGCCATGAGGGCCACGGCTTCCCTCTCCTTGGTCGGAATGAGCTGAACCGCGCTGGCCGGCAAGCCTTGGGCGCTGCCACCCGCCTGGAGTGCCTTGGCGATAGCGAGATTCGAATTTAAGGATTCGGATCCCCCTCGCAGAATGACGGCGTTCGCGGTTTTGATACATAGCACCGCGGCATCACTGGTCACGTTTGGTCGCGATTCGTAAATGATGCCGACGACACCGATCGGCATCCGCACTTTGGCGATACGTAACCCATTTGGTCGTGTCCATTCGCTGATCACCTGGCCGACAGGATCTTTGAGGTGCGCGACCTGTCGGATGCCTTCAGCCATGTCAGTGATCCGCTCCTGCGTAAGCCGAAGCCGGTCGACCGCCGCCGCGTTAAGGCCGTGCTCGGCTGCCCCGGAAATATCCTTTTCATTCGCTTCGAGCAGCTGGGGGATTCGTGCGAGCAATTCATCTGCCATGGCAATGAGCATGGCGTTTCTCTCTTCTGTCGCGAGGGAGGCGAGAGCGCGCGCGGCGCTGCGGGCGTTTCGTCCCATCTCGTAAATCTGCTGTTCAAGAGTCATATCAAAAAGAAGCCGGAACATACGCCAGGCCGTGCGCCTCCGCCACGGCCTGGCAAGTCAGTTGACCCCCCATGATGTTTATCCCGCTGTGCAAACCGGGCTGGCGTCGGGCAGCCTCGCGCAAACCAAGGTCCGCGATGGCTTCGATGTAGGGATAAGTGACATTGATCAGCGCCTGTGTGGCCGTTCGGGCATAGGCGCCGGGCATATTGGTAACGCAATAATGGATGACCCCTTCTTCAACAAAGGTTGGGTGGTCATGTGTGGTCGGCCGCGAAGTCTCCGCGCAACCGCCCTGGTCGATGGCAATGTCGACCAGCACGCTCCCTGGCTTCATGCTTCTGAGCATCTCGCGCGAGATGAGCCTCGGAGCTCTGGCGCCCGGCACCAGCACGGCACCGATAAGCAGATCAACGTTCGGTAGGATTTCGAGCAAACTTGCCTCGCTGGAGTAGAGCGTATGCGCCGTTTGCATTGTGATGTCCAGAAAACGCATTCGCTCGAGATCGACTTCAAGAATCGTCACGTCCGCGCCGAGCCCTGTCGCCATGCGCGCGGCGTTTACCCCGCTGGTTCCTCCGCCGAGGACCACGACTCGGCCTGGAAGCACTCCCGGAACGCCGCCGAGAAGCACCCCCTTGCCTTGATGATGCTTGGCCAGCAAATATCCGCCTACCAAAACGGACATCCTTCCTGCGATTTCACTCATTGGCTCGAGCAAGGGCAGGCGATGGTTTACCTCCACTGTCTCGTACGCAATGCAGGTCGCTCCACTTGCGATCAGACACTCGGTAAGCTCTTGATTGGCAGCTAAATGAAGATACGTGAAGAGAATCTGTCCTTGGTGAAGCAATCCGCACTCCGAAGGCAGGGGCTCCTTGATCTTTACGATCATCTCCGCCTCGCAGAAAACTTTCTCGTTGGAGTCGACAACTTGCGCGCCCGCCGCCAGGTAGTCGGAGTCGTGGAAACCAATCCCTGCCCCGGCTTGCGATTGCACGAGAAGATGATGGCCTCGTTTGACGAGTTGGTAGACGGCCGAAGGAAGCAGCGCCACGCGAAACTCCTGCTCCTTGGTCTCTTTCGGCACGCCAATGATCATGCCGCCAAATATTCCCGGCTGACTTGTTCCTCACAAGTTCTTTGCCTTGTCATAGAAATTTAGTAATGAGTCCCGCCGGATGAGCCCGTGCCGCCTTTTGGTCGTTCTCGCCTTGCAGGCCGCCGTGATGGCGCTCTGTGCTCAGGAGGATACTGAGCAAGAGCTCGAGGAAACTTCTGAGGAGTTCATGCGTGACGAATTGGGCGTCAACGAGATCACCGCCCCCTCCATCGCCGGGATTCTCAAGGATCTCGCCAGCTTTATCCCGGTGCCGCTGGACATCATCGCGGCAAATCCCCGCTCCGCCGTTTATGACAACCGTCTGCAGACCTCCCTCCACATTGGCGCGTTGGTGGCTGATGGATTTATGCTGACGATCGCCGAACGCTCTGCAGACGTCCAGGACATCGGGCGCGCACTGATACGGCAATCGCGTGCTCTCGGCGTCGGCGAACGGCTCACCAAGCGCAGCAAGAGCCTTCTCGAATACGGCGAGAAGGGAGACTGGCCAGGAATGCGCGAAGAGCTTATCCGAACCCAGGCGGACGTGGAAAAGACGATGATCGACCTGCACGATGAGGAGATGGCCCATATGATCAGCCTTGGCGGCTGGCTTCGCGGGTTCCAGTTGGCAGCAAGCAGCTGTGCGCAAAGCTACAGTGCTGCAAAAGCGGCGATCCTCGGCCGAACGGAAGTTATGGACTATTATCTTGACCGCCTCGAGACGCTGCACCCTCGCCTGAAATCGACCGAATTTGTGTCCACTCTCATCGCGAACATCAAGAGCGTCCGCGATCTTGCGGCGGATGCCGAGGGACGGGTGTTGACGGAAGACGAGATAAAGAAAATGCGTGATCTTGCCAACGCCAGCGAAGCGGCCGCCCTCGGTCCGGTGGATAGTGATGGCAAGATAATCTCTTCTCCCTCCAATTGAGCGTTCCGTCCGCGCGTCGATTTCTTTCCGCGGTTGATGATGCGAACGTCCGGGCTTTTCGTGGTTTGGTCGATCGTTTTTTCGAGGAGACTCACGAGCGATTTCCGGAGTCCGCCAGCTGTCTTGGTCTGGACGAGTTTAATGGGCGGCTCGGCGGGAATGATATTCCGGCGTATCGCGCACAAATTCGGCTGCTTGAGCATACGCTGGCTGCGGCCGAGAAGCTGCCGGAGGGCTCGTTTGCGGGCGATGAGTGGCTCGACCGGCGCGTTTTCCTGGCGATGCTGCGGACTGAGCTCTTGGACACCCGCGACCTGCAGCGCTGGCGCAACAACCCGCAAACCCACTGCGATGCGGCGGTAGATTCGATTTTCGATCTCATGATCCGGAATTCCGAAGATCTCGAGGCTGTGTTGCCAGCGGTTGAATCTCGTCTCGCCAAACTTCCAGATTACCTAGCCGCGGGTGCAGCCTGCGTGCAGAGGCCTGTTCCGCTCTGGACCAAGCTGGCGCGGCGCTCGTGCGAAGGCGCGGTAAAGTTTTTCGCTCAGATCGAAACGGAGTTGCTGCGCCACTCACGTTCGCCGGCGCGAGCAAAGCGGTTGTTGGCCGCCGCAGTTGGCGCATTTGAAGCGTACGCCAACAGCATCGCGCGCAAACGGCCCGGAGTGATTCAGGGCTACAGTATTGGACGCGCGAATTTCGAGTTTCTCATCAAAGAACGTCTTGGTTTGGATTGGACGCTGCCAGAGGCGAGGGCGAACGGCGAGCGTCTGGTGAGTCAAATGAGCTATCGTCTCGAGCGCGAGGCCTCGCGCCACGGAAGCAAGAGTGTGAAGAGCATCCTGGAAGAAGCTGCTTCGCAGTGGACCCCGTCACGTCCGCTCCTGGAAGAATACCGGGCGGCTACGTTGGCAATCAAAGACAAGCTGGCGGTTCTGAAAATCGCCACGCTTCCGCGCGCCGAGACGCTCAAAGTGCTGCCCACTCCGCCCTTCCTGAAGAACCATTTTCCGACTGCTGCTTATCATTCGCCGCCGCCGTATTCGGCCAGGCAGGAAGGCATCTTCTGGGTTAATGATCTAAGCCTCGACATGGCCGAGCCGAAGAAGAAGCTCTCTGAAATCCGCCAGCACTTCGGCCTGGAGCTGACCAGCGTCCATGAGGCCTATCCGGGGCATCACCTCCAGTTCGCCCTCCAAAACCGCCATGCAAGCAAACTGCGCAGATTGGCGCATCATGCGATCTTTTACGAAGGCTGGACGATGTGGTGCGAGCAACTGGCGGTGGACCAAGGCCTGGTGGAGGGTCCGCACTCTCGTTTCCAGCAACTCCACGACGCGCTCTGGCGCGCGCACCGCATCGTGATCGATTGCGGCCTGCACAGCGGCGCCCTGAGTTACGATGGCGCGTGCAAAATGCTCATGAACGGGGTGCAATTCACGAAGGCCCGTGCTGCGGGCGATGTGAATTGGTATACCAGTTCTCCAACCGTGCCGATGAGCTACTTGCTCGGGCGCATCGAGGTCGAAAAGCTTCACCGTCGCTTTGTCGGTCGCGAAGGCTGGACGCTTAAGCAGTTCAACGACTGGATGCTCAGCCACGGCGCAATCCCCTGGAGCTGGATTCTTCGGGCATACGATCAGCGCCTTTGAAATTGGAAAGAAATTCGAGATCAAATTGCCAGCCGTTATCATCTTCTGAATTACGCAGGAATACTCTGCGGGCTATCTCTACTTCTCACTGCAGCTTTCTCGCCGATTCGTCTTGCGAGTGCCAAAGCATCGATTCCGCTCGGCAGATCTCAGTTACTCTCCAAATGCGCGATATTATTCGTGACGAGGCCCCAATAATTCACTTCAGTTGCCTATAGCGCGTAGGCGGCGAGCTGCAGCGACGCAAAGGCGCTTCCAGGAGCGTTGCGGTCGATGCAAAATGACTCTGCTTCCCTGAATGTGGTGAAGGCACGAATCCAGTTAGTTCCTTAGTCGGAGTAGCAGATGACAAACCGCCGCAGTCCTGGCTTCTCCCTGGCAGATTACGCCGTCTCCGAGGTCACCGATTACGTAATCTGTGAGCTGAAGTACGACTGCCGTATCGCCCTCCCGCCGGGAGCGAAAGCGTTCACCGCTCCCGGGCCGGCCGCTCCGGACCGCGACGCACTGAACGACGTGCTCCAGGCGTTCGCGATCAAGCAGGTGGCCCCGCTTTTTGGCGCCTCACTAAAGAAGAAAGACTTCTCGCGCCGCATGTCGGAGCCCCTCGCGGCTCCAGAGATGCCCGCTCCGGACTCCGAGTTTGCCCTGGCCGGATTTGTGGCCATCGTGCCGGAAAAGCCGGAAGATTGCGGCAAGGTCATCGAGCGGCTGAACCGCACGTCCAGCGTGTGGAAGGCGTACCTCGCTCCGCGGCCGGAACCAGCCGCCAAGGCTGTGCCCCGCAAGAAGAAGCCCACAGCGAAGGCGAAAGGCGCGAAAGCGCCGGCCCCTGCCCCAACAGGCTCGGCCTCTGGCAGCCGGAATTTTGAGCCAGCACAAGGCTACTTGTGCGATGCTCCGGAGGGGATCGGGGCGTGTGCCGTCTGGGGCCGGCCTGGGGCCGATGGCAAGGGAATTAAGATTTGCGACATCGAGGGCGCTTGGAAACTCGACCACGAAGACCTGCCCAATGGAATCAAGCTGATCGGCGGAACGATGATTACCGCTCCAGCCTGATGTTGCGCTCTCGTGGCGCAATCACGGAACCGCGGTGCTCGGAGAGATGGTCAGCATCCGGGGAAATGTTGGCTGCGTCGGCATCAGCCCCGAGGCGAACGCGGTCGTTCACTCGGCGGTGATCGGCGGTGTATTTAACGCGGCTGGCGCCATCATCGCGGCGGCTGCCGCGCTTAAACCCGGGGACGTGATCCTTATCGAGCTGCATGCCCAAGGCGGGCCGGATAACAAGTACGTGGCGATGCAGTTCTGGGACCCGATCTTCGCAGCTATCCGAGCGGCCGTGGCCAAGGGGGTGGTGGTCGTGGAGGCGGCCGGCAACGGGGATGAGAACTTTGATCGCGCCGAGTATGCCGGCACCGGCCTGCAGAAAGATTCCGGGGCGATTGTGGTCGGGGCGGGGGTACCACCCACCAACTACTTCGACGCCCACGACTTTTTCGGCACCTTCCCTCCATACTCCCGGATTGGAGTTCCGCGCTCGCGGATCTGGTTCTCCAATTACGGAGGGATTGTGGACGTGCAGGGATGGGGCTGGCACGTCACCAGCCTGGGTTACGGAGATGCCCAGGGCGCACCCGATGAGAAGCGCTGGTACACCCATCGCTTCTCGGGCACGTCGAGCGCCTCCCCCGTCGTGACGGGAGGGGTCGCCTGCCTGCAGGGGTTCGCCAAGCGCCGCATCGGGCGGCCTTTGACCCCGTCGGAGGTTCGTGATATTTTGAGGGCGACGGGGACCCCACAGGCGGACGACGCCCCACGGGCTCCGCTCACCCAGCGTATTGGCCCCCAACCGAACTTGGCCGTTGCCTTGATCGAGGTCGAGAACCGGTTCGGTTTGTAGGCAGACGACTCCAACAATGACCATGCACCCTTTTGAGAGGGAGCCCACCCAACTCCCAATCGGACTACTCCCGCACCTGGACGTGCGGTTGAAATCGGGCTGGAGGTTCGATCGGCGCCGGCGTGCTCTTGTCTCGGAGACTGGCAAAGCAATTAGTCTTCGACGGTTGCTGCCGGCTGGTACCAAGATCGGTCCCATGGCTCCATCCCTCGTGGATGCCGACCCGCAGAACCTGTCCGATGAAGAGTGTCTGCTCGCGCGATACCTTCAGGTGGTGTTGCCATCCGAGACCGATCCGAACGCCCTGGCACCCATCCTCCGCAGACTCGACCAGGTGGAATGGGTTTCAAGCTCTCCGCGAATTGGCCTCCCTTGACACGTGAGCGGCTGATCGCGGGGCAAGACGGACAGGAGAGGAGAGTGCGTCCCGGCAACCCGCGCTGCCGCGATGATGGCCTTAGCTTGATGTTTTAGTTCCGGAACTAGACTGATTGTTGAACGAGCCCGCTGTGGAATTTGTTCTCCTCGTTGCGAAAAGTTTTGTGCTCTTTATTGAGTCGAGCTGGCAGACCGAGGGGTGCAAGGAGCGCGGTTGCAAGCTCGACGGCCGCGTCCGGGGGGTTCGGCGCGGAGATGCGAAAACTGAGCTCGCACGCTAGTGGCATTAACAAAGCGTTTTGGACGAGGTGCGCGCAACCTGCGAGATTCTCTTGCAAAGATTAAGCATAAGGCGAAGCAAATGCTGTCGACGCGCATCAACAATTGCTAACTCAGCTCGACGCTTAGGCAGAAACCTAAGCATCAATCATGCAATCTTCCGTCTCTTGGCAGTACGATGAGTTCAAGCCGATCTGATTCAAGCCATACTGACTTTCGACATGAAAGCCGAGAGCCATCGCGTTCTTAGTGTCCTTCGGATCAAGAAAGGCGATATCGTGATCGATTTTGGCACAGGCACTGGCACTTTTGCCGTCGAAGCAGCAAAGGGGAAGCGAGAGTGCATGCTGTTGACGTGTCGCAAGCGATGCTTTCCAAAGCGAGGACCAAGGCTGAACAGGCAGGGCGCGCGAAATCGAATTTCACCACGCCGGATTCCTTACTTACGAGCATCTGGAGAGGACGGCGGACGCCGTGACGACGAGTTTCGCCTTCCATTCATCTGCCGGATTTCTGGAAGGGTATCGCGGTTGAAGCCAATTAAGCACATGTTGAGCGCGGAGGGCAGCAATACCTTTATGACGTTATTATGGAGGAATCACACGTCCTGGAAAACATAGACGCCTTTATCAAGAAGCAAGAACCAGGCTAAGAGGATCGGCCTTGATTTATCGCTGCCCACCCGCTTTCTCTTATGGGGTAGACAAGAAGATTGATTCGGAGGCGCCGAGTTGCCATCGGAAAACGAATCATTGAAAGAAGGAATACTATGAAAAGACTATTTTATCTTGTTGGGTTGTCCCCCTTTCTCTTCGCGAGCTGTGAGACTGAACCGGTTGTGACCACTACGACCACTGAAGTCAGGCGGGAAGTGGTCCAAACCCAGGGCGACCGGGTGGTTGGTCGGGAAGTGATTGTGACAAGAACGCCGCCGGCCGTTCAGGTAGAAACGCAGCCGACTGCGCCAGGCCCACAGTATGTCTGGACACGCGGGTACTGGCGCTGGACCGGAACAGACTACGTGTGGGTGCCGGGCAGCTATGTCGCGCGTCCGAGCGTAGCGGCCACCTGGGTTGAGGGCCAATGGCAACGCCGTCCCGGCGGATGGATGTGGGTTGCCGGACACTGGCAATAACATTCCCCGACCTCGCGAAAATCCTGGCGTGCTTGAGTGATCCAACAATGGATCACCTGCGGGTGAGGCCCGGAACGGATTACACGAACGCCGGAACGTTGGCCGGGTAATAGTTCAACGAAGTTATGGTCGCATTTGGCCTGGTCGTCGGGAAACAGAGCAGCTCTAAACCTCGCCACGGCAATTCCGTTGGCACATAAGACACTCCCGTTCGTGTCCAAGATGGGCGAAGTCACGCCTTAAGAGAGAGGCAACGAAGGCGAGGAGAAAATTCACTGCCTGAAATCCGTCGATGCGAGCCAGACGGGGTGCGCTAATTTCACTTATGATGACTACTGCCACCATGGGACTGCCTCCGGTTGAGATAATGATTCGCGCCTTCTACGAGAGTGATCCCCGTTTCGAAGGCATTTTTTTCACGGGTGTGCGCACCACCGGCATCTTCTGCCGCCCGACTTGCACCGCAAAGAAACCGGCTCGCGAAAACATCGAATTTTTCGCCTCACCCACTGAAGCGATGCTGGGTGGATACCGCGCTTGTCTGCG
This sequence comes from uncultured Verrucomicrobiae bacterium, assembly GCA_963744345.1. Taxonomy (GTDB): domain Bacteria; phylum Verrucomicrobiota; class Verrucomicrobiia; order Chthoniobacterales; family Terrimicrobiaceae; genus DASTFP01. Next base: position 54,156 of record CAVUTD010000025.1, read on the forward strand.
TTGCCGTCCGACGGAGTTGAAACAACGTCCGCCCGAACTAATCGAACGCCTGCGTGCCGAGGTGGAAAAGGCGCCAGGTGGACGCGTTACGGAAAAAGAACTCGTCGCGCTCGCCATCGACCCTTCGACAGCACGGCGCCAGTTCAAACGCCACTATGGCATGACGTTCCAGGCATATCACCGCGCCAGGCGCATGGGCCTCGCCTTGCATCAGGTCCGCGAAAGCGGCAGCGTTGCGGAGGCGAAAATTGGCAGCGGATTCGAAAGCGCCAGCGGTTTTCGGGAGGCGTTCCATCGCATTTTCGGCGAGCCGCCGAGTTTGGCAAAAACGCGCCGGCCACTATTTGTCGAGCGCATCGAAACTCCCTTAGGCTCGATGGTTGCTGTGGCGGATGATGCCGGATTGCGCCTCCTGGAATTTGCCGACCGGCGCGCTTTGGAACGCGAACTGACGATTCTCCGGCGACGTCTTGGCACGAACATCGTGCCCGGCAAGCACCCTCACCTCGAGGCGATCCGAAAAGAGATCGCCGAGTATTTTGCTGGGAAACGCTTTGAATTCACCGTTCCGATTGCTCCGATAGGTTCAGATTTTCAGCAACGAACCTGGACGATGCTGCGATCCATCCCGCCCGCAAGGACGCGCTCCTATTCCTGGATGGCCAACGAACTCGGAATCGCCGGCGCCAGCCGCGCTGTCGGACGCGCCAACGGGAGTAATACCCTCTGCATCGTCATTCCTTGTCATCGCGTCATCCGGGCCGACGGCAGTTTGTGCGGATACGGCGGCGGTCTATGGCGAAAAAAGTGGCTGTTGGAGCACGAGCGAAAAATAATAAGCGGTCGTATATAAGCAACCGGGTTAAAGAGTGGGGTTACTTCGTAAAAATCTCAACATCTTGAACGGCTGTCCCCGACGTTCGATATCTTAGTTGCGAGCGGGCTATAGTCGCGAGTGAGGACAGTTGGTTCAAAGCTTCTACGGACGAATGCTATTATAGACGCATTATTAAAAGCTCGACCGTGAACCTTCATGACAAACGCCTGAAGACATTGGCAAGGAACTGAGAATGTGCTCACTGATAAACGTCTGTTTAGTAAAAAGCCAAGCTAACTGGGCGTTTTACGTTCTCTTATCGCAGACAAATATCCAGTTCTCGGTCCCGTGCAAAAATATGCGGCAGAACTCAGTTCGGCCGATGAGCGCATTCATTTTCTCAAACAGGCTCGCGCAGCCGGTCCTCACCTTTTCATCGTAAACAACAACGTTGAAGAAAGATATTCCACGTGGTGACAAAAGTCGCCCGAGTGCTGCCAGAAATTTTTCTTCCTTGAATTTGGTCGGGACGTCGATCCCGACAAAAGCATCCACCACTACCAAGTCGAACTTCTTGTCGCAGTTCTCGACAAAATCATCGGCATCTTCTATGTGAACCGACAAGTTCTTGTATCGGTCGATGTGAAAGTATTCTTTCGCCAGATCGATCACCACGGGATCCTTTTCCACACCTGTAAGATGAACGTCTTTTTTGTACTCATCACAGAGAATACTCGCCACGCTACCGGTTCCGAAGCCGAGGATGAGTGCGTCGGCGATGTCTGTTTCTTGGATCTTAAATCGGGAAAAGGCTTCGCGGAACACCAGGTGCAGCCCGCCAAAGGAATAATTCACATTGGTGGAATCAAGGGTGTATTTGCCGCTCGACAGGTGAATTTGCAACCGTGGCGTCACCGTCCCGTTCCTTTCTTCCACCTTTACTGGCCAAAGAAAACTAGTCAAAAACCAGAAAACATTCCTTGTCTGACTCATGCTGTCGTTTCCTGACGATAACATGCCGCGCCGACAGCGACGAGGGCGAGCGAGTCACAGCATTGTCTTAAAATGCGACCAGCTTGGTAGAAAAGCACGGGAGGAGAACAGTGCCCTTAGATTGAGTCAGCCAAACGATGGGACGGTGAGAGACCCCTTCGGTCTCGTACTATCCACTCGCATCAGAGAATCGATACGGTAGCGCCAAGACTTGATTGAAGTTAGAAGAACGATCCAAGAAATGCTCATGAGACATGGTTGGCCTTTATCCTTCTTCTAAATGCCTTGATATTGTAGACTGGACTAAAGCGTGGCAGTCAGGGGCGTGTTTCCCCGTGTATTCGGGCGCGATGGCTTAGAAGCCATGAATATAATTCGGGATTGTTATACGTTTCCGTCCACGAATCGTGACCTGCATGCGGATATACGGTAAGCTTTACGATACCTCCACTCTCCCGCAGGGCTTCAACCAGATTCTGCGATTCAGCGAGCGGCACAACGTCATCGTTGGCGCCGTGAAACGCCCAGGTGGGCGTATTTTTTAACTTTTCGACTCTTTTCGGAAAACCATGAAACATCAATCCCCCACCACAGATCGGCGCGACCGCGGCAAAGCGCGTCGGCCAGAGCGCCGCCAAGTACCAGCATCCGTAACCACCCATACTTAAGCCAGTGAGGTAGAGCCGTTGCTGGTCAATAGGAAGAGTCGTTGCGCAGTGCGAGAGTAACTGGTCGACGCCATCTGCCAGTTCTGGCCACCAGGTATTCCACGGACACTGAGGCGCGACGACGATGAAGGGGAAATCAGCGCGTTCGATTACATAGTGTGGGAGCCCTGTTCGCAAAACAGCCGATGGTTCGTCTCCAGATTCGCCGAACCCGTGCAAGAAAAGGATGGTCGGCCACTTCTCGCCCGAACTGTTCTCCGCTTCTTCAGGAACATGCACCAGGTACCGCAGATGGACTGTCCTCGAGAACCGAAAATCTGACCCGGCAATTTTCATGGGTTCGGCTTGGTATGAAAACTCACCGAAAACGGTGGCTACCGGTTGCGTTCATAGGAAGATGCAGATTGTGCGCCAACGCTGTGCGCGGACAAAAGCTCGATTCGAAACGAAGGCCGCATCGTCGGTTCAAGGATGCCAATGGTAACAAGGTAAGGGTCGATCAAATTGGACGCAAAATACTCCATAAGCAGCAGAAGAATAATGTCGTGACAGCGGAGCATTATGAACGCTAGCGAGACTTTGTATGACCTACTCAATTGTTGCTCGCAATCCGGATTCAGGTGAATTGGGGATTGCTGTTCAATCGCGCTACTTCGCAGCTGGGCGAATCTTGCCGTGGATTGAAGCAGGTGTTGGTGTTGTTGCATCCCAAGCTTTTGCCAACCCCATCTATGGCCATGAAACTCTGCGGCAATTGCGCTCTGGCTTGGAGCCACAGCAGATCCTCGGAAAACTTCTGAGCGAAGACTCTGGCGAAGCCCTGCGCCAGGTGGCCATCTTGGACGGACAAGGACGTGTGGCGGTGCATACAGGCAGCAGGTGCGTATCAGCCGCGGGGCATGCGATCGGTGCGAACTGCTGCGCCCCAAGGCAACATGATGATGGGGGACACAGTTTGGAGCGCGATGGTGGGCGCCTTCGAAAATGCCAGTGGCGAATTAGCCGATCGTCTTCTGGCCGCGATGGAAGCAGCCGAGAATGAAGGCGGTGATCTGCGCGGCAAACAGGCGGCCTCCCTCATCGTCGTCCCGGGCGAGGCCTCCGGTGTTCCTCAACTGGATCGTTCAATTGATCTGCGCGTCGATGACCACACCGAGCCGGTTGGCGAGATAAGGCGGCTCTTGAGTTACTCACGTGCGCACGAGCGTGCCAATCACGCCACAGAAAAGGCAATGGCCAATGAATTGCCTAGTGCTTTGGCAGAGCTTGATACTTGTTGCGCCGCCCATCCCAACGAACCAGAATTTCTGTTTCGCCGGGGACTGGTTCTGCTGATGCTTGGGCAAACAAATCAGGCGCAGGAGGCATTACAGCGGGCCCACGCCATTCATCCCGGATGGAGCGAACTCTTGCTGCGCTTTGCTGACGCCGGGATTATTCCGGTCCAGCGCGAAATGCTAAAACCACTCGTCCCCAGCCTCCATTCAGAGGATCTAAGTGGCGCGAGCAATCCGGGTTGAACATGAGCTGCCTGCTCCCGCCATTGATCTTGCTCAGGCATACACGAGACAAGCAGCTAAGAAACTGCTTTGAGGAAATACAGGTCCGGCAAATCGATGCGAACTTGGACAAGTGCTGTGCCGCTCAGCGTTAAAAGGAGATCAGCGCGTTTGCAGGAGAACTTTGAAGGCCTCCCCAGCTCCTTCGGGAGAGTGAAGCAGATGTGCGGTGCGATCGGTCACCTTGCAGCTGTCATATCTTGAGATGAAATCACCCAAGGTGGAAAACAAGGAAAGCGGTGAACGCATCTGCAGATCCGAAAAATTCACGTCCGCCGTGAGATCGCGCAGGCCGAAGCCGGCGTAGACGTCCTTCCCTTCGAGTCGCTGATGATGCGCGTAGGCACGCAGGGTGCCAGCGGGCCGGCGCAGATAGAGAGCGGGGCATGTGTCGCCATAATCGACAGTGAGCATGCTGCCTGCCTCCCATGCAGGAAACCACTCGTGGAGCCAGACCTGGTAGCTCTCGTGCACCTCCACCCGCTGCCCTTCGGGCCAGCTATGAGAGAAGGCGGTCGATTGGGGGAGTGGTCGGCTCAGCCATTCTTCGAGCACGCGCCCTTCCTCGATGCGCAAGGCAAGCTCACGCCAATCGTCGCGACAGCGTTGGAAGACCCTGCATGGGAATGCGTCGACAAATTCATTGGAGAAGATCAACGCGGCGCCGTCACTTGCCGCAAGCGCTTCGAGGATCGTCGCATGCCAGGTCGCTCTTGATCCGAGGTGATCCTGCTGAGCCTTCCTTAGACGCGGTGAGATTTCGACGATGTGATAGCGGGCGCGGTTCCACCAACCGATCCTTTTCATCACGGCGGCAGCCAGTTCTCCGGATCCCGCGCCAATCTCGATGAGATTCCAGCGCCCGGCGGGTTTGTTTTCCAGCGCCCAGCGCCCGATTGCCCGCCCCAAATCCTTGTTCAACACGGGCCACGTTGTGAAGTCGCCGCGCCTGCCGAACTCGCGAATGTTTGCGGTGTAATAGCCGAACGCGCGGTGATAGAGCGCTTCGTGCATCCATCGATCGAAGGGGATGCAGCCGCCCAGGTCACTTTGAAGATCAAGAAGGAACCGTAGTTTGCCCTGACTGTCGCTCACCGAAAAGGCTGGTTGGCCTGCAGGGGAATCCAGGCAGCAGCGTCCGCCGCATTCTGCAGCAACTCCCTCCCGAATCCGACCCAACTCACTTGAGGTGAAGCGATGATTAGCAGCATCGCAAGCAGTGCGAGGTTAAGCGTGTAAATGACCATCAGAGAGAAAAAAGTGCCTCCATAATGAAGGTCGGGTTGACCCTTCGGAATTAGCCAGCACGCAAAAGACAAGTGCATTGCCCATGTCGCGCCGATGGCTGCGTAGAGAAGAGTTCGGTACGGGCTGACATCAACAAACAATCCCCAAATGCCGTAGAGGGCGATCACCAGAAGGCTATAAAGCGGGAAGAAATAGGGGGCGAGCGCTATCCAGGTGTTGGTTCGATCAGCAAGAACATGTCCACCGTCTCTTCCCACATGGAAGCTATGGATGCGTCCTCCAAGGAGTTTCACCCAAAGGACATGGGTAAGCTCGTGACCGAACACATACAGCCACCGTGGGCGCGGCAGCCCGAAAAAGGCGACCAGCCACAGAACAATCCCTAGCGAAAAGAACCAGAATTCCTCGGTGATCCAGAAGTGGTCGCGCACGGCGGCGCGAGCGAATGCCGTGAAGAAAGTTTCGGTGAGCACCCAAGCGGGCGGCACCAGAAAGATCCCCACGATCAGCTTGACCCAGCGTTTCGGAACATGGGTGGGAAGAGCGCTCCCTGAGGAAGATGCCAGACGCCGCTGCTGCCCTTTGAATTTCGCGCGACGAGCTCGTCGGGATGACCCACTTCTCACATGCCGCTTCTACGACTTACTAGGCGCGCCCCAGGTAAGCACCGGTTCGCGTATCGACCTTGATCGACTCGCCTTCCTTGATGAAAAGCGGCACCTGGATAACCTTTCCCGTTTCGAGGGTGGCAGGCTTCTGCACGTTATTGGCACTGTCGCCGCGAATCCCCTGAGCAGACTCAGCCACTTTGAGGGTAACTGATGAAGGGAGGTCTACCTGGGCGGGGCGGCCCTCGATGCTGAGCACCTCCACTTGCAAGTTTTCCACGAGGTAATCCCTGGCGCCGGCCACGAGCTCACCGGAAAGCGTGATGGTGTCGTAGGTGTGGGGATCGATGAAGTGATAGCCCCGGGGATCGCTGTAGCTGAATTCGAGTTCCTGCCGGTTGACATCCACAAGATCCACCTTCTCGGTGGAAGAAAAACGTATGTCAGCCGATTTGCCCGTATTGATGTAACGGATAATCGCCTGAACGAAAGCGCGCAGATTACCGGGAGTACGATGCTGAACTTCAAGGACGATCGCAGGATTTCCATGGTAACGAATTGCCATGCCTTTGCGAAGATCGTTTGCGAGAGCCATTGGGAAGAAGACAAATACCTTGTGAGTGATTAGAGGGCCTGGAGGTTTATGGCTAGAGGATTTTCAATCGCGAAAGATCCTGGGAGTCGACGATTCCAATTGGACGGTTCTGGCCATCAACAACGACGAGATCATCGATGCGGTGTTGTTGTAAGATGCGGAGGACCTCCGCCGCGAGCTTGTCGCCGGAGATAGTGATCGGTTTGCGTGTCATGAAATCTCCTACCGGACGCGCTCCGATGTCGGCGGTTTGCGGAAAATAGCGGGCGAAGTCGCCATGGGTAAAAATCCCTTCGAGTGTGCCTCCGGAGCTGACAACCACAGCGGCGCCCGCGCGATGCGATGTCATATGCTTGATGACCTCCACAATGGGAGTTTCCGGCAGCACTTTCGCCAGTTGGTCGTCCCCCCGCATGATCTGATAAACCTTCAAAAGCAACGCTCGCCCGAGCCGCCCCGCGGGATGGTACCGGGCGAAGTCCTCCTTGTCGAAACCCCGCGCCTCCAACAACACCATGGCCAGCGCGTCGCCGACGACCAACATGGCCGTGGTGCTTGAAGTCGGCGCAAGGTTAAGCGGGCAGGCCTCCTGTCCGACGTGCACGTCGAGCACGGCATCGCAGGCCCTGGCAAGGGTGGAGTGCACCGCGCCGGTAATGGCGATCTTCTTTACATCGAATCGTGACAGGGCCGGCAGAACGTTGATCAGCTCGTCAGTTTCTCCGCTGTAACTCAAGGCGAGAATGACGTCTCCATCACTCACGACACCAAGGTCACCGTGAAGGGCGTTCAAAGAGTTGAGCACGACGGCCGGAGAACCGGTGCTGGTTAAGGTGGCCGCGATCTTCTCGCCGATATGGCCGCTCTTCCCGACGCCAACAACGACAACCTTGCCCCGGCTTTCCACAGCCGCTTTGACAAGTTCCACCGCCTTTTGAAATTCAAAATTCAAACGCTCCGCGACTGCTTGGACTTCGGCGAGCTCGATTTCGACGACTTTGCGGGCTCGGGAGAGATAGTCCATATCCTGATTGTCAGGGCGCAAACAGCGCCTTTCAATAGCGAATCCCGGCGCTTGAGATGTCTTCACTTCGAATGGAATTCGCCCGGCTCGTTGGCCTCGACTCTTGGGAACATTCGCCCACGCGCCTTGCAACGCAGAGCCGAAATGATAATATAGAGTATGAGCAAGGCATTAAAGATCGTCGCGATCGGCCTACTATCCGCCAGCTCTTTGTGGGCGCAGGAATTCATCGTCAGCGAGGAGGAACGCCGCGAGTTTGTTCCGACTGAACCGGCTCCGCTTCGGCCAAGCATTGAAGGCATCGTAAAGGATGTTTTCACCAAGAAGCCGTGGCAACTCGTGAATCCCGCCGCTCCCCCCGAGTATGGCAGCGGGCAAAGAGTGGTCTCCAAGGATTTCGGACCTGGTACGCGCTTTCATTCGACAGGAGTTGTGATCGCCAGCGTGGAGTGGTGAGCTTCCCGCGGGCTCGGGGCTTCGCGGGCTTGCGGGGCTGACTTCGCGCACGGATGCGAGCCGCACCTCCATGTGTCGCCTTTTTTTGCGCGACTTTTCTCAAGCCGGAAATGTTGCACGTTCATCGGCACATCTCTGGTTTGCAGGCTTTTCGGCCCGTTGTCATCGCCCAGAAGCGAGAAGGCAGCTGGCCTGTCGAGTCGATCGAGGTTGCCAGGCGTTCGCCGGGACGGTTCCTGGCGCGCGCGGAAGAAAAGCGATCGGGCCGCCCCTGGCAGATTTCGGGCGGCGAGGCTGCGCGTGTCCTCTCGGTGATCCGACGTGAGAAGGCGGTGCTTTTCCATGTGTTTTTCGGCAATGTGGCGGTCCATCTGCTTCCGCTGCTGCGAAGATGTCCCATTCCGGTCGTGGTTTCTTTTCACGGGTCGGATGTCGCAGGCTCGATGGCCTCTGAGGGCTATTCCGCGGCGCGCGAGGAACTTTTCACGCTCGCAACAGTCGTGCCGTGTCGCTCGGAACAACTCGCCACAACAGTTGCGAAACTGGGTTGTCCTGAAAGCAAGACGCGCCTGATGCGCACGGTGCTTCCCGACATTCCCTTTATGCAGCGTGAACCGCCGGTGGACGGCGCATGGAAGATCGTGCAAGCCGCGCGACTGGTTCGGAAAAAAGGGTTGTCCACGGCCGTGCAAGCTTTTGCTGGATTCGTGCGCAGCTATCCACGCGCAAGTTTCGCGATTGCGGGGGAGGGACCTATGGCCGAAGAGTTGCGCGAACTGGCAGCTGACTTGGGAATTGGCAAACAGGTTCAATTCCTCGGCTTCCAGTCTCAAGAGGCGCTCCAAACTCTCTTTCGCCACGCCCACGTTTACCTTCAACCAAGTGAGAGCGCCGACGGGGACGTCGAGGGGGTTCCCAATGCGTTGCTCGAGGCGATGTCGGGCGGGTTGCCGGTGGTCTCAACACGCCATGGCGGCATCCCGGAGATAATAGAACATGGCCGGAGTGGTTTGCTGTGCGCGGAAAAAGACGTCGAGTGCTTGATCTCGGCCCTCCTGCAACTCGCCAATGATCCTCTTCTTTATCAAAGTCTGGCTAGGCAAGGGTCAAACTACGTTCGCGAGCGATTCTCCAAGGGTCGTCAGATCGCGGCAATCGAGGAAATCTATAACGAGGCAATCCAAACGCATCCCGGGCGACTTCCGGTGGAAACTCGAGCGCGATCCTGAAGGGTGGTGCGCACGTCTTTCCTGAGCGACTTCCGCACGCTTTGACTTGCGACCGCGGAGACAGAACGGTTATTCTCCAATGATCTTCACCAACACGCGCTTGCGCCGACCACCGTCGAATTCGCCGTAGAAGATCTGTTCCCACGGCCCGAAATCGAGCTTCCCTTTGCTGATCGCGACGATGACTTCCCTGCCCATAATGGTGCGCTTAAGGTGAGCGTCGGCGTTGTCCTCGCCGGTTCGATTGTGGCGATACTGATCATATGGTCGTTCAGGAGCGAGCGCTTCAAGCCAGTTTTCCAAATCCGCGTGCAGGCCGCTCTCGTCATCGTTGATGAAGACACTTGCGGTGATGTGCATCGCGTTGACGAGGCAGAGACCTTCCCGAACTTCGCTCTCTTCGAGGCACCTTTCCACTTCGCCCGTGACGTTGATGAGTGCTCGTCGCGTTGGAATATCAAACCAGAGTTCTTTGCGATAAGATTTCATGGCAAGGACCTTTTGCGGAGGATGCCGCGCCGGCCGATCGTTGATGCAAGCGTCTACTCAGAATTGACGCCGAGTTCGACCAGGATGCGGTTAAGATCGTCGCTGCCATAGTACTCTATGGAGATCGTTCCCCGCTTGTCACCATGATGAATGACCACGCGAGTCGCCAGACGGTGCGTTAGTAAATTCTGCACCCGCTGAAGAGCGGGCGAGAGCGCGGGATCGGCGGGAGGCGCGTGCCGCACCGGAGTCTTGCCAAGCCGGGCGAGCTGTTGGGCGGCCAGTTTTTCGGCTACTCTCACCGAAGCGCCCTGACGGACGATAACGTCCATGAGAAGCCTTTGCTCCTCGTGCGATTTGAGAGAAAGAAGCACTTTGGCGTGACCTACGGATATCCGGCCATGCTTAAGAAGGGTCTGAGCATCCGGATCGAGATCCAAAAGTCTCATGGCGTTGGCTATCGAGGCCCGGCTCTTGCCCACCCGCTTGGAGATCTCGTCCTGAGTCAATCCGAAATCCCGGTGAAGCCTTGTGTAGGCGCCGGCCTCTTCGATGGGATTAAGATCTTCGCGCTGGAGGTTTTCGATCAGTGCCAGTTCGAGCACCTCCCTGTCGCTGGCTTTGCGCACGATGGCCGGGGCTTCTGGCAGGCGAAGTTCGCGGGCGGCGCGCCACCGACGCTCTCCGGCAATAAGCTCGTATTTTTCATCCACCTTGCGGACGATGAGCGGCTGAATGATGCCTCGCTCGCGAATGCTTTCGACCAGCTCCTGTAAATGCTCGCTTCGAAATTCCTGCCGTGGTTGAAGCGGGCTAGGCGTGATCTGATCCAAAGGCAGCGTTTGGATGCGCTCGCCAAGTTCCTCTACGGGGGCGGGAGCGGCCACGCGAGTGTTAATAAGCGCGCCGAGTCCTTTGCCAAGTGCAGGTTTTGCCATGATGCGGAGAATGAGCTGGGTCGGAAGGCCGAAGTCGACTAATTGAACGCAGGACGCCGCCACTTTTGCAATGACGCTCTTTGAAGTTATCGATCTCTTCGTTGACGCAACGAGCCGCGACGGCTTCGAACAGATGGCTCTCGATGAAGCACTGCTGCAAGACGCCCAACGCCCGTTGATGCGCGTCTATCTCTGGACGGCACAGACGGTCACCTTCGGGTATTCGCAGTCGCTCGCTGCAGTAAGGAAACAGTGCCCTTCTGGTCCATGTGTGCGCAGATGGACGGGGGGAGGCCTGGTCGAGCATGGCCGTGACTGGACGTTTTCCCTCGTCGTCCCTCACAACGAACCGCTGGCGAGAGCGCGCACGGAGGAGACCTATCGCCTGCTCCACACTCGGATCGTGGCTGCTCTTAAGAAACTCGGATGTCCGGCGCGTCTCGCACAACCGGAAGAGAACAGAAGGGGTCTGGCATGCTTTTCCACTCCGGCTGCTTATGACATAATGGGGCCGGATGAGCGGAAACTCTGCGGCGGAGCGCAGCGAAGGACCCGCCAAGGCTTTCTTCATCAAGGCAGCATCCAAAGTCTGCCTCTACCCACTGATTTTGCTGTGCGGCTGCTCTCGTTTATGGCGGGCAAGACGCTGCCGTCTTCACTCTCCCCGGCTACGCTCATGCGCGCGCAGGAGCTGGTTCTCGAAAAATATGCCACGATCCGGTGGCTTGAGAGAGTTCCGTAGATGACCGGAACAGGGATCAAAATGGCCAAAATCTCCCCTTGACCTCGCCGGAGGTACGCGGACGATGCGAACATGGAGTTTAAGGATGGCGCCTATTTTATCAACCGCGAGCTGAGCTGGCTGGAATTCAACCAACGCGTTCTCGATCAGGCGATTGACGCTAACAATCCGCTTCTCGAGCGGTTGAAATTTCTCTGTATTGTCAGCTCAAATCTGGACGAATTTTTCGAGGTGCGCGTGGCGGGCCTCAAGCAGCAGAAGCAAATGCAATCCTTCGAGACGGGTCCGGACGGTTTGACGGCGAGCGAGGCGTTGGCCTCCATTAGCAAGCGGGTGCGTCGCATGGTTGATGATCAATACCGTTGCTGGCGCGAGGATCTCCAGCCGCAGCTCGAAGAGCAGCGCCTGCGCTTCCATACCTATCCCGAGGTCCCCGAAGCCGAACAGAAGCATCTCGCGAATTTCTTCACCAAGAGCGTGTACCCGGTGCTCACGCCGCTGGCGATTGATCCCGCTCATCCCTTTCCGCAGCTTCTGAACAAGAGTTTGAATGTGATCGTCGAACTCGAGGGAGAAGATCTCACTGCGGATATTGCTGTCGTGCAGGTTCCCCGGATTTTGCCGCGCCTCGTTCCCTTCGAAAAACAAGAGAACGGCGATGACTACGTGTTTCTCGGCCATGTCATTCTCCATCATGTCGGAAGCTTGTTTCACGGCATGCGCATCAAAGGAGCACACCTCTTTCGCGTAACGCGGAACAGCAACCTCTACGTCGACGAGGAGGAGGCCCAAAACCTCCTCCACGCCATCGAGACGGAGTTACGCAAAGTCAAACGAGGCGCCGCGGTCCGTTTGGAAGTCGAGGAAGATTGCCCCAAACACACCGTCGATAATCTGTTGGAAATTTTCAATCTGGAGGAGGAGGACGTCTTTCGCATCGATGGACCGCTCAATTTCGTTCGTCTGATGCCCCTGGCGTTGCAAATTGACCGGCCCGATCTGCGCTACAAGCGCTTTACGCCGAACACGGTCGTTTCACTGGAAGCTGAATCGGACATTTTCTTCCACATCCGGCGTGGGGACATCCTGCTGCACCATCCCTACGATAATTTCCAGACGGTAGTGGATTTTCTGGCCCAGGCCGCGGAAGACCCCCATGTGCTCGCCATCAAACAGACGCTCTACCGGACCAGTTCCGACTCGCCGTTTGTTCAGGAGCTCATGGATGCCGCGCGCAACGGCAAGCAGGTGACCGTTGTCATCGAATTGAAGGCGCGCTTCGACGAAGCGGCAAATATCAAGTGGGCGCGTCTTATGCGCGAGGCCGGCGTCGATGTCGTCTACGGGGTGACCGGACTCAAGACGCACGCAAAGGCGACTCTTATCGTGCGCAGCGAGGGCGATGGAATTCGCCGCTACGCCCACCTCGGAACCGGTAATTATCATCCCTCAACCGCAAAAATTTACACCGACATCGGCCTTCTCACCTGTCGGGAGGCCGTGACTGAAGAACTTGCGGAGACATTCAACTGTCTCACCGGCGTGTCGACATTGCCAGAGATGCAAGAGTTGCTGGTGGCTCCTTTTAATCTTTATGACTCCATGCAGGAGCTGATCGACAATGAAATCGGGCACGCTCAAAACGGCCAACCTCACGGAATTTATGTGAAGGTAAACGCCCTTGTGGAGGAGGGGATGATCGAGGCTCTCTATCGTGCCTCTGCAGCAGGAGTGAACGTAAGGCTCCTGGTGCGTGGCATGTGCTGTGTGAGAGCCGGCATCCCTGAAATAAGCAAGAACATCGAGGTGCGAAGTATTGTCGGCAGGTTTCTCGAACACAGCCGCATTTTCCGCTTCGAGAATGGCGGTGATCCGAAAATCTATCTGGGCAGTGCCGATTGGATGCCGCGTAATCTCTTCCGCCGCGTGGAAACCGTCTTTCCGGTGATGACGCCCGGAATGAAGGAGCATATCGACGAAATCCTTGAATGGTTCTGGCGCGACAATGTCAAAGCTAAGGTCATGCAACCGAATGGTGTGTATAAGCTCCGCGAAACCAACGAGCCACCCTTCGACGCGCAGGCGGAATTTGTGGCCGAAGCGCAGCGCCGGCGCAAGAAGCGGATGGCCGCAGTCGCCTCCGCAGCTCGCTAAGCTCCTTTTCAATGGGCTGAGGCGCCGTTTCCGCTCCCGTTAGCTAAGCAGGAACGATCTCCCCCTTCACGAGGTCATCGTACGTCTGGCGCATGCGCACGATATGCGCGCGGTTTCCCTCCACGAGGACTTCTGGCAGCAGCGGCCGGGAGTTATAAGTGGACGACATCACGAAACCGTACGCGCCCGCGCTCATGAGAGCGATATGATCTCCCTGGCGCAAAGGCGCCAGCTCACGATCCTGTGCAAAAAAATCGCCGCTTTCGCAAACCGGCCCGACGATGTCCATGACAAGAGATGCCCCGTCGGACCTCTGGCGGATCGGGACGATTTCATGATAGCCTTCGTAGAGCGCTGGGCGGATCAGATCGTTCATGGCGGCATCGACGACCGTGAAGGTTTTGGAAGGCGTTTCTTTGACGTACTGAACGGTGCTTAGGAGCACGCCTGCGTTTCCGACCATGAATCGGCCGGGTTCGAAGAAAATGCGCATCCCCAGCGGCTTTAAGAGTGGCACGATCGCCCCCGCGTAGTCCTCCGGCGTGATTCGTTTGGGATGAGCGGGGGAAATCCACCAGACAGGATCGCCGCTCTCGAGGGCCGGATCATAGACGATGCCCACGCCGCCGCCGATGCTGAAGAACTCGATGCGATATCGATCGCGCAAGGATTTCACGAGCGGCACGAGCTTGGCAGCGGCCTCGGCAAAAGGCTCAGGGTCGAGAATCTGCGAACCGATGTGAGTTTGAACTCCTCGCAACTCGAGATGGGGCAACTGTGCCGCGCGCGCATAAACAGCCGAGGCACACTCCAGCCCAATGCCGAATTTGTTGCGGTTTTTTCCGGTCGCGATGTAGGCATGGGTCTTCGCATCGACATCTGGATTAACCCGGATGGCTACCGCGGCCTTTGTTTTCAGAAGCCCCGCAATCTCGTTGATACGATCGAGCTCGGGTTCGCTCTCGACGTTGAAGCAATAGATCCCCTCCCGCAGCGCAAGCGTGATTTCCTCCCTGGTCTTGCCGACGCCTGCAAACGTACAAGATTGCGCGCGCCCTCCCGCTCTGAGCACGCGGAAGAGTTCCCCACCGGAAACAATGTCGAATGCGGCGCCCTCCTTGTTAAGCAGGCTGAGGATAGCGATGTTTGAAGACGCCTTCACCGCGTAGCAGATCATGTGATCAAGAGCCTGCAGCGCTTGATCGAGCCGGCGAAAATTTTGCCGGATGGTTTCGCCCGAATAGACGTAGACCGGCGTGCCGATGCGGCCAGCCAGTTCCTCAAGATTCACATCCTCGCAGTGGAGAACGCCCTCCCGATAACAAAAGGAATGCACTTGCCTAGTTAATGCGAGCACGCCAGGGGCGTGTCAATTGTGTGGCAACTTCGAAGGTGAGAGTTGCGGCGGCGTGATCATTCGTCCAACCAGCGACAATAGGCCTCCGTGATGGCGGCGGCGATATCGACCAGGCTAACCTGGGTGTGGTCGAGGAATTGGTGAAGGCCGGTTTCAAAGATCGCGCCGATGGTGGTGTAGTTCAGGTTCGAGCGGAGCATTCCGCACAATCGCTCGGCCTCGTTGCTGAAGTATCCCATTTCGCAGCCTGATATGCTGTGGAGGGCGTTGTTAAGCTGATTGGCGCAGAAGCGGATCGAACGCGGAAATTCTCCATGAAGGATGAGAAATTCGGCCACCTGCCATCCGGTAACCTCTCCGACGTTGACCTTAAGATAGGCTTCCAACGCGCTGCAGGAGCGCAAGACCGCCATCCACTGCGTGATGTCGACATGCCCGCCAACTTGCTCCCCGCTTGGGAGCAGAATGTGGTATTTGATATCAAGCACCCGCGACGTGGAGTCGGCGCGTTCAACGTACTTGCCAAGTTGCAGGAAATCCCAACCCTCTCCATGGATCATCGTGGCGTCGGAAGTGCCTTGAAAAGCATGCAATTTGTCCACCAATCCACGATAGAAATCGATGGGACTATCTTGAAAATCTGCGCGTCCCATCCCGTCCCGGAGATATAGGAACGTCCGGTTCAATTGTTCCCACATCTCGCTCGAAATTTGCTCGCGCACCGTGCGGGCGTTTTCTCTCGCGGCGGCAATGCAAGAGATGATAGCATTAGGATTTTTCTTTTGGAACGTGACGAACTCCATCACCGCATCGGGGGTAATTTGCTCGTAATATTTCTGAAAGAGTTCCTGATCTTCCAGGGTGGCGAGCACCGGTTGCCAATGCTGGTGAACCATGTTCGGATTCTGATCCTCAAAGTCGAGCATGAGCTGCATGTTGACGTCGAGAATGCGTGCGTTGGTCTCCGCACGTTCCATATAGCGGCTGAGCCAAAAGCAAGAATCGGCGACCCTGGAAAGCATGCTAATGGCTCTGGGATTGGCTTTGAGACTGGCTTTGCGACGGTGGCACGTCCTCCTCGTCAACCACCCAGGTGTCCTTGCTTCCGCCGCCTTGGCTGGAATTGACGACCAGCGAACCCTTGCGCAGGGCGACGCGGGTGAGACCGCCCGGAATGATGCTCGTCTTCTCGCCGCAAAGTATGTACGGGCGCAGGTCGATGTGGCGACCCTCCACAGCCCCGCCGCAATAAGAGGGGCAACGCGAGAGTCTGACGACGGGCTGAGCAATGTAACCGCGCGGATCTGCCAATATGGCGGCGCGGAATTCTTCAATCTGCTGGCTGCTGGCGTGCGGTCCGATGAGCATCCCATATCCGCCACTTTCGTTGGCTGCTTTCACGACGAGCTTTCCCAAGTTCTCCAGGATGAATTGGCGGTCACTATCGTCGGCAGAAAGATAGGTCTCGACATTCGGAAGGATCGGTTCCTCGCCGAGATAAAACTTAATCATTTTGGGAACGTAGTAATAAGTGACCTTGTCATCCGCAACGCCCGTGCCGATGGCGTTGGCGAGGTTCACGTTTCCCTGCCGGTACGCCTCCATGATGCCAGGGACGCCTAAGACGGAATCTTTCCGAAAAACTGTGGGATCAAGGAAATCATCGTCAATGCGCCGATAGATCACATCGACGGGCTGAAGGCCCTTCGTCGTCTTCATAAAAACCCGGGAATCCCTCACGAGAAGATCGCTGCCGGTGACGATTTCGATACCCATTGAACGGGCCAAGAAGGAATGCTCGAAATAAGCGGAATTATAAATTCCCGGGGTGAGCACCACGACGGTGGGATCGAGGCTTTCGTGCGGAGCGACATAACGCAAGACCGCAAGCAAATCCTGCGCGTAGCGATCGACCGGCCTCACCTGGTACTTGGCAAAAAGTTTGGGAAAGACCCGTTTCATCGCTTGCCGGTTCTCCAGCACATAGGAGACGCCGGACGGGCAGCGGGCGTTGTCTTCGAGCACCGTGTAGGCTCCGTTGTGATCCCGGATGAGATCTGTGCCGCACACGTGGAGGTAAATATTCTTTGGAACCTCGAAACCGATGAGCTCGGGCCTAAAGTGTTTGGCACTTCGGATAATCTCCTGCGGGATCACCTTCTCTTTGATGATCCGCTGCTCGTGATAAATGTCGTGCAGGAATAAGTTCAGGGCTGTGAGGCGTTGGACAAGCCCGAGCTCGATGTGTTCCCATTCGTGGGCCGGAATGATACGGGGGATCAAATCGAAGGGGAAGATGCGCTCAGTCCCTTCGTCGCCACTGTAGACCGTAAAGGTGATACCCTGATTGAGGTAAGATTTCTCCGCCAGGACTCTTTTGCGATCAAACTCGGCGTGCTCCATTTCCGAGAAGCGCCGAGCCAGTCGCTGATAGTGCCGGCGCACCATCTCGGGCGCCGCAAACATCTCGTCAAAAAAATCTCCGATCTCGTATTCCTTGAACAACCTGTTCATGCTTTTGCCCTCCCGAGCGACAGCAGCTTCTACCTGCGCGGCGCAATAGCATCACGCGGCCAGTTCCTGCGCAACCCCAAAATCCGCTGACCACCGCGCGCCCGAACCTCCGAATTTTGGGTACAGAAACCTTGCCGCCGCCGTTTTCTCCCGGACGACGCCGTAGGCGCGACCAAGTCCGCTTTGCTGGAGAGCAGCTAGTGAAGCTTCCAAAAGCGCGGTGCCCACTCCCCTGCCGCGATACTCGTGCAGCACGCACGGACCAGTGGTCAGATGATTCTCCGCCTCGGCGCTCGGGTTCACGATGGATGCCCCAATGATCCTGCTGCCGTGCTGAACAATCACGCAATCGGGAAGGCTTCGCTGGAAACCAGCTTGGACATGTCTTAGAATCGTCTCCGCAAAAATCCGTTGGATATCGCTCCACCCTGTATCCATCCCGAAGGAATTCAGGGCAACGTTCCGCACAGTGTGTTCGTCGTCCTTTTCCGCCCGCGTCAAGACGAATGGCGGAGGCAGATTCAACTCATCCGCCGAAAGTGTTTTCAGATCCCACTCAAATCTAAGCCATGAGAGGGTCATCATTCGAGCGGTCCCCAAACTAGGGCGCGTCCGAATCATTCCGACAAACCCACCAGACTCCGCCAATGAGAGCACAGCTCAAAACCACAAAGGCCGTGAATGTGAACATGGATTGGGCGGAGATTCTGCGATCCGTGCAGTAAGTCAACAGAATTCCTGGACGGGAGCCACTTTAGTCAAGCTTAACTCCAAAGAAGTCGCGGAAAACACTTACATAAACCTCCCGTTTCATGCTGCTAATCCAGCTTAGGTCATAAGATGCGGGCGGCAGCCATCGGGCGGCTCTGAATTCGTGACAGCTGTCGAAACGCAGGGGCCTTTGTGTGTTTGTAAGCTCGGCAAGAAAATAGTATTGTTCCTGCCCGTCGAAGCCGTCCTTTTTGCGTCCATTCATGAAAAGATATCGATAAGGTCCCTTAGTTGAGAGCACGCGATAGTCGGAAGGCTTTAAGCCAAGCTCTTCCTCGATCTCCCGGTGCAGGGCGTCGAGCAAGGTTTCCCCTTTCTTGGCTCCGCCCTGTGGAAACTGCCAGCAGCCCCGCCAATCCGAGCGCTCGCACAGGAGGATTTCGCCCGCGGAATTCCTCAAGATGATCGCGGCATTGCGACGATACGAAGGCATGGCAGATCTATGCCTCAGCTATCCCAGGTTTTGCCAGCGCGGTTTTGCGGGAGCGCGAAAGTTTCGCGCCGGACTGATGGCCTCGCTAACCGTCAGCAGCCTCTCTTTGCTCGATAAATTCGTTCGCCAAGCCGGCTTGGGACGACTTCCGGTTTGCGTGACGGCGAAAAAACGGGAACTTCTCTTATGAGCTCGTTTGCGTGAGCCCAACGAAATCGTATCAATCTGATATGGACGCCTTGAAGCTGTTGAGACTGACAGTGTGCGCGCTCAGCCTTCCGCTCGCCGGCGTGTGGGCTCAGGAGGCGCCAACCGCAGCGGGTCAGCTTCGTCAGGATCTCTGGCGGGCAGAGCTACCCGGAGGCGAATACCTCGTGCGGCTTTCTGCGATCACGTCGGTGAGTCTGCACGAGTACATGCTCGATGGGGTCGCGCGTGTTCTAGAGGTGAATATCGCCACCTCGGGATCTGAGTTGGCGAGATTCTATTACATCGAGCCTTCCCCGCCCCAGTCACCTGTGGCAGCGGGTCAACGAGCATTGAACGTCATTGAAGATAAGGCAAAGCAAGCGACTGCTCGAGTCGCGACCGGTGGCCTCCAAACGAAAGTCGTAAAAAACTATCCCGCCACTACGCATGCTCACACTGTGGAATATCGTCTCACCGACAGAGAATCGGTAAACAAGCTCTTTAAGAGTGTTGAGGATGCATGGCTTAATGGGCGTTCCGGTTCATTCAAGCCTTGAATCGTGACTTAAACTCTCCATCTTCCCGCTCGCCTCCACCGACCTCACCTTGCGTCAGAAATCCAAACCGACTCACGAATGCGGCGTCTTCGCTATTTTCGATCATCCTGACGCCGCGCGTATTGTCTATTACGGCCTCTTCGCCCTGCAACATCGTGGTCAGGAAAGCGCCGGTATCGTTGCCGCAAAGGGCGCTGAGGGACCGTTCGCCGTTCACAAGGGAATGGGATTGGTCTCGCAGGTTTTTTCGCCTGAGGTTTTGGACAGCCTGTCGGCGGGGACTCAGGCGATCGGTCATGTGAGGTATTCCACCACGGGGTCAAGCACGATAAAGAACGCGCAGCCGCTGGTTGTGGATACGGGCCGCGGGCAAATTGCCATCGGTCACAACGGCAATCTCATCAACGCCGCGCAACTGCGGGAGGAACTTGAAGCCAAAGGCTCTATCTTTCAAACCACCGTCGACAGCGAAATCATCCTTCACCTGCTGGCGCAGCCTCGCGGCTCCGGAGCTGTGCTTTCGGCGCTGCGGCGCATCGAAGGCGCGTTTTCAATCGTGCTCATGGGCGAGCGCGAGATCCTCGGCTTCCGCGATCCCTATGGCTTCCGGCCACTCTGCATCGGCAAGAAGGATGATGCCTATGTCCTCTCATCGGAGAGTTGCGCCCTCGATCTGATTCAGGCCGAGTACATCCGCGAGGTGGAACCTGGCGAAGTGGTGATCATAGACAGTTCCGGTATCCGTTCGGAATGGCCATTCCCCTCGACACGGAGCGCGTTTTGCATCTTTGAGTATGTCTATTTTGCACGGCCCGACAGCACCATTTCCGGTGTCAATGTCAGCAAAGCGCGCGTGGAGATGGGGCGCGAGTTGGCGCGCCAGCATCCCGTCGACGCGGACCTCGTTATCCCCGTCCCGGACTCAGGGGTCTATGCCGCCCTGGGCTTTGCCGAGGAACTCGGCATCCCATACTATCCGGCTTTCGTTCGCAATCACTACATCGGCCGGACGTTCATCCAACCCACCCAGCGGATTCGCGACTTCAACGTCCGCGTCAAGCTGAACCTCATCACCGAGGCCGTGAGGAAGAGGCGCGTGGTTGTCGTGGACGACTCGATCGTGCGCGGCACGACGGCCCGTTCTCGAGTGGTGACCTTGCGGGAAGCCGGCGCCAAGGAAGTCCACATGCGCATCAGTTGCCCGCCGCACAAGTTTGCGTGCTACTACGGCATCGATTTTCCAGATCCCGAAAAGCTTCTCGCGAACCAGTGCTCGAAGGAGGACATCTGTAGATATCTGGGCGCCGATTCTATCGGGTATCTCGATCTCCAGGGAATGATCCGCGCTTCCGGCCGCCCTGCAGAGGCGTTTTGCACCGCCTGCTTTAGCGGCGACTATCCGGTGCCTTACGATGCGGCCTTCGACAAGTTCATTATGGAAAAGCGTCTTGGTCGCGTGCGCCTCCTGGATAAAGAGGAAGCGCGCTTACTATGAGAACCAACTCGACGAAAGCGTATGCGCAGGCGGGGGTGGATATCGATCTCGGCAATGCGCTTAAACGGCAAATTCAATCGATTGTTCGTTCCACCTATGGGCCGCAGGTGCTCGGCAGAATCGGAAGCTTTGGCGGGCTATTCAGGGCGGATTTCAAGGGCATGAAAGAACCTGTGCTCGTGTCCAGTGTTGACGGCGTAGGCACGAAACTGAAAATCGCCATCGTCATGGGCCGCCACGACACGATCGGGCAGGACCTTGTCAATCACTGCATCAATGATATCGCGGTCCTTGGAGCGAGACCGCTCTTTTTGCTGGACTACATTGCGGCTGGAAAATTGGACCCTGCCCTTTTCAGGTCGCTTCTAAGCGGCTTGGCGAAGGCATGCAGAGCCGGCGGCTGCGCGCTCATCGGAGGCGAGACCGCGCAGATGCCGGGCATGTACCGGGAAGGAGAGTACGACATTGCGGGTACGATTGTCGGCGTGGTGGACCGTCCGAAGATGCTCGATGGTTCTCTGGTTGAGCCTGGCGACGTGCTGATCGGACTTCCCTCGGCGGGATTGCATACCAACGGCTATTCGCTCGCCAGAAAGGTCCTCTTCGTCGACATGGGCTTGAAGACCTCCTCTCGTCTGCCCGAACTCCGCCGCACGGTGGGCGACGAGCTGCTCCGTATTCACAAGAATTACCAGCCGCTGGTGGCAGGGCTTCCTTCGGGGATGGTTCACGCGGCGGCTCACATCACCGGGGGAGGTCTGTTGGACAATTTGCCGCGTGTGCTGCCCAAGGGCTGTCAGGCCAACATCCGGAGGGACTCCTGGCGCGTTCCGCAGATCTTCCAAATCCTCCAACGTGGCGGCTCCGTGGACGTGACTGAAATGTATGGGGTTTTCAACATGGGCATCGGCATGGTCTTGGTCGTGCCGAAGAAGCGTTCAACGGAGGCTGCGCGCCGAACGCACGGACGTCTCATCGGGGAAATCGTTGAGGGTTCCCAGAGTGTCGTGTTGGTTTAGCCTGGGGCGGCAATCTTGAGCGGGAGTCGTTAGCTTCCCGCACGGGCAGTCGAAAGCCCTCTATCGTCGATTCGTTTTTCATGCTATGAGCAGAGCGTGTTCAAATTTTGGAAACGCAAACCCGTGGTGGGCATCGGCATTGGCGTCAGTCTTGTCGGCGCGATCGCTGTGGCTGCCCGCTACGGATTTCGCCGAATTCCGCGAGAGCGGATTCCCGATGATATCTCGCCGGCAATCTTCGCGACGCGGGTGACAGAAACAATCTACGGAGAAATGATTTATCACGTCTCAGGCACGGGGGATCCTGTCGTGTTTCTTCATGGAATCTATCTTGGCGCGTCCTCCTATGAATGGTCGAAAGTCTACCCACACTTCACGATGGGCTGGGAAGTCATTGTTCCCGACCTGATCGGCTTCGGTGAATCGGAGCGCCCCGGAGTGACGATGGATGCGACTGACTACTGCGAAAGCCTGGTGGAATTTCTGCGGAGTACTTGCGGCGATCGCACGCCGGTCATTGTCGCAAGCGGATTGACGGCAGGCATAGCTCTGCTGTTGGCTTCGCGCCATCCCGAACGTGTTCGGCGGCTCATTCTCCTGCTGCCCACTGGTCTCAAGGAATTCGGCAAGTGGCGTGACGCCGGGATGGTCGCATTAGTGAGGTTGCCCGGAGTGAATCGTTTCGTGTATCGAAATTACCTTTCGCGTGCTCCGTTTATCAGAGGCTGGTTGATGAAGTTTGGTCTGAGCGATGGCTCCCGCATCAACGAGGAGATGGTCCGCGCATTAACGACGTGCGCCCAACAACCCGGCGCAGAGCACGCCATTTTCCGATTCCTCCGGGGGCAACTCGCCTTCGACATCGAATCGCGCTTGGATCGGGTGCCGCATCCCGTAAGTGTCCTTTGGCCTGAGCACGCTTCGGGCTTTCCTCTGTCCCTGGGAGAAGAGGTTTCGCGAAAGCTGCTGCGGGGGCGGCTCATTCCCGTGCCGGATTGCGGGATCCTTGCGGCGCTGGAGAGCCCGGCCGTGCTCACCTCGATCATTGCAGCGGAACTCGAAGGCAATTTTCGCCTTGAGGGTGCAGCCTGAATTGCTATTCCCGCAAGTTCCGTCAGAAGAGTGAACGTTTCCGATCTGCGCGAAATCCTCCAGTACGTTCCCCGTTTTCGGGAGCGCGTCTTTGTTATTGCCCTGGAGGGGGAGGTGGCTGCTTCGGACAATTTCTCCAACATCCTGCTGGATCTTGCCGTCTTGCGCTCGCTCAGTGTCAAGGTGGTTCTCGTGCACGGGGCAGGCTATCAGATTTTGCGCCTGGCCAAGCAACGAGGAGTCAAGCTCACCAATTTCGATGGGACTGGGGTCACCGATGAAGCGACTTTGCAGGTGAGCATCGACGCGGCCATACGGCTGACCAATCAGATCATGGAGGGTCTCTCAGCGGTGAACTTGCGTGCAGGCTATGTCAACGCCATCATCGCTCATCCGGCCGGAATTCTTGGCGGGAGAGATCACCAATTTACCGGTCGAGTGGAGCGGGTGGACGTTAAGGCACTCCGCTTGCTTCTCGATGAAGGCATAGTGCCGGTTGTCCCGCCGCTGGGATTCGATGGCGAAGGGCGCACCTATCGGGTGAATTCCGATGCGGCTGCCGTGGAGGTTGGTGAAGAGCTCTCCGCGGCGAAGATTATTTATCTCGCCCCGCGCTCAGCGTTCGCTGGCTATCCCGTTCTGTCCAGGCAGCTCTCCGTTTCGGAAGCGCGGGACTTGCTGAAAAAGCAGCGAGAGGGCCTTTCCCAAAGTGTTGTCTCCAAGCTTGAATGCGCTGCGCGCGCTTGCATGCAGGGCGTTCACCGCGTGCATCTTCTCGATGGCGAAATCAACGAGGCGCTCCTCACCGAAGTTTTTAGTCACGACGGCTGCGGCACGATGGTTTACTCCAATGAGTATCAGCAGATCCGCCGCATCTTCAAAAAGGACGTTCGCGCCGTGATCTCCCTCATCCGGCAGTCCGTGCACAACGAAGAACTCATGCGCCGGACACGTGCGGAAATTCTTGAGCGACTGGAAGACTATTGGCTTCTCGAGATCGATCGCACCCCTGTCGCCTGCGTGGCCATGCATGTCTATCCGGAGGATGAGGCGGGCGAGCTTGCCTGCCTCTACGTCAACAAGGGCTATGAGAACCAGGGCTATGGCCGGAAATTGATGGCTTTTGTCGAGAATCTAGCGCGTCAAAAGGGTCTCAAGCGGCTTTTCGCGCTCTCCACCCAGGCTTTCAGCTATCTTCAGCAGAAGGGCGGCTTTACGGAAACGTCAGCCGAAGCACTCCCGGTGGAACGGCGCATCAAGTACGAAGTCAGTGGTCGCAACTCGAAGATTCTCGTCAAACCGATGGTCGCCAGCAACTAAGTCGGCGAATCCGCATGGCGCCAAATTCTCTCGCCGGCCTGTTGGTTGACGGATTCATCGTTCTTTTCTACTTCGCGGTAATCATCGCGATTGGGCTTTACAAAGGTCGCGGAAGCAAGGATCTCGAGAGCTTCGCGGTCGGCAACCGCAACATTCCGTGGTGGGCCGTGATGGCTTCAATCCTCGCGGCGGAGATCAGCGCAGCGACCTTCCTCGGTGCCCCAGGCGAAGGTTACGAAAAGCGTAACTTCACTTATGCGCAGCTCGCCCTCGGCACGATCCTGGCGCGCGTCATCATCGCCTATATCTTTATTAAGCCGTACTACGATTTTCGAGTCGTCTCGATTTACGAATATCTTCTGCTTCGTTTCGGCACGAGGACAAAGGACGCCGCTTCGGCGATCTTCTTACTTACGCGCGCGCTCGCCAGCGGGACGCGTCTCTACGTTGCGGCGATCGTTTTCGTCATGGGCTACGAAATGGTGACGGGACAAACCCTAAGTATTTGGCAGCAGGTCTGGATCTATATCGTGGCGCTGACTGTGATAACTGCTCTGACGGCCCTCTACACCGCGCTCGGCGGAATCAAAGCCGTGGTTTGGACTGATGTCATCCAGGCTTGCATCATGTTTGGGTCGCTTGGCTTTGCCATTTGGTCCCTGTTGCACACCATCCCGTCCGGCTGGCAAGGAGTGACCGAAACACTCAACCAGCCGGGCGATTGGCAGTTCTTTTCGAGCGGGGTGGAGCCGGGGAGAAGTTTTTGGGAAAACGTGCGGAGCATCCTTGAAAGTGAGTACACCATCTGGGCAGCGCTCATCGGTTCTACGTTCACCACGCTGGCCACACACGGGACCGATCAAGATATGGTGCAGCGCATGCTCACCGCCAAAGATCATCACCGCAGCCGCCTCTCACTGATTCTTTCGGGCTTTGCGGATCTGCCGCTGGTGATGGCGTTCCTCTTTATTGGAATGCTTCTGTGGGCATTCTACCAGCAGCCAGGCAAGAATGCGCCGTTTGCCTACTACATTGTGCACGAGCTGCCGCCCGGGCTGCGTGGAGTGCTCATCGCCGGCATTTTCGCTACGGCGATGGGTTCGCTGAGTACCGCGCTTAACGCGCTGGCAACAAGTTTCACGGAGGATTGGTACCGCCCGTACATCCGCAAGGACGCCTCTCAATTCCACATCATTCGAGCGGCACGCATCAGCACGGTCGCCTTTTCGGTACTCTTGATCTTGATTGGCTCCGCAACCGCCTATGCCAAAATTGTGCTCAACGCACGGATCATTCCCATCGTTCTCGGAATTTTTGGATACACCTATGGATCACTGCTCGGCGTCTTCCTCGCTGGCCTGTTGACAAAACGGCGCGGGAACGAAGCCGGCAACCTCTTCGCCATGATGTGTGGATTTCTGGTGGTCGCGCTCCTCAGCGGCCTGCACAATGATCTCTGGACTCTCATCCACCCGCCGGTTCCGGGGGAAGCGCATCCCGTATTATGGGCGCCCGCTTGGTTGCCGAAAATTGAATTCCCATGGCGCATTGCCTTCGGCGCCATCGTTACCTTCGCCATGGCCGTTTGTTTCAAGACACCCGAATCTCGGGTTCTCGCCACCCAACGATATGTCGAGCGTCAAAGCCGCATGGTTGCTTGAGCTTTCCCTTCGTCAAGCATTTTAGCTCCTTTCAGCGAAACTTTCTTTTGGACCGTTCGCCCCTTTTTTCTTGAGGCTTTCAGCGCGGAATTCCTAAGTTAACTGTGCTCGTGGCACGAAGGGTTCGGCTGCTTGTGAACAACTTGTGAAGATGTGGATGCCTCCAGATTTAATGAGAATGCGCAAGCATTGCAGCAGTCGAAAAAGGAAGGTTGCCCAAAAAGTGGCGAGGGGAAAAGGACCCGAAGCCATCGTTATAGATAAACTTCTTATCTCCAAGAACCTATGCTGAATAACTGCTCCCGGGATTTCCTGGTGAAATGTCGTATGCGCCGGCTTTGTGGTCGTTTTGGCCGGGGTGAGACCTCAGAGACTCTCTCCTGAGGCAGCAGGAAATCTCGTGTATAACTTTCTATGACACTGGATTGCGCAAACATCTGGCAGCCCATATCCGCGCTGATCCGAAAGCGGATCAGTCCCGATGGATACGAGCGTTGGTTTCAGGGCGTGAACGTCATGTCTGACGACGGTCTTAAGCTCGTCTTTCGAGTGCCGAATCCCATTCATCAATTCTTCATAGAGAGCAACTATCTCCATCTGGTCCAGGAGGCTGCTTCGGAGGTGCTCGGAAGCCCACGAAAAATCCAGTTTATCGCCCCAGGCAGAGGAGAAGCCGAAGTGTCCGCCTTGCCTGCAGCGTCACCTCCTGGAGAGCACCCTCCCTCCCGAACGATTTCTCCAGATCGGGCCCTTACGCCGACCTGGTCGGGCATGAATCCGCGGAACACGTTCGACACGTTTGTGGTCGGCTCAAACAACCAATTTGCTCATGGAGCGGCCGTGGCGGTGGCCAAGACCCCAGCCAAGACATACAATCCGTATTTCGTGTATGGTGGAAGCGGCCTGGGCAAGACGCACCTGCTGCAGGCCGTGGGCCATTATATCATCAACAATCAAAAAGCCGCCCGCGTGGTTTATCTTTCCAGCGAGCAGTTTACGAACGAGTTCATCGATGCCATTCAACACGGCACATTGGTGAAGTTTCGCAAGAGGTACCGCTACGCGGATATCCTGATGATTGATGATATTCAGTTTCTCGCGGGCAAGGAGCGCTCGCAGGAGGAGTTTTTTCACACTTTTAACACCCTCCACGACGGCCACAAACAAATCGTCCTTTCCAGTGACCGGCCGGCCAGCGAGATCGAAAAACTGGAGCAGCGTCTCGTTTCCCGATTCGAATGGGGCATGACGGCGGAACTGCAGCCGCCCGACATCGAGACACGCATCGCGATCTTGAAAAAGAAGGCCCAGAGCTTGAACATCACCCTGGATGCCTGGGTGATCGAATTTCTTGCTGATCGCATCCGTAATAATGTTCGCCGCCTTGAGGGAGCTCTCATGCGCGTAGCCTCGTACAAGTCCCTGAGCGATCGGCAAATTACTCGCGAGGTGATCGAGAATCTGCTCCGGGATATTTTTCAGGAGCAAGCTCGGCGAGCGGTCACTATTGAGCAGATTCAGCGCAAGGTGGCCGAGCATTTCGATGTGCGTCTTGCCGATATGACCAGCAAACGGCGGCCTGCGAACATTGCGTTCCCCCGTCAAGTGGCCATGTTCCTCGCTCGGGAATTGACCAACTCCTCGCTGAGCGACATTGGTGACGCGTTTGGCGGAAAAGACCATGGCACCGTCATTCACGCTTGCAAGTTGGTTAAACGCCGTATCGAAGAAGACGAACAGACCCGGCATGTCATTCGTCTCCTCGACAGCCAATTGCAGCGATAATCGGGAAAGTTAGCCATCGCCAGCCGCCCATCTCCACGTGAGAGGGTGGAGGGCTTTTCTGGCGCATTGGACTAATGTTTGACTTCGGGGTGACGCCTCAATAAAGGAGACCTTTTCAACTAAGAACATGAAGTTTGCCGTCACCAAAGAAGCCCTCCTCGACGGTCTGCAAGGGATTCAAAATGTCGTCAGCACCCGATCGACATTACCGGTCCTAACGAATGCATTGCTCGAGACCTCGCAGACAGGTGTGCGCCTCACCACAACTGATCTGGAGGTCTCCATTCGAACCGAGATCGCGGCGCAGGTGGAAAAACCGGGGACCACTACGTTGCCGGCCCGCCGTCTTGCCGCCATCGTGAATGCGCTGCCGGCCGCGGAAATCATTCTGGACACCGACTCCAAGAACATCTCGACGCTGCGCTGTGGCTCGAGCTTTTTCAGGATCTTTGGCCTGGCCAAGGAAGAGTTCCCGCCCTTTCCATCTTTTAAGGACGCGAAAGTTTACACCCTCAAGCAAGCCGAGCTCAAACATGGCCTCCGGAGGACGGCTTACGCAATCTCGGTCGATGAAACCCGCTATGTGCTCAACGGGATTCTTTTCTCCTTTAAGGAAAACAAACTTACGCTCGTCGCGACGGACGGTCGCCGTCTGGCTCTATTCGACAGTGACGTCGAATTTCCGCATAGTCACGAGCGCGATTTCATTGTGCCTACCAAAGCTGTCACCGAGCTGCAGCGTTTGCTCCGTGAGGAAGGAGACGTGCAGATTTCCGTGAGCGAAAATTTGGTATCCTTCGAGCTGAACGACTCTCAGTTGGTCTCGAAGCTTGTCGAGGGCAACTATCCAAACTATCGGCAGGTCATTCCTGGCGAGGCCAAAGAACGAATCACAATCGAGCGCGAGGCCCTTCTCAACTGTGTGCGCCGCGTGTCCTTGCTCAGCAATGATAAGACGAGTTCCGTGCGGCTCAATTTTTCCCGGAACAATCTCGACATCACGGCAAACACTCCCGAAGTTGGCGAGGCGCGAGAAGCGTTGCCGGTTGCCTATCGCGGTCGGGATCTCTCGATTGCTTTCAACCCGGAG
The DNA here is from genome assembly GCA_963744345.1 of uncultured Verrucomicrobiae bacterium. GTDB lineage: Bacteria > Verrucomicrobiota > Verrucomicrobiia > Chthoniobacterales > Terrimicrobiaceae > DASTFP01. The sequence goes on from CAVUTD010000025.1 coordinate 82,959, forward strand.
TTTCTCATGGATCCATTGCGAAATCTTCCCAGCGATGAAATCCATCTTGAGCTCATCGATGAGATGAGTCCTGGCGTAATCAAGATCAATACGCCGTTCCTCTATGTCCTCATGCCGATGAGAGTTTCTGTGTAGCCTGTCTCTTGTGGCAGATACAAAATCACGGCTCGGCCATCCCGCGCTTGGATGAAGGCGCTCAGGCGCTTGATTTCCACGCGATCTGCGCCGGGCAAGCGGCAGCTTCACCTGGCACTGCGTTGCTCAACGCTCGATGAATCCTGGAGGAAGCTCGGGCTTCGTTGATACCTCGTCGAGCATCGACGCTTCCTTGGAAGTTCCGATGATTCCTTTGTAGAAGAGGGCGGAGGGGCGCAGGAGGCGACGTTTCGTTAAAGGATCCATTCGGGACAAACCGAAGGGCGCCTTATATCCGTGGTGCCATTCGTAGTTATCGACAAGTGTCCAAACAAAATAGCCGCGCACGTCGTAACCGTCATCGATGGCCTCCTTGACCTCGAGCATGTGATTGAAAAGATAGCGCACGCGTTTGACGTCCTTGGAAGTGGCGATGCCATTTTCCGTGATGACGACCGGCTTCTGGTAACGCCGGCTCAGATTATGGATTTGCTTATAGAGCGAGCGCGGCTGGATCACCCATCCAAGCAGGCTGTAATTGCGACCTCGCCGGGCTTTTAACGCTACCAGCGCGGTGAAGTCGGCATATTCGCTGTAATAACAGTTGAAGCCGATCAGGTCGCAGACGTCGTAGGTCCGGTCCAGATAGGTAAAATTCAGCCGTTGCATGAAGTTGTAGTAAGCCCATGTGGGGTCCCACAATCCCCAATACCAGTAGGGCTGCGAAGTTATGCTGAGCACGAGAGCATCTCGGCGATTCCCCCGAATGATCTCTGCAGCCTTGCGGAAGCCCCAAACGCTCTGCTGCATGGCGGCTCCCAACTTTCTAAAGTCGAGTAACAATCCGGGCGGCCAAGTCGCGCTGATATAACCGAGAGCGAGGTCGCCGTTAGGCTCGTTCTGCGGCGCGTAAAGGCGGACGTGAGCGCCAGGGCTTTGGTGACCTTTTCGACATAGAGTGGCCAGCGTTCGCGATAGAGAGGATGCAACCAGCGTGATTTGCTCGCGTTCCCTTTGGTGACGAGCCAGCTTGGAAACGTGAAATGCCAGAGCGTCGCGACCGGTTCAATTCCCGACGCCTTCAGCATTCTGGCCATCTCGACATAGCGCCGAAGAGCTGCCTCGTTGTAGCGGCCCGGTTCCGGTTCGACGCGCGCCCATTCGATGCTGAATCGATAATGGCTCACACCGATTTTCTTGAGCGCGTCCAGGTCTTTGTCAAAATTGCTCCAGCTGAATTCGGCGCTCTCGCCCTTGGGGGGAACCCGTTTTGCCTCAGCGAAGAGATCCCAATCCGTCTTGAAGTAGTTGGGCGAACCGGGAAGCTCTGCACGATCTTCGGTTTGGAAGGCGCTGGAAGAAATTCCCCACCAGAAGGGACCCGTGTCGGGCGGCTTGGACTCATCACTCCTCACGATGCGCGGCGCTGGGGGCGGCGTGATACATGCGTTGAGCAGCACTCCGCAAAGCGGCACAACAACCCACGCCTTCAAATTCACAGGCCGCCTCTAGCCTGCCTCACCCTTCACGTAAACCCGAAAGTCTCGTCAAGAACGCTTTGAACGAATCGACCAATCCCAGGCTCGTCCGATTTCCGCGGACCGGCGATGTTGAGCCGCCTGGCACGATGGCGACGAAGGAACTGACGCAGGAGAGTGGCGCCTTCAAGAATCGTGACGATTTCCTGCGGGATGTGGAGCACGGGTTTCCCAAGTTTTTCGCAGGCCTGAAGCGCGTGGCGCGAGCCTCCCGCGAGCCGGAAAGAGCGGGAAAAGATCACCGTGGCGTCACTGTCTCGAACGTTCCATTCTGTGCGTTGCCTGTAGCGACCGGAGGGTGTTTCACGAAGGCGATATCGTCGAGGAATACGGTCGTCTTCCGCCAGCCGTCCTTTTGGACACCAACCCTCATGGGAGAATCCACGCCGGGTCGCCCACGCCAGCGCGGCGCGATCGGCGCCTGTTTGTCCGCCGCTGATGATGTGGATCGCCTTGCCCGCTGCGCTTGATCGTGCCATGATTTTCGCCAGTCTTCCGCCAGCATAGCACAGCGGTAGTGCAACTGATTTGTAATCAGTAGGTCCCCGGTTCGAATCCGGGTGCTGGCTGTGTTGATAATCAATGACTTGCGATGAGCGCATTATCCAACGCAATAAGCTGTGGGCCATTTGCGGGCCATTCTGTTCGGCGAAAGGCCACTCAACCCCGATGCCGCGCACGAGGGACAGCAAGGGTTACTTGCAAGACGGTTGCAACAAGTCTCCCTGATTCCGCGTGCGGGGTAGCAAGTGGATTGAAGAACGATGCATGGCTCCGGCGTGGTTGCGGACTGAGAGTAAAAGAATTCTTTCTTAGGAGCGCCAAGCGAGACGGGGGGCATGGGTTTCGCCGGGGGCCGCTCTCCACCAATCTTGTGGAACACAGGACGTCCGCGATGTTTTTCCCTATGGACCCATAATGGACCCACCCGCCGAGATGCACAAAGGCGCACCATTTCCGCATAGAAATCGGATACAAACTGCATAGACGTTCCGCATCTCGCGCCTTGGAACTTGCCAAGCCTGCTTATTCGACTGGAACGCGGGATCGTGGCGCAACAATTTTGCCGCAGTGATCGCCTGGTCCGGCTCTGGATCGCGGTGGTGCTGGATGTCTGTGAGGAAAGAAGAAGACGTTTTCTTCGAAGATCTCTCGGGACAAATTCTCCAAGATGACGAGCTGGCCCGCCTCCTCACATTTCCAAATGTCCTGATCACTGCGCATCAGGCATTCCTGACCTACGAAGCGATGGCGGAAATCGCACGCGACTGGCGACGATTTAACTCGCGGAGTTCACAGTAACTTTCTTGCAGCAAGCGGCCGCAAATGAGAAGCTGGGCTTGCCATGCACAGCAGTTTCCGTCCACCATCCGGGCGGGCAAGCGGATCCGCAATTCGCGCATCGGAGGTGCCGATAGTCGAGGTTCGACTGCACCCACGGGGCACGCCGCAGGGGGATTCCTGCACGCGCGACTCACACACGGCTGACACGCCGCATTCCGGCCGGCCTCACTGTCGCCGGCAGCCAACCACTAAGGAAAACCATGCACCAACAAATCAATTACGCCTGGCGCGGATTCAAACCGGGCCTATGGCAGCGCGACGTCAACGTGCGCTGGTTCCTTCAGCCAAACTACACGCCTTACGATGGCGACGCTGCTTTCCTCGCCCCGGCGACCGAACGCACGCAACGCATCTGGAAAACGCTGGAGGCGATGTTTGTCGAAGAGCGCAAGAAAAACGGTGTGCTCGACGTTTCCCAGGTGCCGAGTTCGATCACGGCCCACGCGCCGGGTTACATCGACAAGGACAACGAGATCATCGTCGGCCTGCAGACGGAAGCACCGCTCAAGCGCGCCATCATGCCAAATGGCGGTCTGCGCATGGTGCTCGCTTCGCTCAAGGCCTATGACTACGAACCGGACCCGGCGGTGGTGGAGGCGTTCAGCAAGTATCGCAAGACGCACAACGAGGGCGTGTTTGACGCCTACACGGCCGACATCCGCGCCTGCCGCAGTTCGCACATTCTCACGGGGCTGCCCGATGCCTACGGACGCGGGCGCATCATCGGCGATTACCGCCGGGTGGCGCTCTACGGAGTCGCGCGGCTGGTCCAGCAGAAGGAACAGGAAAAGGCGGCGCTCGACGGCGCCATGTCCACCGACGCCATCATTCGCGATCGCGAGGAGTTGAGCGAACAGGCGCGCGCGTTGCACGAACTGCTCGCGATGGCGAAGAGCTATGGCTTCGACATCTCGGAGCCGGCCCGCAACGCGAAGGAAGCTGTCCAGTGGCTCTACTTCGCCTACCTCGCGGCCGTGAAGGAACAAAACGGCGCGGCGATGTCGCTCGGCCGTGTCTCGACGTTTCTCGACATCTATTTCGAGCGCGATTTCGCGGAAGGCACGCTCACCGAGGAGCAGGCGCAGGAGATCATCGACGACTTTGTCATCAAGCTTCGCATCGTCCGTTTCCTGCGCACGCCGGAGTATGATGACCTTTTCGCCGGTGATCCGACGTGGGTGACGGAATCCATCGCCGGCATGGGCGACGACGGCCGGTCGCTGGTGACGAAGACCAGCTTCCGCTTTCTGCACACGCTCTACAATCTGGGCCCGGCGCCGGAGCCGAATCTCACCATCTGGTATTCGCCCCGGCTGCCGGACAACTTCCGGAAATACGCCGCGAAAGTCGCGATCGACACCAGCTCGCTGCAATTCGAGAACGACGCGACCATGCGCGGCGCATGGGGCGATGACGGCGCGATTGCCTGCTGCGTTTCGCCGATGCTGATGGGCAAGCAGATGCAGTTTTTCGGCGCGCGCGCCAACCTGGCGAAGTGCCTTCTCTACGCCATCAACGGCGGCCGCGACGAGATCACCGGGAAGCAGGTGGGTCCCAAAGTCGATCCGGTGCAGGGCGACTATCTGGACTTCGATGACGTCGCCGGGAAGTTCGAGCGGATGATGGAGTGGCTCGCGGAAGTCTATGTGAACGCGATGAACGTCATCCATTACATGCACGACAAGTATTCTTACGAGCGCATCGAGATGGCGCTGCACGATTACGCGCCGGTGCGCACGATGGCCTTCGGCATCGCGGGGCTCTCAGTCATCGCAGACAGCTTGTCCGCGATGCGCCACGCGCGCGTGAAGGTGGTGCGCGACGAGACCGGGCTGGTCGTGGATTACCAGACGGAGGGAGATTTCCCGAAGTTCGGCAACAACGACAACCGCGTGGACCAGATCGCGGCGACGGTCGTGTCGATGTTCATGAGCAAATTGCGGAAGCATCCGACCTATCGCAACGCCATCCACACCCAGTCGGTGCTGACCATCACGTCGAACGTCGTTTATGGAAAGAGCACCGGCCACACGCCGGATGGACGCCGCAAGGGTGAGCCATTTGCGCCCGGCGCCAATCCGATGCACGGCCGCGATTCGCACGGCATCATGGCCTCGGCGGCCTCCGTCGCGAAAATTCCGTATCGCGATGCGCAGGACGGAATTTCTCTCACAACGACGATGGTTCCCGAAGGTCTGGGCCGCACGCCGGAGGATCAGGTCGCGAACCTCGTGGGCACGATGGACGCGTTCTTCGGCACTACTGGATATCACCTCAACGTGAATGTTCTCAATCGCGAGACGCTGCTCGACGCGATGGATCACCCGGAAAAATACCCGTCTCTGACGATCCGCGTTTCCGGTTATGCGGTGAACTTCGTGCGGCTGACCCGTGAGCAGCAGATGGACGTGATCAATCGCACCTTCCACGGCGCCTAAGCCCGATGAGCGCCGGCGCCGATCCTGAGGTTCCGCTGGTCGCGAGTCCCTATGATTTGCGCGTGGGTTTGGGCGAGAAGGTCAATGAGCTCGATACTCGCGCGGCGATCGAGAGCGGCGAGCTTGGTTTCGTTCATTCCTTCACGACCGGCTCCGCCGTCGATGGTCCAGGCATGCGCTTCGTGGTCTGGCTCACGGGCTGCCAGTTCCGCTGCGTTTACTGCCACAATCCGGACACCTGGAAAATCAACAACGGGATTCCCGTCACGTGGACCCGGGCCGTTGAGGAGATTCAGAAATACCGCCATACCCTGCAAACGATGAAGGGAGGCCTGACGATCAGCGGCGGCGAACCGTTGGTGCAGCATCGATTTGTGCTGAAGGTCTTCGAGGCTGCCAAAAAATCGGGCATTCACACCGCGCTCGATAGCAACGGCTACCTCGGCGCCCGGCTCAGCGAAGCGGACCTGGCCGCGATTGACCTGGTGCTGCTCGATTTCAAAGCGATGACTCCCGATCTACATCGCAGGCTCACGGGCGTGGACAATCAGTCGGTCCATGAATTCGCCCGCCGTCTCGCCGCCGCGCGCAAGCCGATCTGGGTTCGCTTCGTCCTCGTGCCGGGCTGGACGGATGACATGGCCGAGGTGGAGCGCATCGCGGCATTCGCCGCGGGACTTGGTAACGTCGAGCGAGTGGACGTGCTGCCGTTTCACCAGATGGGCCGATTCAAATGGGAGAAGCTTGGGATCGACTATCCGCTCCAGGACACCCAGCCGCCCTCGCGCGGGACGACGAGCGAAGCCATCGCCATATTTCGAGCGGCCGGGCTGAAGGCTTATTGAATCACGGAACTTTTGCATCGCGCAAAAGGGGTTCATGGTCCGGAGGCG
>CAVUTD010000026.1:0-202228 GCA_963744345.1 uncultured Verrucomicrobiae bacterium
TCTGGATTCGAACGGCCGTTTCGTCGGTCGGCTCCAGGTCGATCATGTATTGCGCATGCCTAATCGTCGCTTCGTGGTCGTCGCGCTCGGCAGCCTCGTCTCTCAACCGCACCAGGACCCCGTACGCCTCGGCTCGAAGCTTCGCTCGCTCGTCCATGACCCAGTCGTCGTAGCAAGCTGGAAGGAGGTCGCCTGAATACAGGCGCGCAGCGAGTTCGAGATCGCCAGCAGCTATGGCAGCGCGGAACCTCAGCACGTCGACCTCGCTCGGCCCCGTCGGAATCCACCGCACGATCTCGTTGTCGACCTGGACGAACTCGCCGATGTCGGGGAGCGAGTGGCGGAAGTCGTGCAGCAGCTTTCTGAGGTTGGTCCGCGCCTGACGTTCGTTGGAGTCGGGCCACAGCTCGAACGCGAGTCGTGAGCGGTGCTGCAGGTATCTCCGCAACGTGATTAACGCCAGGAACCGCTGCAAGCGAAGAGAGTTGAAGGCGTCGAGACGGCGGCCGTCCAAGATGACTTCGACTGCACCGAGCAGTCGGACCTCGAGCCGCGCCGGCGATTCGCTACTGACCCTGCTCCTGTCACTCGGCATACCGCTCCTTTGGTCGCGGTCTAACGCTAGGCGGATCCCCGCTCTAAGGCAAGTCGCCAATCTGTCACGACGTTCCTCCTTCTTTGTCCCGACTGCCTTAAATTCCCGCAAATAGTAAACAGGCCACGGCGGCAGAGAGGCCCCCAAGGGGAAATGTCGCCTTTCTGCCCATCACCGGAGGGCTTTATCATGACCACTCGCAAGACGGACAAGCAGCTGTTGATCCCGCTGGCCGCTCCTTTGCGTGAGCATCTGCTGGCTCTTCCAGCAGGAGACAATCCGAGAGCGCCGGTGCATCCGAGAGCGTACGCGACGGTGAGCGCACAGTTCGAGCGGGTCGGCACGCTCTCCAACCAGTTCAGCGATCTGCTGGTCGCCTGCGGCTTGCGCGGGCCGCAGCCGCACCGCAGTCGCGGCATCGGCCGCAAAGGCAAACGCCGGGGGGCGGATCTAAGCTTCCACAGCTTGCGTCATACGGCGGTCAGCCTGCTCAAGGATGCGGGCGTCCCCGACGCCGTGGTGATGGCGCTGGTCGGCCACGAGAGCGCGGCGATGAGCGCCCGGTACACCCACGTCGGCAGAGAGGCTCTCGCCAAGGCCACAAAGACGCTGCCGGACATCTGATCGAGCAGGTGACCCAAAGACGGCGAGTTGCGTGGGCGTGTGTTCATATGAGGGGAGAAACGAACCAAAGCCCCTTGCCGGAGTTCTCCTCCGGTTCTATTCACGGCCCACGCCAATTCTCTGGCTCTCGATCGCCTGACTCCTCCAGATAGAGCCCGACGGCTTCCTTGAGATTGACCATAGCCTCCTCCACGGTCTCCCCCTGGCTGGTCGTGCCGGTCTCCGGATTGAAAGAGACATAGCCGCCTTCAGGAGCGGAGAAGAGGTATGCGTTCATCGTGGACGCGGGAAGGGATCTGCCGATTTCGACTGAGTTGGTAGAAGATCGGTAGTTCAGACCGGGACCCTAGCTCTCGCCGCCAGCCTCCTCGAAATGGCCAGCCGGACCGATGTGGACCTCGCCGGTCTCCGGATCGATCAATGGGTCTTGCCGGGATCGAGCACTTGAAAGGCTTCTTTCCACATCGCGAAATACGGCGGCTTCTTGATCGTCGCGGCGACCTTGGCGCACCATTCTGCTCGCTCTTCCTTGGTCATTTCTTCTTCTTCGAGCTGGGAGTCTCCTCGTTGCGATTCACCCAGCCAGGCTCGGCGCAATGGGGAAGATTCTCGATCTCATGGAGGACCGAAATCGCCATCTCCTTGAGCTTGCCCGCGATCACCTCTCGGTCGGAAATGTCGAGGAGTCGGCGGGAATAGGTCTGCGGGATGGCTAAGATTTTGGAGCGTAGGGTAATGAGCAGAAATCCGGCCTGCTGCTGGGCGAGCGCCTTCGGGATCAATTCGCCTCTGGCTTTCGCGAGCAGGAGCTGGTTCCCCATTCGCTTGACCCGGATCGCCTCGGAGCGTTCGCGGACCAGCTCGGCGTCGGCCTTGTGCTGGGCAGCCTGTCGCTTTCGCTCCTCGGATGACATCTTCGGCACCTTGTCTCCGCGACCCACGTAACGATGGATGACCTCGGCCATTTACAGAATATTTAGGCCTTTATCATAAATGGTTCGCAGGACCAGAACGCTGAAAATTCGTGGGCCGCTCCGCCTCGAGCAGGAAGGAAAAATTTTGACAGAACCTAACCGGACGGCACCAATCTCCGACCTCCCAAACCCGTTGCCGATCGCACTATGCTCATGATCACTCGATAGGCATCATCGCTTTGAAGTAAGCCTCTAAAGCGTTCAACGTCTTTTCGTCAAACGTCGGGTGAGGCGGCATAGAGGACATCACATTCAATGATTTTGGATCGATTACTATTTTTCTGAAGTTGTCCTTATCGGTCACAGCCTTTGCGGCAAGGACAACCCATGGGGTGCCCATTTGCCCGCCAGCTTTACCGAGATTGTGACATGAGATACAGCTGCCTACTGCAATTTTCTGGCCTTTAACGACTTCCGGATCATTCCCACCCTTCTTCGGCGTGAAACGCCCCAGCGACTGGCTGTAACTGGTAAGCTCAAGCGACACGACCGCGTGCGAGCTTCTCGGTTTTTCGACGTAGCCGTAGATCTTTTCCTCGGGGGTAAAGGATTCGTGAACGACGCGGTAGGGACCAAGCGTTGTTCCGTCCTCCCCATGCGGCCAGTCATCGGGCAGCTTACCATCAAACTTGAGGAGAAGAATTGGTCGATGCTTGGCGATGTAGTCACGATCGTAATATTGTTTGTAGTGGTCCAAAGAGTTCGTCCCGATCACATCAAAGGAAGCGTCAGCACCGAATGCCTCAAAGAGATCGCCGATATAAACACCGGTATACGTTGCCGTTGTGTTCGTGTTTGGATCACGCTCGGTTTTCACGGTCACCGTTGGTAATGTGAGTAACTGATCGTGGCTGTAATAAACGGTCTTTGCCGGATTGCCTTGCGAATCGAGAGTGATCACTCCGAGATCCTCCTTCCGACGGGTCTCGGATGGTTGAAGGGATGCCGCATTCGAGTTACATGCGAGCAGTGCGATAACCACGAATACTCTGGCCAGCGTCGAGCCGCTTGCTAACCCTGCGAGGGCAAGTAGAAAGCGCATTTTCATTTTTCCTCTCGGGTTTAGGCTGGTGGTCGCCTGACGAACCTGCTCCGGGATTTCTCGTGTCGCCCTTTGGTCAACGGTCGTTAGACGACAAACTCAAGTGGACCGCTGCTGTATCGAGTGTCAACAAGAAACAACTGGACAGTCATCTTCCTTGCGTCAGTTACTGCCAAGCAGCCGTCCCTCCTTCACCCTCGGCAGCTCCCTGAGCTTCTCCACCCTCGACTGGTGTCGGATCTTGCGCTCCCACTCCTTCTTGCGAGCCAGTGGCTCCTGCCTGCCCTTCGCCTTGATCAAACACTTGCTCATGCCGCGTTTCTGATGTCAATGGTTCGCGCTGTAGGGCTTTTTGATCCTCGGAAAGGCCACAGTGGCTCTCCTACCCTTTGGAAGGCTTCCTTTGGCGCCTTTGGTGCATGTGGGCGCGTTAAAGAGGGAGCGATCGTTGGCTTGGAAAGGGGACCATCATCCACTGCCCACTTGGCCGCGTGGACAGGCACCTCGTTATCGGGGACCCCTCTCCGGCCCGGTAGTAGCGCGTTCCCGAGACCAGATTCACCGACAGCTTCACTCAGTCGCAGCAGCGGCAGCCGCGGGAACGGTGATCGGCCCTTCTACAAAGATGCCACGTCCACGCAGCGCCACCGAGATCAGGCCCGCGTCGACGCCCGTGGGGACGATCAATGCGGGACCCCGGAAACTGCCAGCCTTGGCGATGGAGCCAGTGATCGAGCCATCCGAATAGGGAACAGCGGTGTCGATGCTCGGATCCAAGAGCACGCCATAGGCCGCTGCTTCCGTTCCGGCAGTCAGCTTGACGAGCTTGCCGATGTCGCCACCGGTGCCCGAGGCGAGAATGGTGCCACGTTGCAGGACGCCGATACCGGCCTTGATTTCGAGGACAGCGGTCTGCCAGTGCGCCGTATCGTAAGCGCCCAGCAAGTTGCTGAGCCCTGCGGGGACGTCGTTCAAGGTTACAGGATTAGGATTCATTTCTTGGTTTCCTTTCAAAGTTGATGTGGAATTTTAGAGAACGTCGAGCAGCGTCCAGCCGTCCAAGTTTTGCGGCACGGGCACCGGCCGGCTCGACAGCCTGAATTTCCGGTAGTCCTCGAGCGCCTCGTAGGCGATCAAGGAAATCGGGTGCCTTCGAAGACGCCGATCGCTGTCTCTTCCTCGTTGACCTGCGGGATGCCCGCGTAGGCGAAACAACCGGCGAGCGCGCCGGCGGCGACGAGCACGGTGTCGGCGGGCACGAAGGGTTTGAGCGCGCCGGCGTGGTCGAGATACTCGGCTTCGTAGACGTAGAGCGGAAGACCCCGGTATGTGCCCAGCGACTGGACACCCCACGAGACGTTCTCCGCCACCAGCTGACCGGGTGGTGCGATCCGCTGCTTGTCATAGGCGTTGAGAACGTTCGGATTGCTCTCGAAGGCGTCGGCGGCGGCCGAGCCCATCACGACGAGATCCGCGCTGGCGCCGCACTGGGCGCTGACAAGACGCATCGCGCCGCGCAGATCGGCGAGCGGGTCCGACGCGGGATCGCTCCACGCCTTCGCGGGAACGGTCTTCGAGGGCGTGCCGTAGGCCAGCTCGGCGACGATCTCCTGCGTGTCGCCATCCAGGCATTTGACCGAGCCGCTGAACAGACACTCGCTCGCCATCCATTCTTCGCGACGCGAGATCAGAAGATCAAGTTCGGTGAAGTCGCGCACGAGCAATTCGGCCTCGCGAGACTCGGATCGGCCGGCGGTGGGTTGCGGCGCCGACTTGTAGAACAGCTCGTCGGCGGTCAGGAGTCTGACGGGTTTGATGAACGGGGGCGAGAAGAGCTGGAGCTGCTCCCGCTCACGAGGGACAGCCGTGCCTTTGCTGTAGCGCGAGCACTACGGTGCGAGTCGCTGAGTGCCTCGATAGAACTCGACGCTGACCAAATCCGTCGAACTGGTGACGACTCGTGGAAACAGATTGTCTTTGAGAAATTCGGGTGCGGACGAGATCTGCGAGAAGCTCTCGATCAGAACGCTCGTCCTGTAGAGCAGCTCGAGGGGGAGGGTTGTGGGCATAGGTATCCTTTGGTTGGTGAGCCTTTAACCGACTAAGCACCTATGCGGCGCGACTCGTGCAGGCTTAGCCCGCCTAAAATTTTGGCCCGCTATCAACCCTGAGTGGGCTCGATCGCTTGGGTTAAGGTGGCGGGCCTTTGAAGGATCGGTACCACGGGCCAAGGGCGCTAGCAAGCGGGGACTTTTCTCCTCACTCCCAGATCTGCCTCGGTTTCGGCGGGTTTTTCAGCTGCTGCTCGCGCACGTAATCGGTGGCCTGCTCGTAGTCCATCATGCAGATGCCTTCGTGTTGCAGAATCATGGAAAGAATGGGACCGACGTAATCGGTTTCCGCGAACTCATGAACGCAAAGTTCGCATCCGCAGCCATCCAACTTGCTGTCGAGCGGCAACGCGAAAAGCGTCGAGCGTTTCTTCAGCGGCTCCATGCGGATCGTGTATTGAAACGAGCGCCCAAACAAGGTCACGTCGGCTCCCGGCCCGCCGGGCAATGGCCGAATCATGCAGGGCTCAACTCCCGCATGACGAAACGCCGCCATGCTCGCAAGGGCAAGACTGCCGTATTGATCCTTGCGCAAACCGTAACTTTGGCCGCGTTCCAGTCGCTGGTTGATTTCGCGCTGACCGTCGAATTCCATGCCGCCGTTCATGGCTCGGTCTCCCCGTTGCCGTTGGCTTCGATGGTGGAATTGAACTCCTCGACGATCTCATCATCGCCGTGATGCTCGCTCATGTAGGCCATGCAGTGCGCGTATCTGGCCCCGTGATAGGCGATCGTGGTCAGATGCGAGGCACGTTCGAGCAGCTCGTCGAAGGCCGGGCCAAGCTCATCGAAAGCGGCCCAGTCAATGGGACCATAGCTGGACGAGAAGAGCCCATTCAGGATCGAGTTGTAGTGCCCTTGGAATTGCGGATCGTCACGCAACTTTCGGGGTGGTGGTGGATAAGAGGGTGATTGTTCTATTTTCATGAGGTTGGGGTGACTGTATCAGTGGTTGAGGTTGTCGTCAGCCCCGGAGCATGTCCGGGCGTTGAAAAGCGGCGCCGTTTCTTACCGCTCGGGTGTTCTTCGCGTGCCAGCCTGCCATCGCCTTGTGAATCCTCTCGATGGGCGCTGAATAGACCTTGCCGTCGCCTGTGAGAGCGATTCCGAGCATGGCTTTCGGCGAGATCCCGATCAGGGCGCTCTCGCCGACCTCGACTGTGAAAGTGCGCTCAGGCTTTTTCATTATGCTGCGCAGTGCAGCGACGGGAGTTCATATCCGGACCAGTCGGATTCATTCCGGGAAAAGGCGTCCAACAAATCGTCGAAGTCCTCTCTCTGTTGATGTTCAGACTCGAATACAGTCGCCCGGGTATCATCGCTATCATATCGCCGGAGCCGAAGGAATCCGTTCCAGCCCAAAGTCACAGCGTACCGCCGCCGGTCACGGTCACGGGAGAACCACACGATCAGGCGGTCGTGAACGGGAGCGACAAGATCAAAATCGAAACCCATTTCCTCGAAACGCGGAAACAGAGCGTTCAATGCACGAACGGATTCAACCGGAAGCCGTGGAGTGTCGATAATCAGATGGTCCATTTTAACCCAATATTCTTCTTACCAGAGTAGCTAATAAGAACAAAGATAGGGGACGGGTGTGCACTTAGCGCAACAATCTGGAAATATTGGTGCGCTAAGTGCACAGGTCAATGTGGCCACCAATTGAGCATGATTTGTAGATTTTTACCGCAGGTTCGATCTATGGAAATGTGGCCGGTCTTCTCCAGAAGTTTTAGTGCTCGAAGTTTCTGATACCGGGATAATTTGAATTTTCGCAGTGTGCCGGAGGTCAATATTACCGGGTTGTGGCCGGTCTTGACGCGAAGCCGATACAGAACGCACAGGATAATCAGGACTGGGGATTTGCTGGCGGCAGCGAGGCTCTCAAGCACCTCAGCGGGGAACCGGTAGAAATCGAATTTCTTGGACTGGTTCCGAACCCGCACTTCACCATTGTTGAGAATTGACTGCCGTCTCTTCTCCAACTCCGAAGCAAGCTCTTCCGGCAATTGCAGATTGGTCGGTTCGAAAGGATCTATCGGCGGCTTGGCCATAAAAGAGCGGATACCTCCTTCCACATCCTCTCGCCACGCGGATCACGGTAGTGGTTCGGGTAGTAAATCAGTTCCGGGCTTCCAGTTTGAAGTTCGAATCCGCCCAAGACAATCCGGCTGGCTTCGGCCATGAACGATCGCATCCGTTTGACGTCGTACACGAGACGTTCGGAGGGTGAGCAGATCAGAACTGCGTCATGAACTGGGGCGCAGATTTCGATACCGGCCTCAACGCCAAGACAGCACGCCAAACGTAATATTTCGGCACCATGAGCCTGGGCGCGGAAGTTACGCAACGAACGCGGATTGAAGTCCAAGTGCACCCAGCGAACCCAGCCGAAAACGGTCCATTGCCGCCCGTGAATAACCGCATGGTCGACGGCATTGTCGCTCCAACGCCAGAACGTGGAATAAATCTCTTTGTGGTGCCGCAGCAAAAGCCTTGCAACGACGACCGGCTGTCCGATCCGCAAGGCTAACGATTTTTCTTCCATCCCGTAGCCGACTCCAAGATCGCATTGCTTGTATAGTTCCCGCACGTCCGGGTGACTCTCCTTGGTGGCATCCGGCGGCACGGCCTTGGCCTGCTTGGCGAAAGCGAGATAGCAATCGCCAGTCCGGTACGCGGAGATTAGTGCCGGGTCTCCGGATAAAGCGGCAGCGACGCCGATCTCCTGCTGCGAATAGTCGATGTAAGCCAGCCCATGGCCGGGAGGAGATGTAATCAAATGCCGGAGCCAGACGGCGGGCCCAAAAATGAACCGTGTGTTCGACGGAGTGCTTCGGCCACTAGTAGCCGCAAAAGGTAAAAGCGAACAGCGATTGCGGCCATCCGGGCCCACAGTAAGATCGTTTAGCCGCATCTCTGACAGTGCGTGCCTCAATTCGCGTAGTGGTGCGACCACTGGCAGAGCTTTGGATCTTTCCCGGAAAGCATCATCGGAAAGATCGAGTCGACCGCTCTCCAATCTCGGCCAAGAATAGCTGTTGCGGACTAGCCAGCTCTCGAATCGATTCCGCTTAAACGTACGACCCTCGAATACCCGATAGTCCGGGGTCAATTCTGGCGACAAGGTGATCTTGGATCGGTTCCCAATTTTCCCGCAGCGAATGCAGCCGGTCCATGTCGACCGGCACGCCAGCGTATTCTATCGCCGCCATGGCCGCCATAGACCGCCCGCGATAGAGCGCACGCGGCAGGTCGATCCGTGGAAGCATGGTGGGTAACAACCTGCGCAAAGCGTCCACGTCGGTCTGGCAGTAGTCCAGGATGGCGCGTATTTCTTCCCGTGACCATGGGCCGCCGAAGCATATGAGATCAACCATTTCCCGCTTTTCCTCCGCACCGATCCCGTCGAGCCCGTAATAGGTCAACGCGGTTAATAGCCTGTTGTTGGCCACGACTCTCGCTCCGTTGGTGGCCACACGGAATTCCGTGAAGAGGTCGAGAATTCTGACCGGCACCGGCCAGCGGATACCCTTTTCGTCTCCTACTCGGCTCCAGCGGAAATAGGGTGGTCGCCGCCTAAACTGGTCCTGCCAAAGCCGCAAATACCGGTCGGAGCGCAGTTCCCAAGCCACCATACAAACCGGAAGAGGACGTTCTCCGGGTCTGGGGATATACTCGAAGTCGATGAGCCAGACTTCGCGGAAATGTTTAAGCTGCTGCACGCTTCATTCCATCCCGCGAAGCTTCCTGATCACCGGATGATCCAGCTTGTCAACAATGCGGTCCTTGAAAGCGATTCGCAGAAGTTCATTCAATGGCAGCTCGGGAAACTCCGGGTCACTCAAATTCTCCAGAGCCGCGAGGACATCGTTTGACTTGGAGTGCATGTTGGGGACCACGCGGATCCATCTTTTCATTGCTTCCTCGACAGCAGCGATCGCTGTTGTGTGCCATGCGTTCTGGCGTCCGTCGGAACTAGGCATTTTCACCGGCCAGATACCCACCGTGCCGTGCCGGGTGAAGTACACGTGGAGAGTCGCGAAGACATACTCGCTCTCACCCAGCTCCTTGATCAGCGGGCGCGCGACCAGATAAGTTTCGCGGTCCTCGTCCAGTTCTATGATGGCGGCGAGTTGCCGGTAACTCTCGCGAGGATGCACGCGGATGAAATGTTGCTTGTGCGGCTTCCCGACACGGACAGAGACCAGTAACTTTTTGGCGACCGGCTCTTTCAAGTAGGATGGGTCGAGGCGCAGATTCTCGGGATCAAATGGGTCGGACGGATTGGCCTCAGGCGCTGGATTAATGTTGATGGGCGGCTGCGGCGCAACGGGCGACGCTTTAATTTTTGTTGGTTTTTTATCCATACGAATGGTGAAAAAGAGCCCGGGGGGGATAACCGGGTGTTTGACGTGCGGGCGAAAAAGCCCGAGGGTTTATGTGGTTAACGGATCAAAAGGAATCGGTGTTTCGTGGTGGAGGCGCAGGTCCCCGTTGGTCTTCTTGTCAGTCATGATCTTGGCCGCTGCTTGGTCGCCAGCGGCCATTTTTTGATAGACGCTGAACAAACTTGCTTGGTTGTTGAAACCGGTCAGGACCGTCACACACGCCACGAACCGCGACCCCTTGGGCGCTTGTGGCG
The DNA here is from genome assembly GCA_963744345.1 of uncultured Verrucomicrobiae bacterium. Lineage (GTDB taxonomy): Bacteria > Verrucomicrobiota > Verrucomicrobiia > Chthoniobacterales > Terrimicrobiaceae > DASTFP01. The sequence continues at coordinate 9,992 of CAVUTD010000026.1, forward strand.
CGAAGAGATGGAGGATTCCGACTCTCCGTCCCGGATCCAGTGCCGCGATCGAGTTCTTGACGATCACGTAGGGCGAAGGGAGCACGCCTCGTCCCGGCTGATAGTGATCAGCGTCGTCGGCAGTGTATGGGGGATCGGCCAGAATCGCCGCCCACCGTTCATGGTTATACGCTTCGGAATTGCGAGCGTCGGCGAGATAGTCGGGCTTCAGGTTCGGATCGAGATCGAGCGTAAGGTCGTTCGGGCCGAACCCACGCGTCTGATAATCACGGACCCGCCCAGAGCATACGTGCAGAATCGGCGAGTCGCAGGGCTGGCCAGCGAGAACAAGCTCCCGGGCTTTGGCCAGAAATCCGCGTGGGTAGGCACCATAGAACTTGAGCCACGAGCGGACCGTCCACCACGTCTCGGTCTGTGGAGCGTAGTCTCTGCCCGTCCTCTTGACGCTCTTCGGCGCCGGCGCTTTCATGCGTTCGCCTCCTTGAGAATCGATGGTGCGGCTTCGCCTTTTAACGGGCGCTTTTATTTCGCCTCCTGCGAAGCAATAAATTTCCGAATCGAGGCGAAATCGAAAAGCCGCTTGCCACCGCTCCGGCCAGTGCCGGGAAGCAGGATGCCTCTGATCTTCCCGTTTCGGAAGTAGTGATAGCAGAGGGTTTCCTTGATACCGAACAGCTTTTGCACGTCGCGAGCGTCTCCGGTACTCGGGACGGCTGGGTGCAATGCGCGGGCGTTTATGTTGGGTCTCACTAGGTGTCTTGCTCATGGTGAGAGCACCCATACGGCGGACCGCTTCCGCGTTACCAACGACAACTTTTGTCGCGCAACGACAATTTTTGTCGCGTCAGAAATGTCAGACGTCGAACAGCGGCGCCATCACTTGGAGAACTCTCGCCCAAGTAATGGGATCAAGCTTTCCCTTGTCGCTGGCGCTTTTCTTGCGCCGCTCAACCAGCTCCTGCACGGCATCGAACTTCGGCGGCTTCCCGTCTTGCAAACACAATTCCCGATAGACCAGTAACGCCTTGGCGGGTGTGTCCAGGACGGATTTTGCGCCCCTTCTGGCACGCTGGAGGCGACGGCGCAACGCAGGGTCGCCGTCGAGATACGCCCGCAGAACTTGCTCCTCGGTCTTTTTCGTGACCTCCCGATAATAGGCGGGCACGAGGGAAGGATCTTGAGATCTTACCAGTTGACGGATTTTCAACCCTACAGCCAGCCCAGCCGCGCTATCCTCTTTCGGAAAAACGTGCTCGGCAACGAGCCTATACCAGATGAGCGCCTTAGGGCTTCGGCAGCAGGCGGGAATCGCGGCGAGGTCGGCATCGGTACGGGCCGCGACCGTTGGGTCGACGGAACCTTCAATCGCGGCGGCTTCGGCAGCGGTGAGAATGCGGGTCACAGCGGCGATCAAGCCACAAGGGACACAACCCGGCAAGCCCGGATAAAAGCCGCTGAATACGTTACCACTTCCGTTACCATGCTCGCGTTTCTCTGCCGATGAAAGGCATCCCAAGTCGTTGGTGCGCAGCAGGATCTCAGAACGCGGTGAGGGAGGGATTCGAACCCTCGGAGCCCTTTTTGGAGCTCGGAGCTTTAGCAAAGCTCTGCTTTCAACCACTCAGCCACCTCACCTCAAAAGAGCGAACCAAACTATCTGGGCTTTGCGCGACACGTCAAATGCTGAATCGCGGATCCGCTCGACCGGTTTAACAACGTTCTTTTCCGGCGCCGCGCCTCTTACTACAAGCTAGCACGGTGAGCCTCGTTCGCGTCAAAGTTCCTGCCTCCACCGCCAACCTTGGCCCCGGCTTCGATTGCCTTGGCATCGCGCTGCGGATTTACAATTGGATCAGCATCGAACGGGGATCGTCTGAAGAACCGGACAGCATGGTGGAGACGACATCCGCAGCCTTCTTTCATCGCACGGGAGAGCGGCCGTTTTCTTTCCTTTGGAAGATCACCGGCGAGGTACCCCGCTCCCGCGGACTGGGGAGCAGCGTTACTGTGCGACTCGGTGTGCTGCATGGCTTGAATAGCCTTGCCGGTTCCCCCCTATCCGGTCAGCAGGTGTTTGAATTGTGCGCGGAGCTTGAGGGTCATCCGGACAATGCTGCTCCCGCGGCATTTGGAGGTTTCACCATTGCGCGTGAAGGTGGCTATGTTCAGCGTCATCGCGTGGACAGTAAACTAAATTTCGCCTTGCTGATCCCCGACTTTGAAGTGGCTACCTCGGATGCCCGTCGCGTGCTACCGAGGACGCTCTCCCTTGAGGACGCAGTCGTTTCGGGTTCGAACGCCTGCGCAATTGCCGCCGCCTTCGCCAGCCGTCAGTACGAGAAACTCGCGGGGCGCTTTGAAGATCGTTTGCACCAGCCATTCCGAGAGTGCTTGGTTCCTTTTCTCTCCGCAGTCATCGAAGCCGGGATGAAGGCTGGGGCGCTTGGAGGCTGGCTGAGCGGTTCGGGTTCCACCGTCGCCTGCGTCACGCTGCAAGATGTGGAGCGCGTTGCCGAGGCGATGCTGGTTGCGTATGGGTCCCCCGGCGCGCGGATTGTGACCACATGCGCAGACAACAACGGCGCGCGGGTCTACTTTCGGAGCTGACCGATGCGACGTTGGATGGAAGGTCTCGAGACGTTTGCTATCGACGTTATTCTCGAGCGTCGGTATGGCCGGCGAGCGGACGTGCTCCGCTGGATTTTACACGGACTTGCCGCCATCTATCGTGTCCTCGTCCAGATCCGCCTGGCACTGTATAGAAACCGTTACTTGCGCCCGCGATCGCTTGGGTGCCTTGTCATCAGCGTCGGAAATCTCACAGTGGGCGGCACCGGGAAAACCCCGGTCGTGGAAATGCTGGCCCGAGCCTTGCAAGCCGGCGGGCGCCGTGTGGCCATCCTGAGCCGCGGTTACAAGAGCGTGCCGCGTCCGCTGCTCTTGCGCTTGTGGGACGCGATTTTCAAAAAGAAATCGGTTTTCGCGCCCCGGCTTGTTTCTGATGGAAATACGCTGCTGCTGGACTCCCGGACATCCGGGGACGAACCCTTCATGCTGGCGAACAATTTACGCGGGGTCGTTGTGCTGGTGGACGCCGATCGGGCCACGAGCGGCCAATACGCGATCGAGCATTTCGGAGCCGATACGCTGCTTCTTGACGACGGTTTCCAATACGTGCCGATGCGCCGAAGCATCGAAGTCGTGCTGGTCGATAATCAGGCGCCGTTTGGGAACGAGTTCTTGCTGCCGCGCGGCACCTTGCGCGAGCCGCCCGAGAATCTTCGCCGCGCCACCCATATTTTTTTGACCAAATGCAGCGGCCGCAACAATGGCGAAATGATCGCCCGGATCCGGGAGCATAATCGCACCGCGGACATCATCGAATGCGCCCATGGCCCACGTCATCTGCGCAATTTTGTGACAGGTGAAATCAAGCCTCTCGAGTTTTTGAATGGGCTTGAGATCGGCTCGATCTGCGGAATTGCGATGCCGGAGAGCTTCGAAAGCGCCTTGGTGTCTCTAGGCGCCAAGATCGCCGTTTCAAAATCCTACACGGATCATCACCGTTTCACCGTCCGGGAGATAGAGAACTTCATGCGGCGATGCGGCCGACGCGGGCTTTCCGCCATCGTTACCACCGAAAAGGACGCCGTGCGCATTCCGAGAATTCTTGAGCCTGAAGTTCCGATTTACTATCTGCGAGTTGAAATCGAAATCCTTGCCGGTCAGGAGACGTGGGCTCGATTCGTCGACCGATTAACAGCGAGACGACCGATGGTGGCGCCGCGGAAATTTTGAGACAGGCGGGCAGGGCAGTCTCGCGATATACTCTCCGAAGCGGGCGGACGCGTAGTTCTCATCGCGACAAAATCTATCCGCGAGACTCCTCTTCATTTGTTCCGAGGACCTCCAAATACGTGCGGTTGCGGATCTTTCTGGTTTCGGGATCGAACGTTTCCACGCGCATTTGCTTGAGCATCCACTGACCGCCGATTTTCTGGGCAGAGACGACCTCGAAGCGACGAAGCAATTGGCCCTCTCTGTTGTAGCCTTCGATGCGCAGGAGAGCGCCGCTTTGCTGGTCAATCCAAAGGCGCGCGACGCCATATTGTGAGGAAGCGCGGGCTGCCTGAAGCTCGATTTTCCAAGCTTTGCGAGAGCGAATGGTTTCTTCTCCCAGGAGTTTCGGGTTTTTCCAATAGAGAAATCTCAGCGAGAGATCTTCGTAGGTGATGCCAGTGCCGCGCACGGAGTCGTCGAAACGCGCGGGTCTGACGGGGGCGGTCTTTCCGCCCACCCGCTCGAAGAGAGATGAGGATTCTTCCTCAAGCTCGAGGATGAGTTCTTGTTCCGGTCCTCTGAAGAAGTAATGCACGGCATCGTCGACGACGATTTCTAAAGGAGTGTTTCCGGAAGCCGTTCGAAGTTGGGCCTTCAGGGAAATTTTTTGAGAGAGAGGATTGACTCGAGCAGCGCGGAGGATGGCGTCGGGATCCGGTTCCGCGGAACAAATGGCCGGCAAAGCAAAAGCTATCAGAAGCGCAAGCAGCTTGCGAAATCGCGCGGAACAGAAAATCATCGGGGCACGCTAGCTGCGGCGCTGCATGGATCAACAGCTTCTTTTCCTTATCAATCACACTTGGGCCCATCCGGGCCTTGATCGGCTGATGGCCATCATGTCGAGTTGGGATTTCTGGTGGCCATTCGCGATCGCCGCGGGTCTTGTGGCGGCGGTGTGGGGTGGTTTCCGGATGCGCATCATGCTGCTGGCGGTAGGATGCGCGATTGGGCTGACGGATGCCGTGATCATTCGTGCGCTTAAAGAGTTTGTCGGCCGGCCGCGGCCGCACGAGATGCTCGAGGGGGTGCGGACGCTGGATATCGCATCGGCGAAACCCCGCTTCCTCGCTCTCGCCGAGCCGTTGAAAGAAGACTATTCGGCGGCGCGAATCCGGCCACCTCGCGGAAATTCTTTCCCCTCCGCTCACGCCGCAAACACCTTCGCGGTGGCGGCAGTGTGCACTGCATTTTTTCGAAGATGGGGTTGGCTGCTGTTTCTGCCCGCGCTGCTGGTTTGTTATAGCCGAGTGTACGTCGGTTCTCACTGGCCGCTGGACGTGATCGTTTCGGCGTTGCTGGGGACCGGGATCGGCCTTCTGGTGGTCGTCGCTCTCGAGGCCCTTTGGCGCCGCTGGGGAGGACTTTGTATTCCGCCGCTGCGCGCGAAGTATCCAAGTCTGCTGGCTGCGTGAAGGGGTTTAGAACGCTGCTCTTGATTGCCGTTGTGGCAACGGCAGCGCGAACGGCGATTGTCTGGTTCACAGAACCGTCCCCACAGGAGGCGTATTATTTCCTCTGCTCGGAACGACCCTCCGTCGCCTATTTCGATGGTCCGGCTGGGACGGCGCTGATGACACTGGTTGCGACCAGTTTTGAATCGAACATCGTCTGGCGGCTGGCGGCGCCGTTTTGGGCCCTCTGCGCCACGTTGGCCTGTTTCGTCTTAATCCGTGAGTTTGCTGAGACGTCTCGGGCCGTATGGGTTTCGCTGCTTCTGAACGCTCTTCCAGTATTCAACGCAGCCGCTCTCCGAGTAGGGCCTGAGCTTCCGACGTTGACGTTTGTTCTGCTAGGACTCCTGGGTGCATGGCGAGCGTGGGAAGCGAAAAGGCCAAAGCTGGGCTTGTGGGCTTGCGCAGGATTGGCTTTCGGCGTGGCCCTCTGGTTTGCCTATGCCGCCGGCGCTATTCTTCCGGGTATCGCTGGTCTTGTTCTCTGCGATCCAAAGCGCCGCAGAGCGGCTGATTTCCTCGGCCTGTGCATCTTGTTAGGCATCCCGGCGCTGTGCCTGGCTTTTCCCCTTGTTTGGAATGCCGAGCAAGACTGGATCCCGATAGCCGGAGGAACCTTGCGGACGATTTGGGAACTGCAATGGACAAGCTTTCTTCAATCCCTAACCAGCGCCCTCTGGGCTTTCTCTCCGCTCTTGCTCGCCGGCATCGTGCTTGGCGGCGCGCTGGCGCTTCTGGAGCGCGAGAAAGACGCGGGCACGCGCTTTATCGCGTGGTGCGGAGTGCCCTCCGTGGTACTCGGCATCTATTTCGTTCTTCGCGGCGGGGCCAGTGTGCTCTATTTCTTGCTGGTTGCTCCCGTGATGTTGTCGAAAGCGATGGGCTTGCTGGCATCTCGGCCGCGCCTCGCCGCAGGCCTGCGCTGGGCAGCGATCTTCCTGGCTCTCATATTTTCCCTCTTCGTCGTTCGCGGGACGATCCAAGCTGGTCGGGGCTGGCAAGAGACGGCGTCTGAGCTGGCTCAGGTGTTTCTCGAGAAGTCGGCGGAAGGCCAGGAAGACCTTTTTCTTGTTGCCCAGGATGCAGATCTGGCGTCGGTCCTTGGCTTGCACCTCAGGAACGATTTCATCCCGCCTGCCGGCCATCCGACCGTCTATGTTCGCGAGTCACAGGACATTTCAAACCAGTTCGCTTTCTGGCCGAGCTATGCGGACTTCACGGAAATCAGTAAGATCCCTTCGGACGAATATTTCACTGAGCAGCAGGCGGAAAACGCATTTCTGGGCCGCAGTGCTCTTTATATCACCCACGAGGCCCCTGGCGATCTGCCACAGTCGATCGAGGGCGCATTTGACTCAGTAAGCCTCTTCCGTGAGCTTCCAGGCGCGGGAGACGATGCTCGCCCGCTTTTTATCTATCTCTGCCTGAATTACCGAACGCAGCCTCTGTGAATAATCCCGACTTTTCCGTCGTCGTTCCGCTCTACAACGAAGCCGGCAGCGTGGGCATTTTGCAGAAGGAGATCACCCTTGCGCTGACCGGACACAATTACGAGCTGATTATGGTGGATGATGGCTCAACCGATGGCACGAGGCAGCACATCGGCGACGGACCTAACGTTAGAGTGCTCCAGTTCAAAAAAAATGCCGGCCAAAGTGCTGCGCTGCTTGCCGGAATGCGCGCCGCCCGTGGCCGGTTGATTGTGCTGCTCGACGGCGACTTGCAAAATGATCCGCACGACATTCCCCGCCTCCTGGCTGAAGTCGAAGGCGGCGCCGATCTCGTTTGCGGTTATCGAGCTTTCCGAAAGGATACCGTCGTTAAGCGCCTTAGCAGCTGGATTGCAAATTTCGTGCGGAGCCGCTTCGTTGGCGATGGCGTGCGCGATACCGGCTGCACCTTGAAGGCTATGCGCTCCTCTTGCGTGCATGCGCTCGTTCCGTTCAAGGGCGTGCACCGCTTTATTCCCGCTTTCGTGAAAGGCGCCGGCTTTAAGGTTGTCGAAATTCCCGTCAATCATCGTCCGCGTCGATTTGGGGCCAGCAAATATGGTCTGCGAAGCCGTGCGGTGAGAGCGACTCTCGACATGTTCGGCGTGCGTTGGCTGCAATCCCGGCGGCTCGATCTCGCCTTCACCGAGTTCCAGCGGTCTCCACCGATAACATAAGCTCAGGCCGTTAGATTTCCTCGGGCGGGCGGTCCCAAAAATACCTCTTAAGCACGACCTTCAATGTAGCGGTGAGGGGGACCGCCAGCAGAGCTCCCAGCAAGGCGCCGAGAATCAAGCTCCAGGCAAGCACGGAGATGATGACAGTGAGCGGGTGCAACCCGACGGAATCCCCAACAATTTTTGGCGCGATGACCATTCCATCGAGATTATTAGCTCCGATGAAAATGATGGTGACGAGCACGGGATGCCACCAGTCTCCAAATTGGGCCGCCGCGATGATGACCGCGGGAATCCAGCAGACCATCATGCCAAGATATGGAATGAGCCCAAGTAGGCCGACCATAAGGCCAATGAGCAAAGAAAACTCAAGGCGCACAAAAACAAGGAGCAGAAGACCGATAAGGAAGCCGTCAATCAAGCTGACCAAAAGCTGGCCTCGAAAGAAATTGATGAGGTAGCTGTTAATTTCGCTTAGAAGTGACACGATTTCGCTTTTGAGTGGCGATGCGCGCAAGGGCAGATAGTTGCTCCAGTTCTCGGAAATGGAGTGTCCCTCCTTAAGGAAGAAAAACAGAAAGATAGGAACAAGGATAAGGCTGAGTAAGAATCCGAAAACCCCTAAAAACCCCCCGACGCTCCTCTGAAGAAACTGTCCTGCAGCGAGAACCATATCAGGCAATCTTTTTTGCAACCAGGCAACCCCTTCATCGATCGCGCTGGTGATGTAGCCTCTCACGATATCGGGCTGGGCATCGGGATTTTCCGGTCTCTGGAAGATCGGCAGCTCACTGAGCCGTTTGGCGTTGGCGATCGTCTCGTTGAGCAACGCCTGCGCGCGCAAGGTGTATTCCGGCATGTGGGTGGCGAGTTGCTGCGCCTGGTTTCCCACTGCGGGGATGACGTAAATAAGAATTCCGGCGACGATCGCGATTGAGATGCTGAAGACCGCGATCACGGACATTGTGCGGGAGAGGCGCCGATCTTCGAGCCACTCGACAGCAGGCTCGAGCAGATAGGCCAGAATGCCAGCGATAGCCACCGGGATCAGCAACGGCTGAAGATACCAGATCGCCCTGGTGACGATCCAGCCAAGGAGTGTCGCCACAGCACCTAGCCCTACAAAACAGACCGCAGTAATGGCCGCCCAGAATAGCTTTTTCTGAAAAGGCGTCGGTGCCATGAGGGCAGATAGCCGAATACCTGCAGGGAATCCAAGAGAAAGCGGAACACGTGCAATTGGCGATGCACGCCAGGCAATCTTCGCGTAGTCTCCGAGCCGAAAGATGATTGTCCAATCCCAGTTTGTTCTCAGTTCATGAAAAGCGTGCTGCGCTTTCTCCTCTTCGTCCTGATTGCGGCGAGCGCGGTAGGCGCGCTTTATTTCTGGAAGAGCGCGCGCGCGAAGCCGACGGTTGAGACCAACGGGTTACGGACAGGCCCTACGAGTCGCCCTCTCCTGGCTTCGCTTGATCGGGAATTCACAACCCTTGTCGGTCAGGTGCTGCCTTCTGTCGTCAGCATCGAGGCCATTCCGGCCAACGACATGGATCCCCGCCTGCAAATGCTGCGCTATCTCTTTGGGGGAGGTGGACCGGGTGTTCGTCCGACAGGATCAGGTGTTATCGTATCGGACCAGGGACACGTCGTCACCAATCTCCACGTGGTGAACAACGCGAGCGCGGTTCAGGTTCAACTGGCCGATGGACGCACCTTGCCGGCCAAATTTGTGGGCGCCGACGGCCCTTCTGATATCGCCATATTGAAAATCGAGGCCGAGGGGCTTCAGCCCTTGCCTTTTGGAGATTCGGACAAAGTGAACGTCGGCCAGATGGTTTTTGCGGTTGGCAACCCCTTGGGTCTGCAGGAAACGGTCACCCAGGGAATCATCAGCGCCAAGGGCCGGCGTGCTTTAAGCGAAGCCGCGAACGAGTTTTTTCAGACCGATGCCGCTATCAATCCCGGCAGCTCGGGCGGGCCGCTCATGAATCTGGATGGCGAAATCGTCGCCATCAACAACTCCATCTCCCCTCAAGGCCAGGGTATCGGCTTTGCGATTCCCGCCAATACGGTGAGGCGTGTTTTCGAGAGCATACGGGATCATGGACGCTTTATCCGTCCATGGTTTGGCGCGTTCATGCGTTCCCTGACTCCTCGATTGGCTCAACAGCTTGGCCTTCCGGATGCTTCCGGCGTTTTGGTCATGATTACGTACGAGGGATCGCCCGCCGAAGTCGGCGGCGTAAAATCGGGCGATGTCATTGTCGAGTTCAATGGGAAGCCAATCCGCGACCTTATTGATTTAAGGAATCGGGTAGCAGAAACCGACATCGGACAGAACGTGGCCATGCGGGTGAGGAGAGAAGGGAAAGAAGTCCCCTTGCAAACGGTCCTTGCTGCCGAGCCTACGGGATAGCTTAACGGACTTTCCTTTTGGCGACCCTTTGCTAAGCTCAGGATTTGTGTCAAAGCCGTCAGCACAACCTGCGACTTCCCGAGCGCCGGCCGGCACTACCTTTGTGGTCGCCATGAGTTTGCTTGGCGCTCTCGCGTTGATCCAAGTGATCGCGGTGATCTGGCACTTCGCCCCGCTGGCGCGACAGCAGATCACGCGCATCGCCGAACCGCAGGCGACGCCGCAAAGGGTTTCGCCCACGCCTGCCCAACAAACACCGCCGCCGCAGACTCCTTCGCCAGATATGCGGAAGGCGCAGAAGCTCTTTGCCGACGCCGATCGAAGTTCCCGGGTAGGCGATTTGGAGGCTGCCACGAAGACACTGGATGAATTGGAAAAGTTATTGCCAGGCGACCCAGGCGTGCTTTTCCGCAAAGCGTTGCTGCTGGAACGGCTCGATCAGCCGGCCGAGGCAAGCACCCTGCTGGAGGAGCTCTTGAAATATCCGGGACTTCCTCGAGACATGCAGAGCCAGGCTCAAGCCAAGCTTGAGCAGCTTGCGCAATCCCTTGCCTCTAGGGAAACCCCGCCGGCGAACGTTTCTTCAGCCCTCCCGGACGCTACCGGCGCGGCCATTCGGGACGACATCGGTTTGCAACCGGGAGCCAGTCTCGGCATCGTCGACGCTCGCTTGCGTGAGGGAAAACCAGGCACCAATTCGCTGCTTCTGGCCGTGAAGTCGCGCCCCGGTTCGTCGATCAATGTTCAGGACGTTAAGATTCACGTTTATTTCTACGAGAAGAGCGAAGACGAAGAGGTCGTACTCACCCAATCCAAAGTTGTCTCGCAGTGGCTTAGTCCTCCGGTGGATTGGTCGGCGAACGAGCCGGAATTGCTGGAGGTGCAATATACCCTGCCTGATAGTGAGCTCCCTGGGAGTGCCGCCGCCAACGGAGCTCCGGGCCTGAAATACTTCGGCTACGTCGTCGGCGTTTATTATAATGGTGAACTGCAGGACTTTCGTGCCGATCCGGCAACACTCGCCAAAGATTTTCCGCTGCAGCTCTATCTCAAAGAAGGCGGAGGATGAATATCCTGATCGTCGATGATGAGCCCGGGCTCGCTGCTGGGCTTGCCGGCTGGCTTAAGGAAATTGGTTGGGGCTCCCCCGGGGTTGCCACCACCAGCGATCAAGCTATCGATTGGATTAACCGTCACGGAGTCGATGTGCTCGTCTGTGATGTGGCGATCAAACCCGCTGACGGGTTCACGCTGCGAGAGACCGTCCAGCCGCATTTCCCCGCAATGCGCACTATTTTTATTTCGGGCTATGATCTCTCGAACTATCGCGCGCGCATGGCAGCGTGTCAGTTTCTGCCAAAGCCGGTGACCGGAGAGGCGCTCGATGCGGCCATCCGCAGGTTTTTCGAGCCTAAGGAACCTGGCGCAAAGGCGGTGGGCAGCGCTGCCAAAGCGATGCCGATGTCCACAGGCAACGGCCAGACCGCGCCCGGGAGCATCGCTGCGTCACCGAGAGTTACGGCTTCACCGCGGGTCGTCCGAGCCGTCTCGCCCCCTACGCAAGCAAAGCCGCGGCTGAAAGCCGTCGCCCGGCCCGTAGCGACGCCCTCGAAGCCCTCCCCTCCGCAAGCGAGAACTCCCACTCTGCCCGGCTGGGAAGTGCAATTGCCGGCGGACCATCTCGTGGGAAGCACCTTGGGAAATTACCAGGTTGAGGCCAGAATCGAGCAAAGCGCCCACGGCCCCGTCTATCGAGCTCTCCAAACCAATTTCGGACGACAGGTTCGCCTCTACACGCTTGATCAGAACCTCGCCCAGGGGCAGGCCGAGATCGAGAAATTCATGTTGGACGCCAGCGTCAAGGCCAATATGCGACATCCTTATGTTTTGGCCGTTTATGAGGCTGGGCAGAGCGACGGAATCTACTTCTACTCCTGCGAATATATTCCTTCCCGTTCATTACAATCATTGCACGATGCGGGGATTTCTTTGGAGGAAAGGTCGGCTCTCCAGGCGATGAAGGTGGCGGCGGAAGTGCTGGCGTATTTCTCCCGCGAAGATATCACGCACAATCGAATTTCTAAGAGGTCCATCCTGATTGATGCGAACAATCGGATCCGCATCGCTAATATTGCGGTGCGGGAAACTCCTAAGCAATTCAGCATCGCTGAGGAAATGCAGGAGCTGGGCAGAATGATCGTAGAGGTGCTTCCCCCTGGCTCTAAGGAGCTTGGTGTGCGTCAATTCGCGAGCTCGCTTGCATCCGGGAAGGGGCAGGGTCTCATGGATTGGGGCATGCTGTCGCAAAAGATCAGCAGCATGGAGCCGCGCGTCGCACCCGAAGATGTCTCCAAGCTCGAGGCGCAGCAGCGCGCGACCAGTCGTCTTGTTGAGGTCGCGAAAGAGCGACAACGAAGAAGCCTGGTGATAAGCTCGGCCGTCTCACTTTGTCTCTTCGGCCTGACCCTCGGTTCTCTCTGGTGGTTTGTCTTTCGTCCCAGGGGCGGGGATGTGCGCGCATTTAATCGTATGATCGAGATTCCCGCCGGAGAGTTCATTTATCAAGAGGGCGAGAGACTTAGCTTGCCTGCGTTTCTGATTGATGAATGCGAGGTGACGATCGGCCAATATGCCGCCTTTTTGGAATACCTGGAGCAGCATCCTGGCGAGGCAGCCAGCTTCAATCATCCCACACAGCCTAAAGAAAAGTCGCATGTGCCGGCGGGATGGGCGGACCAGGACCTGGCGACCGGCCCCATGTACGGGTACTACACTCGGGCCCAGCGCTGGGGAAGGTACCATGACGCCTCACTGGACGTAAATTGCCCGGTTTTTGGCGTGGACTGGTTTGATGCCTATGCTTATGCGAAGTGGAAGGGTCGCAGGTTGCCGACGGAACAGGAATGGGAAAAAGCCGCGCGTGGAACTCGGGGCTTTATCTACCCATGGGGCAACGAACTTAGTCTAGCCGACGCCAACAGTGGCAGCGATTTCAATCCTGATCCGAAGAAAGGCGGTGAACAGGATGGCTACAAGGGCGTTTCTCCCGTAGATGCCAAGAGGTCAGATAAAAGTTTTTTCGGTGTCCTCGGAACCGCGGGGAACGTTTCCGAATGGACGGCTTCGTTCGACACCGATCCGATAATGTCGAGTCAAAAAGTGCCGGTCATCCGCGGCGGGAATTGGAAGGGCCGCGACCTTCAGCTAACTCGGCGTGTTCTTACCCTGACTGATCTTGAAGCTCGCGACACGGTGGGCTTTAGGACGGCATCGGATGTTCCAGCGGGGGCAAAAGCGAAATGACAGAAATCGCTGAAGTCTCAGGCGAAGGTACGGTCGATAAACTTGTCTACCGAAGAGGGGTGTCGGTTCGCCCGTATGGGCTGGTTATTCTCCTCTTGCTTATCTTTCCAACACCCAGCCAGGCGCAAATTCAGGTGGATGTCGCCTTCAAGCGCTCGCTTTATATGCTTTATGAGCCGCTGATCTGCGCGGTGACGATCACCAACCTTACCGGCAATACGCTAAGCCTGGCGGATACGCCGCGTGAAAAGTGGTTTGGTTTTCAGATCGAAACGGTGGACGGACGACCATTGCCGCCTATCGATCCGAATTATCGCAATCAACCCATCGAAATTGGAGCCGGCCAGCGGCTTAGGCGGCTCATCAATCTCACTCCACTATTTCCGTTAGGCGAGTTCGGAACGTATCGGGTGCGAGCGACCATTTTCTCGGCCGAGATTGGTCGCTATTTTGTGTCTCCCCAACTGAACGTCGAAATTACCGAGGGGCGCCAACTCTGGCAGCAGACGGTGGGTGTGCCCGAAGGGGCAGGCGAGGGCAAGACGCGAACATTCTCGATCCTTGCGCATCGTCTACCCAGAACGACGATGCTGTACCTGCGGGTGGAAGACAAGGAGGCAGGCATTGTCTACTGCACGACTCAGCTTGGGCGATACATCACCTTTGGGAGTCCTGATGTCCAGATCGACGGGGGAAACCACATTCACATTCTTCAGAATACCGCACCGAAGGCTTTCTTGTATTCGTACTTCAACATCAATGGCAAAGTTATCAAACAGCAGGCCTATCAACTGGTCCAGTCGCGGCCTTATCTGGTAAGAAAGGAGGATGCGTCGGTGGCCGTCACAGGAGGCACCCCTTATGATCCGAAAGCCACCCCACCCGAGCAAAAATTGCCTAAGCTTAGCGATCGGCCCGTGCCGCTTCCGACCCCGCAGGGAGAGGCGACCTCGGAGGAGAAACGCCCAGAAAATCTACTCTCGCGCTGAGCTCCGGCACCAGATAGCGATCGGGCTCCTTGACCTGTACCTTGACCTGTAAAGTACCCTTCTGCCGATTTGCTTCCGGCGCAATCTCAGCCACGAAACCGTTGTAGACGTGCTCAGGATAAGCCTCCGGCGTGATGCGGCACGGCTGGGTGAGCCAGACTTTGGAGAGATCAGCCTCATTAAGATCGATTTCGACCTGCAGGTCCTTGGGATCCGCCACTGCAAGCAGCGCGGTGCTCGGACCCTTGTCGCCGCCGAAGCTTTGCGGTGAGACTAACTCGTTTTCGTCAGCCAACTTCTCGAGAACAACTCCATCAATGGGTGAACGAATGATCGTCCAATCCAATTGCCGTCTCGCGTACTCCAACAAACCTTGAGCCTCCCGAAGTCCCGCTTCGGCTACATTGAGTTCAGCGAGTGCGTCATCGACCTGTTGCTCAGACTCCACCCGTTGTTGGCGCAGCGTGTTGAGGCGGTTATACCGTGTTCGCCCGATTTGGACGGAAGCTTGAGCCCGGGCGAGCCGACCTTCCGCCTCGGTCAGTCTGGCACGCTGCTCTGAGTCATCGAGAAGAACCACCACCTGTCCTTTCTTGACCGGATCGCCCTTCTTCACGCCGATCCAGCGGACGATTCCGACAAAGCGAGGGCTTAGCTCGATGCGTTCTCGATTGATGATATACCCGCTCGTCGTCAGCAGCACATCACCGGCAGCCCCGGCAGATGGCGCGGCGGCGGGCAAGGCAGAGGGAGCACTTTCATCCGCTTGGTAAGGCTTGGTCTGCGAGACTAATCGCGTTGCGTCCGAGGCACGTGGCCACGCAAACCAGGCGGCCATGAGGAGAATGAGAACAACAGCGCCATAGATCAGCGCAGCGGAGATGCCGCGGGAAGATCGCTGGCCTTGCGGTATGCGCAGCTTGTCGAGATCGTCGCTTTTCATCTGGCAGAGCGAGGCGAATTTCCACTCGCGTTTGTTTTTGTCACGTGGCCTTTAATGCGGAGATCACGGGAAGTCTGGCAGCCCGAATTGCCGGCAGCAAACTTCCAACCAGGCCCACCACCACAGAGAACGCCAATCCTTGCGCAACAAGCATCGGCGTGACGCGAAAGTCAAACACCGATTCGCTGAAGGTTTCGAAGCTAAGCGTGCCCACACTCCAGCCATTAAAGACGAACGAAAACGCGCAACCCAAGGCTCCGCCGATGAGCGCGAGAAAGGCTCCTTCGGCCAGAAACCCAGCGAGGATGCTCTTACGTCGAAATCCGAGGACGCGAAGCGTGCCGATCTCTCGCGTGCGAGCTCCGACCGACGCGTACATCGTATTCATGGCCGCGAACACTGCGCCAATGGACATGGTGGTCGCCAAAAAGCTGCCGAGGATCTTGATGAGTTTTACCGCGCCAATCTGCTCCTGATAGTAGTCCACCTCCGGTAGACCACGGAGCTTGAAGCGTTTGTCGTTGTCGAGCTGGCGGATGATCCTTTCCCGAGCCGCGTCGCTGGCCGGCCGAAGCAACACACTGGAATAGTTCTCCCGATCGAAAATTGAGCGGGCCTCATTGGAATCCATCCAGATTTCTGAATCGAAGGCGCTTCGGTTGCCATTGAAGTGGCCGACGACTTGGAGGGTTGCGGGTCCCGTCTTGAATGACTCTCCAATTTGCATCCCGGCAAGGCGGGCCGCCAGGCGCTCGCTCACGATCACTTCGCGCTTTCCGGGCGTAAACCACCGCCCTGCAGTGAGTCGCACTTGCGGACGCAATTTCGCTCCGAGTGGCGAGACGCCGCGGATAATCGCATTAGCTTCCCCGCGTCCTTCCCGCGGCACATTGATGACCAGGCTGAGGTCGCTGGAAGCCAAGGGCACGCCGGAGGAGTCACGTTCGATACCTTGAAGGTAGCGGATGATCCGATATTGTTCGGGCGTAATCTGGCTGGTGGATTCCGCGGTGGCGCCGCGACGAATAACGAGCAAATTCCTCGAGTCGCCCGTGTTACCGCTCGATTTTTCCAGACCGACGGCCAGCGATTGTATGACGACAAAAACCGCCACCACGAGAGCAGTGCAGAGTACCGTGGCGAGGGTCGAGCGCCATCGCACCATGACGCTACGGATGTTGTAGGTGAACGGGAGTTTCACAGCCTTAGTCCAAAGTCTTGAGTCCCTCGACCACGCTCATTCGTGAGGCGGACCATGCGGGAGCGAGCGTGGAGATGACCCCGAGTATGCCGCCAATCAAGAGACCCAGCCCCGCGATACGCGGCGTGAGCTCAAACACGGGGAAGAAGCTGAATTTGCCGGAGCTGAAGAGAATTGCCGCGCCGCCGACGCCGGCGATCGCTCCGGCCAGCGCCAGGCCGAAGCTTTCCGCCAGGATGCAAGCGACGAGTTGACGGCGCCGAAAGCCGAGGGCTTTAAGAACGGCCAGCTCGCGAAATCGCTCGCGGATTGCCATGCTCATCGTGCTTGCGGTCACGAGCGCCAGCGTGAAAACGACCACAGTGCAAATTGAGTTGATCAGCAGGCTGATGTTCCCCCACATCGAGACAAAACTCATCTGGAAGGCTCTCTCGGTTTCGGCACGAACCTCCGCGGATGTATTTGCGAAGGCCGCGTTGATGCGACGAAGGAGATCCGGGACCACTCCGGCGTTCTCGGCTCTAAGCCACCACATTCCGACGCGACCCCAGTTGTTCATGGCTTCATCAAGATACTTATGGTGGAACCACATGTTTGTATCATCGATCGTGCCCTCGTAGATGCCGGCGATCTTCAATTGGAGATCCACGGGGAAAATCGTCCCCACCAGTGTGACCCGGTCGCCTACTTTGAGCCCGTAGCGCTTCGCGGTGTCTTTACCCACGATGCAGGAGTTTCGTGTCCGCTTCCACTCCTGGAGTTGATCGGAGGGAATCTTGGCTTCACCGAAGAGCTGCAAAAACTTCTCGGGATCGACTCCGAATTGTGCAAAGCCAAGGCTCTCGTCATCTTTGAATTTTCCTCCGAAAAAAGAGAACGGGGTGACGGCTGCGACGCCGGGCATGCGCGAGATGGTGGCAAGTTGCCGGGCGGGAAGAGTATTGGCCAGCGAGATTTTGTTGCGCACGGCGATTCTCAGTGAGGCGCCGATGTCCTCCGGAGGGATGGTCATCTCTCTAAGCGCCACCTGCAATGTCACGAATAAGAAGAGGCTTATCGCAACGCTGCCCGCGGTCAAAAATGAGCGCCGTTTATTGCGCAGAGCGTTCTTGAGAATGAAGCTGCCGAGAGACATCAGATCTTCGCGAGAACCTGAGCGTTCTTCGCCTCAGGCAGCAGGCGTCCTTTCTCCAGGTGGAGCGAGCGTGTTCCCCGGCTGGCGGCACGCGGATCATGGGTCACCATAATCACGGTCTTTCCCGCCTCGCAGCTTAATGCTCGCAGGATCTCGAGGATGCTGTCCGCGGAATTAGCGTCGAGATTACCGGTGGGTTCGTCAGCAACAACAAGGCTGGGATCGGTGACGATGGCTCGGGCAATGGCGACGCGCTGCTCCTGGCCGCCGGACAACTGCCTGGGCAAATGTCGCGCGCGGTCGGAGAGGCCGACGAGTTCAAGCGCCGTTTCGACCATTTCCCTTCGTCTCGCTGGCGGAAGGGCGGTGAGTAAGAGCGGAAGTTCAACATTTTCTTGGGCAGTCAACACCGGGATGAGATTAAACGTCTGGAAAATGAAGCCGACGTTCTGGTTTCGCCAGTCGGCCAATTCAGATTCGTTAAGTTTCCCTACGTCGACGCCCTGGACCTGACATTCGCCAGCAGTTGGCCGGTCGATTCCTGCGATGATATGAAGCAGGGTGGACTTGCCTGATCCAGAGGGTCCCATGAGGGCAAGGAACTCCCCGGATTCAATGTCGAGGCTTACGTCATCCAAGGCGCGCACTTCTGTTTCTCCCGCACCGTAGATCTTGGACAGCTCGCGGATCGAAACAATCGTACTCATGATGTCACTCTAGCGCATGGGTAGGTTTCTCTCACCTGGCGCCCGGA
Source organism: uncultured Verrucomicrobiae bacterium (assembly GCA_963744345.1). Taxonomy (GTDB): domain Bacteria; phylum Verrucomicrobiota; class Verrucomicrobiia; order Chthoniobacterales; family Terrimicrobiaceae; genus DASTFP01. Next base: position 28,191 of record CAVUTD010000026.1, read on the forward strand.
TGGCCCTTCGATTGGAGTCCTCCGTCGAAGTCTCGCCGGAAGTTTGATGTTTCGGCAGGGCCCCTTAGGAGGGCGGCTGAAGGACACGCACTTTCGGGTCGCTCTGCCGCTTTTCCTGGTAGATGTTCGGCGCGTTAGTCGATCTCACTTCGGCGCCGAGCAAGACGAATTCCGGATAGAAGCCGTTGCTTGCGGGTTCATAAACGGTATCGCCGGAGAAATATCCGCTGATTCGGTATTCGTAGTTGTTATCGCTTCCGATTTTGCCCCGGGCTCGGTCGGGGGCCAGCGCACGTTGCTCGTTGAGCATGACGAGACGTGCTGTTTTCCATGGTTTACCCGGCTCGCGTAACCAGCCCCACACTTTGTACTCCAACTTATACATACGGCGTCCAATAAAGTAATTCCCGGGAGCTTCTTGGCGAATGGCGTCGTTCATGGCGGCACGCGAGACAGTGCCGGTATCTACGGTTTCGCATCCCGCCAGCACCGCATTTAGCATCAAGGCAACAAACCAGAATTTCACTGCACGCCGGCCTTCTCGATGAACGGAGCAATCCATTCCGCAAGCGCTTCCTCGGAGGTGATTTCGAGGTGTTCGGTCAGCGGGAAGAGATGCCAGATCTCCTGAAGGTTCGTCGTTTCGCCGGGCTGCAGGGTCACGTAAGGTCCGAGAGATTCGATCTCGAGAATCTCGGAATTGGCGAAGGTCTCGAAATTGGATCCACCATCGGGGTATAGGGCGGTGGGATCGTAATCGAAGCTTTTGATGAACAATGAGTCGTGCCAGAGGTAAGCGATCCATTTTTCACGATGGGGAAGGCCGATCTTGATCCGCGGAGAGGAGTCTGCTTGCCGGAGCAGCCAAAATCTCCTGCCCAAAGTCAGCCTCAGATCGGAAAGATCGGTATAGGGCCACAGAACGAGGCTGCGGTTCGGCAGCAGGTCTCCGGGGTGGTCACTGAGTGCCGGCTGCGGGATGATCTCCAAGCCTTCCGCCTGCATCACGGTGAGTGCCCAGACAGCCAAGGCTATCGGCTGGTCGCCTTCGTTCACTACGGTGTGACGCAGCGAAACTCGAGAACTCTGAGCAGCCGAAAGGATCCCGAGGGTCTTGCGAAGTCGCTGTGGCGTGATCTGGATGCTTTCGACGACCACTTCTCCTGAGAAGCTATCATAGCGCCAAGTCGCCGGAGTGTTGTCGACATGATATGTGAGCACAGCGTCTTCCGGGGCAAGCCAGAGGCGATGTCCACCGCGGATGCGCCACTGTTGTTCTCCAGATCCTCCGAGTTGATCCTCGAAGGTCTTCAAGACGTTTTCTCCCTGCGTCGTCTTGTAAACCAAAATGCGGGGGCCCACGTCCGTCGTCACGAGCAGCTCGATATCATCATTCGCGAGCCGCAAGGTGTTGTTCCAGCCGCGGTAGGAGATGATTTCAGGATTCATGGACGGGATTGGTTTGCGACGAGTCCTTAAGGGGTCGCTCCGCAGCCCTTCTCCAATGCGACTGACTGGCGCAGCGAGCGAAATCTGAAGCCATCAGGAGCGATTAGCCACGTCGTTCGTCTTGTGTCAAGATCAGGCCCGCCACCTGCCGGTTATAGCCGATGACCGTAACCAGAGCGTCGCCACGGCCGAGCTGCCGAAGCGCAAGAACTCCCGTGATGACTTGTTGCATCGCCGAACAGGCCAGCGCTTCCCCAAGAACGGGCTTTGGAGTGAGCACCTTTTTGTGCGGGAGGTGTCTCGCAAGACAATTCTTCTCGGCGATATCCAGGCGGGTTCCCGAAGCGCACGAGACGGAAACCTGAACGCGCGCGCCAGGCAACAGATCGTCCAAGACGGCATCAAGAAGGGCTTCCGTGTCTTTTTCGGTTGGACACGAATAGCCGCAATGTATTGCAGACAGCCGGCATCCCGTTTCGCACGGGCGCGTCAGAACAATCGCCGCAGCGCCTTCCGAAAAGACTGACGCATGGTTGCATCCATTTTGGATCAATCCCCAACGGCTATACGCCTCGCAAGTGATCCAGTCCAGTTCCTGGGCGCTGCTGACGACGCAGAACTCTGCCTCACCCGCCGCCAGCAGTTCGCAGCCCGTCCGGATTGCCGCCAAGCTAACGGTTGCATCGCCAACCAAGGTAAGCACTTCGCCATGCAAGCCGAGCCCGGCAGCGATGTGGCTGGCGGGAGCGTTGTAGACCGTTTCCGGGAAAAGCAGCGGACTGCCCGCTCCCTCTCCCCGTTCGACGATGTCGGAGAAGAATCGCCTCGTATAAATGACTCCGCCGTCTGAGGCGGCAAAGATTAGCGCAGTGCGCCCCAGCTGATCCGGCGTCAGTCTGGCCGAGCTGACCGCGTCAGTGACAGCGGCAACCGCCAAGTGCGAAATAACACTGGAACGGCGTAGACGAGGCAGCGTCGTGCACTCACGCAGGAGCTCTTCCGGCACGCGCAGAATCGGGACACATTTCTTGGAGATGGGATTCTCAAGCCAAAGGGCAGGGGGACGCTTATCTTCGTAAATCGCTTGCCGCACGAACTCGAGATCGCGCCCGAGCGGTGTGATCCACCCGATGCCTGCGATGCCGGCGGTAATCATCAACGGTGTTCGAGCAGCACGGCAGCGTTTGCTCCTCCAAAGCCAAAAGAATTCGAGATTACCCGGCGAGCTTTGGCGGGTCGGATTTCGTTCGCGACGATATCGAGCGGGAACTCCGACGCGGCAAAGTTGATGTTAGCGGGAAGGAATTTTTCATGGAGAGCGAGGCAGCAGAAGGCGGCTTCGATTGCTCCCGCGGCGCCCAGGGCATGGCCGGTCATACTCTTGGTGCTGCTGACCGGAGCATCGGGACACAAATCCAGGATGGCACGCGCTTCCGTCGAATCGTTCAACGGGGTGCCGGTTCCGTGCGCGTTGATGTAGTCTACGCTGGCGGGGTCCGCGCCCGCGCTTTCGAGCGCTCGACGCATCGCGTTAAGCGGTCCGCAACCGGAGGGATGCGGCTGCGTGAGATGGTAGGTGTCCGCAGAGCTTCCGTAGCCAGTGATACAAAGCCCGGAATCTCCTCTTTCCAGACAGAACAGAGCGGCGCCTTCGCCGAGGACGAGCCCGGTGCGCTGCGCATCAAATGGGCGACACTTATCCGTCGTCGAAGCGCGCAGGCAATCGAAGCCTGCAAAGACAAGCTCTGACAACGCATCATACCCTCCAGCGATAAGTCGTCGAGCTGTGCCCACTCGAATCATCTGGCACGCAAGGCCCAAGGCATTTGTTCCGGAAGCGCAGGCGTTGGAAACGATCCGAATCGGGCAGCGGAAATCGAAAACCGACATCGCTTGCAACACCGGCTCGTGCGGCACGTAACCGCGCACCCTCCGCGTGGCCGACCAAGCGGGCGACCCGGAAGCCAAGGCTCGATAGAATTCCTGACCCAATAACATTTCGCCACTCGTAGTGCCGATCACGAGACCGTCGGGAACGAATCCAGGTCGGTGCGCGAGAGCCTCTCCTAACGCGACCAGAATCATCTGCGCCGCGCGCGTCCATCGCTTCGACCGGGGAGTGATGGCCGCCGCCGTGTCGCGGAGGCTTTCTTCAACCTGCCCCGCCGTCTTGGTTTGCGATTTGGCGACAGAAAAGAGCCGCACAGGTCCGATACCGTCTCGTGAATGGCGCAGACTTTTCGCGGTTGCCTGCAAACCGATGCCTAGCGGACTGACACAGCCAAAGCCGGAAATTTCAATCGTTGGAAACGCCACCCGCATGGAATTCGTCGCCGTACATTCGCTGAGTTGAGTCTTCCCTCAAAAGGAATTTAATGCCCGCTTTACGCGCAGCAGGACACGCCCAACAAGAGCTGCTGCGGCGAGCGCGAGTCCCGTAACGAAGCCGAACCAGATGCCGGAGGGACCGTATCCGAGTTGGAATGCGGAGAGATAGGAGACCGGCAGTGCCACCAGCCAATACGAAAGGATACCCATAATCATCGGTGTCCGTGTGTCTTCGAAACCTCTTAGAGCGCCCGAAGAGGTGATCTGAACTCCATCAAAAATTTGGAAAATTCCTGCAATAAGCAGGAGGTGCGCGGCAAGGGCTGTAACCGCCGTATCCGAGACGAACCACGTCGCGATCGTGGCTCCCGCCGTCATGAAAATGATAGCGAAGACGGCCATGATCATCACCGCCATTCCCAACGCACCGAAGATGATCGGGAAGTAACGTTCTTTCTCTCCTGATCCGCGAGCTTGACCGATCCGGACGCTTACCGACTGGGATAGACCCAGCGGAATCATGAATGTGGTCGCTGCGCAGGTGATGGCGATCTGATGCGCGGCGAGTGCGCTCGCGCCCAGCCAGCCCATCATCAAAGATCCGAAGGAAAAGCCGCTTATCTCCGCGAGGTGCATGCCCCCCGTCGGCAGACCGATCGCCAGCAGTCGGCGCACTTCCCCCACAGGGCTGCTCCCGAACCAAGTAGCGGGAAGGTATGCCTTCAGCTCCGGAGCTAGCAGCAAATAGCTAACGATCGCTACGGCCACACAGCTGCGGGCAAGCAGCGTCGCCACGCCCGCGCCGTCAAGCCCCATCGCCGGCATGCCCAGATTTCCATAGATGAAAACCCAGTTCAACGCAACGTTGAGCAACACGCCTGCCAGCGTGATCCAGAAGGGTATCCATGGACGCGAAAGTGCCTCACAGAAGTTCTTCGCTGCCGTCGTAACAAAAACCGGCACCGCGGACCATGAGCAAAGTAGAAGAAAATTCCTGGAGGCAGCGTTAATTTCAGCGCCCTGGCCGAGCCAAGGCAGGAGCGGAAGTGCGGCGTGAGCTGCGGTGGCCACGAAAAGGCCAAGAACAGCTCCGATCCCCAGTCCGGCGCGCAGGGCTTCGCCGGATATATGATTGCGACCGCTTCCGAACGCGTGTGACGCTCGCACACTGACCGAGGAAAGCGTGGCGAAGCCAAAAACCAGCGGGACGGCGAGCAACGTATTTGCAAACGCGCCAGCAGCCAGTGGAGTCACACCCAGGCGGCCCACCATGATCGTGTCCGTCAGTCCCATCAGCATCTGGCCCAGGAAGCCCGCGACGATCGGCACCGCCAACGCCAAGGTACGGCGATTTTCGAAAAGGGATCGCGCTAGAAGCAATTCAGGCGGCGAAGGCCGCGGCAAAGGGGAAAGAAACTGGCGCGAATGCGGAGCGCTGAGTGATAAAGGGAGCGCCGTGTGAATGGAGGCAAGCAATAAACCGGCTGCGCATTGGAGCTTTGGAAAGAAGCCCGTCTAGAAGCATGGTTCCGGATGCGGTGGGCAAGGCACTGGTGAGAGGCTGGCGTAAAAGCCGGCCCCATCCCGATTAGAAGATTACCGATCTTTTTCTTATCCACCATCCGGGCCGCCTGTTCACACGGCGCATAACTTAACAGAGAGAAAACCTTATGGCCCGCAACGGCGAAAAGAAAACCCAAAAACAAAAGAGTCTGCCATTTATTCAGCCCGATGCCGCTGGTATCGATATTGGAGCCACCGAGATCTATGTGGCTGTGTCCGAGGAAAGAGACAATCGCCCGGTGAGGAAGTTCAGGACATTTACCGAGGAGTTGCACGCCTTGGCCGACTGGCTCATTGCCTGTTCAATCAAAACGGTCGCCATGGAATCCACCGGGGTTTACTGGATCGCCCTTTTCCAGATCCTGGAGCGCCGGGGGTTGGAAGTTTGTTTGGTCAACGCCCGCCATGTCAAAGGAGTGCCGGGGCGCAAAACCGACATCCAGGACTGCCAGTGGCTGCAATACCTCCACAGCGTGGGATTGCTGCGAGGAAGCTTCCGGCCTGCGCAAGCCGTTTGTGCGGTTCGCAGCATTTTGCGCCATCGCGACACCCTGCTCCAGAGCGCCTCGCGCCAGGTGCTACTCATGCAAAAGGCCCTCACCCAGATGAATCTCCAACTCCACAATGTCATTAGCGACATTACCGGGGTGAGCGGACTAGCCATTATCGATGCCATCCTCTTGGGAGAACGCGAACCCTCCAAGCTCTCCGGCTTGTGCGATGGGCGCATCAAAGCCAGCCGCCAGGTCGTGGCTAAGAGCCTGGTGGGCGACTACCGTCCTGAGCATCTCTTTTGCCTGTACCAGGCCTTGGAAAGCTACCGGCATTTTCAGAGCCAGATTGCCGCTTGCGATCAACACATCGAGGCGATGCTCGCGCGTTTCGATTCCCAAGAGCACTGCGCAGAGGCTCCCTGCGCCAAATACAGAGCTCAAGGCAATCAGCCCGCCTTCGATGTTCCCTCCGAGATGCACCGAATCCTCGGAGTGGACCTCACGGGGATTCCGGGCATGAGCGCCCAAGCCGTGCTTAGCTTCTTCTGCGAAGTCGGCCCGCAGATCACCCGGTTTCCTTCCTCACGGCACTTTGCCTCCTGGCTGGGACTTTGTCCGGACAACCGGATCAGTGGCGGCAAAATCCTCTCTTCGAAAACCCGCAACGTGCGCTGCCGGCTCGCGAATGCCTTGCGCATGGCCGCGACCACTTTGTATCGCAGCCACTCGAGTTTGGGTGACTATTTTCGCCGTCTTCGTGCCAAACTCGGTTCTCCGTCGGCCATCACCGCCACCGCGCATAAACTCGCCCGCATCCTCTTCGCTATGCTCCGTGACCGCCGTTCTTTCGATCCTCAACTGCTGGGAATCCTTAACGAAAAACATCTCCGCCGCCGTCAAAACTCCCTGCGCAAATACGCCACTTCTCTCGGATTTGAACTTGTTCCTCTCCAGAATCTTGCCCATTCAGTTTCTTAGAAAGAAGCGACATGAAGAAGTACAGAGTGCGGAGAGGGACGCAGGATAGACGCGTTCCTTACGCCGACAGCAATCCGCCAGCCATTGAAAGGTCGAGTTGGCAGCCCTTCACAACGGATTGGATACCATGGATCGCACGGAAGCCATTGTAGTTGGCCTATCCTTGAAGTCAATCAGCCGCAACTTCCCCACTTACTCCACCGAATGCTGAAAAAAGTGAAGGAGAGCTCCTGCCTCGGCCGTTCTGCTGTTGCTTTTCCGAGCGGCGTCACGAAAATCGGCGGCGATGCCTCGCTGGATTTTCGGTTTGCTGCTGCCTTGCATCTTGGGGGGATGCGGCCAAAAGGATTATCCGGGGTATAAGTATCGGCCATACACTCTTGGCGGGATACGGTATACGCCTATGTCCCCCGGGCAGGCCCCGGGATACGTCGAAGTTGGCGTGGCTTCTCACTATAAAGAAGGAGGACTCTTCCTTCCCGGGCCAACTTCCTTGGGTGAAGATCTCTGGCCCTGGAGTCGAAGCGGAGCGCACAAGACATTGCCGTTACCGTGCCGCGTCCGAATCACCAATTTGCGAAACGGCCGATCGACAACCATTCGTTTGAACGATCGCGGCCCTTTTGTGGCAGGGCGGATCCTTGACGTCACCGAACCTGTCGCGAAGGATCTCGGGTTCTATGACGCCGGGTTAACGCCTGTGAGGCTGGAAGTGCTCAGCGTGGGGGACGGTCGCTGGCAGGTCACGCGCGCAGTGATCCCCCGCGCTATCCCCATAAGCGCGGCGCCGGGCCGGATTGTGCCGTAGGTATTGCGCAACGCAGCGCGTTCCGCGGGATACTCTCTCCGGAGATGCAGCCGATAGACAATTGGTTGACGATTACGCGAGCGACCTCTTGGCAGCATGGGCCGCAGATGGTCGCGAACTCGCGACGCGCTCGGCGGGTCTAAGTTAGCGGCTTCTGAGCGGTAAGGAGTTCTCTTGCTGCTTGCAGTTGGTCTTCGCTGCCGATAAGGAGAACTTGATCGCCGCTCTCCAGTTCCTCATAAGGTCCTGGATTCACGATGCTGGTGCCGTCCCTCTCGATGCCCACGATACTCGCTCCGGTTTGCGTGCGCACCATCAGTTCGGCGATCATCTTTCCGGCAGCCGGGGTGCCGGGCTGGACTTCCACCGTTTCGAGCCTTGCCTCGCGCAAGAGGGGCGGCAGGCTGGGAGTTTCCTGAAGGATCGGCGGATCGGCCGGCTGGGCAAAGGTGTCTCGCAAGGCGGACTGCGCGCGGGAATAGAGTCTCACGGCACTGCGATAGAACACGAAGCAGGAAATCAGCACGATCAGCAGCGTGACCAACAAGACGTTCCCCGAAGGAAGGAGAGTCGAGCTGAGAAGCGCCACCAGGAGAACCAGAGCGGCTGTGCCGACTACGGTGATTGTCCTGGAGATAAGCGATTGCAGGGCGAGATCCCGAGAACCTGCTTCGTCAGGGCCGACGGCGCTTTCAGCCACGACCATCGCTCCGGCCTCCAGCTTCCGCCAGACGGCGACCAGCAACGGAAAACTCACCAGTAGTGCTACCAACCACGTAGCGGCTTTTGTGCCGTTCACATCGCCGGGAAATTCTGGCCACCAAACCACCATGTGCCTTTGCAAGAAAACTGCAGCGATAAAAATGCCGGTAATGATCAGCAGGTTCAGGGCGATCTGAGCACCGAGCTTGGTGAGGATCTTCCGTTCCACGCGCCATCCGCCTCGATTACCGATGTTTCCCACCTGATCGCTGTATGCGTCGATAGCTTGCAACAAAGGTTTCGGAGCAACGCGGTCGAACCATTCAACCAAGCCGTCAGAACTCTTAATTAAATAAGGCGTCAGCAATGTGGTGAGCGAAGAGACGGCGACAGCGATAGGATAGATGAAATCGCTCGTGACCTTTAAGGTAAGTCCCAGGGAGGCGATGATGAAGGAGAATTCGCCAATCTGGGCAAGTCCCATGCCCACGCGCAGGGAAGTGCGCATATCGTTGCCGGCGAGAAAGCTTCCCAGTGCACAGCTGAAGACCTTGCCGAGCACGACAACAAGCGTGATGGCAAGAATCGGGAACGCATATCTTGCCAGGAGAACCGGATCGATCAGCAGGCCGATCGAAACGAAAAATACGGCGCTGAAAAGATCCCGCACAGGATGCATAAGGGTCTCGATTCTGTAGATTTGGCGGGCCTCGGCGACGATCGCTCCGATAAGGAAGGCTCCCAAGGCTACGCTGTAACCCAGCATCACCGTGACCAGGGAAATTCCAAAGCAGAGTCCGACAACCGTAATCAACAGCATCTCGTCACTCTTGAAACTGGCGACATAGTTCAAGAGTCGCGGGACAAGGATGAGCCCGAGGACCAAAAGAATGCCAAGGAAGGATCCCAGGCTCAGGATGGTCATCCCTACGGCTCGAGCCTCGAATTGGCCGGTGATGGCAAAGCCCGAGAGCAGCGCAATCATCACGATCGCCAAAATATCCTCAACGATAAGGATGCCGAAGATAAGGCTCGCAAAAGGCTCGCGCGTCTTGCCTAAACCTTCGAGGGCTTTGATGATGATTGTCGTCGAAGAGATCGAAAGGATTGCGCCCAGGAAAATGCTGTCCATTTCACTCCAGCCAAAAGCGCGCCCAAGTCCATAACCGGCCAAAATCATGAGAACGATCTCGAAGGAGGCGGCAATGAACGCGGTCGCGCCTACCTTTCTTAACTTGGGAAGACTGAACTCCAGCCCGAGCGCAAACATGAGGAAGATGATTCCAAGTTCAGCGAGGGTCTCGATGGCATGCTCATCAATCAATGAGAACGGGGGAGTGTGCGGACCGATGATAACCCCGGCGAGGATGTATCCGAGGACCACCGGCTGATGGAGTTGCCGAAAAATGAGTGTAGCCACGGCGGCCACGCTCATCACTATCGCCAAATCCTTCAGGAAAGTTGCTTCGTGCATGTCCGACGTTCTCCCTCGTTTAAAACAAATACTTGAGCAGACTCTTAGAATCAGCGGCGTGATGGTTCTCCATCAGCACAAAGGATCAAGAACACCCTGGCTCACGGGGAAATCTTTTGCCCCAGCATCCCTCACATGTCCAACTCCGAGGAGGAAAAAAATCTTTTTGAGACCGGCCTTACTTCTTGAGCTTCGTTGGCTCGTTCGAGCCGAGAAAGTCTGCGATCGATCGATGAGTCCTCACCGAGAGGACAGGCCAAATATGCATCGGGATATCCAAGCGCAGCACCAGGCTCGCCTGTTTCCAACGGGCGGAAGAGCCCGGAACAACCATAAGATCGAACGGACACCATGTCGCCAGAGTAGGGTGTGTCCACGGCGCGGCATTGAGACGCTTAAGGAAGGCGCTGCCCGGTCGCATATCGCGACAGGCGGCGAGCGGGAGCAAAGCGGCCGCAGCGCTTCCGTTATGCGGCGAATTCAGCAGCGCGACACGCCGGACCTTCAGACCGGGCATCTGCCGAAAGGCTTCACGAATGACAAGCCCGCCCATACTGTAACCGACCAAGTTTACGGGCACATTCATCCGATGGAGCTCGGAGGCAAGTGCGGAGCCCAGCGACTCGATCGAAGTGCGTCCGCTATTGTCGTAACGCCAAATCGTGCACGGACCCACGTCCGCGGCAATGCGGCTGCGAAGTCGTTCCCATCGGGAATGCGAACCCCAAATTCCGTCGAGAATCAACGTCCTCGTCGGCGGCTCGGTCGAATGAAAGGGCGAGCTTCCTTTAGATAAGGCGGGAACGACTGTAGCCAAAATCATACAGATAAACTCTAATCTCGCCGGAAGTCTCATGAACGCCAGAGCACATTGTCACCGCTGGCGGCCATTCTGCAAGGTGAAGGTCGCCAGGCCGATGTCTCACGTCCCGCAGAGCAGTTGACCAGCCGCGTGGCATGTCAGGGAGTGTGCGGTAGGAACCCTACTAAGGGAAGAGGATCCTTGGCAAACCCCGGCAGGATGGCGTTTGATCTGGCGCTCATGAATCTTGCATACTTGTCCCGACTCGCGTGCGCGGGGATATGGCTTGCGCTCGCGTCCTGCGCCTCTGTCAGCGTAAGGGAAACCATCCCGTTGACCGACGCGCCAGCTCAAGGCCCCCAGACCATCCTTGTGCAACCCTTCGAATTCGAAGACGACATGATCCGTGTTAACCGGCAGGGAGCGGAACTCGAGACGTTTAAACGGGATCTCCAGAAGGAAATGACAGCAAACCTCTACGAGAGAATCCGAAGATACATCGCCCCGTCGCAGGTCTTGTATACCGATGCTACGCCAACGCAGGGAAATTCCTGGCTGATCTCCGGCCGCTTCACGCGCGTTAATCAAGGCAGTCGCCTCTTGCGCACCACTCTCGGCTTTGGATCGGGAGGGACAAAGATGGACGTGACAGCGACCGTCTCAGACCTCTCCGGACCTACTCCCAAGCGATTTCTGATGATTCAAACCACGGGGGGCACCAATGCAATGCCTGGCGCAATCATGGGGGTCATCGTTTGGCCCTTGACGTTTTCGGGAGCCCCCGGATTGGTTTCGGGACTTTCCGCGGATTGCCAACGTACCTCACGCGAAATTACCAATGCGCTGGCTGCGTACATGAAGCAGCATGGTCTGCAGGTGGCCAAGGGCGTTCCGCAACCAAAACAACGAGGAAGTTTACCCTGGTTGCCGCCCGGCAGGTAAACGCGAACTGCCAACGGCGAGCTTAAGCCGAGTCGAATGTTCGTCATCCATGAGGAAGCAGTCCAACCGGGCTCTGGGTCAAATGCTCGCGCACCTCTCGGAACTCGGCGTGAGGAATTTCGAGCCGCAGAGCCCAGTGCCCTTTGAGGCAGACTTGAGGATGAGAAGAATCAGCTAGTCGCCATGATCGTTGCTTCGAATAAAATTGCCAACGGCAAATTCGACCTTCGCAGTGCGACATTCCGCCTGTGGTAAAATCGAAGGCAGGAATACTGATTCTTTCGACATTCGAAATTCGTCGTTCGACATTCCGCCCGTGCGCTGTTTTTACCATCTTGGATACGTCTTTCCACTCCCGGAAACGCACCCGTTTCCCATGGACAAGTTCTGGCGCGCGGAGCAAATGATTCGGGCGGAGTGCCCGGCTGCTCGGATTACTCCGGTGAAACCTGCTCCTGTCCTTCAACTCTTACGAGTTCACACAGCCTCTTACTTGACCAGCGTCCGCACAGGAAGTTTAAGCCGCGACAGTCTTGTTCGACTCGGATTACCTGCGTGCGAGGGCTTGCTCACCCGTTCCCGGCGTGAGACTGCAGGAACCGTGGCAGCCATGTGGGCCGCGCTTGAGGAAGGATTAGCTTGCAATCTAGCAGGAGGCACGCACCACGCGTTTCCAGATCGCGGACTCGGCTACTGCGTGCTCAACGACGTCGCCGTCGCCATTCGAGACCTGCACGCGAGTTTTCCGGAGCGCCGAATTTTTATCGTCGATACCGATGCTCATCAAGGCAACGGCAGCAATGGCATTTTCGCGAACGACAAGCGTGTCTTCACGTATTCGATGCATGTCGGGCGCAACTATCCGGCGGAGAAGACGCCCGGTTCGCTCGATATTGAACTGCCGCGATATGTTGGCGGCGACGAATATCTCGATCGACTCAACGCAACTCTGTCGTCTGCATTTGAACGGTTCGAACCCGACCTTACCTTCTGGATCTCGGGATCGGACCCGCATGAGAATGACCGATTCGGTCAGATGAAGCTGAGCGATGCCGACATGGCGAGCCGCGACCGCGCCGTCCTGGATCTGGTCACTAAGCATCGAATCCCCGTAGTGGTGCTCTACGGTGGCGGATATAATCGCGAGCGCGTTCACACCGCACGCTTGCACGCCAACACCATCAAACTTGCGGAAGGCTTTTGGCAGCGCAAATGAAGGTGGGCGAAGTGAAGACCGCAGTCTGGACGCTTCTCTGCTGCTTCACTTCTGGAATGTTCCCGCCGTCCGAGTTTATTCCACGAGTTAATCTATCCTAATGGGACCATCGTTTCGCTCGAATGCATCAAGGTTTAACGAATCAGTTATCGGTCGCGATGATGCGTTGAGCTCGAGACCCAAGGGAGTCAAGAGGCCTGAGACGCGGTGGCCGCTATGAAGAGACGGCTGGCTGGAAAAGATCGCCTGGGAAGTTTAGCAGCGTGATTGCCTGCCTAAACGCAACTTTCTGAATTTCGCGATGTTTAAATCAATAAATCTACAAATTAATTTTATGAAGAGCAGATCATTTCTTCTGACACTGGTAGCTGTCGCAGCCTTTGCGCTAATGGCGACTCCGGCGGAAGCGGGCGGCAGGAAAAAGCACTCTAATCGTGGTTGGAACGATGGCCGTCACGGGTACTATCAGCGTGGTTGGAATCGCGGGCGTCATTTTCGGCCGGTCGTGGTTCGGCCGGTGGCTCGCTATCGGCCCGTCGTGATTCGCCCGGTGGCTCGCTATCGGCCCGTCGTTTTTATTCCAGCTCCTGTGTTCGTGTTTGGGTTCGGATTTCGTTGAGCTCGGGCGAATCGGTGTTGGCCTTATGCAACGGGTCGGGAAGCTCACCAAAGGTCGCCCGCTTCCCGACCTGAATTACACCATGATTTGTCGACGCGCCGAGCCGTGGTCGCTTCACGATCATGAACGGCTTGCTCGTAAGAGTTGGCATCGATTTGACGGATGCTGGCTGGAATGCACCGATGCGGCTTTGGCCTGACTCCCAAAAGGAGGACGTGACATAACTGGAGTTCTGCTCGAAAAGGAGCAGAAGATGAAGAGGAGTCGGTTCAGCGCGGAACAGACAATTGGGATATCGGGAGAGGCCGAGGTCGGGAGTCCGATAAAGGCGGTCTCTCGGGCAAAAGCCGGCGTATTAGGACGATTGATCCGTCGCATGTCATCGGAAACCTCCGAGACGGCGCCTACCGCGTGCGCAAAGGCCTCCTGGACGCCTGGGGTGGCCTCAACATCAAGAACGGCTATATTCAGCGAAGCGGTCGATTGCCCGCGTTTCTGGGACGCGCCCAGATTCTACACATGGTTTCTCACGCAGAAGCCAGTGTTGATTCCGCAGAATAACCCTGAGCGCTCGTAAAACGGCGCGAATGCAACGTGAGCTTTGCCCGGTAGCCTGAATGTCGCTGCGGGAAGTCGGCCATAGATCGAGCCGTCCCGAGGAGCGTGGCGCGGTGTACTGTGTCCCGTCAACGTGGTCGATCGCTGCGGCACTCAGCCATCTCTTTGGTGACTCCGAGGAGCGTTAGCTACACGCTGGCCGATCGGTCTTTGTGATGTCTTTCCAGCACTTTTTTCGCCAGCAAGCGGCAAGCAGCAAGGTCGTCGGCCAAAAAGTGAACGAAGCCCCGATTTTTACAAAGAATTTCCCATTCCTCTCGGGTAAATTTCCGCGCGAACTCAACGAGCTCGAGGTGAGTCGGAGGCTTGTCCAATTCAAGTCTCGCCATGGGATTGTTCCACGGCCACTATGCTATGAAACCATCTTCTTAGCGAGTCTTGTCTTCGCCTATTCGCAAATTGCCAAGACACTCCGGCTGACTGAAGCGAAGAAGGACGAAACCTCCAGCAGCGAAAAAGCCAACCGAAGATGTCAGGCAGCCTTGCTATTGCCGCCCCTGAATTACGCGAACGTGGGACAAGATTGATGAAGCCAAAAGCGTAAAGCTCAACAGCGCCGCAGCGATGTGAGCAACTCGTGGCGCAATTGAAGTTTGGCAGCAGCAACAACGATCAATGATCCTAAAAAGCGAGCTCCGCTCACACGTAGGAGTCGTCGCCGCCGCCCTGGAAATCGCCTCCATCGTCTGGTGCGAATGAATCATCCGAGGTTGAGTCGCTCATGGAGCCATCGTCGGCGGTTGTGTCCTGGTCGCTGGCCATATCGTCGGCTGCTGTTGACTGCTCAGTTGCTGAAGAGGGATCGTTACTGTCAAAAACGTTGACGTCCGTATTTTCGACAGGTTGGCTGGGCACAACCTCGCCCGTAGGACCCGCCAGCCCTGCAAAAGGTCCCGGATTGTGGCCGAGCATGTTTTGAATACCCTGGAAAAGGAGTGCTCCGCCAGCAACCCCTGCAGCCGTGGACAGCGCGCTTTGCAGAAACCCGCCGCCGCGACCTGGATATTGTGGAATAGGTGGTGGAGCATAGTTGGGTGCTGAAGCAGGCCGGGTTGGGAGTGGCGGGGGCGTCTGCGGCGGGCGGGAAGTGGCTTGCTGCTGACCTACCCCAAAGAGATTGGCGACCCCGGAAAGGAAGCTTCCTCCAGACTCCTGACTTGGCCGAGTTGTCTCGGCAAGTTGCTTCTCGAGTTGGGCTATCCGGCCCTGCGCGGCAGTGAGTGCCTGCTGCATGACGAGTGTGCTTTGAACGAGAATGTACGGAGCGGAAGGCTGCTCCGACACTTTGGTGCGGATGTATTCGTCGGCGCCGGCATCCTTCTGCTGGGAAGAAGCCTGCTTTAGCCGTTCAAAAAGATTAGAAATGAGCGTGCGTTCGTCTGAAGTCATAGCAAAAGGAAGCCGATTTAAACCTGTTCGCAAGTCTCTGGTGACGATTTAACGATGGCGAATCCGAAAATAGTGGGCTGGCAACGTCGGCGACAAAATTTATTCCTGCGAGACAGGCATTTGCGGGTCCCGCGTGCTATGCAATGGTTAGCTTATGAGCGCATCCCCGATGCACGAGAGTACAGAGTCTTCGAGGCCCCCCAGCAGCGCAACCTTCGAGAATTGCTGCGAACGGTGCGGAAGCAGCAATGCGGTAAAAGTCGGCGCACGCTGGCTTTGTCAAAACTGCTATGCCGAGGCCGGTTCCTGCTGTTTAGAGTTTGGCGCGGACGATCTTTGGGATTTCAACGAGACGAAACCCGGATAGCCGCTAGTGCACCTCTGCTTCTCGCCTTGGATTTAGACCCGCGACCATGCCCTCGGGCAACGGCTAAAACCGTATCATTTTAGATAAGAGGACGGCTTTCTAAGTAATCCAACTCCGAGAAGCACCAGCCAATCGCGAGCACTACAGCGCCCGCATAGGCCAGAAAAATAAACTCGTTTGGACGAATCGCGTCGGGCTCAGAACAGAGAGAAAAAACGCAGCCGAAGGAATCACCAGCAGTGTGCCGGCCGTGCGACGCGATTCTGGTGACATAATCTTTGCAGGGGTTTCAAAGCGCTCCAGGCGGATAGGCGCCCAAAATTCTAAATAAATCTCGATGCCTCTCATTCGACCATGGACAAGGAGCTCTCCACACGTGCGCTAACAGAACACCGACCGGCGTTGTCTCAGTCTGAGCCCGTTCCCAAGTACTGGGCGTTCGTCAGCTACAGTCACCATGATCGATCTTGGGGTGAGTGGCTCATAGAGCGCTGGAAACCTACCGTGTGCCGGGGCTCTCTAAGCCATTGCGAAGTCGTGCCGAGGCCTTCTTTGCTATCGGTCAAACACTTTATACGCAAAGCAGCCACGCATCGTTGCTCGATTGTAAACTTGCGCGGGAAACGAAGCAGGTACTCTTGCGGTGCGCTATGTGCTGATGCTTGTCGATAAGGATACCGCCTCGACAAGCCGCGCGGCGACGAAAGACTAATTCGCGGAAGCGAGCTCTGGTGAGCGCTCTTCTGCTTGCGTTCGCGGCGAAGGAGATTTCCTGCTCAGCCGATTCTGCAGGCGCTCCAGGTAGAGGTAGATGATCGGCGTGATGTAGAGTGTGACAACCTGCGAAATAACAAGACCCCCCACCACGGCAAGGCCCAAGGGCTGCCGTACGTCACCACCGGCGCCAAGTCCAAGGGCAATGGGCAATGTTCCCATCATGGCGGCCAGGGTGGTCATCATGATGGGGCGGAATCGGACAATACAGGCGTCAAAGATCGCGCTGGCCGGAGGTTTTCGGTCATTCCGTTGTGCATCGAGGGCAAAATCGATCATCATGATTGCATTTTTCTTGACGATGCCGATGAGCATGAGAAGGCCGACAAAGCCATAGACGTTCAACTCCTGTCCAAAGAGCGCGAGTGTCAGGAGCGCGCCGAAGCCTGCCGAGGGAAGTCCGGAGAGGATCGTGAGCGGGTGGATAAAACTTTCGTAAAGAATGCCAAGGATGATGTAGATGACGAGCACAGCCATCAGCAGAAGCATGCCGAGGCTTCCCAGAGATGCCTGATACGCCTGCGCGGCGCCCTGAAATTGGGTGCTGACTTCTTGGTCGAGACCCGCCTTGGCCTCGCGCTCGATCACCGGAACGACGTCACTGAGCGACGTTCCTTTGGCAAGATCGAACGAGAGTGTCACGGCGGGAAGCTGTCCCAGATGCTGGACCGTGAGCGGACCGACCTGCGATTTAAATTGCGCGACCGCGCTCAACGGGATCAAACGGCCTCCGGACGATCTCACGTAAAGACGCGAGAGGTCGGCAGCTTCACGTTTAAAATCTTCTTCGGCTTCCAGGATGACACGATATTGATCGTTGGGGGTGTAAATTGTAGAAATCTGCCTGGCGCCATAGGCATTACCCAACGCCCGCTCAATCTGACCAGCACTGACACCGAGACTTGATGCCTTGTCGCGGTTGATGTCGACGAGCACCTGCGGACTTGTGATTTGAAGGTCGGTTGTGACATCGACGATCCCCGGGATCTGCCTCATGCGGTTCTCAACTTTCGCAGCGGCATCGTAGAGGACATCGAGGTCAGGTCCAAAGAGAGTGAACTGGTAAAGGCTCTTCGTCACGGCGCCGCCAATGCGAATGGCGGGGGGATTTTGCGGGAATACCTTGAGGCCTGGGATTCCAGAAAGATCTTTTCGAAGCTGGCGGATGAGCTCATCAATTGGCGCGCGTTCGTCACGTGGCTTAAGCGTGAGGAAAAGTCGGCCAGTATTTGCCGAACTCGCGCTAGAGCCACCGCCGATGCGGGACATGAAATCTTCGACCGCTGGGTGATGGGAGACAATCCCGGCGGCCTTCTGTTGGAGTTCCACCATCCTATCGAAGGCGATGCCCTGTTCTGCCTCGGTGGAGATCAAGATGCGGCCTGTGTCCTCGTTGGGGAGAAATCCTTTGGGAGCCTTAATGAACATCCAGACCGTGGCGAGCGCCATGATCAGCGCAGAAAGCGAGACTGCGAGATGATGGCGCAGGGCAAACTGCAGAGACTTCCGGTATACGGTCAGCATCTTACTAAAGGCGGATTCTGACCAGCGGAAGAGCACGTGTTGGCTTCCATCATGCGCCTGCCGCAGGAAGCGGCTGCAAAGCATCGGTGTAAGCGAAAGCGAAATAAATCCCGAGATCAAAATGGCCACGGCAATCGTGACGGCAAATTCGTTGAGTAACCGGCCCAGGATGCCTCCCATAAAGAGCACCGGAATGAAAACCGCCGCCAGCGAAAGCGTCATCGAAAGAATCGTAAAGCCTATCTCGCGTCCGCCTTCTAATGCCGCCTGCAGAGGCGATTCCCCTCTCTCAATGTGGCGAACGATGTTTTCGAGCACCACGATGGCATCATCGACGACAAAGCCGACCGCCAGGATGAGCGCCATGAGAGAGAAGTTGTTGACGCTAAATCCGAGCAGATAGATCACGCTGAAAGTGCCAATGATCGAGAGGGGGATAGCGGCGCTGGGAATGAGAGTCGCTCGGACATTGCGCAGGAACAGAAAAATCACCAGGACGACGAGCGCCACCGCCAGAACCAAGGTGGCTTGCACGTCGTGCAACGACTCCCGGATCGACTTCGAACGATCATAAAGGATATCGAGTTTGATCGCTGCGGGAAGCTGCGCCTTGAAGGTCGGTAGCAGTTCGCGAATGCGATCTATCACCTGAACGGTGTTGGCTCCCGGTTGTCGCTGAATTGCCAGAACGATGCCTCGAGTATTGTTGAACCAACCGACGTTCTTGTCGTTCTCAACGCTGTTGATGATCGTAGCAATCTGCTTGAGCCGGACGGGAAAGCCGTCGCGGTACGAGACAATGAGCTCCCGAAAATCCTCGGCGCGTCTGAGTCTGCCCGTAGTCTTGATGGTGCGCGACTTTGCGCCCGCATCGAGTTCTCCGGTGGCTTCATTGGAATTCGCCTCGCGGATGGCGTTCTCGACGTCGTCCAAGCCAATTCCGCGGGCGGCGAGTTCACGCGGGTCCACTTTGACACGTACAGCAAACTTCTGAGCACCGAAGACGTCTACCTGAGCGACACCGCTCACCGTGGAAAGGCGCTGAGCGATCAACGTCTCGGCGTATTCGTCTACCTGACTCAAGGGGAGGGATTCGGAATAGGCCGCGAGCATAAGAATTGGCTGCTCGGCGGGATTAACTTTGCGAAACGAAGGCGGGGAGGGCATCTCCGTCGGAAGATCCCGTTGCGCCTGCGAGATCGCCGCCTGGACGTCTTGCGCAGCGGCATCAATGTCTCGCGACAGTTCGAACTGAATGGTGATGCTGGTGGCGCCTAGCGAGCTTGTCGAGGTCATCGACTCGATGCCCGCAATTGTCGAAAATTCCTTTTCCAAGGGCATTGCCACTGACGAGGCCATCGTTTCCGGATCCGCTCCCGGCAGGCCGGCGGAGACATTGATCGTCGGAAAATCCACGTTGGGCAAATCGCTCACCGGCAGGCGCACATAGGCGAGAAGACCCGCCCCGAGGATCGAAACCATGACGAGCGTCGTCATGATGGGACGCCTCACGAAAGGACCAGTCAGGCTCATTGCTCGGAAGCAGAAAGGTTTTCGGCGACCTTGGGTTTGGAGGGCTCGGTAATAGCAACTTTACCTCCCGGAGTAATCCGAAGCTGCCCACTGATGACCACCAGTTCGCCAGGGCTCAATCCCTGCTTCACTATAGTTTGATCTTGCACCGTGCGACTGACTTGCACCTTGCGGAGAGAGGCTTTGTTTTCAGCAACGACGAATACCTGCGGGCCCTCTTGACCCTCCATGATCGCTGCCGTCGGCACGAGGAGCGCATCTTGCTCGTCGCCGAGCTTGACGGTCACGTCCACGAATTGTCCCGGCCAAAGAGTGTCCTCTTGGTTGGGAAAGGTCGCTTTGAAAGCGATCATCCCAGAAACGCGGTCTACGCTATTATCGACAAAGGTCAGCTCCCCTGTGCCGAGAAGATGTCCGCTGTCGGGGTCGGTACGCCCTGACAGTGGGTTTGCTCTTTTCCATCGATTTACGCACCTCCGCGAGAGCGCCCTCCTGCAGCGAAAAAGCCACATAAATGGGCTTCATTTGATTGATAATGGTCAGAACGTCACTGTTGGCATTGACAATATTGCCGGCCTTGAGAAGCGCCGCGCCCGCGCGGCCGGAGATGGGCGCTCGCACCTGCGTCCAGTCCAGAGAAAGTTGCGCTTCGTCAACGTCCGCTTGGCGCGAGTCAGAGACGGCTTTCTGAGACTCGGCTGTCGAGAGAAATTGTGAGAATTGTTCCTTGGATGCCACACCACGTTTGATCAACGTGGTATATCGCTCCGCCTGTTCGTTGGCATTGACGGCGGCGGAGCGTGCGGTCGCGAGATTGGCTTGCGCCCGTTTGAAGGCGACATCAAAGGGACGCGCATCGATTTCAAACAACGGGTCGCCCGCTTGCACCTCCGAGCCGTCGGCAAAACGGACGCGCAGAATTTCTCCCTGAACCTTCGATTTGAGCTGTACACTGGCTACCGGTTCGACCGTCCCTATAGCTTGCATCTCGATGGGCATGGTCCGTATTTCTGCTGCTACGACCTCAACAGGGACCGGAGGGGGTTCCGATGCCTTTTGGGCGCTTGACTTTTGGCAGCCAGACGGGCCCGCTAACAGCACGATCGAAATTGAGGTCATCCTTGCCACGGCGGAGAGTAATCGTTTGCCCACAATCCCAGTGCGGCCGCCAAGCATTCGGCAATACGCTGGAAGACCGGTGAGACGCACGTCCGGTCTCTCCAAATCCTTCAATCTTCTGCGCTGTGTCTGTTCCAAGTAAGACATTCCCATTTGTGACTGATGAAGAAACACTCCAAAGAGGGAAGGGTTGCTATCGCGAAGGGAAATAGCCCATTTCGCCCTTCGTAGGCACTCCCGAACACAATGGAATTTAGCGCGGGTTCCACTAAGCTGACACAGGCATTCATCTGTTAAGCGTCACCTTCCGCAAAGATTGCGCTATCTCTGAATATAGGTAGATACCTCCCGACGCCAATGACGGCAGTGCGCTATTCGAGGCCTAGAGGCCGCTGCAGAGAAGCCTCTTCACTCCTTATCAGATAGCTCCCATCTCCGCGATTTTAACGGAAATGCTAGGTCCCTGAGAAGCTCCCCCCTTGAGAACTGGAATTCTGCGCCATCTCGAGTGCCAAATTGGCGTTAGCAGAAAAAGCTATCGAGACAATGTGACGCTTACTTGCCTGGAAGTCAAGAAGGGTAATTGTCGTATATTACTTAGGAGAAGTCACATACATTTATTTTCCCGTCTAGGAACGTTCAATGCTCTCATTTTAAAGTTTGAACTATGGCTAAAATTTTAGGCATCGATTTGGGTACGACAAACTCCTGCATGGCGGTGATGGAGGGTGGGGAACCCGTTGTCTTGGAGAATTCCGAGGGTGCCCGCACAACTCCGTCTGTGGTTGCCTTCTCGAAAACCGGCGAGCGGCTGGTTGGTCAGGCGGCCAAGCGTCAAGCAGTAACGAACCCGCAGAATACAGTTTTTTCGGTAAAGCGGTTTATGGGTCGCAAGTATTCCGAGGTTCAGGCCGAGATCAAGAGGGTACCTTACAATGTCGTGGAGGCTTCGAACGGCGACGCACACATCGAAGTTGATGTGAGCGGTGAAAGGAAGCGCTTTAGTCCGCCGGAAATTTCGGCGATGATTCTCGCAAAGCTGAGAGCGGATGCGGAGGCAAAACTGGGCGAAAAGATCAGCCAGGCAGTCATCACAGTTCCGGCTTATTTTAATGACTCTCAGCGGAACGCCACCAAGGACGCTGGCAAGATTGCCGGCTTGGACGTGCTTCGAATCATCAACGAACCGACCGCTGCTTCGTTGGCTTACGGTTTAGACAAGAAGAAGGACGAGAAGATTGCTGTCTACGATCTGGGAGGTGGCACGTTTGATATCTCCGCTTTGGAGATCGGCGACGGCGTCTTCCAGGTTGCGGCGACAAACGGTGACACACACCTCGGAGGAGATGACTGGGATAATCGTTTGATGGACTGGATCATTGGTGAATTTAAAAAAGACAACGGAATCGATCTGTCGAAGCAGCCCGACGCGGTGCAGCGTATCAAGGAAGAATCTGAGAAGGCCAAGATTGCGCTCTCATCGACGCAGGAATATGAGATCAATCTGCCCTTCGTTACTGCGGACCAGACGGGACCAAAGCATATCCAAAAGAAGCTCAACCGTTCCAAGCTGGAACAACTCACCGATGACCTTTTCGAGCGCACCGTCAAGCCCGTCAAGGACTGCTTGAACGACGCGAAGTGGAGTGCCAGCACCATTGATGAGCTCGTGCTTGTCGGAGGTATGACCCGCATGCCGAAGGTAGTAGAAACGGCTCGGTCCCTTATCGGGAAGGAGCCTCACAAGGGGGTGAATCCGGACGAAGTTGTTGCGGTCGGCGCGGCGATCCAGGGCGGCGTGTTAAAAGGCGACGTCAAGGACGTGCTCTTACTCGATGTTACCCCTCTCACTCTTGCAATTGAAACTGCCGGAGGCATTGCCACGGCGATGATTCCGCGCAACACAACGATCCCGACGCGCAAGTCGCAGATCTTCTCGACTTACAGCGACAGCCAGCCCGGAGTCGAAATAAAGGTCTTGCAGGGTGAGCGCCCGCTCAGTCGCGACAATAAACAGTTGGGGACCTTTCACCTCGATGGCATCCCTCCTGCCCCGCGTGGCGTGCCACAGATCGAGGTGACCTTCGACATCGATGCCAACGGCATCCTTAACGTGAGTGCCAAGGATCTTGGGACGAGCAAAGAGCAAAAGATCTCGATCACGGGCTCCAGCGGCTTGACCAAGGATGAGGTTGACAGGATGCAGCGGGAGGCGGAGGCTCACGCGGAGGAAGATCGCGGTGCCAAGGAGGCAATCGAACTTCGCAATAATGCTGATAACCTGGCCTATCAATGCGAAAAGCAGCTAAAAGAACTAGGGGACAAGCTTGATGGCGCCTCGACAAAGTCGCTTGAAGACGCCATCGCAAACGTTCGCGAAGCCCTTAAAGGCAACGATAACGACGCCGTAAAGAGAGCCTTTGACTCGCTCCAGGCTAAGTTCCAGGAGGTCAGCTCGGAGCTTTACAAGAAGGCTTCCGCGCAGCCTGGCCCGCAACCCGGACCCTCGGAAGGTTCGGCCCCGGAAGCCGAGAAGAAGGACTCCGACGTCGTGGACGCCGAATTTGAAATGGTCGACGAAGACAAGAAGAAAAGTTGACCGTGAGCTTTAACAACCGTTCGAGTCCCGCCTATGCGGAGGCTTGGATTAACGTTAAATACAACCAACCAACACAAATAAAGACACCCACAGCCTTATGGCCAATGTGAACATCAAGCCTCTCGGCGATCGTGTGCTCGTGCACCCGCTCGAAGAGAAAGAAGTTAAAAGAGGCGGTATCATTATTCCAGATACCGCAAAAGAAAAACCCCAGGAGGGGGAAGTCGTCGCCCTCGGAACGGGCAAACGCGATGATGACGGGAAACTCATCGAGTTTACGGTGAAAGCTGGGGACAGAGTCCTCATTTCCAAGTACGGCGGCACAGAAGTGAAAATTGAAGGCGAGAATTACTTGATCATGCGCGAGGACGATATCCTCGGCATCATCGGATAACCGCAAACCAAGCATTTATAAGGAAGAAATTATGGCAGCCAAACAACTCTCGTTTGACGAATCTGCGCGGCACTCTCTGCTGCGCGGCATCGAAAAACTGGCCAAAGCGGTAAAGGCCACCCTGGGACCAGCCGGTCGCAACGTAATCCTCGACAAAAAATTCGGCAGCCCGACCATCACCAAGGATGGTGTGACTGTCGCGAAGGAAATCGAGCTGGAGGACTCCTATGAGAACATGGGCGCTCAGCTCGTGCGCGAAGTCGCTAGCAAGACCAGTGACATCGCCGGGGATGGAACCACCACCGCCACCGTGCTCGCGGAGGCAATTTATCGCGAAGGCTTAAAGAATGTGACCGCGGGTGCAAATCCAACCAGTCTCCAACGCGGCATCAGCAAAGCCGTTGAAGCCGTCGTGGCGGAACTGGCCAAGATCAGCAAGAAGGTGAAGGACCGCCAGGAAATCGCTCAGGTAGCTACGGTTTCCGCCAATTGGGACACCACAATCGGTGAGATCATCGCCGATGCGATGGACAAGGTTGGCAAGGATGGCACGATAACGGTCGAAGAAGCCAAAAGCATCGAAACAACTCTCGACGTCGTCGAAGGCATGCAGTTCGACAAAGGTTACCTTTCGCCTTACTTCGTGACCAATCCCGAAAACCTGGAGGTGGTTCTTGAGAACGTCTACATTCTCATCCACGAGAAGAAGATCAGCAGCTTAAAGGATTTGCTGCCACTTTTGGAGAAAGTGGCCAAGGCAGGCAAACCGCTCCTCATCATCGCTGAAGATGTTGAGGGGGAGGCCCTGGCAACTCTCGTGGTCAACAAGCTTCGTGGCACACTGCAGGTGGCAGCGGTCAAGGCTCCCGGCTTCGGAGATCGTCGCAAAGCCATGCTCGAGGATATCGCTGTCCTGACCGGCGGACGCGTCATTACCGAAGATCTCGGCATCAAGCTGGAAAGCATCCCGCTGGAGGACCTCGGAAGAGCCAAGCGCATCGTGATCGATAAGGAGAATACGACTGTTATCGAAGGCGAAGGCAAAAACGCCGACATTCAAGGTCGGGTGAATCAGCTCCGCCGGCAAATTGAGGAGACCACCAGCGATTACGATCGCGAAAAACTCCAGGAACGTCTGGCGAAACTCGCCGGTGGCGTAGCCGTCATCAATGTGGGCGCTGCGACCGAGACCGAGATGAAAGAGAAGAAGGCTCGCGTCGAAGATGCCCTTCATGCAACCCGGGCCGCTGTTGAGGAAGGAATCGTTCCCGGCGGTGGAGTAGCCTTCATCCGTGCTCAGGGAGCTCTCAGTTCCTTAGGCCTGGTAGGAGACGAAAAGATCGGCCTGGAAATCGTGAGTCGTGCGATTGAACAGCCTCTTCGAACCCTGGCTGACAACGCCGGCAAGGAGGGCGCCCTCATTGTGCAGGAAGTCAAGAGCCGTAAAGGTGGCGAGGGTTACAACGTGGCTTCCGCCCAATACGAAGATCTCGTCAAAGCAGGGGTGGTTGATCCCACCAAGGTCACTCGCAGTGCTCTGCAAAACGCGGCATCCATCAGTGGACTGCTCTTGACAACCGAGGCTCTTGTCACGGAGATCCCGGAGAAGGAGAAGACGCCTCCGATGCCTCCAGGTGGCGGCGGAATGGGCGGAATGGATTACTAACTCCGACACATCCGCATTAACTCAGCGCCCTAGCGCGCGAGACTAAATTAAACCGCCCCGAGGAAACTCGGGGCGGTTTTTTTGTGAGCAGCTCCAGGTTCTTAGCTTAGAGATTTGAGTTTTCTGGTGGTCGGAGTTCTCCGAAAAGGGAGGAGAACCGAGATGAAAAAGAGACACAGTGAAGAGCAGATTATCTATGCCCTGAAGCGTCTGGAAACAGGCAGCAAGGGGCTGGAAGTGTGCCGGGAAATGGGAATCAGCGAACAGACGCTGTATAACTGGAAGCGGAGGTACGGCGGGATGGGCGTGGGAGAGTTGGGGCACTTAAAGCAGTTGGAGGAAGAGAACCGGAAGCTAAAGCAATTGGTGGCCGATCTGAGCCTGGACAAGCACATCTTGCAGGAGGTGGTGCGAAAAAAGCTCTGAGGCCCGCACGAAAGCGGGAGGTGGTCGAGCAGATCACGCAGTGGTTTGAGATCGGCTCCCGTCGGGCGTGCGGGCTTGTGCTCCTGAATCGGGCGACGCTCTACTATCGAAGTCACGTAAAGGATCGCAGCGCATTGAAGATGAGGCTGCGGGAGCTGGCGATGAGCCGAGTGCGCTTTGGGTATCTGAGGCTGATCGTGATGCTGAAGCGAGAAGGCTGGGAAGTGGGCAAGAAGCTGGTTTACCGATTGTATCGGGAGCTTGGGCTGCAGATGAGGACCAAGAAGCGAAGGAAGCTGGCCAGCGAGCAACGCGGGCCGGTGCAGAGTGCGGTGAGAGCGACCAGCGATGGTCAATGGACTTTATCACCGACCGGCTGGAGAACGGGCGATACTTCCGGACGTTGACGGTGGTGGATCAATACACTCGGGAATGTCCGGTCTTGGAAGCGGCCCACTCGTTGACAGCGGCTAAGGTCGCCCATGCGCTGGATACCGCGGCCGCCAAGCGCGGCTATCCCGAATCGATTACCGTGGACAACGGCAGCGAGTTCTGCAGCCGAGTCATGGATGCGTGGGCCTACCGTCACGGGGTGAAGCTGGACTTCATTCGGCCCGGCAAGCCGGTGGAGAACGGATATATCGAGAGCTTCAACGGGCGACTGCGGGACGAATGCCTCAACGTCGAGTTGTTCTGGTCAGTCGAGGACGCCCGCGCTAAGCTCGAAAAGTGGAGGGTGGACTACAATGTCCGTCGGCCGCATAGCTCATTAGCAAACTTGCCTCCGGCTGCCTTTGCCAATGAGCTCAGACGAGAAAGCCAACAACAAACCGAGAGTTCCTGACCGTCGAAAACTCAAACTGACCGCGGTCCAGAAATCGGGAGAAGGTCATCCCCAAGAGAGAGAATGCGTGGCATCATCCCAGGCTCTCCGTAGACGAGCACCGGGCAGCACCCTCTAGGCAGCAAACACTTCCCGCATCGGAAAACGCGAATAATCTGGCACGGTCGGCAAGTCAGTGGCCAGGCACGAGGTGTGCGAAGAGATGGCGCGGCCGAGTAGAACATCCGCAACAGTGGTGCGTGCGGCGGTGTGCGCGGGTGGGGTAGATCTTTGGCCCTCAGCTTTTCCGACACGGACTTGACAAAATATGATGATCTACATACTATGTAAGTCGATCTATATATTATGAAGACAAATGGACAAACGATGGGGGCCTTGGCGGCGAAGCTGCGCGGGGAGCTGATCCAGCCGGGCGAGTTGGGCTATGATTCGGCACGTCAGTTGTACAACGGGATGATCGATCGGCGTCCCCGGGTAATTGCTCGCTGCGTGGATGCCGCAGACGTCATCACTGCGATCCGATTTGCTCGAGAGCACGATCTCTTGCTGGCGATTCGCGGCGGGGGCCACAACGGTGGCGGGTTGGGGTCTTGCGACAACGGGTTGGTGATTGACCTCTCGAGGATGAAAGGGATGCGTGTTGATCCCTTGAGAAAGCGGGTTCGAGTAGGAGGCGGTTGCACTTGGGGAGACGTTGATCATGCGACGCACGCGTTCGGAATGGCTACGCCGAGCGGGATCATCTCGACAACTGGAGTGGGTGGGCTCACGCTCGGGGGAGGGGTCGGGCATCTCACGCGGAGATGTGGCTTGACCATCGATAACCTGCTCGCCGCCGATCTGGTTCTCGCCGACGGCAGTTTCGTGACGGTCAACGCGGATGAATTCCCGGACCTTTTCTGGGCGATTCGGGGCGGTGGCAGCAACTTCGGCGTGGTCACTTCGTTTGAGTTTCGTCTGCATCCCATTGAGACGATTGTTGGCGGACCGACCTTCTGGCCGCTCGCGAAAGCGGCCGAAGTGCTCCGCTGGTACGAGGAGTTTCTACCGGCAGCTCCCGTCGAGCTAAATGGCTGGTTTGCCTTCCTGAGTGTCCCGCCGGCGCAACCTTTTCCAAAATCGCTGCACGGACAGACCGTCTGCGGTGTGATCTGGTGCTACACTGGGCCAGTGGAGCAGTCCGAGGCCACGTTTCGACCGATTCGTGACTTTGCTCCTCTGTTTGACGGCATCGGCGCGATGCCGTATCCCAAGCTGCAGTGCGCCTTTGACGCGCTGTATCCCCCCGGACTCCAGTGGTATTGGCGAGCGGATTTCGTCAACGAGTTGAGTGATCAAGCGATCGCGCTCCATGCCGAATATGGCTCGCGTTTGCCAACCGCTCACTCGACGATGCATCTCTATCCGATCGATGGAGCGGCGCACAAGGTCGGCAAAAACGAGACCGCGTTCAGTTACCGGGACGCGAGGTATTCCCAGGTGATCGTCGGCGTCGATCCCGACCCGGCAAACAACGAGAAGATCATTGCCTGGACGAAGGATTATTGGAGCGCCCTGCATCCCTTCTCGGCTGGCGGAGCTTACGTGAACTTCATGATGGAGGAGGGCCACGATCGCGTGAAGGACAGCTACCGCGACAACTACGCCCGGCTTGTCGAGGTTAAGACGAAATACGATCCGACGAACCTCTTCCGTGTAAACCAGAATGTTCGCCCAGCGAACCTGCCTATCTAAATCGATGAATCAATCAGCACTAATTCTTTACGTGAAAACCGGTTGCCCCTGGTGCGCGATCGCTCAGGAGTATCTTGATAAGCACCGGTTCCAGTATGAGCGCGTCGATGTTCGCCAAGATCGCGCGGCTTTCGACGAAATGAGGCGCGTCTCCGGCCAGACCTACGCGCCCACTCTTGTCAGCGCTCAAAGGGTTCTACCCGATTTCGGTCTCGAGGAGTTGGTGGAATTTCTGAAGGAAATCAACTCTGGCGCGCCGGAGGCCCGAAGCTGAGTCCTTTATCTTCTCGCGAGGTACTTCCAACCCACCCGAAGGCGACAAGCGCCTGCCGAGATCTCAGCTTTGCGCTCGGGCGGCTAGCTTAGGACTGAAAGGCGACGCGACCGATCGACCCTCCTCGATGGACCGGCGCGTCGCCGCGGCAGCGCCTCAGTCACTATCGTCTCAAGCTCGGCCCCCATCGCCATCAGCGGTTCGACGTCACGGTAAGCGCGGGCAAGCAGCAGCGAACCCTCGAGCGAGGATATGACGAGTAGCGCCAGGGCGGAGGCGCGCCGCCTCGGAACTCCAGCCTCGACCAAAGACGTTTCCAGGAGATCAACCCATTCCTCGAAGGCGCGGCGGCAGAGCTCGGCCAGTTCGGTCAGTTCGGCCGTGGCGTCGAGAATCACGGGCGCGACCGGGCAGCCGAAGGTGTAGTCGGTTTCGGGCATTGTGCGCGCCGCCAGCTCCAAGTAAGCACGGATGCCCTGAGCCGGACTTTTCGCACTGGCGAGGGCCTCCCGCAGCGCCAGCGTCGCTTTGGCCACCGCTGCACGGGTAGCCTCCATCACAATTTGATCTTTGCCGCCCGGAAAATGGAAATAGAGTGAACCTCGCGGAGCGGCGCTTTCCTCCAGAATATCACTCAAAGCGGTGCCATGATAGCCACGATGCTGGAGCAAGCGGGCCGTGGTCTCGAGCATTCGAGCGCGTGTATCCTTAGCCATAGTTTCTATCTTAGCACATGAAAGAGGAGGATCAATTGTTCTGGAGACCGGTCTATATACTAAGGTGAACGGTCCAATATTGCACCGCGAAGCTGACGTAATGAGGCTGACTCCCCGCGCCATACCATTCGGATGCGAGAAGTCCGCTGCGCGAAGATAGGCCTGGCCCTTCGGCAGCTATCTTAGGGGGCACGAGCGGCAAGGCGGGCACAGGAATGGCGAGTCCCGAAGCGACTGGGCGTGCCAATTTATTCTCATTTCCAACTTCGAGAGAAATTGTTAACGAGGTGCGACCTGTGAGCCTCCGCTTCTCGCCCCTTTTCGCTTTGGCCCTTTTGCTAACGATTGGATGTACGACCGCTCCGCCACGGCAGAGAGGTTACGTCGCCGACGTGCGCGTCGAAGAAGCCGGCGTGCGTCTGCTTCGAAGCGGAATGACGGTATGTTTGATCCGGACAGAGTCGCCACGTGTCGAAGATTGGCGCCTGATTAATGGTAACACCGAGATTGTCGTCAAATCACGGGGTGACCGCGGACTTGCTACAGTTGAACGCTTCGATACAAGGACCGGCATCCGCAAGGATAGGATAGTCGTGGCGGAGATAAGGGATGGGCAGCCAGCGTGGGCTGAAGGATTCGAGGAGTAGTCTTCCGCCTCGACAGTCTGCTTGCGCGCACGGGCTCTCTCATCTCTTCGACGAAAATGCCGAGGCCAATGGCCGGTCTCGTGGCGGATTGAAAGAAGTGTGAGTGGAATTTGAATGCCTTGAATCGGTCATGGCCCAGGTATATAGGGTCTCGCAGATGGTCAAGGAGCTTCCTGTGATTGTTCAAGACGTGCTGGAGAAATTCAGCAACTCGCGAGATTTCACCATCTCTTTCGCTCTGCATGCCATTCTCATCGCGGCGTTTGGTGGAACGGTTCTCTACCGCGCGGTTCAGGAGCCGCCGGATTTTGAGGGCGAGACCGGCGGCTTTATTCAGCCCAATGAGGTCGCGTCTCCCCCCGCGCAGCAGCAATCTCCGCCTCAGGAAACGACCTTCAACGTTGCTGCAATATCGCCTCCTACCAACGCTTCGCAGGTCCAAGCGATCACCACCACGGCAGTGAACCCGCTCAACTTCGCGATGAATCCCGTCATCACCGCTCCCGTGGTGACGCCGACCGCGCCGGCGCCTGCAGCCGTGGCCCCGGCATCCTCAAGCATCGGCTCCGATGGAATGAGCACTGCGGTCGCCGCGCAAATCAAGGCCTTTACGGGCGGTTGGGGCAAGGGGCACGGAGCTGGGACAAGCACCCGCTCTCGGGAGTTTGAGTTTACCGCTTACATCGGTCAATACAGCGGCGGCAACTGGAACTCTACAGTGCGGATCGTCGATGGCAAAATCGAAACCGGCAGCTTGCCCAACCTTCTCTATCTCATGAGCGCGTGGTCGAAAGACAAAATCAAGACCAATTACAAGAACGTGCAGGCGATCAACCTCGACAGCGACGAGATTTTTTCCATCAAGCCTCCCTTTATTTTTCTCACCGGAACACGCGACTTCAAACTTTCCGACAAAGAAGTGGAGAACCTTCAGAAGTATGTGCGCATGGGAGGGTGCATCTGGGGAGACAGCTCTTTGCCCGGATTGCGCTCGCGATTTGACATCGCCTTCAGGCGGGAAATGCGGCGCGTCATCCCTGACGTGGACAAGAATTTCGAACCGCTTCCGCCGAATCATCCGATCTTTACGGACGGATATTTCGCCGATGTCAAGGAAGTGCCACCAGGCCTGAACTTTTACAAAGAGCCGGTCTTCGCCATAAAGATCTTCGGCGAGATCGCGATCCTTTATACGGCCAATGACTATGGGGACATGTGGCAGGTCGGCCTGAACCACGAGGGGCAAATTGATCTGCGCAAGACCGTCGATGACAGGTACGTCGCGATCAATAAGGAGATCTATGATCGCCGGGACGTCTACTTGCGCAACATTGAACCCGCAGCTCTGGCGACCTGTTTTAAATTCGGAACGAACGTGGTCATTCACCTCCTGACGCGGTGGGAGAGTAAAGTTCGCACCGCGCCGACTCTTTAGAACAGCAATCGCAACGTCTCTCGCTCGGGTAAGTCTCTTCAGCCACCCCAGCGTGCGCCAAAACTGAGCTGCGGCACCCAGCCGCTGGTGGGACATGCCGCGTAATCTGTCTTCCCAAAGGCGCCAATCATTTTGGTGCCGGTCGCCTGACGCCAGTATTTGCTCATGCTTTCGGCGGTATGGCAGCCCCAGCTCTTCACAAAAGCCTTGTGGCTAAAACTCCCGCGGCGAATTCTCCTCAATTCGCTTTCATGCAGCCACACCTTTGATCCACTGTCGATTTCATTGCTGTAATCAAACATGAAGCAAGCTTTGTTCGAGTGACCATAGAACTCGAAATTCGCGATTTTGACCCGGTCGCGTGGCCGGCCACTGTTTAGGTAGTTGATGACCTGCTCAGTATTGCTGAAGAAAATAAGGTTTACGCCGTACTTGTCTCTCACGCTGACAATATTGCCGATCAAGTCAGCATGGTCCTGGCGCACCGCTCGGCGAACATAGCCAGGCTTGTAAACCAGCCAGGTAATAAGAGCGGACGGGCCGTGTTGCTTGCGGAGCTGTTCGATACGCACCCGAGCCGTGCGGATGAAATTCCCCCACCATCTATCGTGCGGAGCCGCTTTGAACTTCTCCCATTCATGAAGCGAAGGCCCACCGCTGAGAATGATATATTCACGCTGCCCCTCCTGAGCGGGGACGCTGTTGATGGCGAGAATGAGGGAAAGGAGAGCGATGCGAAGCGTTCTCATCCTCCCGAGGATCCTTATGACGTCTTTTTGTGCAAGAGGATTTCTCGCAAAAGCAGGACTCTTTTGTATTTTTCCGATCATGGCGCTCGATCCCTCCCTATTCGAAAAGCTAGGCCTTTTTTACCTCGGCCGATCTTACGATGTCGCCAAAAAAGCGTCCAGCCAAGCTCCGTTGCTCTATGAGTCTCGAGATCTGGTCACGCACGCCGTATGCGTGGGAATGACCGGAAGCGGGAAAACCGGACTTTGCCTTGCTTTGCTTGAGGAGGCCGCCCTCGATGGCATACCGGCGATCATCATCGACCCCAAGGGAGATTTGGGGAACCTGCTCCTGACCTTCCCCGAACTCCGCCCCGAGGATTTCCGGAACTGGGTCAATGCCGAAGACGCGCAGCGCAAGGGTTTGGATGTTGACACCTACGCGGCGCAGCAGGCGGACAGTTGGAGAGCGGGTTTGGCAGCTTGGGGCGAGGGTCCCGAGCGCATCCGAACTCTGCGCGAGAGCGTAGAGATGGCGATTTACACTCCGGGAAGCACCAGCGGCATTCCTATCAACGTGCTCGCCTCCCTTGGCGCGCCGCACACTGACGATGCTGAGGCGCTTGTAGAGCGGGTGCAGACCACGGCAGCCAGCTTCCTTGCGCTGCTCAAACTTGACGCCGATCCCGTAAAAAGCCGCGATTACATCTTAATCTCTGCGCTTCTGACGCACGAGTGGGAAAACCGTAAGGACCTGGATCTGACGACGCTTATCGAACGAATTCAAAATCCCCCCTTTCAGAAGATTGGCGTCCTTGATCTGGAGACCTTTTATCCCGCGAAGGATCGCTTCGGTTTGGTGGTCGCGCTCAATAACATGCTTGCCTCACCGGGCTTTGCCACGTGGCGGCAGGGGCAAAACCTCGATGTAGCTCGCCTTCTTTACTCGCCCGAGGGTAAGCCGCGACTCGCCATTTTTTCCATCGCCCATTTGGGCGATGAGGAGCGGATGTTCTTTGTCTCGCTGCTTCTGAACGAAGTCGTCTCCTGGACGCGATCTCAGAGTGGCACGACGAGCCTGCGCGCGATCCTCTACATGGATGAAATCTTTGGCTATCTCCCACCCACCGCCAATCCGCCATCGAAGCTACCTCTGCTAACTTTACTCAAGCAGGCCAGGGCTTTCGGCGTCGGCGTCGTTTTGGCAACCCAAAATCCCGTTGATCTAGACTATAAGGCATTATCGAACGCCGGCACCTGGTTCATCGGGCGCCTCCAAACTGAACGCGACAAGGCGCGCATGCTCGACGGGCTGCAAGGCGCGGCCGCGGGGGGAAAATTCGATCGTCAAGTCATGCAAGCTCTCCTGGGCGGCTTAGGCAATCGCATCTTCCTTATGAATAACGTCCACGATGATGCTCCGCTCGTCTTCGAAACCCGCTGGGTGATGAGCTACCTTCGGGGACCTCTCACCAAAGATCAAATCAAGCTGCTAATGTCAGGACACCGGTCCTCGCCGGCGGTTGCAGCAACTGCGGCAACGCCAGCTTCTGCCAGTTCTCAGCGCCCGGCCTTGCCACCCGCGATTCGTCAGGTGTTTCTTCCAGCGCTCCCCGGAGTGCCGGTGCTTTATTCCCCGCGGGTGCTTGGCGCGGCAAGCCTCCGGTTTGCGGATCGAAAGCTCCGCCTTGAGCAAACTCGCGAAGTTATTCTTGCGGGATCGATCCCGGACGGGATGGCCGGCGTTGAGTGGAGGGAACTTCCAGGCGTTCAACTTAGCGACCTTGAGAAAACCCCCGCCGGCAACGCGCGATTTGAGGAAGCCCCGCCCGCAGCGGTTCGGCCCGAGAACTATGCCGCTTGGCAGAGAGACTTTGTCCAAGCCCTTCTCTTAACTCAGAGTCTCCAGGTTTTTCGTTGTGCCAGCGTGAAGGCCACATCAAGGCCCGACGAGACGGAGGGAGAGTTCAGGACGCGGATCGCGCAGGCTTTGCGCGAGAAGCGGGACGCCACCATTGAAGCGCTGCGGAAGAAATATGCGCCGCGCGTGGCATCTCTTCAGGTGCGCCTGGCTCGAGCGAGTGCCGCCGTCGAGACTCAAAAAGAACAGGCATCGCAAACACGCATGCAAACGTTCATCTCCGTAGGCTCAACTCTGCTCGGGGCAGTTCTCGGGCGCAAGGGCTTGAGCTCTTCCACGATCAGCAAGGCCACCACCGCGGCCAGAGGTGTGAGCCGCAGCATTCAAGAGGGTTCGGAAGCTGCCGCGGCAGAACAGGGTGTGGAGGTAATTCGGCGGCAAATTGCGGATATCGAAACCGAAATCGAAGCGGAAAGCGCCGCATTGGCGGCGAGCCAGCCAGATATCGAGGTCGTTGAAGTGAAACCGCTCAAGAGCGCGGTATCCGTCCGCTTGATCGCCCTAGGATGGTTACCCGACGAGGAAGCTCGGCAAAGCTAACATTCAACCAGGCTTTGCAGCCAGAAGATCTCTACAATCCTGGCAGTAGACCTGCGCATCTGGAGCCTTGAGGATGCCTGAAACGATAGCGACTCTTTGCGCCCCTGCGGCAAGAACAATTGGTAAATTCTCGCGCTTGATACCTCCAATGCAAAACACGGGCAGAGATATCAAATGTTGAACCCGGCTGATTTCGCTGAGGCCGATCGGCGGGTAGTCCGGTTTGGTGGGGGTTGCAAAAAGCGGACCAAAGCCGATGTAGTCGGCTCCTTCGTCCTGCGCTGCGAGAGCTTGGTTCAGACTATGCGTCGATTTGCCGATGATGGCCGCTTTTCCAGCGAGCGCGCGTGCCTCGGCAACGCTCACGTCGTCCTGTCCGACATGCGCTCCGGCCGCCCCGAATTGGGGGACTAACTCCGGACGATCATTAAGAATGAAGGGAACATGATGCGCCAGGCAGAGCGCCGCGAGACTGGTTACCAGTGAAGCAATCTCGGTGAGATCTTTGTTCTTGGCGCGCAGCTGAAGGAATTGGACGCCTCCCTCGAGCATCCTCTGCGCGATGGTAAGCGCGGAACTCTCAGGGACGTAGCCAAGATCCAGGATGCCATAGAGTCTTGCCTCTTGGAGAGCAGCCTGCTGCCACAGAGAGCTCATTCAGAAGGAGACGCGAGGCTGGGCGGCCCTTTCGGTTTACTTCGACAGAGGTGTAGGGTAGACGCCCGCCGCATGCAGTCGTTCGAGCGCCTTCATGACCTCCGGTTTGTCCTCCCGATAGGTTACGCCGAACCACTCAGCATCTGTCGGCAAAACGGCGAGACTCGCCTCTTTGCGTGCGATCATCTCTCCGATGGCCACGGGGATGTAGCATTCCGCCTTTGGATCAGATGAGCTTGTCCTCAGAAATTCGACGAGCTGTCGTTCAATCAATGGGAAAACGGCGGGCGTCAAACCCCAGAAATTCATGGAAACAGGCTCCTCTCCACCAAACTTCTTCACGCTGCCGTCCGGTTCTTGTTCTTGAATCCCGCCTGCCACACGCTCGATTCCCGTACATTCCCTGATCGTTATCAGTTGTCCTCGGGCATCCACCTGACAGACACCGCGGGCAACCGACCCATGCTCGGACAGCGTGTGATCCAACCGGTAGCCAGCCATCGCAAAATGCGGAGCTTCCGGAGACGAGGACTCTAAAAAACGACCAACCACCTGATAGGTTTCGCGTCCATAGAAATCGTCGGCATTGATCGCCGAAAAAGGTTCACTCACCGCCTCTCGCGCGCACCAGATGGCGTGCGCCGTCCCCCACGGCTTCTTTCTGTCTGCGGGAACGGAAAAGCCTTCGGGAAGGAAATCGAGCTGTTGGAAGACGTAATCGACCGCGATGTTTCCGTGGTAGCGCGAGCCGACCTTTTGCCGGAACTCCGTCTCGATGTCGCGCCGAATGATAAAGACCACGCGTTCGAAGCCGGCTCGCAGAGCGTCAAACACAGAGTAGTCCAAAAGAGTTTCGCCTGAAGGTCCCATCGGGTCGAGTTGCTTTAACCCGCCATACCGGCTGCCCATGCCTGCCGCGAGAACAAGAAGAGTTAGCTTAGGCATGGTCGAAGTCTTATGGATTGTCCAGGGTGAATCAAGCTCTTCGTCTTGGAGATGGGAGCCTCAAAGGAACCGAGCGTTCTACGTTTGCCCGTTCAAGAGCGCGCGCGCATGCGCGACCGCGGACTCCGAGATGCCGCCAAGCATTCTTGCGATTTCCTCCTCGCGGACTTTGCCGGTGGCCCGCGAGAGATTTGTGCGAGCGCGCTTCTTACTGATTTCCTTATTGACTACATAGTGACTGGACGCAGTCGCGGCGACTTGAGGCAGATGAGTGATACAGAGCACCTGGCGGGAACGGCCGAGCTCCCGCATTTTCATTGCCACTTTCGAGGCAATCTCTCCGCCGATATTGGCGTCAATCTCATCAAAAACGAGCACCGGGATATCGTCCTGATCGGCCAGTGCGCTTTTGAGAGCAAGCATGACGCGGGAGATCTCACCGCTGGATGCAATCGCACGCAGAGCACGCTGCGGCTCGCCCGGATTCGGCGAAAACAGGAAATCCGCTGTCTCCTTTCCATGCTCCGAAGGCGCCTCCAGATTCTCGAGCGCGATGGAAAAATCTGATTTGAGAAATCCAAGGGACCTAAGACCAAGCCGGACTCGGTCGGCAAGTTGTTGTGAGGCGCTTCTTCGCAGAACACTAAGCTTTTCACCGCAAGAATGCATCGCCTGTTCCGCCCCGCGAATCTCCCCATCCAGAGTGCTCTGGCGTTCAGAACGCACGAGCAGCTCGCTCAAGCGACTGCCAGCCTGTTGGCCGAAAGTGATGATCTCCTCGATGGTCCGCCCGTACTTCCGCTTGAGCGATTGGATTATGTCGAGGCGCGCTTCGATATCAGCTGAATCCATCGGTTGGTTTTCGAGCGCTGATGAGTAGGACTGGACGCAGCGTGCGAGTTCGTCCGTCGCCACAAAGACTGCTTCACAGGCGCGGGACAGCTCTTCCGAGCGAGGGTCCAAGTGTATGAGCTCGCGTGTTAAACGCGAAAGGTTTTGGAGCCTGGCCATGAGCGAATCTTCATCCCCGGAGAGACCTGCCATGAGTTGAGCGCAAACGTCAGCGATGCGCCGCATGTTGCTGGCCATGCGCTGGCGCGAGAGCAGAATTTCCTCTTCCCCAAGTTGCAAACGGGCGGCCTCAATTTCGTCGACCTGGTGAGTGAGCAGATCAACTTCTCGAGCCGCGCTCTGTTCGTCGAGAAGGAGAGAAATTTTCTCTTTCTGGAGATCCAGCAAAGTGCGGCGCGCCTCGGCGAATTGCTGGCGAAGCTTTTCTGCGCCGCAAAATCGGTCCAGCAGATAGGTCTGCTGATCGCGCGAAAAGAGGCTTTGATGATCATGGGGTCCGTGAAGATCAACCAACAGATTTCCCAAGGAGCGAAGCAAGGCCAGGGTACAAGGTGAACCATTTGCAAACTGCTTGCTCGCTCCCTGAACGGGCAGCACCCGCCTCAGGAGAAGGCGTCCCTCTTCGCAACCCTCGGCGCCGTGACTGTCAAGAAGTAAACTGATCCGCTCATCGTTGACGTTCTCGAAAACGGCCTCGACTGCACAAGCGTCAGCGCCCGTTCGGACCGCATTCTTATCCGACCGCTCACCGAGCACCAGATTCATTGCGCCCAGGATGATGGATTTCCCCGCCCCGGTCTCTCCGGTGATGGCCACAAACCCGGCCTGCGGCTCCCAAGTCAGTTCTTCAACAAGAGCGAGGTTACGAATGCGCAGCGAGGTGAGCGTTGCGGACATAGGCGGACTATGCCATGAAGAGCGCGCAATGCGGGAGGTAGAAGTTACGTTTCTTGGCACTGGCACATCGCACGGGATTCCAGTGATCGGCTGCCAATGCCATGTATGCTCGTCGCCTGATCCGCGAGACAAACGCCTGCGCTGCGCCATTCAGTTGCGAACACCCGAAATGGTCATCCAGGTCGATACCCCACCGGATTTTCGCACCCAATGTCTTCGCGAAGCAGTCACGCGGATCGATGCGGTCATCTACACCCACTCGCATACAGATCATATTCTCGGTTTCGACGATCTCCGTCGGTTTTGCGAACTGGAAAACAAATCCATGCCAATCTATGCGGCCGAGAGGACGCTTAAAGATCTCCGACGAGTTTTTCAATACGCCTTCGGTGGTGAATATCGCTTCTCCGGCTATATCCGACCGGAACCAGTTGTCATCAATGGACCTTTTCGGCTCGGCGAGACCGAAATCATCCCGTTTGATTTGCCTCATGGTCGAACCATGACCACCGGGCTGATTTTTCGGCGCAACGGTCGCAAACTTCTGGCGTATTTCACAGATTGCAAGGAAGTCTCTCCTGAAGCGGAGGAAGCGGCGCGGGGAGTCGATACACTCGTGGTCGATGCCTTGCGGCACGCTTCCCATATGACCCACATGTCTCTCGCAGAGGCCATCTCAGTGTCCATGCGTATCGCGCCGCGCGCGACGTACTTTACTCATATGTGTCATGATCTTGGACATGCCGAGACCGAGTTACTCTTGCCGGAGAACATTCGACTGGCTTACGATGGATTGGCGTTTGCGATTTAGTGTGCAACTGTTGGCATCACCGTTCTTGCTCCGCAGGATGTGGCCGCCGGTGTGCGGCTCGTCATCCTTGCCTCTTCCTGACGCACTCGCGAAATTCGTGCTAGCTTTGAGAGCCTGCGAGGCGATGTGAACCTGAGCTTGCTGATTTTCGGAGCAGTCTAATGGAGGATCAAACCGTCATGACGCAGGGGGTCGGGGAGTTGTAACGTGAAGCCTTGGACATGAAAGTTGCCCGGGAATCTACATACCGACAGCTTCGGACTAGATTGGCGGGGCTGCGCCTGCGCGAATTGACTCCTCACCGCATCCCTGAGCTTGAGCTGCAGGCGAGAATATTCAGTGGAGAGTTTGGCTTCTCATGGCATGGCGAGGACGGGGAGAGAGTGGAGATCGTCAATTTTGGAACTTGGAACCGTGAGCCAGGTCCAGACTTTTGCGGCGCCCAAGTACTCATCGACGGTGTCAGGAGGATTGGGGACATAGAGATTGATCAAGATGTCAAGGATTGGGAAAACCATGGGCATTCGCGAAATGCTTCTTACGATAATGTCGTCCTGCATCTCTTCGTCCGCAGAGGACAGCGCCGTTACTTTACTGCTACGCGGGAAAACAAAGCCATCACGCAGGTCTGTTTGGTGCTACCTAAGACTCCAGAGTATACGAGACCGGCGCGCAATGGCGCCATTGACCAAGCAAAGGCGGCGAAATTGATCGAAGCGGCGGCGGCCTTTCGCCTCCATCGGAAGTGCGAAATCTTCCAGCGGGCAGCCAGCCTTCGCGGCCGAGATGAGGCGCTCTTCGAAGCGATCGCGGCGGCGATGGGATTTAAGAATAACAAGATCCCCTTTCTGCTCGTGGCACAACGGACGAGTCTGGCACGCGCGAGAGGCGAAGGCGGAGAAGCTTTGCTTTTTGGGCTTTCGGGTTTCCTGAAGGCGGGCCACTTTGATGAAGGCGATAGCGAAGCGCGCCAATATCTTCGCGAGCTTTGGGAAAAATGGTGGGCGATTCGCAACAGAGAAGAGCGCTTAATCCTGCCCGAGAATGCCTGGACTTATTCTGCAGTGCGCCCGGCGAACCATCCTCATCGTCGCATGGGCGCACTGGCTGCCGCCGTGCATTCCTTCGCCTCGATCTGCCGGGCGGTCGAATCGGGGGACAGAGTCAACTTCGCTGCGCGATTCTCTGCTCTCCACCATTTGTTCTGGCAGAGGCACGCCAATTTGGACGGCCAGCCTCTGGCGCGGGCGACGTCGCTCGTCGGGGCTGACAGAACGCTGGATATGCTCATTAACGTTTTCTTACCTGCGCGACCCTACGACGAAGCCTGGAGCACACTCTGTTCACTGTCCGGTCCTACCCCGAGTCGTAGGATTCTGAAGACGTCGGAATGGCTTCTCGGATTTGCGGGGCCAGATAACTTGCGCTCGGCAATGCGTCAGCAAGGGCTATTGCAACTCGCGGAGGATTTCCCGCATGTGAACGCAGAAGAGGTGTGGGGAAATTTCGCGAACGCGTGGAGCCCAGCCAAGAGTGCGGGACATGTCGAATCATGAATGGCGGCGACAAGGTCCAGACAATGCTAATCAGGGATGCTCAGGCGGCTTTTCTTGCCATCTTGTTTACGACATGCTCTTCACAAGTTGATGGCTAAGATTCTCCCCCAAGCCTTGGAAGCCTTGTGCGCGGCTGCAGACGAATACAGTGCCTCGGATCTACTGCTTCATGAAGGCCTAACGCCTCAGGTCCGCATCAGCGGAACTCTCATGCCACTTGAATTTGATCCTCTTGAGAAGGCGTTCTTCGATGAGCTTTGGCATGCGTGTGGCGCTCATGAAGATACCCACGACCATGACGCGAGCCTCGAATCGAGCGGCGGCATTCGCTTTCGTGTGAATCTGCTTCGGCAACTTGGAAGACGCGCAGCCGTTTTGCGGCGCATTCAAAGCGAAATCCCGGATCTGGTCACGCTGGGAGTTCCGGCCGAATTGCTTCGGCAATGGATCACCAAGCAGGCCGGGTTGATCCTTATTTGCGGGGCGACAGGTTCAGGGAAAAGTACCTACGCTCGCTGCGGCCCTCGATTGGATGAATCAAAGTGTCTCCCGTCACGTGGTGACGATTGAAGATCCGGTCGAATTTCTCTTTTCGCAGCGCATGTCTCTGTTTACCCAACGGGAGGTTGGCATCGACACGCCGAGTTTTGCCGAAGGTTTGCGCCGATCACTCCGTCAGGATCCTGATGTGATCTTCGTCGGCGAAATTCGCGATGCCGAGACAGCAGCTACCGCAATTCAGGCTTGCGAAACCGGGCACCTCGTCTTGACTACTCTGCACTGCTCCAGCTGCACGGATGCCGTCGAACGCCTGCAGCTCTTTTTTCCTGCCGCCTTGCGAGATGCTGTGCGAAGGACGCTTTCCGTCCAGTTGCTCGGCGTCCTCTGTCAAAGACTGCTTCCCGCCTTGCCCGCGGGAATGGCTCTTGCCGTGGAGTATTTCTCCAACGTGGGAGCAATGCG
The DNA here is from genome assembly GCA_963744345.1 of uncultured Verrucomicrobiae bacterium. GTDB lineage: Bacteria > Verrucomicrobiota > Verrucomicrobiia > Chthoniobacterales > Terrimicrobiaceae > DASTFP01. Next base: position 69,495 of record CAVUTD010000026.1, read on the forward strand.
CAAATACATCGCGGAGGGTAAGCTGCCGGAGCTTGCGGACGCCATTGTGCGCTCGGACGCGCATTCGGCGCAGAGTTTCGTTTCTTCGATGGCGCAGCTTGTGCGAGCCGACAAAGTCTCGATGGAGGTGGCGGCGGCCTCGTCAGGCAATCCCCAGGAACTTGCGCTAGCGCTCCGCGGGATCAGTTCCTCATCACAAGCCACTCGGCGATAGACTTTGATGAATGAGTTAGATCTTGTTCAGCTGCTAACCGTCGCAGTTGAAAGAGGCGCATCTGATCTGCACCTCACCGTAGATGCACCGCCACTCCTTCGCATCAATGGAGAGCTTACACCTTTGGACGGCACACCGATGGACCTAGATTCTTGCAGGGACATGGTTCTCGGAATTCTGACTGAACACCAGCGTTCGCGTCTCGAACAAGAATGGGAGCTGGATTTCGCGCTACAAGTGGAAGGCGCGGGGCGATTTCGCGGTAATGCTCATTATTGTCGCGGAGCGCTCGAGGCGGCCTTTCGCCATATCCCTCATCAAATTCCGGAACTCGCTGTGTTGGGGCACAGCGCAGCGGTCGAGCAGATTTGCCAACTCCAGCGAGGTTTAGTGCTGGTGACAGGCATGACGGGTTCGGGGAAGAGCACCACGCTCGCGGCAATGGTGAAACATATTAGCGAACGCCTCGCTGGGGTGATCATCACAATCGAAGACCCAATCGAGTTCGTCTTCGGCAACGCCAGCAGCATTATCAAGCAACGCGAGGTGGGAAGCGATACGCGTTCATTCGCCGAGGCTTTGCGGCATGCTCTGCGGCAGGACCCCGACGTAATCCTCGTCGGAGAGTTGCGTGACTCCGAGACTATTAGTGCGGCAGTGACTGCGGCAGAAACAGGGCATCTCGTCTTGGGAACGCTGCATACGATCGATGCCCCAAAGGCGATCGACCGTATCGTAGATGCTTTCGCTCCGCAGCAACAGCCACAGATTATTGCGCAACTTGCGAACGCCTTGGAGGCAGTTGTCTCGCAACGACTCCTTCCGAGCGAATCAGGCGGCAGGCGTGTTCTAGCCACAGAAGTGCTCGTGGCAAATACGGCCGTGCGCGCCACCATTCGAGAGCGCCGTTGGGAGCAAATCGTCGGGCTCATCGAAATCGGCGCCAAAGACGGGATGCGAACATTCGATGATTCGTTGGCTGAACTTTATCTCGGGCGTCAGATCAGCAAGGAAGAGGCGATCGCCAATGCGCGGGATAAGGCTCGCTTTGAGAGTCTGCTGCGGATGCAACCCGAAAAGAAGCGAAGTCTTATCTGGTGATCAAGGCGATCTCCATCCTCGCCCTCTTAGGCACGGTAGCAGGATTCGGGTGGGATCTCCGCAAGGCGCCGCTCCCTTCTGACCGTGAGAAGATTATGGCAAAGGGATGGACTGCTTCTCGCGATGCGCTCGGGACAGCTCTGGTCACCGTCTATCAGCCAGGGGGGCCGGTGAGGCCAGGCAGCACGGGTGTGAGGACGTATCGCGCTTGGATGTTTTTGTGGAAATGGTGCGAAGTCTTGTCACGAAATCAAAGGCTCGAAGCAGGACGACTTCTCGCGAGACACCTGACGTTGGCTCCGCAAGATAACAGAATTATCTTCTTCGGACCGGGAGATGATCGGCACTTCGATCACAATCCGCCTCCTCTCGAAGAGGTGAATCAAGTCCTGTCCGATCAAAATACCGGTGCCCAGTTGCTGCGGCAGTTGCTCCCCGCCGATCTGGCCGACGCACCAGACAAGGCCATCGCCGAACGTCTGGATCCAAGGGTCATTGCCGAATGGATTAATGACGAAGAGCTATCTCGTTTACTCTTTGAGAATCTCTCTGATTACGACTATTCTCCCGGGGTTCTGACCCGCCTACAGGAAGTTTATTTGAGGGATCGGCAGAAATTTAAAGAATATCGTGGCTTGGCGGTCGCCCTTGCGCTCGTTTACGATCAAAGCTTTCCACGATTTTGGCCTCACCGCCAAGTCGAGCCCCAGTGGGTCCCGGTCACGGAATTGCCGGTCGCAGAGCGTTTCGCATTCTGGGTGGAAAGCAATGAGTCCGGCGCTCTTCTGCTCGATTTGCGTAAGCTTAGTCCAGACAACATTAAGTTGGTTGTCGATGCGCCGTTGCCCGCTTCGGAATTTGCATGGGCAAGGAAGAACGTCAGGTACCAACGCTCCGAGTTCGCCAAGGCATTCGATGCCGTAACCTACTCGTCTGACCGCGTCAAATCAGGAAACTTTCAGTGGAAATCAGGCGAATACACCTTGCAGAACATCTACCACCAGGAAGGGATCTGTGTTGATCAGGCCTACTATGCTAGCATCGCCGGTAAGGCGCGCGGGCTGCCGACGTTGTTCTTTACGGGGCAGGGAGCCGACGGAGGTCATGCCTGGTTTGGCTATCTGAAATCTGGTGATACTTGGGAACTCGACTGCGGACGCTATAAGAATCAAAATTACGTTATCGGACACGCTTTGGACCCGCAAACCTGGCGCCCCATAAGCGATCACGAACTGGAGACTCACAGGCAGGGTCGCCGCAAAGGACTGGAGTTCTTTTCGTCGCAGGATGACATCCTCATCGGGGAGATGAGTGAGCGTTCCGGGGATGGTGCCAAGGCGTTAAAAGCCTACGAGAGCGCGATACAAGTCTGTCCTCAAAACCGAGCCGGGTGGAATGCCAAAGCCGCATATCTATGGCGAATCCGAGCACCATTGAACGTTCTCAAGTCTCATTACGAAACGGCTCTTCGACAGTTTACGACAGATCTGGACATGCGTGTTGAACAACAGAAAGCGCTGGCTCAACTTGCCAGGCAGCAGGGGGCTTTTGAGGAGGCAGAACGCCTGGAGCAGCAGATCGTCGCACAGAACAAACGCAAGCGTTCAGACTTGAGTGTGGGCGTCGCGGTGCAGAAGATGATCTCGCTCGTCGCGGCAAAGCAGTTTGACGACGCTTTTGCAGAATATCGGCGCCAAGTGGCGAGCCTAGGCAAGTTCGGCGGCGGTAATTTTTTCTATGGTATCGTGCAGCCCTTTGCCGAAGCCCTGCTTGAGAGAGGCGATGCGCGCCACGCCAAAGAAGTTCTTATGCTTGCTCGCAAAGCTCTTAAACCAGAGGCCGGCAGCATCATTGATAACGAGCTGAAGGTCCTCGAAAGGCTGGCGGCGGACCGCTACAAGGGATGAGATCGCCGCTTAGACGCTCACACCTTCTCGAATTTTCTTTTTTCTTTGTTCTCTCTTCTCTTCGAGCCTGGAGATCTCCATCGCTAGCTGTTTGCAAAGTTGCGATTCAGAATCTGCATCTCCCGCGGCTTTCTTGAGCTCTCCCTCAAGAAACACCTTCTTCTCGGCGATCTTCGCCGTAATTTCAGCATCAACTTCTGCGAGCTGACGCTTTTGTTCTTCGGTCAGAGTCTGACTAGGTGACTCTTTTTCAAGCCGGCTCATGGCGAGTTCGAACGCGGATTTCATAGTTGAACTATAATCATCCAATGGACTGTCCATACAGAAAAATTGCCGGAAGCAGGAAGATGTGTAGCGTCAGTGACGATGTCCCGGATTCGACTGCTGAGCACCGATTTTGACGGCACCCTTATCCCGATGGGATCCGAAGAAGCTTGCCCCTCACGTTTCGCGGCTGCGCTCAACGAACACCATGGCCGCGGCGGGCTGTGGGCGATTAATACTGGTCGCAGCCTCGATCACGCGGTTGATGGGTTAAGACTCTTCAACGCCCCGCTGGAGCCGCACTTTCTGCTCACGCATGAACGGGAGATCTACCGGAAAAGGGCTGACGGTAGCTGGATTCCTCACGGAGACTGGAATTCGATTTGCCATCGAAAGCATATCGAACTCTTCGGGCAAGCGCTCGAAATTTTCGCCTTTATCGAGCAGCTCGCGCAGGAGACTGAGGGGATCACGGTTCTGTACGAAGAAAAGGCTCCTGCTGGTTTGGTGACAAGCTCTGAAGAAGTGATGGAGTTTGTCGTGAACGAAATTCAAAGGGAAGCGGCACGGCTGCCTGACTTTAGCTTTCAACGAAACAGCATCTATCTGCGCTTCTGTCACGTTGACTATCATAAAGGCTCCGCCTTAGGAGAATTGTGCCGCTTGGAACAAATTCCGGCAGATTCGGTGTTCGCAGCTGGCGATCACTTTAACGACATCTCCATGCTGGATGGCTCGTACGCTAAGATGATCGCGTGCCCAGCAAACGCTATCGATCCGGTCAAGGAACTGGTCCGTTGCTCACAGGGATATATAGCAGAAAGATGTTGGGCCGATGGAATTGCCGAAGCGGTCGAATTCTATGAGAGCCGCCGCAACGACGTGAACCCGCCCGGAGAGCGTGTCGATGGTGCGACGATCAGGCGCCGGGCCTAAGACGATAACGCCCAGCTGCTACACGCTGGATCGCTGCAATTTTTTTGCCCGTGCTGCTGAACCATACATGAACATTCTGATTTTTGACCCCGAGCTTGGCCGAGAGTTCCCTCACACCGACGCCCTTGTCACCGGCGGCTCTAAGCGCCGCAAGAATGCGAGCCTTCAACGCGCCGCGCCGACCACTGGCTTGAGATTCAGCGCCCTTTGTTTTGGCTTCAGTCGTGGAGCCGGCCGAGCGTCGCCGACCTGGGCTCCTTCTGCGTCTGCCGCCAAGTTCAGCTTTTTCGCCGGAATAAAGGCCTGTCATCTGAGCTTCGAGCTTCTTGACTTCGTCGAGAAGAGAGTCGCGCTTTCTCGTCAGCTTGATGAGGCTCTCAAGCGTGGGGGTATCGATTTTTGAGAGGTCCATAAGTCGATAACTTTAGCTAACACCTATGGCATTATGCAAGCAAATAATTAGGCATGGAAAGTTTTTCGCCTTTAGAATGGATTGACTATGAGGTTGGAGGTTTAGAGCTTCCTGAGCAAGGATTTCACCTGTGGCAGATTCGTCCATCACACCTCTTTGTGCAGTATTTAAGTGCGAAGGAATTGTTGCGTTATGAGGGGATGATGAACGAAGAGGTAAAGCTCAGCTATTGTTCTGCTCAAGGTGGACTTCGGAAAATCGCATCCTTTTACATGAGTTGTCGTCCTGAGGACGTCAATATGTATCGAGGCAGGCGGGGCAAGCCTTATGTCCCCGGCGCTCCGCAGTTCAACTTAACACATACAGGCAGCATCATCCTGGCGGCGTTTGCAGCGAGTCCTGTGGGTGTAGACATCGAGTCGACAGAGCGGATCGTCCGGGGAGAAGCCATTGCGCGAAGGCATTTTTCTCACGAAGAAGTTAAGGGGCTCCAGGCGTCCGATGAAACTCTTAAAATCTTAACATTTCTTCGTTATTGGGTGTGCAAAGAGGCCATGGTCAAGCTGAGCGGTGATGGCATTTATCATGGACTCAGGTATGCGCGAGTGGATTTAGCAAGCGGCAACCGGTCGCATGGGACCTATAGAGGGCGCAACGTGTGGTTAAAGGAATTTCGTCCATTGCATAATTTGGTCGCGGCGCTCGCCTCGTGGCGACCACTGAAAGCAAATGGCTTCTTTCGAATCTAAAAGCTGCTAATAGAAATAAGGTCATGTCCTTTCAGAGCTTGGGGTTGTCGAATTCGGTCGTTCACGGGGTTCAGCGGGTGGGCTATCTGGATCCTTCGCCGATACAACTTCGCGCGATTCCTGTGATTCTCTCCGGAAGGGACGTGATCGCCTCCGCCCAAACAGGGACGGGAAAGACGGCGGCTTTCAGCCTTCCGCTGCTTACGCTCTTGGATCCGCCCCGGCAGGTTCCGCGTTGTTTGGTTTTGGAGCCGACGCGTGAGCTGGCGATGCAAGTGGAGACGGCATTTCGCGACTACGCGCGATTCACACACATTAGGGTAGCGCTAATTCATGGCGGCGTCGGATATGGCAAACAGAGAGAGGCGTTGCGGATCGGGTGCGATGTTGTCGTCGCCACACCCGGGCGGTTGTTAGATCATATGCAGCGAGGCGCGGTGCAACTCGCCGGGCTCGAATTTCTGGTCCTGGATGAAGTGGATCGAATGTTGGACATGGGATTTCTCCCCGACGTCCGGAGGATCGTTGAGCAATGTCCCAAGCAAAGACAAACGTTGCTTTTCTCGGCGACGATTCCTGAAGAAATTGAACAACTGGCTGCGTGGTGCTTGCGCGATCCCGTCAAGATTCAAATCGGCGTCCGGCGTTCGCCGGCCGATACGATAAACCATGCATTGTATCCTGTGGCCGCAGTGCAGAAATTTGAGCTTCTTATCGCATTGCTGGAGCGCACGCAGTTTGACAGTGTTCTGATCTTCTGTCGCACCAAGGAGGGCGCCGATCGCATTGCCCGACAGCTAAAGGTTCAAAATCATTCAGTTGCTGTCTTACATTCGAACCGAACGCAAGTGGAACGTGTTGAGGCATTGGAGGGATTTAAGAATGGGCGCTACGAAGTGATGGTGGCTACGGACATCGCGGCACGCGGCATTGACATCGCCGGAGTGAGTCATGTGATCAATTATGATGTTCCGCAGCACCCCGAGGATTATGTGCATCGGATTGGGCGGACTGGGCGCGCGCAAAACGTCGGTGATGCCTTTACGATCATGACGGCGGAGGAGCTTCCTCATGTGAAAGAGATCGAACACTTCATTGCTCAAAAGATTCCGCGCCTTAAGCTTGAGAATTTTTCTTATGTCTATTCCGCGGTCTTTGATGAAGAGAGAGCCCAAGCCGCTCTTCGCAGCGCTGGTAAAGGTGTGAGGTCACACCGTGGCGTCTCCTTCGGTGTGCGACGACGGCGGCGTTAGACTAGCGACCGTTGGCGAATTCATAGGCCGCCTTCAGCTCTGCGTTGGAAATATCCGAAAGAACTTCATTGTGGCCCGATCCGCGGACACGCCACAGTTTTTTTGGACCGGCGTACTCTTCAAAGAGCCTTATCGCGGAATGTATCGGGATGATGTGATCGTCCTCAGCGACAATCATGGCGAGCGGTAGGCGGAGACCTTGCAAAGCGAGCGACGAGTCATAGCGATCTTGCAAGATTAGACTGACCGGGGCCCAGGGGTAGTGTTTTTTGGCTACGGACGCCAGGGAATCAAAGGGTGTAACAAGCAAAGCTCCTTTGATGGAGTCGGTCCGCTGTGCTGCGGCTGCACACGCGACGCCCGTCCCAAGAGACTCGCCCAAGAGAACCAGTGGTCGCGCGATAAGATCGATCGCATTGAGGGCAGCGAGAACCAGGCTCTTCTCACTCGGGGTTCCCGGTCGCGCGCCATAACCAGGATACTCCAGTATGAAGATTGGCGGGGTAACACCGGCATCACCTAAGCGCGAAATGATGTACGTCCGATATAAGGAATGACCGGCATTTCCATGAAGGATGAGAACGGGAAAACCTCGGCCTTCCTTTTTTTGCCATCCGATAAAGTTTCCGTCGGCGTCGCGCCACGGCAGAAGCCCTTCGCGTGCCGCGCGGGGCTCAAGAGTTTCGAAAGTGGCTTGTTCCGGATAATAGATGAGCATGCGCTGAACGGCATAGGCGAAGACCGTGCCTGCGAAAAACAGAATCAGCAGTAGTCCGATTAGTCGCGCTACCATCTCCGGCATTGCCATGGTCGAAGTTGGCGAGATCCCATAAGCGCACAATATGGCATATTTCGGCGATCCGCTTCAGGGAAAGCCCCCAATGGCGATTGATCTCCGCCGCTCGGGCGCGCGAGATAATTTTGGATGGCATTGGGTAGCTTGGCTGGGTCCCCTTTTGAGAGGCTTGAAATCCGACGAGCTTGGGATATAGGAGCCTTAAGTTTTGCGCGATTAGCTCAGTGGTAGAGCGCCTGCTTCACACGCAGGAAGTCGCAGGTTCAAACCCTGCATCGCGCACGCCGCGAGAATAATGAGCGTTTCTCAAGGTGGCCCCCACGGGTTTCGCAATTACGCTTTTTTCGGATATCTACCGCTGGAGAGTGGGATGCAGCCGCCTAAGCGCACCCGATTTGCAGTCGCATGAAAGGTGATCTCTTGGAGACGGGACAGCAGACGAAACATGGATGACCGTGGCTGCCGGGAACAAAGGGGCTTCTCGAATGTTGCCATGACTGCTCTGGGTGCTCTTCTGCGCAAGTCCTTCTTGGCCTTTGAGGAGCTAACTAGTTATCCGCCGGCAGCTACGCGCAGGACTTCCAGTCGATCTTCGTTGGAGAGCGCGGTCTGCGCCCATTCTGAGCGTAAAAGTGCAGTACCGTTGTGTTCGACCAGAATAGTCTCGGGCACCAACCGAAGCTCGCTGACCAGATCAAAAACGGTCTGCGCCCCAACGTCTTGTCTTTGACCATTGAGGAAAACATTCATGACACTCAGGCTGCGTTCAGGATCGCGGCGTCCCAGTCTTTCCAGACGGGCTCGAGCCCGAGTTCCTGCAGTCGGGCGGCGACGACCTCGGCGGGGCGCTCGTCGGAAATGGCAAACTGCCCTTCAGCGCGATCACCGATTGCCGCGATCTGGCGCCCGCGGATCGTCTGGTGCAGATGTTCTTTACCCTGTCTGGTATAGCCCCCCGGTTCCGTATGGCTGCCTGCGCTCATCATGGTCACGCCAAGAGGAGCTAGGGCATCGCGCAGGGCGGTCGGTTCGCGCGTGCTGAGAACGATTCCGATCTGCGGAAAGGTAATGCGCAGTGCACAAAGCAGCTGAATAAATTCGCGGTCAGGCAGGGAATGTGTGGACTGGAAGTCGCCTGCCGCCGGTCGCAAGCGTGGCAGACTGACGGTGATCTGGGCCTTCCAACAGGTGCGCAGCAAATACTCGAGATGGCTTGCGAGAGCTAGGGCTTCTTCGCGCCAATGCCATAGTCCGTAAAGAGCACCGATGCCGATGCGGCGAAAACCCGCCTCATAGGCCCGTTCAGGGCAGTCCAATCGCCAGTCAAAATCCTTCTTCGGGCCGGAAAGATGGATTTTAGAGTACGTGGGGCGGTGATAGGTCTCCTGGTAAACAACCAACCCCTCAGCCCCAGCGTTGACCAAAGGCACATAATCCTTCACCTCCATGGGCGCTACTTCCAGGCTGACACTCGGGACTGCCGCCGAAAGCCGCTGAACGCAACGCTTCAAATAATCGCCAGAAACAAATTTGGGATGCTCCCCGGCGACGATCAGAATGTTGCGGAAACCTTGGCCGATAAGGTATGCGGCTTCGCGGGCGACTTCCTCGATATCGAGCGTGACGCGCAGAATGGCGTTCTCGCGGGAAAAGCCGCAGTAGGCACAGGAGTTGATGCACTCGTTGGAAAGATAAAGCGGAGCGAAGAGGCGCATCGTGCGTCCGAAGTAACGCCGAGTAATCGCGGCGGATTCACGTGCCATCAGCTCGAGGTTCTGGTCTGAGCAGGGAGCTAGCAGTGCTTCAAATTGTCGCAGAAGCGCAGATCTATCACGGACCACTTCAGTGATATCGGAAGAGAATGCCATGCTAATTAAGACCGGAGACAATTAATCACAGCCTGGGGAAGACACAAAGAAAACGAGCAGGCTTCTGGAAGAGTTGGCCCTGTGCGGTAGGTGTGCTCTATGATTAGAGTTCATCAGTGTTTGAGAAATCCCTTTTTGGCGAGCGGATTGCCAGTGGCAGCGGCATCGAGGAGTTGATGGACGATCTCGGCCGGGCGATGGCGGGCGCTCATGGACCGGTGCGCATGCTCGGTGGCGGCAATCCAGCGCACATCCCCCAAATGCAGGCGATTTGGCGCGATCGCATGAACGTGATTCTGGCAGATCCGCCGTTATTCGATCGGATGATGACAAACTACGATCCGCCAAGAGGAAACGCCCGCTTCATCGCAGCACTTGCGGACTTGCTCCGGCGGGAGTTTGCCTGGAACGTCGCCCCCGAAAATATTGCGATTACAGCTGGCGGTCAAACAGCGTTCTTTTTTCTCTTTAATCTCCTGGCCGGTGAATTCCGCGATGGCCGGCGCAAGACAATACTTCTGCCGCTGATTCCTGAGTATATCGGCTACATGAACCAAGGGCTCGCTCCCGGACTTTTGCGTGCTCTTGAGCCGCGAATCGAATTTCTGCCAGAACATCGATTTAAGTACCACGTGGATTTCGATCGGCTTGCCCTCTCAAAGGACGTCGCGGCGCTTTGCGTCTCTCGTCCGACAAATCCCTCCGGGAACGTGCTGACGAACGAGGAGATCCATCGCTTGGCTGCGCTGGCCCGCGCAGCCGATGTGCCCTTGATCATCGATAATGCCTATGGAGTTCCCTTTCCCGGCATCTTGTTTCGCAAAGCCGACCCGATCTGGGATGAAAACATCATCCTCACGCTGAGCCTGTCCAAACTCGGGCTTCCGAACACGCGCACCGGAATTGTCGTGGCAAGGCCAGAGATCATCCGTGCCGTGGCTTCCATGACCGCGATTGTCGGCCTGGCCAACTGTTCTATTGGACAAGCCATCGTTCTGCCACTCGTGGAATCCGGGCAAATTCTCCAGTTAGCGCACGAGGTGGTGCGTCCATTTTACGAGCAAAAATCTCTCCGGGCACAGCAATGGATTGCCGAGTTCTTTCAGGACGAACTGGATTACCATGTGCATGTGAGCGAAGGCTCTTTGTTCTTATGGTTGTGGTTTCGCGGGATGAAGATCTCGGCGGAGACCCTTTATGCCCGCTTGAAGAATCGCGGCGTGCTCGTGATTCCGGGACACTACTTTGGAGTGGGCGCGGCCGAGGATTGGCGCCATGGCCATGAATGCATCCGCCTAAGTTTCGCGATGGACGAAGGCGCGGTTCGCGAAGGCATCGCGATCCTGGCCGAGGAAGTTGCCCAGGGATATCTCTGAATGTCTTCGGGACAGCGCGGGTTCTTCTGAGTTTAAGCCGCGCGAGCTTTCTGGAATTCCAGCACGTTGATTGGCGGGAAATTCAGGGGACAATATTCCTTAGCGGTTAGGTCAAAAAGACCATTATTGTCGCAAAGTTGTGTTGTAATCTGATAGGTGATAAAACGGCTATCGTTGTTCATCACCGTCGCGATGTTCTGCAAAATCTTGTCCCTGGTCTTCGATTCGATGACGAAGAATGGCACACCTGACAAAATGTAGTCACAATGTGGATGACCTAATTCGTGCAGCGTCTCCGGCAAACGCAAAGCATCGGTGTGAAGCACCATGATACGATCATCGCCCCTGAATTGCTTTCGTAAATGCAAAACGAATTCCTCATCGAGCTCAAACAGGATGAGCCGAGACTCGGTGTTCATGCGTTTGACGATCTGGCGGGTGTGGCACCCTTCGCCGGGACCGAGTTCGACGACAATACGTGGGCGTGAGAAATCAATGCGCCGGCTCGTCTGGCGGGTCAAAAACGGTGAGCTTGGCACAACGTAACCGACGCGGAGCGGATTGGCGAGTGCGCGCTTTAAGAAAAGAAGACTCATTCTAGGCAGTAAGGTTGATAGGTGTAGTTGGAAGTCCAGTTCGTCGGAGATCTCGCGGCAGATGGCTTTCTTGCGAACGTGGGGAGTCGGGAGAGGGGATGACTATCGTGGAGAGGTTATCCGTATGGCGGAGAGGTCGCTGATGATTTCGTGTCACGATCAGAGTTTATAAAGGTGGATTCTCCTTGCTCCAACCGGAAGCGCGTTCGTAGGCGTCAGCGATACCGAGCAATTGGGTTTCGGCTAAAGAATCTCCAAGAAACTGAAGACCAACGGGAAGTTTACTCTTGCCCTCCAGGACAAATCCGCACGGCACGCTGATCCCGCAGATCCCCGCCAGATTTGCGGCGATCGTGAAAATGTCAGCGAGGTACATCTTCAAGGGATCGCTGGTGCGTTCACCGATCGGAAAGGCGACGTCGGGTGAAGTGGGACAAACGATGACGTCGACCTTTTCGAACGCCGCTGCGAAGTCCCGCCGTATGAGAGTACGAACTTTCTGCGCACGGAGGTAATAGGCGTCGTAGTATCCGCTGGAAAGCGCGTAGGTGCCAAGGATTATCCGGCGCTTCACCTCACTGCCGAATCCCTCTTCGCGACTCCGAAGATAGAGGTCCATCAGATCGTTAGGTCTGCTTGCGCGTTTGCCGTAACGAACCCCATCGAAGCGCGCGAGGTTGGCTGAAGCTTCCGCTGTGGCGATAATGTAATACACGGACACCGCATATTCTGTATGCGGCAAGGAGAGTTCGACAAGCTCCGCGCCATGTTCCTGGCACTGTCGAATCGCGGCTTCGATGGTGGCTTTTACACGAGCGTCCATCCCATCGACAAAGTACTCCTTAGGAATCCCGAGGCGCGCGCCTTTGAGATCCCGACCGAGTTCTGCGGTGAAATCCTCTTTTGGGCCGTCCAGGGAGGTGGAGTCCATGGGATCGCGTCCAGCGATGACGTTAAGCAAGAGGGCGCAATCGTGTGTCGTCCGGGCGAAAGGGCCGATCTGATCCAGCGAAGAAGCAAAGGCGACCAGACCATAGCGAGAGACTCGCCCGTAGCTTGGCTTTAAGCCAACACACCCGCACAGCGCCGCCGGCTGGCGGATTGAGCCGCCAGTATCTGAACCAAGCGCAACGGGAATCTCGCACGCGGCAACGGCAGCCGCCGATCCACCGCTGGAGCCGCCGGGAATTCTGGTGGTGTCCCAAGGGTTGCACGTGGTCTGAAATGCTGAGTTTTCGGTCGAAGAACCCATCGCAAATTCATCCATATTCAGCCTGCCGAACGGGATCGCCCCTGCGCTGCGCAGACGCGCAACTGCCGTTGCGTCATAGAGTCCGATGTAGCCCTGCAGAATTTTCGAGGCACAGGTGCAGGGATCGCCCTTTACGTTGATCACATCTTTTATACCGACGGGAATTCCTCCCAGAGGAAGCGAAACGTCCGCTGTTTCCGCTTGACGCAGTGCGGCCTCAAAATCCCGCGACAGGAAGGCATGGATGGTTGGATCCACCGATTGGATGCGTGACTCCAAAGCTCGGATCAAATCAACCGGATCGAAAGCTTTGGCGCGAAAGCCTTGCTGAATTTCTGGAATGGTGAGGCCAGCGAGATCCATGGAGAAACAAAAAGCCGTTTAATCCACGACTTTTGGAACGATAACCAGATTGTTCGCGGCGCGAGGCGCAAGGTTGAGGGCCAGTTCGCGGGAGATGCTCGCACTTGGGGTGTCCTGGCGAACGACGTTGAAAATTGGATACGTGTGTGCGGTCGGCTCCACGTCGGAAACGTCAAGCTTTTTGAGGTGTTCGATATGCTCAAGAACGCGGCGCAGTTGATCCTGGAATGTGGTTACTTCCTCTTCAGTTAACGCGATGCGCGCTAATTTCGCCACATAACGAACATCAAGATCGGGGCTACTCATGACGGGCCAATGGTATTATGGCTATCTTCCTGGGGCGCAAGACGCCGCCGCCGAAGCTCGCGGAAATCATACGATGCGGTGCGTTGTCACCGGATCGAAGAGATGCACAGCGGTCGGGTTGATCTGAAACGTGAAAAGATGGCCTGCGTCGGCTTGTTGCGCTCCCGCCGGACTACGGCTGATAATGGGGTGCACGCCGGTGTGCAGGTGAAAATAGGTTTCGGCCCCCATGGGCTCGACGACATCCACCACCGCTTGGAAACGGTTGTTCGAGGAAGATTGTTCGGAACGCACGAATTCGCAATTCTCCGGGCGAACGCCAAGGATCACTTCCTTTTCAAGGTAACCTGTCGCGGCCTTGCGGTCGCCGAGGTCAACTGAGATCACGCCGCCTTTCTCTTCGCGGAAAACAAGGGCGCCCTCGCGCCCGTGTAAGCTGCCCTTGACAAGATTCATCTGAGGGCTGCCCAGGAAGCCGGCAACGAAAAGATTGTTTGGTTCGCTGTAGATTTGCAGAGGGCTATCTACTTGTTGAATCACCCCGTCTTTCATCACCACGATGCGCGTGCCCATCGTCATCGCCTCGATTTGATCGTGGGTTACATAGATCATCGTAGCTTGCAGACGCTGGTGGAGTTTGGCGATCTCCGTGCGCATCTGAACGCGCATTTTGGCGTCGAGATTGGAAAGCGGCTCGTCAAAGAGAAACACTTCCGGTTGCCGCACGATCGCGCGGCCGACGGCAACGCGCTGGCGCTGTCCTCCGGAAAGGGCCCGAGGTCTGCGATTGAGAAATTGTTCGATGCCCAGGATGGTTGCGGCTTCCAGCACGCGTTTCTTGATCTCTGCCTTGGGGAATTTCCTCAACTCAAGACCAAAGGCCATATTTTCGTACACGCTCATGTGGGGATAGAGCGCGTAATTCTGGAAAACCATGGCGATGTCTCGATCTTTGGGAGGGAGATCATTGACGCGCTTGCCGCCGATCAGAACGTCCCCCTTCGAGATTTCCTCAAGACCGGCAATCATTCGCAGAGTCGTGGACTTTCCGCATCCAGAGGGGCCGACGAAGACGACAAACTCCCGATCCTGGATCTCGAGACTAAAATCCTCTACGGCGGCTATCTCCTTGCCTCTCTCTCCGGGAAAGAGTTTGTAAACGTTTTTTAAGGGTGACGTTGGCCATTCGCGTTTTTCGGGGTGTCCGCGGTTTCCTACAGTGCGAGTATTCTGTTGAGTAAAGCCGGCTAAGGTAACTTCGAAGGATATGGAGGTCAACCTTCAGGGTCGCCCTCCCGGGGTCGGAACGGTATGAAAGTTGCTATCGACCTCAGACATGACTTTGGAGCCGGCAGAGGCGGCGGTGACCCGGGCTAGTCAGCTGGCCGCAGTTTTTTCCTCATTGAAAAATCTTGGTTTGGTCGACCGCGGCTTTCTCAACGAAATCATGCGAAGAATTCTGGTGGCAAATCCCGGATTGCTTGGTGTCTGGACGGTCTGGGAGCCGGACCGGCTCGATGGGCTGGATGCGACTTTTGCCGGGGCGCCGGGTCATGATGCGAGCGGACGGTTCGTGCCACTCTGGCATCGCTGTGGCGGCAAGATTCAGCTCGAGGCGAACAATGATTACGACAAACCCTCTGCTGAATGGTACTTCGCACCCGCTCGGCTGAGGACGGAGGTCCTCATCGGCCCTTATGAATATCGCGTCGCTGGAGAGACCCTTTTCATCACCAGCAAGGCGGCGCCGATTCTTCATGAGGGCAGATGTGTCGGCGTCGCGGGTTTCGACATCCACATGGATCTGATGTTCGAATCCATGCCTGCATTAGGAGCTTTCGAAGCCATCGAAGCAGTTCTCGGTCGCGGACATGTCCTGCTGGGAGATGACGGCCAGGTGCGATATTGCAGCCAGGCGACACGTCGTTTAATCCGGCGGTATGTTGGAGGTAAGCCAGGGTGCGCGCGTCGAATGCCGGAGTATCTCGACGAGCTCATTCCAAGGCTGCGTCGGACGGTCTCTCACCACAATATAAGATCAAGGGTGCGTGGTCGTTTCGCAGCGGACCTCGCAGGCTGGTCGTTCGGTTTACGCGACATCCCCATACGGACGGCGTTCTCTTGCTTGTCGACGAACAGATCGACGCTGGCACCTTGTGCGGGATGCCAGTCACCCTCACCCCGCGTGAGCAGGAAGTCGCGAATTGGGTTGCTCAGGGGAAATCGAACGAGGAAATCGCAATCATACTGGGCATCAGTTCTCACACCGTGAAAAACCATCTCGATAAGATCTTCCGCAAACTCGGAGTGGAAAACCGCTACGCCGCGGCCATGGCCATGCAGAGCTATTTTCACGCCGCAAACCATAATTAGATAGGAAGATCTTCCTATTGCGTAAATCGGGTCGTCCGGCACACTCGTTCGACATGAAGTCCATAGGAGACTGAGGCCGCGACAGATCTGGCCGGGTGCTCCTGCTTTCCACTGAAGCATGCGCGGTCGGACAAGATTGCGGAAGTCATGAGAAAGAGAACGGTTCTGTTCATCCAACACGGCGAAGTCGACAAGCCTGGCCTGCTCGGCGACACCCTGGAGGCGGCGGGCATTCCTATGAGTATCATCCGTCCAGATCTTGGCCAGGCGGTTCCAGAGTGCCTCGATGGCTTCGCGGGCCTGGTCTTGGGCGGAGGTTCGCAGGGCGCCTACGAGCAGGAAAAGTATCCCTATCTCTCCACGGAGTGTGCCTTGATTCGCCATGCGGCATCACAAGGTCAGCCGGTTCTCGGATTGTGCTTAGGCGCTCAATTGATGGCTTCGGCTCTCGGAGCAAGGGTACAGCCAGGCCGACGCGAGATGGGATTCTACGAGGTAACCTTGGATCCCATCTCTGAATACGATTGTCTTTGGCGTGGCATGCCTGGGAAGTTCGTCGCCACTCACTGGCACGGAGATGTCTTCGATATTCCTCCTGGGGGCATGCGCTTGGCAAGGTCCGCGCTGACGCCAAATCAACTCTTCCGTTATGGTCACGCGCTGTATGGGTTGCAATTTCATCTGGAAATGACACCGGCGTTGTTGGAAGAGGCCGTCAAAAAAGCCCATGGGCTGCTTGTCCAATCGGGTATCGATGCAGACTTGATCTGGCAACAGGGGCAGCAATTCCTGCCAGTCCTGCAAGAAACGGCGTCGACGGTCTTTGCTCGTTGGGCTGAGATGCTGTGCTAATCTGGTGCGGGCCGTTGTAAAGGATCCGTGGGGAGGGAGGGAACCTTCCGTTTGTCTGAAATCATTCACATTTTCAAGTCCATGGGCCCGTTTTTTCCAGCGGAATACCCTCTTGTCTCTGATTGCGATTGAAGTTCGGACGACAAGTCAGCGTGGCATGGCACTTGCTCAGTATCAACGAAGCTGACACTCGGTATGCTCAACAAAAGTTTTAAAAAGGCCCTTCTTCAATTTCAGGCAACTCTGCTTGGTGCGTTTCTGATTATGTCGGCAAATGCCGAAACGCTGAAGATCGGCTATAGCGACTGGCCTGGATTCACGATTTTCGAAGTGGCCAAACAGAAGGGCTGGTTCAAGGATGCTGGCGTCGATGTCGATCTCATCTGGTTTGACTACTTGCCTTCCCTGGACGCATTCGCGGCCGGCAAAGTGGATGCGGTAACGGCTGTCGCTACCGACGCTCTCGTCAATGGGGCCAACGGCGCAAAGAGCAAGATCATTGCTCTCCTTGATTACAGCGATGGCAGCGACATGATCATTGGCAAGCCCGGCATCGAGTCCTTCAAAGACCTCAAGGGCCAGAAGGTCGCCATTGAGGTGACCTTGGTCGAGCACCTTCTGTTGCTCGAAGCGCTCAAACAGCATGGTATGACGCAGGCCGACGTCGAAATTGTCAATACGGCAACCAACGAGACGCCACAGACACTCGCATCGGGTAAGGTCGGCGCCGTCGGCGCGTGGTATCCTGTTTCCAGTCAGGCGCTCACCCAAGTCCCAGGATCGAAGAAGCTCTTCACGAGCGCCGACGCTAAAGGGTTGATTTACGACGTGCTTGCGGTGAATCCGGTAAGCTTCTCTCAACACAAAGACGACTGGGCGAAAGTCGTGCGCATTTTTTACAAGTGCGTCGACTACATCAATGACCCGGCTACGCGAGAGGATGCCATCAAGATCATGGCGGCGAGGGCGGGGGCCGACGTTGTAGAGTACGCGAAAAATGTTCCTGGCACTCATTTCCTGACTCTTGGCGAGGCCAAGGCCGCCTTCAAAAAGGGCGACGGTTTTGACTCGATTTATGGTTCGATGACGATTGGGAACCAATTCAATCTCGATAATAACGTCTATAAGGAATCGCAAAAGCCAGCCAGCTATCTCGCGCCAAGCATCGTTGAAGGCATGTAAACCGCAGGCTGGAATCTAGCAATCATGGCTCGTCGCGATTGGTTGGGGCTAAAGGAGGAATTGCCCGAAAGGTTGCGGCTTGTTCTGACAATACTTTCCTTCATTCTTCCCCTGCTCCTTTGGTGCGCAGTCAGCTACGTGCCCTTCTTCTGGCATCCTCTAACGCGGATTACGGATCCGGCCGGCGTCGAACATTTCGTCGAGGGCATGGAGGTTCCTAATGCAGAATTCGCCAGGCAAGTGGAGATCGCAACCGCGGCAGGTGACGATCTTCCGACGGGCTTCCGCGTCAATCCAGTGTACCTGCCAGCGCCGCACGAGGTGGTCGTGGCGTTTTACACGGCGTTTACCACACCACCGCGCCTTCCGAACGAACCATGGCTGCATGAGAGCCTCGGCCGAAGCATCCGGACAATTTTCTTTGGGTTTCTCATCTCCTCCCTTCTCGGGGTGCCTCTGGGGATTCTCTGTGGAACCTATCGCCTCTTTGCGCATCTTCAGGAACCATTCGTCGAATTCTTTCGCTATTTGCCTGCGCCAGCATTTGGCGCTTTGTGCGTAGCGATTCTCGGTATCGACGATGCTCCGAAAATTGCGATCATTGTGATCGGAACATTTTTCCAGCAGGTGTTGGTCATTTCCAACACCGTGCGCAAAGTGGATCCGGCTCTTGTGGAAGCCGCCCAAACTCTGGGCGCACGAGGATCACGTCTGGTTGGGCGCGTTGTCATCCCCGCTTCGATCACCGATATCTACACCGATATGCGCATTCTGCTTGGATGGGCATGGACATATCTGATTGTTGCGGAAGTTGTCGGTACGATGTCCGGCATTACCTTTTTCATCAACCAGCAGGCACGTTATCGCAATTTCGACAATGTCTATGCGGCGATCATGATGATCGGCATTATTGGCTTAACCACAGACATCGCACTGTCCTGGCTTGGAAAAGGTCTTTTCCCGTGGAAGCGGAAGGTTCGCGCCAAAAGGCCAGCCGCCGCGACAAACCTCACGAGAAAGGATTCGTCATCTTTGGAAGAAGAAGCGCCACCATCACCGGTTTTGGATAACTTTGGAAAGCTCGAACCGCCTGTCGCACGCGATGCTGGCGCAACCCCCATGCAATCCTGACCTTTGCTGACGTCACTCGAACTTCCCGATTACCATAGACAGGAAGCGCCCGTGGCAGCTCGCTTCAAGCGCATCCGCGAGCGTCCTGTTGTGCTTTCTATCCATGGTCTCAGGAAGGACTTCGGTCCTGCCGGCCATCAACACGTTGTCTTTGAAAATGTCTCCCTGGACATTCATCGCCGAGAATTTGTGTCCATCATCGGCCCCTCCGGTTGCGGCAAGTCAACCTTTATTCGCATTGTCGCTGGACTCGACGAAGCAAGCGGTGGTGAGCTCCTCCTCGATGGCAAGCCCGTTACCGGACCAGGACCGGACAGAGGAATGGTTTTTCAAGGGTTACACGCTCTTTCCCTGGCGAACGGTGAAGCAGAATGTCATGTTTGGCATCGAGATGCAGAGCAGAAGCACAGTCGAGGCTGAGGGTACAGCTCGGGAATGGCTCGAGATGGTTGGCTTAAGCCGATTTGAGGACTCCTATCCGCATGAGCTCTCGGGCGGAATGAAGCAACGGGTCGCCATTGCCCGCGCTCTAGCCAATGAACCACGTATTCTGATCATGGACGAGCCTTTTGGTGCTCTCGATGCTCTCACGCGGGCGAAGATGCAGGCGTATCTCTTGCAAATTTGGAAAAAGGTCAACGTGACGATCCTGTTCATTACTCACGATCTTGATGAAGCGGTTTATCTCTCCGACCGCATCCTCGTTCTCGGCGTGAATCCCGGGGGAGTTCGCGAATTTATTGAAAATCCTGTTCCACGACCGCGAACGCCGGAACAATTCCTCACCTCGGAATTCCTGGCTATCAAACATCGGCTGGACGAGTTGATTCATGCCCCGGCGGGAGACTCTGAAGAGGACCGGCTGCCGGTCGTCAAAATGACTGAGGCTGGTGACGAAGTCGAATGAGAAGGGTGATTGGCTGTCTGGCGGTCGTCGCAATCGTCGTGCTCTTGGTGGTAGTAAGTGACAGCTGATGATCACGGCTGAGACGACAGCGGATCACTATTCCACTTTTCGAGACAACCACTTAGGAGTTTGAGCGAGACAGTTGGGAAGGCGAAGAAGGCCCGAAGGCTCCGAAGATTCTATTCCCCAGATCAAAACACTCCGCCATGGTGATTGAGAAATGAGCGCGCTTGCCGAGAAGATCGCTGGCACCTTTCACAAGATCCGGGAACGCGGTAGTGATGGCGTCTGGATTTCCCTGGTTGATGAGGGGGAGGCGTTGGAGTCCGCCCACAAACTTGAGGCGGACCCACGCGAGCTTCCCTTGAAAGGTCAAACGTTCGCCGTCAAGGACAACATTGATGTCTGCGGATTGCCGACGACAGCAGGGTGCCCGGCCTTCGCTTATACTCCAGCAAAAAGCGCATTTGTGGTTCAGCGCCTGCTCGATGCCGGCGCGATCCCCATTGGAAAGACAAATCTCGACCAGTTCGCAACCGGCCTGAATGGCACGCGATCCCCCTATGGATTTCCCTGCAATTGCTATAATCCGGCTTACATAAGCGGGGGTTCCAGTTCGGGCTCGGCTCTCGCGGTGGCGGCAGGGCTAACGGATTTTGCGCTGGCAACGGACACCGCAGGCTCTGGCCGGGTGCCGGCAGCCTTCAACAATCTCGTCGGTTTGAAGCCCACGCGCGGCAGTTGGTCTACAGCGGGATTGGTCCCCGCATGCCGTACTCTCGACTGCATAACTGTTCTTACCAAAGGTCTCGATGAGGCCGAGAGGATCGACGCGATTGTCAGAGGTTTCGATCAGGACGATCCTTATTCGGTCAAGACAATTGATTGTCCTTCATCATCGCTGCGTCGAGTTGGTGTGCTGCCGGATAATGAGCGGGAGTTCTTCGGTGATACAGAATATGCCGGTCTGTATATGGCAGCTGTGGATCGGGCGGCTCAACGGGGCTGGAAGATCAGCGAGTTCGACTATCGCCCTTTTCGTGAAGCTGCAGATCTTCTGTACAGCGGGCCGTGGGTTGCCGAACGCTATGCGGCCGCCAAGTCTCTCATCGAAGAAAACCCCCGTGCAGTGCATCCTGTCGTCCTCGCCCTGATCGCGGGCGCGAGGAAGTATTCCGCGGTTGATGCTTTCGAGTCGCAGTATCGTCTGGCGGCTCTGACGCGCGATTCGGAGAAAACCTGGGAGACGCTTGACGCAATTCTTCTGCCGACAACCGGCACGATCTACACCATCGAGCAGATGCTGGCCGATCCCATTCAGCTCAATTCCAACCTCGGTCGATATACGAATTTCATGAATCTCCTAAATCTCTGCGGTGTTGCTGTGCCGGCGGGTTTTCGTGCCGACAACGTGCCTTTTGGCATAACCTTCTTTGCACCAGCCTGGCAGGAGCCCTTGCTCTTTGCACTAGCCAGGGAGTTTGCAACCTGAAGGCGCCCCAGGCAGAAGGAACAAGCGAGCTGCCCGCTAACAAGTCTACGGGCACGATGAAAATCCAGCTGGCGGTGGTAGGAGCGCATCTACGCGATCAGCCGTTGAATCACCAACTCATCGCCCTGGCTGCCACATTCGTCGGGCAGACTCTCACAGCTCCAATCTATCGTTTATTCGCTCTGGCAAATACATCGCCTCCCAAACCAGGAATGATCCGCTCTGAATTCGGAGCGTCCATTGAAGTCGAAATCTGGGAATTGAAGGCCGCGCAGTTCGGAATGTTCGTCGCGGCAGTACCTGCTCCTCTTGCCGTGGGAAGCATCAAGCTGACCTCCGGCGATTGGGTGAAGGGTTTTCTTTGCGAGGAAATCGCGCTGAAGGGAGCAGCCGAGATTACGAACTTTGGTGGTTGGCGAGCTTACCTCGCCTCTCTTTAGACCCCTCCATCGCGGGACAAGAATTCTTCACGAAGACGAGCATTTTTTGATCGTCGCCCCTGGCTGCCCAAATTGCTCGTAGAAAGTCCGCCGGGTGGAGGTGATGTTCCCTGAGAAAGTGGCGATCTCCGCCACAGCAGTACATGATGTCATGGCAGAGTGCGCCTTCCAGAAAGCAGCGCGCTTTCTGAATGATCCTTGGCAGCCAGGCGATTCCATCGAGCTTGGCACGTTTAGAAGGCAATTGATCGGGACGGATCTCACACCGGTTGTCAGCGCCCTTCTGCTCGAAAAGGAAGAAATCGCGGCGAGCCGCAGCCATCAGCAGGAAGGTTTCCCAATCCGGTTCGCCTGAAGTGATGTAGTCCTCCACATAGTCATAGACGTGGATGGGTCTAAGCCCAATGGAAGCGAGGAAGCCTTGTTCGTCCGGGCTAAAATAGGTCGCGTCGTCCCGCTTGCCGGCGCGATAGAGAGAGACAGCTTTGTCGTAGAGAGCCCGAAGATTTCTGGTCCAAGCATTCAGCTCCATGGGCTAAAAAACCACACTACCACGAATAATGCACCCCGTAGGTCAGTTTTTTCTCTCCTTCCGGCTCAAGCTTGACGCGGAACTCGACTTCTTGCCCGTCCAATTTCGTGAACGGCTCAGAGTTTCCGCGGATCTCCCAATTTACCCAGCGAAAGAGATGCTCGACAACGCGCACTTCAATCCCTTCCTTTTTTCTGTTACGCAAGGTGATTTCGAATGATTCATCGGCCCAATTGTTGGAGCTGTCCACCTTGAAATCGATTCGCTTGCGCTCGCCGATGACATCGAACGCGTGGCCGACAGGCACCCGGACGGTTTCGTTTTCCGGGGTATGGTTGATATTGTTCTCACCAACGAACTCAAGCTCGCCATCATCATCCCGCTGGTAAAATCTAAGTCGCCCTTTTGGCAAGGGAATGCCAAGGCCATTTTCTCTTGAATTTTCGAATTCGTACCGTATTTGCACTTGGGAAACTGATTCCAAACCGAGGCTTTCGTTTTCTCTAAGTTCGTTCGGATCGTATCCTCGCCGCCGGTTGATATTCATTAGGCTTCCTTCATACACATAAAGCTGCTTGGATTTGACGCCAGGCGCGCGCACAAACTCGACCTGCTTGGTTTCACGATCCCTAAGTGTCACGGCACGTTGGAGCGTATAGAGGTGGTAGTCGGCAAAGCTCTTCTGAGTTATCGGCGGATCGCCGACTTCGGCGTCGGCTCTTGCGGCGACAAGTCTGGACTGCTCGTCTTGTTGGATCTTCCCGACATCGCCGGCCATCAGCTTGACCCGGACATTTTCGAAGCTCTTTCCGGTGTGATTACCGAGGGTGACCCAACCGATGAGATCAAGCTTCTCGCCATCGCTCGCAGTTACAAGATTGTAGTGGGCTTGCCAGCTCAGTCCTCCCGAAACATAACAAAGCTCGGCATCGAGTTGGTGGGTCTCGCTGGACTGCAGTTGCCAGCTCAATTCAGGCTTGAGGATACTCAGATCCGGCAAGGCTGGAAAGAGCGGCGTTCCAGGCAGGCGGAATTGAAATTGGCCATCCACCTCAATAATGGGGTCCGTCGGCTCACCTGGGATGGTTTTTTGCGATTGCCGTGTTTTCATGAGCTCATGCCCGGTAGATCCGCTTCGGACAATGCGGCCCTTAATCACGCGATCGGGTTTCTGCGGTTCGGTAACGAGGAAGTCGATCTCCTTACCCTCGAAAAGCGACAGCATCACCGATTGATCAATCGGGTCGTTCCGGAAATTCTGCTCCAGAATCTGGAAATCTGTCTTCCCCGCAAAATCTCGCAGGATGACTGATTCTGGCTCCAGATGGGCTGATACTTCGGCAAACTTCACTTCATTCACACCTGGCTTCAGTTCCAGTCTTATTCGTTCGTGCACGACCGCGAAGTCTTGATTGTAGATCGTCAAGGCCGTGTCAGCGCCAAATGCGACGGCGGGAAGGAGAAAGAGCAAGATCTTCTTCATGGAGAGCATCCTGGGATTGACGCAGCCGCAAAGCGAATGATTCCACGTATTCGGCGATATCGCAGCTTGTTTGATCAAGCATTGCCGAGCACTTCGGCGGCTGTCTTGAAGTGCATTTTCGCCACCAACCCCAGGGCATCGCGTCCGCCGTTTTCAGCGATTTTCCGCGCAGCTTGCTTCACAGCGGCCGAGACGCCTCGAGGTAGGGCGATTCCCAGTCGTCTGCCGGCAGCAATTAGCCAATCGATGAATTTCTCGCGGGCAAGAATGGAAGCAGCCGCGACCGCGTAGTCCGATTCGGCTTTTGTTTGTTGGTCAAGGAGGATGTTTCTACCTTTTTCCATAAGTGCTCGCTGAAGCACTCGAACATCGGCGAACTTGTCAGAGAGGGCGCGGGGACATTCGGGCCGCAGCGCGCAGAGATTTTCGAGGACTCGGGCATGGCCCCAGGCGAGCAGCCGATTGAGATTGCCGATTTTCAGAAAGAGTGTGTTGTACCGTTCGGGGCCGATGACCACGACACTCTGCGCGGCGCCTGATTTACGGATGGCCCCAGCGAGTTCGCGGATGCGCTTGTCCGAAGAGATGCGCTTGCTGTCAGTAACGCCGATTTCCTGAAAGTGCCGCGCGACATCGCGATCGACATAGACCCCCGCGATGACGAGCGGTCCAAAAAAATCGCCCTTGCCGCTTTCGTCGATGCCGAAGTGCGGCTCGAACATCTGCGGATTGAAGACTTCCTGGTAGCCTAACCTGGCTTCGCCCAGAACTTCTGGTTCCAAACGAAAACGGACAAAGTCTTCCGTTCCCCGGCCTTGAATCACCGCCTTTGGCCCTTTCTCGTAGACGGCGACAGTCAGCTTGTCCCTCTGCGCAAACAAGAGCGTGAAAGGACGTGTTTCGAACTTATATCCCTCCTTCTGCAGCAAGACCTTTAATTTCGCGACTTGCGTGGCCGTGAGCGGAGTAGTGTAAAGGGTGATGGCTTTGTCGGACACGGAAAAGACCAATAAAGCGCAGGCACCCCGCTACGCAGAGCAAAAAATCCGACGCAAGCTGCGGCGCTGGTTTGACCAGAATGGTCGTGACTTGCCATGGCGCCACACGCGAGATCCCTATGCCGTGATGGTGTCGGAATTCATGCTGCAGCAAACGACAGTTGCAGTGGTCATTCCCTACTTCCGGCGCTGGATGACACGATTTCCGACTCTTGCTTCTCTCGCTCGGGCGACTGAAGAGGAAACGTTCGCCATGTGGCAAGGGCTGGGCTACTACCGGCGAGCCCGAAGCCTCCAACGTGCTGCCCAAGTGATCATTGAGCGAGCGGAGGGAAAAGTGCCGTCCTCTGTGGAAGACTTGCGCCGTTTGCCCGGCGTGGGAGCCTACACCGCTGCAGCAATCGCAACTTTTGCATTCGATGCACGTGAGCCGGTGGTTGACGCAAATATCGCTCGAGTTCTCGCTCGCTTGCGAAATTGGCGAAAGCCGCTGGATGACGCGCGGGGACGCACGTTCTTGAGAGAAGTCGCAGGCGAGCTTCTGCCAAAGGAGGGCTGCCGATCGCACACTTCTGCGCTGATGGATCTCGGGGCCTTAATCTGTGTTGCCCGAAAGCCAAGGTGTCATCAATGTCCGATTCGCCGCAATTGCCTGGCCTCCGGCTCGGATCCCCTGCCGGTTGAGCAAGTGCGCCCGAGGATTGAACGGATTGCCGAGAACCGAGCGTTTGTGCTCGAGCAAGGGAAATTGTGGCTCGAACTTTCGGGCGGACCTCGTTGGGAAGGTTTATGGCTGCTTCCTGAAGCGAGGCTGACGCACGTATGTTCCGATTACACTGAGGTCTATTCCATCACGCGTTTCCGGGTCACGCTGGGCGTGTCCGTGGAACCGCGTCGAGCCAATCATCTGAAACCATTTCTCCCGCACGCATTGCCTCCCATGCCCTCGCCCCATCGACGAGCAGTTGCAGCAATGCTGGCGAAAGTTGATATTGCGATCTAATGTCCTCGGAAATTCGCGCCCTCGTTCCCGACGCTCATGGTCACTTCGGACCTTATGGAGGGAGGTTTGTTCCGGAGACACTCGTCAGCGCGCTTGATGAACTGGAGGAAGAATACCGTAGAGCGCGCGTCGACTCTGATTTCCGGAAAGAGTTCTCGTCTCTTCTCGCTGATTACTGTGGGCGACCCACTCCGCTATACTTCGCTGAGCGTCTTACGCAGTTCCTCGGCGGAGCAAAAATCTATCTTAAGCGGGAAGACCTTTTGCATACGGGAGCGCACAAGATCAATAACGCGATTGGACAGGCTCTTCTTTGCAAACGTATGGGAAAGAAGCGCGTCATCGCAGAGACTGGAGCAGGTCAACATGGAGTAGCTACAGCGACGGTCGCAGCGCGCTTCGGCTTCGAATGCGTCATTTACATGGGATCTGTGGACATGAAGCGCCAAGGGCTCAATGTCTCGCGCATGGAATTTCTCGGCGCCAAGGTAGTTCCGGTCACCGCGGGCCAGGCGACGCTCAAGGAAGCGATCAACGAGGCGATGAGAGACTGGGTAACCAACGTGCGGACGACCCACTACGTGCTTGGCACCACCTACGGGGCACATCCCTATCCCATGATGGTGCGAGACTTTCACCGCATAATCGGCGATGAGGCACGGCGACAGATCCTCCGGCGCGAAGAACGACTCCCTAACTTGCTCATTGCGTGTGTCGGAGGCGGAAGCAATGCCATGGGTCTTTTCTATCCTTTCCTCCGCGATGAAGGCGTTAAAATGACGGGCGTAGAAGCTGGTGGGGAGGGGATCTTCCCCGGGCGGCACGCGGCGCGATTTCAAGGAGGCAAACTTGGCGTGCTGCAAGGGGCAAAAACATGGCTGCTCGCCAATGAAGATGGGCAGATCAATCTAACCCATTCCGTCTCGGCCGGATTGGATTATGCCGCGGTCGGGCCTGAGCATTGTTATCTTCGCGACATCGCCCGAGCGGAGTATGATTATGCGACCGACAATGAAGCGCTCGCTGCCTTCCGCACTCTCGCGGAGAGGGAAGGCATTATCCCTGCGCTGGAATCGGCGCATGCGGTAGCGCACGCGATCAAAATCGCGCCAAAAATGAACCCGGACGAGATCATTATCGTGAACCTTTCGGGGCGCGGCGACAAAGATGTTGCGCAGGCTGCGGAGTTTCTTTTGAAAACCGACACAGTTTAGTGGCGAATGCTGGATCGCCGCAGGCTGGCAGCTTCCAACTCGTTCAGGACTCAGACGATGATCGATTAAATCTGCTAGGCCGCAACAGGCTCTTCCCGGTGGAATTGGAGCTGGTAAAGTTTGCGGTAGAGGCGCGACTTCTCGAGCAGAGTGGCATGCGGGCCAACGTCCACGACGCGGCCATGGGCCATCACAACGATGCTGTCGGAGTTCAAGATGGTGGAGAGGCGATGAGCGATGGCGATGACAGTGCGCCCGTGAGCGAGACGTTCAAGGGCTGCCTGGATCATGCGCTCTGATTCGGAATCGAGCGCTGAGGTTGCTTCATCCAGCAGGAGCACGGGCGCGTTCTTCAGCAAGGCCCGCGCGATGGCGAGTCGCTGCTGTTGACCGCCGGAGAGGAGGCATCCCTTATCGCCGACTACCGTGTCGTAACCCTCCGGCTGAGCAAGGATAAAATCGTGGGCGTAGGCCAGCTTTGCGGCAGCTTGGACCTCCGCTTCCGTGGCGTCGAGCCGCCCATAGCGGATGTTCTCATAGATCGTGTCGTGAAACAAAAACGTGTCCTGTGTCACGATCCCGATATGCTCGCGAAGCGACTGCTGCGTAACGCTCCGAAGATCACGCCCGTCAAGCTCGATAACCCCGCTTTGGGGGTCGTAGAAACGCAGGATGAGCGAGAGCATCGTCGTCTTTCCCGCGCCGCTCGCACCGACTAGCGCATATTGTTTGCCGGGCTCAAATTCCAAATGGATGTTCTGGAGCGCCTTTGCCTCCTGGCCGTACGAAAAACTAACATTGCGAAAGGTGATTCCACCACGGCACTCAGTGAGCACTGTTGCGGCGGAGGAGTCCTGAATGGCGGGCGTCAATTGCATGAGGTCGAACACGTTCGTCGCAGAGGCCAGGCACTTCTGCATGCGCAGGGGAATTCTGCTCAGAGACTTGAGCGGATTGTAGAGCAGAAAAATTCCTGAGCACAGCGCGATGAATTTCATGACGCTGATGTTAAAATAGTAGACGTAAAATAGAGCCAGGACGATCCCGCATGCCGAAACGGACTCGATCAACGGCTGGACGATATCGGTGCTCCTGCGCACTCTCAGGCTATTCTGGCACTGGACTTCGCTTGATTTCTCGAACTGCTCGATCTGATAATCCTCGCGCGCAAAAGATTTGATCACGCGAACTCCCGCGAAGCTTTCCTGAAGGATTACGGCCATCGTGCCCGCCTCGTTTTCCTCAGCCTGACCTGCCTTTCGAACCTTCTTCCCGAAAATAATGACGGGAACTATGCAGATCGGAAACAGCACCAGCGTCGTGAGGCTGAATCTCCAATCCATCGCCACCAGAACGCACACACCGACGATCACAGCAATGGGATCCTTGA
Source organism: uncultured Verrucomicrobiae bacterium (assembly GCA_963744345.1). Taxonomy (GTDB): domain Bacteria; phylum Verrucomicrobiota; class Verrucomicrobiia; order Chthoniobacterales; family Terrimicrobiaceae; genus DASTFP01. Next base: position 97,885 of record CAVUTD010000026.1, read on the forward strand.
CGACATTCCCGGCAATGGATGTGAGAGCGTTTTGCGCCATGCGCGTGTCATTGAGCACGCGCGAAATGAGTTTGCCCGACTTGGCTTTGTTGAAGAATTCGAGCGATTGAGAAATCAGATGGCGGAAGACTTGGGTGCGAAGATCCTGCAGCACGCGAAAGCTCACCCAAGCCATGCAGTAGCTGTTCAAAAACGAGAAGATGCCCCGCGCAATCATCGCCACCGGGATAAGGAGGCTCACCCAGAAGACTCCTTCGATTCCCGGTCCGACATCCTGCGCGTTGCCGGGAAGGGGCATCCGGTAGATGTTTGACGAACTAAGGCCTCCAGGAAAAATTTTCTCGCCGACAATCTTCACCACAAGAGGGAAAACTCCATTAAGCGCCCCGGCAGCTACGCCACAGATAAGTCCGAAAATAAACTGAGTGCGGTAGGGTTTCATATACCCTCCAAGCTTCAGGTATGGTCTCCAGCTCTGCCGCAGCAGTTCAAAGAAGGGCAGTTGCTTTTTCTCGGCCATCGCGTTCAACTCTTATACCATTTTCTGGAGCGCTCGAATTTAAAATGCGCTTTCCGCGGGAATTCCAAAGTAGCTGGCCCAGATCTCCCTGCCAAAAAACAACCAAACGGTGGCTCCAAGGGCAAGAAAGGGGCCGAACGGGACTCGCGCACCGGTGCTATCCCGGGCGAGAGAAATGCCCGCCAAGGCGGCGACGCAGCCAAAGATTGAGGCGGCGCAAAGGCTAAAGAGGACCGCTTTCCATCCAAGAAAGGCGCCGATGGCGGCGATGAACTTCACATCCCCGAAGCCCATGGCCTCACGTGGAATCACAATGGCGCGGAGTGTCCCGCTAAGGGCCGCAACTTCTGCCAAGGGCGTTTCCTTGTTGGCAACGATCATCCTGTCGTGGCGAAATCGAAGAACAGGAGCAGACTCGGCAAGGCTAACCCGACCGCACTCCAGCACGAGCTCATCGGACTCCCGAGCGAAAATGTCTTCCCAAGAAAGTGTTTCGTTTCCGATCTGCAGCGTCACCGCGTCTCCGTTCTGCTGCAGAGCAAAAGGCTCTTCTTTTTCGAAGCGATGCCGCTTGTTGCCAAACGCCAGTTTGCCGAGCTCCACGATGAGCCAAAGCAGACCAAAACCGAAGGCGGCGCCGGCGAGAGAAAAGCAAAGGGCTTCGACCCGCGACGATGTCTGCATAAGTTGGGGGAAGAGGACGCTCAAGAGAAGTCCCGCCGCCGTGCCTCCCCAGCTGATTTCATCCGGGATAATGAAGTGCTCGAGATCGATGAAAGCTGCTACCACCAACAACGCGAGAAGAGCACAGTAGATCGGCGCGAGCGGAAGACCGTAGCGGTTCCATGCACAGACGAAAAGCGCCGCGGTGAGGCACTCGACCACCAAACACCGAAAAGGAATGCTCGCCTGGCAAGATGAACATTTCCCTCGCAAGACGATCCAGCTAAGAACGGGAACGTTCTCGTACCAGGCAATCGTCCGCTTACAGGAAGGGCAGAACGACCGACGCGGGTTGCTCAGCGAAATGCCGCGCGGCAATCGATAGATGCAGACGTTCAGGAATGAGCCAACAATTCCGCCGATCGCCGCTGCGGCGAGGGGAAAGATTAACCCCCTCATTCCTTTGCGAGTGCCGACTCGACGATCTCGCAAAGGACGTGGAGGAGAAACTTATGGGCCTCCTGAATGCGTGCGGTTGACCCGGAATCGACAGTTAGTTCGATGTCGGCGGCGCCTGCCGTGAAGCCACCGCCCTTTCCCAGCAACGCGATGCTCTTCGCCTGGTGGCGGCGCGCTTCCTCGATGGCAGAGAGCACATTGCGCGATTTGCCGCTGGTAGATAATGCGATGAGCACGTCGCCGGGTTTGGCAAACGCCCACACCTGTCGCGAAAAAATATCCTGGAAACCATAGTCGTTTCCAATCGCGGTGAGGAGTCCGCCATCGGTGCTCAGGGCCATTGCGGGATAGGGACGCCGGTCCTCCTTGAAGCGGCAGGTGAATTCCGTGGCGATATGGGCGCTGTCAGCCGCGCTTCCGCCATTACCACAAATGAGCAGCTTGCACCCGCTCTTGAGGCACTGCACAACGGTGTCGACCGCTTGGGAGAAGTCCCCCTCAATATGGCGGAGAGTCTCGAACGTCTCGAGAGCCTCATTGAGCGAAGTTTGGAATGGCGTCAGGCGGCCGGCGGTTGCGGTGCTAGGCACAGGGCGGAAGTCTTGGTTGATAGCTTCTTTTAGAGTTGGCCAGTCTGCAATGTCCATTTCACATACGGGGTGCAGATAGTTGCCGGGGTCGCGAAGCGCGCCTGGCGTTCGGCACGATTTTTTAAGCTACCAATGCAGTCCGCCCCGATCGGGAGCAGCGGAACGCCAACGCGCTTGGCGGATTGTCGCCGTTTCAACGATGCCCCGCAACATTGCTTACCCCAGGCCGGAGTTGCTGTAGAATTTCTTGCACATTCACAACTATTCTGGTGTCCATCCGCCGAAGGAACTCGATTGCCAAGGCGCGCTGGAGTCAAGCACGGCGAGAATTTGACATGAGGCGGCAAAGCCGCTTGTATCCCGCGCAATGAGGACATCCCTCGCATTCGCCTTATTATCACTCGTCTTGTCTTCTTGCTCTGCGCCGCAAGGGCCCGCCACCAAGCTCGAGAAGGCGGGCGTGCTGCCTTTGGAACTTAACGACAACTATCAGTTTCGCAAAATCCAGCTTAATATCTTCGATGAGGATCTGGATCCGCTCACGCAAAGCGAACCAGTTCTTTTCGAACGGGAGCGTATTGTATGGGGCGCCGTAGATCGCAACCAACGCGAACGCCGATATGGAAACTATTTTACTTTCTTTTGGCGCACCTCCGAGCGCAGTGATGTCACCGTTCGCCTCGAGTATCGGCTGGCCGCTCTAGCCAATCACGTTATGGCTGTGGAGCGTTACTATCCTGAGGCGAAAGGCTCTTACATTTCGGAGTTCAACACGGCGGGCGATGAGTTTCTGGAGTTCGGCCGCGTGACCTCCTGGCGCGTTCTCCTGATCGTCAACGGGAGGATCGTGGCGCTGAGGCAATCGTTTATGTGGCGCTAATGAGGGGGAGGTATTTGACAGCCGTCGCTGGTCTGGGATAGTTTCCCACACCAGAGTGAACACGACATCGTCTGTACTTGTCGGCTGCGTTGACCGAGCCGTTTGGGTAAAAGTGGAGGGCCGGGGAACGTTCCAGAATAGCGCGGGTCTGAAGGAATTTGTGAAGCAAATGATCCAGCGCGGATACAGGGATTTTGTGGTCGACTTGCGCGATTGTGAGCAGATGGATTCAACCTTCATGGGAACCCTCGCCGGAGTCGCTCTTCGCCTTCGAGAACTCGGGCAGGGAGGCTTGCACACGATTAACGTCAATGATCGCAATGCGGGCCTGCTCAGCAGCCTCGGCTTGGATCAGCTCTTCCATGTGGAGGGCGTAGGATCTAGTGTCGAAAGTCAGCCCGAGAAGCTGGAACTTCGCGAGGCCAAGCCGGAGAAAGCTGGAAAGAAGGAGCATCAGCAGAATGTGCTCGAAGCTCACGAGGCTCTCGTGCGAGTGGATGCTGCCAATGAGGTGAAGTTCAAGGATGTCCTCGAATATATGCGGCATGAGCTGAACGTGTCCGATTCTCAGAGGGCTCTGGATCACTAGCGTTCTGCCTTTATGCGTCCCTATGTGGACATACATCTTCCTTGCGCTGTTCTTCGGCACTTTCCTGGCACTTCTGGTAGTGCTGAATACCTTCACGCGGCGCATCAGCGAGCTCGAACGTCGGCGGGCTGACCTTCAGGTCGAAGAGGATCGCGTCTTTGATTTTCTGCACGGCTTAGGAGAGGCGTTTTCCGAGGGGGTTCGATCCACCGAGCTTCACCGCCTTATCGTTGAGAGCGCGATTCGAATCTTAAACGCTCACGGTGGTGCCCTGTACCTAATGGACAAGACTGAACCTGTTTTGGTGCCGGCATTTATCTCCAAGGGCTGTCCCGCCCTCATCAAGGTGCCCCCCCATATCCTGGACCAGGCGGTCGGTAATCACATCGCTCTGGAAAGCTATTTGCGGCTGAGCTCCATCCGACGCGGCGAAGGGATCGTTGGAGCCGCCCTGAATGGAGATCACTCGCGCCTTTATTCCGAGGAAGACCTTGCTTATGCCCTTTCGCCGAGCGGTCTCATGGCTCATTCCGCAATCGTCGGACCGCTGGCTTATCGCCGAAAACTTCTGGGCGTTCTCGGCCTCGCCAACGGCCCCGTGAGTACGCCATTTTCCGACAAGGATGTCACTGTCTTTAAGACGATTGCCGAGCAGTCCGCTTTTGCCCTTTACAATGAAGCGATCTATCTCGAAGCGGGGGAGAAAAAGCGAATGGATCACGATCTGGAGATCGCCCGGGAAATCCAGGCCATTCTTCTGCCCTCTTCTCCGCCGCGAGTGACTGGTTATGAACTCAGCGGTATTAACGTGCCGGCGCGCCAGGTGAGCGGGGATTATTACGACTATATCCAAGTGGATGAGCGTCGCGTTGGAGTTGCCATCGCCGATGTCTCTGGGAAAGGAGTCCCGGCCTCATTGATCATGGCCATGGGCCGCAGTGTTATCCGGAGCGAGGCGGTCGGCAAGGTCTCAGCTGCCGAGGTCCTTCGTCGCGTGAATCACCAGCTGTATCCCGACATCAAGGAGGACATGTTTATTAGCATGGCGTATCTGATACTTGACAAGGAGAGCAGCCATGTGACTCTCGCGCGTGCCGGGCACGATGCGCCACTCTTGTACAGGGCAGCTCACCAAAGAGTCGAAAAGCTCACGCCAAAAGGCATGGCGCTCGGCATTGACAGCGGTGAAGTCTTCAATAGAGTCACCGCCGATTTCTCCTTTGAATTGGCCAACGATGACTGCCTATTACTCTATACCGATGGGGCGACGGAAGCTCTCGATGAAGAGGGGATGGAGTTTGGACTTCCCCGCCTCGTGCAGGCTTTCCAATCCAGCGCCGCGCAAGGCGCCACTGGTATCATAAAGCGGCTTACCGAAGAGGTGAAACATTTTGCGGGGAATTTTCCTCAGCACGACGACATTACAATGATTGCGATCTGTAAACGATGAATAGCCAACCAGACGTGGGATCCGAGAGCGAGGCAGAACCGGTTGATGATACGCAGGCGCTTGGCGGTGACGTGATTGCCGGCTCGGAGCCGAAGTCCGAACCCGATCTAGCAAGAGAGCTTGAAAAGTACAAGGATGCCGCTCTCCGTGCGCGAGCCGAGCTCGACAACTATCGAAAGCGTGTCGCACGGGAGAAAGAAGATGCCATCCGCTACGCGAACAACTCGCTTCTCGAGAGTCTCTTACCCATTCTGGACAATTTCGACCTTGGCCTTGAAGCTGCGAAGAGTGCCCCCGAAGCGTCTGGAATCGTCCAGGGGTTGGAGATGGTGCGAAGACAACTGGAAGATTTTCTTCGTAACCATGGGGTCGAAGTTGTGGATGCCGTTGGGGACCGGTTTGATCCAAACCTTCACGAAGCCGTGGCTCATGAGTCGAGTCCCGACGTCGCTGATGGCGCGGTGGTCCGGCAGCTTCGCAAAGGTTTCAAATTAAAGGAGCGTTTGCTTAGGCCCGCTAGCGTCGTCGTTTCGAAGGGCCCGCCCGCTTGATGACCAGGAAACGCGACTATTACGAAGTGCTCGGTGTCGAGCGGGATGCAACCGAGGAAGATATCAAACGGGCATATCGCAAGCTGGCCGTAAAGTTCCATCCTGACAAAAATCCGGGTGATCAGGCGGCCGAGGAGCGCTTCAAGGAACTCGGCGAAGCGTATGAAGCCTTGAGCGATTCACAGAAGCGCGCCGCTTACGATCGCTATGGTCATGCGGCATTCCAACAGGGTGGCGGTCCCGGTGGCGGTTTCCACGACCCCTTCGATCTGTTTCGCGAAGTATTTGGCAGCGCTGGCGGCGCCGGTGGAATTTTTGAACACTTCTTCGGCGGCGGGCAAACTGACGGTTCGGGACGCCAGCGGGGCTCCGATTTGCGCTATGATATGCAAATTAGCCTGGAGGAAGCGGCCACGGGGTGTGAAAAAGAAATCGAGATTCGGAAACTGGATGTTTGCGACACTTGTGAAGGCTCCGGAGCCCAAAAGGGTTCTCGTGCAGTCACGTGCTCGGTCTGTCGGGGGCGCGGTCAAGTCGTCTCTTCGCGCGGATTTTTCCAGGTTGCGCAAACATGCCCAAACTGCCAAGGCACGGGCCGGGTGATCGAGAAACCGTGCCGCACCTGTCAGGGAGACGGCCGTTTGGAGCGGACATCACGGGTGAAGTTGAAAGTGCCGCCTGGAATCGACGAGGCTGCACGGTTGCGCAGTGCGGGGGGAGGGGAGGCTGGTTTGCGCAATGGAAGTCCGGGCGACCTCTACGTGGTGATTCACATCAAGGAACATTCGATCTTTCAACGGGACGGGATGGACCTGCATTGCGAAATGCCGATTCCCTTCTCTATCGCGGCGCTCGGCGGAGAAGTTCGTGTGCCCACCCTTAGTGGAGCGGTGAACTTGAAAATTCCTTCCGGTACTCAGAGCGGCAGCGTGTTTCGAGTGCGCGGGCAAGGCATGCCCGCGCTGCACAGCTCCAGCCGTGGCGATATCTTGGCGCGAGTGCAAGTGGAGGTACCCACGAGACTGAATGCGGAGCAGCGCAAGGCTCTCGAGCACTTCGCTCAACTCTGCGGAGAGGAAAACACTCCCCTGCAAAAGAGCTTCACAGAGCGATTAAGAGATCTCTTCAGCTAACAGGTTTTGGAAAATAGGCCTCTGCCGCAGCTTGCGTGCGCAATAGAACGCCTCGCAGAAGGGCGGGAGTTTTGCGCGCGACGCAAAATCATGAGCCACTTTCTTTTGACCATTCAACGCCTGGCGGTGGTTCGGCGGTGATCCGAAAAGTCCCCTTCGCGACGTCAATCGAGTAGCCATACGCCAGAGGCTTTCCCCGATTTTCCACACATCGCCGAAATATGCTCGTTACTTGCGCAGAGATGAAAAGCGCCGAAGAGGCCGCTTTCGCCCGAGGTGTTCAAGCTGAGGATCTGATGGAGCAAGCGGGTCGGGGAGTTGCCGAAATTGTGCGGCAGTTTCATCCGAAGCCGGGGCTTTGCAGCGTGTTTTGCGGTAAGGGTCACAACGCGGGAGACGCACTGGTCGCAGCAAGGTATCTCTCTGGCTGGGGCTGGGAACTCGATTTGCGGTTTGCCTACCCTGCGGCGAGCCTGTCTGCGCTCGCTGCTAAAAAGCTCAAGCAGCTGCCAGGAATTCCCAAGGGCAGTTCCGTCGTGAATTCAAAAAGAATCATTCTCGATGGTCTGCTCGGAATCGGAGCGCGAGGGGAGCCTCGCGGAGAGGTAGCGGAATCGATTCGATCGCTCAATCGCCTGCGACGTGATGAGGGCGCTTGGGTTCTGGCAATCGACCTTCCCAGCGGACTTGACGGAGACACCGGTCTACCCGCCTCAAATTGTGTGCAGGCCGATCTCACTGCCACGATTGCTTGCGTGAAGACTGGCTTGGTGGCCGACGCTGCGACGAACGTCGTCGGGCGGCTCGCGATTGTTCCGCTGGAGCAACTTCGGTCATGCGATTCAGGAGTGTGGCGGATGGCCACTTCGGAAACTTTAAAGGGTTGGCTTCCTGCTCGTCCCTTCGATCTGCACAAGGGCGACTGTGGCAGGGTAGGTATTCTCGCCGGATCTCCGGGGTTCCTCGGCGCCGCTCGCCTCTGCAGCGCAGCGGCGGTCCATGCAGGCGCGGGGCTTGTGACCGTTCTGGCCAAGCCGGAGACGGCTCAATCATTGGCGATCTCCTGCTTTCCGGAAGTCATGGTCTGGCCCGTGGGGAGCTATCGTGAGGTGCATGGCATGCGATTTGATTCTCTTGCGATCGGGCCCGGCTTGGGTCTTGAACACGCTGGCGAGTTACTCGCCGTCATGCGAGAGGCGGTGCAACCAGTCGTCGTGGATGCGGACGCCCTGAACGCGCTCGCACGGGATGTGACAGTACTCAGAGAGTGTGCCGGTCCACGCCTGCTCACACCTCACCCAGGCGAGATGGAACGTCTGTACCCGCAAGAGGGCCGAATACGCCAGCAATGGCTGGATGATTTCCTCGCTACTGGGTATCCCACAACTCTGCTCCTAAAGGGTGCTCGCACCCTTGTCGGAGATGCGAGAGGCGAACGATTCATCAACACAACGGGAAATCCTGGGATGGCTAGCGGCGGCATGGGGGATGTGCTGACCGGCGTTTGCGCAGCGTTGATACCCCAATTGCCCGAGAGAAACCTTTTGCGAAGTGCTGTCATGGGCGCGTGGCTGTGCGGGCGCGCCGCCGAAACCGCAGTTTTTGACCCGATTGGTTCCGCGGAGTGCCTAAGCGCGAGCACGGTGATCAATCATCTGGGGAGAGCCTTCACGAGCTTGCGGGCCGGAGAATTCTAGAGCACTCACCTTGCGGTCACGAATGGGCCAGTTATCCATTATGCATGCAGAATGCCGAGCATGAGCGATACTATTTTGCATGGATACCTCACAAGAGTCGCGCATGGGAGAAGACCGAGGGCCGCAGGACCAGCCGCTCAAGAAGCAAGAGATTCCTTACCAAGAAGAACCAGATTCTGGGAAGCAAACGAGCGAAGACAAGGCCGCTGAAGATTTTGACGAGGAGGCGTCGTTGGCTGCGGACGAGGAGCCGGGAACGTTCGATAGGGTTTACGAGCATGGCAGGCAGATGGGATTCTAACCGCGCGTCAACCACCTATCTTTGAAGCCTTGAGCCCTCGTCGGCCGCTTTATCCGTGCGGCGGGGAGACGCATCCTTATTTTACGAGCACGTTGGATGCGTTCACCAACCAGCTATTCCTTCGAGATCGATTCGTTCTTTTTGCTTCGACTCAGAACGGGAAGGCGATGGCGTTTAAAAGCGTTCCATCCCGGCAAGAGTTTTCGAAAGAGCTTCTTTGATTCGTTGATGGGAGTGTCTTCGATAAAATATGCTATGGCCGTGCGTCCTACCGCGTAAGTTCCCGCGCCCGCAATCATTCCTGAGACCGCATTCCCCCAGATGGGAACAATCCTGATGATGGCGCGAGCACCTTCCCGGAAGAGGATTCCCGCGCCGATGTTAAATCCCAGAGCTCCGAGAAACTCCCCGACTACCCGCGGAGTGACAGATTTCCCCGCAGTGTAAATGATCAAACCTACCAGAAGGGTCTGCAACGTGGTCAGGATGGGCATATCGGCCAGGGGAATGGGTTGGAGGCCAATCACGCCACAGACAGCGGTGAAGGATTTCAGCAGTGATCCGGCAATCTGAGCCTGGGCTTCCCTCGCACCGGTGACCCGTGCGAATTCAAGCCGGGCAACGTTTGGAAGCGCTGTGCACAATGCCTCGGCCACCGATTCCCCGGATTCCGGAGCGCAAACCACTACGTTTCGGATGGAGAATTCGCGCTCACTCATGACCAGGGCGCTGAGCCGGGCGCGTGCCTTCTCCCCACCAAACGAAACCGCGATCGTCCGCGCTTCTTTGGGACAGACGGCGACACGTTCTGCGGCCACTTCGAACGAGGATCTATCATCCAAGCCGTCCTGAAGCAGCAAGACCACATCTGGCGCGAATCGAGAAAGCGCGGATTCGAATACCACCTGCGGTGTGTCCAATCTTGCATCAAGAACCAGGATCTCTCCACGGTCTTGCACCCGGTACGAGCGCCAGCCATAGTCGCTAGCCCCTGTTTCAACCGCGATGCCGGCAACGGAATTCAAGAATTCCGGGACGCTTTTCCCAGAACCCCCCAGGAGAAGGATTCTTGCCGGCCGCTGTTCGAGGAAGAGCTCGCGGATCGGGAGAAGTTCACGCAAGATCGGCTTTTGCAAGCCTTCGGGAAGCTTCTCCACAAGCTTCCCCAGCCGTTGGTAAAGACCTAAGAGAACGTCACGGTTCAAAGTTACGAAGATTTGCGAGGACGGTATCGGCGTGTTCTTCCGGCTTAACGCTCCGGAAGATCGATTTGATCCGGCCGTCAGGGCGAATGACGAACGTGCTCCGCTCCGTTCCCATGTAGGTCTTGCCTTCTTTGCTCTTCTCGATCCAGACCCCGTACGATTGGACGATCTCCTGCCGTTCGTCACTGATCAAAGGGTATGGAAGCTGATATTTGGCAATAAATTTCGCGTGGCTTTCCGGTGAATCAACGCTCACGCCGAAAACAGCTGCGTCTGCGTCAAGAAACGGTTGATACTGATCGCGAATGGCACACGCCTGCGCCGTGCAGCCGGGGGTGTCGTCTTTTGGATAGAAGTAGAGGACGACGGTCTTCCCCCGGAAATCTGACAAACTGATCGACTTCCCGTTGGCGTAGGGTCCTCCGACGGCTACGGCGGAAAACTCCGGAGCGAAATCACCAGGAGCAAGAGGCTGCAGCATGATCCAGACAATTTACGTAGGCCGCGCCATTTGCAAGCCTCCAGCGAAAACCGGCGAACCGGCCTTGAAGACGATGTGTTTCTTGCTTTGCTACGCGAAGCAATTTTGAAGACCTTTCGTTCACGCATCATTTTACCGCTGGCTGCGCCACCCATTGAAGATGGTGTCGTCCACGTCAAGGAAGGCAGAATAGTTGCTGTGGGGCGCGCACCGAAGCTCGCCGCGGCACAGGTGGAAGACTTGGGAGACGCGGTCCTTATGCCCGGTCTGATCAATGCCCACTGCCATCTCGACTTCACCATAATGCGAGGCGCCATTCTCCAGCACGGCAGTTTCCCTAATTGGGTGCGGCGAATTAATGATCTCAAACGCACCCTCTCGGACGACGATTACCTGCAATCCATTTCGAATGGTTTTGCCGAGTTGCGTCGCTGGGGAACCACAAGCGTCTTCAATATTGAGTCCTTTCCAGAACTCATGCTGCGCATGCCGCCTCCTCCAATTCGCGCGTGGTGGTTTTATGAGTTGATCGATGTCCGCAGCCGTTTTCACACCGAAGAGGTCGTCGCTGGCGCACTTGCCTTTTTTGAAAAGCACCCCAATTGGATGGGTGGTTTTGGCCTTTCGCCGCATGCCCCTTATACCGCGTCGACAACGCTTTATGGATTGGTCAGGTTCTGTTGCGAGAAGTACTCGATGCCCTGGACAACACATCTTGCCGAAAGTGAGGAGGAATTTGATATGTTCGTGCGGGCGTCGGGATCGCTCTACGACTTTTTGAGAGATCTGGGACGCGGCATGCACGATGTCGGCGGAATTACTCCAGTGGCGCGACTTTTCGGCGACGGTGCGGTGCCGCCAGGCGGCATCCTGGTACATATGAACAACTTGGCGGATTCGGATTATCGACTTCTGGCAACCTGCGCGAGAGACATCACCGTGGTCCATTGCCCGAAATGCCACGCGTATTTCGAACGGCCCCCCTTTGCGCTTGACCGATTCCGCTCTCTCGGAATTTCGGTGTGTATTGGAACCGACAGTCTCGCGAGCAACACATCGCTGAATCTCTTTGAGGAAATGCGCCTCGTGCGCTGCAATTTTCCACAACTTTCCTCTCAGGAGATTTTAGACATGGTTACGCGACGCCCTGCGAGGGCGATCGGTATGTCGGGCGAATTGGGTGAAATTAGCGTCGGCGCTTACGCGGACTTGATCGCGGTGCCTTATTCGGGCGCAGTGGATCGGGTCTTTGATGGTCTGATTGACAATTGTTTGCCCATTAGCTGGATGATGGTTGGAGGGCACCCCTTAAAGAATGTAGTCGCCTAGATAAAGACGCAGCCGCAAAGACGCAGCTTGGGTAGAAGCGGTCAACAGTTCCTGGCCAGCCATTTCAAAACGGTTGGCTAATCCGAGCAGATGAATTGAGTCTTTGACGGGCACCTTGTTGGCAAGGATCCAGGAGCGCAGCCCATCGACCCACTCGTGCATTTGCTTGAGAGCATCCTCAAGCGCGCTCTTGGAGGGCATCGAAACTTCACGCAGCCTAAAAAGATCGATCTGCGACTGTAATTCCGAATCCATCACGTCCCGCAGGGCACGCAATGCTTTGCGTCCCTGCTCGGATTGCTGATCCGGCAATAGAGGAAGCATTTGACCGGTCGACGTCTGGAGATGTCCTGCTGCGCGACGCAGGGTTTGAATGTACTCTCGAAGGCGCTCTGGTTCATCCGGAGGGCAGTCGGGTTTATTCATTACGGCCAGCCATTTCATTGCCTCTCCGGGTATGAGAGATAAGCGTTGATAAAGCCATGGAGGCCGCTGGGCCGGTGGCAACAACAGAATTATTCGAGAAAGACGAAGGAGTTCAAGAACGCGATCACGAATTTCCCATTGCGGAAGAACGGGCCATAAGAGTCTTTGAACGAGAGAGGACAAAAGCAGCCCAAGAATGATGCCAAAGTACACTCCCATGATGGTCTGGAACGTCACCGGCTGCTGCGCATTTAATCCCACTGTGCCGACCACTGCGAGCAGCGTAATCTGCATGCCGTAAGTAATACCGGGTATCGCCTGGGTCAGGTAACCAAAGAGAAACAGAGCGACAAACAATAGCATGTTGAAGACCAGATAGCTCGAAAGAGCCGGTGTCAGGAAAAGCATTCCAATAACATAGAGGATTCCGCCGACGGCGGTGTAAACAACGCAGTGGAACGCGCGCCGGTCCCCTTGTCCTCCAGGATACAAACGGGAAAGAACAGTGGAAACCCAGGTCGCTAAGACGATCATCGAAGCGCCAGGAGGATGTATCCAATTTTGAACGAAGAGACCGAGCGTCACGGCAACGAAAGCTTTCACGCCGTTGCGGATCCAGAATAGATCGAGCGGCGGAGAGGGGGGCGCGACGGCTTCCCGTGATGGTTGAAGGGGATTTGCAGGTAAAGACTCAAGCAGCCCGTTCAGCCTGCCAAGTTGCTGGGCTACCTCGTCAATCGACAAGGCGTGCCCGGAGAACTGGAGCACTTGTTCGACAGGGATGGCGGCGGCCGTGTCAGTCTCGCGGATCGCATGGAGCTTTGCTCGCCAATGCTCGCGGCGCTCGTTCATCTCCGCAAGTTTGGACGCACGGCGCGCGGAATCTGCGTGAGCATCGGCAAAAACACCCAGGCAATCCGCGGTCGCAGCGTGTGCCGCTTCAAGCTCCGCCCGCAGGAATTTGCGGAAAGCGGCGTCCCTTGGCAGAGTTTGAACAAGAGTCTCGACCGCAGCGGAGATCCGATTGAGGCAGGCGATGATTTCAGTAAATGTCGGAAGTCGCTCGCGAAAATATTTACTCTCCAGCGCGCCGAAGTGCAGCAGGTTCTGCAGTCCTGAGATGACCGTGGCGAAGTTCCCGTCGTTCACATCGACCGGTTGTTCTGATTCTGTGAAGAGGAGGGCGGAGCGAGCTTCCAGGCCATTTCGTAGTTCGCCTAAGGCACTACGCATCTTTTCGAGGAACTCTTTGCGCGCATAGCGAGGCCAAATAAGGCTCGACACGAGCACCGCGCAGATCACCCCCACGGTGACTTCCTCGATGCGTGCCAGGGCCGGTTTCCAGGAGAATCCCGGGTCGCTCATTCCATTGCTGGCGACGACCATTGTGGTCAGCCCGGACAATAGAAAAGCATAGGGATACTTGGTGTAGCCAAACATCGCGGTGCAAAAACCGACGACACCGCCGACGAGCAGGAGATAGAGAACCGGCTGCTGCTCGAGCCCGGCGGTCAGCAGGTAGCCGATCACGCCCCCGATCGTTGTCCCTACAACCCTCATCAAGGATTTCTCTGCAACCGCTCCCACAAATTGCGCGAGCATGATCACAAAGACTGTGGTTAAGGCCCACGTTGGCTGCGGCAAGCGGATCAAGAGCGCAACAAATACGGAAAGTACCCCTGCAATGCCCATCTTGATACCGTGACGAACCGCGAGATTGCCGAAGATCTCATGCACACGCGCTCTCCACGTTCCGGATTCGGCGCGAGGTATGGGAGTTCTGTCGGTTAGTGTCGCCGAATCTGCCATGAGGACGAAGTTTCGCCTTGTCGGCGGTGGCATTTCAAGAAAATGGCGCCCGAAGCGCTTAGCCAATGACCAGCACGTGCTGCCAGAGCCGCTGAGACGAACACGCAGCGCGCCGCACTGCTCGTGCATTAGGGATGCGGCTTGCTTCAGCGGCAAAGACATGAAAGAACGCAGCGCAGGATGGATCTTTTTACGCTCCTGAGGACTGCCGAATTGCGGTTCGGTGATTTTCTTGTGCCGTGGGGAATGGTCATCTCCGCCTTGGGATTTCTTAGCGCCTGGGCTGCCGTGGCGGTCATGGAGCGGCTTGGAGGGACACGCGGAATTTGGCATCTGCCGCTATTCTTTGTTGCGCTCGCCGTCCTCCTCGGATGCATTTTCGGGTTGCTTCTCGCTCCGTGAAAATTACCCGCTCCCACCTGTTCACGCTCGTCATCGTAGTCCTCGCGATTGCTGGCAACGTGTGTTCTCTACTGGCGATATTCGATAAAGCCATGGACGCGCGACGGTCAGGTGCGAGCCAATGTGGTAGGCATCGCTGCGCGCGTGGCTGGGCCCATCATCCAAATCCCAATCAAGGATAACCAGAGCGTAAGGAAAGGAGATCTCCTCTTCGAGATCGATCCTGCAACATTTCAAGCTGCCGTGGATAACGCCTCGGCAAAGCTGAAGCAGGCGGAAGCCGCCGAGATCCAGGCGCAGCAGGAACTTTCCCGGCAGACGGCGCTCTATGAGACTAAGACCGTCGACCTGCGTGACGTGCAGAACGCCCAAGACAACTATGCCGCGGCCGTGGCTAATGCCGCGGCTGCACAAGCCGACTTGGAAACCGCCAATCTGGATCTTGGTTACACCAAAGTCTTCGCGCCAGTGGATGGTTACCTCACCAATGTCAACACCAGCCCGGGCACGTATGTCAACGCAGGCGAACAGTTGCTCGCCTTGGTCGATTCAAGCTCGTTTTGGATCGCGGCCTACTTCAAAGAGACACAACTTAAGCACATTTCTGAGGGAGCCCGCGCAAGGATTACTCTAATGGGTCATGAGCTCAAGCCGTTTGAAGGCGAAATCGTTAGCGTGGCTTGGGGCATTTTCTTGCAGGACGGTTCGACGGTTGATCTGCTGCCTGTTGTCAGTCAAACAATCGATTGGGTGCGCCTTCCCAATCGGTTTCCTGTCCGCGTCCATGTCACCGGCACTCCTCCGGTTCCTCTCCGTATCGGCCAGACGGTCTCAGTTGCTCTCGAGAGCAAGTAGGCTTCCAGAGAACTAATTCGGCTGGTCATTAGCATCAGACAATAAAAAGGACAGATGCGAGATGCGGAGCAGAAGTTGACGAACGCTCGCAGCTTTGTTAAGCAAGCTGAGTGCAGTGCTGCGATTTCTTTTGCATTCGCGTTAGCCTGTCCGCGCGCCATTTCAGCGCGCAAGTAACTGTAAAGCGTATGTTCTCTATTCTGACTCTGCTTAGCCTAAGCGGCTTGCGCGCTCCCGGACGCACGCATTGGCTGGTCCAACAAGATCGCCGCGATTTCAAGGAAACGAGTCCTCTTTCGCGAAAGCCGCGCCTCGAACACGGTAAGTGAGCCAGCTTACGCCTATGCCTTCGTCTTCTCCGCCTCCATCCAGCTCTCGTGTTGGCTCGCCGCCGTCGACGCGTCGCGCTCAACCTATTGTTTATTTCATCGGCTTAACCGCAGCACTCGCTGGTTTACTTTTTGGCTTAGACGTTGGAGTCATTTCTGGGGCAGAGGAGTTTATCCAGAAGAATTTCAATCTTTCGGACGCGGCGATTGAACTTGTTGTTAGCGCGCTTCTTTGGGGAGCTGCTTGCGGGGCTTTGTTGAGCGGCTTTTTGTCGAGCCGCTTTGGACGGCGGCGAACGATCCTCTTTAGCGCGGTCAACTTCATCATCGGCGCGTTGCTCTGCGCGTTTGCACCAAATGAGCAGGTGCTTGTTGGCGCGCGATTCCTGCTCGGCATCGCCGTAGGTGTCGCGTCGTTTACCGCGCCGCTCTATCTGTCAGAAGTCGCCCCGCAGTCGGTTCGTGGTTCGCTGATTTCGATGTATCAACTGATGATCGCGATTGGCCTAGTGCTCGCCTTTCTTAGTAATACTTTCCTGGCGACCTCTATTGCGATCGAGGGCGTGGTCGGCGGTCATTGGCGCGTCATGCTTGGCATCATTGCCGTGCCCGCGCTGGTAATGTTTATCGGGGTTTGCTTTTTGCCGGAGAGCCCTCGCTGGCTTTTCCTCAAGGGTTTTCGTGAGCGAGCCGTTGAAGTCTTTCGGAGGCTAAAACTCAGCGAGACGGAAATCGCCAGGTGAGGTTCAGGAAATCGAGGAAGCTTTGAAGGTGAAACAGAACGGGTTCGACCTCTTAAAAAGCAATAGCAATTTCCGGCGGGCCATCGCCCTCGGAATGGGACTGCAGATCATTCAACAACTCACCGGCATCAACGTCATCATGTATTATGCGCCGCGCATCTTCGGGATGGCGGGTTTTGAGAGCACCACCGAGCAGTTGTGGGGCACTGTCATCGTTGGCGTGACGAATGTGCTCGCCACTTTCATAGCGATTGCATTTGTCGATAGGCTTGGACGCAAACCGATCATGTACGCAGGTCTGCTAACCATGGGTGCGGCGCTGCTTGCGGTGGGCAGCCTCTTCCTCCTTGGCGGGGAGACCCGAATGACGGCTAACGAGAAAGGAGTCATGGAAGCGATGACGATTCTAACAAATCCGGACTTTGCGTACCCGGCTGTTTTTGCCTTGCTTGTCTTTATCATAGGCTTTGCCATGAGCGCTGGCCCCATCATCTGGGTGCTTTGCTCCGAAATTTATCCGCTTGCTGGACGCGACCTTGGTGTCACGTGCAGCACAGGCACAAACTGGATTGTCAATGCCATTGTAGGCATGACCTTTCTCACCTTGATCAATACCTTGGGAGCCGGTTGGACCTTTCTGCTCTACGGCGCGATGAACGTGGTGTTCGTTCTCTTTTTCCTCCTTTTTGTCCCCGAGACCAAGGGCATTTCACTCGAGACAATCGAACGAAGATTAATGTCAGCGCTGCCTTTAAGAAGAATCGGACGATAAGTTCGCCCATCAGCGGCTGAACGGAGCAAAAGTATCGCCGGCGGGTGGCAATCGCGCCTGATTTGGGAGCGCTTCAGCTAGGCGCGCACGAAGTCGAGGACGGAAGTTGGCCCAACCTTCCTGCGGGGATTTAAGGCGAAGACAGGCCTGTTTACTTGCTACCCGGCTTGATGGCGGGGATGTCGGCCAAGTCTGGCGGCAGATTGTCCGCCTCGAAGGTCTCCACCTTCATGTTGACCAGCGAGACGAATGGACATCCAAAATCGGGCAGCGCGCCTCCGCTCCGATCAACAATCGCGCCTGCGGCTGCTACGATACCTCCATGTTCGCGAACGATCTGCATGGTCTCTTGAACGCGACCGCCCCGTGTTACCACATCTTCGGCCACGAGAAATCTCTCCCCCGGTGTAATCGTAAAGCCTCGCCGCAACACGAGACCACCTGAGCCGTCCTTCTCTGCGAAAATATGCCTCTTTCCAAGGTGCCGAGCAACTTCTTGACCGACAATGATCCCACCCACTGCTGGTGAAATTACTGTTGCGGCCGCATAGCCTTGGAGTTTGGCTGCTAACAGGCCGCAGACGTGCGCGGCAACCGCAGCGTCTTGCAACAGAAGAGCGCATTGAAAGAACTGGCGACTGTGCAGCCCGGAGCGAAGGACGAAATGTCCACTCAGTAGAGCGCCCGTTTTTTGAAAGAGCTCAATCACTTCAGTCATAAGCGAACTAATCGCGAATGCTCGAGTCCCAAGCGAGGTCCAAGAAGATGTTTACCTCAACTCTCATTGGTTTGAGGCACCGCCGCCTGCGCGTTGATAAAGGAAAGACCCTGCTTTTGCCGTTCCAGGAACTCTATGGCGAGAGCTCGATAAGCCGTTGCGCCAACCCCCGAAGGGTCGTGTTCAAGAATAGTCCGGCCGTGACTTGGAGCCTCCCCGAAGCGAATCGTTCGCGGAATTACCGTTTGGAAAACGACCTCCTGGAAGTGATCTCGAACCTCTTTGATCACGGCAGGGTTAAGGTTGGTGCGGTTATCAAACATCGTCATGAGCAATCCGCAAATGGACAGCTCCGGGTTTGCTCCGCAAGCTCGGATTTGATCGGTCACCTGCATCAGTAGGCCAAGGCCCTCCAACGCGTAGTATTCGCACTGGATCGGGATGAGAACTTCATCGGCTGCTGCTAACGCGTTGGACATTAGGATTCCCAGCGAGGGCGGACAGTCGAGGAGCATGTAATCGAACTCCGCCTGCATCCTGAGGGGCTCAAGGACTCGGCGAAGTTGAAGCATATGTTCATCCATCCGAGCAACCTCAACCTCTGCGCCGGCCATATCGAGATCGGCCGGTATGGCAAAGAGATTTGTTAATCGGGTTGGAAGGACCAGTTCTCGCGCCGGGCGCTCTCCGATCATTGCATGATAAAGGCTTTGTCCGCCGAAATCGCCCAAGGACAGCACGCTGGTGGCATTGCCCTGAGGATCAAGATCGGCCAGGAGAATACGGACCCCTCGTTCGGAGAGCGCGGCACTGAGGTTCAAGGAGGTCGTGGTTTTCCCCACTCCGCCCTTTTGGTTGGCCACGGCGATAATCTTCACAGCGCTCGCCTTGAATAGTATTCTAGAATGCCCTCTGCAACCGCGTCGGCGTATTCTCGGTAAATACTCTTCCGCATTGATCCTCCAAAGTCGCGACGCCCTTCATAATCGCCTGCCTGAATGCGCGAGAAAACGAGACGGTTGTTCATAACATAGGGTTCAATATAGACCACCGGACACGAAAAAAGACGGTTGGCGAGAAGGTTGCGTGCCCAAATATAGGGGTTCGAATTGACTCGGATCGCCGCGCCATTGCGGTAAGAATACGGTGGCAGACCGGTCGCGGCAGCCATTTTTCGAGAAATGACGTTGGTCAGTGCGAGCTCTTCGAGGAACGAACGGTTGAGGAGCTTAACGAGCATGTCGTACCGCTGATCCTCATAGGCAAGCTCCTGTGCACTGAGAGCGCCGGCAATAAGGAAATGGAGATGATTTTGATCGACGAGTTGCGGATTGGTGGCATCGCCCCACGGTTCGGCATTGAAGTGAAGGCAAATGACCACATCCGGGCGAATGGTTTCGTTTACCCGCTTGGCTCGTCTGCGAATCTCCGCCACACGATAGAAGAGACGCTCGCTTTCCTTGCGAACATTCTCCGGATCGGCCGGACTTCCCTTGTCAGCAAGAGACGCGATCGCCATCTCTTGGAGGCGGCTTGGTCCCAACAGTGTCGACGGAGCTGGTCTCGCGTGAGTAAAAGAAACCTCAGCTCCGAGCTCTTGCAGCCGTGGCGCAAGCAGTTGTGCCACTGTGAGCGTCATATCGCCCTCTGTCACCGGTTGGAAATCCCCTATCTGAAACCAACGTTCTTCCATCTTTGCCCAATAGCCGCCGATATGTCCCGGATCCAAAGCAATTTTCAGCCCAGCTAGCGGCTTTCCGGGTTCTTCCGCAGGTAGTTCGTCGCGTCGGCGCCAATAGGGTGACATCGGTCGCGACGTCTTGGCTGAGCGCGCGAAGCGCAAGACGAAGGGAGGTTCGTCGGCTCGGGTGGCGATAACTGCCAGATCATCCCGGAGAGTAATCGTCTCTTTCCACACGCCGGCTGGAGCATAAACTCGTTCCAGCAGCGTGAGGAAATCTTTGCGCGTGATGCTCTCCTGAAAAGCCTCAAGCTGCGACCAATCCGGCTTGCTCGCCAAGGGACTCAGCGTTGCTCCAACTGATGCGGTCAAGAGCAGAAGCACGACTGTTAGGTGGACGGCTCTTCAAAGTGCGGAACTTTTACACTGTGCTGCGCAAAAATTTCGATAAAAACGACCAATGATTCGCATTCTCTTTCTGGGCGACATTGTCGGTGAGCCCGGACGCATTGCGGTTACGCGCTCGGTGCCGACCTTTCTCCAGGAACGAGGGGTGGACTTCGTCATCGTGAACGGAGAGAACGCCGCAAGCGGACGCGGAATCACCGGGAAAATGGCTATCGATCTGCTTCGCAGTGGGGTGGCGGTCATCACCACCGGAGACCATATCTGGGATCAGAGGGAAACCGCCTCATATATTTCCACGGAGCCCCGCTTGCTGCGCCCAATCAATTATCCCGATGGTGCACCAGGGCAGGGAAGCGTGGTTCTCGAGACGGCTAAGGGCAGGGTTGCAGTTCTCAACGTCCTTGGTCGCACCTTTATGCAGCCCATCCTGGACAATCCTTTCCCCGCCGCGCTGGATGCAGTCGAAGACCTTCGTCAGGAAACGCCTGTTATCATCGTGGATATGCATGCGGAGACAACTAGTGAGAAAATCGCCATGGGCCGATTTCTCGACGGGAGAGTTTCGGCCGTTTTCGGTACCCATACCCACGTGCAAACCGCGGATGAAAGAATTTTCCCGGGAGGAACAGCCTTTATCTGCGACGTCGGAATGTGCGGACCCGATAACTCCTGTCTCGGTCGTGACCCCCACGCGATCATCAAGCGCTTCCTGGATGCGTTGCCCGGCCACTTCCCCATTGCGTCCGGCCCAGTTCGCCTATGCGGAGCCATCGCCGAGATTGATGAGACCGATGGCAAAGCGCTGCGCGTTTGGCGCGTTAGTGAAACGTTCGCCGAATCCGACGAGTAGCCTCGCATTGCGTCCGCTATCCGCGGGATTCAAACGGGAGGTAAGCCATTCAACGGTCGCGAGAGCGTGTAAACACCGAGGAGTTCCCCCGCTCGGCCACTCAGAACATGTTGATGATCATCATCGATCTAGTTTATCCACGCAATTCTCAAGTGGATTAAACTCGTAAAAACTAGCGCTTACTATTCGTAATAGATGATTTACTTAAAAACGCAGTTATGATTATAACCCTCGCGTGATCGATGCGATCGTCTTGTGCAAGGAAGGACTTACGCTGGTTTTCAAGCGCAGGATCGACGGGAGCACGTCAGAGCCTGTTCGAACATGCGACATATCCAGGTGGATTCGTCTTCGGGTCTTAACGGATGCTTTTGGAGAGCTGCGTTAAGCTCCTCTGACGTGAAGTTTAGAAGCCCGTTTGGAGCGAGGTGGGCGCATGCGCCCCCGCGTGCGGTGTTCGGCGACTCGCCGAAAACACAGGCCGCCTCACTTTGGCTACTCTAGTTGGCTAAACGCGCAGGCAACGCTGTTCGGTTGCTGCTGAGTTTCTCTCAACCGGCGCACGCGGGACGCATGTTTCCCCCAATGCAAATCGGCCATCTACAGGAGATCGCGAGCGATTGTGCTCAGATCTCACGTTAGATTGGTAAAAATCTTCCCTCACAATAGATTCTATGTCGGCAGAGCGTTTGTGCCGCTGACAGTTTTATCAGATTATTCGAAGAGCGGACATCAGCTGAGCTACCGTAGCGTTAGTGATCTTCTTTGTTTGACTTGACCCACGTCCTCGCCTTCTGAATTTCCGACAGACGAGCCTCGAACTCAAGAGCTTGTAGAGAGATCGCGCCGTGAAGAACGCAAATGTGACGAGCACGTTGTTTTTGTCGAGGAATGCGTCTGAAACAGTTTGAGCGGAGCGTCTACGCCTTGGAGACCTGAAAAGAACACGCCCGATTCTCAAAGCCCGAAAGCCCCGGCGGGGTTTAGGCCATACCGGGGCTCTCTCGCTGTGGGGGAAATTAGAGATCGCTTGGCAAGTGTCGATGAAGACTCCTTCGATCAGCAAGCCTTATTGGTTCTGTATGAGAGGCGACTATCGATCGTGGTATATCTCTTCAGAGGCTTGGTTCAAAAAGGAGGTGAGCCGATGCTGGGATTGATCTTGCCAGAATTAGAAAAAAACCACAAGCCAAGTAACCTGCACTGCTTATCTACGCTCCGCTGAGGTATTCGTCTGAATCAGGTTCAACGTGGAATATTCCTCAGACCGGCAAATCGACAGACTTTGCAGCCAGCATTATTTGAAACGATTGTCCTTCTCCGCTGCGCCATCGCGACCAAGACAAAGGATAAGCCGAGAAGCACAGCCGTGGACCCTGTGTCCGGGACTGAGTGAATCTGGCTGTCGTCGTCCTGTTGATTCTGGTTTCCCTTCGAAGCTTGCTGGTTTTGACTGCCCATGTAACGATCCAGATACAAATATCGCTTTGGGTTTGCCGAACCTTGGTAACCCTGGCCTTCATTAGCTTGGCTTCCCGTGTCTCTCTGCGCGATCGCATTGTGCACCAACCCGATGGCTACACCTAGTCCGATAGCCAAGAGGGCGATGAGAGCATATTGCTTCACTGCCGCCAAGGCTTTAAGTAGTATTTTCTTCGCTTCGTTCATCTTTTGAGAGCCAGCCGCTGTGGGATGTGGTGGACGCACAATACATGCCAATATGGAGGGGATTTCGGAATAAAAGGTGCGTCAAGTAACTCCCTAAGGCTCAACGTTATATTCAACATCAGTAATCGCAGAGCTTCCAGGGTGTTATCGCACGTTATCCTGAGCTAATTTTCTGTAAGGAATTCCGACGATGGCTGGAGCTTCTTCAAGACTCAAGGATCATTCATGAACCATAACTCACTCCAGATCAGCAGCTTGATCAACTCCATCTCCCTCGTAAAGCTTTCCGACAGGCCTTTGTGCATTAATCTTGCGTCGTACTCCTCCCGGCTCGGAATCGCCAGAGAAGGATAACGTGAAATTTCCCCAGCGGCCATGTCACACTTCAGCGCACTGTTGTATTCAGTGGGCTCACTGCCTCGTTGAGGGAATAAGGTTGGTGCCACCGGGGCTCTGCCAATATCAGGTGATAGCCGGCCCCACCCGGTCGCCATCCTTGATTTCCATTCTTTGCAGCTCAACACACTGGCTCATGCCTAGGCGTCACAGAGCGCCGCCGCATTGCAGCCGCCCGGGGTTGTACAGTTTGCCTGCAAGTCTTTTCGGCACTAGCGTAATTTCCAAGTTTGAAGGGATCACAGAAGCGAATCATGAGAATGTTGTCGATTGCAGCTATCCTGGCGCTCTGCAACCTTGCGATGGCGCAGCATGCTCCAAAGATCGAATTCGAGCAGACGGTCTGCGACTTTGGAAACGTCAGGCAATTCGACACACTCACTGGCTCCTTCAAGTTCAAAAACACCGGCACTGGCGTTCTGAAGGTGCAGCAACCATCGTCAAACTGTGGCTGTGCAGTCGCGACACTGAAGAAGGATACTCTGGACCCCGGCGAAACCGGCGAGGTGAATTTCACGTGGAAAATCGGCCAAGCAAGAGGCTCCTTACGCAGGAGTATTGCCATCGCATCGAACGATCTGCTAACTCCCGAATCGATCCTGACCATCCAAGCCAACTCCGAGCAGCTTTACGAGGTGTCACCGACCTCTCTGATGACGAATGTGCCTGTAGGCGGTAAACAGGGCGATCTGTCGATTGATGTAGCACGCACCGATGGAAAACCACTGGAAATAGAGCGTATCGTAAGCTCGCAACCGTGGATTGTGGCGACGATCGATGCCGCCTTCAAGCCGAGCGAAGGAGCGGCCAGAATTCAGATCGTAGTGCATGGAAGCGGCTTGCCGCGTCGCTTTAGCGAGTTTGTTCTCGTGTACACCGATAAGTCCCATGTGCCAGTAAGAGTTTCGATTCTCGGTGAAATCATCGGCGAACTGATCGTCAGTCCCGAAAAGCTTTTCTGGAGCGTTACAGACTCTCTGGGCGAGCGCCCCGCGGATCTTCTTGTACGGCGTCTCACGATCCGATCCGCCACCGGCAAAGCATTCGAGCTCAAGAACGGTGACAGCTCGATTGACGAACTGAGCGTTCAGCTTGATAAGATTGATAACGGGAGGGCGTACGAAATTGTTGCTAGGCTCGAAAAGCTTCCCAGAAAGAACTTAACCGGAGTTATAACATTTGGGACGTCCGTGGCGTCTCATCCGACATTCGAAGTTCCGGTCGAAATCAGTGTCTTTCATCGGTCTGCGAGCGAGGTGCATGACGGCGCAAGCGGTGCCCATCGCGCTCACCAGACCGCTCTTTCGCCTGCGAAGACAACCATTCAAACGGCGGGTCAATGAGGAAATGCATCGCGCAGGCGTTGATTCTTTTCGTGACTGCGACGGCCTTGGCTTTGCTTGGAAACGCGATCTCGCCGCGCGGGTTGGCTCTTCGAACACCGCCTCCAAAATCTGGCGGATGGGTGGAATTCATTTCCTTGGACGATGCCGAGAAACTGTGGAGTAACGGAACTGCTTTTTTTCTGGATGCCCGAGAGCCGGCACAATACGCCGCAGGCCACGTCCCCAGCGCGTTCAATTTGCCGGCGCTTTCCTTTGAAACGCACTTCGGTGAAGTTGCTCCTGTTTTGACCCTCGAGTCACAGATTGTTGTCTATTGCGACGGCATTGAGTGCGACCTGAGTCATCGTGTGAGCGAGCGGCTTAAGCAGTTGGGGTTCTCAAACGTACGAATCTTGTCCAACGGCTGGAGCGTTTGGCGCCAAGCGGGCTTGCCGTCCAGCAGCGCCACGCAAGCGAATACGATCGAACATGATAAGTGAAGGTTTCAGTCGATTGGTTCGCCTTGGTGTCGGAGGCACATTTGTGTCGACTGGTGCTATCAAGATACTGGAGCCGGCACCGTTTGCTCTCGCCATAGGCAACTACCGACTCGTGCCTCACGAGTTGATCAACATTGTTGCGATTCTCGTGCCCTGGATCGAAGTGATCGCCGGGCTGAGCGTTCTCGCGGGTATCTGGCTTCGCGCAGGCGCTTTCATTATAATGGTTATCACAGCGATCTTCTTACTCGCGGTCGCCTCTGCTCTCGCTCGAGGATTAGATATCGAATGCGCGTGCTTTGGAACAATCGGTGGCAACCGGATCGGGTTGCACACCCTCGCTATCGACTTTGCGCTTTTCTGCCTTTCGGCGTTGCTGGTGGGACGATCAATAGATCGGTCTTCTTGATGAATCAGAAATACCTTGCAAGCCTAATTTCTGACCTCTATTTATGGCCAGTTTTCGGCTTTTTTGTATAGGGGATGAAGCGGTTCCTTGCGGGGAGCATCAACGTTCGCCGGAGCTTTCAAGGTAATGGGGAAAGCCGGATGTTTCCTCGAGTAGAAATTCGGGCATCTTTCACAATGAAAACTCCTGTCTTCGCACGCTCACAACTACAACGAAAGGCAGGGTTCACTGAGCACCGACGTTAAGTTGAGATCAGCCACCGCGTATCGACTGTATGACGGGCATTACTTCTCTCCGATAAAAGCGGAAAGAACCGAGTGTTGACGGCACTCGGTTCTTTCACGGATTTCTGACGGCTGGCCTTAGACGGCTCCCCGCTGAACAACTAGTCAGTGGGCAAGCTTCTCTTTGGCCCCCTGCGACGCAGTGATTCAATGCCAGCCAGAGCCAGGCCGAGTAGCATCAATGTTGCACCTCCATCAGGAACGGCTCGGGGGCTTGTTTCCACTAGCAGCTTTGCGCTCCAGAATGAGAGATCGCCTTCTGTCCGACGAATCGTATATTTGAGCTTTCCTGTGTCGTCCAACGTTGCCAAAATGCTGCCTGAAATCTCACCGCTCAGGAGGTTCAGAGTGACGGGTTTGGGGCCCAGAAAGAGCTGGTCTTCGAGGTCGACTGCAGCTGATTCTTCAGCATCGGGCCATAGCTGATCGTCTGACAGCCCGACCCACAGCTTGGCGAAGGTTACCTGTTCGACATTCGGATTGTACTTACTGGTGATGTCGAGGTAATCCGTGTATTGGCTATTCTGAGCGGATAGATATTTGGCCGGGAAGAAGAGGTCAATATCCCAAAGTGTTCCGGCTACTCCTTTGAGTCCTCCCAAAAGTACCATGGTGGACGTCAAGAGCGTTACAAGCGTTGTTTTTTTCATGTTAACTTAATTGTTTGTTCTGCGGGATTCGCGTCTCGCGGGGTCGCAGCAGACCTGTATAGCGATTGGCGTGCCAGGTTTGTATCGGATATTCTTTCGTCGTAATCATTTGAATTTCAATGACTAGACACCCTGGAGATCTTACAGGACCATCTTGGTGAGTTTGGAACAGAGATTTTTTGTAAGATGCTCCGACAGGTCGATGACATGATGCCTACGTCAATCCGCATAACATCTCCAAAATCAACGAGTTACGTCTTTCCAGCGCGTGGTAGGAATTCCGACGCCTCGTCTCGAGGGACGGCGCGGCGGGAGCGGCCGAAGCTTGAACAATCGTTTCCAACACTTCCCGCCCAGGGATGCGACAAGCCTTGCCACTGTCAGGAATGCCGTTGTGAAGAGCCTGCCGCCCGAGGAAATGACGCTGGCTGCGGCGCCTGGGCTTGGTACCCGCAAAGGAGATCCTCTGAGGCGTAGACAACGCACGGGGCAGGCTGAAATGCCACGGAGAGTCTGCGGGGGACACCCTTCAACGTGAGGACCGCTGGTAAACCGAACGAATCCTTAAAACCGCATAAACCGACACGAGCAACACTATGAAACGCGCGCGCGATTGACCTTCTCCCGATTTCTGGACCGCGGTCAGCTTGAGTTTTCGACGGTCAGGAGCTCTCGGTTTGTTGTTGGCTTTCTCTGTCTGAGTTCATTGGCAAACGCTGCGGAGGCAAGTTTGCTAATGAGCTATGCGGGCGATGGACATTGTAGTCCACCCTCCACTTTTCGAGCTTAGCTCGGGCGTCCTCGACTGACCGGAACAACTCGACGTTGAGGCGTTGAAGCTCTCGATATATCCGTTCTCCACCGGCTTGCCGGGCCGGCCGTGACGATAGGCCCAAGAAGGTATGAATACCGCTACCAAGGTTAATATCGGCGAACTGGCTCCCGGATCGGCGGCGAAATCCGCCGCAGGGTAATTTCCGCCGCGGGGATCGTTTCCGGTCCGCATGTAGTTACTTGCACCAATCGCCGCTTGTCCGCTATTCAAGGGTTGATCGAGCAAAATATCAATGAAGCCATAAGAGGCGGCTGGGCTTGCGAAATGGTTGGTCGATAAGACCGAGGTCCACCTATGGCGGCACTATATCCGGCGTAGCCAGATACTCGCGGGTTCATGCCGTGCAGGGTCATAGAGCGGCAGCGCCTGTTGTAACCTGTTCGGCTCTCTTGCATGCAAGTAGCTAGAGCAGAAGATTGTCTCAATCTGATTGTTGTGCGTAAGCAACGCCTTAAGCAAGACTTCCTCTTGCCAAAAGCTGGCGTTCTCGAAGATCCACCAATCCGGAGATTGAAGATGCGGGAAGTGAATATCGTCGATATGAACCAAGACACCGGACTTCAGGTGCGGTAAGATTTCGAGATACAGGTAGTTGACATCGCTGCCGATACGCACAGTGTGGCTCGAATCGATAAAAAGCAGATCTCCTGCATCGAGCTGCTGGAAAAAATTCGCAGGGACGCGCTGCACTAGTTCCTGTCTGTGCTGAGAGATGGCGTCGAGCGATCGGAGCTCTTCATAAGGGAACGGCTCAATGCAGGTGAGCTCGCATCCGAAGCCTTCAACGCGGTTCCGGGACAGCGCGAGAGAAGCATAGTAAGTAGAAACTCCCGAGCCGACCTCGATCATGCGCTTTGGACGAAAATGTCGTAGAAAGGCGTAGAGAATGAAAGCTTCGACCTCGCCGTATCCAGGCCCAAACGCCTGCTGAACCACCTCCCGGTAGGGCTTGATCTCGGTTAGTTCCGCGAGCGATCTCGAAAGCACGCCGAGGAGTTTCTGTTCTTCGACATGGTTCCACCGAATGACGGCGAGATCGGTCGGTCTACGCCACGAGGTGTCAACCTCAAGTTGGCGGAGATCCGGTACTGGGCTATAGTAGTGAACTGGTAGGAGATGGAGTTCCCTACGCTCGAGCTTACGGTAAAGATCGATCCACGCCGGCCCCCTTCGAATCAGTGGACGTGCAAGTAGTTGGATGGCAAAGGCGGCAAACGAGTTGCTCGCACAGCGCCAGCGGTCTCTAACACGTCGCACGAGTGCGACCGCCGACGGCGGAAGCACTGATCGAAGAAAGGCGAGTCGCATCATTCCAAGCACGCTTCAGAGTGGTATCGAAGATCGTCCGTGCCACACAGCATGGCGGTGCCGCAGATTGGTACGCCACCGACAATGTCGCCAGAACAGCTTCAAATATCGCGCTCCACCTAGTGCAGCGTTATCGGATGAACAGCTACGCTGCGATTCGATTGGTTGGGTTGGAGTATGTCCATTGAAGTGGAGTGGCAGTCTTATTGTAGGCTTTGATGTAGCGCATGAGTTTGCGGCGCAGGTCGGCCACGGATTCAAAGATTTGAACTTTCTTCGAAAACGTGGGCTGGGCTTTTATTTTGTTAGTTGAGGTTAATGGTTTGGCTTGCGGATTGAAAGCCCTCGGGTGATTGGACCGGGTTGTTTCCGGCGACTTGAACAACTCCGCGGAGTTGTTCACAGCAAAGCCGGCTAGAGCCGACCTGCTGTAGTCTGTTCTGGCCGTCTGTTCCTTTATCCCAGCCCAGCCCGCAAGAGCAGAGGCAGGCCTCAGACTCCGCGGGCAGCAAAGTGGCGCTGGGACGTGTTGGAGAACCAGTTTTCGACCTGGTCGAGAGGAACTATAAGTGGGGGTGTCATGCAGCGAGAGGCTTGGATGGTCGGCAAGGAAGGGAGCGAGGAGCTTGGTTTTTGGGCGTAGCCACGAAGCTTTCAGCCAGGGCATTATCATAGGGATTAGCTTTGCGACTCATGCTTGGAATGACGCCCAGGCGCACAGCACTGCTGGAAAGTATCGGCGGCATATTGGCTGCCATGATCACGATGGCGGATGAGCCCAGAGAGCGGGTGCTGACGGCTTACCGCATGCTCGAAGGTGCTCGTGGTCAGCTCAGCGAATTTCGTCCCGGCAGTCTGAGCGACGCAGCGGCGCGCACAGGATCGACAGTAAGGGCCAGAAAGCT
The DNA here is from genome assembly GCA_963744345.1 of uncultured Verrucomicrobiae bacterium. Classification (GTDB taxonomy): domain Bacteria; phylum Verrucomicrobiota; class Verrucomicrobiia; order Chthoniobacterales; family Terrimicrobiaceae; genus DASTFP01. The sequence goes on from CAVUTD010000026.1 coordinate 127,006, forward strand.
GGCCGTCTTCTCGACGACGGAGAGACAGCGGCAGGGCTGGCGGGCGATCGGGTGCCGAAATGATGTCGGCCGCTTTCGCTTCGAAAGCTGGATCGTTGGAAGCCATGAAGTGGCGCCGCCGATGAGGTTGCAGCCCGTGGCGCCTCCAGATGCGAGCGACGCTCATGTGCCCGATGCCGAGTTTGCGTGCCAGACGACGGCTGCTCCAGTGAGTGCTGCCGTCATCGGGGCCGCGCCGCGTCCACGCCAACACTTTGGCCTCCAGAGCGGCTGCATTGGCTCTTGCCTTACGCCCGCGAGCTGGGCGACAAGACCGCTCAAGCGTGTTTGGCGAAACCGATTGGTCCAGCGCTGAACATACGAAGTGCTGCACCCCAAGGCGCCGGCGATCTCGCGCACGCTGCCCGCGTGCACTCCTCAAGATGACATCGGCTCGGCGGGAATCCTCGGCACGCACGCTGCGCGAACGAGGCAGGCGGCGACTAAGTTCACGACGTTCGGGCGGTGACTCATTTTGCCGAGATTTAGTCATTTGTTTCGAAGCAGGCCCATGCCGATTTGGAAGCGTAGGTAGCAAGGGCCTAAGTCTTGCGCAGCTTATCTCGCGATGTAGAGGGGCTGCTTGGGGGGCGTTGTGTCAGGGTTTGTTGCGGCGCGAAGGGTTACAGGTGAAATCGACAAAAAATTCACTCAGCTAGGTCAATGTCACACAGTGGCGGGGCGAAAGCCTGCCTCTAGAGCTATCGGTAAGATCGCACGTCTATAATGCGAACCAAATGATACATGTGTGTCCGCTCGCGGTAAGCTGTAAGGGCCTGCCGATGAACAGAGAAGCTGTTTACTCTTTCTCGAGTTCAGCCAAAGCGACCTTTGCGTCTGAGGCGAGGGGCTCCTGCAATCCGGCCTCCAGGGCTCGGCGAAGGGCCTCTCGACTCTGGGGTTTGTCATTGGCTTTCAAGTGAGACATTCCCAGGTAGTAAAGATACTTGGCGTCCAATGGTCCCTTCTCCGAGCTCCTGCGCAACAATTGCGCGGCGTAAGCAAAATCCTTCCTTTGGTAGCTGAGTTCGGCGAGGATTTGGTCGAGCTCGGGATCGTCCGGGAGGGCTTTACGGGCCTTCATCACCAAGCCGTAGGCGTCTTCACGCTTTTCAGCGTCCTCAGCGTATAGCGCTGCGAGACGCTTCTGCGCTGGGGCAAAGTCAGGAAAGCGATTTAAGACCTCGGAATAGACCTTGCTTGCAGCCACCTTGTCGCCGCTCTTTACGAGGAGTCCGGCCCGAGCCATGAGCGCGGGGATGTAACCTGGATTCCCTTGGAGTATCTGATCGACCTCGGCTTTTGTCGGACTGGGGTTTGTTCCATCATGGTTGGATGTCATCAGCGTCAGAAACGACTTCGCATCCTTGGCCTGGGTGGAGTCGGGAGCGGCAGCCAGGAGACGCTGCATCGCTTCTCGCGCCTCCTTCACTCTACCCAAGCTATATGCGGACCAGGCAAGTTGGTGAAGAGTTTCAGGATCGTTGGGCAGCTCGCGCGCACTCTCCTGGAGAAGGCTGTAGGCCCAGTTGAAGTCACCGGCCTGATAGGCAGCTCTTCCCAGAATGCTCATGATCTTCTTGTCGTAAGGTGCGAGTTCTCTCGCCTTTTTGGCAAACTTGAGGGCCTTTACATTGTCTTGCAGCGGGCCGGCATACAGTTGAGCCAGCTTAGCGGTGGCTGAGAGCAAGCTGGGATTTAGATTGATGGCTTTTTCGTAAGCTGCCTCCGCTTGGGCGAATGCGCCTTGCTTTTCGTACAATTCTCCAAGGCGAACTTGCGCCAGCGGATCGGCGGCTTGCTCCTTCAGGCTGGCTTCCGTTTCATTACTCGCAAGCAGTGTTCCCTTGCCTTCCCCGTCTTCTAGTAACGAAAGCCGACGTTTGGCCTCTTCCTTGCCGGGGAAGTCAACCGAAGAGGCGGCTGCCTGGCGAAAGGCTGTTCGCGCTTCATTCGTCCAGCCCATCATGTATTTGGCCATGCCCAGATGGAACTGGATCTCCGGATTATCCGGACGATTCTGCGCGCTTTCTTGCAGCAGGGCTAGGGCTTGCTTATAATCACCCTGTTTGTAGAGGATCCACCCGAGAGTGTCCGCGATCGCAGCATCTCCCGGCTGCAGAGCACGGGCCCGCTGGGCAAGGTCGCGCGCCTTGTCAAGTTCGTCCAATCGCTCGGAATACAAGTAGGCGAGATTGTTCAGGACGGGGGCAAAGTCGGGCTTCATCGAAAGAAGCTTTTCATAGGCGGCCCGCGCTTTCGCGAAGTCGTTAGTCCTTTCGTACATCAGAGCCGACAGCACCAGCGCGCGAGCATTGTCCGGGCTCTTGGACAAGAGCGTTTCAACTTGACGAATTGCCTGAGGCAGCTTGTTGGATGCAACGTAGGTGGAGATCAGCAAATCATAGGCGTTTGAATGGTTCGGATCGAGTTCCAGCGCTTTGAGAAGCGCAGCCTCGGCGCGATCCCAGCGACCCTGAGCCGCATAGATCTTGCCTTGCAGGAAATGTGGAATCGCTGACTGCGGTGTCTTCTGCAGCTGCGCCTGAACACGTTGCAAGTGCGGCATCAAAGCTCCTGCTCTCGATGTCCAGGTCGACCAACTGAGAGACGATCAGGAGGTTCTCCGGTGCCAATCGCTGCGCATTTTCGAAGGCTTTTCGCGCTTCCTCGATTTTGTTCTGCTGGCGCAGGATGAGGCCCAGCAGAAAAAAGGGCTGTGAGCTTTCAGGGGTGACTTTAGTCTGATCGCGAAACAGAGCGGCGGCTTCGTCCAACTGCCCCAAGGACTGGTAGGCCTGGGCCAAAAGAATCTGAGCCGGAAGCAGATCTGGCCGCTTCTTCTTCAATTCGCGCATGGAAGAAACGACTTGCTGCGCGTTGCCGGCCCGAAGATTAGCCTCACCCAAGAGCAAAGCCGCTTCCGTGTTCTCCGGATTCGTCGCGATCATCTGATTGAGGACGGTCACCGCCTGAGGCGCATTGTTATTCTGTAGATACGCGCGCGCCAAATTATACTTGATCAGCGGAACGTCCGGATAGGCGGTGTTCAGGCGTTCGAGACTTTCGATAGCCTGTTTAGTTTCCCCTTTTACCAGCCGGACCTGAGCCTGCAAGAGGTGAGCTTCAATGTTTGCAGGATCACGAAAAAGAATATTCTCGATGAAGGTCAATGACTCATCGAACTGCTTCTCAGCAAAGGCAATCTGTGCCAGCGAGCGCCAAGCCGACAAAGAGTCCGGAGCCTCTTGGGTAATTTTCCTCAGGCGCCTCTTGGCCTCGTCCGTCGCGCCGGTGCGCATCTTGAAATCCGCGTACATAGCGTGCGCCGGGGATCTTGGCGCTGCGAGTTCTGCCGCAGCCTTGAACTCCCGGTCCGCATTAGGCAGGTCTTTGGCGAACCAATAAAGCTTCGCCAGGGCCAGGTGAGCCTCCACGGAACTCGGGTTGAGGGCAAGCGCCTCTTTAGCCTCGCTCGTGGCGGCAGCGAGATCGCTTTTCCGAAGCGCAACAGCAGCCAACGCCAGATGAAAGCCTGCTTTGTTGTCTGTGTTGAGACCGGGGAGCCGTTTCTCAGCGTCATCAAGCTCCTCCTGACTGCGCGAAGACTCAACCAGAACTACCATTGCTTCTCCGTTACTGGGAGACCTTTCCAGAATGGCAAGGGCTTCCTTCCTAGCCTCCGCAAATTGTCCAGCCGCCAGGAAAACAGAGGCTAGTTTCGTCGCGGGAGTCGATATCGTCGGGAAGCAAGTTCCCGTGTTTTCAGCAGGAACGGCGCAGCACGGAGGGGAGCACCTTGTTGATACCATATCGCGCCCAATCGTTGGATCGCCGTTGCATTCTGCGGATCGCTCCGGAGGACATTGAGATACTCGATCTTCGCCTTATCATACTCCTCGGAATCGAAATAACTGTTAGCCCGAGTTAGTAGGCGAGACTTCTTCGATTCGGCCGAACAGCTAATTGCAGCAACCATGGCGAGAATGACTGCCATGGCGCGAAGAAGGCATCCCTTTACCAGTTGCATACCTTCATTACGGCAAATGCAATGCAGTTTGCTGGCTTTCAGCGGACAAAGGCGAACATCGTGGGTCAGCGAGAAGCAATGGGGCACAGAAGAGGTCAAAGGAATTTTCAATTTCTAAACGGAAGACAGCGATTGGCGAACGGGCTTTTCATAAACATCTTTGCTTTCCTGACGGGCGGATTCCGCTTTGCTGCCAGCTTCTTCGGGCAGGATGCGTTTGGTGAGGCGATCGATTCCCTGCCGGGCGAAGTCACTCAGAGGATATTCATTTTGTGCTTTGAGATACCAGGCGAGACTGGAGCCGAGCTGGTTCTCTTGCTCCATGTCCTCCGCCTGCCGGATGGCGCGCACGAAAGTCGCAGCTTTAGTCAGTGAGGTGAAGCTCGGAGCTTATTTAACTCCTTGTCATCGGGGAAATCGCGGCGTGCTTTTTCTGCACTTTCCCAAGCTCCAACATAATCGCCGTGCTTTTCGCTTTGCCTGGCTCGTATGATCGAGGTTTCAATCGCCTTCATGTTCTCAAGCACTTCTCGAAGTTTCTGCTGTTTTTCAGGGAACATCGCAGTAGCAGCGATGAATCGAGTCCTATCGTCAAAGATCTGGCGGTAGTTTTTTTGGCTGAGCAAATTGATCGAACTCCGACATCGCTTGAGATTGGAGGAAAGCATTGGTGAAAATCACCTCGCAAAACTTGCTGAGCGCCGGATTGCAGGGCCAGATTTCGGTTGCCGCCTTTAAATCGGTTTCAAAGGAATTCGCGTCGCCGCTCAGCACTGCATTGCGTGCTTTGGCGATATGAGTAGCCGAGAGCCGCTTTGCATTCTCGATCACAGCCGCGGGCTCGGAGGCGTCTAAATCCTTTGCTGTTTCGGTCAGCTCAGAAACCAGCTCTTCAGCGCGTGTGAAGTCCTTCGCTTCCACCAAGGTGATTAGCTGGTTGGATTTTTGTATGAAGACTAACACTTGTCTCTTATCGTCGCGATGGAGGGCGCGGATATCAGGCAGGTATTCGCCAAGCATGAAGGCTTCCGAGAGTCGCTTCCTGGCGCTGTCGAGTTCCTTACGTTCCAGCAGAAACTTGAAAGCCTGCACCCCTTCGCGAACGTCGCTCATGACTTCATTCGCGAACGAATCGATCGTAGCCAGTGTCGGAGTGAGGTCGCCGGTTTTGGGAAAATAGCTCTTGCTATTCTTACCTAGCCAGAGCCGACTGTCACCATCCGTGAAAATGCTTCGATAAAATCTTGTGCCAATCACGACATGCTGGAAGCGCCTTTGGAAAAAGTGCTGCATGATAAGAGCCTGGAATTCAATTTTGGCTCGGATTTCTGCCACTTCGCGCTTGAGCAAATTTGACCTGATGAGGCTTTTGATCTCCAGCAGTCGCGCGAGGATTGGCCTGCATCTCCTTCTTTCGATTTCGCCGAACCGTCGGCGGCGAGTGGATTGCCTTTCGCCGTCAATTTTGCGTTCCATTCGAGGCGGTTCCTTTCATCTTCGAGAACTTTGCTCGCCGCCTTGAGCCGATCAATGTTCCTGCGCGCGAGCCAAGCGGAGTAAACTTGGTTGGCGATCGTGTCGCAGAGGTTAGTGTCCTCCTCATAGCGCGAAGCTTTTGCCAGAAGCTGGAACGCTTCATCACTCGCTCGAGGGGTGATATTGCCCGGCGAGAGCTTTGCCATGATTTCCTGAAGGAGCGTCTGATATTCGTCGTCCAATTTCTTGGTCGCAGGCAGGTGCATTGAGGTATTTTTCGAAGCGGGCTGCAAAAAGTGCGTTATCGCGGATGTTCCAGCTCTTCCCGTCCCATCTCACGGCATTGCTACCAGCATCCAAGAAGGGCACGTCTTTGCCGAGAAAGCTTGAACCACCTGCGCCCGTATTGACTCGCTGCGAAGTTGCTGTCGCTTCTTCTGGTCGAACCTCCCAACAAAGGGGGGCGTTGCGGAGCGGCATTTTGAGATGCTGGAAGCTCCGAAGCAATGCCCGACTGCGCGGCAGCAAGCACCGCAATCGCCAGCAAGAAGACCAGCCTGTGCCTCACAGCGAGTCTTCGGCGAGATTGAGGGTCGCGCCTCGAAACTGTCGAAGAGGAACCTGAAAATCTCCAAACCCCGCGATCTTGCCTTTTAGTTCTTCAACCCCTCGCTTTGGCAAGTAGTCAGAAAAAGCGACGGGTTCATCCATTGGATATGCCCAGTTTTTCCATCAGCTCGTAGAGCGTTGGGCGGCTGATCCCGAGTTCGCTTGAAGCTGCGCTGATCTTACCCGCGTTTCTCTTAACGCTTTGATAACCATCTCACGCTCGATGTTTTCTCGCGCTTCCTTGAGGCTGGTCGTTGGGAGAGCCTGTTCAACATGAGTAAGCTCCATGTCTTCGCGCGTTATTCGTTTTCCCTCGGCCATGATAACCGCCCGCTGAACGCGATTCTGGAGCTCTCGGATATTCCCGGGCCATTGATATTGGCTCACGGCGCGAAGCGTTTCCGGGGTGAACGTTAGTTCTGGCTTCCCAGCCTGCGCAGCATAGCGGTGAAGGAACCGCGTCGCGATCGTAAGAACGTCCTCCCCGCGCTTTCGCAGCGGCGGCAATTCGATAATGACGACGGCTAGGCGAAAGTATAGGTCTTCGCGAAACGTGCCATTTGCGGTTGCCTGTTTCAGGTCTACATTCGTGGCAGCGATGATGCGTGCGTCGCTTTGAATATCCTGCCTGCCACCAACGCGCATAAAGGTTTGTTCCTGAAGAAATCGAAGGAGCTTCACCTGAACGGCATGCGGCAAATCGCCGATCTCGTCGAGAAAGAGAGTGCCCTTCGCAGCACTTTCAATCAGGCCTTTGCGCTGCGTATGAGCGCCGGTGAAGGAACCCTTTTCATGTCCGAAGAGCTCGCTTTCAAGAAGGTTTTCGGGGATGGCACTGCAATTGATCGCGATAAAGGGTCCGTCCTTCCGCGGACTGCACCGGTGAATCGCTGCGGCAGCCATCTCTTTGCCGGTCCCGCTTTCGCCAAGCAAGAGAACCGGGGCGTTCGCGATCGCGACTTTTCGAATTGCGGCGAAGACCCCCTGTATCTGCACGCTCGTGCCTAGCATGCCTTCGAACGCCTCCGCTCCCAAGCTCTGTTGCATGTCGCGGTATTCCCTCTCAAGCTTGGCAACATAAAAGCATCGTTCGAGCAGAAGCTTAAGCGGTTTAATGTCAACTGGTTTACACAGAAAGTCGTAGGCCCCGGCCCCCACAGCGCGGAGGGCATTCTCTTTTTCCTCCTGTCCGGAAAGGATGATGACCTTGGCGGTTCGGTCGGACGAAAGCATAGTGGACAACGCTGCCAAGCCTTCCTCTGGCTCGTTTGGACGCGGTGGCAGGCCCAAGTCGAGAATTGTTACGGTGGGACGCTGCGAAGCAAACGTTTGCAAGGCCTCGGCTCGATCTGCGGCCAGCAACACTTGGTAATCCTGGCCGAGCGCCCACTTCATTTGTGTGCGGATTTCCTCGTCGTCATCAACGATGAGCAGTTTCGGTTTCGTCAAAGCGGGGTCAATGGGCATGGCGGTCCGAATCATATACGCATCTGGACGCGGATCTTTCACGGCTTTATCAACAATCACTCCGCACCGATCCCCCTCAACTCAGGCCATGCACGGAAATCGAGTTGGGCTCTGTAGAGAGCACTTCATGCTCTCGAGCTCTCGAGCGACCATCAACTACCAACTATCAACCATCGGCAGCGAGAGGCAGAAGGACGCCGAATTTGGTGCCTTTTCCCGGCTCGCTTTCCACCTGGATGCTACCGCGGTGCGCTTCGACAATCACCTTCGATTGGAACATCCCGATGCCGAGGCCCTTCTTTTTCGTCGTCTGAAATGGCCTGAAGAGTGATTCCCTCAGGAAGTCCCGGCTCATACCGCAACCGTTATCAGTGATCGAGAGAATAGCCCGACCATCGCGTTGGGCTGTTTCCACGCGGATTTCGCCGTCAGTCCCCACCGCCTCGCGAGCGTTCAGCAGCAAATTGGTCACGACGTTCTGCATTTGCTCGCGATCGACAACGACGTTGGGCAGGGGTTGCAACTCCTTTATCAACTCCACCCCAGGCATTCCGTTTAAATGATCGAGAGTTTCAAGGACCAATTGATTGAGATCAGACTGGACCGGCTTGAGTTCGAGTTTACTGCGCAATAGGCCCAAACGTTCTATGTGAAGATTAATGCGCCCGATCGTACTGGCGATGCCTCGCAAGGCGTCTTCACGGAACTCGGGATCAGCAAAATGAACCTGAAGATTTTGCAATGTCAGGCCAAGGCTCGAGGTGGCGTTCTTGAGATCGTGAACAAAGAAGGCCGACATGGTTTGGAACGCCTCCAGTTCTTTGGCGACCATCAGCTCATTCGTCAGTCTAAGGTTCAACAAAGCTGCCGCAATCTGATCCCCCATGCACTTGAGAAGATCCAGTTCCTCCACTGTGTAGGGTAGTCCGTTCACCCGATCTGCGAGAATCGCGCAACCAAGCCACCGCTCTCCGGCTGATAGCGGGAGGCAAATGCGGTTTCCCCCCTTGCGAAACTGGGCGGAGGTGGCTCTTTTCAAGTTCTCTGCCCAGTCCTCATTGAGCTGTTCCAAGTCAAATGGCCGCGCCATTTTGCGAATCGCGAGGGGCGCGGTGAACTGAGGGGAGAGCTCTCGCTTATCGGCCAGAGCATCGCGGGCATTCAGCGCCGTTGACGCTCCGAAGACGAGTCTTTCGTCTTGCTCATCGACACGCCAGATTGTCACTGACAAGACGTTGAAGGTTTCGGAAATCAGCTTTGCAGCGACTAAGCACACCGAGTCGCGATCGAGTATGCCCGAGATGCGTTGCGTAAAAAGGAGCCATACCTTGCGAAAATCGTGTTGGGGCCTTTTGAAGTGGCGGCTTACGAAACGCTTGATATTTTGCCGAAACCGCTCGGATAGCAACAGAACAGCCAAGCCTGCAATTCCCGGGAGGATGAGGAAGGCTTGGGTTCTGAAACTTCCGGCGCCCCCTAAAAACGCGATAAGCTGCCCGAGTAGGCCTATGGCGAAAAGGTACCCCCCTGCTAGCAGCAGTGTGACAGTACCTTGAAGAACGCTATGCGAGGGATATACATCGAGTTCAGCCATCCCATTCCGGAAATAGGAGACTGCAATGAGCACGCATCCGATGATCAGTGCGCCCGCTTCGATGTCCACCAGCGTCAGATCGAACTCCGAGAAAAGCATCATCTGACTGAGGGTGTAAATCCTGGTGGCGAAAATCACGGCGAGCCCGAGGATCATGAATTTGATCCGCCATCGCATCGTTCCAACAGTTGATCGGAACGTCTTTTCGAGATTGTTAAGAATGGTTACCGCGGCAATGAGATCCAGAATGTTCAAGACCTTTCCCGCTTGGTTGAAGCTTATAGTCCAGCCGCTCTCCAAGTCAGCGGGAGGCACCAATTGAATCAGTTCTGAACGAAAGCCAAATGCCAGGCCGATCGGCACCAGAAAAGCAACCGCCAGGAAGTACTTCCATGTGGCAAGGAAGTGCAGATAGTTGCCGCGGGAATAAGATAAGCTAAAGGCCAGCCAGAACCCCGGCCAGAAGGCCTTCGCAAGGAGCGCCAGGGATTGCCAATAGGCGACTCTGTCCGGATGCGACGCTTTCAGGCTCATTGCTCCGAATGCGCTGTCGACCGCCAGCGTGGCCATTCCGGCAGAAAAGCACCAAGTGGCGAACGAACGGCGCCCTCGACAGAGACCAGCCAGCGCCAAAGCGCCGCTAAAGACCGCCGCCGCGAAAGCAAGTGAAGAGCCCGTCGTCACAAGCAAGAATTGAGAATTAAAAGACAATAAGTCGGCTGTTCAAAGTTTCAGTCGTTCAGCCTTTTAGGGTTCTGCCCCCTGATGGCGCAGCAAGCCCTCGTGTAAGATCAAGAGCGCCCTTGAATTGCGGCGTAACTTGGACCCAAGGACAAAAAAAGGACCTTGTACCTCTGGGTGACACTGCCACGGACGCGTGCCCCGGCAGAAACCAACGCAGACACGAAAGGCCCAGCCACTACGCAGCAAGGCGTTAATCCCGCTAACGAATATTCGCACTCGCTGATTAGCGCGCTAGCTGCGAGATGGCCGTCGCCTTAGGCTGAAAAAAGCCCTCCTCGAGCATCAGTTGCAACAGCTTCTTGGTCCCTGCGGTATTCATGTGCACGCCATCACGAAAGTAATCGTTGCGGTCGAAGCGCGCGGAGTAATCGAAAAACTCTTCACGGCGCACCCCGAGCTCGAAGAGATGATCTCGCCACGTCGGGAAGTTCTCGATCCTTCGCAACTGGTCCGGCAAGTACGGTGTGATCACCACACGAACGGTGATATTTCGAGCGCGAGCGTAGTTCAACAGCCGCGTGAGCGCCGCATCGTTTTCCGGATAGTTTGCTAGAGGATAACTGCCTCGATCGCTCAGCAACTGCAAGAGCTCCGGAGTAATCGTCGTCAAGTGCAACCGATCCGCCTGCCGATGACGAAGCTGATTGAGCACACGTACGAACATCTCGTTATTGTAGTTGAACAGGTGAAAGACCTGCGCCGTGTGGTAAAATTTTGGCATGAAGCGGCGAACGAGCTCCGCAATGCGCGGCGAGTATCGGGAGAACAGCCGCATGTCCCCGATCTGGTTCGGATCGATCTGCAAACAACTCGGCTCGAGTACCAAGAGCTTGGGCGGATCATTGTTCTCGACGTAGTCCACTAGCAACACTTCAGCCAGCATTCCGGAGACGCCGCCCAAACCCAAATTCACCACGCGCTCGCCAAGTAGTGCGCTCATCATCTGCGGCGGAAAGTGATTGTCGGCTCGTGAATTGCCTATCACCAAAACCTCGGCCTTGGCGCGACCTTCATACACCTCCACGTAACGATCGTTGCTCTTACTCACCAGCCAAGCACATAGCTCGCCTAAAATTCGATCACCCACGAACAATGCGGGAACGAACAGCAAAAGGAAGGTGACGACGCGAGGCATGGCTCTGAAAAATCCGGATCAGAACTGGAAGTAGAGGAAGCTTGCACCTTCGAAGGTTCCAAACAAGACGATAACCCAAATCAAGACCAACGCTCCGAAACCTCGAAAAAATGGCCGAGCTAGATAGAATTGCCGCACTTTGGGTAGTGAGCCTAGTACGTCGACCCCAATCACCACCGAACCAAGCAGCGCGACTTTGGCGATGCCGATCAGTTGCTCGCTCATATACAGCCTCATGTCCGCCGCTTCAGCAATGATTTGGATGATGCGCGACGCTACCTCGAGGTTCGGCGCACGGAAGAAAATCCAGGCGAAGCAGGTCAGTGTGAAAACCAGCGCGATGGACACGGCTTTGGACAAAAAATGGGGTATCTTGAGCGCCTCCACCACTCGGTCGTAAATCGGAGTGAGCAAGCGCTGCAGCACTAAATATGCACCGTGCAGCGCACCCCAAATGATGAAGACAAATCCCGCGCCATGCCACAACCCGCCGAGCAACATCGTCACCATCAAATTACGGTACATATTCAGCGTGCCACCGCGATTGCCCCCGAGCGAAATGTAGACATAGTCCCTGAGCCAGGCCGATAGCGAGATGTGCCAACGCGCCCAAAAGTCGGAAAAATTGCTGGCGAAATAAGGACGATTAAAATTAATGCCAAAATCGAACCCCATCACTCGGCCAAGTCCAATCGCAATCAGTGAATAGCCACAAAAATCAGCATAGATTTGCAGCGCAAAACAAAGCACGCCGATGATGTGTGATAGGGCTCCATATAGATCGGGCGTTGCAAAGCGCGGATTGACTACTGTTGCCGCGGTATCTCCCAGCCCGACTTTCAAGAAGTAGCCCCATACCACGAGCTCCATCCCGCGGCCTATGCGAGACCAATCGAGCGGATGATCGTGTTTCAGCTGGGGCAAGATGTGCGCGGCGCGCACGATAGGGCCTGCGACTAAGTGAGGAAACAGGGCGGCGTAGCTGGCAAAGCGTAAAAAGTTGCGCTCCGCTTTGGAGATCGTGCCGCGATACACATCGATCACATAGCTCAGATTCTGAAATGTAAAGAACGAAATTCCGACAGGCAAGATGATCGATAGGGTGGGGCGACTATCCACCTTGGTAAATAGCGACGTGAATTCGTAGGCTGTCTCCACGAAGAAGTTAAAGTATTTAAAGATCGAGAGAAGCCCTAGGTTGAAAATGACGCTCGCAAGGACGTACCGTTTTCTGAGCCTGGGATTGCCTTCGGCTTCTTCGATGCGCAGCCCTAGCGTATAACCGACGTACGACGATAGGATCAACAGGGCTAGGAAGCGGTAATCCCACCAGGCGTAGAAAAAATAGCTGCAGATCAACGTGAACAGCAGTCGCACACTCCCCTTAAGCGCGAAATAGATGGGGAAGAAGAGGATCCCAAAGACCAGAAATGCCAGGCTATTGAATAGCATTGGTCACCAGCACCTTTCTAAGTGGAGCTCATCGAAGCTAGTACGTGTGTCGCGATCGAGCACGAGCGACTCTGTAATTCTGCCGCGGTAGAAGGAATCAGTGGGTCAGGATTTTGCCCATGTTGAACTCGGCGCCCCCTTCTTCTGTCTTGGCAGTTCGGCGACCTTGGCGTGGTTTGCGGTGGATGATAATCAAACCACCGCAAGCCTGGTCTACCTTTGAATAGTTTCGATACGGCTTCGCCACCTTCATGCCAGACAAATCGACGGCATCAACTGTTTCGTCAACCAGCTTCAAGCCGGCACTCTCGAACAGATGGAGCCAATCAGATCGTTGTATTTTGTTGATGTACTGCACGTCGTTTTCAAAGAATACTCTCCAAATCCAATCAGGGTATTTGAGATACTGCTTCTGCGATACGCGTCCGTCGTATTGGTGGAGGTGATCCCGAATGTTGATGCTATGAATACTCAGACCACCTGGCTTCAATACAGCCCAGATGCCATGAATGAGTTCGTTAGCGTCTTTGGCGTAGACGTGCTCGAGCACGCCGGCACTCACGACCAAATCGAAGGATTCTCTTTCGAGTGATCCGAGAACCCCGTCGGGATCGACGACATATTGAAATCCCAGGAGATCGTAAAGATCGCGATAGTCACTTCTTCGTTGAATCTCTGCGATAAGTATCCTCGCACGTGATCGACGGTCTGCATCGACTTCCAGACCGTCTAGCGCGTGCTCCAATTGGGTCAGGTAGTTCTTGAGACCATTCAGTTGTCGATTATCCCACACGTCGTAAAGAACCGCCGCGACATCAAAGAACAGCCTGATTGTGATGGCTTCCCAGTGAAGCCAGCCGGTGCCGAGCTCGACGAGCTGAATTCCATCTCTAGGCATGCCGAGACGCGTCGACATGCGCAACATGCGTTCGACCCGCCTGAGATAGTAGTCGGGCATCTTTCCGGCAGCACGTCTCTTGCTGCCTATCGAATTGCCGAGGATCCGGTAGACTTTCTTTGCTTGAGGTGAACAAGAAAAAGCCTTTAGCACTAGTGCAGCCGCGCAGTATTTAATCATCGTCTCTACTGTCCTGAGTCATTGATTTCTTCAAAACAACCGATCGAGCGGTGATAATACTACAAATCATTTCTGTCTCAGGCAACGAGTGGAAACATTAAAAATGGTTCGACGACGGAGGCTTGCGTTACTTCAGCTGCCGACTCGCGCGGCGGGCGTTTGCAAGCGCAGAACGAAAGTTCGTCGTCACAAAGGATCAAGAAGTACGGTTAAAAGGCAGTCGGCAAGCGAAGGTACGAAGAATCTAAGCCTTTAGGCTTAGGCTGTCGAGTGTTTGGATGTTTCGCTCGCCTCTTCGCAGCCACCAAAGTAACAGGAACAACGGGATCAGAGACAGCGCAAAGAACAGCGGGCCGCCGTGGTGGTGAACGAAGCTATTGATCATCTGTGGGCCGAACTGCACGCAAAGCAAACCGATGACCAAAATACGGAAACCGTTGCGCAGGATGGCGAGTGGAATCACCAGCGAAACCAGAATGGCTCGTCTCCAAGGACTTCGCAGGAACAGATATGATGCCAGAATACTGGTGATCAAAAGCACCCAGCTCGAGCGGATACCGCTGCATTCCTGGGCGACCTGAATGACGATGCCAGGTAATTGAAACACAGTGCCGTCGCGCAGCATCGGAGTTCCAGCAATGCTGAAGAAAAGAGCCGCCGCTTCCGCTGAGGCCAGCTTCGACGCCGTCTCGAGCCATTCGACGATCCCGTCGGGAAGCGGGATCATGAAAGCTAAGAACGCAAACGGAAAGGCGACGGCTGCCATCCACGCGCGGCCAAGGAAAAGAAACCCGCCAGCCGCAAGGAGAAGGACAAATGAAAGCGCCATGAGCGACAGCGCGTCGTTTTGACTTAAAGTCGTCTTAAAAAAGCTCACCACGATGGGGGATGTCGCGAGTCCTGCGACAAACATGAGCGCCGCCCAGGCCGGAGAGGATTCGTAGTTCGCTGGCAGTTGTTCACGTCGAATATAGATCAGGTAGGCTGAGATGAAGGGAATCAGCATGATGTGTGAATGGAGATCCGTTTTGGACGCGTAAATTGCCAAGGCAATAAGTGGCCTGATGTATGCCAATCCAAGAAGCACAACAAAGCTGAAGTAGAGGAGGAGGCACCTGCGTTGGCGTGGACGCAGCTCTCGCCAGCCACTGAAGAAGCTCTTTTCCTGAATGGCAACAGCAGTCGACCCGACCCTTTCTTCTGTGCTTTGCGCCGTCTTCACAGATTATCCCAGGATTATATGAGGAAGTAAAAGCATCCCTTGGATTAGGCTTTCCAAACCTTGCCCGGCGCGAGGCGAATAGCCGCCATGGCGTTCCGGGTATCCACGATGCGTTGTGCCCAATCGGCAAGTTCATGGTAGTTCACCGCGGCGTGAGCCGTCGCGATGACGACGAGATCAAATCCCGAAATGGTAGCCTGGTCCCAAAGCACTGATTTTGTTCCTGTCCATTGGGGATGTTCGCGTGTCTGGCGAATCACGGGAACGTGCGGGTCATAATAAGCGACCACGGCGCCACGCTGTTTGAACTTCTCGAGCAAGCGGTAACTTGGTGACTCGCGCTCGTCATCGACATTGGGTTTGTAGGCGAGGCCGAGGACCAGGATTCGGCTTCCTTTAATTGCTTTTCCCTGGTCATTGAGCGCCTCGGCAGCGCGATGCACGACATGATCGGGCATCGCGGTATTGATTTCGCCGGCCAATTCAATGAACCGGGTGCTATGTTCGAACTCTCTCGCCTTCCACGTCAAATAAAACGGATCAATTGGAATGCAGTGCCCGCCCAGCCCCGGCCCGGGATAGAAGGCCATGAACCCAAAAGGTTTCGTTTTCGCTGCTGCTATGACCTCCCAGATGTCGATTCCCATCGATGCGTAAACAAGCTTCAATTCGTTAACAAGGGCGATGTTCACACTGCGGAATATGTTCTCCAATAGCTTGGCGGCCTCCGCGACGCGGCAACTCGAAACGGGCACAACGGTCTTGATGGCCTCGCCATAAAGCTCCACGGCCTTCTTGAGGCAAACTGGAGTCAGACCGCCTACAAGCTTAGGAACCTCGCCGACTTTGCTGTCTGGATTCGCGGGGTCTTCGCGTTCCGGCGAGAAGGCTAGATGAAAGTCCTCGCCAGCCGTGAGACCCGATCCTGTCTCGAGCACGGCGCGCAAGTCTTCATCGGTCGTGCCCGGATAAGTTGTTGACTCCAGGACGACCAGCGCGCCCTTCTGGAGGTGCGGGGCGATCGCGCGTCCCGTTTCCAAAATATAAGATATATCCGGCTCGCGATGCTTGTTGAGAGGCGTCGGCACGCAAATAATGACGGACTGGACTTCGTTTATCCGGCTGAAGTCGGTGGACGCTTCAAGCCGGCTGGCCCTAAGCTCATCGACGATCGCTTGTTGAGGGATATGTTCGATGTAACTTCTTCCGGCGTTGATCATGGCAACCTTATCCGCATCGATGTCGAGTCCGAGAACGTTGACGCCGGAGCGAGCGAATTGGAGCGAGAGCGGCAGGCCGACATAGCCTAACCCGACGACAGCAACCTCTTTCAGAGCAGGCGGACGTTTGAGCGAGTACATCTCAGGCGCAGATGCTGAAGGTGACGCAGGAGGTTCAAGTGTAGATGGGTGCATGGTCTGTGTCTGTTCGAAAGCTGGGCGCGGAGATGTCAGAGATCAGAGATCCAAAGTTCGAGGGAGAGGCCGGACGTCTGGAGTGAAGGAGGTTGAGGATACCAAGGGAAAGGCTGAAATGCGAAACGCTGAACAGCTGAAACGCCAAAATGTGAGCTCATCAATTTCATTTACGAGCCATTCGACGTTCCATGCTGATCTTCCTCCGAGGGGAGCTGAAATGCTGAAGATCTTTTCGAGTTCATCGAGTCGGGGCCTATGCGGGCACGGTTGTCTTCGGCTCAAGAATTCGTTTCGCAACGAAGCGCCCGATCTCAAGTGAAGCGGTGGCGGCGGGTGAGGGGGCATTGCACACATGGAGCGAGTTTGGACCCTCGATGATCAGAAAATCATCCACGAGCTCGCCATTCAAATGCACCGCTTGTGCGCGTACGCCGGCCGGCCCTGGGCACAGGTCTTCGCCGCGGATTTCCGGAATGAGTCGCTGCAGGCTGTGGACGAATGCTTTCTTGCTGAACGATCGATGAATTTCCTCAAGGCCCGCCAGCGTATGCTTGGCGGCCAAGCGCCAGAAACCCGGATAGCTCATTGTGTCGAGGAAGTCGCGCAAATTAAAGGAGGTGCGGCGATAGCCCTCCCGCTTCAGACTGAGGACAGCGTTTGGTCCAGCATGAACACTGCCATCGATCATGCGAGTGAAATGAACCCCAAGGAAAGGAAATTGCGGATCGGGTACAGGATAGATAAGATTTCGCACCAAATAGCTGCGCTCGGGCTTCAATTCGTAGTATTCGCCTCGGAAAGGCACGATACGCGCAAGAGGCTTCGCACCGGCAAGTCTGGCAACACGATCACTATGTAAGCCGGCGCAATTGATGATGAAGCGCGTAGCCAGCGGGTCTTTTGATGTTTGCACGATCGCTTCCTTGTCATTGCCGTGGATGGCCTGAACTCTTGTGCCTAGCCGGAGTTCGCCGCCTTGCGCTCGAATCAACTCCGCCAGCTTCCGGCAAACGCTGACGAAGTCCACTATTCCGGTTGACGGCACGTGGATTCCGGCGATACCAGCTGCATGAGGCTCCAGGATCTTCAGTTGAGCGGCCGTGAGCTTTCTGACGTTCAAACCATTCGCCATACCCCGCTCGTAGAGATTTTGCATCCGAGAAAGCTCGGATTCTTTAGTCGCCACGATGACTTTACCGCACATATCGTAGCGAATACCATGAGTCCTGCAGAATTCCTGCATTTGCTGGTTGCCCTCGCGGCAGAGTCGCGCTTTCAGGCTCCCAGGTCTGTAGTAGATGCCTGAATGGATAACACCGCTGTTTCGACCGGTCTGATGCCGGGCCCAGTCGTTTTCCTTTTCCAACACGGCGAGGCGGATCTTCGGGTTTTTCTCGACGATCGCTTGGGCGACAGACAGCCCGACGATCCCTCCGCCAATTACAATGCAGTCGAATTTGTCCATGTCCCGCCGAAAAGGGCTTCCTCAACGCATTCGCATAAAGTGTGATAGAGACAAATATGCGCCTCCTGGATGGTACTGGTTTGTTCGCCGGGAGCTATGATACAGTAATCGGCCAGTTGTTTGGTCGCTCCCCCGTCACGGCCACAGAGTGCAATAGAGGGTACCCGCTTGATCCGACAAAGCCTCAACGCTTCCAAAATATTGAGTGACTGACCCGAAGTTGTGATGGCGAGGAATACGTCCCCTGCTTGCAATTTGGCCTCCAATTGCCGGGCAAACACCTGTTGATAACCATAGTCGTTTCCGATGGCAGTTAGCACTGAGCTGTCAACGGTGAGCGCCTCGGCCGGAAGGGGAGCTCTTGGCCTCGCCAGCTTGCTCACAAATTCCGCCACCAAGTGTTGAGCGTCTGCAGCCGAGCCCCCATTCCCTGCAGCGTAGAGCCTGCCTCCTCCCTGATAACAGCGTATAACGATTTCGACTGCTTCAGCAAAAAGATTGAGCGTTTTCTCATCCTCCAGCAACCGCTGCTTGGCTTGAATGCTGGTCGTCAGGTTGTGGTGAAGTCTGCGGATCGGCGGAGAATGCATATGTGATGCGAGTGCGAAGTGTTTAGGATCTGTACTGATTTCGGCGAAATCACGGGATACCTTAGGTCCGTTTCCTTAATGCCCTCGCCCACCGTGCCTATAAGCTGCGGACGAATCGCTCGATCGTTCGCAAGTTGCCCGGAGTTCGAAGGCGTCGCCGGCCCTCTTTAGAAATAAAGTGCTAAGCCCGCCCTGAGCTTAGGAATTCTGATCGAGTCAGCTCTCGGTGTGACTCGACCAATGCGTTGCCACTCGCGAACAACAAGCATCAACCGTAGCGCGCCTTGATCGAAAGGCTGCCGGCGAGAAGCAGGCCCAGTGGAACCAAAAGTGACCCTGTCTCCGGCACACTGAATGGCAATTGCTCGCCCAAAATAAACCTGGCACCCTGCAAATCATCATCGATGAAATAATTCCCTGCCGGGACAGCTTGAGGCGATGCAAATGCAAATACTTCATGAGGGATCTCTGGGTCTATGACGGGTAACGACTCAAAGGAAAAGTTGACGGGAATATCCGTGACCACCGGACCCAGCTTGAGCAAGATGGGGGTTGCCTCTATTCTCGCTTCGGCTCCGTATGGCCGCTCCGTCATCCCAATCATCGCCACCGACGTATCCTGGGCGATGTCGATCCCGGGGCCGTCCCCCCAATATGCATGGTACATCAAAGCGGGTTTCGGAGTCTTCGTGAATGGTGATGTGCACCGCGTCGACAGGAACGACAGACAGAAAGAACGCAGCCGCAATCCCCAAAAGAGAGCAATTGTTTATGTTTTTCATTTAGAACACTCTGATGCCGCCAAAAGTTGCCTGAGACCGTTCGAAAAGTCAAGCCGCCTGATAGGCGCGGATCGATCCTCCTTGATGGTGTGAGATCGGCGAGTGCAACGATGGCGAAGTCTGCGGATGGGCAGGACAGAATAGATACTGTATGAGCGCGAGCGTCTATGCGTTTGAGTACTGATTTCGCCGAATGACCTGGTAGCCTTTGATCAACTCTTGAACGCCGGCGTCCAGACCGATCGTCGTGCGGTAGCCGGTCGATTCGATGCGATGGTTGCTCACAATATAGTTTCGCTGGTCTGGATCTTTGCCGACTTCGGCGACCAAATATGTGAAGTCAGGCACGTGTTTCTCAATCGCCTCGCAGAGCTCCCATTTGCTAATATTGGCATCGCTCAAGCCGACGTTGTAGGGCAGCCCCTTCATGGTATCGTAGTTGGCTAAAGCGTGTTGGAAAGCGCGAGCTCCGTCACGAACATGAAGGTAATTTCGCTTGAAGTGCGGTTCGAAGAGAACCACGAAACGATCGACGACCGCACGATAGGTAAAGTCGTTCACGAGGAGGTCTAGCCGCATTCGAGGGCTGGTCCCGAACAGCGTCGCGAAACGGAACGTTACGCAGCCACCGCGATCGAGCAGGTATTTTTCCAATTCAACCTTCAGCCGGCCGTAAAGCGAAATCGGGCGAAGAGGCGTTTCCTCGTCGCAGTGAATGTTCGCCTCGCCCACGCCATACCCGCTGTTCGTGGAGGGAAAGATGAGGATCTGCTGCGAGCTGAGTTGCTCGGCGATCATCTTTACCGCGCCAAAATTGACGGCCTCAGCCACCAGGGGATCCTTGTTGCACAGAGGCGCTCCAGTCAAACACGCGAGGGGGAATACAGCGTCGACAGTCGGCAGGTACTCGGAGATCAGCCGCTCATCACGAACGTCTCCGCGGATGATCTCAAGCTTGGGATTGACACAACAGTCCAGAAGCGAGGTCTGTCCGTACATGAGCGAATCGAGGACGATCACTTCATGCCCATCATTAAGCAGACTTGGCACCAAGACCGAGCCGATGTATCCGGCTCCGCCGGTCACCAAAATTTTCATATCAGGGCAATCTTAGAGTGCGTTTATTTTCAGATCGCTGAACTCCAGCTCGCGAAATGGCGTGATGGGATGCGAGGCGCGAAACTGCTCGATGGTCGAGTAGTCTTGCTCGGGCTCGTAGTAGATGATCTGACTTCCTGAATAGTCAAGTTTGATAGGGACATGGATCAACTCACTGAGTTCGCCGCGTATGTCGTCCTGCTTTTCGGGCTCGGCAAAGAGGAGTAAAAACCCACCCCCTCCGGCGCCTGTGAGTTTACCGCCGATTGCGCCCGCGGAGCGCGCTCGCTCGTAGAGCGTGTCGACGTTGCTGTTCGACACGGTGGTACTGAGACTTCGCTTGGCTATCCAGGCTTCATGCAGTAGATCGCCGAAACTAATAATGCCGTCGTGTCGTTTGAGGATGGCCAGGCCTTCGTCGACAAGATCCTTCATGATCCGCAACTGCCGCTTGCGCTCTTCTATTGCTTTGACATAAGTCTGCGCAATATTCGACGCGGTTCGCTTGATGCCTGTGTAGAAAAGCATCAGGTGCGAGCTGAACTCCGTTATGCGTTCCGGCGAGATGGTAATCGGATGGACGGAGATTTCACCATTGGGCTGAAAGGTCACATGATTCAGTCCGCCATGCGCGGCTTGCACTTGATCTTGCGATCCCACGGTTTCCTGGAGGATCTCCTGTTCGATCTGAATGCTCTCCTGCACGAGTTGTTTCTTGCCCACCATGCGTCCTTGAAGCCCGTGAACAGCATGTAGCAGGCCCACCGTAAATGCCGAACTCGATCCCATGCCGCTGCGTCCGGGCAGATCCGCATCCGTATGAATCTCGACGCCGCGTTCGAGGTTAAGAAATTGCAATACCGCCTTCACCGCGGGATGCTTGATCTCATCAACCGCGTTACACTGTTCCATTTTTGAATAAACGACACAGATGCGATGCTCATGGAACGGGGGCAAGTATCGGCAGGTGATGTAGCAATACTTATCGATCGTCGTGGCGAGCACGGCGCCACCATGCTTACGATACCACGCCGGGTAGTCGGTCCCGCCGCCGAGAAACGATATTCTAAATGGTGTTCGGGCAATAATCATAATGAAAGAGGTTGCTTGGAATCTTGTGGGCGAGTGTGATGGCGAGCTATGCTCATGCTGACCAACGGCTGTGGATTGTCGAGATTTCTAGTCATGCTGCCGCCTTGATGGCGCTGGTGGATTTTGCGGAAATGGGGAGGCCCCTGCGCGAGAGCGACGCCTTCATCGCCTTAAGCAGTGCATGCAGCTCGGATCGGCTTCCCGGCAGTACGAAGCAGGCGCCGAGGTACGACACTGCGCCAATCACAAAGCCGCAACAAAGAGCCTCCAGGACTTCCATCGTTGGCATGAAGCTGCGGAACACAAGAAGTCCAGCCACCATCACTGTGCTGGCAATCAAGGGCGTCCTGATCGCGGCAAAGAAGCTGCCGACAGTAACGGGAGAACGGGCGAAACTGTAATAGAGAGACGGCAAGATCAAAACTATCGTCGTGGCGAGCTGTCCTGCAGCGACGCCTTCCGCACCCCATCGAAGACCCATTAAGGTAAAGAGAACCAAAATAGCGTTCCTTATCAGAGCGAAGATCAAAAGCCGATCAGACTGTCCGCACGTGATTAAAACCACGCCGGCCATTCCCAAGACCGGTCGGATGAAGGTCGCAACGGCAAAGATGCTGAGAAGCGGCGCCGCTCCAACCCACTTTTCGCCGAGGACGACGAGCGTGATCTCCTTCGCGTAGATCGCGGCGAACACGGCGAGCGGCATTGTCGTCAAGGCGACGACAAGCACGATGTTCCGATAGTAGCGACGATAGCGGACAGGATCGTCTTGCAGGATGCTCAACGCAGGTTGCGAGACCCTCTGGATCGGGGCGTTTAACTGCTCGATCGGTGCCAGGATCAGCTGCTGCGCCTGCCGGTAGAGACCCACAGGCTCGGCCCCGAAAAATCTCCCGATCAAGAGCCGATCGAGATTGGAGACAAGGGCGTTGAGGATACTTGTCAGACTCAGGTTTCTTCCAAAGCGCAGCAGGCTGCCGACCTTTGCGTTGCGATAGGGAAGTCGGGGAATCCAAGGGCAACAAACCCAGATCCCGACCGCAATCAGAAAGCTTCGCGCGACTTCTTGCCACACGAGGGCCCAATAACCGTAGTCCCGAATCGCGAGCAGAACCGCGACGATTATGCTCAAAAAGCTCGCGCCCAGACGGATAATCGAAATTTGAGCCTGCTTCATTTGCCGGTTGAGCAGGGCTTGGTGCTGCACCGTCAAACCTCCCCACAGGAAAGTGGTCGAGACCGCCATCGTAATCGGCACCAGTCTCGAATCCTGATAGTATGCAGCCACAATCGGCGCAAGCGAGAACATGACCAAGCTCAGGAGAGCGCCCAAGCCGACGTTGATCCAGAATAGATTGGTGACTTGCTCGTGGCTGATATCGCGCCGTTGAACTGTCGCGCTTGACAGCCCAAAATCGCCGAGTAATCCGGCGATACCGGTCACAGCCGCCACCATCCCGATCAGGCCGAATTGCTCCGGAATCAGCAGCCTCGCCAGGATGATCATTGACACCAAGCGTAGGAAGAAGTCCCCCGCGCCCGCGACGGCCGTGTACACGGCTCCCGTGACAGATTTCGACCTCAGATCCCGCTGGACAACGTCGGTCTGGGCAAAGCGAGCAAATGTGTCTGAGTGATTCAATCATTGCATTACGCAGGTGTTTTACCACTTTGCAGCGGAAGATGAAAGAAGGTTGCACTCTACTAGCAAAAGGCGCAGCTCACTAGCTTAGCTTAGCCTAGCCTAAGGCGCGCTTACGCGCAGCGAAAGGAGCTGCCTATTGGATGGCATTATTCATTATGGTCTGCACTTCGCTGGGCGAAAGCGCTCGACTGAAGATGCGTAGCTCGTCGACGAGTCCGCGGAAGCTGCCAAAGCCGCCAATTTTGACCACGTGGCTGGCGCCATCGGCAGCCAGATTCAGAGTGCCGCCTCCGCTCGCCACGCCGTCGATATAGAAGGTGACGGTGTTGGAGCTGTCGACGAAAGTCATCGCGACGTGATGCCACAGTCCATCGTTGGTGATCGTGCCTGTGGAAAATAGCTCACCTTTGCCCCAGCTGCCAAAAACCAACTTGTTGTTGCTCGCGCTAATGAACAGTTCCTTGCCTCCGCTTACCCAGCTGGCATCGGCCGTCTTGTTAAAGATGGTGTGTTCGGCACCGGTTGCCTGGCGTTTAATCCAGAGGGCAATTGTGAAATTGCTGGTGCCAAAATTCAGAGTGCTCGGATTCGCCACCGACACGTAATCGTTGGCGCCGTCGAAGGAGAGGCCGTTTCCGAACTTTCCCGCGGTCCAGGTCGCGCCGTTGACCAGAGTTCCGTTATGGCCCGATCCGGAACTGTCTGCGGCCGCAGTGCCGCTGCCTTCGCTGAAGGAGAGCGCGGTGACTTGATTCGGGGGCGTCTGAGAAGCGGTGTAAGTGGCCGTGATCGTTACGGGTTGGGAGGGCATCGTGAGCGTCGTCGTGGGCGAGGAAGAGCTCGCCAGGAAAGACACCTCACCAGTCCAGGCAGCAAATTGCTGGCCCGCAGGCGCGGCATTGGCAGTCACCGTCACTAGTGTGCCGGCTGTATAGGGCCCACTGCCGCTTCCGCTGTTCACAGTAAGCGGATATGTCGGCAACGCTTTGTAGGTCGCTTCGATTGTCACCGGCATGGATGGGATGGTCACAGTCGTGTTGGGAGACATGATATTGTCAACAACCTCGATGTCCCCCGTCCAGAGGTCGAACTGCTGGCCTGGCGGCGGTGGATTGGCGCTCACTGGAACATCCGGTGTGTTCGGCGGGTAGAATCCGCTGCCTGTTCCGTTGATCACTGTCAATTGGACCGTTTGCGGTGGCGGCGATGCGATAGAGAAGCTGATGGTAAAATCATTCGTGTTCGCGTTGCCGGATCCGTCAATGCTTCGCACGTAAAAGTTGTACGAAGTTCCATCAGTGAGGCCGGTCACGGTGGTGGAGTGGTTGGTCCCGCCGGTGGTCGAAAACGTCCCGGCCATGTTGGCATAAGCGGTGCCGGGAACCGTGCTGTATCGACTGGTGGCGCTTTCATTTGTCGTCAGGGAAAGGGTTGCTTGAGTCGTGCCTGCGGGAAGAGTACCGGAGGGCTGCCCGTTGGAACGCACCGGTGGCGTTGTGTCCGTTGCCGACAGAATCGGGTTATTCATTACGCTCTGCACTTCGCTGGGCGAAAGGACTCGGTTGAAGATGCGGAACTCATCGACCAGTCCGCGGAAGCTGCCAAAGCCGCCAATTTTGACCACATGGCTGGCGACATCGGCAGGCAGATTCAAGGTGCCGCCTCCGCTGGCGACGCCGTCGATATAGAAGGTGAGGGTATTGGAGCTGTCGACGAAGGTCACCGTCACGTGGTGCCATAGCCCATCGTTGGTGATGGTGCCGGTCGAGGATATCTCACCCCTTCCCCAGCCGCCGAAAGTCAACCTGTTATTGGTGCCGATGAACAATTCCTTGCCGCCACTTACCCAGTTGGTGTTGGCTGTCTTGGAAAAGATGGTGTGTTCGACACCGTTTGCCTGCCGTTTCACGTAGAGGGAGATAGTGAAATTGCTGGTGCCAAAATTCAGAGTGCTCGGATTGGCCACTGAGACATAGTCGTTTGTGCCGTCGAGGGAAAGACCGTTGCCGAACTTACCCGCAGTCCAGGTCGGTCCGTTGACCAGAGTTCCATCATGGCCCGAAGCCGAACTATCTGCAGCGGTAGTGCCGGTGCCTTCGTTGAAGGAGAGCGCCGTGATCTGATTCGGGGGCGGGGGAGCGCCTACTGTCACTAAGAACGTGTCGCTTGCACTCGTTGGCCCATCAGTGACGGTGACCGTGATGGTGGCCGTCCCGTTCTGGCCGGCGGTCGGAGTCAGAGTAATGGTCCGGTCCGTCCCCGATCCGCCAAAAACGATACTGCTGACTGGCACCAGCGCAGGATTGGACGAAGATGCGCTCAGCTGCAGATTTACCGCCGGGATTTCAGCGTCTGCAATCGTGAAATCAATCGGCCCCAACTCCTCGCCAGGGACTCCGATCTGATCCGGGATGTTCGAGATGGTCGGCGGGGTGTTCGGCCCGCAGTCTGGAAACAGCCTCACTTCTCGCGTGGTGGACAACCCCGCTGGATCGGTGACGGTCAGGAGAATCCGATAA
Source organism: uncultured Verrucomicrobiae bacterium (assembly GCA_963744345.1). Taxonomy (GTDB): domain Bacteria; phylum Verrucomicrobiota; class Verrucomicrobiia; order Chthoniobacterales; family Terrimicrobiaceae; genus DASTFP01. The sequence goes on from CAVUTD010000026.1 coordinate 152,461, forward strand.
TAGTAGATATTAATACCGTCGCAGCCAGTTGGCGAAATCACGCTGGTGGTGACATGGTTGGTATCTGGCGGGCTTGCATGGTCGTGATCGTTATGATGGAGAACAGTCACCCATTTGTATTGAAGCTGGGAATCGCTGGACTCCGCGTCACTCACGGTTGCAACAAGATCGACCGTGGTGCCGCTGTCCGGGGGGAAGGAGGTGCCATCCGCAGGGCTGACGATCGTGACATTGGGCGGGGTATTGTTTAGTGATATGTTCAAAGTGGATTGCGCCGGCAATCCGCCGCTGTCGGTGACCGTCAAGGTAACCACAAACTGCGTTGGCACTCCCGCTGGCGCCGAAAAGGTGTGCGTAGGGTTCGCCTCAGTGCTCAAGGGCGAGCCATCACCAAAGTTCCACGAGCAGGTTATCGCTTGGCCGTCGGGGTCGCTCGATCCGCTGCTGCTGAACTGGACGTTCAACGGGCTGGGCCCATATAACACGTTGGCCGATGCTGATGCTACCGGCGTGCGGTTTCCGGCGTAAGAGAGCTGGACGACTGACGTTGAATCTGAGTCTGGGTCATAGGTGACGTAATAGAGGCTTCCGTCTGTCGGGTGCTGCACGATACAAACGATGAAGCCGGCATTGCTCACGAAACTGCCTAAAGCCGAAGGCTTGTTATTTTGATCAAGCGCGAGCGGTTTTAATAACCCCTTGGCCCCAGTCCGCATGATAGTACAGGTTCCGATATTGTGCGGGGAAGTTCGTTCCCGTGTACCAAGCACCGCCGACGGAGCAATTTCCCTGGAATGGTGTGCCCGAAACCGCAGAGCCGGCACGGCCTACAAACCCCGTCGCGGCTTCGCCCGAAGGGGTGTAAGTGGGAAATCTTGTGGTTGCGCTGAAGTGATGCCAGTCAAGCACCGGCCGCGTGCGGAGGAACTGCGGGATGGAAGCAGGAATTCTTTGCGACGAGTCGCAGGGGTTGGGAAATGGCGGTTGTCCTGCGGGATTGAGAGTGTCTTCCTTGAGCAAGTCGATGAAGGAAAAAAACTCGTTGCATCCCGACGCTGGATAAAGAGGGTTGGGAGCGTCCTGGTTTGCTACCGCAATGCTGTATCCTGGCGTGAGAACGAGTCCTTCGTAAACGGGCCAGCCAAAGTTTTGGCCGGGACCTGTTACCACTTTCAGGGATTCCCAAGTATTCCAGCCGACATCGCCAAGATAGATGACGCCCGGTCGGCCGTCTTCGGGATTATGGCTGCCCGATTCCGGCCTAAGCGTCATGCGAAATGGATTTCTCAATCCCAACGCCCAAACCCGTGATTTCGCAGCACGCGGATTCGCGGCGTCGTAAAATGGATTGCTCGGCACACCATTGCCGGTAGCCGGGTCAATCCGGAGGATCTTGCCGCTCAGGGAATCGATCAATTGAGAGCGGAAAGCGCCAACATCTTCCTTCGGCCGAAGGATACCGTCCGCTAGGGCCTGGGGCGCATAGCTTGCATTGTGAGGACCACCGATCGTCCACGCCCTCTGAGCTCCCGCCCCATCGCCGCATGAGACCAGCAAAGTCCCGTCCTGACCGAAGACCAGACTTCCAACCCCATGTGTAGATGAGCATACGGGAATTCCTGTTTGCTATAGTTTCGCCAATCAAGATGAACCGGCTGGCTGGATCCACCGACCGGAAGTCATCGGAGGCACGGCAGGTGTATCGAGTCAGACGTCCCGATGGTCGCCGCATAATACTGGTTTGTGTTAGGATTGTAGCTTGGGGTTCCGAAGTGAAGGAGATGATGCCGGTCGACAGGATAGAGCAGGTAAACGTGCCCGTTCACCCTGAAGTTAGGGTCAAGTGCGAACCCGAGAAACCCATGGTCAAACCAGGCGCCCACTTCTTCGCTGATATCTATGAGCAGGGTAAAAGAAGCGTCGTTGGGATCCTTAAACCAGACACGGCCATCCCGTTCCCAAACAAACATCCGTCCCGTCGAATCGAAGGTGACTCCTACGGCCGAACTCCAGCTGCCCGCTGAGTGCCCTGGGATCACCGTTTCCGCAAAGCCCGGGGAGCACTGTTGCCGCCGAGAGTTCGTTTCGTCCGATGCCGCATAGGCAACACGCGACAAGAACGAGCCACTTGATCGCGCCGGCGAATCCGCTCCAGTGGCCACGAACCGGTTGTCGCGTATGGGCGAGCGTAGGCGCAAAGAATGGGTTCACGTATTTCATGTTAATTCTCCCTCTGAGATCCCTCAGCTCGTTACCGAGCAGTTTAGTTATAGGAGATGCTGCTGACGAATTCGGCGTTGGCTTGGGCGTAGGAACTGGGTAACCCAATGTCCCACAGACAACCTTTGCAGCAGAATCCATGGAGGCCCTTGCCAATCCAGTCAGGAAAGATTTCGCGCTCGATCGAAACCGCGCGATCCGCGGGGATCGAGTCGATCATCTGCCGCTCCACAAGATAGATCCCGGCGTTGATCCAGCCCGGGCCTTCCGTCTCGGCCTTCTCCATAAATTCCACGACGCGGCCGTCCTCGTCGATCTGAACTCGGCCGAAGCGACGCGTATCGTCCGTTTGAACCAACAGGATGGTCGCCTTTGACTGCCGCCTGGTATGCCAGAGGACGAATTCGCCGAGTGGCGCGCCACAGTACGAATCGCCGTTCAGCACGAGTGTCGTTTCGGATTTGAGCATCGGAACCGCCATTCTCAGGGCTCCGCCAGTCCCCAGCGGATGCGGTTCACGGGAGTAGGATAATGCGATGTTGTTGTAGGCCGCGCCGAATTGGTTTTCGAGATGGTCACCCATGTATCCGGTGCAGAGCACAACCGAGCGCACACCGTGCCGGGCAAGCTGGTCCAAGATATATTCCAGAAAGGGCCGGCCGCCGACATCGGCAAGGACCTTGGGCTTATCACAAACAACACCGCGCAAGCGGGTCCCCAAGCCTCCTGCTAAGGATCACGGCGGTCATGTTCTCCAGACTCATTACGCGCCTTTTCAGCTTACTTGCGAAGAAAGTGCGCAACTCCTGAGCCGTTCGCAGACGTACTGGACATCCTCGCGTTTCAAACCGCTCCAGGTAGGCAAACAAATCCCTCGAGCGGAGAGGTGGTCCGCGACGGGATAGCGCCTGTTGCGGGAATTCTCTTCATACGGAGGCAGCGTGTGCATCGGGTAATAAAGGCGACGCGCATCGATCCCGCCCTCCTGGAGTTTTTCGATGACCGCGTCGCGATCCGGGCCGAATTCGTCCTCGAGAATCGCGACGAATTGCCACCAAGCGTGACGGGCCCAGCTTCTCTGGTGCTGCCACCAGAGACCCGGCACGGCCTCCAACTCCTCCCGATACCAACCCGCAATCTCCTGATGACGAGAGAGCAGTTCTTCGAGTCGCTCGACCTGAGCAAGTCCGATCGCCGCCTGAACATTTGTCAGCCGGTAGTTGTACCCAACCACCGGATGCCAGTAACGCCGCTTCTGCGTCATGCCTTGGTTTTTCAGCAGTCGCATGTGGTCAGCCATAGCGTCGTCGTCCGTGGTGACCATGCCTCCTTCCCCCGTCGTCAGCATCTTGTTTCCGAAGAAACTAAATGTCCCGATATCGCCTAGGGAACCGACGGCTTTTCCACGCACTCGGGCGCCGTGGGCTTGGGCGGCGTCCTCGATCACGAACAGCCCGCGCCTTCGCGCTATCCCCATAATTGCTTCCATATCTGCTGGATGCCCGCGAAGATGGACTGCGATGATGCCACGGGTCTTTGCCGTGATTTGTGCCTCTATTTGGGATGCATCAATACTCCAGATCTCCGGGTCCACATCCACGAAGACAGGCTTTGCACCGCAGTAAACAACAGAGTTAGCACAAGCAACGAAAGTGAGGGTCGGGACGATTACCTCATCGTCCGGTCGTACTCCCAAGGCGAGCAGCGCTAAATGCAGCGCGGCTGTGCCGTTGGAACAACTGATCGCATGTCGAGTACCCGCAACCTCGGCAAAAGCCTTCTCAAATCTCTCCACATACTTTCCGACGGATGAAATCCAGGTCGTCTGCGATGCAGTCCATCACGTATTCGGCCTCTTTTCGGCCGATCGTTGGAAATGACAAAGGGATCTGTCTTTGAGCGGTAATATTCATCTTATCTTAGTTAAGACTTGGGGATTGCTTAGTCGCTTGGCGGGTTCCCTCATCCAGTCCCATTCCAAGAGCCAGCGATCCTCTTCATTCAGGCTTGCGCCTGCGGCACGTCGATAGACAGCGCGGTATGCTTTGGCGGTGCGTGTCCAGTCAAAATCCTTGACACGGCGATAGCCACGCTCGATAAGCTCGCGGCGCAGATCACCCTCAGTGGCCATTCTTTGGATAGCATTGGCGATAGCAGAGACGTCCTTTGCGTCGAAGAGCAATCCCGCATCACCGATCTGTTCCGGCAGCGCGGAGTGATTCGAGCTCGCGACCGGGAGACCTTCGGACCAGGCTTCATGAATGGGACAGCTGTCCGCTTCGAAAAGTGTCGGGAACACGAGAAATTGGGCGAGGCGATAGACGGCGCGAAGATCAGCCTCGCGAAGAAAACCTAGAAATCTCACCTGTGAAACGAGGTTTAGATCCCTGATGCGCTGTTCGATCCTTGGCCAGTGGCTTGCGTAATTGGCGCCAGTGCAGACGAGATTCACGGCGAGGCCGCGATGGTCACGCAATTCCGCCAATGCATCGAGCAGTCGAAGGTGATTCTTGTGCGACCATGTCACGGCAGGGTAGAGCGCATACGTTGTGGGCAACGCGAGCCTATGCCTCGCTTCGTCGATCTGCGCAGGCTCAATGTGTGGATACTGCATCGTTGGCGGAGCCCATGGGATCACCTGCACCTTATCCCTGTTTACGCCAAATTGCCGGATGACATCCTGTTTGATCCACTCTGACCCAACCACAACGGTATTAGAGACTTGGCAAGCCGTTCGATATATCGTCTCCCGTTTGGCAAGTTCCCAAGGCGTGAAGAACTGGGGATAATGCAGGTGCTGGAGATCGTGGGGATTGTAGATCGTCGGTAGCGCGCATAGGGCGAAAGACTGCGTTGGAAAGTGCAGCACATCGCATCCGGTGCTCTCGTAAAAACCGTCCGACAACGTCACGGCCGGCCACTTTGGTTGTGGCGAGATGTGTCCGACCAAGATTCTAACGGACTTCACAGCGGGCCAAAGGAGCCTCTTAATGCCGCTGGTATCGCCGAGGTCGCCATTGAAATTGACGGCGCTGCCGCGCAGACGCTTCCGTGGGATCATCACAATTTTTTGGCCTGGCCCACAATACGTTCCTATCCACTCGGCTTGTTTCGGTGTACGTACCAATACCAGGTATTGCTCAGGCCCGTCCAACTGGCCTAGCGAGCTGACAAGCCCCTGGGTGGATTGGGCAATGCCACCCGCTATGCCAGGCTCGACGTTAATGTCGATCGCAATCGTGATCTTATCACTTAGGTTCCTCATGACTCAACCAGCCGCTTGTCGGATAGCGGTGCTATGCTCCTGAGAGCCATTAATGCTTCAATGCTGCGCAACGCTCGTTCCCTCATTCTCCTTACGCTTTGTTGCAATTCGTTTTGCACCGCAGGGGCATCCTTTTTCAATCTCTTTCCCTGCTCGACAATCTCGAGGCCTTCGAAATCCGGTGGCGCGACTCTCGCCGGCCAGTCGATATCCCAGCACAGATCCGAGAGTTTGTCCGCACGCTCGATGGCTATGAAGGGCACCCTCTGCAGCGCACTAAACAGGCAGAAGTGGTATCGCATGCTTATCGTCAAACTACAGCAGCTAATAATCGACATCATCTCGCGGGGGGAGAGATAATGATTGGGCATTAACACCGCTCGATGGGCACGCGCCATTTTGCCGATAACCTGAATGGCTGCAGCTCTGTCAAACGTCGAGTCGTTGCGAATTTCGTTGGAGAGAAATAGTATTTTCGCCTCCATGTCGCCCGCAAGCTCATCCAAAGCGGCGGCCATCGTAGCAACCATTCTCGGGTGCTGATCGAACATCGAGTTTTCGTTCACGAGGTTTACACCGATCAGTGGATTCGCGGGATCGACACCCAATTTTTGCAGGTAATCGCGCCCGAACTCAGCTGTTACCGGGTCTATCAGCCAGGCCGCATCGGCGGCCACCGTAATCACATCAGGCGACACCCCATAGTCGACCAGTCGCTGCTTGTCACGATCGCAGCGCACGCTCCAATGTCGCACCCGTGGGATGATCTCCGCCGAGACAATCCGACGTGACTGGCGTAAACGAAGCCTTTCTATCCCGACACCGACAAAAGCTAGGGGAACTTTCCAACGATCGATCGAGCGTACATGCGGCGTCAACTCACAGAGAGGCCATTCGCCCAACACGTCCATGATTGGAGTGCCGCCAATGATGGCGTGTGCCGATGCGCGGAGCTTCGCCCACCAACGGCGCGGGTCACGGCGATTGGTTCGGAAATAGGAAAAAGCGGGTTCGACGCGCGCAGTGTGGGCGGGATTGCCGCTTCCCACTGAAACACGTGCGCTCACTCCGCACTTCGCTAACAAGCTGGCGAATCCATTCAGCGTCGCCTCATCGCCGATGTTCCCGCAACCATAAAATCCGAAAGGAGCGACAATATTCATGATGCGAATCCTAGCAATTACAAATTCCGTGCATTCTCTTAGGTTATTTTTTTAACCCCTGATACTCACCGCCTCCAAGCACCGCAAAAATTGGTCATCGGTGCGGTTCTTCTATTGGCTGGTAACGAACTGATTTGGTCCTTGATCCGATCGATAAGACTGAACCGGTGTGGCACCGGGCCGCGGCCCAGCTTTCATCTTTAAATTGAGCCTTGAACTCTGAGGTTGGCTTTGTGCGGCTGTGTACCGTCGCTGGTAGAGGTCGGCGATCGCGTGCGGGAGCCATCCTGATGCCCATGTGTGTATGCGCTTTGCGCGGCGTCCCAGCATGAATTGAACGCCGTGGTCTCGCAAGCGACGTGTAAAGGCCAACATCTGATCCCGAAAAGTCGAAGCACCGCGATACGTAACATAGTCCTGCGATAGCCATAAACGTGGCGCCGTCCTAAACGGTTCCTTGCACGCAGAAATCAGATCGGCGGTAAGCCGGTAGTTATTCTGGAAATTACTCTCCGTTCCATAATTGTCGAGCATGCCCCAGACGCCCGTATGTGACTGATCAGCTGGAAGGTCCCAAGCCACGGCAGCATCGAAAACCGTGGGATTTCGGAACAGCAACGTCACGGCGCCAAAGCCCGACTTGCTGAACCCTACGAGCCAGTGCTCCTCCTGACCGGTAGTGGATAGGTTCGCACGCACCCATGGCACCAAGTCCCGCACGATGAAGGTTTCATACCGGCGATCAGGATTGGAATCATGATCTGCGTACCATGGTGCAGATTGGAAGGAAGGCGCAATGATATGGGCGTTGTATTCATTGTGCACGTTCGCTTTCCGCAGTTCCTCAAGTCCATCCCCAAACTCATCTTTCAGATCCACACCTACGATCACCGGTAGGACAAACAAGAAGCGGTGCGGCATTCCCGGTGCGGGATTTGTCGGGCGCAGGACCCGAAGCGCTGTCGCCCCGGGGCCGTTGTATGTTGATGTAGCATCATACCAGATAACACCATTACTGTCCCTCCGCTGGTTGGTGACCGCAAGCCTCGCCTCTACGACAGAGACAGGCAAGGCAAGCCAAATACAGAGTAATGCTAAGACCGTCCTTCTCATGACAACTTACATTACCTTCGGATATGGAGCGGGTTTACTGCCATTGCAGATTGAGATGAATTACCGTAGGGGTCGGCGTTGACTCCCACGGTGGCGAGTCATAATACTCGATCATTGGAGTTGCCGCCAGCAATGGCGTATGCCGATGCGTGGAGCTTAGCCTCTCAGTTGACTCGGTTTGCGGCGGCTGGTCTTGTGCGTGTGTGCGCATTGGCTAACAGGCTCACAAATTTGTCTCGCCTTATTGCCGATTTCCGACAAACCCGAATGAAGTGACATGTTCACGCCGCCAGTCTCACGAAGCGGTAGATTTTCTGCGTTGTCCAGACGCGCTTTTCCTCACACTTCATACTCGCCGCTTCAAAGCACCGCAAGAACTGCTCTTCGCTCAAGTTGTTCTGGTAACCAAATTGATAACGCCGGATGCGCTCTTTGAGTTTCCCGATAAAACTGAGCCCGTCCGGAATCGCGTCGAAGGACGCAATGCACGTCTGAATCCCGATCGATGCAATCCACAAGACTAGTGAGGGCACGTCAGCGATGTACTCCAGCACTCCGCCAAAGACCGCCACGTTCAGGCAAAGATGACGCAGATCGGGCAATGGCCGTCGATTCAGGTCGCACACAATTGTACGGGTCCGCGATCGACCAAGTCGGATGGGGTGTATCGACAACTGGCCGGCAGGAACTTCTCGAGCTGTCTGCGTCCGGCGCCAAACTCAATCACCCTTGAATCAGGGCGCACAAGCCCAGCGATCACTCTTGTTCGCTCGTCCCACCACATTTCGAGACTTTCCGATGAACTCCAGCGCTTATAGTCCGAGTCGGCGAAGGCCCGCATTATGACAGTCTTGATCACGGGTGCGATCACGCGGACGGCATAGACTAGCCGCTTGCCTGTCCGGCGCCACACATACCGTGCGATCCGGTAGCCCAACGAACGCTCAGCCATATCATTAAGCAGGAAGGGAATTCGGGTCGAATTTTCTTGAGACAGGCCTCATCTCGGATGCGGACGAATCCTCTACGTGTGCAGTTGGAAAGCGACTACTTCCAAATCCTGCGCGATGAAAATCGCTAGCCTGCGTTGCTGGTTGTTCAAACAGCGTATAAGTGCGCCGCAAGTCCCTCAGTTTACAAGACGCACTGCCTCCAGTTCGTCAGCGCCGGATTGGCCAGCGGCATATCCTCCATCGCCGCTCCGAAGTGCATGAAATAGCTGTTGAGCAAGGCGCCGTTCACGCAAGCCTGCTTGATCCGCCGAATGCGGTCGCCCGCTAATTTGCGCATAAGTTTGCGTAGGACACGCGCCTAGAGAATCGCGGGGGCCTTGTGAGTAGGAACGGGTAGTGCAGTGCTCTGAAGAGTATCCAAAGGGCGTTGAACCGGTAGTCGATCCAATGTACCACGTCCGCGTTAAGCAGCTCCCACGACAAGGGCCGCGCCTCGTAGTGCCACTGCGCCCCCCCCTTGTCCTCGTATTGATAGTATGTCGTAGAGAGCAGTTGTCGATGGTCACTGTGGCGAAAGGACCATCACTCCACACTGCACCACCGCATTGTGCATCGCCGGCGGAAATCCGTAGTTCGAATGGTACTCTTGCGGCGTCGTCTCCCATATGACTTCGCCACCCGCACTCTCCCAGTACTCAAAGCATCGCTCCAGCGAATCGATGCATAACTGTCGCGACGGGATGGAGAAGGCGTCTACCGCTCCCACTTTCTCGAGGGGCACACCGTCAACGATATCCGGCGAGACTGCATTGTTGATGATGATTTCGGCATCTAACCAGACGACACGCTCGTACTTCTGTGCGAAGACCTGGTCCAGCACGATACACTCCTGCCACGACACCGACCGGTTCCTGGCGCGCTCGGTGTTATCCAAAGCCCGGTCCAAACAAATCAAGTCATAACCGAACCGCTGCGCGTAATCACGCCAGTTCGGCTAGCACCAGTTCTTCCAAGCATCGATATATTTGGCACCCACCACGAGCGTTACCAGGGCCTTGCTGCGTTGCTGCATTCGCACTTCCTCCTAGATTCTATGGTGCACAAAATGTCTATGGTGCACGAAATGTCGTAGAACCAAGCGTAACTGCCCAACAGGGCGCGAGCTCGTGCAGTTCTCAATGTCAGGCCCGCCAGTCACCCTGCGTACTTTCAAGCATCTCTAGCCTACCAAAGAAGGAACTGCCGGTCGACGGTTGCCTCAGCTGGAACATAACGCATATCCGAGGCAATTTTTATTTCGGCTTTTCCGCACAAACCAGTAGGCAGACATAGAAGGCATGGCCCAAGCTGGCAGCATCTACGACGCGGTTCCGAGAAAATTGTCTATCACACAGCTCGTGAAAGCCAGAAAGATCATAATTTATTGCCCGGCGCAGCAGACGCCAACCTAGCCCAACAAGCGACATGCGGGGAAACCTCACAGCGTTGCGATAGTTCTCGAGCAGAAACATCAGCGCACGGGGACCGGTTGTAAGTTTCGAAATACTGCGAACCCGAAAATCTCCATTTTCCAGAGCCTTGCGCAAGCTATCGTCGTCCAGCGGTGAAAATCATAGGGAGAGCCGTGATCCTGAAAAATCCCGTGTGTGGAGCAAAGAAGCAAGCCACCTTTTTCAGCAGGCGATGACAATCGTTCAGGTAAGCCGCCGGATCAGGTATGTGTTCGAGCACTTGGGTAGAAAGAATCAGGTCAAATTTTCCGGTTGCTCCATGACGCGGCTCTGCATCGATTGCATAGTCCAGGTTTGCGACATCGACAACATCGGCGCGTCGATAATCTGCGTTTGGAAAAAGAGCCCGATACGGTGATCCTCCGCAGCCGAAATCGAGCACAGTTATTTGGGTCTCGGTCTTGAATGCATCTAGCGCTAAGCGAAGATCCGAAAGATGAAGGTAATGGTGGGGGTCGCCGTGGGCCGGGGCGAGGCGGCAACGGTTGTATTCCGCGCTTTCTAATGTGCTTAGACTTTCGTGACTCATTAAGCAGAAATGACGGTTATAGGACTTGTTGAGGACTCGGATCGAACTCGATAGACAAGAAGATCACTCGTGCCGATGGCGATGCGATGGCAGCATGGTTTGTGCCCCGGAAGTGTCCACTCTCTTTAAAGCGAGCACAGATTACTTAAAACCAGGTCAGACCATGACCGGGAGCAGGCAAGTCCTCTGCCGGAGGTATTCCTCGTTAGCTAACATCGGCTTGATATGTGGCGGATGGCCGATCACGTGCTTCAGCTTTGTGGGTCATGGGATCTTTATGAACGCTGAACATATCAAGGTTTGACCGCAATTCGGCCGGTTTGGTCGATACGGTTGAGCAGGAGTTTAAGGTTATGCTGTTCCAGGGTACTCGTCGGTCGCCTGCCGGGCGCCTCTCCAGCATCCGTAGTCGTCGATGATTAAAACGCCGCCTGGCGAGAGCCGTGGAAACATATGGACCAACTCGTGGATAGTGGATTCGTACCAGTCGGTATCCAATCGCAAGAGAGAGATCAATTTCGGTGCTTGCTCCGGAATCGTGTCCTCAACCCGTCCCTTAATAAAGTGGACTTTGTCGGGATTGTATCCGGTTCGGGAAAGGTTCTGCCTGACTTCATCGATCGACGAGTAGCACCAGAGAGATGTTGGCACATCCTTCTTCTCCTTCGTCAACAGTTCGGCTGCGGGTGCTCCAGAAGAATGTACATCTTTCTCCGTTGGTGCAGTCATGCCCTCGAACGTATCGAAAAAATATAAGTGGCGAGCTGCGTCCTTGAGTTGGAGGAGAGCGCGCGCTACAGCCATCATGCTGCCGCCCCGCCAGACGCGGCATTCGACGATATCGCCAGGGATGCTGTGCCAGACGAGGTACCGAACGGCTTGGCAGGGCATAAATCCGCTCCGGCGATGTCATCGTTTTGAGCCGACGAAGTTCACGAGCTCGTGGTCTTCGATTGTGAAATCTTCCGGGACGGCATACTTAAGGAGACCATCCTCAGGTTGGGGCGCACGTCGTCGGACGATCTCGTAGCGAAGTGACCGGAAAACGCCCCGCAGGATCGATTTGGTGAGGCCCATACGTCAGACTTCAGCCAAGCGCGCAGCGTCAGAACAAAGTGGGGTAAGGCGTTGTGCCGGCTCCCAATTACAGTCCTCGAGGTAGGCGCAGCTTCCGGGCCGCCACGAATACTCGCGGTAGTAGCCGTGCATAACCACCTCAAACGGGCAGATGCCCTCAATCACCTGGAACGAGCGGCCACCCGGAGGTTCGGACAAATAAAGCGTGATCGTGTATTTTCCGAGGTAAAGCCGCACCTTCGGAATGCGGCACACGAGTTGATAAACGCCCGGCTCACGACAGATCGGATTCTCGGAATCCGAGGTCCAAAGGTGTACGAATGGCTGCTGCAGCTCACTGACGATTTGAAAACTCAGATGCGCACCTCGCACCGGCACCGGCGTGCTGATCTGGAGGCGCACTTCCATCGGCTGGCCGTGCGTTTGGACGCTGTTGGGCTGAGTGGTACGAACCTCGACTCGTGTGATCTTAGGTTCGGTGGGGGACGGCTTATCTACATACAGGGACTCGACGCTGCGGGCGTCGTTGAGGTAATGGCGAATTGCTGGTCCCGTCTCACCCGCGAAGGTGCACAAGCCCTAAGAGAGCACGATGCACTTCCTCGTCAAAGTTGAGATGGCCTGCATGTTGTGACTGACAAAGAATATTGTTCGTCCGCCCTATCGGCGACCTCCCGCATTTTCCCATGCATTACGCTGAAACTGCTGATCACCCACCGCAAGCACTTCATCGACGATCAGAATTTCTGGCTCCAAGTGAGCAGCCACAGCGAAAGCAAGGCGAACATACATGCCTCTCGAATAGCGTTTACCGGGGTATCGAGAAATTTCTCAATATCCGCAAACGCAACGATCTCATCGAATTTGCGCTTAATCTCGGCCCGAGTCATCCCGAGGATCGCGCCATTAAGGAAAATGTTTTCGCGCCCTGTGAGCTCCGCATGAAATCCAGTTCCTACCTCCAAAAGGCTCGCAACCCGTCCTTTAGATGGATTCGGCCCTCCGGTTGGTTCGGTGATGCGGCTGAGGATCTTCAGCAGCGTGGATTTGCCCGCGCCGTTGCGCCCAATGATACCTACGACGTCTCCTTGCCCGATCTCGAAAGTGACATCTCGAAGCGCCCAGAAATCTTCAGAGGTGTGTGCAGTGAGACCGGCGCTGCGGTCTCCCGATTGGAGCCGGAACCATTTGAGAGCGGAGGTCGCAAAGCTGCTTCAAGGATATGGCGAAAACCATCACCACTCGAGCGCCGGTGATCAATAACGTATCGCTTCGAAAGGTTTTCAACCGTGATGACGATGTCTCGCATCGATAGTCGTTTGGATTAGCAAAATGGGAGCCCGACTTCCTGAAGAGGCAGCCACATGGTAACAGCTTGCTGGTGGGCCGTCGAAAAGTGTCGCCCAATGCATAAGTGGTGAGGACGGATAATGGACATCTATGCAGGGGCCAGCGCCGGATAGCCAGTGATCGATGTCGCTGAACTGGACTTCTGCGGCTATAAGCGTGCCGATGTTTAATCATTCTGGTGTTCCTGCTCCGACACGGGACCGTTCCTCTCGACTTTCCATGGTAGCTGCATTCGCAACATTCCTTTCCGGTCATCGTTGATATGTCCCCCCGCGCCGCCGGTCTGCGCGATCTGGAAGGCCAGCGCCGGATCAACCTGGAAGTGATACTGAATGTTTGGAGAATCGGAGATGACAGCCACGTAGTATTGCCCATGGTTTAGGAATTCCCCTGGAACGTGGCAGTGGCTGGTGTAAATACCCGGCTCGCGAACCAGTTCGTCCTGGTCGTCCATATCGGTACTTTCAAGAATTGCGGTTCCGTCATGAGCATTGAGTCGCATGATGACGCGCAAATTACTTACGCGCCTCAGCACATTATACTGTATTTCCAGGGTGAATGGAAGACGAGCATCGAGCGTTGGCGTGATGATTCCGTCGCTGTTGCGAAGGCGGATCGCCTCGAGTTGAACGTATTCCGATCCAGGAGCCTCGTTCCCGTTTCTGCCATAGATGGCTTCACCCGCTTCCTCAGTGCTCGATTCAAGATAATTTGCGACAACCTTCTCGGCGCTCGCCGCTGTCGCGCAGATGGCCCAGATCCAACCACAGTGCCCGCCCGCAGAGGCGCGTAATGGCGGCCATGTTGTGGCTCACGAACAGGATCGTCCGGCCTCCTTTTGCAACCTGTCCCATTTTCCCCAAGCACTTGCGCTGAAACGCTAAGTCACCGACTGCCAGAACCTCGTCCACAAGCAGGATTTCGGGCTCCAAATGCGCGGCGACCGCGAACGCCAGGCGCACGTACATCCCGCTTGAATACCGCTTCACCGGCGTATCGAGAAATCGGTCGATCTCGGCAAATGCGGCAATTTCATCGAACTTGCCTCTTATTTCAGCGCGCGTCATCCCGAGGATCGCGCCATTGAGAAAGATGTTTTCGCGACCGGTTAACTCCCCGTGAAACCCAGTGCCGACCTCCAACAGGCTCGCAACCCGGCCTTTCAGGTGGATCAAGCCGCGTGTCGGTTCCGTAATCCGGCTCAGAATCTTTAGCAACGTGCTCTTGCCCGCTCCGTTTCGCCCAATGATTCCGATTACTTCCCCTTGCCTAACCTCGAAGGACACGTCGTTTAATGCCCAGAACTCTTCGCCTTGATGCTTCTTCGGTTCGCGACCGGAGCGGAGCCATTTGAGAGGGGCTCGCACCGCGGCTTCAATCACGTGGCGGAAACCGTCACTATTTAACTGCGGCGTGCCAATGACGTAGCCCTTGCTTACGTTTTCGACGGCGATGACGGTTTCTGAAGGCATTGGGAAATATCAAATACGAAAGGGTGAAATGCGGATCGGCTATGGACTTTGCGCGCTTTTCCGCTTGCGACAAAAATGCGAAAAGCTCGCTAATTTCCGTCAGGAGGGGAGAGGGATTGACGCTGTGAGCGACATTCGATTCCAGGAAGAGTTCGAGTCAGAATTCCCTCAAACCTGAATTGCTTTCGCATTCGCTTTGCTTTGGTGTCGGCTCGCCCTGGTGCATCAAGGTCAGATCACATCGGCCAGCGTTCGCTCGATCCGGCGGAAATAGAAAATTCCGGTCGCAACGAGGACCGCTACGACGAGCGAAGAGACGGCCAACCCGGGCCAATAGAGGTTGTGCTCGCCGCCGAGTATGCACCAACGGAATCCATCAATTACACCGACCATTGGATTTAGCGAGTAGAGGAATCGCCACCGCTCCGGTACGATACTGGTAGTGAATCCGACGGGTGAAATATAGAGCCCGAACTGCACGAGGAACGGAACGACAAAGCGAAAGTCACGATATTTTACCATGAGCGCCGCGATCCATAAGCCAGCTCCGAATGAAGCGGCGAACGCCAGAAACACAAAGAAGGGCAAGAAGACGATGGTCGCCGGCGGCGCAAAGCGATACCAGATCAGCAGCACGACGAGGAATGCAGCAGCGATCAGGAAATCCACCAGGCTCGTGATAACGCTGCTTGCCGGCACGACAAGACGTGGAAAATAGACCTTGGAGATAAGGTTGGCATTGACCACAAGGCTGTTTCCGCTTTCGGACAGGGCGGTCGCGAAGAACTGCCAGGGGAGCAGGCCGCAAAAGACGAGCAGCGCATAGGGAACCCCTCCCGAAGGCATTTTCCCGAGCTTCCCGAAAACCAGCGTCAAGATAAGCATGGTCAGAAGAGGCCGGATAAGAGACCACGCCACGCCGACAACCGTTTGCTTGTACCGCACAAGCAGGTCGCGCCAGGCGAGAAAATAGAACAGTTCCCGATAGTTCCAAATATCTTTCCAGGTACCTGATGCTCGGTCTTGCCGGCTTGGATGGTTAATTCATGCATAAGGTCTTAAGAAATTGTGACTATCGCCCCTCCACCGCCATTATTCCGGCTGCTGATTTTAATCAGCTAAGCTCAGAAACAGCGGACGCAACGGGAAGCCTGTGCTACCCCAGAGGAACCAAGGCCGGCTCCTGGGCAGTGCGATCGTGTTTGAGCCCGGCGAGCTGATCGTAAATCCAAGCGTAAGTCTCCTCCAGACCCTCGCGCAACCGGATTCCGGGCGCCCACCCGAGATGTTGCTTAATCAAAGTGTTATCACTGTTCCGCCCGTTGACTCCCTTGGGCGCTTTCAGATCGTATTTTCGCTTGAGCTTTATGCCGGCAATCTCTTCGACGATATCCACCAACTGATTGATGGTCACCAATTCATCGCTACCAAGGTTGAGCGGTTCCACAATGTCACTCTGCAGGATCATCTGAGTGCCTTTCAAGCAATCATCGATATACATGAAACTACGTGTCTGCTGGCCCGTCCCCCAAATCTCAATCTCATGGCGCCCGGACAGCTTTGCCTCGATCACTTTTCGGCAAATGGCAGCGGGCGCCTTCTCGCGACCACCTGTCCAAGTGCCATGTGGCCCGTAAACATTGTGATAGCGAGCGACGCGCGTATGGAGACCGAAATCCTCGCGGAAATGCCGGCACATGCGCTCGCTGAAGAGCTTCTCCCATCCGTAGCCGTCCTCGGGCATGGCGGGGTAGGCGTCGCCTTCTTTAAGGGGCACGACGTCGGCTGAGGTCTGCTTGTCCGCCGCATAGACGCATGCGGAGGACGAGAAGAAAAACCGCCGCACGCCATATTCGCGGGCAGCCATCAGCAGGTGGGTGTTAATCAAGACAGAGAGCATGCAAAGCGCGCGGTTGTTCTCGATAAATCCCATTCCGCCCATATCGGCCGCGAGATTGTAGACAACGGCGGCGCCACGCAGAGCAGTTTCACATGCCTCCTTCTCCTGCAAGTCCAGCTGCAGGCTTTCCACACCAGGAAGACGTTGATACCAGTGATCGAGCGGTTTGATATCTACTGCACGGATTTTCTGGTGTCCTTGCCGCAGGAGGTCGGCAACAAGGTGACCCCCAATGAAGCCGCCCGCTCCACACACCACCGTCAAGTCGTTTAGATCTTCTTTCATCGTATTTCTAAGTTTAAGTATGAGCTCAAATATTGCTGGGTTGGACTGTGCTTGGAGGTGTTGCTCACCCGGTCATTTTGCCTAGCTATGGAATCACGTTCATGCAACCCTACTGGCACAAGAACCGGCCCATGGTCTAAGGATTCCAGCCAAAGCCTTATCTTGCCTGGTCCCGTCTCATCCCATTTTGGTCTACCGACTACCCGACTAATCACTTCGGAACGCGCGGCCCGCGTTCCACCGAGAAACTGTGATAACTGGAAGAGCCGTCTCTGCCACGCGCTCGGTCGGTGCCGCAATTCTGTGTAGTACGTCCTCATCTCCTTGCTCCAATCGAGCCAATGCGACTTCAGGCCGGCAAGCACTGCGGTATCAAGGTAAGCCTCGCAGGCTCCGAGAGCGTCCCGGATCATGTCTTCGACCCTTGACTCCCACTCACCTGTGTTGCCGCCAGATACAGGAGTTGCCTGCTTGGCGTGCCTGCGCCATGTCGCCCACGTGCCGGGGACATGGATCGTATTCGCGACCAGGCCTGCTCTCATTTCCCAATTAAAATCGCCCGCCGCCCGCCACTTTGATGGGAGATCCCCAATTCGTGAGAACAGCGTGCGGCGGATGAGGAGTTGCGTGATGGAGAGGTAAACATGGGCTCCCGTAAGGTGCAGCAGACCGTCGTAGGGGGCCCGGCGAATGTGAGGCAGGTGCAGCAACTCCCCCGTCCCTTGCGCGAAGACAGTGCCCTGCGGCCACTGTGAGTGCGCTAATGGTGTGCCCGCCTCGTCGACAACGACCAAGGGGCAATGTGCCAGATCACAGTCATTGTGTTGCTCCAGGGCTGCCACCAATTTCTCTAAACAGTCCGGAGCCATCGCGTCGTCGCTCGTCGCGATGTAGACAAACTCTCCACGGGCCTCATGGATGCACGGGTTCCAGCTGCCGGGAGTTCCTTGACGGGGACCTTGCCAGACACGCATCCTCGTTTCACCGGCGGCCAGTTCCTGGATGTATTCCCATGCGCCGTCGTCTGAATAGCTGTCATAGACCAAGAGCTCCCAGTCCTGAAAGGACTGATTAAAAATGGTCTCGAATCTCTCCGCGAGAAATGGACGCGTGTTTAGGTTCGGAACACAGATTGATACTTTCGGATTCATGCGCGACGCGAGGAGCTGTTTCCATATCGAAGCGTTCGCTCTTCAAACCGGAACAGCAGTTTATCAAAGGCTCTAAGCAATGCCCATTTCAGTTGATTGTACCTAAGCTGAGCGCGCTTAGCCGAAGCCCAGCCAAAGGCTTTCTTAATCCATGCGTACTTCCGTGACAACACGGGCACGTGCAAGCTGCCTTTAAGAGAGGCAGCCAGTCGCTCCATCTCTGCCACGATATCAGGTCTTTCAGGATAAAAGTGGGTCATGTACTTTTGCAGGTATTTCACACACGCCCCTCGGGTCCTCTCATCCTCCCCCAGGGAGAGCGCACACTCGACGTGCAACTTGCAAGACAGAAATTGAGCTTCGAGTTTCCTCGCCGACCGGCCGATATAACTTAGACTGCTTCCTCCGGTCATTCGATAATAGGTTTTGGCTTCCGGCACAAAGCGCACGCCATCGCTCGCCTGAAGCACGCGGCAGAAGTATTCTCCATCGTCATCGCCCAAGAGCTGGGTATTCCACGGTCCGGCGGCTTCAGTCAGCTGACGACTAACTAGCCATGTCGCCGTTTGCATATGAACGTTGTGCTCCATCTTTCTGAGAAGCCACTCATGCGGCGACAGGTCGCACCACAGCGGTGAACTGGAAAAGTCGAGTCGTGCGAGTCCGGTAAAGGAAGTGGCCCCAAGCAGCAGAAAGAAGTGTTCGTTTGCTGGAGCAAGTCGCCAATACTTCCATCTGCTTCGCGAGTTTATCGGGCGCCAGGAGATCGTCGGCATCCAGCCACTGAACGTAATCTCCCCGGCTTAAAGAGAAAGCCGTGTTCCTGGCAGCGGCTGCGCCTTGGTTCGGTTGAGTGACGACATGGACGTTCTCCGATGCAAACTGGCGGGCGATGGAGAGAGTCTGATCGGTTGATCCATCGTCGACGACGACTATCTCCTTATTGGGCCACGTCTGACTTAAAGCGGACTTGATCGTGTCCGCAATGAAGCGCTCGGCATTGAATGCCGGAATGAGGATGGATACCAAAGCTTGCATAGGTGCCTTCCGCGGGTCGCGCGAGTGGCGGAGTGTCAGGTCCGGAGGAGACTCGAATAGACGCGGCGTGGTTATCTCGCCAACATTCTTCCACGAATTGCGCTCGTGCGCGTAGGCTTGAATCTCACGCCGGCGCAGGTCAAGGTCCTTAAAGAGGTCGCTGGAAAAGTAGGTCGCGATCGCTTTGGCGAGGTCAACCGAGTCCTGCGCCCGGCACACGAAGCCGGTTCGACCTTCGACAATCTCTTCTCTCAGGGAGCCTGCATCCGACGCGATCACCGGAAGGCCAAAGTTGTAGGCCAGAAATAACACGCCACTCTGAAAAACGTGCGTATAAGGCAGCGCCAGCACGTCGGCCGCTTTGAAGTAGATTTCCGTTTCCTCATCAGGGATGAACTCGATGCGTTCAATAAAGTTCGAATGCAACCCGCTACGCAGGATCTGCTGTCGGACATTCTCCCAGTAGGTCAGGCAGTTCTTGGTTCTGCCAGCGATTATCAGGCGATAGGCTGGCTCTTCGCGTGCAAGCAACGTGATCGCCTCCACCAGATGCTCGAGTCCCTTGTAGGGAGCGATGTTTCCGAAGAAGAGGATTGCTTTCTCTCGGGCCGTTAAACCCAGTCGTTGCTTGGCCTCAGCAGTGGTCAGCGCCGTGCAAGGCACCGTGCTGTTAATGCCAAAAGGGATTACGCTGAGCCTTTGCTCTGGCACGCCGAATTCAACTCGAAGCGCACGTTTCATCTGTTCTGTGTGGACGAAGATATGATCGGCGAGGAGATACTGAACTTTTAGCGTCCAGCGATTGAGAAAGCTGTCGTTCCCGTCGCGGACGGCCGCGTTGACATTGTGAGCGGTGAAGACGATGCGCTTACCGAGAAGCCGGTAGTACAACATGAGCAGCGTCCGATCAAAAACCTCCAGCTTGTTGTTCCACAGGATATGAAAGATCTTCGGCTCAGCGGTCGCAGCATATCTGAGCAACCGCACGTAGTAGGTCAGGACCCGCAGCACCTTCCTCAGCAGGCGTGCGTCCGGCCGCTGCTCGCCGCGCAGGTTGAGGACGCTCGCAAGCGGACTCTCGCGCAGCTCTGACCCGCTGACTTCATCGCTCCCAATAAAGTCGAACGCCACTCCTAACGAAATCAGGCTGGACCCGAGGCCGAGCGCATACGGCTTGTCGCCACCACCGGTGAGCAGCGCGACCGCGGATTTCCCAAGACAAAGAGGCGTCTCCCCGATTCTACACACTCGGCTTGTGTCGCTAGAGGTTGCGGGATCAAGGGAGATTTCAGATGGTCGTTCTGAGCCACACTCATGCTATCGTGTCACCTCGCCGACTATCTTGGTGTGGTGCCCGCATGAAACGTGTTGAGCCGATCAGCAGTTCCTCGGTGCATGAGCCATCCGCACCAGGCTCGGCATTCGAACAAGCTGCCGCCTTTGCTCATCATCTGTTGACATACTCATTAGTCTTCCCTTTACGCTTGGGCTGGCGAGACTTGCAGGAAGACGTGCTTTCAGTTGCGAGGACGATTCTCATTAGGCGCTGCCCAGCGAAAGAAGTCTTTCAGAGCGGCGAAATGAGACGTGCTGACCGGGTATGTACCTCTTCTTCAACAGCATGATCAAACCGGCCGGAACGTGGCGCAAGGTGAAAAGTGGACGCGGGAATACTTCTCAACAATTCCTGAGGGGTCGTGGTCGCCGTTCCCACCTTGCCGACGACTACACCCGCGGCGCAATTCGCCAGCATCGCCGCCTCAGCTGGCGATCCTCCAGCCGCAATCGCCGCGGTAAGGACGGCAATGACAGTATCACCCGCACCCGAAACATCAAAAACCTGCTGCGCAACCGTTGGGATATGAAGCGGCTGCTTCCCATTTTCACAAAGAAGCATGCCGTGCTCGCCCAGGGTGATCAGGAGCACCTTCGGGGAAATGGCATCCAGAAGCTTCCCAGCCACCTTAATCAACTCCTCGTCCTTCGAGGGTTCGGTAATCGGAGATGTGTCGGATATTCCCGCTAGCTCGAAGGCTTCCTTACGGTTCGGAGTCAATAGCGATATCCCTGAAAGATCCAAAACGTGCGCGGGTTTTGGGTCCATGCTCAGCCAGACCCCCTGGGCGCGGCAGGCTTCTTTGAGCCAGTCTAAGAGCGGTTGCGTGACGATGCCCTTCCCGTAGTCTCCTATGATCAAAGCGTCGGCCAAACCGAGGCTTTTTTCCAGCCGCTTCATCAAACGACATTCTGCCCTCCGCCCCGGATGGCCTACCGCGTCTCGATCGAGCCTGACGACTTGCTGCTGGTGGGCAATAATGCGCGTCTTTACGGTAGTTATCCGAGTGTTGAAGCATAGGCATCCATCCGCTTCCACGTTCGCCTCAGCAAGCAACCTCTTCAGCCTCTTTCCGGCCGCATCCCGCCCAATAACACTGAAAAGCTCCGTCCGGGCATCAAGAGCCGCCAAATTTCGGGCGACATTGGCGGCCCCTCCCGGCATAAAGCTTTCTCGATCGAGTTGCACCACCGGGACGGGAGCCTCCGGCGAGATCCTTCGCACAGATCCCCAGATAAACTCGTCCAGCATAACATCACCAATTACGAGAATTCGTGTTCGAGAAACACCGCCGATCAGCTCTTCGACACGCCTTTCGCTTAGCAGAGGCAGCGCTGTGGACGATGTGCCATTTATTCGCGGCGGGCTCTTTTGCGTCACAGCTATCGAGTCGCGGTTCGACTGCAGTTTTGCAACTTTATCGCTCCTGGGAAGTTGATTGTTTTTCATTGATCGTAAGCTGGTCCGCAATGCGCGCGGAGCGTTGGAATGGTTCCGGAAGTGATCCCCGATTCAGCACCTCGTAAGGCACTGTCTCATTACCGCCTCACGAACTTCATCCAAGCTGATCGCGGTTGTCGCTCGAGCATCGAAGCCGCGTTTGTAGAAGAATTCACCCAGAAGAGGTGACACGACTTTCGTCTGAAGACCATAATCATGGATTTCCCAGGGGCTGGTACAGTTGAAGATCGTCACGCAAGGCGTGCCTGTTCCGAGTGCGAAATGCATGGGCAGACTATCGCCGCTAACCAGGCAGCGATGGTTTTGAACGTCACCCAAATGTTCCAGAAGGGAGGATCGCTTAGGCAGCACATTCACGGTAAGTCCTCTCTCTTCCAGCTCCCTCCTGAGCTGCTCGTAGTAAGCCCAGTTCTTCATCGGCCAAACCGGACCGGCCTCCCGCGAAATGGCGATGTCGCCAGACAGATCCGTCCTGACAGCCTCGGGAAGAACATAGGTTTCGCCAGTAAATTCAAAACCCAAACCACTGAAGATTAGATCTTGATAGGTCCTCCGGTTTTGAAACTTCAGCTTGTCGGCCTCATGTCGGCCAAATCGACTGATCAGGCTTAGATCGAACCAATGCTTGGAATCATCGGAATATCGCAATAGGTCCTGTCCATCAATATATGCGCCAAAAAGCTGCCTGTAATCGAGCGTCTCGATAAAGCGACCGACCTCCAAGGTATCCTCGAGATTGACGACAAGGTCGTACGACCTATCTTTCGCAGCGCCTCGCTCTTCCCACGTAAGACACCGCAGGTCAAGCGACGTATTTCGCAGCAAACCGGCGTTTTTGGCCTCCGTTATCCAGGAAACATGATCGCGAAATCGGCTTAAAAGCGTCGTCGTTCGCACGACGTCACCGGTAGCACCGAGTTTTAAGATTAGAATATTCATGGCCTTCTCATAGCGGTCGTCTTGAGGGATTGCGGAGTTCGATTAAAGAGCTGATTATAAGATACTTAGGCGCCCCTCCCCAAAAAAGGCGTTCCCTTATCATTCGCGTGCTGTGATAAGCGGCAGCCTTAGGGCTGGCACTCTGAATAACATCGGACCCAATTGTCACCCGAATTCGGAATGATGGCGCTCTACAATCGAGATTGTGACGCTCTCCAAAATACTTCTATGCACGTTGCAGTCGATGACGTAAGCGCATCCAAGGCAGCACTGCATGACATCCACTCGTCAAACAAAAAGCCGTGAGAACAATCTGTGATCTGATTAAAAGCGCCCCCTGAAGCTAGGCGATCTAGCAGTTTTAGGCATTCCTCAGCCTCGCCCGCAAACTCCGGAAGGTTTACTTCAAACGAGAGAAACGGCACAACAGTTCTCATCCCCCTTAAGACACTTAGCTCGTGCCCCTCAACATCAATCTTTACGAAATACGGGATGCCGTAGGACTGCATCAGCTGCTCTAGGGTAATCGTTTCCACTTCTTTGTGCCCGTCAAACGCCAGCGTCTTGCCAAAGCGGCTGGAATCAATTCTTAGGGAATCGGCCCACTTTTGATTTAGCGTATTCTTAGCAGATCCCGGTGCGTCGATCAAAAAAACGGCTTTGCCATTTTTGTCACTCACTGCCTTACCAACGATGGTAACGGGTTTGGGCTTTAGTCTGTAATCCAGGAAGCTCTGTTTAAGGATCCTCTGGTTCGAGAAATCGGGTTCCACCGCCACCACGCTCGCGCCTAGCCGGAGGAAAATGTCCGTTTTCTGACCTCGATTGGCTCCGATATCAAAAATCGGATATCCTTTCCTAAAGCCGGTAAGCGTTTGTCGGTAAAATTCAACTTCCCTGCGCCTTTCATAAAGTAGCTGCTTACCCGCCACAGACCAGTAGAGATCATAAAGCAATGAGTGCTTTACCCTCTGATACAACCTAGCCTCCCCAGGAACCGTTGCGTCCAACGCTTCAATGAAATCGGCAAAGCCATCGCTTCTATGGTTCGCAAGTAAGCTGCTTCTCAGCTCTGGTAGTGTTCTGCTTGATAAAGCGTCCACAGGTAAGCGTCTCCGATCCGAAAGACCCGTTCATGGTAAATTTGCCACGCTTCTTGAGGGCGAAGATCCCGCACTGTTGTGGACGCGACAAGCGGTTGCTCGGCTGGCGGCTCAAGCGTTTCCTGGACAGGAATCGCCCATCGGGTAGCGATCAGCCATACGACAAAACCGACGATGTGGGTTCGATTGAACGTCGCCTCACTGTAATTGTAAATGAGCAAACTTACGAGAAGCGCAGCAAACAGGTAGGCCAGTATCGATCCGCCAGCTAATTGCTCAGCAGTGTTTCGGAAGGCAGCAGCAATTCGCGCAAGGAGTAAGGCAAGGCCAATAAAGCCACCGTTTAGATAGTTTTCCAAATATCCGCTATGTGCCGAGTTGACATTAAGCCTCATACCCAAATCAAGCGCTTCCCGCGTCATCCAAAAGCTTCCGAATCCCGTACCGATCAGCGGATTGGTTTCCAAACGCAGACATTCCTCCCAGATCTCGGTGCGCTCCGTGAGATCGGCACTTCGTCCAAGACGCTTCGTGAAGGCGGCTCTGAAGTCCGCCACACAAAAGATGAGTAATGGAAATCAAGAGCACGCCCAAGGCACAGCAGTACCAACGAAATTTATTATTTCCTATCCAAGCCACCCGCGATCCAAAGAAGACTGCAACGCCGATCAAGAAGCAGGTTAACGACGTCATGCTGTTAGCCGATCAAGAGTATCCAGACACACATCAAAAATACGCACCATTCCGGGAAGTTTTGCGTGATGCGCTTAAACCAACCTGAAGATCTTGCGACATCCACAAGGCTCCATAATAGGAATATTCCGCTTAGCATGGCTAACATCGCGAGAGCGTTTTTGCTTGTTGTCACCCCACCAAGGCATCTTTCCCCGGTCCAGCCATTGTAGTAGACGCCGATCTTGGGATGGTATTTGATAAATAGTATGGACAAGGGAATCAACAGATAGGCACAGCGAAGGAAGACTTGACGAAGAGCTTGAACGGGGTCGTGTTCCGTTACAATGATCAGAATCATGACAACACTCCCGATGTCCCTAATCCATCGTTTGAAGGAGACGATTGGATAGTCGGACCATAAAACACTGAAAAGTGCATACGCATAGAAAAACCACAACCAGCGATTGTCTCTAAGAATAGCGCCGCAGCCGGGACGTTGCTTCAGAATGCATAAGCCGATCAAAATCATCGCTAGAAGAAAGTTTCGATCAACGCTACTGCCATCGTCCTGGAACGCCCATATGTCGACTTGTACAGGGTTGCCATTTATCCAGAAGTAAAGCGGCTTCGAGGCGACCACCGCTACCCAGAGGGTCGGAATCCATAAGGCGCGTGAAACTCTGGAACTTTCCGCGGAGTTGCGGTAAAAGAGCCAGAGGATAAATGCTCCGAACAGACAGGTGGCGACTGGTGTAGGCACTTCGAACTATGGCAAAGGAGGTTCTAGCGCGGTGTTGACGGGCACGCTATGGCTTGTGCGCTCTTCATGCTTCAAGCAGTTGTACTGTGCGGAAACGGTACATTGCTACCCAGCGGAGTTCCATCTACATACTTGGCTTTCGCGCGCTCGCTGCAGCGAACGAGCGCCTTGAAACAGCCAAATCTATGAACGCTCTCGACGGCAGGACGTAGAGTATCGTCGCAGACCGTCAGAAATCGGAAGAGTAGATTTACTGAGCAGCAGACAAGACTCGCAAGTTCGCGGGGGCCTGTGGCTGCGCGGCTGCCGCTGCAGGACTTATGGTAATTTTGCCAAGTTGCGTGCCGGCTTCCCGACCACGGATAATCAACTTATGCACTCCGGCGGAGAGAGAAAAGATTTTCGGCGAGAATTCGTTATCAACGTCGGTTCCGCTTCCACGCCACGAAACCGCGACACTAGTGGGTCCACTGCCGATCGGAACATCCCAAATCATCGTAGGGTCGGTCGGTTGGGCGTCCACGTTGACATAGAACGAGTTGGCGCCCACGTTCGGCGAGTTCACGTTGGCGGAAATGGTATAATTTCCAGCGGCTGTGATCTCAAAATCATAGGTGGCCTCACCTCCTGCACTGGGATCCTTCGTATGGACCGGCTGAGAAACATAGCCGCCGCTTTCGGTAAATGGGGACTCAATTACGCCCGCCGTCGATTCCCAGGATAGTCCAGGCAGAACGGTTGGTGACGATGGCGCGGAGGGGACGGATGGTGGCACAGATGGCGGCACAGATGGCACAGAGGGTGCAGGCGGTGTCGAACCCGTGCTGCCAGTGACCAATGGATGCGGATAGGTCAGTGGCACGTATCCCGGCCTGGGTGTGTTGACATAATAATCACGATTTAGCTGGACTAAATCGTCACCCCCAACAGGGATATTCGCGTTGTTCCAGATATACAGCGGGTCTCGCGTCTGGTTCTTGCCGCGCCCAACCTGAAACAGCTGCGGATAAGCCGCCTCCATCTTCTTCCCGCATGGCTATTCCCTGCCAGCCGCGGCACGTGCGTCTGCGGTCTTGGTGTTGTTAAAAATTACACCCGTTCCGGCCCGAATCGCACAGACATCCGATTGGTTGCCGGTGATAATAAAGTTATTGTTGTATATTTCAAACCAGCGACCACCGACCATTCCTGGCGTCCCGTGGACGTCGACATGGCTCATATTAAGTTCGTTGTGCCTGAAGACGACGCGCGATCCGTAATAGTTTTGCATCGCTGAATTGCCCCAAAAGGAAGGAGGATTTCCCAGGTCGGTATTGATGAACTTGCAGTCTTCTATGTAGAGGGCCTGATCGCTCCCGGGAGAGACGTCATTAGTCCAGTCAGGCGCGCCGTCCTTCGAATACGGAGGCGAGCGTCCGTGATTGTGAATGTGCTCCGAGTTGCTGCCGCTCAAGAACGTGCAGTGGTCGATCACGCCAAACTGCGAGTCGAAGACCTGAATCGCGTGTTTAAGGCCCTCGGTGGCGCTATTGTCAAACGTGCAGTGATCGATTCGGAATTTTGCCGCTGTCGGTCCTCCGCCAATTCCGATATGTCCTGGCATCCCAGGTTTTTCGGAAGCATGCCTGTCCACCCACTTGATCCCTGTAATTCGAACTCCACGAGTCGTTGGCCCGCAGGTGACTGAAAAGGTTTGAACGGGCCCGGACACACCGCGAATGATCGTTGTTTGAGTTTCTCCCGCGCCTTGAAGCGTGATACCCTTGGTAGAGGGAACGGTGACAGTGGTTGACCACGTAAATGTCCCGGCCGGAATCGTCACCGTGTCGCCAGTTGACGCAGAATTGATCTTGCTCTGCACGTCGCTCGCGCTGCCGTTACTATTGTGAGTGGCAGCCTGAGCAGGAAGTGAAATCAAGCCAGATAAGCAAAAGAGCCATCATCCACATAAAACCTCGCCCCCGCCGATATTGGTTCAGGATGGCTGCACGATGCTGCACCCGTCTGGTTTGGTTCTTGAGTCGTAATGCGTGATTGATCAGGAATCGAGCAAGTAATCATCAATTTGAGGGGCTACAGGTACACATCAGGCAGTTTGCTCTCATGGTGTGGAGACACACGGCAGAGAAGGCTTTCGCCGACGCGACGTACGTTGATGGTTGATCGAGTGTAGTTCGACATGTTAGGGGAGGCGCAGCGAGCGCTAAAAGTCGCCACTCGCAGTAGTTTCGGCGGCGATGCCCGAGTGTCAACCCTCAAGGCAAACATTTTCCCTCCGGCCACCTCGATAAAGCGGCGTATCGTTCGCACATCGTTTCGCTTTACGCGCTACATCTCGTGACCATTGCTCGAAATTGATCAAATCGAAACACAATCCGCTGGATAACAGTTTCCGAAGCGGTGCTCGTCGGAGGAGCGGTTCGACAGGCCTCATTCGAGCAGGTCAAGGATGACGGCTATTCCCTTGTAAAGCGCGATGTAAACGCGGACATTCCTTGCATACCAAAGGATTTATCGGTGACAAGGAGGGCGCGATTCAAGGAGTTCAATCAATTGCCTGGTCGGGGTGAAGCACCAGGCGATGTTCCTTCCTTCAAAGGCGACGGCAGGAACGGGGCTGCTTATCACGAGAGATCCTTTCCTCCGAAGTTCCGCGAGCGCCTTCTTGAGGTCTGCGACCTCATAACATACATGGTAGGCTCCAATCCCCTTTGACAGGTAGCCGTTCACGGGAGAATCGTGGTGCAAGGGGCAGATAATTTCGACGGCCAATGCCTGCTGTGCACCTGCCAGAAAGCAGAGCTTTACTTTTTGGATCGGATCCTCGAAGGGCCCCGATGTGACATTAAGGCCAAAGGTTTGCGTGTAGAATCCTACCGCTTGTTCAAAATCTGCGACAGCGATCCCCAAATGGTGGAAGAGAAATGCCTCATCCGTACGCACTCGTCAGGACAACTTACCCTCCAAGACACTTCGAATGGCCGCAACATCTCGCATCTGTATAATTTCCTCCACGGTAAAAGAGGTGTTAAAACGCTCTTCGAGCGCGAGGACAAGATTCATATGTCCAATTGAATCCCATTGAGCGATGGTCGAGCCGGAACTGTCGTCTGCCACTTGGTCGACAGGAATACTCAGAGCTGATGCGATAGTTTCTTTTAATTCGTTCATGCTATAGTTCTTGGTAATAAGGTGTCTAGAGGCTTATCGATATCTTTACGTGTTCAACCGGCAAAGCTGGCAACTCTGCGATCTTTGCAGCGAACGACCTCTTAGAGTGGGGCGCAGCGCCATTGCACGACGTCATTCCACACCGTGTGTAGAAATCGGCACACGGCTTATTTTTCCCGGTCGGAAGAAAAGTTCCGTGAACAGAAGTGCAACCTTGCTTCGCTCCCCAATGGAGCAGAGCCGAGAAGAGCGCAAATTCCACATTCTTGCCTAGCACGCGACAGCTTAGGAGAAACGAGTCGATGTTGAGTTGCCCATCCTCGGCTGTGGCAATTGCGAGTCCAGACCAACCATACTCCCCGAACCGGTCGCGTAGACTCGTTATCAACACGATGCCGCGGGGCGACTCGCTGAAGCCTTTAATCTGCTCTGCGGTATAACGATTTGTCGTAAGGTTGAACTGATTAGTGCGTTGACAGAGTTGAACCGCTCTTTCCAAGAGTTTCGGCTGCAATTTCTGGATGTCGGCTTCAACATTCAATTCCTGGAGAAACTGCTCATACGAGGGCGCTTCGGCCTGGAACTCACGCCGCTGACGCTCTTCCCAATACATTTGAGATCGCTTGGAGTCCTCATCCGTAAGCGTCAATGAATCGAGCCTGCATTGTGTGAGAACGTCACAAAATTCGGAGCTATCGTTTGGCATTTCGGGCACAAGCACGTCGGGGTGCTGCTGACGCATCCAGTTACGCTCCGCAGGATTATCATCCAGGAAGACCATATGCTGATGCCCAATGTTCAGCTCGTTCGAGATCCGGGCGAGATTCGCTGCCTTGTCATCCCAATTGATCTGCATGGCGGCGAAATCCTGTTCGCGTAACACCATGTCCGGATGATTTCGGATTACTGCGATAGCTTCTTCCGGAGTGTTCTTACTATTGACGGCAAGAATGGTTCCGCGGCGGCAAAGGGCCTTCAGTGCCAGTTGAAACTGTCTAAAGCCGCGCCCCGTCGGAGTGTCGGCCATTTCAATTCCTTCGGATCCGTCCTCACCGAGGATCCCTTTCCAAAGCGTGTTGTCCAAGTCCAGCACTATACACTTTCGCGTCAATCCTTGCGTGGCATGAAAATATCGAAGCCATTCGCTCACGAGCAACTTCTGCATCTTTAAACCCATGGGCATCTGAGCCAATACCTCAAAGCGCCGGTCCCTTCCAGACCAACCTGCTTCCGCCCAGAGGCTGTCGCAGTCGACGATATGACATTGCCCAAGGCGGCCTAATTCGGAAGCAATTTCGAGGTTCGCGTGTCTGAGCGCGTTTTTGAAGACACAATCCAATCCGATCCCAAGCACGCTGCGAGGAGGTGTCGGAAAGTTACTGACAAGAAGAGTGGCGCTCGTTTTTTTCCGTAGTGTTTTCGACGCCGTGAGAACATGGTCGATCACCTCTCTCATAATTTCCTCTTGTCTAGCCGGCGTCTGGAAAGCAAGGGAAAGCTCCAGATCTGGCTTGATCTGTTGCAGATCCAAGTGAAGAACAATCAAGTCGGGTTTAAACGCAAAGAGCTCGCTATTTTCGGCAAACACCTGGCGCAAAGCGTCGCCGTACTCGGCGGAGAAAAACTCGCAACTATGCTTGCCGGATTGCACCTCAAGCATGAGACGGCGCACCAGAGGAGATATCGTACTGTTAGATAATAAAGCCCAGCGGAACATAAACGAAATCCGGCGGTGGTTACAAGAATGCGCAGTCGCCATCCCCGTCCTGCACCTCATACTTTCCCTGAAGCTTCGGCTGGTATACCTTTCCGACGATCCAGCTCCTTGATTGCTCCTTTGTGGCGATGCAGGGAAACTTGAGTCGGATCAAGCTCTCCCTCAATTGAGGTCGGCAGATGGTAAGGGTGTGAACCGGCAGAGCCACCGCGTGTTCGCCGATGACCCGAAGCACCTGATCAGCATACTGCTCTCGCATATAGCAGAAGGGAACTGACAAGTGGCCCTCTATAAGTCTTAGCATGACGAAGCCGATCATTCGGTTGTTAGAGGTGAAGACTTTTAACATATAGCAAGCAGACTGCTTGGCGCTCGCGGAAAAATAGAAATTCCTCTCCGCCCGCTGCGGAACCGGCGCAGCCAGAACCCACGGATATTGGGCAATCCAGTTAATCTCGGCGGCTCCTCGCTTACTCAACTCGCGCCCCTGGAGTTCTCCAACAAAATCGGCTGTTTCGGAGTCAACTTCAGCGATATACTCTAATCGCGGTGCCTCTCGCCTCGAAAGCCGCCTTTTCCACAATTGTAATCTAAGGTCGCAGAGGATGTTGAGGAAGAAATCCAAAGTCGCTAGAGGTGCTTTGGCCCTCTTGAGAAGGGGCACTTTCCGTGGCAGGAGCCCGCGCATGTTCGCTCTAACAAACGCCCTGATGCTGACGCCCTCCTGCACTGTTATGAACTGCTTCGAGGCGTTGTACACCCTCCTGGCATCCTCCGAAAATCCCGATGCTCCAATCTCTCCACCGTAAAGCTTCGAGGCTCTGGCCATTAGCAGCAGCCCTATTCCCGCATATTTTGAATCCGGGTTTGCCCACCACGCAGTCAGCCAGCCGACTCTTTGCTTTTCGCCGTTTAGAAACACGGAGTCGGGCAGTACTCCGATATACCCAACAATGTTGTCGTTATCGTACGCGACCAATAGGACGACATCTTCCGGGCTGGCGCGCGGATTTCTAATTTGGGACAACGCGCGATGCTTGGTGATCGGAATCACCTCCCCATGCCAGAAATCGCCCGAGTTCAGCCGCGCCGCCAGGTCTGCAAGGGTGTAGTTCTCGATTTTTATCACTCCGCCCTCCGCGTGGCTGCTCTCCCTGCCAAAAACCTCAGCATGAACTTTAGCTCTGCCATCCGTAGGATGTCCTCCGCGGTGTGAGGCAGGTTTTCCATCCCGAGTCTCTGGATGGCAAGCGGGTAGTGCTCATCGATCAAGAACGCGCTACTTCCAAAAAGAACGTCGACCAAATTTTCGGCGCGAACCATCGAAAAAAATCTCTTCGAAACTCCGTTATCGCCGAACGGAAAGGCAAATGCCTTATAATCAAAGGTAAAGACGCCGATCAGCGCGTTAAGGCTTTCTCTCGTCTGCCGCAACTGCTCTTCGATAGTTACTTCCGGGTATGGGGGATGGTCAACGCTGTGAGCGCCAATCGAGAATCCTTCTGAAATCAAGCTCTTCACCTCGGGGGTTGTCAGGTAAGGCTGCCGTTGAGCGAGATAGGCTCTCAAATCCAAGTCGCAGGATATCGCGAGTTCATCGAGAAGATGCTTCTTGCCATATGGTATGGAAAGGAAACCACTTGCGAGATCCGCCGTGGAAACTGCGTGCGTTGCCAGAAGAGCCTTTGCTTTCGAGATAGCCGCCTGATGCTTTAGCCCGCCGAGATGGTTGATGAGGAGACTGGCTTTGTGTCTGTAAAGCATGTCCGCATTGTCGAGAGTGGCACTGTTGAGAAAGAAAGTGGCCGGAACTCCTTTTTGCTTTAAAATCGGGGCAATGATGTCGTAGTTCTCAGATAAGCCGTCGTCGAATGAGAGAAACAATGACTTTTTTGGCAATGGCTGCTCATCCTTCAAGTAAGCGAAAAGCTCAGCCAGAGATAGTGGAGAATAGCGTTTGAGGAGGAATTCGAGGTCGTCCTTAAATTGCTGAACGTTTCTGTAGCTATACAGCTTGTCAACATGCGGAACCTTTTCATCGCTGACGATATGGTAGAAAGGGGCCAGAAGAGGGAACGTGAGGAATCTCCCCAAGTATCCGTGTGGGATGCAGCAGGAGGCAGAATGAAGAAGCCGTTTGACTGAGGCTTTCACAGTTCCTGGTTTCTGTTGGCTGCTTGCAAGCCGTGCCGCTGTAACCGGCGGTCGATTCGCGTAATCGATAATCTTACACTCCTCGCAACCATTGCTCGAGCATAACCAGACTAAAAAGAATCTTGTGATTGTCCTGCTTTCCGGAGCGATGATCGTCGAGCAGCGCTCTAACAGGTTCTGGCTCGAGCAAGGTAAACATGCGAGAGTCGTGATCAAGGAGCATTTCGGGCAACACCCCCTGGAGAGTGGAATTGAACCAGCCGTCGACGACGTTCACCGCAAAGCCGCGTTTTTTACGCTTCAGAATCTGGGGAGGCAGGTAATTCTGGCAAACGCGACGATGCAGCCACTTGCCCTTGTGATTGCGGATTTTCATTCTCGAATTCAGGCGTTGCGCGAATTCGACCACAGTTCGATCGAGATAGGGCACACGGACCTCGAGACTATGCGCCATCGAGAGTTTGTCGGCATACATCAGCAGTTCGTCAGGGAGCGATGAGCGGATTTCGAGAAGCTGAAAGCCGCCCATTTCATCGACGTGCTCCATCTGCGGAACCAATGAGACCCAGTAGCCGATTCCGCGGTCTTTAGTTTCTCTGGGTAAACGATCATCGCGAAAAAGGCCTCTGATTGTCTCACCTGGCGCGAGCGAAAAGACGTGCTCGTATCGTTGAAGGCGCCCGTTGATTCCCAGCGAATACACGCCTCGCTTCAGCGTTTCGTTGCGGGGCAACCGGCTTACCGCGAGTTTGGTTAGCTGCCTAACTGGGGCGGGCAGTCGTCGCCAAGTCCCGCCGTAGTGAATGCCCAGATGGCGTCTATATCCGCAGAAAAGCTCATCCGGCCCTTGGCCGACCAGGGCCACTTTCACGTCTTGTCGTGCCCGTTCGCACACAAAATACATTGGCACGATCGAGGAGGATGCGATCGGCTCCTCCAGAACCCGGACGATTTTTGGCAAGGCTTGCTCGAATGTGGGGCGATCCAGCGTTACCGGAACATGACGCGCGCCGAGAACGGACGCCGTTTCTGCGGCATCAGCCAGTTCGTCATCTTCAAAGGATTTCCCGTAGCCGACAGTATATGCAGGCCAGCCTTTCCTGTGCTCGCTCATCAGTGCCAGCAACAAACCGGAGTCAAGCCCACCACTAAGAAGAATTCCTACGGGAACATCGCTAAGGAGGTGGCGTGCAACGGCTGCCTTGTAAAGGCGCAACAGCTCCTCTTCCGCCTCCCTCTCCTCTTTGTCGGCCGAAAAAAGAACCGGCGTGTATTTATACCATTGTTCTTCACGGCAGTTGCCATTCTCGGCAATCAGCATTCCGCCCGGCGCAAGTTTTCGGATGCCACTGAATATTGTTAACGGGGCTGGAGTATAGCGAAACTGAAGAAATTGGCTCAGCGCGATCGGATCGACGTCAGGCGTGCCTTGCTCGGCCGCGAGTATGGCACGAATTTCCGACCCGAAGAGCAATCGGCCACCAGAATTCTTATAGTAGACAGGTTTAATGCCCATCGCATCTCGCGCGACCACGAGGCGGCGTCGGATCACATCCCAAATCGCAAGGCCAAACATGCCGTTCAAGCGCTCAATCGCGCCCATGCCCCATTCCTTGTAGCCGTGCACGATTACTTCAGTGTCCGAATTCGTGCGGAATCGATGCCCGCACTTCTCCAGCTCGGCACGCAGTTCCTTGAAATTGTAAATCTCGCCGTTGAAAACCACCCAGACGCTTTCATCCGCATCCGACATCGGCTGATGTCCTGAGGACAGATCGATGATGGAGAGTCGACGAAAACCGAAGCCAAGCGGACCGGAGAAAAAATAGCCTTCATCATCGGGGCCTCGATGGACGAGCGAATCGGCCATGCGCCGGACAACCTCACGGTCGACCGGCTCATGGCTATAGTTTATCAGGCCAGCGATGCCGCACATTTTACCGGGTGATCGTTGAGAGTTGAGAGGTAGGCGAACGCTCGCTACCTCGCTTGAGGCCGTTCGATGCCCGACACTACAGGCTCAGGGCCTGGTTCGTTTGAGGCTGCTCGGGTGTAAGGAGAATTCTCCTTCTGGCGCTCTGGGTTGTGGCCTTCCTTCTGACTCTTTCGAAGAATCCATGCTACCTTTATCCTGACGCATGGGCTTCCAAACGTGCGGAAGGATCATGGTAAGACCATGGCATTGTTGCCTGTCACCGGCAGCAAGGAGGAGGAAATAGTTATTCCGGAGGATTTCGCATTTTGGTCTACAGTCGCCTTTTCCTGCTGCAAGTAGAAGGCCAAGCTGCGAAACATCTGCGACTGGCCCCAGCGGTGCATAGGCACGTTGTCCCAACCGAAGTGCAGGCGACGCGCACGGAACGAACCATCCGGCTGGACCCAATCATCGAGGATTCCACCGACAACGGTTTGTAGCTTCATTTCCAGTTGAGGGAAGCGGTCTCGAAGCAGCAAACAGAGATTGATGCACTCCGCACAGTCGTAGAGCTCGCGCTTGTAAACTGTCATCCGCGGGGCACGCGAAAATGGCTTCGGAAGCCCATCCGTCTCAAAGAGATTCTTCAGGTAATAGTCCACACCCCTGCCCAACGCTTCGAGCGTTGCAGGGTCTGCGGTGAGGGCGTGCATCTTGGCAAGGGCCTTCATGACGAAGCAGGTGTGGAAGTGATCGACAAAGCCGCGCACACCATCGATCGCGTAAGGCCAGGAGCCATCCAGATTTTGGTTTTCAAGGACGAATCGGAGGTTGCGCTCGGCGGTTCTTGCATAGCTGTTCGGCGCTAAACACCTGAGACGCGCTGATGAGCAAAAACGCCCGGTAGGCAGCGGCATTGATAACCCCGCCACGATCGTACGGAGTGTAGGAACAACTGCTGGCTGTTTCCGACGTGCGGAAGTCCTTGATGTCCGTTTCGGTGTGCCTGGCAATGGACGCCAACACTTCGAACCATTCAAGCTGCGGATCGAGCCGATGCACGTGCAGGAAGGCCTCGTAGGCATAGGGCGTAGTGGTGATCAACGGCGTCTGCGCCGGGATCACTCCATTTCGCGTGACCCAATCAAACGGGTAGCCCCAGCAGAACTCCTTGAACTCGCCGCAACGCGTTTCCTCGAGCGTCCTCAAAAAATGGACTGCCCTGTCGAGATAGGCGCGCTCGCTGGTCGCCTCGAAAAGGAAGGCAAAGCCCATCGCGTAATGCGCGTCTGCGATCGGTAATCGAATCCGATGATGGAAGAACCGGCGCGCGGCGGGCAGGAAGGCTTCACATAGAATCATTGGCGCGACTGCCGCCGTTCCTGCGAGCCTGTTGCGATAGTAAAGGGCTTTGGCAGCGCTGCCGAGGCGGCCCGCAAAGAACGACTGGTGATCCCACGATGTCTCGCCGTAGGCATCGAGC
Source organism: uncultured Verrucomicrobiae bacterium (assembly GCA_963744345.1). Lineage (GTDB taxonomy): Bacteria > Verrucomicrobiota > Verrucomicrobiia > Chthoniobacterales > Terrimicrobiaceae > DASTFP01. The sequence goes on from CAVUTD010000026.1 coordinate 188,202, forward strand.
CACCGGGCGAAATTCCTCGTCACACCGGACACTCTCTCCACGAGCGAGCCGGAATTATCGAACTTCATCATTCAACGCGACCTCGCGTGTGTTGAGTGAAAAATTGTCTACTTTTCTTCGCTTTAAGATGGAATGGAGAATGGCATTGAGTTTTTTCATCTGCTCGCTTCTATGGAAACGCATCAGATCGCCGGAGACCGGCCGCTCGATGCGTCGCAGCGCTGCCCAGCAATAACCGCCCAGCAGCGCCAGACTGCCGGTGACAACTGGCTTTTTTGTGAATCTATAAGCCACTCTGAACATTTCCCAGATCGGCGAATTGCCGAGGTAATAGTCCTTTTGACCATAGGAAAAGAGGGCTGCCAGGGCGCCTCGATCAGCTGTGCCCAGAGGTCGATAATGATGAAAGCGTTTCTCCGGGAATGATCGCGTTTTCCATCCTTTCATCCGAGCTGTGGTCACTGCAATCCAGTCAATTCCGCCAGCCCGATTGGGAGTATAGCCCCCGATATCTGTAAAGCATGCTCGCCTAAAGAGCTGACATCCGCCGGCAACATGATTTTCACCTTCAAAGCTGTCTTTAGCGGAGTCATAGCCATTCTCAATGAAAGGGGTTCCAGCGACGCCGAGTTGAGGGTCCTCGGCAAACTTTCGAACGAGAAACTCCAGGTAATCGGGGTCGAACGAAAGATCTCCGTCGAGATTCCCAATGATGTCAAAATCGAGCGACTCAACGCGTTTAAATCCTGCATTGAAAGCGTGAACCTTACCCGCAAAGCTGCGATCCAAATGCTGCGGGCGACGGATCAGCTCGATCCACGGATAGCGCTCCGCATAGGATGCAGCAATCTCGGCCGTGCGGTCCAAAGAGCCGTCGTCGACAATAATCCAGCGCGCCGGCAAGAGCGTCTGGGCGACCACTGAGTCGAGCGCCTTTGCGATGAACGCTTCCTCGTTCCTCGCGGGAGTAATCAACACGTAATTCATATGGCTGAAAGCAGTTTAGTTCTTCTTGGTGTTTTGCTCTGGTCGTAAACTTGGGCAAAGATTTCATCCATTAGGCGGGCGGTAAGGATAATCTGCCGATAGGGGATAGGGGGTTGGCCGCCACTGCGGATGCTTGTGTAGAAGCTCTCAATCAGTTCCCTCATTCCGAAATCCTGATGCAGGCGGCGCTGCAAGAAGTTGATGACGTTGACTCGCGCGCAGCGAAAGTGTTCACGCGCAGCGTGCAGCGGCGGCAGAAAGTAGGTCAAGTAACTCTTGCAGGATCGGCTTTCATTTCGAATAAGACTTCCCGTGCCATGATCGACAACGAGAGAGTTGTCGCGGGCCGAAGATCCGCAACTGGTTGAGTCCGGGCCGGAGCTGAGTGGAAAAGCAAAAGTAGGCAGTAGTGCCACTGCGATCTCGTATCATCACTCTCAACTCGTCGAGCACCTCAGAGGCACCGAGGCTGCGAAGGCGGGGGCTCTGGTGCGCCGTCGCCACAATTTCATCCAATTCATCATCAAGGAACTCCGCGAGCTTGGCGATGCCGTGGCTGATGATGTTATGCAGCAACTGACCGGGCAATTGCCGCACCCAATGTGTGCGGCTGCCCAACATCGGACCGACGTAGCTGGTGTCGCCCAGATCATAAGAAAAATGGCTTTCCAGATGGACCGGTTTGCCACCCAAAAACCCTTCCTTGACAAGCCGGCGCATTTCAAGCGTCTCGAGTGTGAACTGAAGGTTATGTCCGGCGGTCAACTTCAGACCTGAGGCCTCTGCCAATCGAATCAGCTCCTGTGCCTCATCAGCCGTGACGGTGAAAGGCTTTTCGATGTAAGTGTGAGAACGCGCCTCAAGACACTGCAGCGCGAGCGGAAAATGGCCTTGCGGCGGGGTCGTGATGTGAACGACGTCAGGAGTCACCGATTTCAGCATGAGTCCGACGTCGGAAAAGCATTGAGGGTTGCCAAATCGCTCTGCCAGTTGCCGAGCCATCAACAACTCGCGATCGCACACGGCCACAATCTGGCAATCTGGAATGCGCCCAATTGCCAGAGCATGCTGGTCCGCGATCTTGCCGCACCCGACTATTCCAATGCGAAGCATAGATCAATCGGAGGGCGAATGGAACTGGTCAAGAAACGAAGCCATGGCCTGCTCCATACTCACGCGTGGCTTCCACCCAAGGCGCTGGCAAAGCTTTTGATTGGAATAGCGATTTCCCTTCCACTCAGCGGAGCAGCGTCTGCGATTGAATACGGGTGGCAACTGCCCTTTCGACCATCGAGAATACGTCTCCCAGAGGACACAGAGCGCCCTGGCAAAGGGATAAGGCACCCATACCGATCAGGATGATCCGGCGACACTCCGGTAAGCCCTTAAAAACTGCCGGCTGGTCAAAGGATCATTGTCCACGACGTTAAAGACCTCACCGTCCACGCCAGGCTTGAGACCGCCGAGAACGATCGCTTCCGCACAGTTGTCAACAAAGCTCAGCGGCAGAACATTTGACCCACCCATGTGAAGAAAGAAGCCGAACATATCGAGCCCTACACGTCTGCTTAGACTTCGCTTGCCTGGGCCGAATACGGTGCCCGGCCGAAGAATAACATAGGGTAGCCTCCGCTTTTCGCCATACTCGATTACCAACTGTTCCTGCTTGAACTTGCCAAAGCCGTAAGGCTCATAACGCTCCTGGAATGAGTCTTCCAACGCACAGCTCTCGTCGAGCAACGCACCCCGCCTCAATTTCAAGTTCGAGTAGACGGCAAAGGAACTCACGTTGACGAACCGGCGAGGTTGCCCGTATTCAAGAAAGGCATCGAGCAGGTTGCGTGTGGCCAGCGCAGAACTCATGAACGCTCCGGCGAACGATTTCTGATGCCCGCCGCGAGATGGAAGATAATCGACACCCCTTCGCTTGCCCGTCGGCAGTCGTCACGAATAAGGAGATCGCCGGTGATCAACTCGACATCATCGGCAGCGTCAAAGTGCTTCAGAACTTTGTTCAAGCGGTCAAGGTTGCTGGACGGTCGCACGAAACACCGCAAATTCCGGAAGCCGTACTCCAGAAGGATAGCCACGACTCTCGCTCCAATGAAACCGTTGGAGCCAGTGATCAGCATACGATCCGCCGGCGAGGCGATGTAATCAGCTTGCATCGGTTCTGATCCCTCCAGGTGGACGAAGAATCAATCCCTTAGTCCTCCAGGTGCATCTCGATTCGAAAGAAAACTCGCTCCGCGGACCAGTAATAGGCAAAAAACTTGTTAGCATAGGCATGTGAAATCGAGGCATATTCTCCAAAGACCTTTTTCGGCGCAAGCGCCGCTTCTAAGAACTTGTAACGGAGCGTTCCGGTAAGGCCGTGACAAGCTCCTGCAATCTCGCAGTAAAATGTCCCCGTTCCATGTTCCAAGTGTGGGCTTGGAGCACCTTCATGCCATTCGCAACGATCCTCTGGACCTCAGAAGGATGCTCGTAGACCCATTTGATCGCGTTGGCCAGGCTGTTCACATTACCAGGCTCGAAAAAGATGATTTGAGTTTCGTTGAAGTAATCTCTGATGCCCCTCGTCTTAGGAACGATTACCGGCTTGCCCATCGCGAGATTCTCGAAAATGCGTGTCGGCATATTGAGCTCGGTAAACGGACTGCGGCGATTGGGTATGATTCCCAAATCCGCAGAGGCGAGCGCCTGGGCAATTTCAAGCTGCGATTTCCTCCCATGATAGTACACGATATCCTCAAGATGCAGTTCTTTGATCAGATGGGTCATTTGATCCATATATGCGGTCCTGCTGCCATAAATGTGAAATTCCAAGCCAGGTATATTCTCACGAAGCATGGCGACGGCGGTGAGTGCGAGGTCAAGGCCGTGCCGTTCCGCAAGCAATCCGTGATACATGAGCTTACAGCCGCCTTTCTCCACATCGCCGCGTTGTGCTCCAGGGCTGACTTTCTTCGGGTCGAAAATCTCGCCCTGCGGAGAATTCATGACAATTTCAAGCTTCTTGACATCGCATCCCCGCGCGACGAAAAGATCCCGAAACGCAATATTCGGCGTCAGCACCACATCCGCGATAGCAGTGCTCCATTTCTCAAGTCTGATCAGCAGTCGGACAAGCCAATGCCGAGACGGCAAATTGTAGATGCACTGGATTAATTCGGGCATCGGATCGTGAAGGTCGAGCAGGACCTTTGAGCCAAAGAGCTTTGGAAGGAGCGCACTGAACACGAGAAAATCGGGCATGTTGTGCACATGAACAAAATTGTAACGACCTCGAGCAGTCCAACACGCGAGGATGATCGAGCATGCTAAGAGAAACTGTGAATACTGGACAATGTAAGAAAGCTTGCCTTCGCGCTTCTTGCGAATTGGGAGTCGCACGACATGCACTCCATTGACGATTTCACTCGTGGACTCATTATTACTCTCGCGGAGACAGACGAGATCGACCTGCATTCCGGCCTGAATCATCGCTTCGGCGGCTCGGCGCGGCCGCGGATCCGCGGGATAATATGAGTACAGAACGACGACAGCTCGCTTTCCCGCAAGCGGTTCTTTAAAGGCCGATGTCGGGGAGTTTTCCCGCAGTGACATCCTGAAGGACGGCTGCTCCAAAGAGCAAGTTACCTCCTCATCATCCGTGCGAGCGTTGCTTTGAATTTTCAGCGAGTCGGTCCGGTCCATCAGTTTACAGTGAAAGGCAAAAGTTCAGTGAGAACGCGAAGGCGGATCTAGATAGCGAAGTCGCAGCAACTGGCTAGGAGTGATCCGTGCTGCCGAGCCCGAAGGGAAAATGGTTGTATGGGCCTATTGGCCGGAGACCGCCCGAGGGCAGGGCGTGAAAGAGCAATCGTTCTATAATAGTGAGCCACTTCACGAGGCAAGGCGTGCCAAAACTGCCCCGCATAGTTTGCATTCACATATTCGAGAAAGTCGCGGTAGTGCTTGTACGAATATAAGCCTGAGTGGGGACCTCTTTCGTCCAGGTGAAGATAATCGGGATGCACATTGAGCAAAGCCATCCCGCCATTTTTTGCAATCCAGTCGAGCTTCCGCTTCCATATGTCATTGGTTTTTTCGCGCAACATAAGGAACAAGGTCGAATCCTGAGGTAACGTGTATGGAAGCTCTACATATCCTCGGCGCGGTTGGTTAAGGAGTTGCCGTTGTGAGTCACGCCCAGCGACAATGCGGTCAGACGAAGAGTTGGGAGAACCGCCTTCTCGCCTCCGAGGAACCCAAAATGGAAAGATCGTGTTGACGCCGTCGGGTTGAGGCTCGAAGGGGTCGGTATCGAACGTGCAGGCATCGTAGCTGATGTTCAAATCCTGAATCCAGTCAAGATTCCGCAACATGTAACCGGAGCGAAAGCCAACGGCATCCCATCCTTTCAAATAATTGTTGATCCTTTGAGCCTTGAGTCGAAACCTCTCCTGCGAGGAGAAAAGGCGCCCGTCGTGATTGAGGTCATGGACGCCCACCTCGAATCCGCGAGCGGTCAACCAATCGCGAAGTTGCCCGGTGACGGTATATTGACCTTCAGGAATGAGATTGAATGAAGAACGAAAGCCCAACTCCATTTCCATTTCCGCAAGCTGCTGCACCCGCTCGAGTCCTTCCTGGCTCTCGACATCATGGGTCAGGACAAACGCGAAGGTCTTTTCGTTCGGCCAACCATGCCAACCTTCCGGAGCGCGATCGGAGCCGGGCATGATCGGCCAGATATTACCGACGCGTTCCCTTTTGCGCTGAACGAACCACCGGCGAACTGCCAGACGAGCACACCTCGGAATGAGGGGCTTCAACCGAAAATAGAGTTTGTTCAAGAACATTGAGTCAGCAGCGGGAGAGCCCGGAAGGAACGGTTGAATCATAGGGATTTCTTGTGTGCCAAGCATGCAACACCGCCCGAAATTTTGCAGAGGATAGGTAGCTCTGCCGGTGTTGGCGAAGGGGCACGTTTGCCACTTGGAAGCGGGAGCGTCGAGCTGGCTTAGATTTAGAACTCCCGGCCTTAGCAGCAGCGGGCTCGCCCGGTATTATTGGCCCTCAAGGTAGCGCCGTCTATTGATCCGAGAAGCAGACAAGCTTTCCCACCGTTGCCCGCCGAATCGAGAAATGGATCGCCCGGTTCCATCAACGACCGTTGCGGAATCTTGAGGTACCCGAGACGAAAGCCGTTTCCCATTAAGCTCCCCCGACCCCTGCTCGCAGTCCCTTATCCTTCTTGAGGTCGCCACTTACTTTTTTCATCCCTCTTCCCCGGTCCACTTTGGCGCGTATGATCGAGTCTTGTTCAGGATTACCGAGATACTGGTTCCAAGGGCGGAGAGTTCCATTTTTGCGCGCTTCAGGACATCCCGGCTGCTTTTCTCCGCCTCCGCCACGAGCACTATCTTATCCATGAATCGAGCCATGGGAAGAGTGATGCTTGTCTGGCTGAAAGGCGGCAGATCAAAAATAATGTAATCGAAATCGCTAGCCTTCACGTGCGGCATCAGATCGTAGAATTTTTTTGGAATGAGCTGAATCTGTGGCTCCGAAGAAACTGCCGTGGCTAGATAGAGATTCTCTCCGGCCTGAGCGGGCTCACCTACTAAGGCCTCCGTGAGCGAGGACGCGGACACGCCTCGAAAGAAAGGATGAATCTCTGGGTCTCCTACATTCATGTTCACAAGGAGAACCTTGCCATCGCCGGTCTCCGAAAGAGCAGCGGCAAGACTTCCGGCCATGGTAGAGGCTCCCGCGCGTTCCGAGCAACCACTCACCGCCACTAGTTTAGGCTTGCGGTTCAACCGATTAAGGTCGAAATAGAGGGCGAGCCGATCTCGTATGGCCTCGGCGTAAGGCCGGATGAAATGGTCGGCATCCCAAGGCGCCGCATCGCCCGCAGCGAGGATCGACTTCTGATTTGTGGGCCAGCGGAGACGCAAAGGGTTGCGGCCATTGAGATAGGGAATCGAGAGCAGGATTGGAGCGTTAAGAAGTTTCTCCACCTCAACTGGTCGCTTAACAGTGCGATCCAGCACCAACTCGATGAGAAAGGCCAGTGCCAGACCCAATGTCAGTCCTCCCCCAGCCAGCCCGAGGACAATCTTCTTAAGATCGCTCGTGGCTTTCATTGCAGGTGAGGATTTTTGAACAACGCTGATATTAGGAATCTTGGAGGGATCCAGCGCCTCGTCGATACGCGCTTTCTCTAGACTCGCCTGAAAATACTTATAATTGTTCTCTTCAATCTCCTTGGTTCGCTCCAGTTGTTCAATTCTAGGCGCAACCCCGGATAAATCCTCAATCTGCTTACGAACCTCGTCAAGATGCGCCTTAAGAGCTTGGGTTCTGGCATCGATGCCTGCGAGTCGGGCGCGTTCGGTCGCGATCGCAGACATATGAGCGCGCTCGGCAGAAATTTCCGCGGAGATTTCAGCTTGAAGATCCTCAAAGCTTGCGGCCGGAATTGTCGCGGCGAGACCCGGATATTGCCGCTCCAAGTCATTCCGCTGCTTCTCGAGATTATCAATCTGCTGTTGGTTGATCTTTTGAAGCTCGCCAAGCCGCGCGAGTTCATCAACCGATGCTTTGTACTGCAGCGAATTGTCGAGTTTCTCTTTGACGATTTCCTGTTCGGCTTCCTTGACGAGCGTATCAAAGCTCTTCTTGGTTCCCCGATAGCTGAAGCCGCTATCGTTTTGCCGGTGATACCTTTCACGCGCAAGTGACTGCGCCCGGTCTCGATCCGCTCCAACGAAGGCTCTTGCGCGAGCCGAGGCCCTGGCAGCTTGAGCGGCAGGACTAAGCTGGCCGCGCTCGGGGCGAATTTGCCGAGCGCGGTATTGCTCGTCGAGCGACTCAGGCGATTCAGTTTTTTGAGCGTATCTGGAAACAAGTTCCAAGTCCGTCTGCCGCAGATTTGCCAGTCGGGCAACAATGGTATGATACTGCTGAACGGCTTCAGTGTTGGCAACAGAAGCTGCGTCTTGTGTTTTCAAACCAGCATCCTGTGATTTCTTATTCTGGCCGGCGAATGATTTTTCCATTTCTTGAACAACAGCCAACTGCTGGGCCCGTTCCGTTTCCGCGGTCTTAAGCGCTTCGCGCGTTTTCGCCAACTCCGTGCTGAGATTGGTGGTGGTTTCCGTGAGAGAGGTAATTCGAGCCTCACCTTTCAGCTGCTTCAAGGCATCTTCGGTTTGGTTCAAACGTGCTCTGACCTGATCGCTTTGTTGCGTCACGAAGTTGAACGCTTCGGCAGAGCGATGGACTTCCAAATGTTTGACGAAATAGCGGCCGATGAGCTCATCAAGAATCAGTGTGGCCAGTTTTGGGTCATGGTTCTTGTAAGACACCATAATAACGTTGCTCGCCTTGCCAGCTGGAGTCGCCTCCACCGCCAGACGAATGCTGTACGCGGCCTCAGCTTTGGTAACGGGATGATCGGCGTCGGGGAGCAAGCGTTGGACGCCAATTGCCTCAGCGACCTGAAGAGCGAGATCCCAACTTGTGATAATTTGCACTTCGGAGTTGATGGCGTCCGCAATTTTCGCAGAATTTCCGGCGGCTTCCGGATCGACGGCGCTCCTGTCGACGACGTAGCGCACCAGCAGTTTGGCCTGCGATTCGTAAAGAGGCGGGGAAAGAAGGTAAACTGTGGCCGCCGCGACGAGGCCAATCGCCGCGCAGAGCAGGATCTTCCCCTTGTGCTTGAAGAGCACGAAGAGGATGTCCTGAATACTCAAGCTGGCAACGGGTGTTTCTGATCTTGCTTGCGACATGGCACGGGTAATTTAAGCGTCGATTGTTGAGTAAAAATTCAGTCCAGATGCGGGTAAATCAGTTCGCCCGCCAGCCGATTAAGAGCGAGGGGCAATGTCTTGAAGAAACTGTTGTGAAAGCCCGAAACCCGGTCGCGAGTCATTTCGCATTCATTCATCCTTTTACCAAAGCGGAAATATCTAATTGTTTCCTCTGTAGTTCCCCAAGACAACTTGAAACGTCTGAGCCCCTCGTTTCCAAGTGACGTCCGACCCAAATGCAAATCTTCAAAGCCTTCCCTTACAAGCAGGGCAATCGCTTCCCAAAGCACCAGGTTGTTCGGTCTGAGGTGTTGGAATCTCTCATCCGAAGCACCGAACTTATAAATGGCGCGGTTTCCTTTGTGAAAGAACACCGCGCCGGCGACCACCTGTTTGCCTTGGTTCGCCAACACGATAAACCCCAATCCAGCTTTGATAATAAAATTGTGGAGATTGAGGAAAAATGAAATCGGCTGCGGGGGAAGGCCGTGTCGCCTGCGTGTTCCGGCATGAATGCGATAGAATTCTCGAATTGCTTCCTCCGATTGGCTTATTTGGACATCCACCCCGCAGCGTTGAGCTTTTCGTATTGCCCGGCGAACCGAGCCAGCAAATCCCGCGAAAAGCGCCTGCAGGCCGCCCCGAAGATCCAGCTTATGGCCGTAGAATGTTAGTGAAGGAGCGGCCTTTAACGCGATGGCGCTTCCGGCGCGAATCTCAAAATGTTTCCATTTTCGATTACACGCCAATTCATCGAGAAGTTTGGAAATGATGTTGGAGTCGCACCCATGAAAGAAAAGCGGATCGCAAAAGTCAGTGAACGGGAGACACACGCCACGCCGGCCAGTGAAAGGACTGTTTACTTCCAGAAGGGGAACCAAGGCCACCGGTTCGGCATTCCTGGACAGGAGCAGGGAACTCGGCTTGTGCCCGTAGGTCTTGCACAGAACTCTTGCCCAAGCGGCGCTGTGAAAAAAGTGGGAGTTGGGATGCGACTCGACGAGCCGGTCCCAGTCCGGATCGGATGTCGGATCGACGACGTTGACCTCCCAGGTTCGCGCGGAAAGCCGTCGGCTGATCCGAGCCCTAGGCGCGCCGAATCGCTGAGAGATTGCCGGGATGGGCTCGCTTGTCATGCTGGTAGGGCGGGCGTCGAATCGCAAGAACGCGATAGCTCAATCATGTCACGACATCCGCTGTGAGGACCTCCTTGAGATTTTCGGCGACCATTTCGACCTGCGCGGGAGTGAGTTCGGGAAACATTGGCAATGAGATAAACTCCTGGGAAGTCTGCTCAGCCATCCGAAAGGAACCTACTCCGTATCCGAGATTGGAATAGGCTTCCTGAAGATGGACCGGAACCGGGTAGTGGATTCCGCACCCAATGCCCATCTCTCGAAGGCGCTCGATAACGCTGTCTCTTTCCCTCACGCGTATGGCGTAAATGTGGTAAACGTGTCGGGCGAAAGGCGCTTGATAGGGAGCAACAACCTCTTCCAGTCCCTCGAGCAGCCGATAATATTGCGCCGCGTGCGCGCGGCGAAGCTCATTCCCCTGTTCCAGATACCGCAACTTAATGCGGAGGACCGCGGCTTGGATTGCGTCCATTCGGCAATTCCATCCAACCATCGTGTGATGGTATTTGCGAATCTGGCCGTGATCGCGAAGGACGCGAATCTTCTCTTGCAACTCGTCGTTGTTCGTTACGATCGCGCCAGCTTCGCCAAATGCGCCGAGATTTTTTCCGGGATAGAAGCTAAAGCAGCCTGCATCGGCGAGTGAGCCGGCTCTGCGCCCCTTGTATTCTGCGCCGTGCGCCTGGGCGGCATCTTCGATGACGTAAAGACCCCGAGCTCGCGCCACTTCGAGGATCGGGTCCATGTCTGCCGTCTGGCCGAAAAGATGAACCGGGATGATTGCCTTGGTCCGCCTCGTTATGGCATCTTCGAGTCCGGCCGGGTCCATGGTGTAGGTGCGTTCATCAATATCCACAAACACCGGCTTTGCACCGCAATAAGTGATCGCTTCAGCCGTTGCCATGAAGGTGCTGGGAACTGTGAGCACTTCGTCTCCCGGCCCCACGCCAAAGGCAAGCAGGGTCAGCCACAGCGCTTCGGTGCCGCTGCCGACACCGATGGCATGCGGGCAATCGCAGTAGCTGGCGAAATCCTCCTCAAACTGCGCGACGAAGGGACCACCGGCGAATGCCCCACTGTCAATCACTTCTTCGATCGCGGCGCTGAATTCGCGACGAAGCGGTGCGTGTTGGGAGTTGAGGTCAAGGAATGGAACTTTAATTACCATATCTGTTAAAGGCGTTTCAATATCCGAGCGGGGTTGCCCGCCACGATCGTGTTTGGCGGCACATCCTTTGTGACGACGCTGCCGGCTCCGACTATGGCTTTCTCTCCGACAGTGATGCCGCCCAACAGGGTCGCACCGGAGCCGATCGAAGCGCCCTTTTTGATCACCGTCTTCTGAACGGCCCAATCCGCCTCGCTTTGAGGTTTTCCAGTCGAAGTCGTGGCGTGCGGATAACGATCGTTAATGAAAGTCACTCCGTGCCCGACGAACACTTCGGACTCAATGGTCACTCCCTCGCAAATGAAGGTATGGCTGGAGATCTTACAACTATTACCAACCTTCGCTCCTTTTTGAATTTCGACAAACGTACCGATGCGTGTTTCGTCACCGATTTCGCAGCCGTAGAGATTCACGAAGGCGTGAATCTGCACGTCACGGCCCAGCTTCACGTCGGCCGAAATACGCTTTGTGTCGGGAGATTGCCCGGTCACCGGGACACAGCTCCCGCAGCGACTTGCCCGCCGGTTTGCTTGCGCGCGAAGGAAGGAAGTGCCTCTGGGGGGCGCGCAAAAACTACCGGAGATCCATGATCCTCGAGTGAGGCGGAGGCGGCCTCAAGAACCCTCACAAGTTCGAGTCCCTGTCGGCCACCAGTCAACGGCTTCATGCCCTTGAGGATGCAATCGAGAAAATGCTGGCACTCGACTTTGAGAGGTTCCTCCTGCTTGACGTGCGGGATGTAGCTGTCGCCATAATGATAGGAATACTGAAACTCTGCGAAAGTGTCGTAGTGTGGCGGACGCTCGACCCTCACGTCATAAATCCGAATCTTCTCGATCGTCGGCAGGTCGTCGTAAACAATCATCCGCCGGGTTCCCACGATCGTCATCTCACGCACCTTGCGAGGTTCGAGCCAGCTGCTTTGAATCGTGGCAAAGCGCTTGTGCGGGAAGATGAGCGACATGTTGGTGACGTCGGCGATGTGTGGCGTGACATGGGCGTTTCCCTGGCAGTTTACTGAAACCGGAAACTCTTCGAGAATATGCAGAATAATGGAGATGTCATGAGGGGCGAGATCCCATGCTACATTAATATCCTTTTGAAAGAGGCCCAAGTTAAGGCGCCGAGAATTGATATATCGAATATCGCCAATATCACCGGCCTGGATGATCTCGACGATCTTCCGGACGACAGGGGAATAAAGAAAGGTATGACCGACCATCAAGACCACGCCCTTGCGAGTCGCAATGTCAATCAACTCCTCGCATTCCTCCGAGCTCGATGCCATCGGCTTTTCGACAAGGGTGTGCTTACCGGCGAGGAGGCTTGCCTTAGCTAGCGCGTAATGATGCTTCACCGATGTGGCGACGACAATCGCATCAAGGCCCATGCCATTGAGCAGGTGCTCGTAATTCGTCACCCCCTCAACTTCCGGATAGAGCTTCTTCAAGTGCGTGAGCCGCGCCTCATTGATATCGCACATCGCCTTGAGGTTGCACTCCGGCAGCATCCTTAAATTGCGAATATGGTTTGGCCCCCAGTAGCCGCATCCGACCACTCCAACTGAAACAGGTTCTTTCATCCTCTGATTATATATTACTTAGCTAACTCGCGTGATATGTCACGCCTGGCGTCGCACGGATTTTACTCCTTGACGAGCGCGCTCACCTTAGATCTCTTTGATCTGAGAGCGTGGGACTCCAGCATCTGCATGGCAAGCACCGGAATTGTTTTTAGCATGATCACGACATCCATCCATGGCGACATGTGCTTTGCATAAAAAATGTCCATGGCAATCATTTGACTAAACGTAGTCTTATTTTTTCCATTGACCTGCCAGTAGCCGGTAAGTCCGGGCGGGGCGTTGACGCGGGCCTTCTGCGCAGGCTGAAAGCGCGCAAACTCGTGCGGGGTGCAGGGGCGTGGGCCAACGAGGCTCATTTCGCCGCGAATTACGTTAAAAATCTGTGCGAGTTCGTCCATGGCGAGCGCACGGAGGAGACGGCCTCCACGGATCAAGCGAGCGTCGCAGTCGTCGAGTTTAGTCATTGGGCAGTCGGTTTCCATAAGCCGCTCGAAATAGCCCTCGTGAGTTTTGGTCTCCACGTTCACCTTCATGGTTCTAAATTTGAGAATTCTGAAGCGACGGCCGCGATAACCAATCCGATCCTGCTGATAGAGCAGGGGTCCAGGGGAAACCGCGAGGATCCAGACACTCACCAAGGCCATCGCTGCGGACCAGATCGGGAAGGTGATCCAAATGCAAGTAAGGTCAAGAATACGCTTCCAGCAGGGAATCCATGTGTCCGCGCCGAGCGCTTCTTTGTCGATAAGACACGGCTGCGGTTCGCTTAGGAAGGCCTCGCTACCAATCGCGGGACGGAAGTCCACTGGCCGAAGCGCGTTGGATTGGACATGGGATTCGCGGCGAGCGAACTTCACGGCGGCGCCGTTGCTTAGGTGATGGTCGCGGCCATTTGCGTTGCCGTCGCCGTTCTGAGACAAATTCGCATCGCTGGGCTTCATGGCTTGAAGTGAATTGTGTCTACCCAGATCAACATCGGTTTGTTCATGAAAGTCGGAGATGTGTGCAACGGAATAGTCTTAGAGCTTGGCTTGGCTTAGATGACTGCCTGATACAGCCACGCTACCGCCTCTGGTGTTCCCCTCGAAGCGTTCAGCAAGACCAAAGAGGTCGTTTGCTTAAATTGTTTCTGGCTCATCGATAGCAAACAGGGACGTCGCCTGCGTCGAGACTAGTCCGCTGAGCAACGAAGCGTCTAAGTGCGGCTTAGCTGTGGTCGGTCTATATGCGAAGGGGAATGCAACAGTAACCCAATTCTCTCATGCTATCATATAGCGATTTCGAAAGCCTTTTTGGTGGACCCTGACCGCCTCTTCCTTTCTAGAACTTGGCGATTATCCTTC
>CAVUTD010000027.1:0-218179 GCA_963744345.1 uncultured Verrucomicrobiae bacterium
GCTCGGCCAGCTCGTTGAGCCATGACCGCACGACGCTTCCATGCTCCCAGAGAGCGGAGACTGGTGCAGGTCGAGCTCGAAGTCCTTCGACTGGTGCAGGATCTCGTAGCCCTCGGCGTAGGCCTGGAGCAGCCCGTACTCGATGCCGTTGTGCACCATCTTCACGTAGTGGCCGGCGCCGGTGGGCCGACGTGGGCGTAACCGCGCTCCTGCGCCAGCGAGCGGAACACCGGCTCGAGCGCGCGCACGGCCGTCTTGCTGCGCCCCCACCATCAGACAGTAGCCCAGCTCGAGCCCCCAGATGCCGCCGCTGGTGCCGGCAGTCCACCAGCTCGATGCCGCGGCGCCTCGAGCGCGGCGCCCCGGCGCATGGTGTCGTGGAAGTTGGAATTGCCGCCGTCGACCACGATGTCCCGCGGGTCAGCCCCGGGCGGAACTCCTCGATGGTCTGGTCCACCGGCGCGCCGGACGGCACCATCAGCCAGATCAATCGGGGAGCTCCGAGCTGCCTTCGCCAGTGTCAACGAGATCCTTCGCGCCTTCGGCGCCCTCGCTGGCGAGCTCGGTCACCGCATCGGCGCTGCGGTCCCACGCCACGACCTCGTGCCCGTCCGCGCAGGCGGCGGATCATGTTGCCGCCCATCCGGCCGAGGCCCACCATCGCCAGTCTCATCGTTCCAGTATCCCGTCCTCAGGCGACCACGCCCAGCGCCGCCAGCTCCCCGGCGAGCCGGTCCACCGGGGCGTGAAGTGTATCGTCCGCATACCCAGCGCGCGGGCGGGCACGAGATTCGGCTCCCGATCGTCGATGAACACGGCGCAGTCGGGCCGCGCCTGCGAGATCCCCAGCGCGAGCTGGTACGGCTCGTGCGACGGCTTGGTGCTGCCGAGCCAGCAGGAGCTGAAGAACGCCTCGAAGATGTCGCGCAGGCCGAAGTGCTCGATGCGGTACAGGTTGAGCTCCAGCGACTCGTTGTTGAGCGTCATCATCCGATATCGTCCGCCGGCAGCGAGCCGGCGCGCCAGCCCGATCGTCGCGGCGTCGGGCCGGCTCTCGGCCCGCATGAAGTCGACAACTCCTCCCGGCTGAAGTCGCGCTCGCGGTAGAACACGGTCGCGTCGAGATACTCGTCCAGCGTCATGCGGCCCTGCTCGAGGGTGCCGATCGCGTCGCGGTGCTGCGGCTCGAACTCGGCGGCGGCGAGCCTGAAGCGCTCGACCGCACGGGCCCGCTGCGGCGTGCTCCAGGCATTGGTGCCGAGCACGCCGCCGATGTCGAAGAAGAGGTGGCTGATGCTCACCGCTTCCGGCCGACGGCGGCGAGGAGCGCCGCGTAGGACTTCGCGAACTTCTCGATGCCCTCGGTCTCCAGCACCTGGGTGACGTCGTCGAAGTCCACGCCGATCCGGGCCAGCCGCCCCAAACGCGCGCGCGCGTCGGCCTCGTGGCCCGTAAGCGTCGGCGCCACCGTCCCGTGATCCTCGAACTTGCGCAGGGTGTCGGGCGGAACGGTGTTGATCGTGTCGCGGGCCGATGAGCGACTCGAGGTAGAGCACGTCGGAGTACGCCGGGTTCTTGGTGCCGGTGCTGGCCCAGAGCGGCCGCTGCACCTTGGCGCCCTTCGCCGCCAGGCGGCGCCAGCGGTCGCTCTCGGTGATCCGCACGAACTCCGCGTAGGCCAGCCTGGCGTTGGCGATGGCGATGCGTGCCGCGCCAGAGCCTTCGCCTCCGCGCCCGCCGATCTGCTCGAGCCGCCATCCACCTCGGTGTCCACCCGGCTCACGAAGAACGAGGCGACCGATGCGACGCCGGTCGATCGGCTCCCCCGCGCGACGCGCGCCTCCAGGGCCCGCAGGTAGGCCTCGGCGACCTGCGCGGTAGTGCTCGACCGAGAAGAGCAGCGTGATGTTGATGTTGATGCCCTCGGCCGAGACAGCTGCTCGATCGCCGGCCAGCCCTCCTCGGTGCCGGGGATCTTGACCATGACGTTGGGCCGGTCCACGGCGTCCACAGCCGCCGGCCTCCGCGATGCTGCCGTCGGTATCGCGCGCGAGCTGCGGGGAGACCTCGATCGAGACGAACCCGTCGCCGCCATCCGGTCCGGTCGTAGACGGGACGGAAGCAGGTCGGCGGCGCGCGCGGACGTCCTCGACCGCGAGCGCCTCGAAGATCTCGGCGATCGCTGCGGCCCGAGGACGCCAGGCGTGCGATGGCCTCGTCGTAGTCGCTCGTCTGCCGCGATGCCCTGCTCGAAGATCGTGGGGTTCGACGTCATGCCCCGAAGGCCATCGTCGATCAGGCCCGGCCAGCTCGCCCGAGCGCACCATGCCGCGGCGGAGGTAGTCGAGCCAGACGCTCTGTCCCAGCTCCAGCAAGTCCAGCATCCGGGAGCGGGTGTGGGTGGATGTCGCCATCGTCTGTCCTCCATTCATTTGCCGAGAAGCCGCTCGACCTCGCGCGACGACGGCGTCGGGCGTGATGCCCAGCTCCGCGTAGATCCGTTCGTACGGCGCGCTGGCGCCAAAGCGGTCGATGCCGAGCACCACCCGTGTCGCCGACCCAGCGGTACCGCGCATCGGGTGCGCCGCCTCGATCGGCGACGCCGGCGGACATCCGGCGGCAGCACCTCGTCGCGGTACGCCTGCGACTGCGCGCGCGAACAGCTCGTGGCTCGGCATGCTCACCACCCGCGCCTTCACGCCCTGCGGCCGCGAGCTTCTCGCGCGCCGCTCATCACCAGCGCCACCTCGCGACCCGCTCGACATCAGCACCACGTCCGGCGTGCCCCCCTCGGCGTCGGCCAGCACGTAGCCGCCCTGCGCGACGCCCGCCGCGGGCGCGTACGTCGTGCGGTCGATGTAGCCGAGCTTCTGCCGCGTGAGCACCAGGCACACCGGCCCGTCGCGGTGCGTCACCGCCACCTTCCACGCCTCGGCCGTCTCCGTCGCGTCGGCCGGGCGGATGAGCGTGAGCTGCGGGATCGCGCGCAGCGCGGTGAGCTGCTCGACCGGCTGGTGCGTGGGCCCATCCTCGCCGAGCCCGATGGAGTCGTGCGTGAAGACGAAGATCACGTGCTGGTTCATCAGCGCCGCGAGCCGGATGGCGCGGGCGCATGTAGTCCGAGAAGATCAGGAACGTGCCGCCGTACGGGATCGACGCCGCCGTGCAGCGCCATGCCGTTCATGATCGAGCCCATCCCGTGCTCGCGGATGCCGAAGTGCATGTACGCGCCCGTCGTAGTCGCCGCGGCTGCGAACGGCTTCCACGCCTTGACCGCCGTGCTGTTGCGACGGCGTGAGGTCGGCCGAGCCGCCGATCAGCTCCGGCATCACGGCGGCGAGCGCGTTGAGCACCGTGCTGGACGCCGCGCGGCTGGCGACGCTGCCGTTCTCCTTGGTGAAGTCGGGGATCGCCTGCGTCCCAGCCGGCTGGCAGCTCGCCGCTGCATGCGCCGCGTCGAGCTCCTTCGCCTCGTTGCCGAACGCGCCCGCGTACGCGCCGTGACGCGTCGTCCACTCCGCGTGCGCCTGCGCGCCGCGCGTCGACGGCCTTCGCGCCAGTGCGCCAGCGCCTCGTCGGGCACGAAGAACGGCTCCGGCTCGGCCAGCCGAGCTTCTTCTTCGTGAGCCGATCTCCTCGTCGCCCAGCGGCTCGCCGTGCGCCGCGGCGGTGTCCTGCTTGTTCGGGCTGCCGAAGCCGATGTGCGTCGCGTCACCACGATCGTCGGGCGGCCGTCGTCGGCCTTGCCTCGGCGATCGCGCGCGTCGATGGCGTCGAGGTCGTTCACGTCGGCCAGGTGCAGCACCTGCCAGCCGTAGGCCTCGAACCGCTTGGCCGTGTCGTCGCTGAACGTGAGGTCGGTGCTGCCGTCGATCGTGATGCTGGTTGTCGTCGTAGAAGCCGATCAGCTTGCCGAGCTTGAAGTGGCCGGCGAACGACGCGCGCCTCGTGGGAGACGCCCTCCATGAGGTCGCCGTCGCTGCAGATGAAGTAGGTGTAGTGGTCGACGATCGCGTGCCCGTCGTGATTGAAGATCGCCGCGAGGTGCGCCTCGGCCACCGCCATGCCGACCGCGTTGCCGACGCCCTGGCCGAGCGGGCCGGTGGTGGTCTCGACGCCCGCCGTGAAGTGGTACTCCGGGTGGCCGGGCGTGCGGCTCTCCCACTGGCGGAACTGCTTCAGGTCGTCGAGCGACAGGTCGTAGCCGCTGAGGTACAGGCAGCGTACAGCAGCATCGACGCGTGGCCGCACGAGAGCACGAACCGGTCGCGGTCCGACCCAGTCCGGGTCGGCCGGATCGTGGCGCATGTGGCGCGTGAACAGCGCGTAGCCGAGCGGCGCGAGCGCCATCGGCGTGCCGGGATGGCCGGAGTTGGCTTTCTGCACCGCGTCCATGGAGAGGGTGCGGACGGTGTCGATGCAGAGCTTGTCGAGCGACTGCACCGGGGAAGCGAGACTGTGGGCCATATTCAACCTCGTGTCAGCTGACACGTTTCCGTTAATCCAATAGTGTCCGCGCCGCGACAGCCGCGGCGCCGTAGAGCGCGACGTCACTGGTTAAGACAACACGAACCGGTATCCGCTCCACGACGTCCGAGAGCCGCCCCTTGCGGCGGAACGCGTCCATGAACCCGCCCGACGCTAGCCGCTGGACGATCCGGGGCGCGATGCCGCCCGTCACATACACGCCGCCGGTAGCGAGCACGGTGAGCGCCAGATTGCTGGCGGCGGTGCCGTAGGCGCGGACGAAGAGATCGAGCGTCTTCACCGAGAGAGCGTCGGTGCCCGCCATCGCGTGGTGAACGATCACCGCTGCCGCGTCGTCCACCTCCATCTCCCCGCGTACTCGCGCCTGTTCCGGCGCGGCGCCGACCGACGCAAGGAATCGGTAGATCCGCTCGAGCCCGTCCCCTGACAGGATCCGCTCCGACGACGCCCGGTCGAGCTCGCCGGCGAGCGAGGCGAGGAGATCGCGCTGGAGGCCGTCGGTAGGTGAGAAATCGGCGTGGCCGCCCTCGGAGGGATGGACCACGTAGCGCGACCCCTCCCAGAGCAGGTAGCCCTGCCCGAGGCCGGTGCCGGCGCCGATGAGGGCGATGGGCCCGCGGGCCACGGGGAGTCCCGTGCTGGAGCACCGCCACCTCGTCGGCCGAGAGGCAGTGCAGTCCCTCGCCCGCGGCGCGGAAGTCGTTGATGATCGTGGTCCGTGGAATCCCGGATCTCGCGGGCGAGGGTGCGAGCGCTGACCGTCCAGGGCAGGTTGGTGGCCTCGCACTCGCCTCTTTCGGACCGGGCAGGCGATGCCGAAGCAGGCGACTTCCGGCCGGCCGGGGGCCTCGTCGAGGTAGCGGAGGGGCACAAGCGGCACCAGCCCCGGAGCTTCGCCGCTGAGGTAGCGCGCCTCGTGGGCGGGATCCGCGCCTCGGTCTCGCCACGCACGTCAACGAGGGCGAAGCGGGCGTTGGTCCCGCCGATGTCGCCCGCGAGGACAAGATGGCTCATCGCGGGGCCGCGAGCCGCGCAGCCGCGGTGGTATCGGCGATCCAGAGGCCGTCCCGGGCCAGGCGGCCCGGTGTCAGGTCTTGGTTGTCCTGGGCATCCAGGACCGGGCCCGGGGCTGCGCTTCCACGCACCACTCAGTAGGATGGAGTTGAACCGGCAGCGCGTAAGCCGGCGGGTTCGTCACCGCGTCGGGCGTTCGGGGCGGGGCTTGGGAACGGTGACGGCGAGGATGCGCCTCTGCGACTCTGCGAGGGAGGGAGACCACAGGAAAGAGCGACGCGATGTGCCCGTCCGCACCCAGGCCGAGCACCAGGAGGTCCAGCCGCTCGGGCAGGAGGGCCTCGTAGACGCGCGCGGCCGCGTCGCGATCGGATCGCTCCCCCTCCATGCGATGCACCCGCGCCGGGGCTGCCGGCAGCAGGTCGAGCAGTGTCTCCTTGGCCATCCGGTAGTTGCTCGCGGGATCGCCCGGCGGCACGCAGCGCTCGTCGGCGAAGTAGACCTCGACGCGGCTCCACGACTCGCGCTCCGGCAGCTCGGCGGCGAGGTGCTTATAGACCGGCCGGGGCGTCTCGCCGCCCGAAAGGGCGAGGGAGCAATGGTCCCGCGACCGGAGCACGCGCCGGATCTCGGCGGCCATCCGCTTGGCGGCCAGGCTTCCGAACGCCGCGGGGGCCAGGACGACGAGCTTCGGGTCCCATTTCCGCAACATAAGCGGGTGCCCCGGCGCGACTCGGCGCCCCGGACGGCGGGCTACACCCAGGTCGGCGAACGAGCGGGCGGATAACGACGCCACTCGTTTCCTCGAATTGATACCGTGTCGCGCCGAGCGTATGGTTAGGCTGTCACCGACTCCTGCTCTGGAGCAGTTGCGTGCCGGTGACCGCCAGGCTGTCCAAGCGCTTGTACGACGTGTTGGGCGAGGATGTAGCCAATGAGCTGGTCGACTGGTTCAACACCGTGGACCTGACCTACCGAGCCGATCTCCGCGAACTGAACGAGCTCAACTATGCGCGGTTCGAGGCGAAGCTGGAGCAGCGCTTGGCCGAGCTGCGAACCGAGATCGCCGGGCTGCGCACCGAGTTGGTGCGCTGGATGTCGGTTTCTGGGTCAGCACTCTGCTCGGCATCGCCGGCCTGCTGATCGCGCTGCGCGGTACCTGAGGAGGAGCCGTCTCGCAAATTCACCGAGATGTGGGGTGCGGTCCCGCCAGGACGGCCCCACCGTCTCCGCCAGCGCGCGCCCGCAGGAGCCATCAGGGTCGAGACTGGGATTGTAGATGGTGATCTCCAGGCCAACCGCGCGACCGGACCGCAGGGCCGCCCGTAACGCCCTCGCGAGCTCGTTCCACGACAATCCACCGGGAAGGCGGTAGTCGACCGCCGGCATGATGGCATCGTCCAGCACGTCGGCGTCCAGGTGAATCCAGAAGCCTCCCGAAGCCCCTCCACTCCGAGTCAGATGCCCGACCGCATCCTGCGCGGCCGCATCGACCCCTCGGCGGCGGAGCGCGACCAGGTCGATCGCCCGGAGCCCGGGTGGCAATGGTGGCTCCCGTAGCTCGCCTGCTCCTCGGCGTCTCGATAGCCGAGGATGACGACGTCTTCGTCGCGGACCAGCGGGCGGCGGCCCTCGATATTGCTGACCAGCTCCGGCCCACGGCCGGTGGCCAGCGCCAGGTCCATCGAGGCGGCCTGGCCACTCGGGTTGGCTTCGGGATGATAGAAGTCAGCATGGCCGTCGACGAACATCAGTCCGTAGCGCCCCCTGCGATGGAGCGCCAGCATGTCGCCCAGCAGGATGGAGCAGTCTCCGCCCAGGACCACCGGGAACTCGCCGCGATCGAGCACGCGGCCGAGAGCGTCCGCGAGCGCACGCGAGTAGTCGGCAATCGCGCGTGGGTTGAGCATCCGTGTCTCCGGATCGAGCTCGGCACTGTAGGGCGACTGCGGCTCCAGGCGTCCAGCACGCCGGGCCTGCAGCCGCGTTCCCAGGCCGGCGGTGAGGAGCGCCTCCGGTAAGCCGTCCACGCCGGTCGGCTGGAGGCCGAGTATGGATGGAGCCTCCAGTATCGCGAACCTGGCCATCGATCTTCTCCGTGGTGGCTCACGAGCTGGCTCATGCGGGACTGGTTGAGCCACAGGTGGCTGCGGGAGGCGAGTCGGACGTTCCCGACGAACGAGGGCGGCGCCGGCCGGGCCGGTCAGCAAGTCACGTGCAGGATGGCGTTGGTGTCAGGTGACTGCTGCTCCAGCAGCTCGATTGCCCGTCCGTCGGCACAATTACCAGCTCGATCTCGCGGCGTTGAGCTTCACGCTCTACCTGCTCCATCACGGGCAGCGCCCCGGTGCCGATGCCGATAACCAACCGGCGACAGTGCCAGGGTATCCGCTCCTCGATGGATAGCGGCGTGTGCCCAAAGGCACCGCGGAACTTCTTGGAAGGCCTCTTCTCGCGCTTCCGAATCTCGCCGCGGTCGATCACGACGTCGTGATCATAGGTGGTTCCATCGATCCGAACGGATCCGAATGAGAATGACTCGAACCGCATGAGCCGCTCCTTGATTCTCCTGACTATGAATTCCATCCCGAGTTTCCGTGAAAAGCTGTTACCCGAGCGCGGCTCTTGCTGCGGAGACCGCCACTCAATTGCGCAGGCTGCGTCCGCTATCGCCGCGATTCAGCGAGCCAGCTTGCTCTTCAGCTCCTCGAACCAATTGAGCACCAGCACCAGACCCTCATCATCCGCTCTCAGACGCCGCACGAAGAGGAACGACCGATCATCCGGGCTCACTGTATAGCTGGTATGCAAGTCCCCGGCATAGTACTGGCGCACCGAGAAGAGCGGCTGAGAGCTCACGATCCGGAACGCCGGCCGCGTCTCCACCGAGAGTGCGACCAGCTCGGCATTTCCGTTCCTGAAGAAGAGCTCCCGGCCGCTGTTCGCCCACAGCGGCTCCATTCCTCCCGCGGTCGAGACCTGCCACTTAGCCGAGCTCACGTTGGGAAAAGGACGCACATACACCTCTCGGCGACCGGATTCGTTGGCGACCTAGGCCAGCCAGCGCCCGTCCGCGAAAGGGCAGGGGAGTGCTCCTCGAACTCGGTGGTGATCAGCGGAACGGGAACGCTGTCGATCCCGGGCCGCAGACCATAGATATCGCGGCCTCCACCGACGCCGACGCGCAGGATCAGCCATCGGCCGTCGCGGGAGTAAAGACCCTCGTCGATTCCGCGCGGCATTCGGGCCAGCACCGTGCCCGTGCCGCTGCCATCGGACGGACGGGTCAGCAGTTGGTTGATGCCGGCGACGTCGGAGATATACGTAACTGACCGGCCACCAGGTCCCCAGGCTGGCCTGTAGGAGACGGTACCGTCGAGAGCCAGCCGAGTGAGCGGACCCTTGCGAGCTCCTTACCCATATCTCGATGCCACCGCCCTCCCGCATGACCTCCATGGCGAGCCGGGTTCCGTCGGGCGAGAGAGAAAGAGAATTCAGCGCGCCAGTCCAGGCGGGATCCACCGGGGTACTCCTGCCGTCCCGGGTGACCCGTACCACCTGCTGCTCCGATTCGGACGACCGCTTGTACAGCAGGGTGCCCGAGGCCGAAACGGCGAGCATCCCCACGAGTCCATCACCGCGACCCACGCCGGCCAGCACCTCGGTTGGGGACCCGGTCAAGGCCAATCGCTTGGGGTCGAACCCGGCCGCCATGACAGTTCCGTCAGCTCGCAGGACCAGGACGTGACCCGAAGCGAGATAGCGGGCGTAGGTACCACGGCCCAGTGTGTTCCTCCGGCCAGTGGCGAGGTCCAGGGCCGCAATGTCGGCTCCACCCCTTCGCCGCCAGATAGGTCAGCAGCCGGCCCGGTCGCCGGGTAAGGGATCGGGAAATGCGAAGTTCAGCTCCCCGCTGGTGCTATCAGGCTCGGCCAGAAGCTCGAGCGACTCCCCGCTGGGCCGGACTCGCATCAGCCGATGGGTGGCGCCCATCGTAAAGTAGATCCACCCACCGTCGCTCCAGGCGCCCACGTCGCTCCACACCGAGTCGTGAGCAACGGTCGTGCGGGTTCCCCCCGTCAGGGGCGCAAGGTTGAGGTCCCCAGGGTGGGCGGTGAAGACACCCACGGTCCCGCCGTCCGGCGAGAAGAACGGGCAGCAGCACCATCGATTTCGGGAATCGGGTCGCCTCCAGTCGGTCCAGCTCGCGAAACCACCCCCGGCCGCCGATGCCGTGGTAGGCGAGCCGTGATCCGTCCCTCGAGAGAGCGAACGGAACGTCCAACTCGATCGCCTGCTCCGCCGGGAGGGCCACCGCCACCCGGGTAACCGGCCCACCGCTTCGGCTCGGCCGCCGCCACCAGGTCATCAGGGAAGCACCCAGGACGAGCCCAGCCAGTGCCCCGGCCGCCGCGGCGACGAGCATGCCTCGTCCGGTTCTGAATGGGCGCGCCTCGGATAGCTCGCGACCCGGGTCGCGCGGGAGCCCTCGCCGAAGGCCGGATTCGACAACGCCGCGGCGAACTCCGCCGCGTCGGCAAACCGGTCGGCGGGAAGCTTCTCCAGCGCCGTCAGCACCGCGGCCTCCACCTGCGGCGGGAACGGTCCGCCGCTGGGGACGCAGCGGGCGCGGGTTCTTCGGTGAGCACCCGCGCCACGATGGCCTGGGCGGTGGGCCCGGTGAACGGCGGCTCGCCCAGCGAGCATCTCGTAGAGCACGCACCGAGCGCGTAGACGTCGGTGCGGGCGTCGATCTCGCGCTCGCCCATCGCCTGCTCGGGGCTCATGTAGTGCGGCGTGCCGAGCGACATCCCGGTCTCGGTCATCCGGGTGCCGCCGGCCTTGCTCGCCGCGAGCGCGATGCCGAAGTCGGCGACCAGCGCCTGGCCCGTCGTGCAGCAGGATGTTCTCGGGCTTGATGTCGCGGTGGATCACGCCGTGGCGGTGCGCGTAGTCGAGCGCGCCGGCCACTTCGCGCGCGATGCGCACCGCGTCGTCGACCGGCAGCTGCTTCTCCCGATTGAGCCGGTCGCGGAGCGACTCGCCCTCGACGAACGGCATCACGTAGAAGACGGATGCCAGTCCGACCTCGCCCGAATCGAACAGCGGCAGGATGTGCGGATGCTGGAGGTTGGCGGTGGTCCTGATCTCGGCGAGGAACCGCTCGGCGCCGATGACGGCGGCCAGCTCGGGCCGCAGCACCTTGAGCGCGACCTGGCGGTCGTGCCGGAGGTCGTGCGCGAGGTAGACGGTCGCCATGCCCGCCCGCGCCGAGCTCGCGCTCGATGCGATAGCGATCCGCCAGCGCGGTCGCCAACTGCGCGACGGAGTAGGTCATCTCTCGATGCGGGTCGAAATCGCGGGCCCGGATTGGGGACCCGCCTCTCTCGCCGGTGGGCGGGGCTGTGGGTCAGGCTGCCCCGCGCTCTTGCCGGTCCACGTCCTCGGTCCTCCGGACCTGTTCAATGTACCGCTCCTCGTACCACTCTTCCGAGCGCTCATCGGCCGCGCCTCCTGCGGCACAGATGGCGCAGATCGCGATTACGAAGCAAGCCCAGAGGAGGGCGAGCACCCCAAGCACCGTGAGCATACAAACACGCGCCGCAACGGCGGTGCCGGTCTCGTGAGGAACGGATAGTTCTCAGGCAGCCAATGGGTTAGTCCGAGGCCGCACGAGTCTTCAGGGTGCCGCTCTCTCATCTTATACTCGCATTTCGTGCAGTACGCGCAACCTGCTGCAGCCGTGGCGGCGATCTTCACGAGACGGAATCCGCCCTAGCTTCGTCACCGTCGAATCGGCGGTCACCTGAGCGAAGCCCCTCGTTGCCTCGAATTGATACCGCGTCGCGCCGAGCGTATGGTTAGGCTGTCGCCGACTCCTGCTCTGGAGCAGTTGCGTGCCGGTGACTGCCAGGCTGTCCAAGCGCTTGTACGACGTGTTTGGCGAGGACGTGGCCAACGAGCTGGTCGACTGGTTCAACACCGTGAACCTGACCTACCGAGCCGATCTCCGCGAGCTGAACAAGCTGTATTACGCGCGATTCGAGGCCAAGCAGGAGCAGCACCTGGCCGAGTTGCGGGCGGAGCTGCGAACGGCGATCGCCGGGCTGCGCGCCGAGTGGTGCGCTGGATGTTGTTCTGGGTCAGCACTCTGCTCGGCATCGCCGGACTGCTGATCGCGCTACGCGGTCTGTGAGGCGAATGGAGCCGTCTTCACCGTCCAGAACACCTCCCGCTACTCCTCGACCGAGAGGAGGCCGGGTGACATTCCCCTCCGACATGGTGCTCACTAAGGCCGGGGCATCCCAGCCCCCCGCACGCAGTCGCGACGGCGACCAGGTCGCGGACGATCTCCAGCTGCAAGCGGTCCGTCGGCTCGAGCTGGTTGGCTGGATCACGTTCACCAGTCAGCTCGTGGTGTGGCTCGCCGTCAACCTGCTCCAGGGCACCCTCGCCGAGGAGTTCACGTCCGCGCTGGAATGGGGATTCCCGGTCTGGCGTCATGGCTGCGTCCCTGGGGGTCGCCCTCCTCTCGCGCAGCGGGCGCCTGTCCCCCGCGACCATCGTCCGACTCGGGCTCGTCTACCAGGTCGTGATCAGCTTCGGGATCGCGGCCGGGACCTACTACGGCGAGTTCGAGGGCGCCGTGCCCGAAGACATCCGCTTCGATCGCATTGGCCTGACATTCGTGGGCCCGTGGATGGTGGTGTTCTCCGTGCTGGTCCCGACCCCGCCGCGTGAGGCGCTGGTGGCACTCCTGGTGTCCGCTACCGCCGTGCCGCTGACGTATCTCGCACAGGTGGCAAGCGGCCTGGCGCCCGCCTTGCCCGTGGGCACGTTCGTGCTGGTCTTCGCGCTTCCATACCTCGTGGTCGCGGGAATGTCGTACATTGCCGCCCGCATCGTCCACCATCTGGGGGTCGAGCTTCGCCGCGCGTACGAGCTGGGGAGCTACCGGCTCGAGGCGCTCCTCGGCCGCGGGGGAATGGGGGAAGTGTGGCGGGCCTCACACCGCACGCTCGCGCGCGCCGCCGCGATCAAGCTCATTCGCCCCGAGTCCCTGGGTGACAAACCCGGCATCGCGAGCGCCCGCTTCGAGCGCGAAGCCCAGGCAATCGCAAGCCTCGAATCGCCCAATACAGTGGCCCTGTACGACTTCGGGTCCACCGAGGACGGGACGCTCTTCTACGTGATGGAGTTGCTGGACGGGGTTGACCTCGAGGAGCTGGTGCGGCAGCACGGACCGCTACCGGCGGAGCGCGTCGCCTACATCCTGCGCCAGGCATGCGCGTCGCTGGCCGAGGCACACGCCCGAGCCATCATCCACCGGGACATCAAACCCGCCAACATCTACCTGTGTCGCCGCGCCCTGGAGCACGATGTGGTAAAGGTCCTCGACTTCGGCCTGGTGAGGCGTTTGACGTCGGCCCGCGGTGCAAGGCCCGGGTGACGCATCCCGATCTCATCGCCGGCACGCCGGCCTACCTGCCGCCGGAGGTTACCATGGGCGGCGTGGTGGATGGACGTGCGGATCTCTATGCGCTGGGGTGTGTCGCGTTCTGGCTGCTCAGCGGGCGCATGGTGTTCGAGGCCGACACGATAACCGCCATGCTCGTCTCAAAGGAGTGAGATTCAATGGCGGCCGAGGATCTCAGCGAAACCTATCTGCGCGACCGAGGCGTCCTGAAAGCCACGCTGGCGGCATACGGCGGTGAGATTGGCGGTCCGGGTGATACCGGGACGATCGCCGAACGGCTCAATCGAGATCCCGCCAAGGTCATCCGCGATCCAAATTGGCCAGCCGTGGAGGAGATTCTTTGGTTTCCTGTCCGTGGGGTTAGTGGCGAGTTGGTCCACTGGATTGCTAGGCCATTGCCGAAGTATGGCGAGAGCAAATTCGTTGCGCCGACCGGCTCTAACGGATCGCTGTGGATCCCATCAGAGACGTACGCGGTTGCGAAGTTCGTGAGCGTGCCCCTGGTCGTCACGGAAGGCCCAGTCAAAGGGATGGTGCTCGTCCAGGCCGGGGCGCGCCCGATTGCTCCCGTGGGCGTCTGGATGGTGACAGTGAAAAGCGACCAGAGCGGCGCGGAACAAGAGGAGGACTCCAATCCGGACGACGTCCGAGTCAAGTTGCATCCACTCTTCCGAAGCTTTCAACTCGCCGGTCGCAAGGTCTTCCTGGCCTTCGACGCTGACCGGACGCAAAACCCGCACGTCCGGCATGCTGAAATCCGAGCGTGGATGGCTCTCTTTACCGTCGGTGCCGACGTGTACCAACTCTCCACTTGGAATCTGAAGGACGGCAAAGGCATCGACGACTACATCGCCACCAGGGTTGGAGCGGACCCAGCGAAGCAGCGCGAAATCTACCTCGAGTTGTTTGAGAGTGCTGTCCCATTTATCGAAACACTTGGCGATTCGGACGTGAAGACGGTCACAGCAGAGCTGCACCGCACACAAGACGACCGTGCGCAGTTCGAGCTGCTACGAACCAAACTGGCCAAGCACTTCAAGATTCCAAAGGATTCCTTCGGTCACTTCCGCCACGGTGAAAAGGACGGTCTGGCGGCCGCAGCGAAGACGATACCGCCGACCGCCCAACCATGGGATGAACCAGTCGAAGCCAAAGACGTGCTGGACGAAGTTTGCGCCACCGTTCAACGGTTCGTGTGGCTGAAACCCTCGCAGTGCCGCGCGGCTGCACTCTGGATCGTTCTCACGTACCTGCAGGACGCCGTCGACATCCTGCCAATCCTGCTTATCACTTCGCCCGAGGAGAACTGCGGGAAGACGACGCTGCTCAAGCTGGTCTTCTACTTAAGCAACCGCCCCGTTCCTGCTGGGAACATTAGCGCGGCGGCGATTTTCAGAACTGTCAAAGATATCGCTCCCACAATGACGCTGGACGAAGCCGACACCTATCTCCAGGAGAACGAGGAAATGCGCGGAGTGATCGATTCCGGACACGAGCGGGAGTTCGCATGGGTGATCCGCACCGCAATGGAGGGCGAGGACACCGTTTACTTTTCGACCTGGTGCCCGAAAGCGCTCGCCATGATTGGCCTGCCGAAGCGGACCATCCTGAGCCGGGCCATCCATGTTCGGCTGGAGCGCAAGACCGGCGAGGCAAAGACGGAAAAGCTCAAGAAGAAGCACTACCAGGAGCTTGCCGAATTGCGTCGGAAAATCTCCCGGCTGGCGAACGACGTCCGCGAACAAGTGCGGGTTTTCGAGAGCGATCTTCTGGAGAACCGAGCCGGCGACAACTGGCAGCCGCTTTTGGCGATCGCCAACACGGGTGGCGATGACTGGGTCATCGAAGCCGTGAGAGCGGCCCAACATATGGCCAAGAAGGACGTGCAAGATTCCAAGAGCGTCGGACGCTATCTCCTGGAATCCTTGGACCGAATCATCAAAGAGGTCCGCGAGGAAAGAGGCAAGGCGGCACCGGAACAGGGCGAACTCGGCGTTCCGATAGAGACCGAGCGAATCTTTCTACCGACATTGGACCTGCTCGAGGAGCTCAACAAGGATCAGGAAGCGCCATGGCAGGAGAGTGATAAAGGCAGCAAAGCCGAACTCACCGCGCACAGACTGGCTGCGTTGCTGAGACAATACGACGTCAAATCAAACCAAGTAAGGCAACCAAGCAAATCGGGTTCTACGCCAAACCCTCACGGCTACTGGTCCGACGATCTCGAAAAGGCGATTGAAAAATATGCGAGGGACGGGATTTGACGATTTGAATCGTGACACCGTGACAAATCACCGCAGGGCCTTTATCCATGCGGGTTTGCGGGTGTCATGCTTGGCTAGTTTGCCAACTTTCATTTTTGCGAATTGTGACACCCGCAGAGCCTGTATTCATGCGGCTCTGCGGGTATTTGTCACGGTGTCACGGATTGAAACGCCAAAACCGGGCCACGGCGAATGTTTTTCAGTTGAAAAGCCCTTAACTACATCCTCAACCCCACACCTAATATTTGTATGGTACGAAACAACAATGATAGCAATGGTCAGCAAGCGACTCGAGCCCGGTCCGAACCAGGAAAGCGCAAGCCGTCAGAAGAGCCATGACGACACCGCCCGAACCTGCTAAGCTTCCCGCGATCCCCATGAACGAGAGCAACGCGACGCCGCCGCTCCTCAAGCGCACGGTCGCAACGCGTAAGCGCCCCGTACCGCAAACGCCGCTGAGCGCAGATCCAATATTCTTGGAGCTTTACAAAGCGACGTTGATCGGAGTTTGCGGTCAGTTTAAGCGCAATCCAGCGCGTTCGCTAACGGTCGAAGAGGGCCTAATTCTTCAGGAAACCGAAATTGCCTGGCGTTTCGCAAAACGCGCGAGAGAACTCATCGCCGTTGAGGAAGCCAAGGCGCGCCGCTTGCCGCCAATCGTCACTGCGGACGAGTTCGAAGAGTTCAATGGGCTCATTGAAACCGAGGAAACCGAATCATGAATGACGAGCAACTTTTTGACGGAGCGACTCCCGTCCCACCAGGCGAGAGAGGCCAGTCTTTCGGCTTGAGCACAATCTGTTACGGGAGAATGGCAAAGTGCGCACTGCACGTCGCCGATTATGCCAATATCCAGCCGGCTGTCATCCGAAAGCTGCGCGACAGGGGCGGCGCCGAACTCCTGCTTTACGGGCGTCAAGACGTGTTTACCGTGCGTATCGAAACGACCTCGACGCCGAATCGAATCGGACTCTTTTTTCTCCCGCTGGACAGCCGTCTGGGCGGTCCGGGATGCGAACTGTTTCGCGGCTACGATTGCGCCGCAGACTGGCACAAAATGACAGACGCGATGGTCTGGCGTGAAGGCCAAGCCGGCAGCGAAGAAATGCTGGAGTGGGTGGAAATTGACGCTGCGATGCGCGAAGCGAACGGCTGGGACTAAACGAAGGACACTGTACCTATTTGGAGTTCACATAGCCGGGCTCCAACCAGGGAACCTGGCGGCTGGGCGGAGTCCTCTCTTTCTTCTCCGCACGGCCGCCTCAAGTTTCGAGCGGCATGGAGGGTCTAGCGTAAATGTTTTTACGTTAGACCCCCATATCTCCACAGGGTGAGCGGCATCAGGACGCAGCCGCCAATTGACGCTGTCATTCGCGCGTAAGAAGCTTCCAGTAGAATTTCGCTATCACGCTTCGGGAATTTCCGGACTCTGATGCAGTGCCTGTGCCAAGGCTTCAGGACGTCGAAATCATGTTGCGCCGCTCGCCGGTCGCTAAGCAGGTCAAAATTTTTCAGGCGTTCACACAACAGGAGAGACCTATGCCCGCAACAAACCCCAGCATTCCGCTCGAGCAATTGTATCGAACAAGCGGCTTGATCGAAGGCTTCGCGCAAATCCCAAGCGCGCCGACCTTTCTTCGCGACAAGCTTTTCTCGCGCGTCCAGGAAACCGAAACCGACATGGTCGGAATCGAATACTATCGCGGCGCCCAGAAGCTCGGACCATTTTGCAGCCGCTACTCCAAAGGCACGGCCGTCCCGCGCGAGAAGACCCGGCTCTCGATGTTCAGCCCGCCGTTCCTGAAGCCGAACCGGATGCTGCACGCCGACGATCTGCTCCGGCGCAGCGTCGCCACCGCCTCCAGCATGGCGACCAATCGCGACGCGGAGCTGCTCGTCCTAGATCAGCAGGA
Organism: uncultured Verrucomicrobiae bacterium; assembly: GCA_963744345.1. Lineage (GTDB taxonomy): Bacteria > Verrucomicrobiota > Verrucomicrobiia > Chthoniobacterales > Terrimicrobiaceae > DASTFP01. Next base: position 17,157 of record CAVUTD010000027.1, read on the forward strand.
GCTCGACGCCAGCATCTCGCGCACGGAAAACTGGATGTGCTCGCAGGTGCTCTTCGCCGGCAAGGTCGCCTGCTACGATTATGACAGCGGCGAGCTGACCGCCGAGATCGACTACGGCCCGATCAGCAAGACCGTCCTTGCCAAGCCATGGAGCGACCCGACTGCGGATCCGCTCGCCGACCTCAAGGCCGCGCAGCGCCTCGTCAGCGGAGCCTGCGGGTTCTCGGCCGACTTCGTCTGCATGGGCAAAGACGCTGGCGACGCTTTCGAAGCCAATGCCAAGGTGCTCGAAAGCTACAACAAGGTTCATATCCAGCCGGGCGTGCTCACCGCCGAGATTGCGCAATATGGCGTCGTGCTTTTAGGAACCTGGCGCGGAATCAATCTCTACGTCTCCGAGGAGCAGTACGAAGACAAGGACGGCACGATGAAATATTTCGTTCCGCCGAAGGAAGTCTTGGTCGCTGCTTCCGGCGTTCAGTCTACCATGGCCTACGGCGGAGTCGCGCAGGTCTCCGAGGAGGGCAGCGGCATGCAGGTTTACGCCGGCAGGCGCGTGCCGCTCGTTTACTGGGACGTTTCCGGCGAAGACTACCGGCGCCTGCGGCTCTCAAGCCGTCCAATCCCGATCCCCGGCAACACGCAGTCCTGGACCGTCCTTCAAGTGCTGGCTTAACCAATCCTATTCCTATGAATCAAACTTACGAACTCCCTCAGAATCTCGGAGACTTGATGGGCGCTTACGACGAAGCGCATTGGCAAACCGTCGTCGCGGAAATCAAGCCGAATATCGGCGTGCTCCGGCGCGGGACCATCCTCGCAACCGGCACCGCTGGCGACATCGGCAAGCTGGTAATGCTGGCCGCAGGAACCGAAGCACAGTCCTATGGCGTGCTGCTGGATCCCGCGATCGACACCGCCGTTCCCTTCTCGGACGGCTCGGTCACCGGCTCCATCGCCAAGGCCGGTTCATTCCGTGGCGCCGCGCTGATCGTTCCGACCGGCATCGACGCCGGCCTGGTATCGGTCGCGCTTCGCGGCAGGGGCATCTTCGTGGAAGGCCCGATCACGGTTCCAGCTCCTGCAGCTCTAGCAACAGAAGCAGAAACTTGAAGCTCTCGGTCAGTCTGATCTCGAAAGGCCGCTACTACCTCGCAGGCGAAGAGGTCCCCGACGATCTGCTCCCGCCGAAGTTCGTCAAAGTATGCGGCGACGACTGACAGCGATGACAAAGCGCAAGCGCCGAAGCCACAAGAGCCCCGCAAGCGCAAGACTCGATCGCCAGCAGCGACAAGCCTCGCCACAAGCACTTCCCAGCGGGAGATCGCGTCCCCGAGAATAACGATGTCCATGCTCAGCGAGCTTGGATGGACGATTGATGCCCCATTGTGGGCGGGGTAGACGCAATGGCGGAGCGAGCTGAAATTTGACGGTAGACGCTGAATAAATGGTCTTAGTTCCCTACTACTCTTACGAACCCGAACATTTCAAATTGCCTCGTAGTCTCATTGAAAAAGTGTGGAAGGACTCCACAAATCACTAAATAACGACCCCGCTTAGCGAATTGGACTGTTTCGACACGATCCTGTACGAAGGCACTGATCGGCATCGTCATCGGCGCCGGAACATAGGGGGGCATGGTTCGAGGATCCAACCCCATGTATATTCGCTTGTTTGGGTCGTTGATCAGTGGGGGAAAGCCCGCACTTTCGATCACGAGAGTTCTATTGATTTGTTCCGGCTGGGTCCCGTCATCATAGATCGCAATAAGATGGAAGCCGCCAATGATGAAATTCACGGTACCACCGACCTCGATTTTGGCTTCATTGGGCGTCAATTGATGGTGGTTTCGAAGGCGATCGTTAGGGTCTGGAGAAGGCGGACCCACAGAAGACAGAGGCTTTGCAAACCTGTCAAACGGTGGATCCGTCTGCCAACTCCCAAAGGTCACCGTGGCGTTAGACAGAGGGCCAGCAAGCGGCTTACCGCCGTGACGGTGGTCCTCTGCAGCCAGTGCTTCGGATTCTGGCTTTATCAGCACCCCAAGGCCTGCCGCAACTCCAGCAGTGCCCGCGACCTTCAGGATATTCCTGCGAGTAGTCTTTTCCATCATCGTATCTCCTCTCAGATTGTTCCGACTTTTCTGTGGTGTGTGTGAATAGGCTGTCCACCGAGCGTGGTATTTCAAAAGGTTTTCAGTCAAGCAAAAATCTGGTTCTCGCTCCGCGAGATTCAATCGTCGTCGCCGCCACCGTCGTCCTCCGCGAAACGCGGCTTCAATACCTTGAACGCTGATTTTCGTGGCACTCCGGCAAAGCGATTCTCAATTTGAGCGTATACGTAAATTTCACTTCCAACTAGCGGCAAGAGATTAACCTGTTTAGGTTCTGCGGCAGAATGGTGGCTTCCTGCGCGGCGGAACGGCCCATTTTTCCTCGGATTTGTGACCGAAAAAGATTTGCATTTGCTGAAATTCAACGTGGTTAAGTAACAGAAATGCGACCTGGAAGGCATCCAGTCGACGGCGTGGCCGGAAGCAAGCCGCGAGTGAGCGCTCCGACCGAGAGAACCGCCAAAGTACTGACGCTCAGCGAGGAATACCTGCGCCTGCGCAACGACGCGCAGCGCACAAAGAACTTTCGCGAGGCCATGGCGCTTGCCGAGGCGCGCGGAGAGCTTGTTTCGAAGCGTCTGGCCATCCAGCAGGCGAGCTTTCTCATGGTCAGCATGCGGGAGAGGATGCGCCATGCGCCAGCCAAGTGGGCGCGCCGCTTTGTTGGGCTCTCAGACGCTCACGCGGCCAGCCTGCTGCTCAGAGAAATGATGCTCTCGGTCATGGCTGACCTGCGGGGCCTTCCGCTGGCGGTCAGCGATCCGGAATGGGCACAGGCGCTCGATGAGGAGCATTTGAAGGAATCGCTGCAGGAGAAGGCCGAAGAGAGCGGCAAAACGTCTGACTGAGACCTGCTGGATTTTATAAGGTCGATTCTGCTTTGCCTGTTGGCTTAAAGCTGCTTTTCGGGAACTGAAATCAGAAACCCCGTCGAGCTCCGGCAGGTAATCGCTCTGTTTTGACCATCGCTTGGCAAACATGCCTGCCGCCTACCATGAACGGACTGCCATACGGTTGATATCCTTCAGCAAGTAGCTCCCTTACCCGTCGATCCAGCTCCCCTGGGGTGTTCCCTTCAGCAGTTTGGTAATCGATGATCTCGTCCATGTGCTCTGACTATCACGTTTGATTAGATCCTTCAACGCGCAGCAAAAGCCCCGCCGAGGAGGGTGAACCAGGGCGGGGCTTGGTTTAGGTTACCGGCTTAATATGTCGGAATTTACAACGTCGTCGATGCCGTCAAGGCGACCTTCGACATCGATGCCCTGGCAGGGCGAAGCGGATAAACCATGTTGTTGGAGCTTTTCAGCTATAGTCGGCTTCGATGGGTTGCAGGGCCAGAACTGTCTAACTCCAAAACATTGGAGTTAGACCTATGCGCCGATCGGTACACATGGGGGTGTGATCTGTACGCTCGATTCCGATCAAGCCTTACATTGTCAGCCTTGATCCGCTTTCGACTCGTCCTCATGCCGATCGCACCTAGGACGCTTGGCGCCTGTCCTTGTCGCTGGTCGCGAACTGCCAGATGTCAAAATGCTGGCGTGATTCTGGAGGACTGACGATTTCGGAACTGCGTTCCATTTTCGTCACCCAATCCGAAATCGATGTGCGTGGTACGCCAAGCTTCTCGGCGATGTCGACTTGAGACACGCTAGGTACCGGACACCAAGTCGGCTCAAGCTCCAGCCGCCGAACGCGGTGCTTCGTCCATCGGAATGATGGTCCGCTCGTTTTTCAGGAGATGGCCGAAACCCAGGATCGAACGCTGTTTGTTCTCGACGTAATGCGCTGCGGTGACCGCTACGTCGGCATGACGTAGCATTTCGCTCGCGGCCGTCAGCCCGTAACGCGCATTAATCTGGCTTCCGTATTCTTTGCGCAACGTGTGGAGCGGCGTCTTTGAAGTGACGCCCTTCGAGCGGAGCCACGCAATCAAATCCTGAATGTCACGGTGGCAGCGGTAATGATCATAGGGCTTGTCATTGCGGGGATCGCTGTCCGATTCGATCACGAATTCACTTTTTGCCTTAGCGCGATAGCCTCTGAAGATTTCGAGCAGTTCCGGATCGACTAGGACGTCCCCTTCTGAGTCCGGCGACTTCGCACGAAAGGATTCCGTTGCTTCGATGCGGATTACGCCTTCATTCCAGCGAAAAGCGCTCCAGGGTAACTTATCAATTTCATTTCGTCTCAACCCAGCCATCGCACCAAGCAGAAAAATCTTGTACCGCTCGGGGTGATCGACAGCGAGCTCCGCCCGCGCGTTTTCTAGGAGCGCAGCCATGCCGAACGTCGCGCGGTAGCGAGGAACGCGCACCTTCTCGACCTTGACGCCGCTGAAGGGTGCCGGTTCTGGAATCTCAACAATGTTCCGGATCCGTTGAATGACATCGTGTCCAAAGAGCGAACGCGCACGGCGAATAAAGCTATTCGCCGAGACACGGGCGCTTTTCTCCTTCGTCGGATTGATCCCTTTGCGCTTGATAAAGTGAACACGCCAGTTCTCGATCCTTTCAGCTGTCAGAGTTCGCAACTTTATGCTGCTTACCTTTGCTCGCCACGCTTCCCGGTGGATGGGCGATTTTTTATCGGGAGTATCCGCAAGACCATGAATGTCCGCAGCGATCTTGCGCAAGGCCACCGCATACCCCTCAACTGTCTTTGGATAAATGGCGCTCTTGAGTTTCACGGCCTCGACATACTCCCCGATCGTGACGTTGATCTTTTTCTCGGGAGGGGCCTGCGGTCTGCGCCGACTCAGCGTTTCCTTCCATCCATTAGCTCTAAGCTCTTCGTAAAGCTTGCGTGCCTCCATGGCAGCTTGCGCTTTGTTCGCTGTTCCGAGATTGATCCAAGATCGCTGATTTGCGTGCTGAATCTGGACCGAATACGTCCGCGAAACCGGAGTCTGAAACGCAACCTTCTTCTCCCAGTAACGAACGTCGGTCTTAGGAAAACGATTAACATCTTGCTTTCGTTTAATCACTTTCCCTCTGAGGTCATCTTGCTGAATTTTAATCACTTTTTTAATCACTTTTTTGGTCCGGGACTGTCCTACTATGTCACAAAGTGTCACGAAGTCAAACCGCCATATCCTGCATTTAAGCGGCTTCGCACGTTGACATTACGTGACAGTTTGCGGACAATTAACGACAGGTTGCAAGAAGACTCTGGATCACTTTGTCATGGTTCGAATCCATGCGAGGCAGCCATTGTGAATAAACGACTTATGAAACAGACTCAGAGTCGCGGAAAACAGTTGTGGCCAAATTGTGGCCAATTTCGACCTTCCCGAACTATCACTTCTTCACTCTCGCAACGTTGCTGCTGATCGGCGGCAGTGCTCTGGCCGACTCCTACCGGGTCCACTATTCGATCGCCGGAAAGCGGGCGAGACAACCGTTCAAACCGAATCAAGCGCCGAAGCACGGCGCGCAGTCATGGAGATGTTCCCCGGCGCAGTGGTGACGGGCGTCAGCCGCGTCAAGCGATAACCTCCCGTTAGACTTGCCCATGGGCGAAGCAGCCTAGAGCGGTTGGGAAGGTCAATGCGAAGCGCAGGAAGCACGCCGTCTTTATTGCGGGCACCAGGTCGCGCCGGGAACGGCGCACATTGACCACTTTATTCCGTAGTCACGATATCCGATCGACCTTGGTCACAACTTCGTTCTGGCTCACGCTGGATGTAACAGCGCCGCCTATCATACTCGCCGCAAGCGTACATCTCGGCCGTTGGGTGGAGCGGAACCGAACGCCTGGTGCGTTCCTCCAAGAACAATTCGATCAATGCTTGATCGTCCACAGTGCGCGAAGAACGGAGCGTATCGCGCGTTGGGCTGACTTGAGCGGATCAAAACATGGACCAACATACCGAGTCCGGATGGAAGCACGATCCACCGCCGCCGAGAAAGCGTGAAATGAATTTCAGAAACAACTTGACTACCTTCTCATGGAAGCCGCGAAGCAATCAATTAGTTCAGGGTCGCTTTCTTGTGTACTAATCATTTGTTTGTCCATTCCTCCGCACTTCACAGGGCGCGAATTTCTCAGTATCGCAAAGGCAGAAACTGTTCGATGACGGTGTATTCGTCGCTAATGTGGTTGGCGATTTATCGAGATGCGGATCGGGATGAAACTGGAGATCGGTTTTGCCGAGCAGGATGCTTGGCGCACCTTGACTGGCGGCAGAGATGTCCTTGCATTATTGCGCAGGCTCGGCGTGAGCGCGGTTGAGACTCCGGTTGGAGCAGAGACCGACGGGTCTGTGCTTGCGCGTCACCTTCGTCTTTGCGAAAAGGCGGGCTTGGTCGTCTCGTTGCACCCGTATAGCGAGGGCACCAGATCAAATCCGGCCTATTTCGCACCGGATGCCGGCAATAGCTGTGCGGAGTTGCATACAGGTTTCCTGGGGATTGCCGCCGAGGCTGCTTTGCGCCAGCACGTGCCAGCGATTGTCAACGTGCACGCAGCCGCTGCACCGGCCGGCCATCCGCGGGGCGACCTGCTGGAGCAATCGGTGCGTTTCTTCCGATGGGCGCGCGAATGGTGTGGAAAGAACGCGCCGGACGTGCGCCCGGTTTCTGAGCTCCAGATTGCGCCCGACGCCGGTGAGCCCGTCCAGCGTATCGCCGACAACTACGCCGAGCTGCTCGAGATTGCCGCGCGAAGCGAAGTTGGGGTATGTTGGGACTTTGGCCACGCATTTCTTAACTCCCGGCGTTTTGGAACCGAGCTGGATCCGTCTCCGGAACTACTTGGGCGGATTCTCCACGTTCACTGCCATGATGTCGATGCAAGCGATCACCGGCCGCTGATCTGTGGTAACGTCCCATGGCAACGGTTCCTGGGGCGGCTCATTGATGCCGGTTTTGACGGCACCGTCGTGCTCGAAGTCCTGCCCGGCGCATTCCTGGCGATGGGCGGATTGACCGCACTGGAGCGCTCGATTGGTGCGCTCGTCAGCTTTCGTCGCCAGTATCCTGGAAACTCGGTGCGAGAAGGATTCTCATGGCGCTAGAATGAAGAAGACCTAGGAAAAAGAACCTCGAGAACGTGAAGTTGCTGGCACGCAATCGGCGTCATGGCAAGCCATAGCCATGCAGTCCGCGCAGCTTCGCCCAGAAAGGTACAAACCGGTCGGAAACGTGGATATAGAACTTTATGCCTGGCTCCGGCCGGTTGTGGGCGTTGCGATCGGCCATTCCAAACCAAAACCGCTGTGGCGCGAGCCTGGTAGCGAGGTCGCCGCGCAGTGGCACCATCATGCGTGCTGCGACCATCAAGATTACTCACTCAGCCTGGGAAGCACTGCTCAACCCCGGCGGTTTTTTGGATCTTCACTGCGACCGTTTCGTGTTTTCAATACCCATCCAGTATGAGCATTCCTGTCGGCGGACTTCATCACGTCACCGCGATAGCGAGCGATCCGCAGCCCAACTTGAACTTTTATGTCGGCTTGCTCGGGCTGCGGCTCGTCAAACGCACAATCAACTTCGACGATCCCGGCACCTACCATTTTTACTATGGCGATAGCCGCGGCACCCCGGGAACAATCCTGACCTTTTTCTCGTGGCCCAATGCCCGCCGGGGAGGTCGCGGCACAGGGCAGATTGAGGCCGCCGCGTTTGCCATCGCGCCGGCGTCGGTCGGCTTCTGGCTGGGGCGTTTGAACGATAACCACGTGCCCGCCGAGCGTGCGCCGCTGCGCTTCGAGCAGGAAGTCATTCGCTTTGCCGATCCCGACGGGATGATCCTTGAACTGATTGCATCAGCGCCAGGGAGAGAAGTCGAAGCATGGACGGCGAGCAGCGTGCCCGCGGAACATTCTCTGCGCGGCTTTCACTCTGTTTCGGCCGCGCTGGAAGGTTATGAGAGCAGTGCAAAGCTTCTAACGGAAGTGTTCGGCTACGAACTGATGCAAGAGAAGGGCAACCGCTTCCGCTTTGCTCCGCCAGACATGACAGGACCGGCCAGAATGATTGACCTGCTCTGCATGCCAGACACGCAGCACGCTCGCAGTGGCGCGGGCACCGTGCATCACATCGCGTTCCGCACGCCAGACGGGACGAGGGCCGAAGCGCGGAGAACTTCTGGCTTCGACCGGCAGAGAACCCCGGCCGCGCATTCCAAAAGGCCTTCGAGCGCGTCCTGCGCAAGTGCGGCATCCATGCCGGACGAGGTCCGGCCGTTTGCCGGCGGCAGGTGACCAGCAGCCAGCGGAAAGTGGAAACGGTGCTGCCAAACGCCCGCGACCGGCGGATTCCCGCCCTGCGCTCCTTCCTTGGACATGCTCCTCTTTTCTACCGAAGCGAGTCATCGGAGCGACGACCCAAGCCATTGCGAGTTCCGATCGTGCATCTCTATCTGGATGTCAGCGGATCGATGACCGAATGCCTGCCCTATCTGTCGGCTGCGTGTCGCCAGCCCTTCGGGCGCGGAGAGCTCAGGACCTTCGCCTTTTCCACCGTCGTCTCGGAACTCAAGGGCCATGATCTGAGCAAGGTCCCGATGCAGAATACATGGGGAACTGACATCAACGCCGTCCTCGGGCACATCACTGGCATCCCTACCAGGCGCCGGCCGAAGATCATTCTTATAGCGACCGACGGATATGTTGGGCGAGGTCGCAGCGACCTGATTGCCAGGCTGGGCCGCACCCGGGCGGTGGCTGCCCTGACTCACCCCGGCCACGCCAACGACCTGCGACCGTGGGCTCACGAAATCATCCAGCTCCCCAAACCATGAACCAGCACGCCGAATATGTTTCCCCGGGACACCCCGACCGCCTTGCCGATGCGATTGCGGAATCGATCGTGACCGCCGCTGTTCGGCAGAAGCCTGACGCATTGGTCGGTGTTGAGGTAGCCGTGCACACTGATTGCGTGTTCATTGACGGCAGGATTGCCGCCGGATCGCAGCCCGTCGATATCGAGAAGATCGTCCGCGATGTCTACCGTGCTGCCGGTTATGGCGGCTCATGGAATCCCGACCCGGAAAAAATCCGTGTGACGACCGAGCTTTGTGAGGAGGTATTGCCAGCCGAAGAGTCGGACATTCGGCCCTTCTCCGATGACCAGAACATTGTCATCGGCTACGCGTGCGGCGACGACCGAACCAACTACCTTCCGGCCGCGCACTGGATCGCCGGCGGGCTCGGGCGTCGCCTCTTCGCGCGACTGCGGAGCGACGCGAATCTCTCCACGACCTTTGGGCCGGATTTCAAGATCCTGGCCTCACTGGAGGTGACGCCGGGTAAGCCGCAGGTCGAGTGGCGCAGTCTCGTCTTGAGCATCCAGCACATTCCTAGACTGCCTTACGAGCGGCAGCATCGGATCCTCTTGCCTCTGCTCGAGCAGATCCTGAGGGACTTGGAGGCCGGAGGACTCGAGGGAGCGGCTTCGACCTTCACCTCCGATAAACTTCTCCTCAACGCGGCAGGGGAATTTGCCATCGGCGGCCCCGAGGGCGACAATGGGCTTTCGGGAAAGAAGCTCGTTATCGACCACTACGGGCCGGGCGTGCCGATCGGCGGCGGAGCGCTTTCCGGCAAGGATCCGCACAAAGTGGACAAGTGCGGGGTGCTGCGGGCTCGGCAATTGGCCAAGAAGTTGGTCCGTGGAGGAGTCGATGAGGCCGGCGTGACCCTGGGCTGGGCGCCGGGCGGCGATGCGCCGTTCCTCATCGAGGCATCAACCACTCAGGGAGGCGTGAGTCTGCAGCTGCCGAGGGAGGAGTTGCCGCCGGAGGAATGGTTCAGGATCGAGACGATCGTCCGCGACCTGGAGCTGCAAGAGCGGCATTGGGCGGCCGATCTACTGGCGGGTTACTTCTGCCAAGCCTCTGCTCCCTGGGAACGACGCGATCGGCTGCCCCGAGCCTCTACGGTCGTTAAGTGCGCGAACTTGAGCAATGCGACAGACGTCTCAGAAAGCAATGTTTAAATCATATCTATATAGTTATAATACGTTAAATACGAGAACTATTCCGAATAATGCGGATGTGACACTTTGGTGGCGTGAAGAAGATACAAAAGCCGCTCATGAACAACGGCGCCGGGATACTGGCGCTTATGAACAACGGGTTCGAGGCGCAGCCCGGCGACCGAATCGGAAACGTCGAATCCAGAAAGGCTGCTCAAGCACCAACGTTGAACCAAAGATACGACATCATTGGAGACATCCACGGCTACGCGGACGAACTCGTGGCGCTTCTGCGAACACTTGGTTACGCCAGGGAAGGGGGTGCCCTTCGGCATCCGAACGGGCGCAAGGCGATCTTTCTGGGCGATTTCATCGACCGGGGGCCAAAGATCCGCGAGGTGCTGGGAACGGTACGCTCGATGGTCGAAGCCGGCAGCGCCCTGGCCGTGCTTGGAAACCACGAAATAAATGCGATGCGGTTCCACACACTCAGCGGCGACGGCAAGCCTCTTCGCCCGCATACGGACAAAAACATTGATCAGCATCGGGCGACCCTCGAACAGTTTCCGGACCAAAATGAATGGAAGGGATGGATTGACTGGTTCGCCGGTCTTCCGCTTTTTCTCGACCTGGACCGCCTTCGGGTCGTGCATGCCTGCTGGGACGCACGTGCGGTCGAAGCAACGAGAAAACTTGGCCGGCTGGAAAATGACGTGTTGGAAAGATACAGCCACCCCGGCACTGCCGAATACGATGCCATCAGCCAGATTCTCAACGGTCCGGAAGCGCTCCTGCCCTTAGGGTTCGGGCACAAGGCTGCGGACGGAATTGTTCGCCGCGCGTTCCGTGTCAAATGGTGGCTCGATCTCACCGGGATGACCTGCCGCGAGGCGATCTTTCCGTGTTCCGACGAGTTGCCTGAACTGCCGCCCCTGGATCTTCCTGCGACAGGCTACCCGCAGGATTGTCCGCCAACTTTCTTCGGCCACTATGCCATGACGGATTCAGCACCTTCGCCGATCACACGGAAGCTGGCCTGCCTCGACTATGGGAGCGGAAAGGGCGGGTTCCTTTGCGCCTACCGCTGGGACGGCGAAGAAGAGATTGAACCGGCAAAGTTTCTCACCGCAAGCAATGCGGGCGTAAGTTGATATAAGACCTCGGTTGTCTATTTGCTTTCCGGAGGTCCTATCTGGTTGGAAGGTGGCGAGTGGCTGTTGAGCTGCCTCGAATTGATCGATTGTTCGTCTTCCGCTTACAAGATTTTCGCTGAAATTGACAGGTGTCCGCTCCAAGATTCCCTATGGGCCGCTGGAATGCCGGGATTGAGCGGGTAGTGGGTGTCTGTCTTTGTCAACCCGCCCAGCTCGAACGGGTGCTCGGTTGTAAAACTGGCGCGACGCCTTGAAGAGCTATTGGATATCCAGCGGCAATCAGTCGAGGCTGAGCGCTCCAAGCGCGACTTCGAAAAGGGCAAGTAGCATAGCCCGGAGTACTGCGGATAAAGTGAGGCTGAAACACCGCGCGGCTGAAGGAATTATTCGACCACCACAAATTTGTCTGGCTTCAAAATTGCTTCGCCGTCGAATCGATAGGCGACAAACGGTCCGCCTTGACCGGCGCTGTAGTAAAGGCAGGCCACATTTGAGGCCAACGGGGTTTTTGTGGCTTTAGGGTCCAACCAATAGTGGCCTAAGAACACAGGTGGTGCGGAGGGACTGTAGCCGGGGAGGACAAACTCCTTAGGGACGCCTCCTTTACCGCGAAATTTTCCAGCCGGCATTGCGGCCTCCGCGTGAGTCATGCCGGACCGAATAGGAGCCACCATTTCGCGCGCACGGAAATCCGTGAGAACCCCTGCTTATCCACAAAAAGTGTTCGATCGCCGAGATTGTATTCAGGTCCCTTGAGGAGGAAATTCACGGCTTTGCCTTCTGGCGTAAGCCGATCTCTGACTTTGGCGAGGTTTCTCTTTGTCAGTGTATTCTGGGTTCCAAGAGTCTTAACGCCCTCGTCGTCCCATGCTGCGTGCACAACCCGGCACGCGCCCAGGTCCAACCAAACCGGCAATTTTCAACATCCAATTAAGCCAGTCTTTCCATTCAACCGGATCAGATAACGCAATCTGGTCCAGCGTCGCCTGATGCTGGTCAGTATTCTTCTCAGTGTGAGGTCGCAGCCACTTTCCGTCGGATCCTTTGGTGTGATAGAGGAGCGCGTTGAGTTCGTGATTTCCCATCACTGCGCGAGCCGTCCCCGCATCTATCATCGCGCGCGCGATCTGCAACGTGCGGCGGATCTCCGGTCCGCGGTCAATGAAGTCGCCAACGAAGATAAGCTGTCTGGACGCATATCGGTGGATTCCATCGCGCTCCTCGTATCCCAATCGTCGGAGCAGCCTTTGAAGCTTGGCGGCGTGGCCGTGAATATCTCCAACGATATCGTATTTCTCGTTCACTTTTCACCCTGCGGGCTGCGCAGGCCTCCTCTGTAATTCATAGCGCTGGCAATCCGTTGAAGCAGGGCGGCAATCGAAGGATCTCCAAGATGGACATCCCCGATTTTCAGGTTCTTCAACATGTTTGGCAGATTCCTCAAAAGCGCCAGTGTCGCATTTTCTGTGTTGGATACCGCGATTCGCGCTTGTTCGATTTCCTGATCCACTTTGCTGATTGTCAAACGCCGGTCGGTTTCCGCTTTTTCGAGTTCAAAGCGACTGGCGTTGAGCTCGGCCTCATGAGGCAGCTGAACCCCCTCAAGCTCAATCCTGCGGATTTCAAGCTGGTGTTTCTGCCGGGCAAGCTCCTCTTGCTGAGCAGTCCTTTGCTCGGCGAGGCGCCTTTCGGTTTCGATAGCGCTCTGTTCACTCTCAAGGCGCATTGCATTGCGGAATGGCGCTTGAAGATTTTCAAAAAGCTGCCGCGAAAGAATGCGCACGCTCTTGATCTCGACGGTCTCCACGGCGATCCCCCAGAGTCCCGCCACATAGGCCATCTCGTCCTTGAGTTGAAGAATAATGCTTCCGCGTTTGCGCAAGGCGTCCTCAATCGTCATGCTGGCGACCTGGTGCCGAATGGCCGATTCCACGACATCCTGGATGGCGCCGCCGATTGTGGTCAAAGCATTCTCGGGGTCCGAGAAGTCAAAATTTGCCGCTGCTTTCCCAGCATCGGCAACGCGCCAGACGGCGAAGCCGGAGATCTCGACTCCCTGATTCTCGGCCGTGATCTGGTCGGCTCTAAATTGGATAGTCCGTGTCGAGGAGGGAATGATCGTATAGCGGTCAATCCATGGCAACTTGAAGAAGCTGATGCCGCGCCCGAGGTGGCGTATCTTTCCCATTCGTTGGTGAATTACAAATTCGGCAGGGCTGGCATTGACGATGCCGATGGCTTTCATCTTTTCGTTTTTCATAAGCCAACATTGCCTCCGGGAGAGATCTCTGGATAGTTCCTATAATCGATGGCATTATAACTATGTAGATATGTTTACAGAATTACTTTCCGAAGGCGGGCTCTCACTGGATCGCTTGAAGAACTTCTGTGCTATCGCGGAGGCCGGAGGAATTGCCAGGGCTGCCGGTGGTGATCCCTCGAAGCAGGCTCTCTACGGTCGGCAGGTGCGAGAGTTGGAGCAATTTTTCGGTGTTGAGTTGACCCGAAGAAAGGGCAAAGGAATCGAGATCACGGAGCAGGGTAGAGAACTCGCCCGGCAGGTGCGCGCACACTTACAAAGCCTGACCGATTTCAAGAGAGTCTGTGCGGGTCAGACCATCGAACTGCGAATCGCATCCGGCAACAGCATCGTGGAATGGCTTCTGGTTCCAAAGATGGGTAAGCTCGCCGCCGAAGCACCATCCACGCGCTTTTCCTTTCAGAACATGCGCACAGCGGACATCGTAAAGGGGCTGAAGGAGCACAGTGTAGACTTTGGTATTCTGCGAAGGTCAGCTGTCGTTGCGCCGTTGAAATTCCACTCGATCGGTCAAATCGGTTACGCGTTGTTCGCACCGGCGGCGTGGGCGAAGGAGAAGGAGAACGCTACGACGCTATTGTCGCAATGCCCCGTTGCGGTTTCTGCCGGAGGCGAGTTCAACAAACGCTTTCGAGAATGCTGCGAAAAGGCGAAGCTCACCCCAAATCTTCGATTCAATTGCACCAGCTTCACCCAGGTGGCCGAACTGGTGCGCAGCGGCCATGCCGTCGCGCTCCTGCCGGAAATGGCCGAGCCTTCTCTCCGGGCATCGGGCGCGAGACGGTTGGAGTTTGCACCTATGCGCACTTACCGGCGCGAAATCGGTATCGTTTGGCATCCGCGGCTTGTTTCCATCCGGCCGCAATCGGAATCTGTTCTGGCATGGCTTAAGGAGATTGCCGCGTGAAGACGGGAGTAAGGTAAAGCCTCCGAAGGAATGGTTCACCATCAACGCGATCACCCGTGATCTGGAATTGCCAGAGCGGGATTGGGCGGCTGATCTGCTCGCAGGCTACTTCTGCCAGCCTTTGACGCCTTTGGAGCGATGAGAGACTCGTTGCGCTATCTGTGCGCACGTTCATTGGCCCAGGCTGCAATGTCTGGTAGCGCATCGGGGCTTTGAGCCGGTTCCGTATGTCGGCGACGAGATTCCATATGTTCGCCTGCTCCTCACTACCGAGCTCAAAAATCGAACCCACGTGCCGGTGGGGCACAACCAACGTATGATCCCGCCTGACGGGATGCCCGTCCCAGGAACGCAGTCGAATGAGCATTTGCCGCGATCTGAGTTATGCTCATTGAGCCTCGACCCTGCCCGGAGAAAGGGACAGAACCGGATCTCAATCACCTATCTCTGTTACATCGCGCTAGTTCAAAATCTATCCTTAAATGGCTGCGGTAGGAGCGTTGGAGATTTTTACAAACAGTGTGAGGGAGTTGGCCGCGTAGTAAGTCGCTGATTGGTGCCAACTTGTGCGCGTTACAAGGCCCGTATGGCAGAATTGTGTCGGAACTCTTAACAAATGGATTCTTTGGGAAGCAAACCTGCCTACTACTTAACACAGGCATATGTTACTCTCGGCAAGCATCTTACGAATGACAATTCGATCCGCTGACTCGCCTGGCATACCATTTGCTTCCAGAGCTTCTCGTTCCTCTCATTTTGATCGCGCACGACTCGTTGACTTTTTTCGGCCAAAGCGTCCAAAACGCATTCAGAGAGAGTTGTGGAGATGGTCTTCGGCATACGTCTCGACTTAGCGGGCAAGTTCGACCAGCCAGCGAATCAATGGGGCCATTGCGAAGTCCCGAGTCCCAAACAGTCGCCGCACGGGCACAAAGGGCGCTACTCAGTTGCGGTCGGGGACGGTTTAGCGTCTGCTGGGGTTACCTACGGTGCTCAGCATCCGGGTCTTCAAATCATCGCCCCCACGAATCACTGACCAGGTATCCTTAATTTGTACAGGATCAGAGTTTTGGACTTGAATAGTCGAACTCCATCCTTCGGTCGCCCACATCTTGAAAAGCCGGCAATGAAAATGCGGTCCTGGCGGTTGACTCGCCAATTTCACTTGACAGTAACACTGTTATTGATATAGTGGTTCGTGATGGATCGCTGGACAATTCAGGAGTTGGCTGATGCGGTTAACGCCTGGTACCGTGATCGGGAATTGCAGCCCGCCAACGGACAGGCTGCGAGCGAACTTTCGGTTCGAACCCTGCACTACTACCGAAGCTCGGGCTTGTTGGACGCCCCGGTTTCTGGCGCCGGCCCGGTATACGGGCAGCGGCATTTCCTCCAACTGAAGGCGATCCGCATTCTGCAAGCCCATGGTCTTCCACTTTCGCGTATCCAGCAGCTCCTGTTTGGGCGCCCGGACGCGGAACTCGAGCAAATCGCGGAGAGCGCTGGAGAAATTGGCCCTCTGACACCAAATGTTCGTTCCGATCCCTTAGTGTCGCAGGAAAAATGGACGACCTATCCCCTTAACAAGCAACTCTTCCTCGTGGCTCGAGAAGGTGCGCGTCTCTCAGGGACCCAGCTCGAAGCCATACGCAAGATTTGCAATCCCCCTCACAAGCAATCCTCGAAAATACGCTGACGCTATGACTACACCACGAACATCATCGACCGCTGCCTTCGGCCTCGTAGCCTGGCTTGAACAAACGCGAATCTATCTTCCTCTCAAGGCAATCGAGTGCCGATTTCAGGTGATCGGCACTGCGGTGGGCGTTGAGATTGAGCAGGTCTTCCACCAGTCGGCCAGGCAAGCGCTTGATGTGACCTACTCATTTCCGCTTCCGTCGAAAGCTGCTGTCTACCGGTGCGAGATGGTCGTCAACGACCGCACTATTCGCGCAAAGGTTGTGGAGCAGGAGAATGCCCGCAGAATCGCAAGGCGAAAGAGAGCAGAGGGTCATCGCACGGCATTGGTCGAAATGGAGAGAGGGAATCTCTTCACACTGTCTCTCGGCAATGTGCAGCCCGATGATGTTATCGTTATTCGGTTCGCGTATTTTGAGGAACTCGACGCATGGCAAGACGAACTGGCCTTGCAGATCCCCTTCAATCCGGGAGTGCGATACATCCCCGGCGAGCCGCTGCTCCGTTCGAATTGCGGGCGGGGCGCGTCGGACGACACGGATCAGGTTCCAGACGCCTCCCGAATCTCGCCACCTCGCATCGATCAGATGCACCCGGATGCTGCGCGGCTCTCGCCTCAAGGGAAAACTCGATGGACGGGATGTAGATTTGTGCAGCATTTCTTCGCCCACACACCCCACGGCCGTGCGTCCCGTAGCCGGCGCATTCGAGATTTTCCTGCCCGCGAACGCGGCCGTCCCTGACCGTGATTTCGTTTTGCGCTGGAGGCGCGCTGCCCGCCCCGATCTGCTGTCGGCCGCCTGGATTTCGTCACACCCAGAGGCCACATACGCGTTGATTCAACTAAGGGCTCCGGATGAGGTGACGGTGGAAAACCGGGAGGGCAGCGACATCTATTTCCTTGTTGATCGTTCGGGAAGCATGGCCGGGGAGAAATGGGCAAAAACTGCCGAGGCCCTGATCGCCTTCGTCAACGCCGCAGCGCAGCGTGATCGTGTCTGGATCACTTTCTTCGAATCAGATTACCGGGACTTTGCGGAGAAGCCCCTGGAACGAGATACACTGCTGCGAGACCCGAATTTCCAGTCCCTCGCGAAACTCGGCACGGATGGTGGCACCGAATTGCTGCCGGCGTTGCGGCACGTCCTGAGGATCGAGCAACGATACTCAACCCAACGCCGCAGCCACATCGTTCTTATTACCGACGGTCAGGTCGGGAACGAGGAGGCCGTTTTGCAAGCAGTTTCCGGGCACACGCTCCCCGTTCATTGTTTCGGAATCGACCATGCGGTCAACGAGGCATTCCTCCGCCAACTGGCAGCTCAACAGCGGGGAACCAGCGTTTTTCTAACCCCGAACGACGACCTCGTTCGTCCCATTGCCATCCTCGGCTCCAGACTCAACCGGCCCGTTTTCACGGATCTGGCATTGGATGGAGGCTGGGAATTGGCTGACACCGAACTGCCGGACATCCATGCCGGCCAAGTGGTCTTCGCTTCCATATGTGCGGGGGGCGAGCGAACTGACATCAATGTTGCAGGCAAAGACGCTCTCGGGCGACCGTCAATCGTCGTGCTTGAAACGCAGGCTGTGGAGATTGATTTACCAAAGCTCATCTGGATGAAGCGCCGCCTCGATAGTCTTCTGCAGAGTGGCAACGACAGCGAAGCCGTTGCGCTCGCGGAGAAGGCGAATCTGATCTGCCGTGGCGCGGCGTTCGTTGCCTGGGACGATGCCGAAAAAGTGGCCATCGCCCAAGACGAAGTCCATCAGCCGAGCTTCCATGCTAAGAGGCAGGTTATTTCGTGCAAGCGCCTTTTTCATCGCGAATACATGGAGAAGCGCGCCGTGGATAAATCGGCATACATTCCCGGCCAGCGAACGGTTTCCTCACAGGAGCCTGCCTTCTACGACCTTGACGACAGCAGTGAACGTTTCGAGTACCTCAATGACTCGACTGGAAGTTACACCGTTGATCCTGGTGAGAAGAGTCCCCTCATAAAAAGGACGTGCAGAGCAATCGTATCTGCCTTTTGGTCCGGTGACGCAAAGAAGCTCACCCGCATTTTGTTGGACTGGGCAAAACACACCGACGATAAGCAGGTCAGAAACGCGCTTTCCGGATTGTTGCTAAAATGTGGATGGGACCGTGACGCCACGTATCTCAGAAAGCCGCTCTCGGACTTTTTCCTCGCGCTGCCCGATCCTTGGAGGACAAGCGCGAGTGCCATATTTGGGGCCCAGCCGGCCAAAAGTAAAATGATAACGTAAGCGAAGGAGAAAAAGATGAGTCAGTGGTTACCAGGAGATGTTACTTGGATGGATATTGCTGCTGTCTTAGCAGTGCTTATAGTAACAGGATGGCTTATGAGAGTAACCATGTATTTCAGGGCAAAGAGAAGACGTAAGATACTTGAGAAGCCATTAGATATTGAGAAGATAAGGCAAATCATAAGGCAGATGTAATGCCTTGGACCAAGCAAGAGTTCATCGGACTTCTGCACAAGGTGCGGCATAATACTAGCCGCTCTACTGACAGCTAATGGCACTGCACTACAATGAACGTTACGTGTAGTGCGGCGCGAATCTAATAGGAGACTAACATGAACCACAATACATTAACGTTAAACAGCATCTGACAGATAGTACGAGCCGTGTAGCATTTGAATTCGCGAATAGTTCACATGCTATGAGCACAGTTCGGATGACAAAGGAGCAGAAGGCCAAGGCTTATTTGTCGACGCCGGAAGGGTTCGCACAGGAAGTGCTGGGGTTTGATCTCCATGAATGGCAGAAAGCCATAGTTAATGAGTTCGACAATCTCACCGGCAGCGCTAAGATAGCTTGCTCAACACCTAATGGTCGGCCGACCAGACATTAGCATATACATATAACACTCAGCTAATGCTTGGCTGCAGCAGTGCCGCTTGACGCCGTGGAAGGTGGTAAGGAGAAGGAGAACAGTCAAATACATTCTTGATGACAAATGGGGAGCCTAAGCTTTGCGATGATATAATGGCATGGGCGAACTGGTTTGAGACGGCTTGGCGGAGGGTTGATCTTACGGTGATCAACGAGGGAGGAGGGGAACGCAATGAGCCTGTCTATGTCGTGAGCACGGTATTTCTGGGGCTTGATTACAGCCATTTTGGCAAACCTCCGATAGTGTGGGAGACGGCGGTATTCACAAATGGCAGGGATGGGCTGTGGTTCGACCGGTGCAGTGGATCGCGCGAGCAGGCATATGCTATGCATGAGAACATGTGCAGGAAGATAGAGAATCGCTCAAGGCATATGAATTCAAGAATAGTTTAATGTTACAGGCAGCGAAGATCGAACGGTTTATAAGATACACCGCGAGCCGACGGACTATGGAACCTTGCAAGACCTGATAAACAAAGGCTTCGCGGAGAAACGTTCCTCCAGTCGGCGCAACCGGCATGGTCTAACCGGAAAAGGTGTTAACTATTATCGCCATTATTGCGCTTAACTAAACCAACCAGCCAAACCACACCAATGATAGAATCAATACATGTATTTAGACCAAACGCTGATGATGTAGAGTGCTCATGCGGGAGTGGGCTATACATGAAAGGGTATTACACGCCGGGTATTAATGACTGGATTATGTATGCATGCAGTGGCAAGTGCCGAAAGGAGAAGTTATCTCGACTAAACCGGGAGCGCTTTCGCAATCAATGCCGCAACTTATGGGAAGCGATACTAAACATAATAGCTTGGATAATCGGAGCTACTATAATCCTCTCAATGGTAACAAGAGGACTCGAAGACGTGTCGAGGTTTCTGATATGAAAAACGCATTCATTAAATTCTGGCAGAAGAACGGCATCGACATGGCGCTCTTACTGACAGCAATCGCAACTTAATCACCATAGAATGTGAACTATGGAAGCAGCAAGATACCTAGGCAGGCTTGCCGGCGGCAAGAAGGTATACAGGGTACCCGTGAAGGTAATCTCAAATCGTCGCACTTTGTCTCCTGCTTCTCTTTGGTCATTTTGATCGCGCAGTTGAAGAAACGAGTTGTGGAGAGAGCCCTTGCTGGGGAATTGACCCATCATCTTGGCTACGCCAAGGGCGAGGCGCCCGACGAGATCGACAGCCATCGAACTGAATGAAACGAACAAAGTATCAATGGACCGCTTCTCTCGGAGAAGCAACCGAACCGCTGACCGGCTTCATCTACGTAGCGCCCAGCTTGAACAGGGACGAGGTTACGCGCGGCGCGATAGGTCAAATCATGCTTGTAACGCAACGCCACAAGATAAAGTTCGACCCGCTCAACCTGACGGTCGCAATCAAGCTTTGCTCGGACACGGAATCGGACCCGCTTGTAAATTTTTAACGGTTATGATGATCGCAATCAAACTCCGGCTCGACCAGATCGACAAGTCGAAGATCCGTCAAAGCGACGCACGCTCGCGGCTTTTCCAACCCGCGCGGCGGGCCGCCGTTTTTTGGCGCGGTTTAGCGAACAAGCCCGCCAACGCGGGGGCGCGCGTTTTGCATATCGCCGAAAAGGGCCAGGAGCCCGCGTGGGACATCGAATGAAAAAGAAAACCGAAATCCTTTGCGAACGCTGCGGCCGGCGTTTGAACCCGGCGGCAACCGTTTGGTTGGAGCGCAACGCCCTTACCGGCGAGTTCTTCGCCGGCTATGGCGCCGTGCGCCGGGCCGAATCCATGGGGCGGTTCCCTTTCGGCAAGGATTGCGCCAAAGCCGCGGCGGTAAGAACCAACAGGAAGGCGCGGAAATACACGCCCATGCTAGAAGGAATCATCGATAACACTATGGTCGAAGCGGCGGCGCTTTTGCCCGACCTGGGGGCCGAATATATAGCACAATCCTACGAGTATGAACAGCACGAGCCGGGTTCGAAGTGGGACATTTTCTATTTTACCGAAGCGAGAATTCAAATCCAACGCAAGGGGGAAACTTACGTTTTCAATGTTGAGGCGGGGGACTATGAGCACCCGGAATATTGGGAAGGTTCCGCCGTGACCTACAGCGATTTTGGCTATACCGTTACCGGCCCGGACAAGTCCGAGATAACCGGCCCTGAAGAATGCCCCGTGACATCAACGCCGGAAGAATTGGCGGAATTTATCCGCTCAATCGTCACGCATTAAGCTTAGGCAAAAATCCCATTAGCCCAAATCATCGAGAGGCAACAAGGGCCCGTTGCGGCCGAAGTGCCCGACGCGGCCACATGCTCTGGAGAGATGCTCTAGACAAGCTCCGTGCTCGCATCCCCCTGTGCGAGGGCAACGACTGCGACGCTCACTGGAGCCCCGCTTTGCGATCGATGCATTCTGCGATCGTATCGCTCTCGGTGCAGATGATCCGAGACTGACAATGTCGTTACGGACTGTTCAGCCTGTAATTAGCGCCACATCTAGGACAACTAATGCATCACGAGTTCTGCGCCGCTGCCCTTAATTCACGGGCTTCCTTCATTCTGCAATCGTATGCTTCACTCAACGCCGCGCAGAAGCCTTTCGTCATCACACGAATCGGGAATTCCTCCTCTAGGTCTTCGCAGTAGATGCGGAATTCCTTGCTGCCTTCGATCCGCATCAATGTGCCATCGCTGAGCTCCTCATACTCTGGAAAACGCTTTAGCGCCTCAAACTCTGATCGGCTCACTGCTATGGATTCGAAATACCTGCTCATTGAGGGTCATTCTCCTATCAACGTCGAGTTGCTCTGTCGCCGATCCAGGATGATTCCTGAACCTCTTGGACGACCCGTGTTCACGTTAATTTGCTGGGCAAACTGAGCCTCGGGTCGCGCAAACCGAGACGGGTGCAGGCTTCTGGCGAGAGGGTGTCCAACCAGGGCCGAGTGCGTTCGGACAATGTTGCACCGTATGAGGTAGACGGACTTTTGTTCTTTCATCAGGCGTCTTCTTCGGTTTTCGTCTTCTGACCCTTCTCCGCTTGCCACCATTTGCCGCTCTCGCATGAATTCGATCGTAGGCCTCTGAAAACATGCTACAGAAGCCCGGTGTTATCAGCCCAAACGGGAATCCCTCCACGTCCTCAGAACGTCTATGGGTCCTCATTTTTCGCCCAGCCGGGGGTAGAGCGCCGTATTTTGACAAATCTTCTTAAATGGCTTATTGTTTTATGTAGCATCAGGAGCGATTCGGTAAACCGAATCCGGCAACCTGTCGTTGGAGACGGCAAGGTGCCTTGATCCGCAAGGGTCGATGTGCGGGAGAGTGATCTCCCGAACGAGAAAATCTCCACGGAACTTTCCGCCGCCTGATGAAGGTCGGCGGTTTTTTGTGCTCCTGGTGCGTCCAAAACATCAACCAGAAGAAAGAAAAACCAAAAGTGAAGAACCAAACTCATTGTAATCACAGCGGGCGCGCGATGCGTAATCAATTGGAATAGAGCCAATCGAACAAATGAGCACAGAAACTTTCATCCGCGCCGAACTCTCGAAGATCGAAAGAATTGTAAACAATGAGACCTACCTCGCTTCCGAGCGAGCCGGTCACTCAGTCGATCCCTACTCCCCAGAGATCCAATGCAGGGTCGCCGACATCCTCCTCGCAGGAGCAGGGGAATACCTCCGCAACCTGATTGACCACGACTAACTGCAGAAAGGTTCGATTCTCTCCAAACTTGCCCAATACCTGAACGATACCTGCCCGCTTGCCGGCTTTAACTGAGGCGACCCATTCGCAAAGGCTAACCATCGTCCAGTCATCTTTCCAAACGTTGTAATCGCGTCCCTTTCTCATCTCTGTCGGTGTCCTGAAATTTTTCGTTTTGTATCAAGTTGGATATTCAAGGTTTAAGCGTCACTTTTGTATTCGCTCATGTCGCTGACTGAACTCACCAGGCGATTGGTTGGTTCCCGTTTTGAAATGAACTGGAATTTTGACGGCCTCTGGCAGTTCGTCACCAAGCAGGTCCGCTCGCTTAGATACTCCGTTCACGGTCCCGATCATTGGCGGCGCGTCGAGCGCAACGGACTCTTACTTGCCACCCGCTCCGGAGCAGATATCGCCGTTGTTCGTCTTTTTGGTCTTTTCCACGACAGCCGCCGCCAGAACGATGGCTGGGACGACGGCCACGGCACCCGCGGTGCGGAGTATGCCAAGACCCTTCACGGCGTCGCGTACGATTTGTCCAACGACCGTTTCGAGCTTCTGTACTACGCTTGCGTATGGCATACAGACGGCGAGCATCACGACGACCCGACCATTGCCACTTGCTGGGACGCTGACCGACTTGACCTCGGCAGAGTAGGCATGGTTCCGGATCCTGATTTCATGAGCACCGACTTCGGGCGCGAGATTGCAGGTTATGGCTCTATTGAGCCTTTCATTCAGTCGACCGCAAACGTCCATCCGCCACCCACGTCGATCCACAGAGCTGTAAGGCGGAAATGCACCTGACAAACGTGAGCAAATTCGTCATCCTGCCTTGCCTCGATTCCGAGCAGATGGCTGCGTCTCGACGCCGGGAGTTAGACCTCTCCAAATACGCCGCCGCCTCGCAGGAAGCCTTAAGAGATATTGAACACTGATCTCCAGTTTTCCAGTGCAGCGTAACGGATACTTCTGACGGTCGATTTCGCGCGCTTCCCCATTTCAGCAACTCGCAGAAAGCAGCATACCGTCAGGTCCCATCCGTTACACTGCACTAGATGGCTTCTTTGATCTTTTCCAAGATGGTGTCAAACGCACTCGAATCAACTCCAGAATCTCTCGTCTCCTCGGTCAGAAAAAGGTTGGCTCCCTTGGTGAAACCATTGTCTGCATACCACTGCATCTTCCAGTCGTGGCCTGTGACGTATTGAGGGTCGTCCATGCGTCCAAAGTGCTCCCAGATGATGAGGTCGCCTGCTGCATCGGTGAACGAGAAGTCGGGGAAGATGCGGCCGGGGCGAGAAGGGCCATCGAGGGGTTTCTCGTAGTCGTAGGCGATCCCAGCTTTGTGAAGCTTGTCGGCAATGATGAGTTCCGATTTGCTGCGCACCATGTGGCCCTTGAGGGCCTTGTGAATTAGGTGCTCGGCGTGAGGCGGGGTGTCGGGTAATGCTCGAACGACTGCGGAAAAGAGGTTGGTGTTCCGCCGTGCGGCGTCGGATTTTTCTGGCTTGCTGAGTTCGTGGAAAAGCCCTGCACTCTCGCCCTCGACCAGAAGTACCAAGCGCTCCCTTGAACGTGTCAGAGCGGTGTAAAGGAGTTCGCGAGATAGCAGGCGCGACGAATTTGGGATGACAACGAAAACCGTTCCGAACTGGCTGCCCTGGGCTTTGTGGATAGTCAGGGCGTAGGCCAGTTCGAGCGGGGTAAAATCCTCGCCAAAATCCTTCCCTCTGAACCCGAAGGTAAGATTCGGCTTCCCGGCGAAAGCCACATTGAGGAAGCCGTTCTTTCCGTGACCGACGCCTCCGATGTCTCCGTTGGCGACGTAGACGTCCTCGTTCTCCCCGGTTCTCCAGTTGTAGCTGGACATCTTCCGGTTCACGACCTGAATGACCTTGTCCCGGATCACGATCCCTTCGTCGCCCAGCGATGTTTTGAAGAACTCCCCACGTCGCGAAGTTCCTTGGCTCGGAAGCGACTTTGCATCCACCGATTGAGCTCATGGACGCCGTGCGGATGAGCTCGTTCTGGCGAGAGAATCTGGAAATTCTCGACGCTGTCTGGATGTGCGAACTGGATATTTCCGTCTCTATAGCCCAGCGCGAGGTTGAAGCCATCGACATCATCCGGCCCATTAAGCCCCAAATGCTTTCGGAATTCGGCAAGCAACGCTTCCCGTAGATCCTCGACCGTCTTCCAGAACACGATCTCAAGATCGTTGAAGTCCCGACGCCACCCGATTTCACTTAGCACCCGCTCGGCATCGCCTCCGACTGGTTCGTTCGTAAACCAGGAGGCCAAGCGGAGAGCATCCGACGGCGCCCCGGCTTTGGTTCTTACCTCGATCTGGAGCCGGCCAACCGCCCCTCTGGTATCGGGCTTTTCCGGTTGCGCGGGGAAGTTCTCCAGATACGAAACGAGATCAACGAATGGCCGTCCCACGCCGATCGGCGGAAGTTGGTTAGGATCCCCGACGAGGATGATCCTGGTCACGACCGTTTGATCTATCCCATCGAGAATCGCTTGAAGCGTATCCATGGTAAGCATTGAGGCTTCGTCGATCACGACAGTCTTGGTGCTGTTGTGCTTTGTTGCCTTTGGATTCTCGCCTTCGAAGCGGGGGTGTTGCCTGGCTCCGTCATACCGCCCCAGGTGGTAAAGGAACTGAGCGATTGTCATCGCTTCGATCCCGGTGGCGCCGGCAAGGCGCACCCGAGCCTTTCCAGTCGGCGCCAGTAGGAGAATCCCACCCTTCTTGAGCGCATCGCATTCAACGAGCGCTCCGACGATGGAGGTTTTCCCAGTTCCTGCCTGGCCAATGAGCACGGACAAGCGTCTTGTTGTGATCATTTCGAGGGCCAACGCCTGCTCGTCCAGAGCGGCCTTATGGCGAGGGTTCTCGGGATCCACCGTCCCACCATTCTTTGTAATGGCTGCGATGAGAAGTGCATTCCAATCTACACCAATCGATGCCTCCGGCTTCAACGCACGGGCGGAATGATGTCGTTGGGAACGATAGCATTCTTTAGGACACTATACTCGCACCGACAACCACCGCTGCCCTCGGCGGTGACTACATTGCGCAGTTGCTTAGGGCGAGCAAGATTTGACTTTAACATTAGGGTTACGCTTCCGCCGCCTTCTGACTTCGCAAAGGGGGGTTCCTCCCGTGAGCCTGAGGATTGCGATTCCTGATAGCCCACGCGCAACTGCTTGAGTCTAGCAGTGCGCTGCCCGTGACAATTAGCCTTGTCGCCTCCTTGCCAGTAAACCTCAAGGTCCGTATCGAATTGTGGGACAAACTCCAATTTCTTTGCGAGTTCAGCTCCCGGTGCATAGAGTCGCACCTCAAGCTCACAGTGCATGACCGAGTGCGTAGTACGCGCCTCAAAGCAAAGGTCCATCACCATAGCTATCGGTCCTTCTACAAATATTCGATCGACATTATTACGCTTGTCTGACAGTTTGCACTCACTATGACAGTCAGACAGATCGTCCTCGGCGTGTTGGCCTCAGCGTATTTTATTTCCAATATGTCCGCATTACCGATATTGGAAGTTGAGGGCAACGACAGCTTAGCGATGGCACAAGAAATCAATGCCTTCTTCAGCACGGAGTTCAGCCCCGACATTGGGCATGCGCAGCCGGGAGTGAACACTTCCACGTGGATCCCGCATGTAAGCATTTCCGGATCCCGCAGTCTCACCGATTCCGATTTTTTCAAGTTCGGGGTCAATGAAAATTCCACGGGCATATTCGACATCGACTATGCGGCAGACCGGGGCCATGATACACGGTTGCAACTCTATACGGCGGCGGGCGAACTCTTAGCTGCGAACGATATGTACCCCGGGGCTGCGGGTGCGGGGGGCTCTGTCAATCCGCATGATCCATTTATCCAGTATTCTCTCGATCCGGGTGAATACATCATCGACGTGGTAACTTCGATTTTTGGGCCGGACTCGGGATCTTACGTTCTCCAGGTCTCCATTTCCAATCCAGGGATTCCAGTTCGAGTTCCCGATAACGGCGCCACAATTTCTTTGATTGGAATTGCGATGCTTTGTATTGCAGGAGTGCGGCGCATGCTCCCGCTGACAAAGTGAGTCTTCGCGGGTTTTTTTCCCTCTTCTGGCAGA
Organism: uncultured Verrucomicrobiae bacterium; assembly: GCA_963744345.1. Classification (GTDB taxonomy): domain Bacteria; phylum Verrucomicrobiota; class Verrucomicrobiia; order Chthoniobacterales; family Terrimicrobiaceae; genus DASTFP01. The sequence continues at coordinate 44,038 of CAVUTD010000027.1, forward strand.
ATTTGCTGCACTGACTTGAAAATTATGCAGCCATCGGGATAGGGTACTTGAACAGAGTAGCCGAGGCTCTCGATGCGTTTGGTAAGGCGAAAAGGACCTTGAGGGGATTGATCTTATCGAAGTAGTCGGCGTCGAGTTCGCGGGAGATATTCTTGGATTTGAGCATGATGGCCTTTTTCTTGCCGCGCTTTGAGGCGATACGCCCGATACGGCGTGCAAGCCTCCTTTCGCCAATTGGATTCGTCCCGACTATTGCGAGAAACTTCCCGCGAATCGGAACACTTGTATGCGTCTCCTTCTTACTACACCCGCCTAGACCCAAAATAAGCGAAAAACCGGCTCGAAGTGCGCCAGCGTCGCGTGGGTCGTATTTTTCGAGATCTTTGAGGGAGATTTTTGTTACCGAACCGCACGGTGCTGCAGGATAAGGGTTCGAATGCGAATTTTGGCGTTCGACATCGTGCCGAGGAAGCGGATTGTGGCAGTATTGGAATATAGTCCGGCTCTTGTTGACACAAGTTGTGGTGTGGATCTGGATCGTTTTGCTTTGCTAAGTGGCACGGAGCCAGCGCAGGTGCTCCCAGGCTGCGAAGAGATCCTTGAGCCACCCGTTATAGCTCATGATGCGGTAGATGACACGTCTGCCCGTGCGCACGATCTGGGCCGGCAAAAAAACGATTGCATGTAAAAAGCGCCGGAACTCCATCCTGATCAACTCCACTGCTCGTCGAGCATTAGGCAAGAGCAAGCCGAACCACGCTTTCAGATTCCAGGCCAAGGAGGTCATTACCATGTATGCCCAGTTGCTGAGCAAATCGTCCACCGGCATGCGCATGGCGTTGACTCCGTTTTTGAGCTGCGCGATCACGTTTTCCTGATTGCAGCGCCCGTTGGCCAGACTGACGATTTGCTCGCCGGTGTAATCGACGCGGTTGGTGATATAGAAAAAGTAACGGATTTCATCAAAGAGGACCTGCTCGCCCTTTTGCACGCTGATGTTCTTGCGCACCACGATGAGCCGATAGGGCCGCGAACATTTCAGGGGCTGATAGTCGATTTCGGCAATATCCTCACCGATGAGCACCTTGTTCTCATAGCCCTTGAAGCGCACGATACTTTCTTTGACTCGCTCGGGCTTGCGTCGCGCAGTTGTGGCAATTTCATAACGTGGAAGCCGCTCAAGGGGCTTCCAAGCCTCTTCTGGCAAGGCTTCGGCCAAGTTCACCACCTTGGGATGGGCATCCATTCCGAAAATGAATTTGACTCCTTGCTCATCCCACCGGTCCAATTCTCCGGTCAAGGTAAAGTCGGTGTCGCCGCGCAAGGTGATCTGCGCGGCATGTGGCGCTACCAATTTGATAGCCCGATCGATCCAGGGTACGCAGCCCTCATGGCTCACGACATTGCCGGGACGGTTGACCAAATAGAGCACTTCGTTGGTGTTGGCCAGGGAGACCGCCAGCGGGGCATAACCCCAGATTCCCTTATAGGAAAGAGCCATCCCGCCTTTGCATTTCCCGAAAGTCGGCGCAACCGTGCCGTCGGTGTCGATAAAGGCCTCTGTCAAGAAGCCCCTGGGTTGTTGTCTCCAAACCCGCTGCCGCACCGTGTTGGTGATCTCCATGAGATTGAGGATGTCGGCCTCTTCAAAGCGACGGGTGAAGTCCCCGCTGGTGGTCGGATCCGGAATGCGCTGGGCGCCCAGTCCATCGAGGAAGGCCTCATCATTGCGCCGCAGTTCAATATCCTCCAGCCGCACTCCCTCCAGAAGCGCGTTGTAGGTCAGATTCAACACATGGTCGCTCTCGTGGTAAGGCAAGTGCTTCTTAAGCAAGTGCAGCCGCGAGTCGATCTCTTGCCGCAACCCCAGCTTGTTGATCATCAGATGGATCGCGCCGATGCCCCCGCAGTTTACAGCCCTGGCTTTCTCGGCCATCTCATAATGAATATTGCTGGCCTTGATGATTGGCTCCGCCTGATCGCTCCAACCGCGCTCGCGGTCCAGGCGACGTCGAATTCGGCGCTTGCGATTACGCAGGATCCTAGGATAGCTTCTGTTCACTCGAAATGGCCTTTCTCTTGGGATGGTTTTGGTTTAGTCACCACCATCAAACCAAGGATTTAAGGGCATTTCGAGTCTTTTGCCTCGTGCCTTCGACTCAAATCACGCTTCCTTAAGGCCTAGACCGGGCTCTGACGTGCGGATTTTATTGAAATATCAGCTTGTATGCCACAAGTACGGCGGTTGCTGGGATGAGCATGCAACCAGCGGAGAGGAAGAATAAGTAACCAAGTCCTTTCCGTAGTAAGTGCTCGTTTCCTGTTGGTATCGCGAAGAGCAAATTGTTAGGACGGTCCAGATTATTATGAAGTTCATATAAGATTTATTGTTCGGCTTTCTCCTCTAGGTCGGCGAGAGCCCTCTCGGCGCTAGGCGACCTGCTTCCTTATGAAACCGAGTCCGCTAAGAGCGAGGGCGAGTAGCGTTGTGGTCGAGCCTGCATCAGGGACCGGGTTTGGGCCCGAGAAGTCAAAGAACATCGTCCAGCTCCAAGTCTCCAGGTCCCTAAGATCGCGGCGCTTAATCAATGCTGAAGAAGTGCGTCCCGAATCCAAACTCGAACAGTTCATCAGACATAAAGGCAAACCCTGCGTTGGAAACAGTGGGCGGACCATCGAAAGGAAGGTGCTCGTTGAAGGGCCAGCTAACCATTTCATGGCCCGGCAAATCCCGGTGCGTCAGCCCCGCATTATGTTCACGATGTCAGGATCGAATGGGCTGAAGTCAGCATGAAGCCTGATGAGAAGGAAGCCCCAGATGCCAGAAGGGGAATCGATGGAATACCCGTCATGGAACAAGCCAGCAGGTTGTCCTTCCCCGGTGATCCGCAGCTTGACCCTATTGCGGTCATCCTGTTCGAAGGTGAATGTGGTGACGGCTTCGCCCGCAAGTGGGGCCCCAGCATCATGATGGCGCTGAGAAGCTCTGGTGTTTTCATAATGTTCATACGGACCGGGCTTTCGCCCGGTTTCGCCGACAGACGGCTCATCAGCGTCTGTGGGTTGGGTAGTGCGGGTAGTGCGCCGCTTCATAACCGACCAAGATATTCTGGAGTTTGATGTCGCCGGTGAATGACTGGCGGCCCGTTGCCGGTGGGCAATCGAGAGTCCCCGGCAAACTTGCTTCATTAAATCGACCGTGGTTTCGACGGGGACGAAACAAGTACCATGTGAGTGCCAGAATTTTTCGAGACTTCCACCTGGTACATTCTCCATCGTGAAGTATCCGCAAAGTCCACACGGTGTTTCCGGGGAAACTACTCCACTGTAAACAGTGCCAAGCGTTTCAGCGCACCATCATCGATGCGTCCGAGTGGACGTGTGCAAATCATTGATAGCTGATAGGATGCCTTGAAGCGGTTTCATTCTGCGCCACTCGTCAACGCAAGCGTCAATCGCCGAGACGATGCTGCGTGCGCCATCCCGGAGGATCGTCGTCCGAGGCAATCCCGGCGTGCGGACCGAGGGCGGACATCACGGCGTCGACAGTCGTCCTCTGCTCGCTCGCAGTACTGGCGTTGCTGGTCTGTTTGTCTGAAGCCATGCCCAATGCATGTATTGGCGCTGAAAGGTAGCGAATTTTGAAGTTCTTGAAGGAGGCTTAGCGAAGCAAGACAGGCGCTCTGGAGGAACTGCCCAGCACTCGATGCTTTGCTGGCAAACATGAACGCGTTCCACCTGCCCATGCTGATAGAGGCCCCCTGGAAGGGCTGTCCTGATTTTGACCTTCCGAGTCCCCTAGATGGGTTTGGGAGCAAGCGACGGCCTGGAGGCAAAGGACGGACCGTTCTTCCTGAACTCCTTCAGACTCTCGCTCAGAAGGAGCAGAGCTTTGGTGACGCCCTTGTACTTTTTGTCGGTCTTCTTGACCTGGCCCTGTCGCACGAGGTTCTGGAGTTTCTCGTAAGTGCGCAGCCGCAACATTTCCTCGCCGCCGCTGGCGGCATTCCGAGCCCGGAGAGCCGCATGAATGACGCTGAACAGCGCTTTGAACTCATAGGACTTCGAGCCCGAAAGGGCCGCCACCAGCTCCTCAGTGATATTGTCCGGAACGCGGCGGGAGAAGGAGCTGAATTTTGAAGGCATGAATACATTCTACAATAGATTTGCTCAAGTCGCAGCCGATACCGACGCTCTGTCCAGCGCTGCTTTGCTCTATTTGTAATCATAGACGGAGAGCGCAATGCCGATTTCGGCCTGGATCTTGCGCAATCCATCTTCTGACAACTGTGGGAGCAGGGAGGTGATATCCGCGATAATTGAGCGCTCCGATGGCTTGGGGCGGTTAATTCTGCGCCGCTCTTCGACCCAGGCATAGACGGTCTCCTTCTTGAATTTCTTTTCACACAGTGGGTAAGATTCGATCGGGTCCTGATAGGCGGGGCTCGTATAGATGCTCTTGAGCTTGTCCAGGTAAGCATGGTTCAGCGTCGTATCTCGCGAAATGTCGGAGAACGTTCCTCGACAGATTTGCCCTTTACAGGGCCGTGGATCAGCTCGCCGTGGTGAAGATTGGTCATTTCGATGAGACCAATGAAGGTCCAGCCATCACTCTCCAATTCCTTCGGAACATCCGAGTAGGGACTGAAGGCTTCTGCTAGATGACTCGGGAGCGGATCACCCGCGCACAGCAGCTCCCCGCGAGACCTCGCGCAGCCTCATCGAGATCGGAATCGAAAGTTGACTACTCGAACCGAGCCATTTTGCGCGAAGGTCTTCAGGCGGGTAGTCGGGGCGATGCCAATACAGTTTCGCAGCGCGCTGTAAAAGGCCTCTGGCCGCAAAATTGGAACAGGCGGAGCAGGATCGGGCGAGAAGCGGTTCCTGTGATGTCCGATACTGCTGCCGTGCCCGAAATTGGTTCAGGCGCAGAATAACGACCTCAACAACATGCAAAACGCACACTTTGAAACAGCAATCTGGAAGTTTCGGCAATCGGCCTCGGCTGCACGAGCATGACGTCTGGCTACGGGCCTGCCGGTGACAAAAAGGAGATGATCTCCCTGATTCGGGCAGCCGTTGCACTCGGAGTCACCTTCTTCGATACGGCTGAGGCCTACGACCCATTTGCCAACGAGGAGCTCCTCGGCGAAGCCTTGGCTCCCGTGCGCGAGCGGGTGGTAATCGGCACCAATTCGGCTGGGACATCGACCTGGAAACCGGGAAACCTTCCGGCGGCCTGAACAGCCGACCCGAGCACATCAAGGCTGCCACCGAGGGGATGCTGAAACGGCTAAAGACCGACCACATTGATTGTATCAGCACCGCGTGGACAACCGAGGCCCATCGAAGACGTGGCCGAAGCGGTGAAGGAGCTGATCCAGGCCGGCAAGGTCAGGCACTTCGGCCTCTCCGAAGCGGGCGTGCAGACGATCCGTAGCGCCCATGCGGTGCAGCCGGTGACGGCGCTACAGAGCGAGTATTCGCTGTGGCACAGAGTTCCCCGAGAAGGAAGTGATTCCAACTCTGGAGGAACTCGGGATCGGCTTTGTGCCATTTTGCCCATTGGGCAAGGGTTTCCTCACGGGCAAGATCGACGAGAACACGAAGCTCGACGCCTCCGACTTCCGCAACATCATCTCTCGGTTCGACCCGGAAAACCGGAAGGCCAATCAGGCCATCATGAATTTGATAGCAGCCTCAGCAGAGAAGAAGGCGACACCGGCCCACATTGCACTCGCGTGGCTGCTGCCCAGAAGCCGTGGATTGTGCCGTTTCCCAGCACTACGAAACTGCATCGCTTGGCGGAGAAACCTTGGAGCAGCTTCCATCCAGCTCACCTCGGACGATCTCCGGGAAATCGAAAGCGCCGCCTCAAAGATCACCGTGCAAGGCGCTCGATACCCCGAAAAGCAGGAGCAAATGACCGGGCGCTGACCGGCAGCTTCGCCCTGACTATGCCCAGAAACTCAACGCCCCGGGCGCGCGACTCGCGGCTCTCCTCACGCTGTCTGCAACTCTGCTGAGCGGGTGCGGAACGGAACCACCACCTGCCCGGCCGCCGCCGGAAGTTCTCGTCACGGAAGCTCGCCAGGAAGACGCGCCGATCGTTCGCGAGTTCGTCGGCACGCTCGACGGCTCGGTAAACGCCAGTATCCAGGCGCGCGTGCAGGGTTATCTGATCTCCCAAAACTCCAGATGCCGAAAGTATGGGCTTCAAGGACGAATTCCGCGAAGTTGGTATTGCTCCATGGGGTAGTATCACGAACAGAGGAAGAATGGCTGGCTCTGAAGGGAAACTGTTTCAGAATGTGCGGGTCTTCTCATCTTCTCTTTCCTTATGTTGCGTCCGCGCCTGCTTACGATTCTCTGCTACGGCGCGATGATGAGTCTGGCGATCGGGATCAACCTCCTGCCGATTTTTCTCACATCCATCCAGCATTCCTTCCCAGGGCGTGAAGGCAGCGGACTGACCCAAGAGCAACTCGGCCGCGTTGGCGCCATCGCATTCAGCGGGCTGGTGGTTGGCATCTTGATCACCGGACCGCTGGCTGATCGGTTCGGTGCCAAGGCCTTTGCGCTTTTGGGAAATGCGCTGCTCGCGATTGGATTGGGAGTGACAGGATGGTCACCTACTTATGGCGTGCTGCTTGCAGCCACGTTTGCCCTCGGCTTTGGCGCCGGCATTCTCGATATGGTGCTGAGTCCCGTCGTAGCGGCCATCAATCCGGAACACCGAGCGGCCGCCATGAACTGGCTGCATTCTTTCTATTGTGTTGGTGCTGTTGTCACGGTCGTAGCCGGCACGCTTGCGCTCCAGGCAGGTTTGAGCTGGCGCGTCGCCAGCCTGCTTTTGATTCCGTTGCCCGTTCTCCTTGTTTGTGTGCTCGGCGCGATGAGCTTTCCAGCGCTAACAATCGAGGGTGGCGAACGCATTCCTCTCCGAAGCCTGTTCGGCAGCATCTGGTTTATCGGGGCTCTGGGCGCGATCTTCCTGGGTGGCGCGACCGAGCTCGGCATGGCACAATGGCTGCCCGCATATGCGGAGACCTCGCTCGGCTACCCCCAGTGGATCGGCGGCACCGCTCTTTTCCTTTTCTCCATAGCCATGGCCGTCGGTCGCATGGGCATCGGAGCCCTCAGCAGCTGGCTCAACTCCTACACGATCATGGCGTGGAGCTGTGGCCTCTCGTTCGTCCTGTTCCTCGCCGGCTCGTTCTTCCCTGTTGCCCCAGCCGCTCTCCTTGCTTGCATTCTGGTCGGCCTAACCGGCAGCTGCCTGTGGCCGACCATGCTCGCCGTCACCGCCGACCGCTATCCCAACGGGGGTGCCACGATGTTTGGAGCCCTCGCCGCATTTGGCAATGCTGGTGGCATTTTCATGCCTTGGGCCGTCGGAGCAATTGCCGACCTTTCCAATCTCCGTTGGGGGCTCTCCATCTCCGCTCTTGCTCCGCTCATCATGCTCCCCATCGTCCTCAAGCTCGGCGCAAGCAGAAATCTCCACTCTGGGTTCTCGGGAGGGAATGCATATGGTTAAATCTTGAACGAGGCTTCGCCTCTCTGCCGCAATGTCAGCTTCCGTCCCTCGAGTTAAGATTCCTGATCGATGACGGCGCGGTAAGGCCGTGTCGCTAACAGCTCTTTTCATCCGACACGCGGAGCTCAAGGAGCACGAGTCGGAAAGCCGATTGCCAGGCAGTCAGATTGTACGTTTGCTCCGGCGTGCCGCGTGCCTGACGGGGAGGATGCATCCGTTATCCAAACGTGTTTCGAATGTGGAAGAGAAAAGTGATCTCAAACGGTCATGACTATGCGGCCTCGAAAGCAGGCTGTCTGAGCACTCGCGAAGAAAATCACCACGAATCCGGCTCTTCCAATCGATACATAAAATGGCGCATACATTTGCCCCTTTCCGAAACCTTGAAGGTGTCGTAACCAAACCGACGACGATGCCCAATGTCGCGATGCCAGAGCGAATCGGCTCGTCAATTGTGGGTTTGCCACTGGTTATCTATGGTCTTGCTCAGCGTAGCCTTTCCGGCATCGTTCTAGCGCTCGTTGGAGCGCTCCTGATCTTTCGAGCAGCAAGCGGGAGATCCGAGTGCTACCGGAGGCTCGGCATCGATACGGCCGGCGCGACGAAAGGCCGCGGAGTACCAAGCGATGCAGCAGTAAAGGTGGAGAAGAGTATCGATATCGCTCGATCGCCAATGGAATTATATCACTTCTGGCACCAGCTCACGAACTTGCCGCAGATAATGCCAAACGTTATCTCCTTAACCGTTGACGGTTCCCGATCACACTGGGTTGTCCGCGGACCAGCCGGTAGGAAAGTCGAATGGGACGCCGAATTCATCAACGAGAAACCGGGTGAACTTATCGCCTGGCAATCGTTGCCGGGTGCGGACGTTCAGAGCGCTGGCTCGGTTCACTTCTCGCCCATTGAGGATGGCGAGTCGACACGAGTTAAAGTAACGCTCCAATATCTTCCGCCTGCGGGAAAGGCCGGAGCTTTGTTCGCGCATCTCCTAGGGTCCGCTCCAGAGCAACAACTAGAATCTGACCTCGCCCGCTTCAAAGAAAGAATGGAAGCGCGGACTAGTTGAGCGCGGGATCGCCTCGCCCGCTTCGGGTTAGCAAGCCTCTATCGTCGTTCACAGAAGAGGGCCGCTTCTCCGCACGAGTCTTGTCTGGTACTGGAGCATCTGGACCTTTCACGTCCCCGAAGCCGACGAAGGGGTCTTAGTGAACATCTCATTGATCACTTCAGAGGACAATCCGCGAGAACTTCAGATCCTGGCAGCTGATCAAGACTGATCAGTTCCTTAAGCAGGATTAGCCAAGCTTGCTTGAATCTCTCTCGCAGGAGAGCTTTTAATGCCGCCAACGTGTTACCCAACGCGATATCCATTCCATTGAGCGATGATGAATTCGACGCGCTCATGCAGCAAGACCCGGCCCTCCGTAATGAAGGAGCCTTTCAGAGCCTTTTGGTAACGCTTCAGGATAACACCGATCTTCATACCAAGATCCTTGTCCTTCCGGTTCACTTGATTGACCGGATAAACCGCTGTGCTTTCGAATCGCGCCAGCCAAAATGGGAAAAGACTCTCAAGCGGATCTTTTCTCGTACGCTTGGCGAATCACTTGATCACATTCCCGAATAGAAGCCACGACAACTCGCCGGAAAGGCAGCTTATGGCGAGCAGTTTCAATAACTATATCCGGGGCTCGTCGGACGATGCACGACGGTGATGCTCTCCAAAGCGACCGTCACGATCCGAGTATCGAACCCTTCACTCCTGAAAATGTCTACCTTGCTCCCATTAACGGGAGCGACCACTTTCCAAACGCCGGACTGATCTGCGAACGCCACGAGATCATTTTGCAGGATGTCTTCCTTGTGCAATGCCTTCGCTCCAAGAGGTGACGAGGGTCGCCCTCCACAAGTCGTTGATGTGTGATCGGTCGAACGCGAGGACGGCAGGAATCGCGTTGCACGCCAGGGCGGCCAAGCCCCATGGACCGCGTTGCTTCGAGTCATCCGAAGGAAATTTTCGATATCAAAGCAGAGAAGCAAGGACGTCAGAGTCAACGAATACCGCGGCTCGCAACGAAGCTTTTCAAACGTATCACACGCCGAGGTCAGCTCCTCGCCAGATCGATCACGGTAGCTCATAGGACTGAATACGTGTTTGGGGCTTGAAGTGGATGCGTGGGCAAAAAACGCTTGGCGCCGGGGCGGAGTTTGCCGGAACTCACAAGCCATCGCCCTATGCTGAATTTGCTGGCACGCCAGCAATCTTGCCAAGCTCATCGGCACACGCTCCGAGATGCGAAAAAATTATCAAGATATCGGGTGTTGCCGTTTTCTTTGTTGTCAGAGCCTATGACGTGAGTCCTTGCTCGACGATGGTATTACACCGGTTTGTCAGCCAGGTGAGATCGATCGTGCCGGTACCCATGGCGCTATCGTAAATTTCCTGTAATCCGATGCGTAACTGGTAGCAGAATACTCGATCGTTCCAGCGCGCGGCGGTGCTTTGTTGCTGTTTAATCCATTCGACGAGCTGGTTGCAGTGGTTTTTCCCCCCAGAAGAGAAGATTGGCGATATCATAGAGAGGATCACCGAATAGCGCCCGATCCCAGTCGATGATAGCGGTGATTCGATGGCCGTCGGTAAGCACATTGCAAGAACCGAAATCGCCGTGGACCAACCGGCGCTCCTCAGGGCAACGACGAGCAAGCTGTTTAACCAGGCGGCACATCGTGCGCACTGTGGGTCCAACGGTGCGATCGAACTGCTCCCAGTCATAGTGCCGTCGATCAGTGATGCTGGTCAGGAACTCGTGCCAATACGCGTGAGGGCCGACGCCATCAACGTCGAAACATCCAAATCCCCGTGTTCTTCCAATATCGGCGGCCCCGATCCTCTCCAGGAGTTGTAAGCTGGGCCTAACGAGATGCGCCAGATGGGCATCATCCATGTCTTTGAACCGCACCCCTGGCATACGACGTGAGATGCAGAAGGCATGGGTGTCATCCAAACGGCCAATCTCCAACACCTGCGGGACAGGCAAATCCCTGCTGGAGAAGCGCTCGTAAACGAATCGGTCCTTCGCAAATCCTTCGATCGATCGGTTGACGCGAACAACATAGTCCGCCTGCGAGTGACGGAAGCAGAATGCCTGCGAGCCCAATCCCTCTGTAAGCCGTGTAAAGTCGGCGATAGCGCCCCAGCGTTCTTGAAGCATGCCTTGGATCGTCTGGGAAGAAACAGATGGTTTAGGCATACATGACTCTCAAAAGACGATAGCATGAAGGCCATTTCGCAACATCCTACCGCATTTGACTCAACAATCTGAGACCGGCATTCTCTACAGAAAATTTCGCCAGCGCATTGCTCGAACCTGGGAAACTCGGCAGATCAACAACACTGAGGTGTTCGGTGCGTGAAATCGGCGATTACCGCCTTCTTTCCACGGTAATTTGCGATCTTACTCCTCCTGAGGATTACCTCCAAGACTGCGCACCATCTCAATGACCTCCAAGGTAGCGGCATTGACACGCTCGAGATCACTGCCGCGAACGACCAAACTGGTGCCAAAAGTACTCCCATCCAACCAAGGATAGGATCCCAGTTCGAAGTCTGGATAGCGGTTTTGGATGTCTTCCAGTTTTTGGGCGATCGCTCCCTCCGGCAGATCGCAGCGCACGCTACGCAGTACCATCGGCTTGCTCGCTCGCAAGGTTGGCTTCACGTGGTCGAACATCGATTGCATGATCCGTGGAATGCCCGCCATCACGAAAACATTCTCGATGCGGAATCCGATCGCGCCGGAAATGGGCTCAACGATTAAGCTCGCTCCTTCGGGAGCAGTGGCCATGCGCAGACGCGCTGCGTTGAGCTGATCCAGTTCATCCTCGTACCACGTCCGGAGGAGGCGATGAGCCTCGGTATGTAGCGTCCAAGGCACGCCAAACGCCTGCGCCAGGCATTTGAGGGTAATATCGTCATGCGTCGGCCCGATACCTCCGGTCGTGAATACATAATCAAGCCTGGTCCGCATTTCGTTCACAGCTGAAACGATCGCCTCCCTTGTATCGGGAACTATGCGCGCTTCCCGCAGGCGCACGCCAATCTCGCTAAGTCCCTTGGCGATATAGGTTAGATTAATTTCTTGGGTTCGACCCGAAAGGATCTCGTTTCCAATGATCAATACACCGGCAGTAACCACTTCCGCGTCCAGGCCCTCGCTCATAGTTAATTCCTTACCCGGTTGCGAGCCGCACGCAATCACCTTAGGCGCCCCATCCGCAAGCATCGCCCCAACCGCACCCCGCATTCATGCTTGTCGCAGCCTGATGTGGCAGACCTCGTCTCTGAGAGAACTAGCCAAGTCTGCTAACTGAAAGCGAAGTTTGTGAAGAAATTCTCTCCCGCGTGTGCAAGTCTGGGCGGGTCAGACGTAGAAATTAACACGGAGGCCTTACCAAGGGGAAGGGAATGGACGGGAGGTCATCATCAAGGGCACCGAAATTGTTTTCGGCGGGAACTAGCGTGCCTGGAGGACTGCGCAACGGACTGCTTGGTTTAACGGAGGATAGCAGTAGTCAGCAAGCTGAGCGGTGCTCGCGTTTGGTCAGCGACCGGAAATCTGCTTCGACGTGGTTTGCGCTTCGCAATCCAGTTTTTTGCCGGCTGTGGTTTGCGACGCTGTTGTCGGGCACCTTTGTTTCTTCCCAGGATGTGACCGCGACCTGGTTGATGCATTACCTGGGCGCCTCGCCCTTTTTGCTCTCTTTGATGGCGACGGCGGCGGCGGCGCCCTTCTTTCTCTTCACGCTGCCGGCGGGGGCGGTGGCCGATATTGTCAACCGGCGCACGCTGATCATCTGTGCGGTGCTTTGGCAGGCAGCCTGGTCCGTGGTCCTGGCCTTGGGGGCATGGACTGACGTGGTCATCCCGGGGGCGGTGCTGGCCTGCATCTTTGCCCTGGGCATCGGGCTCGCTTTTGGGGCGCCGGTGTGGGGAGCCATTGTGCCCGACATCGTCAATAAGGAGGAGTTGCCCTCGGCGATCACCTTGGGAGGGGTTCAGCTCAATCTCTCGGGCATCGTGGGTCCTGCCCTGGGGGGCCTTCTGCTTCCGTTTTTGGGGGCCCCGCTGGTCATTTCTTTTAACGCGATCGCCTTTTTGGTGGTCGCCCTGGTGATCCTGCAGTGGAAGCCGCGTCAGATGAACGCCGGGCGGTTGCGCGAGAACTTTACCGAATCCTTTATGAGTTCTCTGCGCTACGCACGGCACTCCGCGCGCATGAAGGTGATCCTCTTTCGCAATGTGCTCTTTTCGCTGGTGATCTCGATCATTCCGGCCCTTTTGCCCGTCATTGCCCTGCGGGAGTGCGCCTGTTCGGCGGCCCAGCTTGGGCTCATCTTTGCCTGTGTGGGGGTGGGCTCTTTGAGCGGGGCGGTCTTCCTGCTGCCCTATCTGCGGCGCCGGGTCTCCGCCAACGCCATCATCTCCATTTCCATGGTCATCCTGGTGCTCGTGCTCTTGACGATGGCCCTTATCCGGCAGGTGCCCGCCCTGATGGTGTCGACCACCTTTGCCGGGGTCGCCTGGGCTCTGGCAGGCTCGGAGCTTTGGGTCGCCGGCCAGAGGGTCATGCCCGGCTGGGTGCGCGGCCGCATGAACGCCTTCCTCATTATGTTGGGCCAAGGCACCATGGCTGTGGGCGCCGTGCTCTGGGGCACCGGCGTCGCCAATCTCGGCCTCGATTTGACCTTTGCCGCCGCCGGCGCCGTCGCCCTCGCCGTCCTCGCTCTCGGCCATCGCTACTCGATCAACTTCGCCGCCGAAGCCGAAGTCGAGCAAGCCCCCCTCGATCACGCCCACGAGCTGGCCGTCCTCCCCGATCACGATGATGGACCCATCACCATTACCATCGACTATCTCATCTCCAGGAAGAATAGAGAGCAGTTCCGCGTCCTTATCCAAGAGGTGCAGGCCGCCTTACGGCGCAACGGCGCCTTCCAATGCCGCCTGGATGAAAGCCTCGATCGCTCAGGGCTCTTCCGGCTCGAATACCAGGTCTCCACCTGGGCCGAACATCTGCGCCAGAACATGCGCATGACCGTGGAAGAAACCTCCGCCTACAAAAAGGCCTGGAGCCTCCACACCGCAGAGAGCGAACCGCTCGTGCGCCATTTCCGCTCCACCGAAAAGTTCCTCCACCTGCCCGATTTCGGCTTCTCCGGCCGCACCTTCACCAATACCTCAAGAATCCCAAGCCGCGTTTGGTCCCTGTCACCTCCGAGACCGTGAAATGATTCCGCTATCTGGAAGCTGGACAATATATCCGCTTCGTGAACCGGCGGCGATCCAGATCAACCTGCTTGGCAAGGCAATTGCGACGGTCCGGGAGCACAACATCACCGCCTGCATTTCGGCGTCTTGCCGGACAGATTTTCCGGCGGGATGCGCTAATAAAGCGTTAGATAATCGGAGATCGTTAAGCAAGACTTGATTCCATGGAGGGATTTGCCGCTGCCACCGGCGGTTAAAGTGCGATCCTGAGCAAGACTTCACTTGCACTCGTCGAGAGACATTCAGCATCGCCCAATGACTTTAGGGCGCGAGTCCTGCTGAGTCACAGCAGAGGCTGCCGCGAGTGTTCGCTACGCTTTTTCTAGCAGTTACGCAGGAGGCTTAACCGCGAGCTGCCCTCGCATCTCGGCCGCATATTGGTCCGCATTGAGACCCGTCAGCAGATGGATCACATGATCAGGCAGTTTCACGACGCCTTCTACGCCGGCGGCCTTTAGGGCCGCCTCATCGAGCGCACCGTTCGTGGTAACGATCCGCAAACGAGTCTCGGCGCAGGCATCCACGCGTTGGATGTTGGCCTTGCCGCCGAGCGCGTTGATGAATGCGCGCGCCTTTTCGGCCGCGAGCGGATCACGCAGTTTCGGTTGAATGCCCGCCTGCGCCGGCGCATTAACCGGGGACGGAGCCTCCACCTCATCGGCTTCCGCACCAGCGTGCTTGAGATAGTCTCCGATCTCCGTCTTGAGAACGTCCGAGCGCGTGCCAAAAATGGCCTGGACGCCGTCTCCGACCATCACAACTCCGGCGGCGCCGAGCGCCTTCAGCTTGGGCGCGCTGACCTTGCTTGGATCCTTAAGCTTTACCCGCAGTCGCGTTATGCATGCATCGAGGTTCACGATATTGCTTCGCCCGCCGAGCGCGCGCACAATCTGAAGCGCGAACTCGTCACCGGCTTGTGAATGTCCCGCCACGGCTTCCTCAAGATCTTCGCGGCCCGGGGTTTTGAGGTCGAACTTGCGAATGAAGAAACTGAAAATGAGGAAGTAAACTCCGGCGAAGATCGGGCCAAGAACGAAGAGCCAGAGCGCGTTGGTCGATTTCGAGAAAAGGACAACGTAGTCAATCAAGCCGTGTGAAAAAGTGAACCCATGCTTGATGCCGAGGAGGATGCAGATGAGATAGGCGAACCCGGCCAGGAGCGCATGAATACCATACAGAATCGGAGCGACGAAGAGGAACGCGAACTCGATGGGCTCGGTAATCCCGGTGAGGAATGCCGTCAGCGCTGCAGAAATCATGATGCCGGCGACCTTGGCGCGATTTTCCGGACGGGCGGCCAGCGCTATTGCGGCCGCCGCGGCTGGGAGACCCCACATCTTGAAGAGATAACCGCCGGTCATATTGCCAGCCGTCGGATCGCCCGCGATAAAGCGCGCAATTTCGCCGCGCACAGTCTGACCGGTGCTGGGATCAACAAATTCGCCCGCCTGGAAAAAGAATGGGACATTCCAGACGTGGTGGAGACCAAAAGGGATGAGGGAACGCTCCACAATGCCATACAGCGTGAAGGCAACAGCAGGTTGTCCATGAACGGCCCAGTTCGAGAAGGCCTGGATCCCATTGCCGATTGGAGGCCAGATAAAGCTCAAGATTACCGAAGCAGCGATGACGGCGAAAGCAGTGATGATCGGCACAGAGCGCTTGCCCGCGAAAAAGCCGAGATAGCTAGGCAGCTGAACTTTGTAAAATCTGTTGAATGCCCAGGCCGCGATCAGGCCAACGACGATCCCGCCGAAGACACCGGTCTCGATGGTGGGAATTCCCATCACGGTCGCCGTTTCGATCCCACGTATCTTCGCCATGACGCCCATGGCCGCCAGGAAGACTGCGAATCCAACGGTACTCGCCAGCGCGGCAACTCCGTCATTGTCTGTCAAGCCAATCGCGACACCGATGGCGAAGAGCAATGGGAGGTTCGAGAAAATCGCGCCGCCCGATTGGGCCATAATCTGGGAGACGATCTGCGGCAGCCACGAGAAGTTCGCGCTCCCGACGCCAAGCAAAATGCCCGCTACGGGAAGCACCGAGACCGGCAGCATCATGCATTTGCCAATTTTTTGGAGATATGAGAAGGCGTTGGAGAATGAGGCCATAGTTTTGGATAGGTTTAGGGTTACACTTCGGGAGTGAGTGCGCGGACTTCGTCTCCCGTGCGACAATTGAGCGCGCGCTGCGCGAGGTCCCGGCAATTGGCGTAGGAGAGACGCCGCACCTGCGCTTTGATCGTGGGGATTGAGGGAAGGCTGACGCTGAGTTCCTCAACGCCCAGACCGACAAGAATCGGAACCGCTTGCGCGTCGCCGGCGAGGCCTCCGCAAACGCCGGTAAGTCTCTTATGCTTGCGGGCCCCCTCGACTGTCAGAGCGATAAGACGAAGCAGGCCAGGGTTCAAGGCGTCAACCTTCGGCGCGAGTTTAGGGTGACCTCGATCCATCGCCAGGGTGTATTGGGTGAGATCGTTTGTGCCGATCGAGAAAAAATCGGCTTCTTCAGCAAAAACTTCGGCCATAACGGCCACTGAAGGCACTTCCACCATGATTCCGCAAGGCATTGGCGCAATTCCGAGGGACTTTGCTTCCTCAGCAAGAATAGCCTTGGTGTCGCGCAGTTCCGTTATCGTAGCGATCATCGGAAACATCACCCGCAGTTTCCCGAATTCGGATGCGCGGAGAAGAGCGCGAAGTTGCGTTCGCAAGATCTCGGGCCGGTCAAGTCCGACGCGAATGCCACGCTCGCCGAGAAACGGGTTGTCCTCTTTGGGAATTGGCAAATAGGCGAGCGGCTTATCTCCGCCCACATCCAGGGTGCGGATGATGACCGGGCGCTCTGAGCCTATGGCGAGAGTGATGGCTTTGTATTGTTCGAACTGCTCCTCTTCGCTGGGCGCCGAAGACCGTTCCATGAACAAGAACTCGGAGCGCAGCAGGCCCACGCCGTCGCCACCCAGGTTGGCGACCTCCTCGGCGTCTGCGAGCCCTCCGATATTCGCGGCGACTTCGAGATGATGCCCATCCGTGGTCTTGGCCGGCTCGAGCGCGTGGGCCAGATCCTGCTTCCTCTGCGCTTCATGGCGAATTTGAGCCTCACGGAGTTGCTTCATCTCTTCGGCAGAGGGATGCAGCCGCAGGGTTCCCTTGCTACCATCGAGGATTACCGGCGTGCCATTGGCGAGTTCCAAAGCTCGCGCTTCGATGCCGGCCAGTGCCGGGATGCCGAGTGAGCGAGCAAGAATGGCGACGTGGGAGGTCGCACCGCCTCGCACCGTCGCAAAACCCATCACCTTGCCCCGCTCCATCGAGGCGGTGTCCGAGGGCGTGAGATCTTCGGCAATGAGAACCGCGTTGGCTGGATAAGAAGGAGCTTCCCGCTTGATTCCGGTAAGCACTTCCAGCACGCGTTCGCCCACATCTCGAAGGTCGTTGGCCCGTTGCGCAAGGAGTTGATTGCGGAGACTCGCAAGCCGCTCGGCATGGGTCTTAACGGCGTTCTTCCAGGCGAAGGCGGCACTTTTTCCCTTGGCGATCGCGGAGGTGGCAATGTCGATGAGATCAGGATCCTCGAGCAACTCGGAATGCGCGGCGAAAATCGCTGCCTTCGCTTGTTCCTTATGGCCATGGAGCTGGGCGCGCATGGCTTCAAGCTGGCCGGCCGCCTTCTCTATGGCACCATCGAGGAGTCGCCGCTCCTGGTCGGGCGACCCCCCCTCTTCCTTCACTTGAATCTCCACGTGGCGCACTTGGTATACCTCGCCAACCGCCAGTCCGGATGATGCCGCGACACCCTTGACGAGGTTCGGATCAACAGCCTCCCTCGGGGCCGGGGCCGCGATGGGTGCCTCCGTCATCGTTGCAAGCGAGGACACCGGAATACAGCCCTCATCACCAAGGCCTTCTACGATCATCGGAGTGAGCCTGTCCACTGCCTCACGGGCGTCCGGACCCTTGGCCACGAGCAGCACCTTGTCACCTCGGGCGGTCTCCAGCGCCATTAAGGATGTGACGCTGCGAGCGTTGGCAGAACGGTCGCCGAGCTGAAGTCTGATATCGCTTTTGAATTTCTTGGCCACGCTGCTCAAAACTGCCGCCGGGCGCGCGTGCAGACCGTTCGGGTTCGGAAGGATGATGGCATTGGATGTCACCGTTGGGCCGGTCTCCTCCTTGGCGGCCGCTCCCGCGCCATTGAGCGTAAGCGTCAGCACCGGAGTCTTACCAACAGTTGCCGTACCAGAGCCGTAAACAACACCAGAAACTCTCTCGCCGTTCGAGATGATGACCTCGGTCAAGAGGCTCTTGGCATTTGTTGCTACGTAATCGAGATCAAATTCAATCAAAGGCGCCCCGGTTTCCACTTTGTCCCCCAACTTTACTCGTGACGTAAAGCCTTGCCCCTTAAGGGAAACCGTATCGATGCCGATATGGATAAGCAACTCGACGTCGGTGGCCGTCTTCAATGTCACGGCGTGACCCGCCGCATGCTGCTGAACTATCTCTCCGGCGCAAGGGGCGCGCAAAACGTTGTCCGTGGGATCGATTGAGATACCGTCGCCGGCGAGTTTCTGTGAAAAGACGGGGTCGGGCACGGTTTCGAGGGGGTAGAGCACTCCGGAAACGGGCGCTAGCAGGATAAGTTCGTTATCGCTCATGGGATAGGCATGGCTTATCGGAAATAAATATCTTTGACAAGACCAGAGTTTTCTTCGCGGCTGACCTCCCTGCTTAGCGAGGCAATGAGCATGAAGTCTACCGGAACACAAGCTTGCAAGCGCAAAGCTCGGCGGTCTTCAATGGCCATGGGTTAAAAGGATCGCCGCTCGCGGATCGGCAATGGCACGAATTTCGCCGCCCGTTAACATCCCACCTCTGTTGAAGCATTCTAAAAGGTTAATCGCCTGACATGAATTAGTTCTCGGCATCTCTGGCACGCTTCGGGCTTTCCGCGCACCAACTGACACGTCTCACGACGATCGCGGCGGTGATGGGTGCCTGGATTAGCGATCATCTTGACAGTAGTCTCCAGCATCCGATTAGGGCATAGCTATCGGGATAGGACTGTTTCTGGAGGAGTCCATAATTCATGTCCAGCGAAAGCGATTTTCTAAAGAACTTCCTACGGAGATCCGCCTCGGGCATATGAAGGTGCGCGCTTCACATCGAGGCGACAGAGGCTTTAAGCGTGTGGGACATCTCCGCTGAAATACGCGCTAATACATAAGGACGTTGATGAGTCCTGCATCACACTGCATAAGCGTTTCGCGGATCGGATACAATATTAAGTTCCTTAGGAACCTGGCAGCAAGGTCCCCAGATCCCGGCGCAATTCCTCAAGCCCCGCGATGACCCTCGCGATGGAGTCACCGTCAGCAGCCAAGGATGCGAAGGCTTCTTCGATCCGTGATCTAAGCAGCGGCGGCCGAATCGGAAAGGTGTTCGCTAAAGCTACGGCGCCTTTTTCGTTGAGCCAGTATTGCTCATTGATGGCAAACAACACTTGCAGAATACAGGCGACACTCCGAAAGCAGCAACCGGCTGCATAAGCTACATCGGAGCGCTCGATGCTTTTCCTGGCTATGTCGAGCGAAAAATCTATCTCCCATGTGAACTTCTTGATAAGCGCATTCTGCAAGGCTCGAGGGAAAGGACGGGCTTGCAATTTTAAAGCGGAAATCCGCCCGTTTGCGTCCCAGAGCGGTAGGCAGAGAGCCACCTCGGCCAGATAAATCGAGGAAACAAACCCGTGGGGATGCCCCGGTTGATACACCATGTCCACCCGACCGGCGAGACAAGCTTCGATCGTCGCACCAACTCGGTAAAGATCTCGATACAGAAAATCTACCGCTTGCCCGTGCACCATCAGCCAACCGCCTCCATTGATCCAAGGGCCCCATCCGCCGATCGGAGTTAGTAATCCTGAACAATGTCGGTCATCAAAGTCGGCCGCCAGCCGATCAAGGGCATTCAAATCGAGCGGATGGTCGGGGCGGTAATAGATACACAAATCGACGTCAGACTTCGGCGTGTGCATGCCGCGTGCACGCGATCCACCGAGGACGATTGCTTCCACACCCTCAACTCGTTTGATCCGGTCGACCAAAGCATCGATGAGCGCCTGAATCTCCATTGAGTCCTTAGCAAGCGCGACAATGGGCGTCCCCCGCGACTAAATCAATGCGACGCCGGGGCTCGATTGCACCGCTTGCATACGAATTGAAAAAGGAGGTAAGGGCGACTTCTTGCGAACTCGTGAATTTTCTGCTTTGGCTCAAAACAACTCGTGTCCCAGAACGCTTAGACAATAGAGTGCGGCGGTTTCTGCGCGCAGAATGATGGGCCCAAGCGTTATTGGCTCGGCATCCGTTGCTCTTTGCCAGGGCAAGCTCCGCTGGTGTGAAATCGCCTTCGGGCCCGATCAGCACGCAGACGCGGCGCGGCGGCGGATAATCGGCCAGAACGCTCTTGATGGGCCGGGCATCGGGTTGCAGCGAAGCGATGAGCATGAGCTCGATCTGCTCCTGATTCTCAAAAAAAGCCTTTGGCGTGCGTGGAGCAACAATTTCCGGAACCCGATTTTGTCCACATTGCTTGCACGCCTCGATGGCAACCTCGAGCCACCTTTGGCGCTTCTTCTCTGCATCGCCTAGATCGAGTTGGATGACGGTGCGATCGGAAAGCAAGGGAGCGATGCGGCTCGCGCCCAACTCGGTGGCCTTCTGGATGATGAATTCCATGTGCCTTCCCTTAGGTATGGCTTGGGCGAGCGTGATCGCGCAGCGCAGCGGTTGAGATCTGTGCTTTTCACTCATTCGCAATTGGATTCTGCTTCCTGCCAGCGAGATAATCTTTGCTCGGGCTTCCGCCCCATCACCGTCAAAGACAGTCACCCAATCCCCGACGGTAAAGCGAAGGACGTTTACCGCGTGATGAGAGTCCCCCTCATCGAGCGCGGGTGATGCGGCGTTCCACTCCTTGGGAGCAAGGTAAAAACGATGCATCGATCAAGTTGAGCGGTTGAGCGTTTAAGCGAAGATTTGCCCTTTCAACTTCCTCGCCAGATACTCGTCCAGGGCATCCTGCCAGGGACGCGGAACGGCGCCGGTGACCGCAGCGAGTTTCGACGTACTCATCACGGTGTGCCGTGGACGTGGGGCGACAAACATCTTCATCGCTGAAAGCGGAATCGCCTCGGCAGCCGACGTTTTAAGCGGAAGCCCCGCTCGCGCGGCAAAATCCAGTGCATGCTGACCGTATTCGTGCCATGAGCATCCTCGATCGTTGCAGGCGTGATACAGCCCGCCAGGGAGCTCTCTTTCGAGAAACGGTGCTATCCAGCGCGCGACGTCTTCCGTAAAGGTCATGCAAGAGGTTTTATCGGCGATGGCTTCCACACGATCATTGGCCAATGCTCGATCGATGATCGAATCCACGAAGCTCGGCTTGTCCGGGCCGAAGACCCAAGCAACTCGTAAAACCAGATGTCTGGGCGAGGGCGCAAGCGCGGCCCGCTCCCCGTCAAGCTTGGTTTGGCCATATGTTCCAAGAGGGTGGGCAACATCCTCTTCGCTATAGGGCGTAGTTTTGGTTCCGTCGAAGACATAGTCTGTGCTGAAGTGAATAAAGCGCGCGCCTTTCGCAGCGGCCGCCTCCGCCATCGCTCCGGGCGCGCGGGCATTAACGACTTCTGCCTCCTCCGGTGCTATCTCGCAACGATCGACGTTGGTTAACCCGGTACAGTTGACCAGCACTTCATAAGATGCCGATTCAAGAAGCCTTTCCAAGGCAATCAGATTCGTCACGTCAATTTCCGAACGCGCCAACGCCAGGACGTCGTGATCTTCCCCCCACATGCGTGCAAGCGCCCCACCCAGGCGGCCCTTCTTTCCAAGAATCAGGATCCTCATGGTTGCCTCTAACACCAGGGCACCGCGCTCAGATCTGCCGCAGCATCTTCACAGGCGATCCTCCTTGCACTGTGCACGACCCATCGAAGCGTAAACGATGCTCTCCCGAAAAATCTCTCGCATCTTAAACTTCCGCAGCCTTGAGCGGTTCCCACCATTCGCGATTATCGAGGTACCACTTGATCGTCTGAGGGATCCCCTCCGTTGGGGTGTGTAATGGTTTCCAGCCAAGCTCAGTTCGGATTTTTGTCGAGTCGATCGCATATCTTCGATCGTGTCCGGGGCGGTCGGTGACATAACTGATCAAACCGTGCGGTTTCCCGAGCGTCTCAAGGATCAATTCCACGATTGCAATATTCTCCATTTCACCGTCCGCACCGATGTTGTAGATCCCGCCGGGGCGACCCTCCAGCAGCACCGCCATGACTGCTCGGCAATGGTCCTCCACATGAATCCAGTCCCGCACGTTCAATCCATCCCCATAAACGGGAAGTTTCTTGTCCGCGAGCGCGTTCGTAATCATGAGTGGTATCAGCTTCTCGGGAAACTGATAGGGCCCGTAATTATTCGAACAGCGAGTGATAACGACCTCTTGGCCGAAGGTCTTGAATGCCGCCAGAGCCAATAAGTCGGCCGAAGCCTTGCTGGCAGAATACGGCGAACTTGGATCAAGTGGAGAGCTTTCGGTAAACCGTCCCTCTGGGCCGAGCGAGCCATAGACCTCATCGGTCGAAACCTGGAGAAAGCGCTTCACTCCATGCTTTCGCGCAGCCTCGAGAAGCACCTCCGTGCCGATGACGTTTGTGTGAATGAAATTGCCCGGATCAGAAATGCTCCGATCCACATGGGACTCTGCCGCAAAGTTCACGACGGCGTAAAATTTGTGCCGGCCTAGAATTTCGTCCATCGCTTCGCGATCGGCGATGTCGCTTTGGAAGAACTCGTAGCGTTCGTCGTAACTTCCCGCAATCCCGATCAAGTTGTCCGGATTGCCCGCGTAGGTTAGCACATCGACATTTGTGACGAACTCGGGCTGGTAATGCTCCAAGATGAAACGGACAAAGTTGCTGCCGATAAACCCGCAGCCGCCAGTGACAAGAAGACGCATCGGCAACGTGTTAACAAACCAAAAACATCCGCCGCAATGAGGAAAACCTTCTTAGTGAACTCGCGCGCGCGCCGTTGCTTTCCATGCCCGATCTTGGCACACGAGGGACAAAGCGCCATGAACTGCAATTTGCTGTTCCTATTTGGTAAAACGAAATAGTACCACAAACGCTCGTGCATGCCCTTCTGCAAAGCTGGAAGACCTTCATCGATCGAAGTGCGCTCGTCTTCGCGGCAGCAACGTTCTCAGCGGTTGCCCCGATGAGCGCAGCGCAAATTCCAGCGGGCGCGCTGGGCGAATTTCTGGCAGGGCGCATCACACCCGGAGTTTCTGAATTCGGCGAGATTCGCATGACCAGACAGGATGTTGCCGCATGGATGGAGAAGGCAAGAACGGCGCGGCAGCCACGCGATATCGGTATCGCCATTGCGAATCTGCAAAATTGCGCTTGGATCCTCCTGGATATTCCCGAGGCAAAACAAGCTGCAATGGAATTGCTCAGCCAATGGGTATTGCCAAACGTGACTTTCCTGCGCACCTTGCCCCGCACAAGCGCCTGCTCTTACGAAGATGTCGTCTTCGGCGTTTACGCCTGCTACAAGAAAGCAAACGACCTCCAAGGGCAAAGGCGTGTTTTGGAGTTGCTCTCCACGCAAGCACGTGAACCGGGACTTCGCGATCTCGCCCTGCTTCGTTTAGCCGGATTGAAAGCTGAGGAAGGCAATATGAGAGCCGCAATGGACATCGTGCGCAGGACTGATGCGCGCGGGGAATTCGCCAATGCCCGGGCAAAGTTGATAAAGACCTGGCAAGAACAGCTCAAGAATAAGAGCAAGCGCTGACGAGGCACACCAAAATGGTGGCGCCGGTGGCGCGAAGCAAAGTCGTCCTATAGGCTGCGCTCAGGCGTTTTCTTCCGATTGATCGCGCTCGGCGCGCTGTGTTCTCGACGCCCATTGCGCTGAAGCAGTCATACCCCGGCCTCCGCAAGCATTCGGCTCAGGATTTTGTCGGAATCAAAATTCTCCCGAGCAATCTCGCGCGCCGCCGCCGAGTGTGCCGTGTAGTCGGCACGAATGGCTCGAACCGCCTCGGCCGCTTCCTCAACTGTCCTTACTGAGAATAAACCACGGCCGGTCGGGAGCAGGTCTTCAAATCCCGTAGATTGCAACACCACTGGCCTGCCCGCGGCCAGAAAACATTCGGAGCGGTCGCTAAACCAGCCGCACCGAGTGCCAGCGTAGCCGCCCTTCGCGCAGCTAAACTCCGCAGCCGCTCCGACGACCACGTCATGATACATTTCGGGCAAGCGGACTTGATCCGGGCTCTTGAACCTCCAACCATGCGCTCTGAATTCATCGATATCGGGGTCGTCGGGGCTGATATTATTAATGATCTCGAGTTCCTCGCCCGCCGCGGCGGGAAGCCGAATAAATTTCCGGAATTCCTGGGCCTTCGGTCCGAAGATCCTGCCATCAAATTCGAGGTAGCCCTGGTGATACCAGTCGGCAACTGTTGTAAAGTGGTCGTTAACCAGAGGCGACGCTTCCCACCACTCCAGCACGACAGGGTGCCACAGCGGGCGCCAATGAATGTCGCAGGTGGGAACAGAGCAACGCGGCGATCCAATGTTCCCACCGACGGTAAAGTAAAGGTCATTCTCTCCGAAGAGCTCTGCGGGATCCCCCTTCCCCGCCGCCCAGACATGTGTGTAAGCCGGATCGGATTCGAAGAGGATGCGGGGGCGCACGTCACGGATAAAGGCAGGAGGCTCGCGGCGGAAAGGCGCGCTCAACATCACGACGGCTGCGGCGGCATCAGCGAATCGCGACAATCGGCCGAGGTCCATACCGTAGAGGGTTTCCATTGTCCCCGCAACCATCAGCGCCGTCTGCTCAGGATGCCACCATTTGCTGATGACGTGATGAAATGCGCGGAGCATCGTTTCCCGTTCCTCTGCGAAATTGCTGCCAACCAAGTCGAGAAAGACAACTTCATGGCCCAGACGTTCCAGACCTCGCATCCATTGAAGGATAAACATATTTTGACCACCTCGGCTGACCGTGCCGTCCCAAACAATGTCTTGAAGGAAAATTAACTTTGCCATCTTGGCGCCAATCTAATCGTCAGCGGCAAAGGACTTTCGACTGAGAGCACGTTCACCCTCGTTCACCATAGAAACGCTTGGCTGTGGCCGCTAAGCAGATCATCGAACGCGGAAGCGTTTTCTCGCGCTCTCGCCGGCTTCGCAGTCGCGCCACCTTCCTTTTTCCCGAAGGAGGCTTCACATTTTCGGAATTGTGATACCGGTTTGCCTCATGTACTTGCCGCCTCGGTCGGCGTAGCTTGTTTCGCAGACCTCGTTCGCAAGAAAGAAAACCACCTGCGCCAGGCCTTCGTTGGCGTAGATCTTCGCAGGGAGCGGGGTTGTATTGGAAATTTCGAGGGTGACGTGTCCTTCCCATTCAGGTTCGAAGGGGGTCACATTAACAATGATTCCGCACCGCGCATAAGTGGATTTACCCAAACAAACGGTTAGGACGTCACGTGGAATGCGAAAGTACTCCACACTTCGTGCCAGGGCGAAGGAATTCGGAGGTATGATACAAACATCGGTGTCAATATCGATCAGCGATTTCGGATCAAAGTTTTTCGGATCGACAACGGTGTTGAAAACGTTGGTGAAGACCTTGAATTCGCGCGAGACTCTCAAGTCATAGCCATAGCTGGAAAGACCGTAGCTAATCGCACCGAGACCATTCTCGAGCTTTTTTGTCTGTCCATCCGCGAATGGTTCGATCATGCCCCGTTCCCTGGCCATACGGCGTATCCACCGATCGGAACAAACGCTCATTATGTTTAAAAGGGCATACCCGGAATATTCATTCCTCCAGTGACCTTCTTCATCTCGTCTTCAGCCATTTTGCGTCCATCCTCGATAGCCTGTTTCACCCCCGCTAGAACAAGGTCTTCGAGCATCTCGACATCCTCCGGATCGACGACTGAGCGATCAATTTTAATGGAAAGCACGTCGCCTGCGCCATTGGCGGTCACGATCACTTTGCCGCCGCCGGCGCTCGCTTCGATCGTCTTCTGAGAGAGTTCGCTTTGTTTGTCCGCGAGCTTCGCCTGCATGCGCTGGGCTTGCTGGAGCATTTTTTGGATGTTCATTTGGTAGCAGTTTGAATCTCGCCCGCGAAGATTTCGAGGGCTTTCTTGATGAGCGGATCGTTTCTGAATTCTTCCGCCGGGTCCTTCGGAGTTTCCTGGCGTTCTGCAGACGTCTTTGGTGCCGGAGGAGGAGAAGCCGCCGGTGTTTCGGAGTCGGCGGGCAGTGTCTCGGCAAGATCCTCGCCGACCTCCAAACGCAAGATAACCTCCCTGCCAAGCGCTTTGCTCAGTTTTGTCTCTGCGTCTCTGCGTCCGGCCTCTCCCACCACCGACCGCAGCTCGCCGGCCGAGGAGGGCGGAATGTGGACGAGCACCTTGTCCTGATCGCCTTGAACAAAGACGGCCTTGGTCAGCCAGCGAAATTTGAGGGATGATTCGTATGAAGTAGCCACCCGA
The DNA here is from genome assembly GCA_963744345.1 of uncultured Verrucomicrobiae bacterium. Lineage (GTDB taxonomy): Bacteria > Verrucomicrobiota > Verrucomicrobiia > Chthoniobacterales > Terrimicrobiaceae > DASTFP01. The sequence goes on from CAVUTD010000027.1 coordinate 70,502, forward strand.
GTCCAAGCGATGGCCGCGTCGATGGAAGCGGTCTCCGGTGCCTTCGGCCCGAGGGGGTCGGGCTTTTCTGCCGCCTGAGGGATGGCGACCTTGCTTTGCGAAGGCTGAGCCGTTCCGGGAGGAGCAGGTCCATTACCCCGGATGGCGATGAGCGTTTCGATGACTTCGTCGAGGCTGGCTTGATCGAGCAGATGGGTAGCTTTTATTACGGCTACATCGAGCTGAAGTTTTTTATCAGCAGCCCACCGCATCCTGGATTCCGTTTCCGCAAGATGATCGAGAAGCATGAGCAACTTGCCTCGGGGAGGGGCGGATGGCTGACCGGCCACGCCGGCGACCAGCAGATCGCGCAGGTGTCCGATGAGATCGCCAAGCAGCCGGGACATATCCTTCCCTTCTTGAGCTTGCTCCGCAATGACCTTCAAACTGCCAGTGGCATCGCGTTGAAGAAGACGCACGGCGAGGTCGCTAACGGCCTCGCGTGAGGTAAACCCAAAGACCCTCCTGACATCCTGCGCGCTGATGCTCTGCCCGCAAAATGCGATGGCCTGATCCAGCATGCTTTCCGCGTCCCGAAGGGCGCCCTCCGCGCCGCGCGCGATATCCTCGGCAGCTTTCGGCTCAAGAAAAATGTTCTCCTTTTCCGCGATGGCGAGCAAATGATCGGCGATGGCCCGGGCAGGAATTCGACGCAAATCGAAACGTTGGCATCGGCTCGTAATGGTTGCTGGAACCTTTTGCCCCTCGGTGGTCGCGAAGAGGAACTTTACGTGCTCGGGAGGTTCCTCGAGGGTCTTCAGGAGAGCATTGAATGCGCCCGCACTGAGCATGTGCACCTCGTCGATTAAATAAATCTTGAAAGGTCCGCGCGTGGGCGCATACGCGGCGTTCTCCCGCAATTCGCGAATATTATCCACGCCATTATTGCTGGCACCATCGATCTCGATGACGTCAAGGCTGCGGCCCTCGGCGATCTCCTTGCAAGGATCGCATTTGCCACAAGGAGTGGCGGTCGGTCCCTCGGCGCAATTGAGCGCCTTCGCCAGGATCCGGGCGGTGGAGGTTTTGCCGATTCCCCGGGGACCGACGAACAGATAGGCCTGCGCTACGCGTCCTGACGTGACGGCATTTTGCAGCGTGCGGGTGATGTGTTCCTGTCCAACTACCTCCTCAAACGTCTGCGGTCTATATTTGCGGGCAAAGACACGATAGCTCACCTCAGGAGAATAAGCCGGCGAACTGATTTCGGAAGCCGGAAGGCCAAATTTTTTGCGCCGCAGGCTTACGGCTCCTTGAACCCAATTCCATCTTGTCGCAGTGTCTCGTCGTAGAAATTTCCGGCAAAACACAGCCGGTTCATGTGCACGGAGACAACGGCTGCCATCATTAAGGCGGGAAGCGCGGAGATCTGCCGAGTCATCTCCAGCACAATCAAGATGGAAGTCAACGGTGCACGCACGACGGCGCCGAGACAGGCCGTCATTCCCGTCAGTGCAAGAAGAGTCTGGTCCTGTATTGTGAGAGCCAGTGATTTTGCCATCAGTTCGCTGACCAGTGCTCCGGCCATAGCGCCAAGAAACAAGAGCGGCGCAAAAATTCCACCACATCCTCCCGACCCATAACAAGCAGCCGTAGCCACCAATTTCGTGATTAAGAGACAGAAGGCCACCGTCCACACGATGCGGCCATTTAGTGCTGCAACCAAATCTTGCTCACCAAGTCCAAAGACCCCCAGGCGGCCAGTAAGAACGAAGGCCAAAAGCGCGAAGATCGCGCCGAAGAGAGTGCCAACGACAAGCCTGACGGGCGCGGATAACAGGGAACGCTTGCTTCGCGCGCGAATGGCCAGTGTAACATACTGAAAAGCCAGGCCGACCGCCCCAGCCACGACACCAATAACCGGCGACAACCAAAAGCCGCGCCAACTCAGCGCGAGAGTTGATTGAATGGGGAGGCTTGGAACGCCGCTCGAGAGGGCGAAAACTATGCTGGAAGCGAGCGCAGCAGCTAAGAGCGATCTTCCGGCAAAATTCTTCTCGTTCTGCCCTCCTGCGATTTCCTCCAGCACGAGCGTCACACCGGCCAGAGGGCTGCCAAACGCCGCTGCCAATCCGGCCGAAGAGCCTGCGCAAACAGCGTTCGAACGCTCCGCCACCTCTTCGCCAAAAAGCTTCGCAATTTTGCTCCCGATGGCCGCTCCTATGTGAATCGTGGGACCCTCTCGGCCCAGGCTTGATCCCGAGCCAATCGAGAGGGCTCCTCCCAGAAATTTGACCCAGATAAGATGCCAGGAGAAGCTCGGCCGCCCCTCACGATACGCCACCTTCACCTGAGGAATGCCGCTGCCGGGAGCATCCGGAGCAAAGCGTTTCATCAACCAGCCAGTGATCCAAGCAGCCGCTCCCATGGAAGCCATCACGAACATCACGAAGACACCAGTCGGCCATGACGACGGCCTATCGACGAGTGCCCTGCCAAGCAAGATCATCGCTTCGTGAAACGCAACGGCGGCGAGTCCTGCAGCGAGACCAATCGCGACGGTCGCGCCCAATTGATTGATACTCCGCCTAAACCTCGATCTCATGGTCTGTTGCGGAACAGATTCAGAGGGACATCGACCGCAAGAGCGGCCGATCGGCGGGGTCCAGTATGGAAGCGGGAGAGTGGCTTAGGCAGAAGTCGCTATGGTGCGGTGAAGGATGAGCCAGCATCAATTAGCTGTCCGAATTGTTCAGCCGCTTTATGCCAGAAGAAAGCGAGTCCTCGCAAGAATTGCTGTTTGGTTGCTGACCGCGGCAAGTGGATTTGGACTGCTTTCTCCATTCTGCCTTCCAAGGGGGCACGCCTCATTGTGCCCCTCTCGCTTGCCGCTTACGGGCTAGACGAGGCGCTGATGCAGTGGTGACGCTTGATGCGCGTGCTGTCACCGAAGCACAGAAAATTGCTGGGCTCGGCGCACCCCTGCGTTGGGTCTGAACGAGAAAACTGTGCGCCGAAACCCTGAAATCCTACAGAGAGTCGAGGAAAGCTAGAATTTGGCTTCTTTGCGCGTCGGAAAGCGCGTTGTACTTGCTCGTCACGCCGACAGCCTGGCCTTGATGGCGTTGGATCGCTTCCTGTTTGGTGAACGACAAACCGTCGTGCATCAGCCGATTTCGCGTGCGGAGCGCCCAAAGAGGGGCAGTGCGAATTTGATTCGCCGTCGCGGCGAAATCAGGCTGTGGCAGGAATGGAATGCCGTCGCCCGTGCCGATATCATGCAACAGAAAGTCACTGTACGGATGGATGATTTTGTTTCCGAGCGCGTGTGGTACCGTGAAGACGCCGCCGTTGATCTTGCTTCCGGGCATCGCTGTCGTGATTGCCGGCACATGGCACACCGCGCAGCCGATTTGGGTGAAAAGCTGCTCACCGGCAATCGCGTCCTCGCTGATGCCCCCTCGCGCCGGCGCCTTCGTGGAACGCATGAAGTTGGCGAACGCCACGATGTCCACCCCGTCATCCTCCGGATCGGGCACAGGATCGAAGGCGTGCCAAAGCCGACGAAGACGCCGGATGAGGTGTTCTCCTCGGGGAAGAGGGGGCTCGTGATACCCATCTCGTTTAGATAAGCATCTGCCGAGAATGACTCGAGGCTGGCATGCTGGCTCTTCCACCCGAAACGGCCGACTCGCGGCCTCCTCTCCGCTTCCAGGACCGGCACCATCAGCGCGGTGCCTTGCATCTCGGCTGGCTGTCCGTCCCGTATGGCCAGCAGCGTCGCATCGGCGACGCATTCAACAAAGCCATTGCCAAGCGTATTCGTGGAGATGCGGAAGGTACGGATGTCATCTTCGAAAGCGACGCGTTCGACGATATTGGGATGGGTGGCTCGAGACTGGACGAGCGATCCGCCGAGCGACTCAACAAAGCCGCCAGTGTTGAGGTCGCCGGTCCGATGTTCGGCGACCTGGCTCGCACCGCCGGTTACGACGTTTTGGTGGCATTCGCGGCAACTCTGCGCGTTGTAAGTTGGGCCAAGACCGTCCGCATTCGTCTCGACTTCCTCAAAGATGAATCGATTGTCATTAAAGGAACGCAGCGGCACGACCGTGTCCTCATTGATCTCCTCGAACGGTGGACCCTGCTGGTCGAAGCCGTTGGTGAGGTTGTCGAAACCAGTCGGTGCTTCGGTAATTTCGAAGCTGGGTGGAACTTTGCGCCCGGAGTGCTCAAAGGATCCGGCAGGACCCTCGAAGTTGGTAGCGCCCCGGGGACGGAAGCGTTCCCGATGGGTTTCGTCGCCCTGGCGAAACTGGCCATAGAGCGAGAAGGTGATGGCAGAGACGAAGACGGCGGCAATACCGAGAGGCAAGAAGGGAACATGGGGGTATTTCATGGTGCTTGCTCATGATAATGGAGGTTGGGTTTGGGAGGCATGCGCGGAAGGGGGAACATCCGCATGGCGGGGATGCCACAATTAATTTCTATCAGTCGTTCGGCGCGATCGCAAGTATTTCATGGACGAAAATTTACATTATCTTCCCCTCGCTCGGCAGGGGGCTCGCTTCGCCCTGGCCAACTCCGGCTTGGTGACCGCCTGTCCGCTTGCCTCCAGACCCCTTTGAGCCGACGCTGCAACCTGCCAATACTGCGCCACGAGTTGGCCGCAGGCAGGGGCGCCGGTCCTTCTATTTTTCCGCTCCTACCACGCGTAGGACTCGCCGTTGCGGCCGAGGAATTTTCCGGTGTGCTTCATTGTCAATCCGGTGATTGTTCGAACGAGCGACCGAGCCGATTTCTTCGGTGTCAACGAAGCATCCGGTCCGCCCATATCGGTCTTCACCCAGCCCGGGCTGATCGCTGCGACAACGATGCCTTTGGGGCGAAATTCAGCGGCAAGCGCGCGCGTCAGCATGTTCAACCCAGCCTTCGAAACCGAATAGGGATAGTAAGCAAAATCCTCCTTCTCGCTGATCGATCCCGCGCCCGAAGAGATGTTCGACACTCGGGCGTTGCCCGAATTGCTCAGATGCGGAAGGAAGGTCCGCGTCACACGCGCGACGCCGGTCACATTGCAATCGAAAGCTTCATTGAACCATTCCGGATCAACACGCTCGAAGGGTTCATTGCCATCGCCAGGAAATATTGCCGCATTGTTCACCAGCAGATCGAGGGGCTTGCGGTCTCCGAGAACCCGAGCCGCCTGCACAATGGTCCCCTGGTCGCAAACATCCAGTGACAAGATCGTAAGATTGGACCACGTCCGGGCGAGAGCTGCGAGCTCCGGGCGTTGTGGCGGTCGCGCGCCGGCGAAAACGTCAAATCCCGAGCGCGCGAATTCCTCCGCCAGCGCCAAACCGATGCCGCGGCTGCATCCAGTAATCAAGACGCGTTCCTCCATGCTTAGAGTAAATCCATTTGCCCCAAGCCGTCCCTGATGGCCGCCTTCTTGCGGCGCGTGCGCGCATACGAGACCCCCTCGTCATGGTCCGCGGCCAAGGCGGGGTTGCCTTCCGCATTGAGCTCCGCCTTTTCCAGATTGTTAAGAATATCTTTCGCCCGATGAAGAACTGCGGGGGGCAAACCGGCCAGTCTCGCGACCTGTATTCCGTAGCTCTGATCGGCTCGGCCCGGCAGGATTTTTCGAAGGAAAATCACCTGATCATTCCATTCGCGCACGGCGACGTTAAGGTTGACAACGCCTGTGCGGGTGCGCGCCAGATCGGTCACCTCGTGGTAGTGCGTCGCGAAGAGCGTGCGACAGCCTGTGACGTCATGAAGATGTTCGGCGACGCTCCAGGCAATGCTAAGACCATCGAATGTGGAAGTCCCACGCCCAATTTCGTCCAAGAGGACGAGACTGGCAGCGGTGGCGTTGTTCAAAATGTTTGCCGTCTCATTCATTTCGACCATGAAAGTTGACTGACCTTTGGAAAGGTCGTCGCTCGCGCCGATCCGTGTAAAGATCCGATCAACCACACCGATCCGGGCTGAAGCAGCCGGGAGATAGCTGCCGATCTGAGCCATCAAGGTGAGCAAGGCAACCTGCCGGATGTACGTGGATTTCCCAGCCATGTTAGGCCCGGTGATTATGGCAAAGCGTCCTCCGGCGCTGTCGAGCGCCGTATCATTGGGAACAAATCGTTCCGCTGTCGGCTGCTGATCCAGTACGGGATGACGTCCCTCCGCGATCTCCAGCACACCGGAATGATCAACCTTCGGGCGACAATAGTTGTGCTGACGCGCCGTTTCTGCCAGAGAAGCAATGGCATCCAGCGCAGCAATCGCCCTCGCGGTGGACTGAATAAAACAAACCTCGGCGAGGGCCATACCCCGCAAGCTTTGGAAAATCTCCATCTCGCGGGCTTTTGCGCGCTCGTCCGAGCCCAGGATTTTGCCCTCTATTTCTTTAAGCTCCGGAGTGATGAAGCGCTCGCCGTGCACCGTCGTCTGCTTGCGAATGTAGTCACCGGGGGCGGCGGAGAGGTTTGAGCGGGTTATCTCGATGAAATAGCCAAAGACCGAAGTGAAGCGAACTTTAAGGGATTTGATTCCGGTGCGGGTGATTTCGCGCTCCTGGAGGCTGGCGATCCAATCTTTGCCTTCGCGGGTTGCCGCGCGAAGCTCGTCGAGCGCGGGATCATAACTGTCGCGAATGAGGCCCCCATCGCGCAGGGTCGCAGGCGGTTCCTCCACAATGGCCTTGGAAAGAGTCTCCACGACCTTGGGAAGGGGATGGAGTTGCTGGACAAGCTTGTGAAAGAACCTCACCGATCCGCGTGAGCAAAGCGCCTGGACGCAATCCGCTACTCCCGGTACGAGGGCGAGTGAATGAGCAAGCGCGGCCAGGTCCCGAGCGTTGCCTGAGGCGCCGTTTAACCGCGCCACGGCTCGCTCCAGATCCCGGATTTCGGAGAGGTGTTCTCGGAGCGTCCCGAGCAGCAGGGGATCACCTAGGAGACAAGCAATCGCGTCTTGTCGCATGTGGATTTCTTCCACCTCCCGAAGCGGATGCAGCACCCAATCCCGAAGAATGCGTGCCCCCATTGGCGTGACCGCGCGGTCGAGCACACCAAGAAGTGTCATCGACTTTCCAGCGCGAGATTGGACGAGCTCAAGGTGGTTCTGTGTTGCCGCGTCAAGAATGACAAACTCGCTGGAGCGATACGGTTGAATCGCGCGCAAATGCGAAGCATTTCGTCGCATCTGGCGTGTGAGATAATGCAGGAGAGCTCCCGCGGCCCCTACAGCAGCAGGCAAATCTGCGCAACCGAAACCATCGAGCGAGTGCACCTTGAAGTGTTCGCGCAAGAGCTCTGCGGCCGAGATCGTCTCGAAAGCGTAGCCATCGAGAAAGTTGGCATTCCCGAGGTCGTTGAAAAAATCGCGCTGCGACTCAGGGATGATGGTTTCGGCCGGCAGGATACGAGCCAGCTCATCGACGAGAGGTTGCATGTTCGCGACCTCGGTGAGGCGAAATTCTCCAGTCGTCAATTCGCAGTATGCCAGCCCGATTGCTCCGTCACGCCGGCAGACCGCCGCAAGATAGTTGGGACGGCGATCGTCCAGGCCAAAATCATCCAGGGTACCTGCACTGAGGACCTGACTAACTTCCCGGCGAACAAGCTTGCCCGCTTGCACCTCCCCGACCTGATCGCAAATTGCCGCCCGCCATCCAGCGGCGATGAGCTTTTCGATGTAACCGCGCGCGGAATGAAATGGCACGCCGCACATCGGCAACTCACCGCGCTTGGTGAGGGCCACATTGAGAATTCCCGCTGCCTCCCGCGCATCCTCGCCAAAGAGTTCATAGAAATCCCCCAAGCGAAACAGCAGGAGAGTGTGAGGGGGCAATTCACGCCGGATGGCGTGGTACTGCTTCATCATGGGGGTTATCGAATCACCAGACATGCCATCACTGAATCTTCTGCACTGCTGGTTGACCGAATCTTCTCTGGAGGGGATTTCTGCGATAGCCTCGCATCTGGGGTCGAAGAGCGTTGCCCGTCAACGGCGGGGCGGTGCGGTTTCAAGAACAGTTGACGACTGCCTCAAGAACGCCGCAAGCGGACTGGTCGCCTCGGCATGATCGAGCTGCGAAGGCAAACCAGCCTCAAAGGCTTCCCGCGCACACTCAACCGCGGCCTTAAAGGCCCGCGCCATACGGACCGGGTCGCGAGCCGCCGCGATCGCCGTATTCACAAGCACGGCATCAGCTCCCATTTCGAGAGCCTCGGCTGCGTGGCTTGGCGCGCCTATGCCGGCGTCGACGACCACCGGAACAGCAGCCTGCCTGATAATGATTTCAATTTGGGCGCGAGTTTCCAGCCCCCTGTTGCTTCCAATCGGTGAACCAAGAGGCATCACCGTCGCCGTGCCAACGTCCTGAAGCCGTTTCGCCAGCACCGGATCGGCGTTAATATATGGAAGCACCGTAAAACCCTCCTTAACCAGGAGCTCGGCAGCTCGCAGTGTCTCAATTGGGTCCGGTAACAAATAGTGCGGATCGGGATGTATTTCGAGCTTCACCCATCGCGGCAGGCCGGCCGCTGCGGCCAGGCGCGCTAGGCGCACCGCTTCGCCCGCGTCTAAAGCGCCACTGGTATTGGGCAAGAGCAGGTATTTTTGAGGATCAATAAAATCAAGAATATTTGCGTAAGGGTCGTGCTTGCCGCTGAGATCGGCGCGGCGAAGGGCGACGGTTACGATCTGCGTGCCGCTCGCAGCCAGGGCATCGCACATGGTCTCATTCGAGGAGAATTTTCCAGTTCCAACCAGAAGGCGCGAGGAAAACTCGCGGCCGGCAATCTTCAAAGGACCGCTCATAGTCCTTTCTTACTGCGCCAACGGATCGGCAGCAAGAGCGGCAGAAATTTAGCCCAAGAGTATGCTTCGGGAAAGATGGCTCGCGCCCGCAGATCCGGCCAACGCTGATAAGCGCAGATGGTAGCAAAGAAACTCATGAGCCTGGGCCTAAGTTAAGGCCTTCGCCCGACCCTTCAAGTGATTCGAAACTCCGGAGGGGGTGTGGCCTCGAAAGCCAGCGATTGGCCGTCGACAGGGTGGCGAAATTGGAGCTTCCAGGCATGCAGCATGTGACGGGAAAAACTACCGCGGCGACCGTAGAGAAGGTCGCCGACGATGGGACACCCAATATGCTTCAGGTGAACTCGGATTTGATGTGTGCGGCCCGTCTGGGGACGGCATTCAAGAAGGCTCACTGTCTCTGCGAGACGAAGCACGCGATATTCCGTGACCGCTTGGCGTCCCTGACCGCGAAGACTAACCGCCATCTTTTTTCGATTGACCGGATGACGAGCCAGCGGTGCATCGATCACGCCACTGCGCGGCTGCGGAGTACCGCAAACGAGGGCCAGATAAATCTTGATAACTTCACGACCGGCGAATTGCCCGGCTAAGGAGCGATGAGCGCCATCCGTCTTTGCTACAACGAGACAGCCGCTTGTTTCCTTGTCCAGGCGATGGACAATACCAGGACGTTCAACGCCGCCGATGTTCGAAAGCCTTCCAAAACGGTGAAGCAAGCCGGAGACGAGCGTTCCAGTTCCATGCCCCGCCCCGGGATGAACGACTGTCCCTGCGGGCTTGTTTAGGACTACGAGGAACTCGTCTTCAAATAAGATTTCCAACTGCATCTCCTGGGCGCGCGCGGATTCGCACGACGTCGGCAACGGTTCGCGCCAGAGGATATCGTCACCAACCCGCACGATTTCCGATGCCTTGGTCAATGCTCCATTGAGAAGCACTTGCCCGGATTTGATTTGCGCTTGAATTCGCGACCGGGAAATCTCCGGCAGCAATTCGACCAGACAGCGATCTAGCCGCGCGCCATCCGCCGTTGCAGAGACGCTGAAGACGCGTGTTCGCGGATGAGGCGAGGGCGAATTCCTTTGCGAAAAAATCATGAGGATTGACAATAGTCCGATTCACTCATTCATCTCTTGAAGCAATGTTAAAAGAGGAAAGTTTCGGGCGGTCTCCCCACCGGGTCACAGAAGAGTAGCTCGGGGATGCAGAGGCTTGGCTCCATGATCGGAAAGGAGGGCCATCCCGAGTCAATGGAAACAACTCGCGTCTCGCAACGCGAAGCGCAAGGCGCCACAGGCGAGGCAGCACTTCTGGAACTATGTCCGGCTTGCCACAGGTTAGTGGACCTCGCCGAACAAGCCCCTTTGCAACACGTCTCGCTGTCCGACCTGTGGCGAGGTCTGGCAAGCCCCAAGGCAGTTCAACAATTATCGGCTGGTGGCGCTCCTGGGCGAAGGGGGGATGGGTTCGGTCTTCAAAGCCGTGGATCTTAATCTCAAGCGTGAAGTCGCGCTGAAAATCCTTAAGAAGGAGTTTAGCTCCAATGAGGCGGAGCGCGCCAAGCTTGAAGAAGAGGCGCGCATCACCGCGTCAATCAACCACCCCCATGTGGTCAAAGTGTTTTCGTTTGGGGAAGACCATGGCCAGTTCTATCTGGCCATGGAGTTGGCCGAAAAAGGCTCTTTGGATGATCTCATGGAGATTCAGCAACGTGTGGCCGAGATTCAGGTGCTCAAGATCGGTATTCAGATCGCCGAAGGACTCGACGCCGCCCTCGAACGCAACCTTATTCACCGGGACATCAAACCAGGCAACATCCTCTTTGCGGACCCGCACACCGCCAAGCTCGTGGATTTCGGTCTCGCTATCTTAATGGATGAGGCTGCCTCTGCGCGCGGCGAAATCTGGGGCACCCCCTATTACATCGCGCCGGAAAAGCTGAATAATCAACCCGAGGACTTTCGCAGCGACATCTATAGCCTTGGCGGAACTCTGTTCCACGCGCTGGCTGGAAGACCTCCCTATGATGCGGCAGCGGCCTCAACGGTGGCTCTCAAGCAGCTCATGAGCCAGTCGGTGAGCATACAGTCGTTTGCGCCGAACGTTTCCTGCGAGACGGCCTATGTCATCAATCGCATGCTCGCAAAAGATCCTGAAAAGAGATACGCATCTTATGCGGATCTCATCGAGCACCTCTCCTACGCTCGTAACAAGCTGCTCTCCCGCGAGCGCCGGCCACAAAAGCCTAGGGAACGGATCATCCTGGAATCACAAACCTCGCGGAACCTCATAGGACTTCTCAGCCTTGGGCTCTTGCTGCTCCTCATCGTTGCTTGCGCGGTGATTTTTTTCTCCCTGGGGAGATCCTCCGACCCTGCAGCGCAGCCCGGGCTGCCGGCCGCCTCTTCTGCCAGTGCTTCCGGCCATTCTGAGGAACTGTTCCTGCAAGCTGTGCGAAGGCTTGCGGCTCGGGAAACCGGCCAGGCCCTCGCCGACTTTGAACGCCTCGCAGCCTCCCCTAACCTGACACAGCCTCTGCGGACTTGGATTCGCATGAACAAGGGCCTGACAAGTTTGGTGGCTGGTGACCTCGAGGAGGCTACACGGCGCTTTGGCGAAATCGAGCGCGAGTTTAACGAGTTGCTCGGAAACGACTCGCTCGGAGACGAAGACCGGCGCCTGGCCAGTTTTGCCGTCGGGGCGAGCAAACAACTGTCCGCACCCCATAAAACAATTCCTGCAGCGATCACCCACCTCTATTCAAACGCAAACTTCGAGGCGTTCGGCCTCTTCTGTTTCGCGCTCTACAACTGGGAAATTGGCGCCTTCGAGGAAGCCGGTGCGATTCTTCGCCATTTTCTCCAGGCGAATATCGCGCCACCTGACAGTTGGATTGAAGAATATATGCCGCTCGGCGAAAAGTACGCTTTTGATTGCTCTACGGTTACATGGATCGAAGAGCGCCTTCCGAAAAACGTGATTGATGTTGAGTCAGCACGCTTTCTTCTCGGAAGAGTACAATTGGATCGGCGATCTCTGCGGATTGGCGGACGAGCCAAAGAGCGGCTGAAGGAGATCGAGCAGCACTTGCGGGCCAAAAGCGGCGATCTGCAAAGCCCCTGAGGTCGGTGTCTCCTCGTGATCCGTTTCATCCTTCCTCTTGCGGGAGAGTCGGCGATGGCGGATAAACAAAAGATGAGCGAGCCTAATCTGCCCACGCCCGAGCAGTTGCAGCAACGCCTGCAGGAATTTCTTCGCGCAAGCTTTTCAGCGCCCGCACCGGCACAAGCCGCTCCCGCAGAAACCGCCGAGGAGCCGGAGCAAAAGCATCACCCTGTCTTCGAGTTTGAGCTCACTCCCCGGGAAATCAAACGTCACCTCGACCGCTTTGTCATCCAGCAGGACGAAGCCAAGAAGGCGCTCAGCATCGCCGTTTGCGATCATTATCATCACGCGCAGTATTTGGCCAAGCTCCCACCGGAAGAGGCGAACAAGGTTGAATATGCGAAACAAAACGTGGTCCTCATCGGTCCGACAGGAGTTGGTAAGACTTACCTCGTCAAGCACATCGCGGATCTCGTGGGCGTTCCCTTTGTGAAGGCGGACGCGACAAAGTTCAGTGAAACAGGGTACGTCGGCGGTGACGTCGAGGACCTCGTTCGCGAGCTTGTTCATAAGGCTGATGGCGACATTGCCCTGGCCCAGTATGGGATCATTTACATTGACGAAATTGATAAAATCGCGAGCTCAGCGGAGATGATCGGTCGCGATGTGAGCGGCCGCGGCGTGCAAACCGCGTTGCTGAAGCTCATGGAGGAGACCGAAGTGCCTTTGAGAAGCGGCAATGATCTCCAATCCCAGCTTCAAGCCGCCCTCGAGTTTCAAAGAAAGGGAAAAGTCACGCGCGAATCCATCAATACACGGCACATCCTTTTCATTGTTTCAGGAGCGTTCGATAAGCTCGCAGTGCGCGTCGCCAGCCGCATCCGGCACGCGCAAATCGGTTTTGGTGCAAAGCCACGGCAAATTTCAGAGGATGCCGATCTCTTGCGGCAGGCGGAGAGCCGAGACTTCGTGGAATATGGGTTGGAGCCAGAGTTTATCGGCCGACTTCCGGTGCGAGTGGTTTGTAACCCTCTCTCGACCAATGATCTCTTTGAGATTCTGAAGCGCTCCGAGGGCAGCATTATCCGCCAGTACGAGCGATCTTTCCGGGCCTATGGCGTCGAGGTTTTTTTCGAAGACGAAGCTTTGCGCGAAATCGCCGCTCGGGCGGCACAGGAGGCGACTGGTGCGCGAGGCCTTCTCACGGTTTGCGAGCGAATTTTCCGCGATTTCAAGTTCGAGCTGCCTGGGTCTGGCGTCACCTCCTTTACGGTCACATCAAGCCTGATTGCGCATCCGGCGGAAGCTCTGGCCGATCTGCTTCTGGCGGGCCATGCCGAACGCGAAAAAGCCCAGCGGGCCATCGTCGCGGAATTTGCCGAACGGTTCTCAAGCGAACACGGAGTCAAAATTTCCTTCGAGAGCGACGCCGTTGACCGTATGCTTTCGAAGGCCGCGGAGGAAAATATCGGCGTGCGCGAATTTTGCGAACGCTCCTTCAAGGATTACCAATTCGGGCTCACACTGATTAAGCGAAATAACGGCAGAATCGAATTTTCCATTCCTGCCCGAGCAGTGGAACATCCAGACAGTGTGCTCAGCGAATGGGTTGTTGCCTCTTATCGCGACGCACCTGAAGTCTAATCCCACCAAAGATCCTGGTCCGGTTGAAACAAATTCGTGAAAAGCACGCCTTTCTTTTCCTGGATGCTGCCTCTCGTGCTCCAAGCGATGGAAGGAGATCTTGAGAGGCAGATGAGACAGTCGTCATGAGATATATCAAGGCTGCTGTTTTCATTGGCACGATCAGCGCCGTCATCTCGATCATTCTGTTTGCCACAGGCTGGATTTCGACGACTCCGGACATCCTTCTCCGGGAGAGGATCTACCAAATGCCAAATGCCTTGACGGTTCCGAGTCGCATTCACCTGCTGGCTATGGTCGTGCTGGCGTTCGCAGCCGCGTGGACAACAGTGGATATCGCGCGGCCGGTTCTCAAGGCTGTGGTGAGTATCGTAGCTATTTTGTTATTGATCACAGGTTCCTGGACCCTGGCGCTCTATGATATTTTCTACTCTCCATTCCCCGGTGCGTTTGCCATCGCAGCCAGCTCCTTGATCGGACTGGCATATGGCCGTAGTGGAAGCGGCTCACGAAAAAAGCACATGGAGCGCTTTTTCGGCCAGAGAGTGTCGCGCAACGCCTTCAATCGTCTGGTGAATTCGGATGTTTCGCTGGAGTTTCCTGGAACTCTTGAGGAAGGCACCGTCATGGTCTGTGAGGTTCAGAACCACAAGGAACTCATGGAGTTGCTTGCTCCTGAGCAATACGCCGCGATGACGAACCTCTACCTTCAACTTGCCTCCGACTATCTCGTGGAGGTGGGCGGCTACCTTGACGAATGCACTGGCGAGAGTCTCCGTGTAGTTTTCGGCGCTCCGCTTGCTGATGAGAAGCATGCTTCGCGCGCCTGCCGCGCCTCCATCGATCTGCTTTCCCGCCTCGATAATTTGAATCGCGAATGCGATGCAACTTGGCAGCGGCGGTTTGATTTCCGGATCGGCATTAATTCTGGGGAAATGATTGGCGCAAAGTATGGGGGTTCGCGACTCGCCAGCTTCAGCGTGGCTGGCCCCGCGGTGGAATTTGCTCGCAGGCTTTGCGCCGCCTGCGCTACCTACGGTTGCCGCATCCTTGTCGGTCCGGAAACCTTTGAGCAGGCTGCGGAAACCTTCGAAGCCAGGCCCATTGAGGTGCTCAAAGCGATGGGGGAACGCCGCCGCATCGAACTCTATGAAATTCTCGCGCCCAAGCATGACCTCTCTCCTGAAAGGGAGCGTAGCCGCGACCACTTCTGGCGAGGAGTCATTTACTTTCGCGAAAAACAGTGGGAGAAAGCGGCCCAAGAGTTCGCGAACGCACGGATCACCGGAATACCTGACGCCGCGCTCGATTTTTACATCCAGCGCGTCGAACGCAGTCGCCGGGGGGAAGAGGATGTGACGAAGGAGCAAATGGCGCTCTTTGGCGCGTCATAACAAGTGCCGCAAACTTTCAGGTAGCCATGCGGCTTAGATGAGGTCTGTCGACTATCCCGAGCCATTTCGTCAACTCGCTCGCGAGCTACGGCGCCTGCCTGGTATCGGGCCTCGCACCGCCGAACGGATCGCCCTTTGGTTGGTCTCCTCGAAGGATGCCCGGCCGCTCGATCTTGCGGCCTCTCTCGGCAGCGCGTCGAATAATCTTCGCTCGTGTAAGACCTGCGGGTTCTTCGCAACGGAGGAACTCTGCGAAATTTGCTGTGACGAAGAGCGAGTAGGCAGAGAAATCTGCGTTGTTGAGCAGGCTACCGACATCCTCCCGCTCGAGCGTACCGGCTCTTTTCAAGGCCGATATCATGTCCTCGGCGGCCGTCTAGCACCTCTGGATCACATCGGTCCCGATCAGCTTCGCATCAAGGAGCTGCTCGCCAGAGTGCAAGTCGAGGCGCCCTCGGAGATTATTCTAGCTCTCAGCGCGGACGTGGAAGGCGAAGCCACGACAAATTACCTTGCGGAACTCCTCGCGCCGATCAGCACATCCGTCACTCGCATCGCCCATGGCTTGCCCGCCGGCGGCGGACTCGAGCAGGCCGACCCTTTGACACTTCAACGGGCACTCGCCGGACGCAACCCGTTGAAGGTTTGACAGGCACTCTCCCAACCTCGATGCTCTCGGCTATGACCAAGCCGAAGATTGATCCGGCGCTTCATCAGGCGAAAAAGCCGGACTGGATCAAAGTTCGACTGCCGTCGAATCCCGTCTTTTTTTCGACCAAGGCGCTCATCTCCGATCTTCGCCTGCATACGGTGTGCGAAAGCGCGCAATGCCCCAACCGGTGGGAATGTTGGAGCCAGGGCACAGCGACCTTCATGATCGCCGGGGACCGCTGTACGCGCGCCTGCGGTTTCTGCGCGGTCTCAACCGCAAAGCCGTTCGCCCTTGAGGCAGATGAACCCCAGCGTGTCGCGGAAGCGGTGGGTAGGTTGAGACTGAAGCACGTCGTCATCACTGCTGTTGCCCGTGATGATCTTGAGGACGGCGGCGCGCAACACTTTGCCGATACCATCACCGCCATCCGGACCATGAACTCGAACATCATCATCGAGGTCCTCACGCCGGACTTCAATGGTAAGGAGCTGGCGTTGCGTTCAGTCCTCGAGGCACGTCCGCATATCTTCAACCACAATCTCGAAACGGTCGAACGCCTCACGCCCTATGTCCGATCCCGGGCCAAGTATTGTCTCTCCCTTGAGGTGCTTCGCGCGGCAAAGCGCGTCGCTCCCGATGTCGTCACCAAAAGCGGCCTGATGCTGGGTTTGGGTGAGAAGGAGAACGAACTCTTCGAAGCCATGGACGACTTGCGGACTGCAGATGTTCAGGTCCTCACCCTTGGCCAATACCTTCGCCCAAGCCCGCAACACTTGCCTGTGGTCGAGTATATCCGCCCCGACACTTTCTCGCTCTACGGCGAAATCGCGCGGCGAAAGGGCTTCGACTTCGTCGCGAGCGGCCCGCTCGTTCGCAGTTCGTACCACGCAGCGGATTTTAATCCAGTCCGCCGTCAGGATTAGTCGCGCCCTTGCGCTGGTGGATCGTTGCAGTTGGCAAGCCGCGACTGGCATACGCGCGGGCCGGTGTCGCCGAATACCTGGCGCGCTTAAGGTGCTTCTCCACCGTAGACACTGCGCATGTCAAACCCTCCGATCCGCTCCGCGAAGGCAGCCAGCTGCTTAGTCGCAGCGAAGGTTGCTTTCGCGTCGTCCTCGATGAACGTGGGAAAAAGTTGACCAGCCGCGCTCTCGCTGAAGAGATGAAACGCATCGAGGGAAATCCACGAAAAACGTGTGCGCTCCTGGTTGGCGGGGCAAATGGGCTTTCCCAGCGCGTGCGAGAGTCCGCCGACTTTCTCTGGTCGTTGAGCCCGCTCACCCTCCAGCACGAAATGGCCCTTGTCCTCGCGCTTGAGCAAATCTATCGCGCGCACACCATCCTGACGGGCATCCCGTACCACCGGGATTGATGAAGGTGGTGATTTGCCGGCGAGACGGTCGAGCCATTCCCAATCCCCCTGCGATTCCCCGGAACCGACCGCCACAACCACACGGCCGGAGGCCCCTTCGGAAACGCCAATAACCCATTCCGTCCCGTGGAGTGGAAGCTGGTCCGCCCGAAAATCGCCTTGGTGCTGGGGCCATGATGGCGCCTTCCGTTAATTAGAATAATTCTTGCTTTAGGTTTGCTCCCAAGTAGGTTGGGGTGAAATGAAACCGAAGGCGTTGGGAAGCTTGGGCTACGAAGAGACGATTAGCCACAACGGTCATCGTCTCACGCCGCAGCGCCGAGAGGTATACGAGGTGCTGCTTGCCGAGCGCGACCATCCGACGGCTACCGTGGTCTTCCTGCGGGCAAAGCAGCGCATGCCCTCGATCTCGCTGGCGACCGTTTACAATTGCCTGGAGACGCTTGTGGAGTGCGGCCTGGCCAAACAAGTGAATGTAGAACGAGACGCGACGCGATATTGCCCGAATCTGTCTGAACACGGGCATTTCATGTGTGAGCGGTGCGGCAAGGTCTTTGATGTTCCGCTCAATTCCAACCGACGCGTGGAGGGGACGTGGGATTTGCCTTCGGGTTTCACCATCACCCACAGCGACATCACCCTGCGTGGAGCCTGCGCAGACTGCAACCAATGAACTTGGACAACCGAATTTCTTCTTCCGAAATTTTATGAGCCTCTTGATTCAAGATCTTTACGCCAACATTAGCGGCCGCGAAATCCTGAAGGGTGTTAACCTTGAGATCCCCAAGGGGGAAGTGCACGCCGTCATGGGAAAGAACGGGTCCGGGAAGAGCACTCTTGCCAAAGTGATGGCTGGCCATCCTTCCTATGAGCTCGTCCGCGGGGATGTCCTTCTCGACGGTCAAAACATCCTGGAGATGGAGCCCGACGAACGCGCCCGGGCCGGACTTTTCATGGCGTTCCAGTATCCCGTGGAAGTTCCAGGGGTGACAATTGCCAATTTTCTCAGGGCCGCGCTGCAAGCCCGCATGCCCGAGGAGGAAGAACTCGACGCCGTCGCGTACTATCAGCGACTTTACAAGAAGATGGATGGACTGAAGATTCCGCGCGAGTTCACCTCTCGTTCTGTCAATGAGGGGTTCTCTGGAGGGGAAAAGAAGCGCTGCGAGATCCTGCAACTCGCGCTGCTTGAGCCCGCTTATGCCGTGCTCGATGAGACCGATAGTGGCCTGGATATCGATGCATTGAAAGTGGTCGCCGAAGGAGTCAACGCCTTGCGTTCTCCTGAGCGCGGATTTCTCGTGATTACCCATTACCAGCGCTTGCTCAACCATATCGTGCCCGACGTCGTCCACGTGATGGTGGACGGCCGAATCCTGCGCAGCGGCGACAAGGACCTCGCCCTCAGGCTCGAGGCTGAGGGCTACGATTGGGTCGAAAAGGAGGCCATGGCAGCTTAAAGAGGAGAAAAGAAATGAAAGTTGATACAAAACAAGAGATCGAAATCGATCGCTCCATCGGCGACTTTCGGTATGACGTCGATTATGAGTTCGATGCCGGCACCGGTCTAAGCGAACGAACGATCGACTATATTTGCAATGTTAAAGGTGATCCCGATTGGATCCGCCAATTCCGCCTGGACGCCTACCGCAAATTTGTGGAGAAGCCGATGCCAACGCACTGGGCGAGCCAGGATCTTAACCACATCGTTTTCGATAAGATTCGGTATTACCTCTCCCAGGGCACAACTCCCAAACGCTCTTGGGATGAAGTTCCCGACGAGGTAAAGCGAACGTTCGAGCGACTGGGAATCCCTGAGCAAGAGCGTAAGTTCCTCGCCGGCGTCGAAGCACAGTTCGACAGCGAGTCCGCTTACTCGAACATCAAGAAGGCTGTCGGTGAACAAGGCGTTGTCTTTGTTGGCTCGACCGAGGGTTTGCATAAGCATCCGGAGATCTTCCGTAAGTGGTTTGGCAAAGTCATCCCGAGCGGCGACAACAAGTTTAGCGCGCTCAACAGTGCGGTGTTCTCCGGAGGATCGTTCATCTATGTCCCGCCGGGCGTAAAGGTTAAGCACCCGCTTCAGGCCTACTTCCGGATCAATGCCGAGAGCTTCGGTCAATTTGAGCGCACGCTGATTATCGCCGACGAAGGCAGCGAGGTCATGTACATGGAGGGTTGCACAGCGCCAAAGTTCGAGACGACGACCTTGCATAGCGCGGTGGTTGAATTGGTCGCCTTGCCGGGCGCGAAAATCCAATACATTACGGTTCAGAACTGGAGTCCGAATGTCTTTAACCTCGTCACCAAGCGCGGGCTTGCTCACGAAGAAGCGGAAATCAAGTGGATTGACTGCAACATCGGATCACGTCTGACCATGAAGTATCCGAGCGTCATCATGAAAGGCCGGAAAGCGCGCGGCGAAGTGATCTCGATCGCGCTGGCAGGCGACGGCCAGCATCAAGACACGGGCGCGAAGATGCTCCACGCCGCCAACGAAACGACCAGCAATATTGTGTCGAAGAGCATTAGCCTCGGGACCGGTCGCGCGACGTACCGCGGCCTGGTTCATGTGCCGAGACACCTCAAAGGTTGTAAGAACAATACGGAGTGCGATGCGCTCTTGATCAATGCCCACAGTCGCACGGACACGTATCCCGCGATTTCGGTGCGCGGCCAGGGCAATGCCTGCCAGCATGAAGCCAGTGTCAGTCAGATCAGCGAGGAGCAGATCTTTTACATGCAGCAGCGAGGAATTCCTGAAGGTGCCGCGATGAGCCTCGCCGTCAACGGCTTTGTTAACGACTTGGTCCAGCAATTTCCGATGGAATACTCCGTCGAATTGAAGCGCCTGATCGATCTTGAGATGGAAGGATCGGTTGGATAGGGATTCGCGCCACTCTCGAGCCGGCGTAAGCGACGTTATCAACGCCACCACTCCTATGAGCGTTACAGCCACTCAAACCGTTTCCAAGGAAGCCGAACAGAATTGGCCGGCCTGGTTTCAGGAGCAACAAGCATCGGCGTGGGCCGACTACGAAGCCACCGCTGCGCCAACCCGCACGGGACGAGCCATGGCGATTTTCGGATATCGGTTGGCTTGATCTCTCCGCATTTCAAGTAGCGGAACCGGTTTCGAGCGAAGGACGCTTGATTAACATTTCGCAAGGCTTTGGGGAGTTTTCGGGCAAGGTCGTCTTTGGGAACAACCTCCTGCTGCATCAGGACATCGAGAGGCTTCCCGAAGGAGTGCTGCTCAAGTCGCTCGATACGGCGGCGCATGAGAATGAACCATTGTTGCGCAGGTTTTTCATGGCGCAACCGGTTGAACTGGGTTCGCACAAATATGCAGCCTTGCATAAGGCGCGTCTGACCACAGGCGCTCTTCTCCACATCCCGAAGAACACCGAGGTCGCTCTTCCCATAGAGATCTTCCACTGGGTGGAGGGCGAGAACAGTTCGATCTTCCCGCATACGCTCATTATCTGTGGTGAAAATAGCAAGGTCACCGTCATCGATCACTTCAAGAGCGCCGATGGCAAACGCGCATTTGCCTGCGGAGTAAACGACCTGCACTTGGAACGTGGCGCACAGTTGAACTACATCGCGGTTCAGGAATGGGCGCGAGAGTCCCTCGCCTTCCACATCAATTCCACGATTGTGGGTCGAGACGCCTCATCTACCGCGCTGAACATCAACTTCGGCGGCGGATTTGTCCGAGGCGAATCCCTTAGCCGACTCGTTGGCGAAGGAGCTCGCAGTGTCATGCTTTCCTTAAACCCAATGGAGGGTCAGCGCCGGATTGATCAACGCACCTTGCAGGATCACGCCGCTCCTCACGCCTCCAGCGACCTCCTTTATCTTAATTCGCTCGAAGATACGGCACGCTCAATCTTTGCGGGCCTCATCAAGGTTCAGCCCGGGGCGCACAAAACAGATGCGTACCAGAAGGTTCGTAATCTTATGTTGAGCGACCTGGCGGAAGCCAACTCGATGCCGGGCCTGGAGATCATGGCTGACGAAGTCCGCTGCACCCATGGTGCGACTTCGGGCGAAATCAGCGAGGAAGAGCTCTTCTATATGCAAGCACGCGGAATTCCCAAGAGCGAAGGTCGCCGCCTGATTGTTAACGGTTTCTTTCAGACTCTGCTCGAGAGGCTGGAATCGAAGACCCTTCGCGAATACTTCTCTCGCCTGATCAGCGAAAAGTTTGGCGTTCCATCGGCTTGAAGAGCCGTTGAGCGCTGCGCTCTCAACTCTCTTTTGTTAGCGTTGCCGACGCTGATGGATTTGTGGATCAAATAGGATACGATCTCTGCAGCCCCTCTCGAAAACTGATGGGGCGGTAGTCCAGGTCAGCTCGAGCTTCGCTATTATCCAGGTTCGCGTCCTGCATTACCCCTGCGATTGCATTCCAGGTCAGAATCGGCTTCTTCTGAAACTTTTCCGCAAAAAACGCGATGAGCCGGCAAAAGGGTATCGGAATCGTGACGAAAGGTTTCTCCTGTTTCACATGCTTGAGCATGAGCTTGGCCATGTCACGGATGGCAATCGCTTCGCCGCCGCTGAACGCGTAGGTCTTGCCATAGGCCTTGGGATTGCCCGCAATCGCGAGAAATCCATTCATCAAGTCATCGCAGTGCACCGGCCTTTTTAACGCTCGGCCCGCTCCGATGAAGGGCACGAAGGGATATTTCTTCAAGTAAGCGAGGAACATGTTGAATTCCTCGCCGCCGTTTTCGTTGTAGGCGAGGGTCGGCCGCACAATCGTCCATTTCATTGCGGTCTGCTCCTTGATCATGCGCTCGGTTTCGCGCTTCGACAGCGAATACGGTGTCGTGTGCTGATAAGTCACCGACGCAGAAGAGACGAGAATGAAATGGCTGACGCCGGCTCTTATCGAGGCGTCAATGACGTTTCGCGTTCCGACAACATTGATCTTCCGGAAGAGGCTGGGATCGTAAACAATGAGGACCGCTGCGAGGTGATAAACGGTCTCCACCCCGTCGAAACATCCCGCTAAAGTCTCGGGTTTGGTAATATCGCCGGTGCGAATGTCGACCGAGTATCCATCCAACCTGGAGCGGAAGCGGTCACTGTTATCCAGAACGCGCACTTCAAAGCCGCGATCCACTAAACCCTTAACCAGGGTCGAGCCCATCACACCGAGGCCGCCAGTAACCAAAATCATACGCCAAGCATGTCGAAAAGCGGTGATGATGCCATGAGCCGTTTCTCAGGCAATCCGGAATTTGAGAGCTTGCCACTCCCGCGAGCCTGTCGCTGGCCCCCGGGGACAAAAGAGCAGATCAGCATCTTTGCCAGTTTGCCAACAACGTCCCGGTAGCGCGAACTGTCCGCCAAGTTTCCCTCTTTCTTTCGGCTCGCATATCCGCGGCATTCACCAACTCTTTTCATTGTCGATGAAGATCCTGTGCCACAACTCCAGGATCACAAGAGCCATGACCTGCTTCAGGTAGATAAATTCGCGGGTCTCGAGGAGGCCGAGCAGCTTCTTGATGTACGCCGGTTCGAAATACCCGCGTTTGCGCACTTGAGCCTCATTGAGCGTCTCCGCGATGAGACGCCTGATCTGTGGATGCTCAAAGAAAAATTCCATTGGCAGAAAGAAAGGATTTTTTCTTCTCTGCGTTACCTGGGGAGGCAAAATCTTCGAAGCAATCTTCCGCTCAATAATTTTATCGCGAAACCCATTATTCTTGAGGCTCGGTGGCACGCAAAAAGCGAGTTCAATCAGGTTATGGTCGAGGAACGGAAGACGGACCTCGAGCGAATGTGCCATTGTGTTTTTGTCCTGCCGAATAATGCACCAATCCTGCAGCCATTCATCCCACTGGATCTTAAGCAGACGATCAAGGAAAAGACCCGACTTGTCTCGAAGAGGCGGAATCCATGCGTCGGTGGCCAATTGCTTAAGTTGCGACGTGTATGCCGCTGCCCTGGCTTCACGAGGCCAAAGCGTCTTCAGCGCAACGTAGTTCTGAAAAAGATTCCGAGAGCGGTAGCCACCCATAAAATCCAGAAGCCTGGCTTTGCCTTGCTGGCCAAGCTTGGCCGGGAAGACAAAAAACTTGTCCAGAAAGTTCACTGGCAATGCCCGCAGCATAGGCATGGCAAGTCTTTCATGGAGGAAGGCTGGGACTAGTTGGTGGTAGCGTTCGGCCAATTGAATGAGTTTCTGAAATGAATATCCCGCGAAGATCTCGTCGGCTCCCTCGCCGCTGATGATCACCTTGAGATCCCGCGCCGCGCCCTCCGCAAGCTTGTAAAAGGCGATGACGAGTGCATCGCCCACAGGCCTGTCCATGTGCCAGACGATTTTGGGAAGAAGATCGAAATCTTCCGGAGCGCATTGGATTTCATGGTGATGGGTGCCGAGCAGCCGAGCTGTTTCGGCAGCATCGTGCGTTTCGTCGCCGGGCGAGTTAAACCCGAGGGAATAGGTATTTACCTTGTTGCTCGACTCGGTCATCAATGCGACGAGCAGCGAGGAATCCACTCCGGCGCTGAGATAGCCACCCACCGGAACATCGCTGCGCATGGTGAGCCGCACCGCATTGCGCAGCATGCGCTCGGTCTCCTCGAGCAACTCGGATTGCGAAGGGTATTTGCCCGAGAAGATCGGCACATCCCAATACCGCTCGATCATCAAACTCCCGTCTTTTCTCAAGATCAACGAGTGCGCGGCGGGCAAGGTGAAGATGCCGTCGAACATCGTGCGAGGCTCGGGGACGTATCGAAGCGCCAGGTAAGCGTCGATCGCGGCGATATTACAGGCGCGCGGTACTCTGGCGCATTCCAAGATGGCTTTAATCTCGGAAGCAAAGAGAAAGCATCCGTTGCTTTGGTAGTAGTAGAACGGCTTTTGACCACAGCGATCGCGGCAAAAGAATGTCTCGCCAGTGCGCGAATCGTGCAGCGCAAACGCAAACATCCCGTTGAACTGCTTCACGCAGTCCTTACCCCATTCCTCATAGGCGTGAACGATAACTTCAGTATCCGAGCGTGTGCGAAAGCTATGTCCCTGCTCGATCAGCTGATCGTGAAGTTCGATGTAATTATAGATCTCTCCGTTGAAACAAACCGCCAGGGAGCGGTCTTCATTGTAGATCGGCTGCGATCCCCCATCCAGGTCGATGATGGAGAGTCGCCTCATCCCCATGAAGAACCGGTGCGGCTCGTCGCGATATGAACCTTCACCGTCCGGGCCCCGATGAGCCAGGCTCTCTCCCATCCGGGCCAAGAGTCCCTCCTCGTAAAAACCGGAGAAGCCAAAAATTCCGCACATTTGAAAGCGATGCGCCTACGCTCTGAGGGATCACCCGTCAAACAAATTGACGGCGTCCACGGCTGGGACTAGACGCTTGCAATCATCAGGAAGCAGAATGTTTCTCAACAAGCAGGATGTGCGAGGTCGATTTAGGCCTCGCTTCCAATTGTGCGCGCCGGTGTTGTTGCGTCCTCTCAAGATCGTAGTGGCAGCGCTAGTCTCCTTGAAAAACCGGGCACATCGACGCGCGCCTCATCATAGGTTCTCTGGTAAACATGGCGCACCAGCCTACTGCTTTGCCGGACCGGCTTGTTTAATCGCTAAGCTAACAACGATCGTGCCAACCAGGGGAGCGAGCGCGTCGCCGATCTTCGGGAATCCAACAACAGACTGCGACACGACCACAGATTGTTCCGCATGCTAAGACTGTGGTGGAGGCAAGCCACGCGAGGGCGTCGGGCAGAGATCATCCTGGGCGCGCTGGCGGTGGCGATCGCTTTAACCTTGCTGAGTGCCCCAAAACCCTGGCAGTGGACCGCTTCGCACGGTCGCAGCATGCGCATTGTGGATTATGTGCGAATCTATTCCTGGTGGGCGGGCGCTGCGAACTGCCTTCTGATCGCTGCGCTGGCAGCGAGCGCGCGCTGGTGGATGCAGCCGTCTTGTGGCGGAGTGCTTCGCTTGCCAAGACTACCGTTTCCTCGCTGGTTCTGGCCGATGACAATTATGGCGATGCTTGTTTGCGGCTGGTTCGGTGCGCAACGTCTCCAGCAGAGCTTTTGGGACGACGAAGTCTATGCCATGCGTCGGGCGATCCATGGCCAATGGAAGCGCGATGATAAGGGTTCTGTAAGGTTTCGACCTGTCAGCTGGCACGAGACACTCTGGTTTTTTGGAAAGCCTCAGCACCAGCTCCACAGCATTGTTACCCGGCTCGTGCTGGACGCATGGCGCGCCTTGGCAAAGCCGAAGGGATTGCAATTTCGTGAGGACGTTGTGCGCCTACCTGGTTACTTCGCGGGGGTACTCTCCGTAGGCGCAGTCGCGCTGCTGCTCTGGCGGTTGGGCTTTCCCGCGGCAGGTGTTGTTGCGGCGTTCCTGATGGTACTGCACCCCTGGCATCTTAGATACGCGACCGAAATGCGCGCCTATTCATTCATGCTGTGCCTGCTTCCATTATCGTATGTGTTCCTTATTGAGGCACTGGATAGCGGACGATGGCGTTGGTGGAGTGCGTACGGAACGGCGCTTTTTCTCCTCATGTACTCGAACGCATTGAACATCTATCCCGCGGCTGGTCTGGGTATATGCGGTCTGACAGCAATCGCTCTGCGCTGGAGAGATCCGGAAGCGAAAGTTCAGATCGGCCGGTTCGGCATCGTGACTCTGATCGCCGCAATGATTTTTCTTCAACTGATGCTGCCGTGCGTGCCGCAATTTATCGAGTACCAGAACACCACGGCGGTGCAGGGTGAAATGGATCTTCGTTGGATCTCATCCTATCTGGGGTTGTTATTCGCCGGGGCGCCGTGGAGCAGTACCGGACAGGTCGCATCGAAATACATGGAGCTGTTTCCCTGGGCGAACGCTCATCCGTTTCTCTTCGCACTAGCGGCAGGTTTGACGATTAGCTTTTTGGCTATCGGCACTTGGAGACTTCTTTCCGCTGGAACTGTTCAATCTCTTGTTGCGTTCACGCTTTTGGCACCGGCGCCCGTAGCGTATCTCATGTCCCTCGCGCTGGGACAACACCTCTTTGAATGGTATTTGCTCTTTCTCCTGCCCGGTGTAGTAGCAATGACCGCGGCCGGCCTGGATGGTGTGCGGATGGCTCTTTCGAAACACAAGACGGGCGCCGTGGCCGGCACTCTGCTCGTGCTCGCATTTCTTTGCGGGTACTTCGCCTTCACCTTTCCACAGAGAAGCTGGCTGCTCGGGCGCCCTATCCAGCAAATCCGTGAATCGGCCGAAGCGACGCGTCCCACGCTCGATCCCTTCGCCGAGGAAAACAAAAACATACTCACGGCCAGCTTCATCGGGCCGCCCGACCCTTACGACGCGAACATTCACCTCTTCAGCTCGGTGCGCGAACTTTCAGAGCTCGCCGCGGATGCCGACAAGCAAGGCAAGGTGTTGTTTGTCAATTTCGGTTTTCTAACTACGGCGCAGATCCGTTTCCGGTCCATCCTAAGCGCTTTAGAAGATCCATCTCTTTTTGAACAAACTGCAGAGCTTCAAGGTTTCGATCCTATCAATGACCGCTTCGTCTATCGCTACAAACCAGGGGCGGCTGCTGGTCGGGACCTCGTCGCGGAATTCCAGTCAAATCAGAAGACAGACCTGATCGCCGATCCTGTCCCGGTCCACTGAAAACCGACTATCTTCGTGGCTGCGTCCTGTTTTATCGCGTTGGACTTCTCCGCCTTGTAGCTCGTTGGTTCAATGCAGCCTGTCCCTTAATGGGTCACCCACTCTCCAGCACCACAGATACCTGAATTATTTGCCCGGCGGCCAACTAGGAAGGGTGAATGATTGACGTGGCAATTACACGCGTTGCAGGTAACCGCCACCTGATGTTCTCTCATGAGAGCAGCCAGCGGTTCAACATCCATCGCATTCGCCTGCACAACCACGAAGCGGCTGCGGGGCGTTCTTGACGCGAGCTGCTGCGCGAAAACAGGATCGAGGTCGCCCAGCACGATCCGGTCAAAACAGTCGAATTCGTGAAGCTTCTGTCCGATGACGGAACCAACGCCGCCAATCCCAATGACCATTGCATTTGCCACAACTAGACCCCGTTTCTGCTGGGACCCTCGCTTATCAAAGGCTAAACGTCGCGAAGGCATTCGGCAAGCTGACAGGCTTTGCTATCGACGCGACGGCCGAAAGAGCCTAGGAGGATCGCACGATGAGAAATGCCGGCTTTGGAATTTCTTTCAGCTTGTTTGTGCTGATATCCAGCGGCGCAATGGGCCAGCTTTCCGATATTCAAATCTCGGCTTCACCCAGGAAGCTTGATGAACAAAGGGATCGCCAGCAAGGAAATCTCACGATCACAACTAAGGAAATCGCTTACAAGGTGTCCGTCGAGAACCGAACTTTCAAAACCCTGCCGGAACTTCTCTTGAAGTACATGATTTTCTACATCGATCCGAAACCGGGAACTGACCAGAAGCCCATCGAAACCTTCCACACCGGAAGCGAAATGCTGCGCCAGCTTGCCAGTAATCGGACGACAACATTTGAAACGTCACCAATCAAGCTTATCAAGGAAGAACTCGACGCCGGTTGGTATTGGGTCGGCAGCGGAAGATCTCGTTTGAAGGATCGTGTGACGGGAGTTTGGATTCGCGCCTATTCTAATGACAAGCTCGTCGGAGAATACTGCAATCCAACGTCCATTTCGAAGACACGGGAGTGGAAAGAATAGCCGGCGTGTGTCTGCCCCGCAGCCAAATTCTGCCTGTTGAGATTTCGCGGGACTTAGCACCCGCCCACCGAAGTGCTACATTCTTCGGGGAACAAGGTCAATCTGTTGCCGAAGCTTGGCTATTTGGTTCTCGCCAAGAACACCCCGCCACTGCATTCCCGGATAAACGATCGACCTGCGTCCGATGATGGACCCGGGCGCGAGGACGCTGTTGCAACCGATCTCTGAATAATCGCCCACCACGGCTCCGAATTTTCTCAAACCCGTGGTGACAACTTTCCCGTCAGGCCCGACGACACTAACCGGAGTGCTGTCCAGTTTCACGTTGGAGAGGATAACTCCTGCGCCGAGGTGCGCTTTGTAACCCAGGATGGAATCGCCCACGTAATTGAAATGCGGCACCTGCGCTTCGTCAAAGACGAGACAGTTCTTGAATTCGCAAGAGTTGCCGGCAACCGCCCCATTGCCGATAATCACGTTTTCCCGGATATAGCAACCATTGCGAATGTGGCAGTCCTCGCCGATCCAGGCTGGACCCTTGATCATGGCGCCTTGTTCAATGACGGACCCCTTGCCGATAAACACTGTATTTCCCACAAACGGCCGGCCGACAATTCGTCCGTGGATACCAGGCTTCAGACGAAACTGGAGATAGGTGGCAATTTTCGGCAACGCGTGCCAGACCTCCTCCACATTGTCAAAAATAATCTTGTGCTCGGTTCGGCTCAGATCCAGGAACTGTTCAGGCGCAAACATGCGCAGAGGGTAGCCGTTGGTTGACGTCGAGGGAATAGCAATGATCCGCTGCTGATGATCGTCGCGTTGACGGTCCTCGAACAAGTGCACTAACCTTTGCGCGAGAGCTTTTGACCCTCCTTGGTATCCTTCACCTGCCAACCCGTCGCCAGTAATTGATCGCGCAAGGCGTCGCTGAGCGCCCATTCTTTTCGAGCCCTCGCTGCTGCGCGCCGGGCGAGCATATCAAGCACATCGTCAGGAACAGTGTCTGTGTCGGCAGAGAACGAGAGGATTGTCTCATATCGCTCCCGCCAAGCAAGAAGTGAGCTGGCCTGACCGGCTGTCAAACTGCCCGCATCGATCAGTCGATTGGAATCCCGAATCAACTCAAACAATGCGCCCAAAGCGGCAGAAATATTCAGGTCGTCGTCCAAAGCTTCAGAGAACTTCTCCGGATCCAACTCCGCAGGAAGAGGCTCAGCCCTGTGCAAAGCCGCTTCCTCGAGTCGTCTTGACCATTCATCGTACCGCACGAGGGCTTTGCGGGCCGATTCGAGACTCTCGAAGGTGAAGTTCAGGGGCTCCCGATATTTCACCGCCAGGAGCACGTAGCGAATCTCGCGACCAGTCCAGCCCTTGGTCACTAGATCGCGCAAGGTAAAGAAGTTATTCTCGCTCTTAGACATCTTGCGTCCGTCGACGAGCAAATGCTTACAATGCATCCATAGCTTCACGAAGGGCATACCGGTGACACATTCCGTCTGTGCAATTTCCGCCTCATGATGCGGGAAAATGTTGTCTTCGCCTCCGCAGTGAATATCGAGCTGGGGTCCGAAGATCTCCGCCGCCATCGCGCTGCATTCGATGTGCCAACCTGGACGGCCGCGGCCCCACGGGCTGGGCCACCATACGTCACCATCCGCCTGGTCCCAGGCTTTCCATAATGCAAAGTCGCCCACTTGCTCCTTCTCATATTCGTCGCTCCGCACACGTCCAGTCGACTGGAGTTCGTCGAGATTGAAGCGCGCTAGCGCGCCATATCCGGGAAAGGAGCGAATTCGAAAGTAGACAGATCCATCCTCCGCCAGGTAGGCGCAGTCCCGCTCCATTAACGTTGCGATCATTTGGATCATCCGCGCGATATGATTTGGTGCCGTGGCCTCTGGAAGGTAGTCAGGCCGCCGCATGCGCAGAGAATTCAAGTCTTCGAAAAACGCATCTTTGTACTTGCGCGTGAACTCCGAAAGCGAGACTCCAGCCGCCTGGCAGCCCCGAATCGTCTTATCATCGACATCTGTCAAGTTCATCACCCGCTCGACTTTATAACCTCGGAATTCAAGGTGGCGCTGGAGCAGATCTTCAAAGACATATGCGCGAAAGTTTCCGATGTGCGCGAAATCATATACCGTGGGTCCGCACGTGTACATGCGCACATGCCCGGGATCATCGGGGCGAAAGTCTTCGATCTCACGCGTAAGCGTATTATAGAGGCGGACGCTCATTATCTTTCCACGGCCGCGACGGCCAGTGCGGCGATACCTTCTCCTCGGCCAAGAAAGCCCAACCTCTCATTGGTCGTCGCTTTGATCCCGACGCGCTCGCTCGGAATCGCCAGAGCACCGGCGAGGTTGTCTTTCATGGTGCTCAGATACGGAGCGATCTTGGGAGCTTCAGCGACGAGAGTCGCGTCAACGTTGAGGATGACGCTCCCCCGCGAAACCAGCCTCTCGCGTACCTTTCGCACAATGACGATACTACTCATCCCGCGCAGTGAGGAATCGGTATTTGGAAAAAGATGCCCGATATCTGCTTCCCCGGCGGCCCCAAGCAAGGCGTCTGCTATCGCATGACACAAAACATCCGCATCGGAGTGGCCCTCAAGTCCAAAAGGATATTCGATGGTCACGCCGCCCAGGACGAGAAGCCTACCAGCCAGCAAACGATGCACATCATAACCGATGCCGCACGCAAACATCACATCCCAAGCTCGATGATTCCGTTGGAAGCAACTATGGAAAATTTTTCGGCTGTCGATGAGTGGGGCGTAAGCACGACTTTACCCCCGGCTCTTTCAATCAGGAGAATTCCGGCAGCCACATCCCACAGACTGATGCTGCCCTCGATATAAGCGTCGAGTCTCCCGCACGCAACGTAGGCAATATCGAGCGCCGCGCTGCCCATCATGCGACACTTCTTTGCGGAACGCAGCATACGTTCAAAGAGCTGCAATCCATCGTTTATCGATTGAATCGACTTGGCCATGCCGACAGAAACAACAGCCTCGGAGAGCTCCTTGCGTTCACTGACGACGATCGGTTGCCCATTGAGCAAGGCGGCACCACCTTCCTCGACTGTCCATAACTCGTCACGCGCCGGATCGTAAATAACCCCAACAATGATTTTTCCCATCGCTCGCAAGGCGATCGAAATGGAAAAGTGGGGAATTCCATAAAAATAGTTCACCGTCCCATCAATAGGATCAATGACCCATTGAAATTCACTGTCCGCATCTCCCGCCATGCCCTCTTCGCCGTAGATCGCGTGCGAAGGAAATCGCAGCAGCAAGAGTGACTCAATCAACCTTTGGGTGCGACGATCGAGTTCAAGCTTGATGTCGTGCGCTTCATTGGCATCGATCGCCAAAGCACGACCATAGTGAGCGCGCAGCAACCCGCCGGCCGCGCGCGCAGCTTCCACCGCGCATTCCAGATACTCAGACACGATTATGTTTGTAGAGAACAGACCGCGCGTGGGCAAAAAAAATTTGGGAGAAGTCTATGACCTCTCCCAAATAGATATTGGTCACTCGCTTTTGGCGAGCAACGTTACTGTTTCTTTTTAGCAACCGTTTTCTTTGCAGCGGGCTTCTTAGCCGCGGCCTTCTTTGCTGGAGCTTTTTTGGCGGCGGGTTTCTTCTTAGCTGGCATTCGTTCTCCCCCCTTTCCACTCGCAACTGCGAAAATTAGTGAAAATCATGTGAATAACTCACTATAGCTTGTGAATAGTTCTCAGAGAAAAAATCGTCAACGAATTTTTTTGATTTTCACTTGATTTTTTGCATCGAGCAAAACTTTGCGTCACCAAAGTTAACGGGAACCGCGCAAGATCTGATCGGTTTTGTTCGCGATTTCATCGACGTTCCACAAGCGGCCAAGGCCTTCGTAGCCGCACGCCAGCATGCCCTCTTCGGGACCGATAAAATCCACGCCGCGTTGTCTAAGGGTTTTAACATTGTTTTGCGTTGCCGGATGCAGCCACATTTTTCCATTCATGGCGGGGGCGATCAGGGTCGGAGCGCGGGTGGCGAGCGCTATGGAGGTGAGTGCATCGTCGCAAATTCCGAGCGCGAGCTTTGCGAGAACATTTGCGGTTGCGGGCGCGACGAGGAAGAGATCGGCGCGGTCGGCGAGGTCAATATGCGTCGGTCTCCAGGAGTCGCGCTCGTCGAAGACCCCGCAGGTAACAGGATTTTTTGAGAGGGTCTGAAAGGTCATCGGCCCGACGAACTGCGTGGCATTTTGTGTCAAGATGACGAACACTGCGTGTTCGCGTTTGACGAGCTTACTGGTAAGATCGGCCGCCTTGTATGCCGCAATGGAACCGCATACACCGAGGACAACAGTTTTCATGAGAGGCGAACGAGCCTGCGACTTTGATAGCGCTCGGCACGCATGACAGCTCGAAACTTTTCAATGTCTTCCTCCATCGAGCCGCTAATGAGGGTATATTTGTATTCGCGCCAGCGTTCCATTTCAGCCGCGGCGTTCTGCAGTCGCACCGCGACTTGCTCCTCGGTTTCCGTGCCACGTTTCCTCAGACGGCGGCGTAGTTCCTCAAGATTTGGCGGCATGATGAAGACGTCGACGAG
Organism: uncultured Verrucomicrobiae bacterium; assembly: GCA_963744345.1. Taxonomy (GTDB): domain Bacteria; phylum Verrucomicrobiota; class Verrucomicrobiia; order Chthoniobacterales; family Terrimicrobiaceae; genus DASTFP01. Next base: position 102,807 of record CAVUTD010000027.1, read on the forward strand.
GGCATCAAGAATGAAAGGATCGCCACTCGCACGGATGTTGGCCGCGCCGTTAGTGTCGATGTCGATGAGGACGTCAATGCCATCGCGCAGATTCTCAGATACCGGACGCTTGAGGGTTCCGTACTTGCGACCGTGGACTTCAGCATACTCAAGAAAATCGCCGGCCAGCACGCGACGATCGAATTCCTGATCGCTGATAAAATGGTAATCTTCGCCGTCAACCTCGCCGGGTCGCGGCGCGCGCGTTGTGCAGGAGACCGCGTAAACGAAATCCGGCTTGTGCCGCAACGCGGAACAGAGTGTCGTTTTCCCCGCGCCCGAGGGAGCGGAGAGAACAAAGAGTATGCCGGTGCGCTGAAACCTGTTATTCAACATTCGCTAATTGTTCGCGAACTCTCTCAAGCCTGGCTTTCGCTTCGACCACGAGGAGCGAAATTTTCGCATCGTTCGCCTTGGCGCTTGAGGTGTTCCATTCACGCCCGATTTCCTGAGCGAGAAACTCGAGCGTCCGTCCAACCGGCTCACTCTTTTGAAGATGTTCGCGGAATTGCGCGAGATGACTCTCCAGTCGGGCAAGTTCTTCCGTAATGTCGCAGCGATCGGCGAACAGCGCGATCTCTGTGGCGATCCGCGAATCGAGAACATCCAATTTCGCGGACTCCAGCCGGCGAAGAAGAATCTCCCGTTGTCGCTTAGGTACCCGGGGAGCGAGCACCCGGACTCGCCGCACGAGAGAGTTGATCGCCATGATCTCCCGAGCGAGTTCCTGCTTGAGATGAGCGCCTTCACGAACGCGCATAGTTAGCAGCCCCTTAAGCGCGGTCGCAAGGGCACGACTGATTAGCGGCCAGAGCTCGGGGCCGCTGTTGTCCTCTGTGTTCAGCACGCCCGGAGCGGCAAGAACCGTTTCGAGCGAAATTGCGTCACCGAGATCAAGTTCCTTTTGAAGGGATCGTGCTTCCTGCAGGAAACGCGCTGCGAGTCGCTTGTTAATCAGCAGTGACGCCGAGAATGAAGGTCGTTCAACGGCAATCGAAACCTGCACCTTGCCTCGCGAGATTCGCTTCAAGACCTCCTCGCGGACGCGCGGTTCAATCCAACCGAGCTCCCGTGCCGTCACGAGAATGACTTCCCCTTGTCTGCGATTGACGGAGAAGCACTCTGCCACCACGCGAACACCATTTGCTGTGGCAGTGCCGCGCCCGTGGCCGGTCATGCTCTTCATCGAAGCAAATTAAAGAGACCGTCGAAGCTTGTCACCATCTGAAGTCACCAGAGCAGACCCATGGCTTCAACAAGCAATCATCGCAAACGAAGACTGAAGTACGCCGGGCCCTCGGACAGACCGAAGACGTCACTTTCATTCATCAACGAAAGTCCGCGCCAAAGCTCAAATCTCCCCCGCAGCGTTGCACGTCCTCCGAAGTGCGGCGGCGGTGCGTTGCTTCGCGCAAAACCGTTGGCTCTGGTCCCGATTTCAAACGCCTGCGGATCGAACTTGCCGCGCATTGGTTCAAAGGACCCAGATGCTTGCATCTCTACTAGCCCCTGCGGGGCGTACATCTTGGGCGCCATGCCCGCCGTTAACAACTGGATCAGTGAATCCTGCGGCAAGGGCGGATCGGAGCGGAGAATCACACGCCTTTCACTCAAAGGACCAAACGCGTAAGTTTGGACTTGATAATCGAGCGCCTGAGCTGTTCCACGCACGTCCAACAGTGGGCTCCATGGACTGTCTTCGAGGAAGTGAAGGTGTCCTTCAGCGATGGTCATCGCGGTAAACGGCAGAAACACTCGGGTATTTTTCAACTGAACCTGGCCGAGCGGCACCGGGTTTGCGAGTGTTCCTGTCAGCTGCAATTCCGGGATGATCTCCCCCGAAGCCGCATTGCCTGAGAAGAGGAAGGGCGTCTCATTGCCGATCGAAACATCGATCTTCCAGTTCTTGAAAAAGCTTGGAATAAAGTTTCCGTATTGTGGCGGCGCGAACACCTTCTCCTCCGCGGGAGGCGCAACCAGAAGCGGAGTGATCTCGATCCTTCGGGTAAATCGGCCGTCGACGAAACGTAAGCTGCCCTTGACAATTCCCCCGGCACTGTCGCCCGAAGCATAGAGACTTATGTTTGCCTTTGCTTGCAGCCCCGCTATACGGGCGACGTCGGCGTGATGAGCATAGAAGAAAAGCTCATAATAAGGATCGAACAAATTGTCCAGAGAAGCACCACCACGGATTTCAAAAGTTCCCTCACCTATCTTGCCCCCAAACGCTTCGACAGTCACACGCGAGGTGTTGAAGGTGACGCCACCGTTGACGCTGGCGAGGACAGGTGCACTCGAGGAAATCTCCAGCTGCCCGCCACTGATCAAGAGCTGACCTTCGAGAAGCGGTTTGCGGATGGTTCCAGACATGGCGAGGCTACCTGCCAGCAAGCCATCCATTCGCTTGATGTCCGCAAATAGCGGCCTCAGAATGGCCAAGTTGGCTCTTGGGATTTCCAAGCTGGCAGAAATTCTGCCTTCAGGATCCATCCAGCGCAGCGTGCGATCAGCACTTCGAATAATCCCGAAGGGAATCTCTGACTTCAGGACCGCGGGAGGAAGGCCTGAAGAAGCTAACTCGGCCGCAATTGATGCGAGACCTTCGGATCCCTGGAACGTTGCCTTAAATTCCGCAGGAGGACTCGACCCCTCTGCAAACCTCCTCATGAGTCCACGTCCCTGGATTTTGCCATCAAAGATAGGTGCCGCGGGAGTGCCTCCGATGTTCAGATCAGCTTCGACAGTGCCATCCACCGGGAGATCGTTTCCGGTGAGACAGAACAAATCGCGAATGCTGAGGGGATCTCGCGAGACGACCCTGGCGTAAAGATTGTTGTCTCGATGAATGGCTTCCTTGGGCGACTTCCCGGACATCATCTCGAAGGGATCAACGGGCAGATAAACTTCAGCCTCGGCAAGGCTGCTCCCACCCGAGCGAAGGACCGCATCATTCAGTCTGATTCCCGATCTCGCAAGCGTCGCGCGCGTGGAGAAGCGGAGGGTGCCGTGCTCCAAATCAAAGCTGCTAAAATAGACATTCTCAGGAGAGTATGTCCCAGCGAAACGCCCCGTGAGGCCACTAGGCGTATACGGCGAGCTTAAATCGTCGAGAGTCAGGTCAAAAGCTCCGGAATGTGCAGTTGCCGTCCCGTCACCCTGCCATCGAATTCGAGCTGCTCCCGCGCGAATGGTTGAAAAATCCATTCTGTGATAAAAATCGCGGTATTTCGAAATATCCTGCGTTTCGACCCGAATCTCTCCCGAATAATTATGGGGTGGCCAAACATCGAGAGTACCTGTAGCGACTAAAAAATCCTTTCCGCTCCAGAATTCGCATCGACTGATCTGCGCCTCAGTGTTGGAGAAAATCACGTCCAGACGGCCGGAATCAATGGGGCGCTTGCGAAAGCCCATTGCGGATGCTTCCAGACTGATAAACCCGCCGAGCTTCCCCGCCTGACCGTTGATGGAGCCGCTTAGGCTCATCCGCCCGGTCATCTCATCGAAGGGTGGTCCGAGCAAACCTGCAAGCGCGGCCAAATCTCTTATCGAAGCCGTGGCATTTAATGCAAAAGGCGCTCTCGCGATTCCAAGCCAGCCCTCATCGAGGGAAAATTCGCCGCTGCCTGTGAGGATGTTTTCCTTTTGTTTGAGCTCGAAATCGCTGATGGCCAAGCGCCGGTGGATCATGCTCCCTCCGAACGCAAGCGATTCCCAGCCGCGCTTGTTCCATCGAAATCCCTCTGCAGCCAGCCTCAGTGATGCTTCGCCATCAAGGGCCTGATCGGGAGAGCCGCGGAACGTGAATTTCACATCGCGAATCACACCCTCCGCGTTCCCCGGAAGACCCAACAAGGCGGCAAGGGGTGCCACCTCCACTTGAGAACCCCCCACCGCGGCGTCTATAGCCAGGGGACTTTTCCCTGAGTCAAAAGAAACATCGATCCGAAGCGAACCGCCGTAGACGGTTGCTTCGAACCCCAGGGCTACGCCGCCAGGTCGTGCCAATTGAGCAGCGAATCTTTCAATTTTCACTCCTCCCCATAGATCAAGGCTCGCGAGGTAAAGAGTTCCCTCCTTCCATGCCGTGATACCGGTCAGGGAACCGACGCTTTGATGAACAAATCCGGCCCCGAGTTCTGCTCCGGAAGCCCGGAACGTGCCGGGACGATCTTCACTAAAGTCCGCAGAGATGTCCTCAAAATAATACGACTGGTTAGGCGCAACAAACTCCAGATTGCCGCGCTGGATCTCCATGTACTCTGGAAGCCATCGCAGCGTCCAGTTTACCTGCCCGTTCGGATCAACCGGAGACAGACCCGCGACCTCTTTGCGCTGCGGAGCGCGTTGGGTACGCAGGTCGACCACCGCCCGAAGATCCTCGAGAACAAGCGCGCGAAACAACCGGCCTTCTCGAAAAAAGGCGCGCCAGGGCCAGTTCAGAGCGATTTCGACACGAGCGACGTCCGCTGCGGTGCGGGATTCTTCTGCGTTTCTGGCGCGGATCTTTACCGCTTCGAGGATGATTGGCTCGGCGAGTCTGGCCTGGATGTTTCCAATCTCGAGACGCAGCCCCGCTTCAGAAGCGGCTTGCGCCAAGGCAAAGCGAAGCCCACGCGAAAGAAGTGGGGGATGAACAAACCAAAGCAAAAGTGCGCAGAGCACGACAGCCAGTGCGCTCCGCCATGCTATCCGGCGGCGTTTTGACTTTTCGTTGGCCCGCGAGTTCATCTTCAGTCCATTAGCATATCGAGAGGACTCCAGCACGTACAAGCTCCCCCACGCCCTTCCGCCTTGAAGCCAAAGCAGTTTGCTCATAGAAGAAGCCCGGGCGCTTCGCCCAGCCGCAAACCATGATGAAGAGAAATATTAACGACTGGGTGATCGCCCTGACTGTGATCGCCTGCAGCATTTTTCTCTTTCTAGCGTTGGCCTTCGCCTTGAGCGGCACATCGTTGGGAAAGCCTTCCCGGGTTCTGCGAGTCAATTTCTACGACATCACCGGAATCGCTCTTGGCTCGCAGGTGAAATACGCAGGCGCTATCGCGGGGAAGGTTTCCAACATTCGCATGCTCGATGCCCAGGAACGTGCGAACTCAGGCGATCCCTTTAATGCCATCGAAGTTACCTTGGCCTTGAACGACGGTGTCCCTTCGCTTCCTCAGGACATTACCGCAAGCGTAGCGGCGGACACCTTGCTAAGTGACAAATTCATCCTCCTCTCGGGTGGATCCTCAAACTCGCAAGCTCTGGCTGCTGACACCGTGCTTCAAGGGATCACACCAACCACCTTCGACAAACTCACCCGCGACATCGATTCCGCGATCGCGGGCCTGCGTCGCATCATGAGCGGCACGCATGGCGAAGCGGGTGATATCTTCGACCGCATTCGTCTCTTGCTGACGGAGATGCAATCGCTTCTGACCCAAGCAAAACCTGTGCTCGAGGACGCACGATCGCTCAGCGCAGATGCTCGACAGTTGGTTGCGGACAACAAAGTGCCAATTTCGCGAGCTATCAGCCAGCTCGAAGGGGCCGCGAGCGCGTTGGAAAAGCTCGCGACCAGCGGCGACAAGCTTGTGCTCAATAATGAAAAAAAAATCAATTCGACCATCTCCGACCTCAAGGTTAGCTCCGAGAACCTGAAAGTCACCTCGACGTATGCGAAGATTTTTCTTCGCAATTTGTCGGAGCGTCCCTCGCAACTCATTTGGGGCAACCGCAAGCCGCCGATCTTGCCCAGCGAACAGCAGATCCTTCGAAGCTCCAAGGCTTTGCCGGCGAACTAATGATGCTGACGGCCGCTGCTTTAGAGATTCCGGTTGAACTCGCCCCCGCCGACGATACTCTCACGAAGGTGAGTTGGCTTAAGAGACTACGTGGTTGCCTACAGCTTGCATTGCTGCTCACCTCAGCCGTCTCCGTCGCAGCAGCGCAGAGCTTTATCGTCGTAGACAATCAGACCGGTCTCATCTTCAACTCCAAAAATCCGAATGAAAAATTGCAGGTCGGCAGCCTGACAAAGGTAGCGACCGCGGTGGTTACATTCGACTGGGCGCAACTGAACAAAACCGACCTCAGCCAGTTCGCGATCGTTTCCCCGCGAGCACTGCAGGCGGGAGGCATCAACCCTGTCGGCTTGCAAGCAGGAGATTCTCTGAGCCTGCGCGATCTTCTTTATACGGCGCTCATGGCGTCCGACAATGTCGCAGCCACTGCCCTCGCTGAGCATGTCGGAGCGAAGTTGCCAAACCCGCAAGGTCTCGGTCCGGTCAGCAACTTCGTTTCACACATGAACGCCCTCGCAAGGACCCTCGGGATGAAGCGAACTCTTTTCCTGAATCCGTCTGGAACCGAAAATATCGAAGGCGCCCTGCCTTACTCCACAGCTTCTGACATCGCGCGTTTGACTCGCTACGCTTATAGTGAAGCGGACTTCCCCTTCTTCGTCTCCCAGAAGAGCCGAATTGTGCACATCTTCCGCGGCGGCTTGGATACGCCCTTCGAGCTCAGAAATACGAACGAGCTGCTTGATCAAGAGGGCATCGATGGAGTGAAGACGGGTCGCACCCGTCGGGCAGGGGACTGCCTGATTCTTTCCGCTGAACGCAAACCGGACGTAAAACGACAGGGCCAGAGCGTCCTGGTCACTCCCCGCCGCATCGTTGTCGTCCTGCTTGGCTCGCCAGACCGCTTCGGAGAAGGGATGGCTTTGACGCGCCAAGGTTGGGGGCTTTACGAACAGTGGGCAGCCCAAGGACGCAAAATCAACAAGAACGAGGCGCTTTAACTATGCAAACCAGAATCGGCGTTTTGACAAGCGGAGGCGATTGCCCGGGACTCAACGCGGTGATCCGCGGCATTTGTCGCTCGGCATACAAGCTGGGCTGGGAGGTCCTTGGATTTAAGGACGGCTATGAAGGTCTTTTGCCTCCGGGGGATTTCCTGGTTCTCGATAGAAGGAGCACGTCTGGAATAATGCATCTGGGGGGCACGATCCTTGGAACGACTAACCGTGGTCATTTCGTCGCCAAGATCGCCGCGGGCGAGAGGGCAATGATTCCGAAGAAGGTCGTTGACGACGCCAAAGAGACTTTCACCAAGCTCGGGCTCTCGGCGTTGATCGCTATCGGCGGGGACGGATCCCTTTCGACGGCGCTTCAGCTTTACGAAGCGGGCATTCCCATAATCGGAGTTCCCAAGACGATTGACAATGATCTCGAAGCCACGGCCATGACCTTTGGTTTCGATTCGGCCGTCGCCTGTGTGGCCGATGCTCTGGATCGACTCCACACGACCGCCACCAGCCATAAGCGCGTCATGGTGCTCGAAGTCATGGGACGCCACACAGGCTGGATCGCCCTCTATGGCGGTTTCGCGGGCGGCGCCGATGTGATTCTCATCCCCGAAATTCCTTTTGAATACGCAAAGGTTGCCGCGGAGGTCACGCGGCGGGACCAGCAGGGTGCTAAAAGCACCATGATCGTTGTCTCCGAAGGCGCCGCACCCAAGGAGGGAAAACAACTGCGTCACGAGACGGCCAGCGGCGAACACCGGCTCGGCGGCGTCGCCGACATTGTCGGCGCCGAGGTGGCCCACCGCACTGGCAAAGAAGTCCGCACCTGTGTGCTGGGGCACCTTCAGCGCGGCGGCGCCCCTACCACACTCGACCGCATTCTCGGCACCCGCTTCGGCATAAGTGCCGTTCACCTCATCACTGAGAAGAAGTTCGGCACGATGGTCAGCTATCAAAACTATCTCACGGTCGATGTTCCAATTTCACATGCAGTAAACCGCCTGCGCAGGGTTGATCCTGAGGGACAGATGGTGGAGACGGCTCGATCGGCTGAAATCTCCTTCGGCGATTGATGGCAAGGCCAACCGATGCCTTACGAGCGGCGGTGCGCGACGTCATCGATTTCCCCAAGCCAGGAATTCTCTTCAAGGATATCACCCCCATCCTTGGCGATGGAAACCTCCTGCGCACAGCCGTCGATTGTCTGGTGGCCGATTGTGCCGGACAACAGATCCGGAAGATCGTCGGCATCGATGCCCGGGGCTTTCTCTTCGGAGCCACGGTCGCCGATCGCCTGGGCATCGGTTTTGTTCCCGTACGCAAGCGAGGGAAGCTGCCGTGGAAAACGGAGTGTCTCTCGTACAAGCTTGAATACGGCGAAGCCGCGATGGAGGTCCATATCGACGCTTTTGAACCGGGCGAACGTGTTTCGCTAATAGATGATCTACTAGCTACCGGCGGCACAGCGGCGGCCGCAGCAAAGCTCATCACGAAGGCGGGGGGAAATGTTGTCCAGGCTCAGTTTCTCATTGAGCTCGAGGGTCTTGACGGTCGAGCGGCTATCGCGCCGTTACCCGCAAAGTCAATCCTGGTTTACTAAGGTCGCGCGATTCACGGCACTTAGCCAGGCCAGATGGAGTCAAAGTGACCACGCACATGATTCCGGGATCTTAAGAATGGCGCGAGCGCCGGCGCAGGGCACTGAGGAGCAGTTTTTTCGCGGGTCCTGAGTATTCCCCTCACGCGGAGCGCGGCGGTATTTGTAGACGTTTTTGCCTGGTCTTCTTTCCGGTTGACCGGGTTGCACGCCGTTGCTAGAGGGGGAGCGTGACTTTTCGCTCCCTCGCCCTGTCCGTAATAACGGCTTTTCTTGTCACCGGCTGCGCTGAGTTCGTCGACGCCCTCCTCGCCCCCGATACCGTCGTGTATGTCGGCGACAGCCCTTACCCGACGGTCTTTGATCCCTATTACAATCAGCCGAAGATTTACCGTCACCCTCGCTATTACGAATCAACTAGCAAGAAGACCAAGGGCAACAAGGTGTTCAAAACCACCACCGTGAAGGACCAATACGGAACCACCGTTTATAAGAACACGACCTCTCATAAAAAGAAAAAGAAGAAATAGCCGCTCATGAAATCTCGCTTCTTTCTCTTCATTTTGCTGGGCGTCGCCAACGCATTCGCATCCGATCTCGACTTCACGCTCATTAATGAGACCCCGCGAAGCTTCGAGGGCATATACATCACCGCTTCTCAGAATGAGGATTGGGACGCCAACCTCCTGCTCAAGGGAAAAGTGCTAAGCGCTCGGGAAAAACTCGAGGTGCGCTTCAAGCGCGACGCCCAATCACAAACCTGGGACTTCAACTTCGTGGACGACCAGGGACTTTCGGTGACCTTCGATGATGTCAGGCTCAACAACGTTGAGACGATCACATTAAAGGACGTCAACGGGCAGATTACAGCCGAGATCGAGTAAAATAGATCAGCCGACTTTCTGTCCAGGGCACATCGGCTGACAAACTAACTCTTGTGCCAGGGCAAATTTTCTTTGCGCGAGGCTCCTTCGTGGACCGCCATGCTCTACCCTCACTTTGCAAAAGCACGGAATGGATTTGCCGCTTCATGCAAGGAAATTGTGCGAATTCCGGGCTAGCGGCTGTTCGCGAATCTGCTCTCTGACCAGACGGTAAAAGATCGCCAGATGCGTACAAGCTAATAAGGGAACGAGAAAACCGGGGATGAGCAGCCAGGGAAGTGTTGACATGATCGCAGTTCCGGGTTCGGTGAAGATCAAGCGCAGCGGCCCAGGCGCTGATGTCGCGCCCAAGGTGACGGCAGCGATCAAATCGACGAGCCCAAAAACGTTCCACGCCCATACCGCCGGACGTGCGGGCAAAGGCTTTTTGTGTGCCCACCACGCGAGCGGTCCCGCTGCGAGGCCCACGAAAATATCACCCCAGCCGGCTACCGGAGCAAAGGGTTCCGGCAGACGTCCCGCCGCATAGAGGACCAAAAACACGACGCCTAAGATACGTATGGTGTTTACCCCGATGAGCAGAGCTACGGGGACCTCCAGCAAAGCTTGATGCAATCGAACTGATCGAAGCATGATCAAGCAGAGAATCACGATGGGTAGTACTACCGTTAGGCCAAGACCGCTCACTCCAACCCCATGCTGATCGTGGAGAGCTTCACTCGCCGCCAATATCGTGACCAAGAGAAACCACACGGCCAAGAGCGACGCCAGACGGATGCGCGTAAGGACATCGTCTCCAAATCCTGCGGCTAAGGCCGAAATCGCGATGGCTGCACAGGCCGTCAATCCCATCGATGCCAAAAGGTCCACTTCCATAATTAAGTGTATATACACATATATGAGAAAAGGGCAAGATTAAATCAGGCGGTGAGCGCTGCGAGCAGATCGCGGACACCTGAACGGCGCAGGACTTTGCCCACGCTGCCTTGCGCTTGCTTCCAAGCGCCGAAGGCTGCCAGGGCCGCGGCTTCGCCCCGCTTGGTGATTTTGATACGGCGGACACGTCCGTCCGCATCGGACAACGTTTCGATAAATTCTTTCTTCTCTAGAGGACGAAGGTTTCTGGTCAGCGTCGTTCGTTCAAGCCCCAACTGCCCCGCTAACTGGCTGAGAGGTACAGGGCCGGTTTGCGCCAAGGCGACCAAGACGGTGAATTGCGTTGCGCGCAGACCGGTTCCCCGAAAGCTCGCTTCATAGTGTTGAGTCACTGCGCGGCTCGCACGCCGCAGGGCAGAACAGGAACATTCGCGACAGAGCCGGAAGGGAGAGACGGGCGCAGGCATCTAGGTGTAGATACAACATCTAGCCCTATCAGCAAGATTCTGCCACGCTCAATGGGTGAAGCACAATTGAACAGCTCAGTAGCCTACTGATGTGACCTTTCCAGGGATACGGCAACGCAGATGGACAAAAAACCAAAGAGCAAGAGCCATGAGCGGAGGGCCTGGGCTCTTTCCCATTTGTTCCTGATTTCCCTCCAGTTCTGGGGTGGATTATTCGGGTCCCATTTCCCGGTCGCCAGGTTGATGGGAACGTTCAGGATTACTGTAAAGGTGAGAGCAGCGGTAAAGAAAGCTGCGGTGAGCCATCGGGTGAGCTTAACGGATCCGCTTGGTCCGGCGTAATGGAGCGCATAGGCGATAGGGACAATCACGCATAGAGTCATCAGGATCGGCATTATGCGTCCAAATGTCTTCAGCAGGCCTTGTTCGACCTGAACATGGTACCTTTGCGGAAGGTCGCGAAGAACAGGGTGCACGAAAGCGTAGGACCCGAACTCAGCGCAAGCCGTGAACCCGCTTAATACGAGGACGACGAAGGTCAAAAAGTCCATAGGTTACCTTGACTGTATGGCCTGATATCTCGTGAGAGAACAGTCTCAACGCTTCGGTCAAGGCGGCAAATCTCATGCGGATGGAAGCATCTTTTTAAAAGAACACGGCGCGTTCTGTTTCGACCAAACGGCATGTGCCTTAAGGCAGCGCCGCGCGTTCACCACTGTTCGGCGCCGGAAAGCTCTGGCACGCGAGGCATCGAAGCATACGGACGGCACGGCCCGTATGCTCCCCAACCTTCCTCGCTACAGCTTACGTGCGAGACTTAGCAGGCAATCAGCGGACTCACGACTGAGGTGCGAGAACCAGCCCTGCGCCGATGTCTGCCGGATCAAAACCGGCGGCCAACCCATTCTTGGTTGCCGAACCGATCAGCCGGGCCATCCACTCTACGCCGTTTAGTGGTCCAGCCTTCATGAGCATTTCCGCCCACAGGGCAGCTACGCCGGCCACGTGAGGCGTCGCCATGCTGGTCCCGCTCATCGTGGTAAGACCACCACCTGGCTTTGCGGAAAGAACGGCTACGCCAGGCCCCGATACATTGGCGAAAGTATTCGAGAACGGCGCCACACTGAGTCCTCCGGCACTTTCGCCGAGTGCAGCAACCGAAATCATGCCCTCAGCTACGGCGGGAGGAGCCACGGCAATCTCGTATGCCGGATTGCCCGTCCTGCGACTTTCATTTCCCGCCGCTGCGATGAGGAGTGTCGTCTGGCCGAAAAGGCTGCGAGCTCTAATGAGCGAGGCGAGTTTCTCGAAAAGCATGACATTCGCTCGATAGCCCTCGAGAGCTCGCGTGACCGCTGCCTCTGTCGGAAAGCCATTGTTTTCCAGAATCTTCACGAAGCCAGGGAAGTCGATACCCAGGGACATAGAAACGACGTGGGCCCCATTCTCGACCGCCCAGTTGATGGCATCGGCAATTTGATCGCTTGATCCCCCTCCCTCTCCAAGGACTTTTCCGATGAACGCCTTCTTGACGCCCGGCGCAACCCCGATGCGCGTGCCGTCGACGTCTCGGCCAAAGATCGTGCCGGCGCAGTGCGTTCCATGGCCGTGTTGGTCGTTCGGCCCAGCAGTGGTGAAATTCTTCTGGATGAGGGTCACGCCGGCGAACGCCGCATGGTTGGGATCGATGCCGGTATCAAGAACCGACACGACCACTCCGTCCCCTGTGAATGGGGAGGCGGCGGCGCCGACCGCCTTGACGCCCCAGGTGGGAGCTCCGGCGGCTGGCTGAGCCTGACCTCCGTCGCTGACTGGCTCAATCAGCTTCATTGGCATCGACGGCGCGATGGCGACGACATCGGCTTGATTGGCGAGCGCTTTGATCTCGCTTTTACTCACTTCTTCCACGGTGACGGATAGCCCGACAGGCGGCGCTTCCAATGGGTCGAAAACGGCAGCGCCTCCTCGGAATACGTCGCGTGTTGCTGCGCGGGGACTGCGGAGAATGGTGACCTTTGTTTTCATGAGTTCTTAGTCTTGCGTTGAGTTAGTTGACAATTCGATCGTTTCTTTACCAGGCTCTCCCTGGCTTGCAGGCAACTGGCGACCTAAACCGACACTGAAGCGGACGCCTCGTTTCCGATCCGGTCTGGCCAAAACACCCCTCAGTCAGCTCTCCGTCGTCGTATCGAAAGGTCGAGGTCTGAGTCGCGTGATGGCAAGCACTCATTGAGCATTACGGACGCCTGTTAAGCCACGAAGCATCCCGAGGTTGATGACGCGTAAACGACAGAAGCAACAGAATAGTGACGAGCTCGGCATTTTTGATGGTAAGTCGGGCACTGCTCGAGACAAGCGGCAGGAGAGAGAAAGGACCATTCCACTGCTGCGGAGAGGTAGCCAGATCCACTACACTACCGTTCCTGGGCGCTCACCATTCGGCCACAAACGAATGGCCTATACACGTTGTTCTTCGCCTTTTTGACGCGTTCAGCGTTGCTCTTGGCAACGGCTCTCACGTGATCGGATCGGATTTAGGAGGTGGACTCAGCGCAAGAACTCGTCTTTGTTTGTCTCTGAAACCCCGCCATTGATCAGCGCTCGGTGCGGATGGTCCGATGCTTCTCGCGAAGGTGAGTCAAGGCCGACATTCATCACATTGGAGATCCCGCGAAAACTTTGTCACGGTCATAAGCTAGGAACGGCGACCGGCGGAGGGCTCGTTTGGCGCTCCTTCACGGCGGCACGCGCCGGAGAACTCTCGCGCACTGGTGGAACAAAGCTTCCCGAATCGTGTTGAGGCTTAGCATACCCGACTTGCGGATTCGAGCCATCTTGCTCAGGTGACAGGAGTGCAATTTTTCTGAAGAGCACGGCCCTTTTGGAGTTATCCTCGCTGACGGGTGAATGCGTTGAATACTGCAGGGTGAGCTGATTTTCCCCTTCTGCCATCCAGATTGGTATCGCGATCTCCTCAAAGCCATCTGTCTCGAAGACGTACTGCAGTTGCTCCTTTCCGTTTAGCATTACCCTCATGGTCTGTCCAGGTATCGAACGCGCCGACAGTTCCAGAATTCGCTTTCCCTCGTCCTTGAGAAGGTAAACAGTCGTGGATTCCGGAGCCGTGCCCCATCTCACCACACCCAGGCCGTCAGGGTAAGGTCCTTCGGTCGTTAAGAAACCTTTTGTGCTGTCTCCCAAGCGCACTAAGCTAAGGGCTAAACCCCGGACTCTCGTATCGCAATCTCGATGTGACGCCACTGCTCGGTGCAAATTTTGTCACTGGCCCAAACCAACTAAGCTGAACGCTTCGTGGCGATACCGAGCGCTAGACCAAGAAAATCGGTCGACCTACAACTCGGCTGGGAGGCGATCGGCTCGATTATCGTGCGACCTGTCTTTCTCGGCTTGCTCAGCGAAGCCCAGACTCTCAAAGGTGATCTAGAAGAAGCCCTCGGGAGAGTCGACGAAGGCATCGCATAGCGGAGTCGCACAGTGAGCTCCTCTCAAGGCTCTATTTGGATCGAATAAAAGGGCATGTTGCTGCATAGATGCGGCAAGAATGAAGAAGCAGAGAGGTTGCTGCCCGAAACGATAAGCTTTTCTACAAAATTGGGCGCGCGTTCCTTTGAATTGGCTGCCGCAGTGGGGTTGCTCGATGTTCAACGCGATCATGGCACCGACTCTGACGGAAAGCAAAGCGTTCGGCGAATCCTCAGCACCTATAGAAGGCCTCAGCAATTCATTCATTTTACGTGCACAAGAAATCGCCAACGTCTAAAAGTTCCTCGAACATTCCCTTCGTTGGCGCTGAGATTAAGCACTAATATAGATAAAAATTACGATGCAAGCATACATAGACCGAGGCGGAGAACTTGTGTATGAACCGCCCTTTCTGGCGGAAGGGGTCGAATACTATGGGTTCATTCTTGAGTCGGACAAAAGCAAACTCCAAGGCGTTTGCGATCGTTACCTAAACGGCCCCATCGGGGGCGACCGCCGCTTTGTCCCGGCCGGCAATTTCGTCCTTCTGGTCTGTTGCAATCTGGCTTCTCTTCGGTCGATAACTCCTCCCTATAACGACTTTGGCCGTTTCGTTGAGCTCGAGGTCGCCTTCTGGGTAATGACCATCGATACGCAACAGAAGAGGTTGTTCTGGTTCCTGCCATACATCTTTGTGGATAATACCTACGCCATGGCCATGGGGCGAGAAATCTACGGTTTCCCGAAAAGCATGGGGACAATCAGAATTCCCCCATCTCCTGAAGAAGCAGCGGAGCTTTGGCTCGACACCCTTGTCGTGAAAAAATACCCTCCGCTATCCAAGGCCGAAATTGCGCGTCTGGTTCAGGTTCGTAGAGCACCAACTAGCGATGTTTATACAGGACCGACCGGCATTTGGCATAGTCTCGGAGATATGGTTAAGGACATTGTCAGCTTCCTTGATAATGAACTTAATCTTTTTGAGGACATTCGCTTGTTTATACGATCGATGGACGATCTCCTTCACCTCAGGATCCCGATGCTGTTCATTAAACAAATCCGCGATGTTGTTCAACCGAAGCAAGCCGCTTACCAGGCTATCGTTGAAACGACGGCATTCTCCTCTCAAGTCCACGAAGGACGAATCCTTGCCTCAAACTACGACGTGATCATCGAAGAGTGTGATAGCCATCCGATCTGCTCTGAGCTCGGCATGGCTACAACGGGCGCCCTCCGTGCAAAAGTCAGCTTTTATGTGAAATTCGATTTCGAACTCGGCTTAGGGACAATCGTGAACGGATGAATCGCAAAGAGCGGATACACAAAGACACTTAGTAACACAGACCATGTCCCAAAATAAGAAGAAGAGGCTTGCGATCTTGGGCGGCGGTATTGGCTCGCTCGTGACCGCATGGCAACTTACGAGTCAGCCGAATTGGCAAGAGATTTACGAATCCATCACCATCTATCAAAGCGGCTGGCGACTGGGAGGCAAGTGCGCGAGCGGCCGGGGGCCTAACGGTCGCATCGAAGAGCACGGATTGCATATCTGGTTTGGCTTTTATGATAACTCCTTCGATGTGATTCAAGGCGCCTATGCGATGCTAGGCCGTCCAGCGGGTGCGCCCTTGGCCACATGGTCGGACGCCTTCAAGAAACATAGCTATCTCATCATCGCTCAGCGATTCAAGGATCAATGGCATCCATGGGGGTTCGATTTCCCAATGGATGATCGTTTGCCCGGAAGGGATCGGGGCACGCCGAACCTCTGGCAGTGCATCCGTCTGACAATCGACTTCATCCGCAGGCACTTCGAGCGCTCAGGCATGATCCTTCACGTCGAGAGGGAAGTTGACTCTGAGGAGCAACAAAACGCTTTTTCCCTTCTTAGCCAAGCCGTCGAAAAGCAGGGCTTAACCTTCATCGGCGGGAACCTTGGTGAGAGGATTTTGTCAGTCCTCGTGTCGTTCGTGCGCAGGCTGGGGGACGACTTGGCACTTCACACCGAGGCTCAGCACTTTTTCATCAGGAGACTCCTCGGACATCTGCGTGACTGGGTACGTCGAGAACTTGCGGAGAAGATCAATGTGGATCTGGAAGTGCATCGCTTTGTCCTGCTCATGGATCTGGCGATCACGGCGGTCATTGGTTTGCTAAGCGACCGTGTGCTCTTTCATCCAGACAAGCTGGATGCGATCGACCATCTCGACCTTCGCGAATGGCTTTCACAGCATGGCGCCCTGAATGCAACCGTGAACTCGGATCTGCTGCGCGGGCTTTACGATCTTGTCTTCGGATATCGCAATGGAGAGATCGAGAAACCGACGTTCGCTGCGGGGGTGGCGATACGCTGTACGTTTCGCATTTGCTTTGCCTACAAAGGAGGGATTTTTTGGAAGATGCAAGCCGGGATGGGTGATGCGGTCATCGCACCGCTCTACATCGCGCTCAAGAAACGCGGTGTGAGATTCGAGTTTTTCCAGCGTGTAAAAAATCTCGGGTTGTCGGAGGATAAGAAATCGATCGAAACGATTTCGATAGCCAGGCAGGCGACCGTTAAGACGGGAGACTACAATCCTCTAATTGATGTCAAAGGTCTCGACTGCTGGCCGAGCACGCCGGACTACGATCAACTCGTCGAAGGCGAAGAACTTCGGAGCCTCGATGTCAATCTCGAATCATTCTATGCCACCTGGGACGACGTCGAGACAATCACTCTTAGACATCAAGAGCATTTTGACGATGTTGTTTTTGGCATATCGCTCGCAAGCATTCCTTTTCTCTGCGAGGAACTGCTAAGCTGTGATGGGAAGTGGCGCGCGATGGTTAGAGATGTCGAGACAACACGCACCATGGCTTTTCAGGTGTGGCTGAACAAGGATCTGCAAGAATTGGGGTGGGACGACATGAGTCCGGTCATGGATGCCTATGTCGAGCCGATGGATACATGGGCGGACATGAGTGAACTCATCGTGCGGGAGGCCTACGCCTCGTCTTCGAATATCAGGAACATTTCATATTTCTGCGGTCCGATGGAAGGAGGCATCCCTCCACAATCCCAGGCTGATACTCCCGAAGAAGCGGTCAATGTGGTCAAGAAAATTTCTGATACCTGGTTGAACAGAGACAGCCGGAGATGGTGGCCAAAGAATTTTGATCCGGCAACCGGCCAGTTCGACTGGAATTCTGTTGTCGATATCTACTATCGGGCAAATATTAATCCTTCCGACCGTTATGTGCTTTCGGTCAACGGTAGTACGAGCTCCCGTTTGGCGGGCTATGAAAGTGGATTCTCAAATCTATACCTCGCGGGAGATTGGACCGTAAATGGATTGAATGTGGGGTGTGTCGAAGCGGCGACGATGTCGGGAAAGATCATTGGAAACGTGCTCGCAGGCAATCCGCCCCTGAAAGATGTTTGGGGCTATCGCGATCTTTAGGTGCTTAGTCTTCCAGCGTAGGACGACGGCGAGCACTTAGCTTTAGTTTAAAGACGGAACTTCGGCTTCTCGACGGGGGTAGCTTGAGGTGTTGGGGTGGCAGGTGGCGGAGGCGGCTCCTCACGCGGAGCTTGAATTTCCGGTGAGGGTGTCGGCGATGGAGGGGATGTCTCCTGCGAGGGAGTGCTGTCCAAGCGCTCGGTCTCTATAATCGGCGTAGGTGTGGGAGCAGGGCGAGCGGCGCCGCCCACGCGTTTCTTTCGTTGCGGCGTGACTTGAGGTTCGGCGCGCGTTGCGCCAAACGGTCTTTGCTGCACTTCGGCCGGAGCGACGCTGATGTTTTTCGTCGTGACGTAGCCGGTGCGGGAATCTTCGAGTTGGACGAAGCTATATGTGGTGCCTTTGCGAAGCAATTTCACACGCGTTTTCTCCTGCAGAGAGACGCCCGTGGTAGCTCCGGGGACGGGTCGTTCCGTGTAGAAGGGCGTGAGGTTGCGTGTGATTACGTATTCGGGAGCCTGATCCGGGTTCAACGTCTGCGAAGCGCAGGCGGAAAGAACCAGCAGGCCCCCCCAGAGCAGAACATTTCGAAGAGACGTCATGGCAAAGAATTGTTATCAACAGCATTGACATTCGCAATACCGAGCTCTCTTCGATAAATGCCTTCGACGCGGCGCGATGTCACCGACGCCGAGAACTGAGTGGAGACCTTAGCGCGGGCGGCTCGCGCAAGTTGCGCACCAAGCTTTGGCGATTCTCTAAGCTGCTTAAGTTTGCTCGAAAAGTCTGCCGCGTCGCCTGCTTGTGCGAGAAGACCTTCTCTTTCGTGGGCGACAACGGCCGCGATTCCCTCGAGTTGGGAGGCGATGATCGGAACTCCTGAGGACATTGCCTCGAGTAGAGCCATCGGGAGACCCTCATACAGCGAGGGGAGTATGAAGACGTCCAGAGCGTGATATAGAGAGGAGCGGTCCAGGACCGTTCCCAGGAAACGAAGTCGCGACTCGACGCCGAGCTCCGAGGCGAGCGAAGCGATCCGCTCACGCTCAGGGCCGCCACCCGCAATGACGAAGACCATGTCCGCATGCCGCACGGCGAGATGCGCAAGCATCGCAAAATTCTTTTCCGGTGCCAGCCGACCGATTCCACCCGCTACGAAAGCATCCGCGGAGATCGACAACTTGTTTCGGGCTTTGCGCTTCTGTTCTGCTGTGGAAGGGCGAAAGATCTCATCATCAACGGCATTCGGAACGAGGTCGATCAAGTCATTGGGGACTGCCTCCCAGCGTTGAAGAAATTCGCGGACGCCATCCGAAACAGCGATGATCCGAGAGGAAAACAAATGTGTGGAAGCGTCCGGCAAGAGCGAGCGCGCCCCGCGAAATCGCAAGTCGCCGCTCGTGTGGTCGTGCGCGATCAGAATTTTCTGTCCGACGAGTGCGGCCAAAGGCTTGGCGATCCAGTTTGCCCCTTGAAGGTGGAAATGCACGATTTGAAATTCAGTATTCCGGAGCAAGCGCAGAAACTCAGCGACGTACTTGGGTGGCCATTTTGCGCGTGAGAGGGAATGCACTTTGATTCCGATAGCCTCGAGAGCATCTGCAAAGGGCCCCCAGCCATGCATGACCGCGACCTCCACCTCGAAAGCGGCCCGATCACGGTGCCGGAGCATGTCCAAAAGCGCCGTCTGGGCCCCCCCCAAATCGAGATGGTCGATCACGTGAAGGACACGTATCATCATGGCAGACCTGCTAAAAAGGCTTTGACGTTCGTAGCCGTTGTCATGCCACTCGCGAACGAAGCGCTCGCATTCGCTCTGCGCGGCAAGAAGGCGTGGACGGTTCGAAAGCATCGCGACCGCTTCGGAAGAAAATTTCTCGAAATCGCCGGCCGCACAGAAGCCAGCTTGAAACTTGTCGAACAGGGAATCCGGGTTCACGACCAGGGAAAGGATGGCTGTCTTACCCAGGCCGGAGTGGATGAAGGTGTTCGGCACGCCCTCGTGTTCCGAGGTGTTTACGAAGATTTTGGCGTCATTGAAGTGAGCTTGAATTTGCCTGTACGGGACCGTCTCGAGAAATTCGACATTTGGGAGGGTAGCCGCGCGAATGCTGACGGATTTCCAGAGGGCCTCGTCCTGTCTGGAGCAAATCATCCGACAGCGAGCCGTTGGAAAACGCTCCACCAGATCAAGGAAGAGATGAGGTCGCTTGACAGCATGGCAACGTGCGACCCAGAGGAGGTCGACGGACTTTGCTGCTGCCGCGGCGAATTTCGGCTCCGCAAGCAGCAGTCTTGTTACTGTGCAGGCCATGCCCTTTTCGCGGAAGAGGTGTGCTTGATGTTCGGTTATCGCAAATCGGCCATCGGAAAGGCGCATTCCCCGCTCAAAGAGAGAGCCTCGCAGCGGATTCGCACGGCGAAATCCGCCCTCGATTTCGGCGTCGAGCGCGCATACGAACACGAGTTTGAATGGAACAATCATCCTCAGTTGGCAGAGCACATAAAGCCAAGCCGTCCATCCATACACGACAACGTAAGACGGTCGCTCCTGCATCAGAACGCGGGTGATTCGCGGGAAGGCGCGCAGTGTGTCGGCGGGCAGTCCGGTGTCGAAGCGTCCTCCGAGGCGGATTCGAACGCCTTCTTGAACAATGCCATCAGATTGGCCGCTGTTCGCCGCGAGGATGATGGCCTCGTGTGCGCGCGCGACAAGCTCCTGTGAAAGAAGAGCCACTTGAAGCTCGGCTCCCCCTGAAGCGCGTTGTGCGAAAGGGTCAAGAGCGAGATGAGCATTACCCGAAAGGAAAAGGAATTTCACGCGGATCTTTTAACCGAACGGGCAGGATTGCCCGCGACCACGTCTCCAGGAACAACGTCGTGAAGAACGACAGCGCCGGCGCCGATCACCGCATTGTCGCCGATTTTGATCGCACCGAGCAGGACCGAGTTAGCTCCGATCTCGACATTGTCACCGATGATCGGAGAGTCCGCCTGGCCTTTTTTCATGCCAATGGTTGTGCAGTGCCGGAGGGAACAATTCCTGCCAAGGACCGCGGCTTCGTGCACCACGAGACCTGTGCCATGATAGAGTCGCAAGCCGGGCCCAATTCTTGATTTGAGATTAAGCTCTATTCCAAGCAGCCATTCCACGTAGAGAACGTAGAAGGCGACGATGGGCGCTCCAAGCCAGCGCAGTGGTGGCCTCGTCCGCTGAATCGCCTGAGCGGTGCGATAAAGCAACAGCGCGCTGCGGCTCTTCCAATTCCCCGCGTTTGCCTCCCAATCTTGAAGGATCCCCGCTTTCATCTACCATCGAGAAGCTTCATGGAGTTTCATTTCTATCTTCCGGAAAGCTATCTCCCGGATGCTGACCGGCAGGAAGCCTGGAGGTGTGGACACATCACCCGTCTTGAACAAAAAGGCAAAATCGCTTCCGCACAATGCTGGATTTTTCAAACGTGGCTTGCTCTCGAGAGAAGTGGTTTCCCGGTGCATCTTACGCATGCGATGCCCTCGCAGGGCGTCATGGTGACGCTTACCAACTGCGTGAGTGCCGATTTTCGTTCTCCAGATGGCCTCTTTTTTGTCGGGATTGTGGCGGATTACCTCGCCCATCCTGGTGCCCACCTGCACGTGGTCCAAAACGCCGCCCACGTGAGACGATTACGGAATGCAGCGTTCATCCCCCATTGGCCACAACCGAATCTCATCCCGCGGGATCCAGAACGTGCCGAGCTTTTTGAAAATGTCTGCTTCTTTGGCGATGACTCGAATCTAGCGCGAGAACTGAACGACAGACGGTGGCACCGCAAGCTTTGTGACGAACTGGGCCTCAAGTTCGTTGTTTGCGGCGCAGAGCGCTGGCACGACTACAGAGAGACGGACTGCGTGGTCGCCGTGCGGGGCTTCGGGCGCTCGGATTACCTTCACAAGCCGGCGACAAAACTCTACAACGCCTGGCTCGCGGGGGTTCCATTTATTGGAGGTTTGGACTCGGCCTACGCGGCGGATGGAGAGCCAGGTCGGGATTTCTTGCGAGCGTCGACCCCTGACGAACTTTTCGCGAACATCCGCCGCCTGAAGGAGGAGCCAGCGTTACGACGGAGGCTGGTCGAAGCAGGCACAATCGCGGCGAGGAATTTCACACCGGAGGCGATTGTCAAACGTTGGAGAGATTTCCTCGGCGACGCCGTGGAAAGATTCGCAACCCACTGGCAAACGAAAGGCGAGCTGGCTCGTCGCTTCTTTTTTGCCGCCCAGGCGAGCAGCGTCTGGCTGGACAGCCGCCTCAGACGTTGAGATAGCGCGTCGCCAGCCATCCGAGCGTTGAGCGAGTATCCGCTCGCGATGCTTTCAGAATTTCAAGAAATGCAGGCCACCGCGCTTTTGCAGAGAGCGCTCCGGCCGCCTTCAGATGGTGCATGGCCACAGTACGCGCCATGTCACCGCTGCTTGCGTTCTGCGTGAGAAGCAATTCGCGATAAAGCCGCCAGAACGAGCGGCTATCCTCTGGCTGAAGACCCTCGCGGAAAGCCGCGATGAGTCGCGCCTGGCTTTCAGTGAGACTTCGCCCAAAAACGCGATTCGCCTCTCGCGCCGAGACTTGCTCTGCTTCTGTAAACGCCGTGTTGCGGCCAGCTTTCGAGAGCGATGCGTCAAGATGTCGATAGGATACGAGTCGTTGGGAAAGATTGGCGCTTTGGTGAGTGGCGATCACGCGGGTCCAAAGCTCGTAATCCTGCGCGATTCGATATGCCGGATTGTATCCTCGAAACTCCGCGCGGATGATGTCCGTGCGAAATATCACCGAGGTGTGCATGAAGGGATTGAGAAAGGGCGAGGTCCAGGTAATGCCCTCCTGGGAGAGCGGAGCGTCGAGTAACCCGGTCAGCCGATCCTGCGCGTCGATGATCCTCCCGTTGGTGCCGAGCAGCACAATCTCAGGGCGAGTACTAAGGAATTCGTATTGTTTCGAGAGGCGCGACGGATCTGAAAGATCATCGGCGTCTTGTCGGGCGGTCCACCTCCCGCTAACCAATTCAAGCCCCTGATTCAGACAAGCTGTTTGACCTTTGTTTTCTCTATTGCGGATGAGTTTGATGCGCGAATCCCTGTCGGCCCATGCTTCCGCGACATCCGCGGATCCATCCGTCGAGCCATCATCCACGATCAAGAACTCGAAATTGCGGAAGGTCTGGTTGAGAATACTGCGAATTGATGGGTCGAAGAAGCGCCCTGCATTGAAAACGGTCATCAGCACGCTGATGACTGGTTCATTCATGTAAGAGAACGCGGCGGAAAATTCCCGCATGCCGCTCCACCCACTTGACTCCATCAAAACTCGCTTCGGCGTGAGACCGGGCCTGCCGTGCGGCTTCTTGCAGCTGGGGAATGAGCGATTTCACCGCGGCTGCGAGCTCTTCTCCCGTCGGTGTGATTAACTTTTCCCAGGAAAAAGGAACGGAAATCAACGTGCCGCAGGTAGGGGGCACCAGTTCAGGGAGACCGCCCGAAGCTGAACCGATCACCGGAAGTCCGCAGGAGAGCGCTTCGATAACCACGGTGGGACAGGGATCAAGATACTTTGAATGGAGCAGAATGTGATGACTGCGATAAAGACCAACGGCTTCATCCTGAGTGAAGGTGGGAAGAACGTTCACCATCCTGGCAACATCCAACCGAGCGATCTCACGGCGTGTCTCGGCACCCGCTCCCGGCCAACCCAGCCGGCCTGCAATGGTCAGTGAGCAGTCAACCGCGGCATCCTTCAATGCCCGCACGCAACGAATGGTAGAGAGAACTCGCTCCGCATATCCATGGGTGCCTAAGGTCAGCAGTTTGAGAGGCGTGGTGGGAAGGCGCTCGCCTGCCGGAGAAAATTTTTTGAGGTCTACGGGATTGTAGAGAATGTCATTAGCCGCCTCCGAATGGCCCAGGAATCGCTCTGCGCTATCCCGACAGAACGCGCTTTGGTAAACGACGAATTGCGCCCTCGCGCGCAAACGACGCATCGGATCGTTGTAGCGTGGGGTATCCTCCCCCGCCCATCCTGAGTACGCAACTCCGTTCTGATTCCAGACGAGAGGAATGCGAAGGGTTCTGCAGCGATCGACAAGGTCTTCAGCGAAGGCCGGGGAGGCGCTGCTGACGAGATAGAGGAGGTTAAACGTTTCTTCATTGCAGGTGAAGGCGTCGCGAAGATGAACCAGCTTGACCGCTCCGCCATGAACTAAGCCGCGTTCCTCCAGAACGCCGCCAAAGGAAAGTACCGGCGTGCCAGCATCGCTGCGGCACAGGGCAGAGATCCGCCGGCGGTGAGAGAGCCGACCCGGTAGCGCAAGCACGCCGCGCAAGGTGGCGCGAACAGCCCTTAGACGCATTTAAGCTCTGCTTCTGTCAATTCCCGAATGGCTTCCGTTAAATCATGTCGCACGCGCCATCCGGTGGCCGCTCGGAACTTGCGAGTCGAGATGTGGCTCTCGAGAACGTCCCAGGAAAACGGGGGACAATGGGCGAGCTTTAGCACCTTGCCCGTAACCGATTCAACGAGCGAGACGATGTGGTTGACAGAAACCGATTGTTCGGACGCCACGTTGAAGGTTCCGCTCAAGCGGCGAGTGACGACGGTTTGGACCGCTTCGAGAAAGTCGGCGAGAAAAAGATAATCCTTCGTGTTGCTACCGTCGCCCCAGATGGACATCACTGCGCCATCATGAATCGCTCCGCAAATGCGAGAGATGAGGCCTTGCGGCCTTGACAAATTGTGAGCAGACCCAAAGACATTTGAGATTCGCAAGATGCTGCACGCAAGAGAGCCGCTGTGGATGGCTGCTTTTTGAATGATCTGCTCGGCCATCAGTTTCGCACGGGCATAATGGCCGAGCGGGCGTGCAGGAAGTCTCCTCAGTCGCCGGAACGGTTGTGTTCCCGTAGACAGCCGCTGTTGAAAAGAAGACAAAATGCGGCGGACACCGAACGGCGGCACACGCATCCAGGATCGCTTGCAACAGCGGCAGATCCGTCGTTTGTTCGATTCCGGGCCTCTCCTCGGACGTCAATGGCACCGTGCTCCAGCCCATGTGCAGGATGGCATCCAGGTTCGCAAGGGCCGATGGCTCGGACAGAAGTGTAATCGGCCGGAAGCTATCTCCTGCCGATCGTGAGAAGCAGATGACTTCCGAAATCCCGCGCGCGCAGATGGTCAGCTACCAGAGGCGCCAAACGCCCACGCCCTCCGGTGATGGCAATCCGAAGCGGCTTCATCCGTGCGGGACACGCGACTCGAGCGTCGTGTTCAAACCACGCTCCTCTGCTCTTGAGCCCGGCCTCGCGAGCGGTTTGCATTTGGAAACAATTGGGTCTACCAATCCTCCTTCCTTGTGACTGCTTCGCCTCCTGCTCTCGCCACTTGGCTGCGTGGATTCCAAGACGATGCCGAGAAAACCCGTGTGCTCGAGATCGGTCGGATAACCGGGCTGAGGGAAGAAGCTGGTCGTTATTACCCGGCCAATTTTGAGCGGGGACTTCTCCTGCGGGAAATCGTCCGCCGCAAGCGACCGCAACGAATTCTGGAACTCGGCACTGGCCGCGGCCTGGGCATTCTCTGCATCGCCGATCAGGTCCGAAGTCTTCAGTATTCGGCAGAGTTGCTGTCTGTGGACATTATCCCGCCCCAATCCCGTCAACATTGGCCCATCTTTCTGGACGGGGGATTTAGTAGCCAATTCCGTTCGCTTGAAGAGGTCTGGAGTCGGAGCTTTGCCGACTTGAAAGCTCTCGTGACGGTGCGCACCGGCGCGACAACTTCGGTGCTTCCAGCATTGGTGAAGGAAAATCGCAAGTTCGACTTCATTTTTATCGATGCTGGCCATGATGTCCATTCGGTCTTCCACGATTTTGCTTACGGCGTTCTGCTCCTGGCAAAAGAGGGAGAAATGTTGATGGACGACTTTGCCCCGATGGAAACTTTCGGACTGGGCACCTGTATTGTGGCAGCACACGCTCGGCGAATTTTCAGTCGAGTGGATGCTTTCGAAACCAGCGGCTTGGTTTTCGAGGAAAAGTCCTCGAGTTTCACACGTGGGATGGTGCATCTCGGTGGAAGGAGACCTGGCAATTATAAGTTAGCTCCCCTTAGCTTGGTCGGTCTCAAAATCCTTGGCAAGATTGTGGAAGGACTTTTCCATCCTGGAATTCTGCCGCTTCGGATTCTCCCGAGCAAATAACCTTGTTCGTGTTGCTAAAACGTCCTCAGCGAAACCCAAGCCAGCGCACGTCCTCGGGCGCAGTCAAAACAAGGAAGAGCTGACGAATGCTCTGGACGACTCCTTCGGGCGTCGAGGTCAACTGCGCCGGCACGGGAACCTCAGCACCGAAACGCTCGCCTTCTAATGCCGGTGGAATTACCAACCAGAGCGGTCCAGCGCCTGGCTTCGAGCGTACTAATTCGAAGCGGGGAACAATGATCGCATGCACCGGCAGGGAATTTTCGCTATCGGGATCATCGCTGACCAGCGCAAACGTTCCGCGCGAAGACCATGTCCGGTCGCGCGAACTGAACCAGCTTTCGTCCACCAAATACGAGCGGCAGTCTGCACTGATCGCACTTCGGAGGGTCACTCCGTCACTCTGGCGCAACGTCTCCTGGAGGAAAGTAAAGAGCTTGCCCGGCGTCTTCCCCCGGAGTAACCCGATGACTTTGGGCCCATCGGACCGCCGGCGAAATCGGTTCCGGAGCTGTGCGCGCAGCAAGCCGCGTCCGGCCTGACTGATGCCTTTGGGCGGCTTTTGTGGCAACGATTGGTAAATCCGGTGCATTTCCTCAGAAAATTTCTCCTGGCGTATTCTCCCTGAGCACTTTGCGGTATTGAGCTTCGCACGTAGCGGCCTAGGGATCGCTCCCGGATATCATGAACAACACCACTCACCGCTTCGGGGATCGTGTTGAAGAGGCTCACTCCTTCAAGGACATCCTCCGAGATGCCGACACGAGTGCTCAGCAGCTTCGTCTTGGCAAA
This sequence comes from uncultured Verrucomicrobiae bacterium, assembly GCA_963744345.1. GTDB lineage: Bacteria > Verrucomicrobiota > Verrucomicrobiia > Chthoniobacterales > Terrimicrobiaceae > DASTFP01. The sequence goes on from CAVUTD010000027.1 coordinate 129,409, forward strand.
ACAGGCTTCAAGAATCGAGTGCGGCCCTCCTTCCCAGCGCGAGGTGATCAGGCATAAATCCAGGAGATTATAGAGACGATTGAGATCGGAGCGGTCCAAAATGTTAACTCCGAAATCGTCCCCTTCCGCAGCGCGACCGACAAAGAATACCGGCACTCCGCAGTCCTGCAAACGTTGCCGCAGCCAATGACGCCGAGGACCCGCGAGCAGCACGCAGACCGCGGGCTCCACCTTGCGCACCTGTCGGACGATTTCTGCGAAAATGTCCGGCCCCTTTTGCCACTTGGGGCGGTCAGGTCCAAGAGTGAAGGCCGTATCGGAATGGAAATTTCCGATCACATAAGAGTTCTTTGGCAATCCTAGCTGCCGGCGCAATGCCTGCACATCCGCATCTCCTGCGGGTAAGGGAAAAAACACCTTCGGATCGACGCAGTAGGGGGCGAACTCTGCCTGAATTCCGAAGCTCAAGAATTCACGCACCGCCTCACGGGATCGGGCGATCCACTTGTCGACGAACGGGCGCACCGCATGGAACTCCGGCTGCCGCGCGTAGAAAGAAGGCGCGTTATCAGAAAAGCAGATGACTTTCTGATCGGCCAAGACCTCGGTTCCAAGCAGCCACGCACTTGGCCACCAGGCTGCGTGCACGATTTGGCTTCGCCAGGGCGAGGTCGGGCGCACATGCCCGTCCAACGCTCTTCGAACCCAGCGCAAATCTTCGTCCAGCGCCCACTTGATCTCCTGCCCTCCAGCGAAATGGACAGCCCAACTGCTGGAGTCTTCGGACTTCCATGGCCGGTTCACGGCTGATTGGCACGCGCCTCGGCAATGGCGCGCTGGATCAATCTGCGGTACGCGAGACACATCGCGTCTCCTGAGGGAGGCGAAGCCAGGACGCTTTGCCGCAAATCATCATAATTCTCGCGAAAGCAAGCGAAGGAAGCCACTATGTCGTCGGACAATTCGACCCCAAATTTGCTGCCAAGTTCCACCGTTCCTCCCGCCTCGCGATCGTAGAGCAAGGGAAGCCCGCACTGCAGACCCTCGACCGGATGCATGGCTCCCGGCTCGTGTCGGGACGCGGTGACGTACCCATGGCACTGACGCAATAACCCGGCTAGTTTATGTTCTATACACGGTGGAAACGTGCGCGCCTTCTTCCACGCGATCTCCTTTGGCCATCGTCCGATCACCCAAAGCTCCGCATCCTGCAGCGCTCCGGAGGCGAGGGCTGCATCGATTTGCTTATAGAGATCGAACCCCTTGCTCATATTGTCCGACCAATGGTGCGTGACGAGACGAAGAGGCCGGTCATGCTTCCACACAGCGGCCCCGATCGGATGAAAAATCGAAGGATCCGCTCCGTTGAGGATCACGGAGTGGGATTTGGCGGGATCGAACCATCGGGAAGCGTGATAGTCCCGCAGCCATTCCGAAACAAACACGGTGTGATCTGCCGCGCGGTTTGCCTGCGCGAGCGTTTGATCCATGGTATCGGTTCCCTTGCGCAGGTCATTGTCATTGATTCGCTGGATGCAGACGAGAGTGGGATTTTTCGCTCTCAAACGCAGAACATCCTCGTAGGAAAATGTCAGTGCGCCGCCGAGACCTGCGTGCGTTCCCGCCACACAGTCGACGCGGTTATCGAGATGGAACTGCACGGCATAGCCGCAGCTCTTCAGATAACCGGTAAGCTGCCGCAGCCACTGATTGCCGCCGCCGTAAGGACCTCGACGAGGTGCCATGTTGAATGCAACGGTCGCGACAGGTTTTCGCCTTTTAAAGAACCAACTCATCTCGTGCGAAAGAATGTTCCAACGGGAAAAGTCGCTTCCGGGCCACGCATGTAACGTGAGCGTTTCCAGTTCGCAGCTCTTTCGAAGCCGAGCTTGCCTGCAAGCGCATACCAGAAATTGTGCAGTCGCGTGGGGCCAAACGTTTCCATGATGTTACGGCGGCTGGCGCTGGCTGTGTCGCGGCTGCTCCGTTTCAGGAAACAGAGATGAAGGCAACGGAAATCTGCGTCCTCCCAGTTCACCTCTTCCTGGAGCATGCGGTGATCGCCGCGCGCAAAACCTGGCCGAAACCGTATGTTTCCCCCGTGCAAACGCTCGGGTGTATAGCCATCCCACGATTCGATGGCCTGGAAGTTATAGAGTTTGGTCATGCTTCGGCAGGGCGGTGCGAGATGCCCAGTCGCCGTCCGGCGATCCTCAGCCAGCCTTGTGACATGAAGGACATTCCCGAGGAGCATCCAATGTCTATCGAATTCACCGGCCAGGATCCTCTGTCGAAGTCGGGCGAGTCGATCGGGTTCGTAAATCTCGTCTCCGTCTACGCCAAAAATCCAAGTCGGCGATCCAGCCAGATGTCGAATGAGAGCGTGAGATTCGGCAGGATGTTTGATGCGCCGGCACCGGATGTTTGGCAAGGTGCGAGCGAGTGCTTCAAGAATGGCAGGCGTTCCGTCGATCGAGCCATGATCGGCCACGAAGATTTCGTCGCAAAAATCCGCGACGTTCGAGAGTGCGTTCTCGATGAAGACGTCCTCGTTACGGACGAGGGCAATGCCAACAATGCGGGTGGAGCTCAGACGTGTTGCTTGCCTTGAACGAGAACCCAAAGCCATTGCCTCTCTCGCTCAATACGGATCACCGAGCGAAAGCTTGCCAGGAGCCGCAGCACAACCTCCTCGGTGCGTTCCCAGGCGATAGCCTCAAAAGGGCCGCCGCCGGCCTCCAGGTTGATCCCGATATCGTAAAGCAGGTAACCTTCTGGCTTCAGCACGCGCGTGTGTTCCGCAATCATCTGATCGAGGTCAAAGGCATGATCGACGCAATTGGTATAGAGAAGGTCGAGGGAATCGTTCGGCAAAGTAAGATTCATCATGTCGCCGGTGCCGACCAGCGGGTTACTGGCGCCCGGGTTCAAGTCAATCCCCTGCGCGTTCGTAAATCCTAAATCCCGTAGCACATCGACCTCGGTGCCTTGCCGCGCTCCACAGCAAAGGATCTTCGCGGTGGAGGGGAGCAGTTTCGTCAGCGTTCGAAATCGGATGTAGAACTTCAGCCGATAATCAAAAATGTCGAAATTGCTGAAGCCTCCCTTCATTTTCACCATCTCGTCCAGCTTAAGCTTCTGGTGGGTGATATACTCGTCGTAAGTGGCGTAATCGCGTTTGAGAAGACCATCTTCCTTCCTCGTTTTCCATCCGCCGGCACCATGATGCTTGTGGCGCACCTCGTGCTTGTCGCGTTCGTGAACGTACGAGGAGTCGCGGTTTGCGCGAAGTTTGCGGATGTATCCAAATCCACCGGGGGTCAAAAGATGCAGAAACGTCTTCGCCCAGAATTGCGAGTGGAGTCTCGGGGTGATGAGGTCGCGAAAGTACGCCATCGAGTCAGTTTCTCCCGAACGTCCTCGAGATGGCCAGCAGCGCGAGCAAACTGGGAGCTCCCTCGATATAAAGCAAGTCGTGTTTGAAAGGTCCCACATAATGCCGGCAGATGCTTCCCGGAGCTCTCAAGTATCCCCAACTGATATTGTAGGTGGAAGGAAGCATGCCGCCTTTGTTTAAAGCCGAGGCCATCAGAGCGTACAATGTTTGCTCAAAGAACTGAGGGTGATGCGCGCTGGTCTCAAACGCGGTAATCAGGCGCTCAGCGCGAGCCAGCGAGATGGCGCTCTTGGGCATGAGGCAAATGCCCGTGTTGACTCGCTGCCACATCTTCATCCCAAGTTCTTCCTCAATTTGGGGACGCGGAATGCAATATTTCTCCTTGGTGTCCTCATTGAACCAGCATTCCTCCCTTCCGGCATCCACCCAGTCGAGAATCTCTCCCGGGCGTTTAAAAAAAATGACGTCGGAGTCCAGAACAACAAATCGGTCGTACGGCGCATAGACCGGAAAATCGAAGAATTTGAGAAAAAGATTGTGCCGGCGCCGGTTGGACAAGCATTTCGGGTGCTTCCCAAGGTGCGCCTGCATGACTTGCTCGGCGGCAGGACGCGCCACAAAACTGACTCCCGGGAGAACGTGCTCGATGACCTTGCGTTGCTTCTCCGTGACAGAGCCGTCATCATGAATGAATAAAGGCCAGCAGCGGCCGCTAAAGTTTTCGAAGCTGATTGCCGCCAAAATTCCGGCATCCCACGTCTGCGAGGAAACCAACATGTGCACTGAAACTGGCGCCTTTGTTGCACGAAGAGGGCGATGCAGACGACATATCAGCGGGCTGACCGTGTGACGTCCCAACCAGGCAAGCTGACGCCGGACCGCAGAGCGAAGGCGCGTCAGCACGAATAGGTGCGCAGATTACTCGGCGAAGTTCGCACACCCCGCAGCAAGAGGATTTTCTCAGCCAGGCGGCCCCGATAGTACCACGCGGTCTTGGCATTCAGAGCGCTCGCTCGCAGGAGAACGGGGGTCAAAACGCACCAAGCCTTCATGTGGAAGATGCGTTTCAGCGCGTGATCCGTTAGCTGGGAGGGTGTCGCACCCAAAAACCCTGTGTCAAATCCTCGCTTTGTGCACCACTTGAGAAACTTCTCCTGAAGATACAGTCGCCACCATATGCTGCCCGGGGTGTGCGAGCCTAGCGAACCCGGCGTTTGGTGCTTCTTCAAAACAACGGTGTCACAATGCGCGAAACGACACACCGTTCCACAGCGCAGCCAGAACTCGCAATCTTCTGCCTGCCAGATCGTCTCGTCGAAGTCACCCACCTCGTCGATCAAAGACCGTCGAAACAAGGCGCAACCGGTGCTGGTTACAGCGCTCCACCAGAAATTCGCTTTGACGGGAATCGGCGGATTGCCGACCGCCCATGTCAAACCGTGGAGGCGAGCTTCCTGTCCGTTTCGGAGCAGGACATAGCCATAGGCAACTCCGGCGCCACTCTTTTCGGCTGTCGTCGCGAGTGCCTCCAAAGCGTGCGGAAGCAATTCGTCATCCTGGTCGAGATAGAGCAACCAGTCTCCGCGGGCGGCCTGAATCGCTGTGTTGCGGTTGGCGGAAAGACCACCATTCACTTCGCGGCGGACGCACTGAACGCGACCGCTGTATCGCGCCGCGACTTCGCGCGTCGCATCAGTGCTGCAATCGTCGCAGACAATGATCTCCTCCGGCGCGCGGGTTTGACGCAGAATGCTCTCGATGGCTCCCGCGAGCGTAGCCGCGCCATTATAGGCGGGAATGATTACGCTGATCTGCACTCGAGAAATCTGTCAATGCACTCAAGGTATGGGCGGTAAACAACACGATGGTCGTATTGCCTGACGAACGAGAACCCCGCGTTGCCCAGCGCGCAAAGACGCCTTGGATCGGCACGGAGTGAAACCAAAATGTCCGGGATAACGCTGAAGCTCGTCACAAATGATGCATTCTCGTCCGTCTTGGACCGCATATCCTCGCACCGCGATCTGCGTCGCCACGAGAGCTTTTTGGTGGACAAATGCCTCCAGCACCTTGAGCGACGTTCCCGTGCCCGATTTCAACGGTGCAAGAACGATGTCCGCCGCCTGCATAGAGTTGTCCGAGCAAAGTCTCCTCCACTGGGCCGAAACCTATGACATTATGCTCATAGCTTCCCTTGGGCAGGCATGATCCGGCGATCGCGAAGAGAAAATTTCTCAGGGGGGCGAGAGCAGCCGCCATTTTGCGAATTGCCTCTACCGCCTCTTGATTTGCCTGCAGGCTACTGCCCACGAAAAGGCACACCGTTTCGCCTGCGCTCCGCGCGGCCTCTACCGGCTGCAACGTCGAACTTTCGGATACCAGATCCGTCACCTGCCGCTCAAGCTCCACACCGTGAGGAACGAACCGCGCCGCGATCCCCTCGGCTGCGAAACGCCGGCCGTCGCCTTCGGAGACGCAAAAAACGGCGGATGCTTTCCGGGCCGCGGAAAGTTCGCGCCTACGCACCTGGCCGCGCAGCCAAGCGTTGCCGACCACGAGATCGGAGAGAGTGTCGTGCATCGTCAGCAGCGACTTCTTCCGGTATTTCGCGCAACTCGGCAGAACAGCCTTTTCCCAGAAGGGGTATTCGAGAAGAACGACCGACGCCCATTGGATAAGCCGCCGTGCCTCCCGAGCCAGGCTCCCCTGAAAGTCTGCATAGAGATAGTGCCACAACTGTCTGCGTTCTCGAGCCGAAACACGTCCGCGAAGGAGGTGATGAAGCGCGCCGTCAAAAATCGCAAACGCGGCGCTCAACCACAGGCGTTCAATGGCCGAAGGCTGTTGAAAGAGATACTCTACATTCTGGCATCTGCATCGATCGGAGGGCAAACCGGGCGAGAGGATGCGAACTTCTTGATAGCGTTCTGCCAGAAGCCGCACGAGCGGAATCACCCTGCGAGCCGAACCGCGGTCGAGTGCAGGCAATCCCTTCCATGGATAGAAGACCGCGATTCGAGTCTCAGCCGTCCTCATTGGTGAGGCCAAGAAGCTGCGAGAGGAAGGTATCCGGATGAAACATCTGCCGGTAACGCGGGATGAGGTTCGCACAGCGCTCAGCCACCGGCTCAAGCTCGTTTGCCGCCTGTCGAATGGCCCATGCCAGCGACTGTGGATCACGGTCTCGCACCAGCCAGCCAGTCCCCTCCCTCCTCACCTCCAGTCCGACGAAAGAGCCCTCAGTGGTAATGACAGGTTTCCCGGCGGTCTTGGCTTCGCAGAACACTGAACTCGTCCGATCCGCGTATTTTTCCAGGTGATAAGGCAGGAGAAGAACGTCGACGTTTTTAAGGAGTCGTAAGTAACTCTCATCGTCCAGCGGTCTCGTGATCAGCGTGACGGAGTTCGCGGTTGCGGAGCGAAAGTTCGTCAACGCAGCCGCCGAGCCAGGATCAGGGTCGCTACCCTGCAGCGTAAACTGCGCTGCTGGTGGCTGGCCGTTGGCGTGCAAAATGTCAACGGCTCCCAGGATTTCGGCAAAGCCTTTTTCCAGCCGCGCGTTGCCCAGGCATGTGAAATGCGGCGGACTTGCGGGCGCTTTGTAACACTCCGAGGCTCGTCGGGAAACGACCTCCGGCAGGAGAGAGAGCGGTTGTTGAAGGATCGCGCGGTATTTTTGCCTCAGCATCTCGCTGTCTGTCACGAAGCGGACGCGCGAGAGTTTGCCCGCGCGCTGGAGCGAACTGAGCAGCCGCGGAATTTGGGTCTTTGCAGCAAAGCGCTCCGCTGCATAGCCGAGATGCAAAATCAGACTGGGTGCGCGGGATGCAGGAAAAGATTTCAGCCAACGCAGCCAGGCGACCAAGTTCCTGGGTGCCAGCATCTCCGCAAAGATAATGTCGTCGATGCCGACTTGCTCCGGTGGGATTCCTTGAACCAAGTCGGTCTCAAAACGGCGCTCAGCAAAAATCTCCAACGCGTTGAGAGCGAGCCGTGATCGTGAAAGCAGCGCCGGTGGGTTGTTTCGCCAGTCCTTCCTGAAAATTGGATCCATCGGAAAATCTCCCGGAACCTTGACGTCGCACTCCCGGGCACAGAGGATCCGCACATCGAGTCCGGCGCGGCGGGCAGCATCTGCAATGAAGCCATTATAACTGACGTGATGCCCGCGCTTACTGACGAGCAGGTGATCCACAAGCCAAAGTGTTCTCATCATTCTTCCGGCAAATGGAGAAATTGGCAAACCGCAGGCCAGCGTGATTCCAGGGTTTGGCTCGTCCGAAACATCGAGACTGCGTTCTTCCGGAGGAATTCCAAACGACCGGGTTCCGTGTATAGGCGGACGAGTTCCCGCGCCATGAGCTCCGGTTTGATTTCGGGCAGGACGACTCCGTTATAATCCTGCTGAATCAGCTCCCACGGTCCGTTCATATCAAAACAAATCGGCACTGTCCCGCAGGCGAGCGCCTCATGGGGTGTCATCGGGCCACCCTCGCCCCAAAGCGGGCTCTTACCGACGTTGAGCGCCAGAAAAACTGAACATGTTTGCATCCCTCGGATGACTTCAGCTTCGGTTCCCTCGAGACGCAAAAATTCGAGATCGAGACCTCGCTCCTCCGTCAAACGCTTGATCGTTTCGAGGAATACGCCGGTCAAGCGGCCCTCGTCCATATAGCCCACGCGATTGCGCAGCCGCCGCAGTTCGTCAGGTTGCCAATGCCGTTCGTCCACAAGGGTTCTCAGAAGAAAAGCCCGTCGCTCAAAGACGGCCATATGCCAGGCTTGGATGGAGCGGTTTAATCCCGCCGTCCCCAGGATGCGTCGCTTTCGCATCATCCTGCCCAACGTCGGAAAGTGGCTGCGCGTTGTCGTGGCGAGTTCCTGATCCCAAAAATAAAATTTGGGGCAGCGTTCAAGGAATGTGTTGGCCAGAATCCACGAGGTAACATACCGAACGGACGGCGCCTCCGCCGTCCGGCGCGTGAATTCCTCAAGCGAAAGAAACGGCCCGTGCTCGACCAGCCAATTTGCATGCGTTCCATCCAAGCTGACCATGTAAGCCTCATAGCCATGCCGTCGGAGCAACAGCACCAGGTTATTGAGAAGTTTCTCGCCGCCGCAATAACGATGGCTGCCCTTCAATCCTTCGTCGGTGGCATAGGATACAAAAATCAACGGCCTATGCGAGCCATGCGGATTCGGTCGATCCCCCAACGTCTTGTCAGAAAGTCCCAGACGCGACTTGACAAAGGCAGTAAGCCCGATCGGGCGGCACACCTTCGCGAGCGGATCGATGATCCGTCGGAAAAGATCCGAGCGAAGACACGAGCGAACATTGCCAGCCTGAACTCGCAGCTTGTGCGCTGCAACGATCGTATTCTTGAACAAGCTGGGGCTTCCGTCGGATCTCATCGCCCTGCTAGCCTAGAGCACCTCTCACATATCATTTTTGAAACGCGTGCTGAGAGGCCACTATTTTCGGGTAGATCCGGGGAGCATACGCGTCCCGCGTGTGGTGTTCGGCGTCTCGCCGAACAAAGCTTTCCGGCGGGACGCCGGAAATTGCACGCGAGGACGCGTGCGCTCCCCGGACGCTTCGAGATGCGGTGCAACTGGGAGGAAAACACATCAGTTTTACAGAGCCCGCTAGGCTCCAATCTTCCTGCGGTACTTACGGCGGGCCAACAAGCGCAGACGATATCCAGCGCTGTCGAGCAGGTTTACGGCACGCCCAAATTCGAAGATTTGTCGTCGCGCTTCATGGGCAAGGCTTGAGAAGCGCAGATGCGCCGTCTCGACAATCTCGCGATCCAATTCTGGATCCCTCGGGATTTCAACAATGGAGGTTTTGTGCAGCGATCCGCTTCGTAGAGTTTTCCATCCTTCGAGGAATTGCTGCACGCTAACCCGTCGAAGACAGAATGGTTCGGGCAAGTGACAATAGCCTAAACATCCGCGGCAAGGCACTTCGCGCGAGACGATCACGGCGCCGTCTGTCTCGGGAAAGAACTGCCCCCAATGAGTTCCGCTGAAAATCGCAAGAATCGGGCGCTGAGCCGCTGCCGCAAGTTGCATCGGGCCTGAATCGCGGCCCACAAAGCCGGCGGACAAAGCGATTATGCCGAAGACATCAAGGATCGGGGGAGGGTCGGCCGCAAGATTGAAATGCCGCGCATGCTTGGGCAGTCCCTGGCGAATCCGCTCGATAGAGGGAGCCTCTTCCTCGTTGCCCAGAAAAAGAAGTGCGCTGTTCGTTTCAGACGCAATCTGACTTAGCGCTGCAATCCAGTTGTCTTCGCCCCAGTTCTTGGTTTCCAGGCTGGGGCGCGAACCCACGCATACCACCCAGTATTCGCGTTCTGCGACTTCGTGCTCCAGAAGAAGAGCTCGCGCGGAATCGATCGCCTCTTGCGGCGGGGAGAGCCTCGGTGGTCTGCTTGGAACGTCAAATCCCAGGATCGCTGAGGCAAGCAGTCGATTCTTCTCCAACTCGGGGAGCGAAGTTTTTACCTCGGCGCATATGTCGAAGCGCTCGGCGAGCAACTGAGGCATCGTGTTCGCCTGCGTGCTCCAGAAGACGTCTGCGGATCGAAAACCGGCTACTCGAAGTCTCTTGGGAAGCTGGGATAAGCAAATTTCATCGAAGAAGCTGTGCTGAAATAGCGCGATAACGAGAAGATCGGGCGAAAAGCTGGCGATCTTCTTCACCTCCGTGGCGAAGGGACTGCGGCGGAATCGCACGAGTCGAGCATACGGGTCTTCCTGAATCTCTTCGACTCTCGCATCGAGCAGCATCGCCTCAGCAAGTTCCAATGCCGGCGGACGCATGAAAATCTGAAGATCGTGGCCCGCATCACGCAACGCCTCAAAGAATGGCAGACGCAGAACAAAGTCTCCCAGACCATCGGGACTACTAATGGTGATCTTCACCTTCTTTTAAGAGCTATTGTCGCCTTAGGTCCGCCATCAGCGGAGCACCCTTCGCTTTTTTTCGATCTCGCACCAAGGTCTTACGATGTGGTGGGCTTCTGTATTGACGGCTTTGGACGCTGTTTTAGCGTGCGATTCGTGTTGAGCCGTCTCAGGGATTTTCTTAGCTTCTCGCCAACCTGTCCAACGGGCGTCTGGCTCACCTCGAAGACTTACTTCGAACATTTCAGTTCGCGCGAACATCCGGAGGGTTTGCGTTACGCCGAATGGGCCTCGTCGTGCGAAAATAAGAGGAAGCCCGCAACAACTTTTCACAATAAGCATCCCTTGTTCGATCCGCTAAGTCCTTATCATCGTGGCCAGTATTCCGATACGTTCGTGATTACAGTTCCCCAAGGCCGAGTGGCTGGAGGGAAAGGAGCGGTTATCACTCATGATTTCAAGCTCCTCCATGATGTGTCTATCGATTGGTCGGCGAATCCTCAAGACGCCAGGCACCATCCCATTCTCCGGCGTGACAAACTGCCGAAGGCGCGACGACTGCCGGGTATATCGACAGTCCTGGTGACTTCGGAATCTGCAGGTTTCTTCCACTGGATGACTGATGCACTCCCAAGACTGGAGATTCTTCGAAAGGCAGGTGCGATTTCCTGGAAAAGTATTGACCATTTCCTGATAGGGGAAGGATGCGACGCGATTCGCGATTCGCTTCGCTTGCTGGACATCGAGGAAAGCAAGTTTGTTGTCACCAGGCGAGATAGCCATTTGGTTTGTGATTTGCTGCTCGTCCCGTCATTCCATGGCGCCCCTGGCAACATCCCACCTTGGGCAATTGAGTTTCTCAGAGAACAATTTCTCACTTCGTCTCCCTTGGCAGAATCGAAACGACGGATCTACGTGAGCCGGTCGAGGGCTGCGGGACGTAAAATTGCCAACGAGGAGGAAATTCTGGCAATCCTGACGAGCAGAGGTTTTGTGCGCTGCCATCTCGAGACGATGAGTTTAGGTGCTCAGATAGAGCTCTTCTCACGAGCGGAGGCGGTCGTGGCGCCCCACGGAGCGGGTCTGACCAATCTTGTGTGGTGCTCGCCTCAGACCAAAGTCCTGGAAATCTTTTCTCCGCTCTATGTGAATCTTTGCTACTGGGCAATCGCGAGTGTTACCGATGCCGACTACTATTATCTGCTCGGCGAAGCCGATGCAGTTGTCGATGATGTGCACGACCCCCGCTTCTTTCTTGAAGACATTTTCGTGGATCCAACCGCAATTCACAGGACGCTCGAGGCCATGAATCTCCACTAGCGGGATGTTCTCATCAATGATGTGAGAACACGGTCGCGCTAGCTTCAACGGTAAAGCTTTTCCCGATCGCCCCACACTGTCCTTTGTCCTCAGGACTTCGGCAGAACGCGACACTTTAGTGCCGTCAGACGCGCCGCGGCGACCTCGCGGAGGAACTCGCTCCGCGGCAGCACGGCACCGGAACGCTGAAGTATTTCCTGTTTCTCTCGTATCTGTTCGCGCCACCAAGGCAGGAAAAGCTTCTGCCAGTTCCACTCTATGGCGGTCATGCGCTCATACTGCCTTTCGAGAAACTCGAGCGTTAGTTGTCGGAAGTCTTCTACGAAGAGGATGGGAAGGTCACGATATGAATCCATCGCGGGATGAGCAAGCACGACAGGTATCGTGCGGCTATACAAAGCCTCCCAGAGTCTGTGGGTGTCTATGCCATTGCCCGGCGGACAAAGCACGAAGCGATGCCTGGTCATTTCCTCCAAAAAGCTCTCAAGGTCCAGCCCAGCTTCTTGCACGGTCAACCAATCTGCACTTCTCAAACTGCGGAAATGATCCATGGCAGGCTCTCGAACAACCGGATTACTCGTCGTGCGAAAGTTAACATAAAGCCAGGACGAACGCTCAGCGAATGGTCTCGAACGCGCAGCAATCAACGGCGCTTTTAAAGTGATGTTGCAGTAGGAGTTCGCCAGTCCAAGCGGCACGGCGCTCAACCTGTCGTCCTTTGTTTGAAGGTTTGTGCTGAACCAGTGAACGATCTGCGGCGGACACCTTTGCAGGAATTCCTCAGTGATTGGCCTATCGCTTTCGGAGCTGATAAGGACTACACAATTCCGGGCCTGTCTGGTTTTTTCAAAGAGCCCGATGAGGTGATCGACCTTACAATAGACACACGAACCGGCGCGGGGCTGGCTGCGCTCGATCGCAATCTCCGCCTTGCTGTCGGCGCTCCACACCTGGTCGCATACGCGCATCAGTTGCTCCGCCGATAGGAAACGCTCGTGGACGTCTTCTGCAGAAAATGAAAACATGCTCATCGCGGCAGCCAACGATGCGCCGCCTCATCAAGCGAAAGATGCTGAGCTGCGGATTGTCCCAGAGTGAAATTCCACAACACACCTTTCAGAAAGCGCGCGGACAGTGGTATTCCCAATATCGTGTAAGTTTTTCGCGAAATGTCTCGGCGTCGCGTGCAGATCTCGCCTCTCTCCCGTAGGCTTCCAATCCTTCGCCTGACTCCCCCTTTTCGCGCGAAACGTCAACTGCCCCTCGTGGAGTGCGAAAGGCGCCCAGAAAACTAAGAACAGTGTGCAATTCGGTAAACTTCGCAAACTGCGTCCAAAGAAAATAGTCCCCGCTCCGTCGGAACTTTCAAAGCTTCCAGATCTACGCTTTCAAGCAGTCTCGCCGGAAGAAAATACCTTCTTGCTGGATGCCAGCGTAAGGAAATCCTCTCAGGTAGGTGCCATTAAGGATAAACTCGCGCCGATACCGTGGCGGCTTCGATACCGCGATGACTTCCCCTGCTTCGTTAATTTTAAGATGATAGCCGCAAATCCAGATCACTCCCTCGTGATTCATGACTTGTGCATGCGACACGGAAGGCATGTTCGTGAAAGATGATCTCCGGCGTTCAGATAACCAACCACCTCGCCGGTGACGCCTTTGCACAAAGCCCTTGACCAGCGCATCGTGAAGGCCCGAATCCGGCTCCGAAAGGAAGCGAATCGCCGGGTGCTGGGTAGCATGCAGACAACCTCCGCCGTCGCGTCGGTTGAGGCGCCGTCGATGATCAAATACTCCAGCTCGGCCATCCCCTGTTTCAGGGCGCTTTGTCCGAGAACGGAGTTGATCGTCTGCGGGAGAAGCGATGCGGCATTTCGGCAGGCAGTAATGACGCTGAACTTCACGGCGTGCGATTTCCCCGCAGCCATCTGCGAGCCCACCTCAGATAGTCTGTGATGGGGGACATCGAAGCTCCGATCAACGGCAGGCGCGCCGGCAACTCGAGAACTCCCGCACCATTCCGCTTAGCCCACGCATTGTATGCCCGCACATTGTGACGAAAATATTGGTTTGTGGCGCGCTTTGAGGCGCCGGATTCCGGATGGGAGGGATGGTCGATGAAGCCGTCGTGGGACTCGTACGCTCCAATGAGCGCCGATGCACGCGTGAGCCACCAATCCACATGGCTCGCCCCGCACCAGAGGTCTGGGATATCCCTCGAGAGATAGCCATCCCAGATACTTTTTGGGATAAGGTACATGTCCACCCCTTCACAGAGTTCACCCGAAGGTAATTCTTTACGATGAAAACCGTGCACCTTTCTTCGATCAGCAATCGCGAATGGGCTGCGCGTCAGAATCACATCAGAATTGCACCAGACGAAGCTTTCACCGGAGCTGTTCCGCCGGGCATGCTGGAGAATATCGGCAAGTTTCGTCATGTCGGGGCGGGCGGGGAAGAGATCCGGTTCCAGACCCAGTGCCTGAACGCTCTCGAGCAACTTTTGCTGAGCAACGCGCAGCCTCTCGTTCAGGCAGGGCTCGATCCACTGGAAGGTGACGCGAGGTTTCACGCTGGTTTGGTTAAAGGCGAGGAAAGTCGTTGCGCTCACCCCAATGCCCCTCAGCGGCGCGCTTCTTCGTTCATCGGTTGAAAGCCGCCACTAATTCCTGCCGCGGGATCCAGGAGTCCGATGTCGGAAAGACTCCGGTTCGAAGCGGGAAGCGCGCTGTCGAAACTTTGATCTCCCTTGCTGGGCTCATAGTAGCGTAGCCCAAAGCTGTTCTCTGATTCGACCAACGCAGGCTGCGGAATCTCCGGGAATTTCGAATCAGGCGCCGCCCAGATCCATTTGCTTTCCCAGAACAGTGTGGCCATTGGAACAGCGCACAGATATACATATATGACCGCGGAAAGGAAAACTAATGACTCCTGTGCAGCGACGAGTCCGAGGAGCGGCGCAATTGCGAAAAGCCACGCTGCGGACCCGAAATAGCGCGGTTCAGGCGCCGTGAAAAACCAAAAAACCGTATCGACGACCAGCGGGGCGCTAAGGAGTGCCAGGAAATAGAAGCTTCTTCGCAGTCGAACCTCCATCCAGGACAGCAGCGACAAGCCAACTGCTCCAATCAGGCCGATCCCAATCGGCCAGTTGAACTGAATATCCATCGCAATGACACGCTTGAACCAGGGTCGCACCCAGGAAAATCCTTCGAGAGCGACCTTTCTCTCCCCGTAGGGAATACGCGCCCAGTACACCGTGTCTTCACGACATTGATCCGCGTCGCTTGCCTTCATCTTCCACGCAACCGGGACAGAAATCATCCGGGATGGAAAAAGCGGGTAACCACTTATCAAGACTCCGCGATAAAACCAGCTTGCAAGCAGGAAGACCGCGGCAGCGGCTCCGACCAGTGCGCGGGTGCTAGCAAGACAGGAAATGTCCTTCTCCAGCAGGAGGAAGAGAGCCGCGACTCCACACACTCCAACCACCATCCCAAGCGTGTTAAGCTTTACGCTGAGGCAGACGGCGCCAAGGAACAATAGCGTCCCGAACAGTTCTGCCCTCTTTGTCTTATCCGCCGTCATGATGAAAGCCGCGAAGGTGAGAAAGAGATGAATCATCAGACAAGACGACGTGACATCCGGCGAGCCGCTCGAGATGTTATTGCCGAGTAAGGTGTAAAGCCAGACAGGCAGCGAGATGGCATAGGCGGTCTCGAGGTGAGATCGCCGGCTTCTGTGCCGAAAAAACAACCTTATCAAAGCAAAGGTCGACAGCGTCAGACCGAGCCAAGGCAATAGCCCGCCAACAAGCCAAAGGCCGATCCTCTGAGGAAGAAGGGAGTCAAGGAATGAGGTGACGAGAAAAGCGCTTTGATTGAAGCCGAGATTCAAAAGAAGGTTTCCCAAACCGTTCACGATGGGAAACGTCTGCATCCAGCGGATCTCCTGGAGATAGTAAAGTCCGAGATCGTAGTGGCAGGCAGGCTTGGTGCAGGCATTGAAGACTGGGATAAAGATCAAGAACGAGATCACCACCAGTGGTAGCAATCTTGGCCAGCTTCTGAGAACCCATCTGCGGCGTCGCACCCTGGAAAGATGAATCACCGCCAGGAGTATCGAGGTGATGATAAAAAATCCGGCCGAGAGCCATTGTCCGATCGGAAAAAGAAGGTGAGCAATCTGCAGAAGAGCGATCAGCAGCCCATAGCCAAGCCATGGCAGCTGAAACACACCACCAACGCCTCGAGCTCCTGCAAACAGAGCCCCTCCCAACGCCCAGACATAGATCCCGAAGACGAGGAAAACCAAATACGAGGGCAAGAGCCAAAGAGCTGTCATACTTAGCTCAACTTCGAACCCATAGACTCGCAAATTCCGTTGTCATAGCGGATATGGCAAGTGACTGACTATCGACAAGGTCGGCGCGGGGACTTTCATAACACCTTAACAGGCGCCTTAGTGACTTGTTGGTCGCCCCGACTACTCCCTCGGCGTGCTTGCGTCTTTCTCCGTCTGCGTCAATCTGCGTCATCTGCGGATCTAAGAGAACGCGCATTCTGGCTGCCATCCGGTTCGCGGCCTTGGTCGTCTATTCTGGCATCACGAAAGCGAGCCAACCTTGGCACTCGGCAGAGGGGCATCGAACGTTTGATCTCCCTCGCGAGGGTAGTGGAGATGAACGCCAAAGGGATTGTCCACCTCGAGGATATCCACTCGGCGGATCTCCGGAGGCCAGGAGCCCGTTTCTTCCAGGCCCACTCGGTGTTATAGCGCATCGAGCCAAGAGCAAAATAGTTAACGCAGAAAGCCAAGGCCACAAAGGCGGTGGCCGAGAGGGAGATCTCTGAAAGCAAAGCGAGGGAGGTAGCGAGAGGCAGGAGCCAGGTGATCGACCCGAGATATCTCGGATCGGGAGCGGTAAAGAACCACATGAGCAAGCCGAATACCACCGGCAGAAGGATCAGAACCAAGCGGCGAAGCTTTTGCTGAAAGTCCCCAACCTTCCAGGCGATAATGATAAAGAGGACCGTCCATAAGATACCCAGACTTAGCGGCCATGCGAATTGGTCCCTCAGGTCCCAGATTCTTTTCAGCCATTCCGGAACCCAGGCAAATCCGCTCTGAACCTTTGCCAGATCGTAATACGGCTGCCTGCCCCAATAGACGGTGATGTTGTAGAAGTGGGCAACGTCAGCCTTCGGAATTATCCACGACACCGGCGCCGCAAAGACGGTGGACGGAAAGAGCGGATATCCGGAGATAACGATTCCACGTGCCATCCATGGCAAGCAAAGCATGAGCGCGGCGAGAATCGCGTAAAGTAAATGTTTGCTGCCAAAAAGCCGAAGCTTACCAATGCGAATCAAAGCGACTCCGATTGAAACCACTGCAATTGCCGCTACGAAGAAGATTGAATTGAGCTTAACACAAAGACTAAGCGCCCCGAGAACAATCAGTTCCGCCAACTCGGCAATAATGGCCCCGCTCTCTTTGGCAGCGGCCAGAAAGCTTGCGAAGCAAAGAAAAAGGTGAACCTGGAGGCACGCCGAGGGAATGTCTGGAGAATTGCTGGAGATGTTATTTACGAGCAAGGTGTAGATCCAGGCCGGCAGGGAAATCGCGTAGGCTTTCTCGATCGGTTCGAGACGTTTCCGCATCGAGAAGAGCGCGCCGAGCCCCTGGAGCAGAGCGAAACTGGAAAGAGCGAGTCCCAGCCAGGGCAAGACTCCGCCAAGCAGCGAATAGCCCCAGAGATGAGGACCCAAGGAATCGAAGAGTGACGCGACGAGAAACGGAGACTGGTTGAAGGCGAGATTGAGCAGAAGGTTGCCGAGCCCGGGCACAATGGGAAACGCCGTGGTCCAGGCAATTGTCTGCAGATAATAATATCCCACATCGTAGTGCACGATCTCCTGGGTCGTGATGTTGAAGACTGGGCGAAAGACAAGCCACGCCACCGCGACGAGTAGCACGATCTTCACGAGCAGCGGGATCGCTGGGAACTCCCCTTTCCTGACAAGAATCGCCCGGCACCGCAACGCGACGATGCCGCCTGCGCAGAGCGAGGACGTTGCCAGGAACGTCCAGGAAAATGCCGGATTGATGGCCGTGAAGAAGTGGGCGATCTGCAAACACGCGATTAATACAGCGTAGCCAAGCCAGGGTGCTCGAAAGAGCGACCGCCCGGTTTCCCACCCGCCGAAAACAGCCGCGCCCAAAAGCCAAAGATAAACACCGCAGGCAAGATAGATCAGGAAAAACAAGCGACAGGGTTATTGAAAATGCGAAGGCTCTCCATCCGCGTTCATTCTTCGATAGATCCGCAGATTGCGCAGATGGACGGAAGATCCAGGACAGGGCGAACCGCGCCGGCAAACCGCGGATTTCGCGGAGTGCGCGGATACCAGTCGTTCACTCATTGGATTGCCAGCCATATCCAGTCGTTGTAGGATTTTAGCGTGAGTACGATTGAAGAAATCGAAGTTGCGATTGATCAACTTCCTCGCGATGAGCTTCTTAAACTGGCCAATTGGATTTCTTCCAAGTTCGCGAATGAGTGGGATAAGCAAATCCAAGAGGATATCGAGGCTGGACGGCTAGACCATGCTGCGCGGGAAGCTTTATCGGAGTTCCGCGCGGGACGGACTACCCCCTTCCCGCCTGATGAAGAGTAGGGCTGCAAGTTCTTTCTGGAAAAACTACAACCTTCTTCCGAAGGATGTTCAGAACATAGCAGTTAAGCAGTATCGCCTCTGGCTAAAAGACTCCAGACATACATCTCTTCAATTCAAGAAAGTCAGGAACTACTGGTCTGCACGGGTGACCGATCACTATCGAGCGCTTGGCGTAATGGAAGGTGATACAGTCGTTTGGTTCTGGATCGGTCGGCATGGGGACTACGACAAGCTCATCAGCCGCAAGAGATAACTTCCAACGCGTGAGCCCGCAGCTGGACGGTAAGAGCTGGAACCGCTTCTAGACCATCTTTCAGCAATCATTTCCGAAAGGCGCACCGGGGTAGGGCTGTTTTTAAGATCGATCATGAGGGAGATTAATTAATACTGGCAAAGGCTGTTTAGTCAGCGCCAAAGGCGCGCCTTCATTTGCAGCCTGGGGCAAGCGCCCCAGGAATAGCAAATCGGATTGCAGGCAGCGCTGTAAGCGCGACTCAGCTGGAGCTTGCTTTCCTGAAGGAATGAATCGCGCTTTCAGCGTTGGTTGGGCGCGTGCCCGATGCTCTAGGGCGTTGCCCTAGGCTAATTTGAAGGCGCCTTTGGCACTCCTTTCGGAAATTTCTTTGAGAATTGCTTTCGAGAAAATGTAATCAACGGACGATGTCGAGTCGGGAGAGCCACGTCTGCCAACGCGTTCGAAAGTCATCCGCGTTCATCTACGGTCAATCGAGGAGCCGCTAGGCGAGGGAAAACTGCGGGCGATGGAGCACATACCGATCGGCCGGAGCATCGTATCCGAGCACAGGTCCACGATGCATCGTGAGGCAGAGCCACGACTGGAGATATCTTCTCAAGCGTGGCTTTCCGAACAGAAATCGCTGAGCGAAGCGCTTTTCGCCGCACCAGGCGGTCGCCCATGCTGCGCAGAGGGGCGGAAATTCTCTGGCGGATCGCAGCCACTTCCTTCTCCTGCCAGGACTGCCCGATGAAGCATCGATCGGTTTTTGCCTGTGTAGTTGAAACCTCCCAGAAGCGCGGTAGTCACGACCAAGTCCGCATGCTCAGCGAATCTGATCCAGAGTTCGTAATCGCCAGCCACAGGCCAGTTCACGGAAATGCCGCCCGCCTTCTCGTAGAGGCTTCGTCGCCAAAAACAGGCCTCCTGCATGATGCACCCCAACCCGCGCGGATAAAAAGCTCCTGAACGAATCACATCACGCGGAAAGGGAACAACACTGGAAATCCCCTGTACCGCGCCATCGCGGAGCTCGCAACGAACACCCATCAGCCACTGAACCTGCGGAAAATCAGAAAAGATTCGCGCCACGACGCGCATCGTCCACGGAAAATAGATATCATCGCTATTCAACCAGCACAGGATATCCCCGCTTGCCATCGAAAATCCTTTGGCGATCGCTTCGTATTGGCCGTTGTCCTTCTCGGAAACAACTTGTGTAATACGCTCCCGGTGTCGCTCGATGATCTGCAAACTCCCATCTGAGCTTCCGCCATCCATGACGATATACTCGATGTTGCGGTAATCCTGAGAGATTACCGACTCGATGGTGCGTTCCAGCCATTCGGCGCCGTTGAAGTTCGGAGTGACGATCGAGATTTTCACCCGGTTGAGGGGTCCGCAGATCGACGCGGATTGACGATGGAGAAAGGTTTCCATTGTCCCCCTATGGATCTCTGGCGAGCTATTCAACTTCTTCGATGCCGCCCTTGTGCCAGGAGCCCGCTGATAGAGCGGCGGTAGACATCGCCACTTCTCTAACAGAACCCTCTTCGCCGTTTCTCATTTGGTCGAAGATCCAGGCGTAGGTCGTCTCAAGTCCAGTGCGAAGCGGGGTTAACGGCTCCCAGCCGAGTTTGCTTTTGATCAGAGTATTGTCGCTGCTGCGTCCGCGGACTCCCTTCGGCGCCGCGAGGTTGTAGTTGCGCTTGACCTTAATCCCGGCGATTTCCTCGACGAGATCTACAAGTCGGTCGATGGTCACCATCTCGGAGCTGCCTATGTTGATCGGATCGACGATGTCACTCTTCATAAGCGCGTCTCTTCCGACAAGGCAGTCGTCAATGAATTGAAGCTGCGCGTCTGTTGGCCGTCACCCCAGATCTCGATTTCGTGGCGCCCTGACAATTTTGCCTCAATCAACTTTCGGCAGATCGCGGCCGGCGCTTTCTCTCGGCCCCCTTCGAATGCGCCGTGAGGTCCGTAAACATTATGGTAGCGGGCCACTCGAGTTTCGAGACCAAAGTCCTCTCGAAAGTGCCGGCACATTCGTTCGCTAAACAGCTTTCCCCAACCGTATCCGTCTTCGGGATCAGCAGGATAGGCATCCTCTTCTTTCAAGCCGGAAAAATTTGCCTGCTGTTGTTTAACGCCGGCATAAACGCAAGCCGACGAGGAATAGAAAAAAACGCGACACTCCGACGGCCCGAGCGGCCATGAGCATGTGAGTGTTAATTAAAACGCTTAGCATACACAGGCCCTTGTTAAGTTCGATAAATCCCATGCCGCCCATGTCACACGCTAAATTGTAAATTTGGAGGCAATCCTTAACGGCGTTCAAGCACGCTTGCTTCTCCTCGAGATCGCACGTCACATTCTCTGCGCCGGAAAATCTTTGATACCATTGCGACTGCGGCTTCTTATCCACCGCGCGCACACGATAACGTTGCCGCAGAAGGCTGCCGACGAGATGTCCGCCGATGAAGCCACCAGCTCCAGTAACCAGGATCGTTTCCTTCATGGGTGCGCAAGAAGCAGCTGAAACTAAATGTTCCTAACGTTTTGAATTTCTCAGCCAAATGCTAATGACGGCTGCAAGCATTTGCAGAGTATCCCGGACGAAGTGCAACTTGCTTCCCGGAACATCACACCAATCCACAGGCACTTCACTGACTCTGGCGCCCGATTGGTCAGCGCCACAAGCAGCTCGACATCAAAAGCAAATCGTCTCTCCCGAAGAGTGCCTCGAATCTCCTCGTAGCATCGGCGTCTGACCAGCTTGAAACCGCATTGCGAATCGTACACGGGAATTCCTGTAGAGACGGAGACGAGGGTCGCGAACAAGCGACCACAAGCGTGCCTTAGCCAGGAACGATGAACCTGACGGCCCAGAATCTTACAGCGCGAAGCAAAGAGGGCGTCGGGCGCGTTGTCGTTGGCGACCGAGGAGACGAGCCGAAGGACTTCATAAGCCGGAATTGAGCCATCGGCGTCCAGAAGTCCAAGCCACATCGCTTCGCGGTCCGCATCCCAACCTGAATATACCGCGGCGCCCTTCCCTGAGTTGCAAGGCAGTTGATGAAAACTAACTTGAGAGCCGCACTGACGCACACATTCTTGCATCCTCCGAGAGTCGTCTTGGCGGGAGCCATCGTCGACGATCGTGATTCGCCAAGGTATCGGAGACTGCGCCAGGGAGTCGCAAAGCTTGGGCAGATAATTCGGCAAGCGCTGCCCTTCATTGTATGCAGGAATCACGAGATGGACCAGCGCCGTGGTCATTATCAACAACTGCTATTAGCCTCAACGCCTGGAAAATCAGAAGCAAAGAACAGAGGCGAGCGCGGGCGCGCTCAGAGCATTTCCTTAATGACGAACGCGGGTTTTCCAAGAAGGCGCAGATAAATGCGCGAAAGGTACTCGCCGATGATGCCGAGGACGCACAACTGGACACCCGAGAACAAGAGGATGACTATGGCAAGAAAAGTAAATCCTGGCACCGTGCTTCCCTGCAGCAAGTATGAGCCCAAGACATAGACAAAAAGGCAAAGTCCGAAAAGAGTCGTCAGAAATCCAAGCAAGACGGCCAACTGTAGCGGAACAACGGAAAGACCGGTGACCATGTTCACGGCGTGCTTTACAAGTTTCGCCAACGAAAAGGTCGATTTGCCGGTTCCACGCGTGCGATGTTCGACCAGGACCGAGGTGACTTTTTGCGCGCTCCAATCCAGTAAGGCGTCGATGAAGACGGAAGGAGGTCCGTTGCGCGGGTATTCGCGCAGCAGATCCGTCCGAAAAGCCCGGAACGAAGTTATGGAGCGCGCCAACCGAGCTCTCATAGCATATTGAACGAGCCACTTCGTCAGACAGGATGCTAGATTCCGCACCAGCCCGTGCTGCTCTTTGTCCCTGGCGCCATAGACAAGATCGTATCCCTCATCGAGCTTGTTGAGCAGCTTCGGAATTTCCACGGGAGGCGTTTGACCGTCGTCGTCAAGGGTAACGACCACCTCCTGCCGCGCATTGAGGATGCCCGCGAGCAGCGCGTTGTGCTGTCCGTAGTTCCTCATCAGATTGATCCCTCGAACCTCCGGATACAGACCATTGAGGCGTCGAATGGCATCCCAAGTCGCGTCAGGGCTGCCGTCGTTGACGAAGAGAATTTCAAATGTTCGATTTTCCCGTTGAAGGGTTTGCGAGATGTCCCTTACCAAAGGCTCCAGACCCTGTTCGTTGCCATAAGTCGGGACAACCACTGAGACGCTTCGCGTCGCTCCATTTGTCATAGTCGAGTGGCGCACAACGCGTATTGTGCCCCCAGAGGAATTTTCCGAAGAATCGCGGTTTCCCAGCGTTGAATGGATTTACTCTTGAACGGGAGGAACATGAGGTAATCCGTGGCGATTTTATCGAAGCCAAATTGACGGAGGCTCCGCGCCGCTTGAACGGAGGACACCAAGACGGCGTCTTCATCAAACGGGCAGCGCGAGACAACCAGCCGAGTCAAAGGATTCCAGGGATTATGCTCGTAAATGAGAAGGAGTCCGTTGGGAACTGTGACCCGCGACAGCTCCGAAATAAACGTTGTCCGTTGATCGGGTGGAACATGATGCCACACGCAGATTGCGAACACGACATCGAACGAAGCGCTTTCAAAGGGCAGCTTGCCGTCTACAGAATGATAATACTTCAATCTCAGGATTTCTGGTTCGAGCGAGTTCAACGGAAATCTCAGAAACATCCACGCCCATCAGATGGGGCAAGTGAGCTTTGAGGCGCTGATCAGTCAGACCAATCCCGCAGCCCACATCGAGCACCTGCAATCGGCTAAGATCTCCAAAGTTCTGTCGAAGCGCGCCCAGTAGATGGGTCACTTTGACTTCGAGGAAAAATTCAGGCGAGAGCCGGGCGAAGCGAGTGGCCGACTCAACCTCGCGCTGATAGCTTTGGCAAAACGATTAAAATCCATTTTCTAATGGTGAAACAAATCGATACCTACCCTTGATGGGGAGAGAAACTAACCCAGGAACCACTTAGTTCGTCTGCCCGCTACGACTGAAACGCGGTTCTGACGCTTGCTCGCTCCAACGGCTCACTTCAACGCTTATCTTGTGCGCCGACCTGACCTGCTCAATGCAACGCTGCGGAAGACAAGGGCTTTATCGTTTTGTGACCGTTTCGGGTAGAACACTCCTGATGCCCGCAAAAGTGTTCGAGAAAACTTCAGATTGCCCCGATCGGTCGAGTTCCCCTATGCAACTGGGTCTGCCGGTATCAAGAGCTTGTCCGCTATTTGACGCTCGGCTGTTATCCATTGCATTCTGGGTCGTATTAAGCCAGGAAGCGGGCCTTGGTAGCCGCAGCGGACGGAGTCTTCAGAAAAATCATCAATCACGTTAAATGATACGACCTTTCTTTCATACACGTGCGATTCGACTCCACCGGCAATTTGTCCGAGCCCGACATCGATAAAGATTGTTCCAGGAGCGAGGAAGTCAGCCGGGATCACCATCGACGACTTATATCTTCCACTTTCCATAGCGCTGCGTCGAAGTATGGGATCGGTGTCGATCGTCCAGAACAGCGTGTTACCCAGCGCATCGGTAAAGATCAAACCTGGTTGCAAGTATTTGCCACCTTCAAGGACAACGAATTCTATCTCAATGATGGCAGTTTGGGTGGTCAAGAGGTTTTCGACGGGAAGGCCGTTGGCGTCCACGACACGAACGGCCTCCAATTTGACGACGTCATTGCCCGGAGCAGTGCTCAGGTCTGGCCAGTCTTTGAGTGGTGTCGGCTCTTCGCTCGGAGGCTCCGCACTGGTGTCTTCGCTGGGGACCTCTACGCGGGTAGACTCTTCGGTGGGAGGCTCGCAGGCCTCGTCGCCGGGGGTCTCTGCGCGGGTCGGTGCTTCACTGGGAGCCTCTGCAGGGGCAGGCGCTTCGCTGAGAGCCTCGTTTTCGGAGAGAGTTTGCTGGTGCTGATTCTCAGTTGTTTGTCTCGTTGACTCTTCATACGCAGCCACGGCATTCCTTGTGGCGCCATCGAAAATGATTTTGCCATGCTGCAGGAAAATTGCTCTTCGGCAGATTTGTCGACAAGGCCTGCTCCGTGGGAGACGAACAAGAAGAGTTCTGCCGTCCTCGACGATTTCCTCCATTCTCTGCATGCATTGGAGTTGAAATTGTGCGTCACCGACAGAGAGCACTTCGTCGATGATGAGAATTTCCGGCTCCAGGAATGCCGCTACCGAGAAGGCGAGCCTCACATACATGCCGCTGGAATAGCG
Organism: uncultured Verrucomicrobiae bacterium; assembly: GCA_963744345.1. Classification (GTDB taxonomy): domain Bacteria; phylum Verrucomicrobiota; class Verrucomicrobiia; order Chthoniobacterales; family Terrimicrobiaceae; genus DASTFP01. Next base: position 154,242 of record CAVUTD010000027.1, read on the forward strand.
CTTTACCGGAGTATCGATAAATTGTTCCAAACCGGCAGAAGGCGACAATATTGTCGAAGTTTCTTCTCACTTCGCTGCGGTTCATGCCGAGGATGGCGCCGTTAAGAAAGACATTGTCACGACCTGTAAGCTCGGGATGAAAGCCCGTTCCTACTTCGAGCAGAGTGCCGATCCTACCCTTGATCCTAACGAGACCGGTCGTCGGGGCCGTGATTCGAGAGATGATTTTCAGCAGCGTGGATTTTCCCGCGCCATTGGCTCCGATAATTGCGATGGTCTCCCCTTGCTCAAGTTCGAAGGAGATGTCTTTCAAAGCCCAGAAGTCGCCTTCTTCCTCGGGCTCAGCGCTCCGTCTGAAGTTTTGTATTTCCCGTTTTTCGGACAACTCGCCTCATCCACCAACGATGAATGTCTGCGAGCAGCTGCCCCCGGCTGATCTCGCCCAAACGATAGCGCTTGGAAACGTTGTGGACAGAGATCGCGAAAGACATTGAGCTAAATTGAGCCACAGATGGGCACAGATGGAACACGGATCATAGGATCATTCTTTTGTATTGAACGTGTTCGCGTCCAAAATTAACAAGCATCCCGACTTTCACGGCGGTTGCCTTGAGCTCGTTTAGCAATTGAGCTTCGTCTTCGGGGTTGTAGCACTTCGCCACCTTGATTTCGACCATCACAGAGCCATCTACAAGAAGATCGGCGTAATATTCTCCGACGAGAGCACTCTTATAGAAGACCTTGATGGGGACCTCCAGTTCGGCTTGGCTCCCCCGCTTAATGAGCTCGACCTGCATTGCCCGCTGGTAGACCTTTTCCAGAAACCCGTAACCAAGCGTATTATGAACCTCGAATGCGGCGCCAATGATATGGGAGGTGGTCTCCCCATGAACCATCTGCCCCATCCGTGTTGCATCCGTGTTCATCGGTGGCTAACAGTCAAGCCGGGATTCGATCTCTAGATGGTGTCAGCGAACGTCTTTTCGGCGCGTCCGAATTCAATAAGGCCCACAACCAACAGCAGGAATGTGATGGCGAGGCTGCAAGCCACTGATAAATCTCGACTTGTCCCCGTCCCATGAGTGCGAAACGAAAACTCTCAATGATGGGAACGATGGGATTGAGCGTCATGAGCCATTGGAGATTTTCTGGCACTATTGAGCGAGGATAAAAGATGCAGCTCGCATACATCCAGAGCTGAATCATTGGCGCAACAGCCACCTGCAGGTCCCGAAATCGTGTGCTGAGCGCGGAGATAAGGCATCCAACCCCAAGTCCAAGAAGTGCGGTTTGCAAAACCAGAAACGGGATAATGATAATCCGATAGCTCGGATGTATGGGAACCCCTTTGGCGAGAAATAGAGGTAAAAGCCAAGGAAGATCAATAATTGGATGAGAAATTGCCAAATGTTGCTGATGCACTGCGCGATGGGAATGGTCAGCCGCGGAAAGTAAACTTTGGTGAAAAGCGCCGAGTTTGCTGCAAAGGTAGTGGATGTCCGACTTAGGCAGGCAGAGAAATAATACCAGATCACAATCCCGGACATGTAAAAAAGAAATGGTGGAATATCGTTGGTTGGAAGCCCTGCAATCTTCCCAAAGACGATTTGGTAAACAACAGTGCTTACAAGGGGTTGAACGAAATACCATAGAGGTCCGAAAATCGTTTGCTTGTGCAGCGAAACGAAATCGCGCCAAATCGACAGCGCGATAAGGTCGCGGTAGCGCCAGATTTCCCGCAAAAGGAAGGTGCACAGTGGCTTTTCGGGCGTGATCTCCGAAACCCAGTGGAACGGGACAGAGGCGCTTCCTGGAATTTCCTCAATTCGTCATGAGACGTATGATAGAACATGGTCATTGACTTCTGCATCGGACAGGAGCTCGAAAGAAGACCACGGCAGCTGCCGCCGCTTGGTCAGTTCTCGTCGAATTCTGAGAGGGAGACCTGCTCAAATCAAGCTGCTCCCTTGACTCACCACGATGTCGGGATCGGCTTGTGCGCGACCGACAATGTCAAAGTCGCGCTAGACTCGGCGAAGGATTCAGGCGCTCACTTCAGGAGGAATTTCAGCGCCCACGGCAACATCTTTTCGCCCTTCTCCAGCCAGTGCCTCAGCCGAATCAAACGTTGTCTTGTAGCCTCCCGTTCCTCAGCCGGCAACTGCCAGAAGCGATTCCATGTGCTGGATCCGCTCCAAGGCGCGTTCGACACGGGGGCGAAGTTCCTCCTTGATAAAGACTGTGGCAAACCTGCTCAGTTCGAGATCGGCCGCGAAGTGATCGCGGCGGTCCCGGGAGAGTAAACCGATTTGACTGCACCCAAGCTTCGCAAAAGCTTCAGCCCCTGGCTCGCCGCGCCCAAACTGATGTCCAGGCGGCTTCTGATATCGTCCATAAAAGGGGCTTCGAGGAAACAAATAAAAGACCATAAATCTCACCGATTGATTTCTGTAAACCGATGAGTTTCAGGAAATTGATAAACATGTCAATCGCCTCGACTTCCAGGGCAGAGAGGCTAACGCGCGGATTCTTCTCTCTACCTTGGGATTTTTGAAAAGCATCGCGGGAAAATCTAAGTTCATTTCATAGATTTCAAGAAAAAATGAAATGAAGTTTTGGATCTAGTCGCCGAGGTCTCTGCGACCAGTTCGTTTTCCGACCGCGTTGGTCCCAATTGGATATCTGGCGCAATCAGCTGCTCCACCCAAAAATGCCATTCCCTGTTGCGCTTTGCACGATCAGCTTCAAGCCGTTTTTTCGCCTGCGGAGCGTCCGAACGGAGTGCCCGGTTGTTTATTGACTTCATGATTAGCGGAAGCAAAATCCCCAAGTCATGGAACCCGCAAAAAGGAATGGCAGTCCTCAACTTGTTTTAGCCACGCTCAGAAAGTAGGCCCCGCAAGTTGAAGCGGTTATGCCGTTCATATCCTATGCCCAAAACTACGAGGACGTAATTTTATGGCGCGCTCTTCGCGACGTAGAGCACGGCTTCTATGTCGATGTGGGTGCAGCCGACCCACAAGATGATTCGGTCACGAATGCTTTCTACGAGCGGGGATGGTCCGGAATTAACATCGAACCCTTGGATGAGTATTTCCGAAAGCTTACGAAAGCCAGACCGCGCGATACCAACATCAATGCCGCAATAGGACAGGAGGCGGGCTTACGGATTCTGTATGCTTTTGCCGTCCCCGGGCTTTCCACCTTGGATCCGGAAATAGCTGCTCGGCAACAAGCTGCTGGGTGTCAAGCCTGCGAAACTGTCGTGCCAGTGCTGACTCTAAAAGCTATCCTTGAGCGTTGCGCAGGTTCCACCATTCATTTCCTTAAGATTGATGTGGAAGGTGGTGAGCTCGACGTGTTGAAAGGCTTGGACCTGAACTCGGTGCGCCCGTGGATCATCGTCATCGAGGGTACGGCCCCAAGTTTCGTCGTCGAGGGTTGCGCGCCAATTTCGCAGGTCGGTACTCGGGAAAATTGGGAAAACCTGATTATCGATTGCGATTATAGCTTCGCTTACTTCGACGGCCTGAACTGCTTTTACGTAGCCGATGAAGTCGCCGCGCTGAAAGATCGGCTAGCCGTGCCGCCGAACGTCTTCGATGATTTTGTGCGGTTCCCGGAGTGGGCCATCCGGCAAGAAGCTGGAAAGCTCCAACAGGAAATTGCCCGCCTGCAAGGATATGCGGGTGGCTTGGAAGCAGCGTCGCGTGCAGAGCAGGAACAAACCGCCAACCTGCAAAAGGCGCTGCATGTAGAGCAGGAACAAACCGCCAACCTGCAAAAGGCGCTGCATGTAGAGCAGGAACAAACCGCCAACCTGCAACACGCGCTGCGTTTCGCACAGGAACAAACTTCTAAGGTGCGCAGGTCGCTAGAGGCGGAGCAGGCCCAAATGAATCACCTGCGTGGACGCGTGCATCAACTCGAGGTAGAGTTGGCAATACCCTCAGTCGATCGGGCTATCGGGCGCGCTTTCAGACAGGTGCAAAAAACCGGCGACAAACTTACCGGCGGGGGTCTGCGCAGCCTCGCAAGGAGGGCCTTGACCAAATTGGTTCAGCGTTCCATGCATGATCAGAGGCTATTGGTCTTAGGTAGAGCTGCGCTTAGGCCATTCCCTAAGGTCTCGACGGCGCTTTACGAGCTCGCGACAAAACAGCATGCTGTCGCTCCTTCATCAACTGCCTCTCCGGCCGAAAGGCCTCCTTCCGACGGTTCTACCACCGTAGGTGCGCTGCCGGTCTCCGCCCGGTCCACTTACATGAGACTTAAGGCTGCGATCTCTGACAGCGACGCTTGGAACCGGACCCAATGAGAATCGTTCTGGACCTTCAGGGCGTGCAGAGTGAAAGCCGATTCCGCGGCATCGGCCGCTATTCCCTCGCCTTGGCCGAGGCGATCATACGGGAAGGGGCTCAGCACGAGGTCTGGCTGGCGTTGAACGGGCGATATGTCGACTCGATCGAACCCTTGCGAGCCAGGTTCGCGAACCTGGTGCCCGCCGAACATATCCGCGTCTTCGAACTGCCTGGGCCGGTCGCCGAGGCGGATTTGGCCAATACCTGGCGAATGCAGGCAGCGGAGCTGCTGCGCGAGAAATTTCTGGCAGATCTGCGCCCCGATGTCGTGCATCTCTCGACGACGCTCGAAGGGGCGGGAAACGAGACGGTGGTGTCGGTCGGACGACTTAACCCGACAGTTCTTACCGCCGCCACTTTGTATGACCTGATCCCGCTCTTGCGGCCTGAGACTTACCTATTAACCCTGGCGGCAAAACGATCTTACCTGCGACATGTTCAATCGTTGAAACGCACGGACGTTCTGCTCGCGATCTCCGAATCTTCACGCCGCGAAGCAATCGAGGCGCTCCGTATCTCGCCGGAGCGCATCGTGACGATCGGTGCAGGGATCGATCAACGGTTCCAGGCAGGCAAGACTTCCCATGATGCGCAGGCAACGCTGATTGAGGGTTATGGCCTGCGACGTCCCTTTATCCTGTATACAAGCGCTGTCGAGCCGCGCAAGAATGTGGAAGGGTTAATCGCTGCCTTCGCGTTGCTGCCGCACGACATGCGTTCGGCACACCAGCTCGCGATCGTCGGCAAGCTGCAGGATGGCGATCACATGCGGCTCGTCGATCTCGGCAGGAAGCATGGACTCGAAGCCGGCGAGATCATATGCCTTGGCCATGTACCGGACGAAGAGTTGCGCCTGCTCTATTCGACTTGCTCGGTCTTCGTCTTCCCCTCTTTCCATGAGGGATTTGGACTGCCGATTCTGGAGGCCATGATTTGTGGCGCGCCAGTGATAGGCTCAAACTGCACGAGCATTCCTGAAATAATCGATCGCAGAGATGCGCTCTTCGATCCGCACCAACCGGCGGAAATCGCAAACCGCATGGCTGCAGCGCTATCAAATGCCGAATTGCGGCAAAGCCTTAAGACATGGGGCTCTCAAAGAGCCAAGGCGTTTACCTGGGAAGCCTGCGCTCTCAAGGCGCTCGAGGCCTTTGAGGCTCTCTATGAACGTCGGAACCCTAACAAATGCTGTCACCGTGCCGGTCGGAATGGAGCATCGACCTCTTCTAGCTTTCGTGTCGCCTCTTACTCATGAAGCAACCGGCATTGCGGACTACCCTGCAAAGCTCCTGCCCGGCCTCGCACGTCACTACGAGATCGTCTGTGTCGTCGACCAGCCGGAGGTGACGGACCTATGGATCACCGCAGAATTCCCGACTCGAAATGTGCGCTGGTTTGAGGAGAATGCCGGGCGCTTCGAGCGTATCCTGTACCAGTTAAGTAACTCATGGCTGTGCAAGCACATGTTCCGTCTTCTCGAGCAGCATCCGGGCGTTGTAGTGCTACACGATTTCTATCTGGGCCGGCTCCTGAATGGGATGGCGGACTCCGGCTACGCAGCCGATAGCTTTACCAAGGCGCTCTACGATTCACACGGATTTTCCGCCCTTGAAAAAGATAGGCTGGATGGGCGGGAAACATCAATTGGAGCCTTCCCGTGTAATGCGACAGTGCTCAGAGCGAGCATCGGCGTGATTGTTCACTCCGGCGATGCCGCCGAACTGGCTCGCAGCTGGTATGGAGAGAGAGCGTTTGCTGCGATACGGCAGCTTCCAGGCCTTTCGCACGAACACCAAGGCGCTAACCTCAGCAGGCCAAGACATCATGAGACGATCGCCACTCTCTATTGGGACACCATCGAAGAAATCTACGCGACAAGTTCGAAGGCATGGGAACAGAACCTGGTTGGGGCTATCGCTCCGTACGCAGAGCCCGGCTCACCCTTCAGACACGGATCTCGCGAAAGTTGCCGTGGCGCTGGCCGTTAACCGCGATCGATTTGGGATGTCGCAAATACTGATCGATGTCTCGATTCTCGCTCAGCACGATGCACGCACAGGCATCCAACGTGTGATGCGTGCGATTCTGATGGCACTGATCAGCGATCCACCGCCAGGCTATCGCATCGAACCCGTCCGTGCATGCGGTGGCGAGTACCTCTATGCGCGCCGCTTCACATCAAAGTGCCTCGCCTTGTCCGCAGATGACCTGACTGACGACCCGGTGGAGGCTGGTCCCGGTGATATCTTCCTCGGGTTGGATTGGTCCGCTGAGATCGTGCCTTCGATGAAGCCGTTGTTTCTGGCACAAAGACGGCACGGGACCAAGATTATCTTCGTAGTGTACGACGTGCTGCCGCTATCACGGCCGGAGTTATTCCCAGAGTTGATTCCGCCGATAGCACTGGAACTGGATCGACACGGTTGCCGAGGTCGCCGATGGCGTAGTTTGCATCTCGCGGACGGTCGCCGATGAGGTTTATGAATGGCTCACCGTTGCGAAGCCGCAGCGGCTGGAGCCCCTGTCGCTTGGCTTCTTTCATCTGGGCGCTGACCTGCACGCCAGTATACCAACGACGGGTCTATCGCAAGATGCTTCGGTAGACTCTCGAGAAACTGCGCAGTCGCTCGAGCTTCCTGATGGTTGGGACCATCGAACCACGAAAAGGTCATCGGCAAGCACTTGCCGCAATGGAATTGCTTTGGACGGACAAGGTGGATGCCAATCTCGTGATCGTCGGCAAGCAGGGCTGGAACACTGACGATCTGGCGAAGCGGATTCGGGAACATCCGGAATATAACAAGCGGCTATTCTGGCTGCCGGGAATCAGCGACGAGATGCTGGAACAGGTCTACCGTTGCACTAGTGCTCTGCTCGCCGCATCGGAAGGTGAGGGCTTTGGCCTCCCGCTGATCGAAGCAGCCCAACACGGTCTGCCGATCATCGCCCGAGATATTCCGGTGTTCCGAGAGGTGGCAGGTGAAAACGCTTACTATTTCTGCGGCGACGATCCGCTGGTGCTCGCGAATGCACTCCAGAGCTGGCTTTCGCTAGGTGATGCCGTTCCGGCCTCTACCGGCATCAGGCGGCTCACTTGGCGCGAGAGCAGTCGCCAATTGCTCGACGTCGTGTTAGGGAAGCGTTGGTATCGTTCCTGGCCGGATGCAACCCATATCCCCCGATCGGCAACCGTTGCTAACTTGGAACCAAATGGCGCTCGGCACGAGGCTAAGAGCAGGTAACATGCGAATTCTAACGAGTCTCGACGACCTCGACGAGGTTCTGGCGGAATGTGAGAGTGCGGCACAAATATCTGATGATGATCTCCGCCGCGTTTTTCAAACGTTCCGCATGGATATCGCCGCGCAGCTTCCTCCGGATCCGTTCTCGAAAATCTATAGGAACGCACAGATGGCTTTATATGAGCGAATTGCGGGACGCCGATACAGCGCAGTCAACGAGAAATCGGTTTTCGATGTCGAAGCCGCCGTGGTGCGCCCGTTTCCCTACATCGCCAGCTGTCAGGTTGCGGGCACGCAGTGGGGAGCAATTGCCTTCCTGCTGCGCAGCATGCAGCTGCGTTCCGGGGCGCGGGTGCTCGACGTCGGAGCTGGATGGGGCAACACTACCTTAGCCTTCGCACAGCTCGGGTTCGAGGTCACCGCTCTTGATATCGAACCACGTTTTTGTGAGCTGATTCGTGAGCGGGCTCGTCGCGCTGGCGTAGAAGCTCGAGGTAATCAACGACGACTTCTTCTGGATCGAGGGCGCCGCTTGCCGTTTTGACGCCATCGTCTTTTTTGAGTCATTCCATCACTGCGCCGACCACCTGCGGCTGCTGCGTTCTCTTGGCCCCGCTCTTGCTCCGAATGGACATGTGTATTTCGGCGCGGAACCTATCACGCCGGATTTTCCGGTGCCATGGGGCGTCAGAACTGACGGTGAGTCGCTCTGGGCCATCCGGCGAAATGGTTGGCTCGAGTTGGGCTTCCACCCGGACTACTTTCGCCAAGCGTTGGGACGGGTGGGTCTCGTCGCAGAGGTGCACACGTCGGCAGATCTGCCTTGGATCAACGTCTGGGATGCGAAAGTGGGTGTATTTGAGGCGCCGCGGCCACCGAGGTCCAATGTGGCGTTGACCACTCAGCCGGCCCCCCAGAAGGAAAACGTCATGGCGGCGCAGAATACCCCCAGCCGGCTTGGTGGAGGAGGTGTGCTAATCTTAGCCAAACGCGTGCTAGCAAAATCGCTTGATCGAACGATGCCAGTCCTCATGCGGTATCCAAAGCTGATGACCCTGGCCCGAGGTTTGTTGAAGCCATTCCGGCGGTTGCGGCGCACCTTTATCAGCTCGCGACAACGTCAGACTCTGCGGTTGCTGTGCCGAACCGTTCCCTCGAAAGCGCATTCATCGTGGATACCTATCATCGTCTTTTGGTACGCGATCCAGACGAACATGGAATGTGGAGCTTCAGCAATATGCTGAAGAGCGGCAGCTTGGACCGTGTTGGCTTAATTAACGCGATCCTCTCGTCACCTGAATTTAAAAGTCGTCTAGCTGGGACTACGCAGTATCAAGAAAACGACCCACGTGGATGTCTGCGATCGGAGGCGGAGGCTGTATTCGGCTCGCTTCCAAAAGCACCAGGGCCCCGGACGCCCTGGATTTGTCACAAATTTTCTCGGCGGGTTGACGGACGTGAGATTCGTTCACGGTATCCATTCGCTCTCTGGTATAGTCGAGGGATATCCAATACCGGCAATTTCCACAGCGACACCCTTGAATGGATCGGCACACTGCGTTCTACACAGCGAATCTTCGACACGGTCGTGTGAAGTTCGTGCGCCTCCTGAGCTTGATGCGGACAACAGCTTCACGATGCTGGAGCTTGGTGCTGGTTGGGCGCCATGGTGCGTGATCGGATATATGGCTGCAAAACACCTCGGCATCGAGAAAATCAAGGTGATTGGCGTCGAGGGAGATGGTGGGCACATGGATTTTATCCGGGAGACTTTCGCTGTCAACGGCATCGGCCCGGACGTCGGAGAAGCGATTCATGGCGTGGTGGGCGCAAGCGATGGCGAGGCATTTTTTCCCAAGGCAAGCGATGCAAGCCGCGTGTATGGTGGCGCCGCTGCGTTCTCGCACGGCTGAAAAAGCGAGGGGCGCATTCGCGGACTTCTCTGTATCTCAATCTGCGCTCGTGGAAGCGGTGGAGCAGGTGCCTTGCTTCAGCCTGGCGACGTTGACGCGCGACTTCGATCAAGTCGATCTTATCCACTGCGACATCCAAGGCGGAGAGGCAAACCTGTTCGCCAACGTAATCGATTTGGTCTCCGCAAAAGTGAAACGGATCGTAGTCGGTACACACTCGTTCGAAATCGATCGCCAACTCGCCTCGCCTTTTCCAAAGAACGGTTGGGATTTGGAAGGCTTCGACGCATGCCGGATGAGAGAGGAAGGCGGGAAACAGTTGTGGTCCACGATGGTGTGCAGGTATGGAAGAACATGCGTTGCTGAATGAATCATTTTGATCTTACGGCTACAATCGCCTGCGCCAATTCAGCGACGGAGTGACTCGTCAAAGCTGGTCTTCAAGAGAAGCTATGCTCCAATGCGAAAGTAAAGTGATAAACTGGATCGTCGACCGGATTGCAGATCGCGTAACTGAGCGCGTCGCTCATCTGTTAAACGAAACGGCGTTTTCGTCGATCGGGAAGGAAGTTCTGGCGCACGACATAGCGTCACGCCGCAGGAACAACGAAATCCCGGAGGTAGCGATGAAATGAACGGCTATGCTACGCGAAAGTGATTGGCGAATACCCGCCTCCTCAATATCCCCCGACTGGCTCCTCGCAGGCGGTCGGAGCTGTGCAAGCAAGCTGATTTTTCTCTGGACGCCTATAGATACTGGAGCTCGGCAGTGGGGTTAAATCCAACCCTGCACCGGAAGCACTGGGAGTTCTTCTATCTCTGCCAAGCGCTCTATGAACGCAAGCTTCTTGACCAGGGGCGAAGGGTCTGGGCTTCGGGGTTGGACATGAAGCCACTGCCAGCCCTTTTCGCTTCTCGCGGATGTACTATTGTCGCTACAGATCAGGCGCCAGATGATGCAATCAGGGCCGGATGGCAAGGGACGGGGCAGCACGCCGACGGCGTTGTTGCTCTCGAACGGCCGGACATCTGTGCTCCGGCGCTTTTTTGCGAGCGCGTTAGCTTCGAGTTCGTCGATATGAACGACATACCTGCACATCTTTGCGACCGATTCGATTTCTGCTGGTCTCCGTGCTGTCTGGAGCATCTGGGCTCGCTCGCGCATGGTCTCCGTTTCATCGAGAATTCATTGAAAACATTGAAGATCGGCGGCGTCGCTGTTCACACCACGGAATTCAACCTTTCGTCAGATGGGACTACGCTGGAGAGTCGGGATCTTTCGATCTATCGGCGAAGCGATATCGAGGCATTGGTCAAGCGACTGGAGCAAGCCGGCCATCACGTAGAACCTCTCGATTTTAGTAGGGTAATACAGTCACGGATGCCTATGTTGATCTTCCACCTTATCACAACGAACCTCACTTGCGGCTCCGAATCGCGGAATACGATTGCACTTCAATCGGACTGATCATCACACGCGGTCAGTAAACCACAGGATTGATGATGCTCGCCATAACTTACCAGGAATCGATCTTGAGTCGATCGGCCTCTCCCGCCATTTGTCCTCCGTTTCGCCCCTTCAGCACTGGATTCTTCCTTAAAACATTCTCGACAGCTGCAGAATAGGGTTAGTCACGAGCAGGAGATCATTAATCATGTTATGAAGACAGCGTTAATTTCAGGAGTTTCTGGTCAAGATGGAGCCTATCTGGCGAAGCTGCTTCTTGGAAAGGGATACCGCGTCTGCGGCACGTCGCGCGACGCGAGGATGTCAACGTTCATTAACCTTGAACGACTTGGGATTCGTGACCAAGTGCAATTGGAGTCGGTTGCGCTCAACGATTTCAGGAGCGTTATCCAAGTCTTGTTCAAGGTCCAACCGGACGAGATTTATCATCTGGCCGGGCAATCCTCTGTATCACTGTCGTTTGAACAACCGGTCGAAACCCAGGAGAGCATTTATGTGGCGACCTTGAACCTGCTCGAGGCTATCCGGTTCACCGGAAGAGCGATCCGGTTTTACAACGCCTGTTCCAGCGAATGTTTCGGCGACCTAAAAGGCGCGGCCGCAGACGAAGAAACGTCCTTTAGACCCAGGAGCCCCTACGCCGTCGCAAAATCTGCCGCCTTTTGGCAGGTGGCGAATTATCGCGAAGCCTATGGCTTGTTTGCGTGTTCGGGAATTCTTTTCAACCACGAATCGCCGCTGCGCCCGGAACACTTCGTAACTAAAAAAATCGCGGCAGCCGCCTGCCGTATCGCTGCTGGCAACAAAAAGAGCCTGATCCTCGGGAACATCGAAGTGCAACGCGACTGGGGATGGGCTCCCGAATATGTTGAAGCAATGCACCTGATGCTCCAGCAAAAGGAACCGGATGATTTTGTGATTGCCACGGGAGAAAGCCACAAGCTGGCGGACTTCGCGTCAGTTGCGTTTGAGTACCTCGGATTGGAACTGAAAGATTATCTGGTTGTCGATCGAAGTCTATTCCGTCCAACCGAAATCATGATAGGTCGCGGCAACTCATCGAAGGCAGCCAGCAAATTGGGATGGTCGGCCCGTTACAAGATGGAAGACGTGGCCCGTATGATAGTTGATGCCTGTCGCGTAGAATTCGGCCTCGAACCCGACGAATCAGCGACTTCAAACTCGTCGCGCTTCCGCGTAGCTCTATAGCCTCAGCACGATGTGAGCGCGTCGATCGCGGCAATGTTGGGGAATGATATCCGATAGTGACTAGACCGCTCGGCGCCCCACGCCAGTTGGTTTGGACGTGGGATGCTTACAATCCGAGTTCTGCGGCTACATTTTGGTTTCTGTTCGGCTGGCACATTGGACCGTTCACCGGAATCACTATAAAACTGCATTTCAAATGGTCGGATATTCCCGAGCTCTGAAACACTGTACCAGCAATCTATCACGCTCCATTTCGCTCCTATTTATGGGTGGGCGGAGACGTTGCCGTGTGTTCCAGTTCTTACAGAATGATTGACAACAATCGCTCGCCTTGACGGAGAATACACAATGCTTCTTGCTACCTGAGAACGTAGACCTTCAATGTTGCGCAGGCAGAATATTCTTCAACGCTCGTCGTCGGCAGGCCATTGCTCGGAACCCCTGGCAATCTTCACCATTTGTTCGAACAACTATGTCTCGGTAGCCAGTATCCTGCTCGCCACCGCCAAACGTTTCCATCCCGAAGCAGCAATTTGTCTCTGCCTCGTCGACGCACTCCTGTCGAAAGAGGGCTTTTATCCCGACGATTGTGTCGTGATCCCGATCGCAGATCTGGCTATCCCGGACTTACCATCGTTTACCTTTCGCTATGATATCAAGGAACTGAAAACGGCTGTAAAACCCTTCATGTTTCAGCACTTGCTGCGAAGAGGTCATAAGAGCGTTCTCTATTTTGATCCGGACATTCGAATCTTTTCGCGTCTCGAGCAGATCCTCAAATCGCTGCAACACGCTTCGTTCGTTCTGACACCGCATCTCTGCGCTCCCGCTGCGGGGACGTTCTATCCCGATGATATAGATATCATGCGGATTGGTATTTACAATCTTGGCTTTCTTGGCGTGCGGGCTTGCCCCGAAGTTGATTCGATCCTCGCCTGGTGGGCGCGACGGCTGCAGTACCAGTGCATCGACTCGCCGGAAAGGGGGATCTATGTCGATCAGAAGTTCATGGACCTTCTCCCCGGCTTCTGCGATGAAGTTTGCGTTTTGCGCGATCCGACATTGAATGTCGGGTATTGGAATCTTCAGCGGCGGAAATTGTCCTTTGAGGACGATACCTGGAAAATAGATGGTCTTCCTCTTGGATTTTACCACTTCAGCGGATTTGACCCCGCCAGGATGGATCACCTTTCGAAGCATACCCTCGCTTTCCGAGGCGATGCAATTTCACCTGCATTGTCCCTCCTGCTGGAGGAGTACGCTGCGGAACTGCGGGCGAACGTAAATAGCAGGACTTCCCCAGGACTGTATGCGTACGGGCGCTTCACCTCAGGCACACGAATCCCGCTGATTGTCCGAAAGATGTTCAGAGATTCTCATATCAATTGGTTCTGCGATCCCTTCGAAACGTATGAAACCTACTTGCACGCGCCGATGGTGGGTCAATGGGCTGGTTCGTCATCGGCTATTGTCACAAACCTGATGGGATACCTGCACAGTCAGCACCCCGGACCGCAGCAGGCGTTCGATTTGTCACAACCTTCTGGGGTGCGTGGCTTCGTGGAGTGGTTCCTTCGCTACGGAGAGACTTATGTTGAAGATTGCCAATTGATTGAACCGGTAGCGGAGCGTGCCGGCCCCCGGTCCGACAGACAGTTGCGCTTTCCGCCCGCCGGCCGGTCGGCCGAAGAAGCAGACATAAATGTAATCGGATATTTTCGCGCAGTGCTCGGCGTCGGAGAAGCGGGCCGGTTAAATTTACGTTCGTTGAGCCATGCAGGACTCCGAACTCGCGGACTCGCAACGGCGCTCAATTGCTTGTCCGAGCAGTCAGACGGCAGCTGCGATCATCTTCTCGATCCCGAGGCGAACGGACGCTTCCAACTCTTCAGCGTCAACTGTGATCAACTGTTGGAGGTAATAGACCATCTGAGGCCTATGTTGCGCCCAGATGCGTATCGAATCATCGCGCCATTCTTGGAATTGTCGAACTTTCCGGACGCGTGGCTGCCTGCGATCGATGCGGTTGATGAAATCTGGGCCCCCACTCGTTTCATCCAAACGACCCTGCTAAAAAAAGTTGGTAAGCCGGTTCTGCGCATGCCCTTGATGCTGGAATTCGAGAAACCGTCTGTTGTGGATAGGGCTCAGTTCGGCTTGCCTCCAGGTAGCTTCCTGTTCTACTTCGCTTTCGACTGCCTCTCCTTCTTTGAACGGAAAAATCCGATGGCCGTCGTGAATGCGTTCAAACGTGCTTTCCGTGCGAACGGTCGCTCCCATCCTGTAAATTTGGTTTTAAAGACAATAAATGCGCATTTGGTCAAAGACTCCTCTACGATGCGCGAAATTCTGGAAGAAGAGCCAGATATTATTCTCATAGAGGAAACGTTATCGCGAGAGGAAACTCTTGCGTTGATAGCCGCCTGTGACGCCGTGGTGACTCTGCATCGCAGCGAAGGCCTCGGGCTCTTGGTCGCCGAGGCGATGGTGCTCGGCAAGCCGGTGATTGCCACCGATTATTCCGGTACCACCGAATTGGTGACGCCTGCGACCGGTTGGCCGGTCGACTTTCGCCTCATTCCTGTACCTGAAGGGGGCTACCCGTTCCACGAAGGACAGGTTTGGGCTGACGCGGATATCGATCACGCCGCGTGGCAGATGCGGCGTGTTGTGGACGATCAACCCGAAGTCGACCGCCGGGTTGCCGCCGCGCGCGCTCTAATATCGCGTGAGTACGGGATTGAAGCGGTTTCCAGTCGCCAACTCGCTCGCCTAAGGAGAATCGAAGGCAGATAACTGCAATGACGAACTCCGATCCTGGAACGCAGGTGGCTATGGAAGACGAATCCCTCAGTAAAAACTCGTTCGTCTCATACAGCCTCAACTTTGAAGACGTGATCCTGCACCGCCTATTCCCAGGCAGTCAGACCGGGTTCTACGTCGATGTCGGAGCAGGGCACCCTCGATTTGAGAACGACATGTTCGCGCTTTATCAGAGGGGCTGGCACGGCATTAATATCGAGCCGAATACCGGCTTTCACGCCCAACTTATGCAGGAGAGGCCGCGGGACATTAATCGTCGCGTTTTTCTCTCTGATGCCGCCGGAGACGATCTTACCTACTATGAAATAGCCGGGACCGGTCTGTCGACCTGTGATACCGAGCAGGCAGCTTCTTATCAGACTTCGGGCCGCACCATCCTGCCAAGTAACGTCCCCGTCACGACGTTATCGAAAATCCTCGTGGAGGCGAGCGAGAACCACATCAACATTCTCAAGATTGAGGCTGAGGGCTTTGAGGAAAGGGTGCTGAATGGGAACGATTGGGATCGTTTTCGTCCAGACGTCGTGTTGGTCAAAGCGACCTACCCTGACAGTCCGATACGACGGCCGACGAATATCCTCGGCTCCATGGAGCAACGCGGCTACCGACATGTCCATTTCGACGGTTTAAACGATTTCTATTTGGAGAGGGAGTTTCCAACTCCCGAAGGACTGACCCTGCCACCAAATGTGTTTGATCGTTTCGTTCCTCATCAGATCGCAGATCTACGTAGCGAGGTGGTCTCGCTTCGAACCAGCCTTTCTACTGCTGAACGCTATGCTCTTTTACTGCAGAATCAAACCGCTCATCTCAGCTCTGAAAACCGCCGATTGCACGAAGCCGGGGAACAGATGCGGGGGGAGCTACTAACCTTAAATCAATTCATGGAGCAGCTTCATGCCGTCTCGGAACAATTGGACTTGCGAAAGCAAGAACTGAATGCGGCAAATGCGCGTTTAACATTGGCTAACGATAACTTAGCATTAGCTAATAATCGCTTGGCATCAGCCTACTCAAGCCTATGTTGGCGGCTGACTGCGCCCTTGCGGTGGTGCGACGATATTCAGCGTCGCATCTTTACACTGCTTGGGAACCGTCGACTCTAAACGACTTTAACTACTCTTTTCCTTTTCACCTAGTGTAATGTCCCGTAAATATGATTGCTTAAAGAAGGGTTTTTGGCATGGTAGGGATTATGCCTGGCGCCATTCCGATAGAGGTCAGTTCTGAACAGCAACGCGAGCTTCAGCGCATCGTGACAGCCAAGACGAGCAGCCAACGGGATGTCTTCAGGGCCAGGATCATCCTGGGCTTGGCCGAGGGACTCAGCCATGAGGAGATATCGCGAGAGCAGGGCGTCAGCCTCTTGGCCATCGGTCGCTGGAGGAAGCGTTGGGCGGCCAAGGGCCTGGAAGGCCTTAAAGACGCTCCTGGGCGGGGACGCAAGCCGACAATAGCGGCTAGGGCCATCCGCTCGGCCTTGAGCTTGGCTGCTCGACAGGCTCCTGGCGGAGGACCCTGGAGCGTGCGCACGATGGCGCGGGAAACCGGCTTGAGCAAATCGAGCGTGCAACGTTTGTGGTCGGCTCACGCAATCGCTCCGCATCGGCTCAAGAGCTTCAAACTTTCCAAGGATTTGCCCTTTGAAGAGAAGTTCTGGGATGTGGTTGGCCTCTATCTCCATCCGCCTGATCGCGCTCTGCTTCTGTGTTGCGATGAGAAGAGCCAGTGTCAGGCCCTCGAGCGAAGTCAACCCGGTCTGCCCTTGAGCCAGGGTCATATCCGCACCCAGACCCACGATTACTATCGTCACGGAACGGTCACCTTGTTTGCCGCTTTGGACTATCTGTCGGGCAAGGTCTTTGCTCATACCGCCGGACGTCATCGCCATCAAGAGTGGCTGACCTTCCTGCGCAAGATCGAGCGCGAGGTCTCTCCCGAGCTGGATATTCACATCATCTGCGACAACTACGCCACTCACAAACATCCCAAGGTCATCGCCTGGCTCAAGGGTCATCCCCGCTTCCATTTGCACCTGACCCCAACCTCCTCTTCCTGGCTCAACCTGGTCGAGCGCTTCTTTGGCGAGATTACCCGCAAAGTCATCCGCGCGGGCAGTTTTCGCAGCGTCGGAGCGCTGGTGGCAGACATTTTCCGCTTCCTTGATCGTCATAACCTCAACCCCAAACCTTACCGTTGGACGGCCAACCCGCACCGCGTTCTCGATAAGATCGACCGCGCTTGGGAAGCCATGCTAGAAGAAACATACAATCCTATTTACGGGACTCCACACTAGCAGGTGAAGGCGCGTCAATAGGTGATCAGTATTCAATCTAGTGCAGTGTACAGATAAGGTGAACAACTTATCGGATTCGTCGGTGAGTGTTTTTGTAAGTCCACTTGAAGGGGAGAGCTGCTTTGTTGTAATGGCGGATGTAGCGCATGATTTGTCGGTGAGGTCGGTCTTGGATTCGAAGATGCCGCGTGCAATGAGGTCTCTTTGGATCTTGGAGAACCAGATTTCGACCTGATTGAGCCAAGAGGAATAGGTCGGGGTGTCATGGAGTTGGACGTTGGGATGGGCGCTCAGAAGTGGCGACGCCGGTGAGGCTGCAATCCCGCCTTGGACCATACCCTGGCCACCCGCATATGGTCAATGCCCACAGCGAACCCCAGCTTGCGGCTGCTCCAGTGGGTAGAACCATCGGCGGGCTTGCGGTGCAAAGTCCAATCGATGATCCGAGCTTCGAGTTTCTCGATTCCTTCACTGGGGACACGTCCACGGTGCCGACTCCAGAGTCCAGGCAAACGCTCTTCTTTAAAGCGGTCCCGCCACATTCGCACTGTATTGATACTGCAACGCTCCTCTCGGCTGACGCCCAAAGACTCAGCGAACCCGAAGCCAAGCTCAGGATAATCCTCGCTCGACGAGCGTCCTCAGCGCGCACACTGCGACTGCGACTCATGCGTTGAAGTTGACGGCGTTCTGGGGGACTTAAAATGATTCGATCAGCCATGCTTCCAAAGCATAGCACAACTTTATCATAACTAAACGTTACACTGCACTAGATACTTCGAGGGGTTTGTTTGCGCTTCGCATTGCCGCAAGATCGTAGAGGGGATTGCGGAAGAGGCTGTGGGAGTACCCGTTGTGTGAAACCGGCACGTGCTCTGCGGCGTTGCTGTCGCGGCCGAAGTAAGCAACGATTAGTCCATCGCCGCTGTAGGACTCGTGGACGTCGTGCTCAGCAATTATCCGTCCGCCGCAGATGCGAATGAAAGCTAGACAGCGCTGGTGAGTCAAGGAGTCACCACTAATCCTGAAATCGTGAGTAGAGACAAAGACGAAGTGTATCAGTCCGCGCTCGAACAATTCTTTGCAACTGCAAAGTACATTGAATTCCGCACCCTGGATATCGCAATGGAGAATATCCAGCCGTTCAATCGTTTGGACTTCCATAAGGAGCGGTACGGTAAGACAGGGCACCCGGACCTCGCCGGATTCTTCCGTGCTGAAGAGAACAGCAGGAGACGGTTTGCTACCCAGAAAAGCGTGCACAAAGGTCGGGCTCAACCCGTTCAGACGGGCGTTCATTTCTCCTACACGGAGATGCTTCGGATCGGGTTCCACTACGATCGCTCGTCGCTGCTTTCCGCCGGAGAGAAACCAGAGAGTGTAAAAGGCCCAATATCCGCCCAACTCAATCATTGTAGCGTCAGAGGGAAGTCGCGCCATCACCTCGTGAAACACTCGCTCTTCTTGCGGTTCGTGGCATCCATGGCAACGTTCGATCAGCCGCGTCATCCATTCACCGCAGTAGCCATCCGCAAGGACTCGCGTGCCGTTGTGCATGATCTGCACACGTGTTTGATCGAGCAGGATTTGCACCTGTCCCGCTCGCGGCGCCCGCGGAACACAGTCCATGTCGCGACACTTGGTCGTCATCTCGATGCGTTGATCTGCAGTCAAAACGTCCGGTGTAAGTTCCTGAAGCTTTGCTGGGTCAGTCACCGGAGTAGCAAGCGAGTAGGGCTCATACATATTCGAACTGCTGGTCCATTGATCGGCAAAGGAGTCGCCGCCTGCATGTTCTTTGCAGGCTATCCAAGTAATCCATGAGGCAACAACAAGGGCACCTTGAGCTCATCAGTTGCACTCGAATGCTTGCGCACAAACATTGAGCTTGAGAATCACGTGCATTCACTCAACAATCGAGATGGATTTGAAGCCAATGCCAAGCAGTCGATCGTCAGGATTGATACCCAACTGCCTGGGCGAGGTCGGCGCAGGCGCAATGAACTGGATCGAGTCCTGCTCAGTATCAAGAGTGACAGGCAACGCAAACGACTGCATGTCGGACCGTAATAGGAACGTGGAGAAGTAAGGTCCGATTCGAACGGATACTGGAGCCCCTGCGTTCGGCCCGAATCCTTGGGCGACTATATTCAGAAAAAAAGCCTTTGGCAGGGCCTTCCTAAAACGCACGGTTATTTCCTTGCCTTCGGACCAAGCGCCCCAAGGCTCGGGCACAGAAATTCCAGCGAACGATCGCAGTTGTGACCTCAGCGGCAGTGAAAAATCCACTCGGTAAGGTGATCGGACGACCCGCCACGATCCATCGCGATTCATTCGGATCGCCGATTGACGTATTAAGGCCCTCGCAGGCGGCGAAAGCTCCTTCTTGGATTTTACCGCGGGCAATGTCGCCAAGGAGTAAAACAACATACTTCCGCTTTCATCTTCGATTGGCTCGACACCAATGAGCTCGTGAGCTATTTCCGCAGATATGCCCGCCGCTTGGTCGTTGTATCCGCGCCGGTCGACAAGCAGGCCGGCAAAACCCAAAAAGCGTGCTATTTCCAACTGAATCGGGATGGGCTCACGCGCGAGATTGGCCAGGAAATCGCTCCCATCTCTGCCTGCCGCAACGCCAAAGCTCCATTTGATATTATTTGAGTGAAGAAATCCTTTCCCCAAATCGTAAGAGTGAAGTCGTTCCACCCTGGGAGCTTCCGGAAAGAACATGAAGGGCAACTGATAGATTGCAGACCCCGCGGGCAGTGACTGCTGCACTGCTCGAAAGAACGCAGCATCGTTGAGGTAATCGGCCTGCATGGTCCGTGTGTGCGCCACGTTGGCTTGCGTCGTTTGGTCCCATAGACCGAAGCAGCCGATCGCTATGAACAAAACGGTACGCACGCGTCTTCGGCTTCTCGCCTCAATATTATTGGCCAGAAGACCATCTACTTTGATTGCGACCGCGATCAGAGACATGAACCCGATGAAGATACTGACACGATTCCAACCGCGAAATTGCGGGGTTATGAGCTGGGCAAAAAGTGCAGAGAAGCCTCCAATCGTGGCAATGAGCACTAGTAATAATGATATTGTACCGAACAAAAAGAGCAGCCGGACTCGTCCATCAGCTCTTGGCGAATGCACTAGCGCGGCATACAAGAGTAATACGAATCCCGCACCACCTACGAAGCCGAGTGTGGACATTACGTTTTCGTTAACGTTTGGGGAATGCCTGGAATACTCCTTGTTTAAATTTGCGAGGGTTTCGCTGCGATGTTGCAGTCGAGGCAGAAGCATTTGAACAATTTTCAATCCTAAGACCTCTGATTCCCAAGGCACGCGTTTTGCGATTTGACCGTTCTTGCCATATTTAGCCATCAGCCAAACATTGGGCATTAAGTTAAGGGCAACGCCCAGCGCTACAGAGAAAACCGCCGCAAGGCCGAACAAAAACGGGCGACGGGATCGGTGCCTGAGTGATCCAAAAACACCTCCAATAAAGAGCACAATCGAACCGAACCAGGCGTAGTAGACACCAAAACACGCAAGTGCCACGAGCGCTAGGCAATGTACTCCCCGCGTCTTACGTGCAGCATTGCTCCCGAAGATTTCTTCGCCACCATCAAAAAGCTTCGCTGCATACCAGCAAAAAAACGGTATTACGAAGTACCAAGTGTAATACAAATGCGGAAGGCGAAGAAAGTGAAAGGGCATTGCCGAAAATAGCAAGCCGCACGCAGCACTGCCGGCCCTTGACAGGTCAAACTTTCGCAAGGTCCAAAATGCAGCCAGAGCAGCAAGCGGAAAACCTAGCAGGTAGTAAGCGTTATGGGCTAAAGCTTCGGAGCCAGTTAACTTCGCTCCAATCCAGAGGGCAAGCAGGCTGCCAGCGTCCGAGCCGGGGAAATCGAAGAGGTACGAGAGAAATGGATAACCTTGCCGCGCGTTGATGAAGTAGCCTGAACCTTCGGCAAGCCGTTTTATAGTGATCAAATAGAACAGCGAATCGCCGTCGTATGCGAGCGGCGCCGTCCAACTGATCTGGTTGCCACCGTGGAGTTGCCAAGCAATAATCAACACCAAGAGCGCCAGAACCACCGCCCAGGCAAATTCGAAAATGCGCCCGGAACAATCGGCCTTTTGCATGAAGTTCTGGTGCGCTAGTAAATAAGAGTTGACCGTAAAGCCAGACGCCGCCTGATCGTCGATGCCTGAAAGTACGAATGCTTGGCTGCTATGCCCTGCACGGTGAAAGGATGTCTCCAAGTGAAACTTGTTTGCTTGAATTCATATGAAGCGTATTTGAGATTTCTGCCCCGGCCGTCAATGTTGCCAAACGGCGCCCCCGTGTCGGCATCGATAAACTCGCAAATATCGACATTTGCCATGCCGTCGCCGAAAGTAAACAAACAGGTCGTCGTTCAAGCACTTCGCCATGATATGCCATAAGATCGCTTTGCCTTTGATCTGCGGCATGGGCTTCGGCTTAAGATGGATTTTCCTCGATGATTCATGAACCCAACCCGGCGGCGAGAATAGCGCATTGCATAGTTAAGCTAGAGGATAGTATTAGGAATAAATCAAAGTGCTCGTCGGCGGGGTATTGTCGCATCAGCCAAAAAATGATCGACTTGCCTTTGTTGCACATTCAAACTCAGGTACATTCAGTTTGACTGAGAAGCTTTGGTTATTCGTAGGGCACAAGCAAGCAATGTGCTGTAAAAAGCGCCGTTCAGTAAAAATTGCGCGGTGGTTTATTCTGCGACCCCGCGGATTTAAGATTTCGATTCGCTCTGGTGGAATTCTCAAGGACATTGAGCACCTGGACGACTAACGGT
Source organism: uncultured Verrucomicrobiae bacterium (assembly GCA_963744345.1). GTDB lineage: Bacteria > Verrucomicrobiota > Verrucomicrobiia > Chthoniobacterales > Terrimicrobiaceae > DASTFP01. The sequence continues at coordinate 176,395 of CAVUTD010000027.1, forward strand.
CGTTACACCCGTATTCCCCATTTTAAAAGCAATTCGCAAAACGTTGAAACAAGACGGTAGCGATCGTGATAAATCCACCAGTCCTTCTGGTGATCCCCCCGAGGAAATTCCTGTCCCATGAGAATATCCATTTTCGTCGCGTCCGATGGATTCCAGCAGAAACGATGTCTTTTGCGCACAATGCATTCGGAAGCAAGCAATGAAGTAGGGGAGTCGCCTGAATCGTGCACCGGCTCGCATGAATTTTAAAATAAGATCCCAATCCAACGCGAAATGAAGCCTGGCGTCGAGGCCTCCAACCTTCTCATAGAAGTGTCTTCTCCAGAAAAGAGTTTCCTGCGGAATATAATCGAAACGCCGCACGCATTCCGCGTCGTGAGGAGGGATCACCCATCTGCCGACCTCCAATCCATCCTCATCGATAATAACGCGATGGCCATAGACAACATCCACTTCGGGATGCCGCCGAAAGTAGTCTCCAATATAGCGAAGCGCTCCTGGCATGAGGCAGTCATCAGAGTTCAGGTAAGCCATGATCTCGCCATCCGTTTTTGAAAATCCCTTTATAATCGCGTGTGCCTGTCCCTGGTCCGCTTCGCTTACGGCGTAAGCAAGGTGTGATCGATACTTCGCCAGTATCTCTGTCGAGCCGTCCGTGGAACCGCCGTCGATGATTGCGTACTCCAGATCCGGGTATCCTTGGGTGATGACGCTTTGTATCGTTCGATCGAGAAATGCCGCTTGGTTATAGCTAGGCGTGACGATTGCCATGGATGGCAACCGATCTCGTTCGCCGTTAAAGGATGGATACACTTCCAGCCTTAGAGTCCGAGGATGATACTGCTCGAGCGTTCCGAGGCGCCTCTCTAACCAAATGTTAAGCCGCCCGCGCAGGGGGTGAACCACAGTTCTTAGCCAGGCGACGTTTATCGCACGAACGATATGTCTAAGCCAAACAACAATTCCCAACCAAAATTGAGTCGATTTAAATCTCAGCTTACCAAGCAGGTATTGAGTATGCCGACGCTTCTCGCCGACGTATCGGCTAATCCTAAACTTCAGCTTTTCAAAGAGGCATTGAAAATGCCGACACTTCTCGCGTAGGTAAACCGCACGCTTGCGCTCCAAACGCCAGCCATCCCGCATATTGCGGGACACAAATTTAATGAGTGGTTGTCTCGTTAGATAATAATCCCAACTTCTGAGAGCAGTTAACCTAGAATGGCGGTCGCCTTTTCCCCGGCCCACTGTGAGATTCTCGTCTGAAGGCGCAACGCTATCCCGATTGAACGCGATGTTCTCCCGGCAAAAGACGATCTTCTCAGCGCCAAGGACCTCACAGCTTGTGTCAAATTTCGTTTCGTGGACTAAATTTGAATTCGGCTTTGTCTCTTTCCCAGTCTTCTTATTGCTCTGGAGAGGTGAGTCCTCGTGCGACATCAGAGGTGGCCTTCTACATTTCCAACACGAAATGGATCATGTTAGACGAAGCACCCAGAGACGGAGGAACCGAGAACATCCACCGGCAAAAGATCTCTAACGCGAATCGCTTCCTGTCGGTTTCTGGAGACTGCACCGCATGCCCATTGCGGATGGGCTCGTCGAATCGAGACTCTACGTTCGCTCCCGCGAGCTTGGCCAACTTCAAAAAGGAAACCTCAAAGTACCGCCAACCACAGAGAATCCGTGACTCGGAACCTGCCTCATGTCTGGTCGCGAGGGTCATTTACGCGAACTTTGTTCAAGCACGTGTCGCTGCGTGACTTGTATGCTCGGTTCCATGGTGCAAGCGCGCACCCAACATCACGGTTTCAATTCACGCAAGAAGTTTTTTCGAAGCCATGGAAGGAGCCGGATCCTTGATCAAGCCGACAGGGTACGAACCGCACAACGGTATGGTGGGTCTCCTCACTACGACTCCCGACTGCGCTAAAGAACCTTGCAGTAAGCAATCGCAGGCGGAAAGCATGCCCCCATCGAGTAGATGGCAAAGTGATCGAGGATCGCACCAATTGGACCGTAATCCTTCGACGGGATTGGCTCTGGTCCTTTTAACCTAGCTTGCGCTTGAGTCCTCCACAACGCCGGGAAACTTCAAGAACTACTGCACACTCTGGACTTCATGTGGAACATGAGTAACGGTTGCTGGAGTTTAAGGCAGGTAAGTGGCTCTTTTCGCGAGGAAAAATACTAGATGGGGGCAGTCCATTTCTCGATCGATCCCAAGTTGGTAGCCGTTTTTAAGAGGCACCTCCCGCTGCAGGTATTTGTGGAAACCGGAACGTTCGAGGGAGAAGCAATTCGGCACAATTCGCCCGCAATTTGACGAGATTCACAGCATCGAAGCTTCTCCAAAATATCATTCACAAGCAGTCTCCGCGTTTTAAAGATGATCCCAAGATCTTTCTCCACCTGGGGCATTCGCCAGAGATCCTTCAGCAGATTGCTTGTTCGCTCTTAAACAAGTCTGTTCTCTACTGGCTGGATGCTCACTGGTGTGCGGCCGATCAGGCTGCGGGAGAGAGCTCCCAGTGTCCGCTCCTGGATGAGCTCGGTGCGATTTCCGGTTTGAATGAACAAAGTATCATCCTGATAGATGATGCTCGGCTTTTTCTTTGTCCTCCCCCACGACCACATGAGATCAGTCAATGGCCTTCTTTTGACTCCGTTCTGAAACGTCTCCGCGGCTTGAGCTCAGCGCACGAGATAATGATTCTCAACGACGTGATCATCTGTTTTCCAGCCGTCGTCAGAGAGTCTCTAAAATTCTACGCTCATGAACATTCGACGGATTGGCTGACAGTAATGGATAAGGCGCGCGACTATGATCTGCTGCTTGCTCAGTTGAAAGAGAAAGAGGATGCAGTCCAGGAGAAGGAGTCAGCCATTCAGGAGAAAGAAGCCGCGATTCAAGAGAAAGAGGCCGCCATCCAAGAAAAAGAGGCTGTTATTCGGCAACTTGCTGAAGCCTGCGAAGCACGCCTGAACGGAATGAACCGCCTCGCGCGACGAATTGGAGCGCCTGAAGAGCAGCCAGATTCCCTGAGACGACGGCTTTACGTTTTGGGCTTTGCAGAATGATCAGCTGTTCCAAGACAACCTCAGGTTGAACTATCTGATCTCGCAGCGAAAGGCCACGTTGGAACGGATCTTAAAGAAAGAGCTCAAGCGTACGGAACGCTCTCGGTTTCCAACCCTTCAAGCGCCGCCTTCCTTGCTGCTTCACCGACGCGAGCCGCCGGCTCTCTAACTACGGCCTCAAGCAGCTTCACATAGTTCCGCAACATCCTACGGACAAGTTGCGGATCATATTGACGCGCGTCGAACTTGGCCCACCCCGAAAATGCGTCTCTTTCGTCGCGAACACGCATTTGAAATCCCCATGGCATTGCGTCGTGGAGGCAGTCGCAAGCTGACTGACTTCAAGGTCGCCGATGCGCCAGAACTGCTCCGCAAACGACTCAAACAAGAAGATGGCGCGGAGATCTGGGCGATGCCGGCCGCACCTTGCAAGCTCCTCGCCAAGCATATCAAAAGGCATATCCTCGTGCGCATGAGCACTGAGAACCGTTTCGCGAACCCGGCAGAGCAATTCCAGAAAGCTAAGATCACTTGAAACCCTCGTGCGCAATACGCCCAAGTCACAAAAATATCCCATCATGCCATCCGCCTCGGCGGCATTTCTCTTGGCCATGTAGATTCCGAGCATGATGTCCTCTTGACCCGTAGAAACGTTGATCAGGGCCTTTAGCGCGGTGAGAAATGTTATGAATAGCGTAGTGCCTTCGCGCTTGGTGAGCGCCCTGACATTTTCGGCAAGCTCTCCGGATACTTCGAACGGGATTAGCACGTCGTCTGTGGATGCAGTCTTCAGCTCGTGCGGGCGTTCGCAGCCGAGTTTCAAGATCGGCAGATCGCCTGAAAGCTGTTTTCTCCAGTATGCGAGCTGTGCCTGGAAGGGGCTTGAATTGCGATCAAAGTATCGCCGTTGCCAGACGGCGAAATCCGCCATTTGGAGTGTTAATTCTGGCAATGGTGAATCCTTACCCAGACAGAACGCTCGATAAAGGATGTCAAGCTCTCTGGCCAAAATTGGAAGGGACCAGATGTCGTACAGAATGTGATGAAGCTTCAAAACAAGTCGGTGATGTCGCGCTCCGAAACGGAGCAGCGTCGAATCGCATCAAAGGTCCGTGCTCAAGGTTGACCGAATCTGTCTTTTCCTGACTTGCGATCCGTGCCGCTTCTGCTTCGGGCTCTGCGATTTCACTTAAGTCGAGTACTTCCAATTGAAATGGTCTGTAGGGTGCTATGCATTGGACAGGAGAATCTCCGGTGACGTGAAACGTCGTCCGGAAAACTTCGTGGCGCCGGACCAACTCTTGTAGACTGCGCTCCAGGCAAGAGATCTTCAGGTCGCCTTTAAGATCTAGCAAAATCACCCTAACGTTGTCCGGACTTGGTTCCTGGCGCTCGTTTCGCCAGAGACGTTCCTGAGCGAAGGAGAGAGGAAGCGGCTGATCGCGGGAGACCCTTTCGATGGGAGGACGCACCATTCCAAGATTGTCGGCAAGGAGTGCATCAAGATGGCGGCTTAAGCCGGTAACTGTAGGATTATTGAAGAGCGCCGTAACAGGGATCTCGATGTGAAGAATTCCTTGTAGCGCTGTGATCGACTCGGATCGCCAGGAGCGAATCGCCGCCAAGCTCGAAGAAGCTCTTTCGAATGTCGATATCGTCAGCGCGAAGAACATTGGCGAAAACATTGCTGACGATCTGTTCTGTCGCAGTGAGTTGCGCACCGGAATAAGTCTCTCCAACATGACGCTCGGGCTTAGGTAAGCCGAGGCGGTCGACCTTCCCTGATGCCGTGAGCGGAAGCTTCTCCACTTTGATAAGCGACACCGGCACCATGTAACGCGGCAGTTGGCTGCCCAAGAACTCCAGGAGGGCAGCGGGTTCCGCAGAGCTATGTGTGTTTGATTCATAATAACCGACCAGCCACTTCTCGCCGGCTTCCGACTCCCACATCTTGACCACCGCACGCCTGACAGATGGATGACGCTCCAAGACGGCCTCAATCTCGCCAGGTTCAATTCGGAATCCCCGAATCTTGACCTGATCATCGATTCGGCCAAGGAAGTCGAGATTGCCATCGGGACGCCATCGCACAAGGTCTCCCGTCTTGTAGAGGCGGCCTCCGGGCGAGCTACGAAATGGGTCGGCAACAAAGCGCTCGACCGTCAGCTCGGGAGAATTCAGATATCCTAGCGCGACGCCCTCGCCGCCGATATAGAGCTCCCCAGGGACACCAATCGGTGCAAACTGAGGAGAATAGGGCTCGATCGATTTCAGAGCCCTTCTCCGGAGATCCGTTCCGAATCCGCGGCGCTCGGGTTGCGCATTACATAAACCTGTGTTCCAGCGATGGGACGGCCGATGGGAACTGCCCGTCGACGGTTCCGTCAAAGTCTCTCGGCACCTGATAAAGTGTCGCAAACGTCGTGGTTTCCGTCGGGCCGTATCCATTGATGATACGGGTGCCGGGGAGCAGATCGAGAGCCTTGCGGACGTGGCTTGGCGACAAGGCCTCACCACCGGTGAGGATCTGACGCAATCCCCGAAGAATTTCCGGAGTGGTATCGATGATCTGGTTGAACAGACTGGAAGTGAGCCACACCGTTGTGATTCTGTGACTGAGAAATGATTTCGCCCAAAGAGCGGAAATCCGGAAGATCATCGAGCGAGATGACGAGCTGCGCGCCATGCAGCAGGGCTCCCCAAATCTCAAAAGTGGAGGCATCGAAACTCAACGGCGCCAAATTCAGGAGGATTTCTGACCGGTCCAGATTGACGGTCGGCATACCGAAAACCAGGCGGGAGACGGCGCGGTGCGGTACGATCACGCCTTTCGGAACACCGGTTGAGCCTGATGTGAAGAGCACGTAAGCTGGCGCACTCGCTGAAACATCGACGGATAGGTTGCCCTCCGCCGCTTCGAACGGCTCATCTACCAAGCAAACTTCTGCTTCTGCCAGAGGCAGAGTCGGACTCAGATCCGAATGCGTCAGGACGATGGCAGTTCTCGCTGATCGAAGCAGGCAGGCAATGCGATCTCTCGGATCGCGAAGATCGATGGGAAGATAAGCGCCTCCAGCCTTAAGGACGCCTAAAAAGCACACGATCGCTTCGGCGCTGCGCGGAATGGCTACCGCGGCCACCGAGCCCTCCAAAAACCCCTGCTCCGCCAGGCGGCGTGCCAATTTGTTGGCGCGGATATTCAGTTCGCCATAACTCAGAATGCTCTCGCCAGCAACAAGGGCTGGAGCTCCGGGCGAAGCTGCAGCAACCGACTCAAAGAGGCGGTGCAGAGGGATCTCACATTGCGACGGAGCCTCTGGACCTCTGCCGAAGGCTAAAACCCGGTCGAGTTCGCTACCTTGGGCCATGGAGAGGTGGGCGAGGGATGAGTCAGGCTCGCGTACGCTGGTCTCAAGAAGTTCGAGAAAATGGTCGAGCATGGACTCGCCAGTTGAGAAATCAAAAAGCTCGGAGCTGAACTCCCAGAGAAGTCGGGGAGCGCTCTGATCGACTGAGGCGCGATCGGGACGGGCAGTCGGGCGTGGAATAAGGAGCGCGACCAAGTCGAACTTTACCTCGCCGCAGGAAATCCCATCCTCACTGGTAATCTCCAGACCTTCGTCATAGTAGGCCGGATAGGCGGTATCATAGACCGCGATAAACGCGTTGAAAAAAGGATTGATGTTCGGGGTCCGCCCCGGATTGAGATTCTTGACGATGGTCTCAAAGGCCAACTCCTGATTATCCAAGGCAAATCGAAGCGGTGTTGTGGGTTCTCCGAAGCAAATCGCGGAATGTGTCAATCCCCTTGAAACGCGCACGGATAGGCAGCGTGTTGATCGCCATGCCCAGCATTCTCTGAAATCGCGGTTGCCTCCGGTTGGCAAAGCCTGTGCCGGTACAGAAGTCCAACGCGCCCGTGTACAGATAAATGAAAAGATGAAAGATGGTTTGTATCCAGGCGAACCGGGTCACCCCTTCACGCGAGCATGCACTGCCGAGTTCCCGCCAGAAGCCCTGCGGCAGGTCGCGGCGTATTTGACATCCTGCGAAGCTCCGATGAGGGCCCAAGCGACGATCTGACGGGAGCAAAGGCGGAGGAGGACAGTCAGTCAATTCTCTCCGCCAATAGTCAAGCTGATCATCCCAAGCTCCGGACGCAGCCATTTGTCGTTGCCAGAGTGCGAACTCGGAGAATTGCGGCAGTTTGGATTCGGTCGGAAGATCTTCGCCATCTATGAGAGCGCGATACGTTGCATAGAGCTCCTCGAGAAAAATCCCGTACGACCACCCGTCATGCACGAAGTGATGCTCTGTATGCAAGAGGCTGTAATTCTGCTCGCCGAGCCGGTAGAGGCGCCATCGAATGAGCGGCGGTGCGCTTGGATTGAAGGGGCGCCGCAATTCCTCGTCAATCCGGCGATGCAATTCCGCCTCTCGCAGCCTCTCCGGGGAGAACACGCAAATCTTCGCGGGGCAGGACCAGAGGAATATGGGCTCCGACTTCCTGGCGTGGTGATTCGCCGTTGTCGGCAACGAAAGCCGTGCGGAGAATCTCATGCCGGCGGACGATTCGATCGAGACTTCTTTCAAGAACATCCGGGTTGAGCGCGCCAACACAATTCAGGAGAGCCTGAAAACGATAGCTGTTAATGTTGAGGATGCAGCTTTTCCAGGAACCAGACCTGCTCCTGGGCAAAGGAAAGCGGAATACTTTTCGGGTGGGGCAAACCGTCGAGGATTCTTGCAGCTGCAGATTTTCGCCCATGGTGGCCAGTCTCTATAAGGCCGAGAAGCTTCGGGATCGTCGGATTGTCCAGCAACTCGGAGAGCGGAATACAAACGTGAAACTCCTCCTCCAGGTGCCAAGCCAGGGTTGCTGCCGATAAAGAATTCAGCCCGATTTCGAAGAGACCTTGGTCAAGCCGCTCCGGCTGCACGCGGAGCACCTTCCGGCACAGCGCCTGCAGGTGCATCCCGGAATAAGAAAGCGAATCCGGCGCCATCTTGGGAATCATGAGCGGAGGCTACTGAGAGGGCGGCTGCGCTGTCAACCGGGTCGAACTCCATTTCAAGGGGTAATCCGCAGATGAAGCCGATTAACACAGATGGAAGGCAAGGGGCTTCAAACCGCGGATCACGCGGATTCAACGGATAATGTATGGAAGCCGCAGAATGGGCTGATTGACACGGATCGCAACGACTGGGAAAAAGCCGGCTCTGGCCTCTAATCTGCAACCATCTGAGGAGTCTGCGGATTGTCGTTGGCCGAGTATTTGATACGATTCAGCGATGGGATTACCCTACTGCATGCTGACGCTGAAGAATCCTCGAAATTTACAGAACGGTCCTGTCGACGTAGAGGCTCTTGCCGATACAGGAGCGGTGTATTTGATTATTCCCGAGCATATTCGGCTCCAGCTCGGCTTGGAGGAAGGCAGCAACAAAGAGATTACGTTAGCGGATGGTTCAAAGAAGATGGTTCCGTACGTGGGTCCAATTGAGACAAGGTTCAAGAATCGGATAGCCTACGTTGGCGCAGTTGTCATGGGGGACGAGGTTCTTCTTGGTGCGATCCCGATGGAAGATATGGACCTTGTAGTCCTGCCACAGCAAAGGAGAGTGGACATCAATCCGCTAAATCCGAATTTTGCTGCGGCGAAGGCGAAATAAAATGCCTTTGCGGCGGGAGAGAAGCCACAGATGGGCGCAGATTGACTCAGAATGGCGACAATGGCAAAAGCTGAAGGCCAATGTCCATTCGGACATTGGCCTTTCCCGCTGCCATCCTCGCGGAAATGTTATGCTACACAGCCTCGAGACCCCTCAGAGTGACCCAGATCTGTTCTCCAATCGCCGCACATCGACGAGCTTCAGACAGACTCCGGGTCACCGTTCGGTCGATGGGATTAAGCCTTGCGGGCCAAGTATTGCCGAATGCCGCCCAATCCCACGACCGCCATCGCCATCAAACCGAGCGTTGAGCCTGCATCGGGCACTGCCGGAGGAGGGGGATTTAACGCTTTTATCAAGCCGACGAGTTGTGCCGACGCCCAGGCGTCTTCCTGAACAAAGAATTCATCGACATCGGTAAATCCGCTACCTGCTGACGAACCGCCTGTTATCGATCCAAACCCCATCTGCAACGTATAGTCTATGCCATCGACGGTAAAAGTCGTGGTAGGAAACAAACTTGTGAGATATACACTGTCTGCATTCTGCATCGGAGTGCCGATATTTGGCGTGTTAACCAAAGTAAAGTCGAAGCCGAAGTTCTGGCTCAGTCCGATTGGGGACGTGAATGCGAGATTCGCTCGCAGATCTACCGAGTAAGCCTCGGTACCCGCCCAAGCGGTGCCGTTCACGTACCGCAACGTGCCAAGGTTAAAGAATTCGTCCGGCACGACGCCGGCGAAATTGGCACCGCCAAAGGCAAGCTCACTCCAAACAGAATAGTATGGGACGCCCCACTTGAAGTCGTTCGTTCCAACTCCGCTCACCGACATGCCCCACGGGCCAGTCGGATTGACAAAAATCCCCGAGGTGTTTCCGCTGAAGGAAATCGCCTTGGCTTGAGGAGCAAAGGCTATGCACGCTGCGATGATCGCAAGGCAAATGCTCATCCCGCACGAGAGCCTTAGGTTAGGTTTATTCACTGTTTTCATATTTTTCTCTTTTTTGATTAAGTCATTGTCTCTAAGCGGAAGTGTGCTTGTGCAGTGCTGGCTCGCAGCCGGAGTTGGGATGGAATACGAATCACCGGCTTTGAGAATGGTCCCTCTGGGAGCCATTTTCAGTCTTATCGGCCAAAAGGCCTTCTTGATCTAAACCCCTTTTCTGAAATCACCTTTCTGTGCTTTTCAACGACATTGATACGCGCCATTTCCCGCCAACTTGCAGAAATTCTTGGATTTTACTTCGCGCGAGTGCCGTAGAAAACGGCTACCAGGGTATTTGCCGGCGGACAGGATCTCGTCAGTAGCTGCCGGCGGTGGGACGCCGCTACACCTTGCGCTGTAGTCTGCTTTGGACTCGGCGCCTCCAAATAACTCGTGCAAAGGCGTCGTGAGCGTGGATGCTTTCCTGGTTGACGGCCCGGACATCGAAAGAAGCGATCCGAGGGTCATCTTGTAACAGCAGGGCAACATTGCGGACGAGATCCTCGACAAATACCGGATTATCGTGAGCCTGCATGGTCACGTGGCGTTCGTCAGGGCGCTTGAGCAGCGCGTATACCGGAGCTGAGGCCGACTCTTCGGCGATCTCCACGAGCTCTTCAATCCAGATCCAGGCCCAGCCCTGCTTTGTCATAGCCGGGCACACCTCGATGGTCACATGTCCACGTTGATTGTGCGCGCCATAGTCGCTTATCTCCTTGCTGCAGGGACAGAGCGTTGTCACTGGCACCTCGACGCGCAGGGAGACATCATCGTCTCCCCCGTTGCAGGATATGGAGAAGGTGCACTGACAGCACACCTTTGCACGGGCTCCGCTTACCGGCGCGGCCTTGTCGATGAAATGCGGGAAAGAGAGCTGCATCTGCGCGCTCTCGGCATCGAGCCGGCGTTTGAGCTCGTGAAGGATCGCCGGTAAACTGCGCAAGGTCATCTCGCCTTCATGCTTTGCGAGCACTTCGAGGAACCGGCTCATGTGGGTGCCTTTAAAATGATGCGGCAGGTGCACTGACATGGAAATGTCAGCCACGGTGGCCATGGGCTGCCCGCCACGGCTTTTCACCGTAATTGGATACCGAAGGTTGGTAATGCCGACCTGATCAATGGCGATTCCACGGGTGTCCGCGAAGTTTTGTACGTCTTTCATTTTTGATTGGGACCTGAGCCCTCAGCCGATGCAATACTCCGCCCACGACGATGCGGTTTCCCAAACTCTCACCGACACGAGTCTGACCTCCCGGTCTGAAGAAAGGCCTGGATCTCGATTTAACGAGTAATCGGCCAATCTTTTCACAAAAGCCTCAAAGATGACGCGCGCCATGACCTCGGTTGTCGGATCCTCATTCTCAAAGGAGATGATCTTCTCCCCATACCGTGAGCGCAGTTCCGCGTAACCCGGATCGGCGGTATTGACGCATATCGCATGGTCGAATGCTTCAAGATATTCGCCGATAAGCTCCTTCACGACCAAAAAGTCGCACACCATCTCGTTACCATCGAGATGTTCAGCTTGAAGAACGAACTCCACCTTGCGCGTGTGGCCGTGCGGAAATCTGCATTTGCCGGGATGCTTCGAGAGCATGTGGCCGCTTTCGATATCGATTGTCTTGCAAACGCGATATGGCATTTTGGTCAACAAATCGACCTTCCTGACCGAGGCAAGTGCAATTTTTCGTTCGATGATAACCTGGAAGAAAACCAGCCCCGGGGATAATCTTCAGGAAGGGGAAGTGCACGTGTGGCGCGTGGGGCTGGAAGTATCCGAACCCGCGCTGGCCAGATTGCGGTGCGCACTGTCAGCTGACGAGGTGCTGCGGTCCGAGCGATTCAGGTTTGCGTGTCTGCAGCGTCGCTTTGTGGCGGGGCGCGGCGCTTTGCGGGCGATCCTCGCAGGCTACCTTGCGATGGAACCAGAGCGAGTGAAGTTTGGCTATACCGCTCATGGAAAGCCGTTCCTGGTGAACTCCCCAGTTGACATTCAGTTCAATGTCTCACATTGCGGCGATCTCATGGTAGCAGCGTTTTGCAACGGATGGGCACTTGGAGTGGACATTGAAAAGGAAGATCGTCAATTCGGGGCGATGGAGATCGCCGAAAGGTTCTTCTGCGATCGCGAAAAGGAAGAGATCGCCCGGAAGGCGCCGGATGAACGTGCCGCGGCTTTCTTTCAAATATGGACCGCCAAAGAGGCGATTCTCAAAGCCACCTCGCTTGGGCTCGCACTCGAGCTTTCCGAGGTGGAAATCGGCCTCGCACCCTTGCGTGTCGTTGGACTGGAAAAAGGAGCCCAACTTCATGGCACATCCTGGCAACTTGTCGCTTTTCGCCCCGGCGAGAGCTATCGCGGCACTTTAGCCGGCGCCGCCCTGCCCTCGCAACTCGATTACCGCGATTTTCTGCTGACTTCGTAGAATGACTACATGACGAAGTCTATCGGGCGAGTTCCTGTTCAAAGCGTGACACCATGGTCAGGGAACCGGAGTGGCGCCACACCTTGCGGCAGGCGAATTCCAACAGCCAATCACGTCCAATTAATTTTACTGACAGCGCAGCAATTTCTGCCTCAGATGAAGGGTTCTGCCACAGAGGTATGATTTCGCTATCAGTTCCCATTTACAACGAAGAGGGCTCGATCGAGGAGCTTTTCGAGAAAGTGCGTGTCGTCATGAATCAAAGCGGAGACCGGTGGGAGATCATTTTTGTCAATGATGGAAGCGTGGATCGAAGCGAGGAGATCCTGGACAGGCTGGCGACCGCGCACCGCGAGGTGAAGGTGATTCACTTCCGCCGAAACTTCGGCCAGACGGCGGCGATGATGGCGGGCTTTGATTTCGCATCGGGCGATATCATTGTCCCGATGGATGGAGACGGGCAAAATGATCCCGAGGATATCCCGCGAATGCTCGCCAAACTTCGCGAGGGGTATGACGTCTGTTCAGGTTGGCGGAGGGACAGGCGAGACAATGCCCTCCAGCGCAACATCCCGAGCATTCTGGCTAATAAATTGATTTCTGCCGTCTCAGGCGTTCGCTTGCACGACTTCGGCTGTTCGCTGAAAGCCTACCGCGCCGAAGTGCTCAAAGGAGTTCGTCTTTATGGCGAGATGCATCGCTTTCTTCCAATTTATGCGAAGTGGCATGGAGCGAAGATCACGGAGATTCCGGTCAATCATTTCGCGCGGTCATGCGGATCGTCAAAATATGGTCTTGAGCGCGTGCTGAAAGTGGTGATGGACCTTGTCACCGTCAAATTCATGGACCGCTTCATGCTCAAGCCAATGTACCTCTTCGGCTTGTGGGGAGTTGCGTTTTTTGCGGCGGCCTTTGGTTTCAGCGTTTGGACGCTTTACATGCGCACCAAGGGGTATTTCTTTACGGGCACTCCGCTGCCCATGATGGCGGTTTTTTCCTTCATGACCGGCGTCATTTGCATTCTCATGGGATTGCTGGCGGAAATGATCACCAGGACCTTTCACGAATCGCAGAACAAATCGATCTATCTCGTTCGCGAAACCCGCAACATAGAAGCGCTTCCCAAGGCGGCTTAAGATGTGTGGAATCGCCGGATTCGTCGGCGAGGGGGATCGCGGTGACATTGTCCGCATGACTCGCCGGCTTGCGCACCGCGGCCCCGATGCAGAGGGGTTTTATAGCGACGACTCTGCTGGTGTGCATCTCGGACATCGACGGCTCTCGATCATTGACCTCGCTGGCGGGGCACAGCCGATGGCCGAGGCGAATGGAGCTTGCGTGATCGTCTTCAACGGCGAGATCTACAATCATCTGGAGCTGCGCGCGAGCCTGGAGGCGCATGGCTGCCAATTTCACAGTGATCATTCAGACACTGAGGTGCTGTTACACGGCTACTGTGTTTGGGGAGAGGCCATGGTGCACAGGCTCAATGGCATGTGGGCTTTCGCACTTTGGGATAGTCGCCGAAAACGCCTCTTTCTTAGTCGAGACCGCTTCGGTAAGAAGCCACTGTTCTGGTTCCAGCGCGGGAATACCTTCGCGTTCGCCTCCGAATTGACCGCCTTGCTTGAGCATGAACGCTGCCCCCGCAACGTCTCACACAAGGCTCTGCAGAAATTTTTCGCCTACGCGTTGATTCCCGCGCCGCATTCCCTCATTGAAGGAGTTTGGAAGTTGCCCGCCGGTCATAACCTGCTTGTGGAGTCAGGAGTGCAACCTGTCATCAAGCGTTACTGGCGCTTTGAAATTGAGCCGGATACAAGCCTCCTGGAGCGCCCTCGAGAGGTCGTGGCGGAGGAATTGCTTGACCGGCTCGAACGCGCCGTCAAGAGGCGGTTGATGGCGGATGTGCCGCTCGGAGTTTTCCTGAGTGGGGGTATCGACTCAACGGCGGTGGCGGCGTTGGCAGCGAAACACGCCGGCGCGGACAGGTTGCGCACATTTAGTATTGGCTTTAACGAGCCGTCCTTCGACGAGTCGGCTCAGGCCCGCCACGCCGCAGAATATCTCGGGACCAATCATCAATGCGAACAGCTTGACCTTGATACGGCATGCGTTGTCTTGCCTGAGATCTTCGCGAAGCTGGACGAGCCTCAGGGCGACAATTCTCTGCTGCCGACGTGGTTGCTAAGTCGCTTCACGCGCCGTCAAGTGACTGTTGCCTTGGGGGGCGACGGCGGTGACGAATTGTTCGGGGGATACGATACTTTTCGCGGTTTGAAGAAAGCGGAGTGGTACGCGCGGGCGGTTCCCGAGCCTATTCACCACGCATTGCATGCCTTGGCGGGGCGGCTACCTGTTTCTCATGCGAACCTAAGCTTTGATTTCAAAATGAAGCGCGGCCTGCGTGGGGTCAATCATCAGCAGCCTTATTGGAATCCGGTATGGCTTGGCGCATTGGAACCTCGCGAAATCGAGCAATTTTTCGGATATCCGATCGACGCGGAGGATTTGTATTCCGAGGCGGTGGAGGCATGGGATTCGTGCCGCCAGCCAAACCTGGTGGATCGCACCCTGCAGTTCTATACCGAACTCTATCTTCAGGACGGGATCCTGGCCAAGGTCGACCGTGCCAGCATGATGCACGGTCTCGAGGTCCGCAGCCCCTTTCTTGACTTGGAGGTGGCAGATTTCGCGCGCAGGCTGCCCCATAAACTAAAGATTCGCGGAGGGATTACAAAATATCTGCTCAAGAAAGCGCTCGAGCCGCTGCTTCCGCTCGACATCATTTACCGGAAAAAGAAGGGGTTTGGCACTCCCGTCGGAGCATGGTTCCGGTCGGGCCGGCTCGTCCCACGCGGCGACGGAAAATTTCTGGAAGAAAGACTCTCCTCTCATCGCTCGAGCGGTTCCGACGAACGTCTCTATCTCTGGTGTCAACTATGCTACAGCGAGTGGCTGGCAAAGTTGGGCGCGGATGACGTGACACGTTGAAGATCCTCGTACTCTGCTACGAATATCCTCCCGTCGGCGGGGGAGGAGGGAGAGTCGCGGCGCAGGTGGCAACGTCCCTGGCTCGCCGCGGACATCATGTCCGCGTCATTACCGCGGGGATGCGCCATCTGCCCCGGCGTGAAGTGCACCAGCACGTCGAGGTTTTGAGACCTCCATCGTTTCGCCGGCGGGAAGATACCTGCACCGTGCCCGAAATGGCTCTTTACCTGGCCACCAGTCTCTGGCCCGTGCTGAGAGAAGCCCGAAACTGGCGCCCGGATGTCGTTCACGCGCACTTCGCAGTTCCCACAGGTCCCCTCGCGCTTGCCGCCAACGTGCTCACAGGAATTCCTTACGTGCTGACGGCGCACCTTGGCGATGTTCCGGGGGGCGTGCCGAAGCAGACAGATCACTTGTTCCGGCGTCTGGGCCTCTTTGTGACCCCCGTATGGCGTCGTGCCGCAGGGGTGACGGCAGTCAGTCGTTTCGTGGCGAATTTGGCAGAAAAAGCCTACGGGATTAGGCCGCTTGTCATTCCTAATGGCGTCGAACCAATCGCGCCGCCCCAACGGCACATTCATTCTCCCCCACGCATCATCATGGTGGGACGCTTGAGCATACAGAAAAACCCACTCCTTGCTGTCGAAGCTCTCGCTCTGATCAAGGAAATGGATTGGACGTTTGATGTAATCGGCGATGGTCCACTTGCGCCGGAATTGCGGGCGATCGGAAATCGGTTGGGCATCGGTGAACGCGTCACTCTGCACGGATG
Organism: uncultured Verrucomicrobiae bacterium; assembly: GCA_963744345.1. Lineage (GTDB taxonomy): Bacteria > Verrucomicrobiota > Verrucomicrobiia > Chthoniobacterales > Terrimicrobiaceae > DASTFP01. The sequence goes on from CAVUTD010000027.1 coordinate 192,327, forward strand.
GATGTCCAGCGCGCTAGTGGCGCAGGTAATGGCCGAGGCCGATGTTCTCCTGGTGCCATCGCTGCAAGAAGGCTTGCCCATGGTCGCCATCGAAGCGCTCCAACGGGGCCTTGTCATCGTCGCAAGCCGGATTGAGGGCATGCAAGAAATCGTCGAGGACGGGAAAAATGGCTTCCTTTGTGAACTCAATCCGGCCGCCTTTGCGCAAAGACTGCGTGAATTGCTGGCGAACGGGGAGATACTGGAACGAATGCGCCGAGCCTCACTCGAAAAAGCGCGCGATTTCGATCTCGAGAAAACGGTCACTGCTTACGAAAGCGTGCTCCAAGCGAGCGCACTAATTCAGCGTTCGAAAGCCAAGGGCGCTTCCGGACGCTGATGGCAGCCGGCAATCCGCGTATGTTCTCGCCCTTACCGAGATATCCGGTGCGACGCCGCGCGCGTTACCTGCCTCTCGCCCAGTGACCACGAACCCAAACCCAGTAGCGATGCCTTTGACTCCAGCGCCAGTGCCCGGGAATCCAGACCCACCCGCGGTGCGGAGCACGGCCGGGCGTTTCGATGATTAAAGGCGGCCTGACGTTTCTGTTGGTGTACCTTTGCGCATTAGAGGTGTCGAAGGGCAGCAGACCCGCCGCGAATACGGCTAAAATGACAGGAATGCGGAACACCTTCACAGTTCGGGAAAAAGCAAGATGACGCATAAGCTTGACTGTTTCGAAATTGAACCAAGAAGTCTGGCCGAAAGTTCCTGGATTTTTCTCGATGTTTCAAATTCTTCAGACGCATTTCTGCAAAAGAGCTTTGACGCTTCTCGCCCGGCAAAATTAGCTCTATGAGAACGATGCGACGCTATGGCCCTTCCTTGGACGTTCAAGCCATATTGGAAGAGTTCGCCATATCCTGTGTTCATACGAAGGTGCCACGCAATGTATTTCGCCTACGCAGCGACAAATCGCGCTCCCCTAAGGTTTGTCTGCGCCGGCGAGGCAAAATAGCAGGACGAAACTCGGGAGGAGCTTTGTAAATGGATACCGAAAATCCAGGCGTCCACCAACGTTGCTCCGGACTTGCGCGAGTCGCCGTGACGGGAGCCGCCGGTTTTCTCGGAGGTTGGATTGCCAGGCAATTGCGCGCTCAAAAGATCGAGGTGATGGCTCTTGGAGCGGATCACTTGGAAATGGAAAGCCAAATTCTCGCGCCACTTTTCGAGAATTTCGCGCCGACAACCATCGTGCATGCGGCGGGACCCGCCTCGGTGAACTTTTCCATGGCTCGGCCGCTAATCGACTTCCGGAGGAGCGTGGCTGCCGTCTATGAAGTTCTGGAAGCTGCGCGCCTTGGGTGCCCAGATGCACTTGTATTGTTCCTGTCGAGCGCCGCCGTCTATGGCAACCCGGAAACTTTGCCAATTGCAGAGACTGCGCCGGCTCGGCCTGTTTCCCCTTATGGCTTTCACAAATTGGCTTCGGAGCTGGCTCTTCGGGAATATCGTGAAATTTACGGCTTGCGCAGTGTGAGTCTGCGCATCTTTTCCGCCTACGGAGAGGGATTGCGACGGCAGCTATTGTGGGACGTCTGCCAAAAGGCTTTGCGCGGCAATTTCGTCTTGCAAGGGGATGGCTCGCAGACGCGCGATTTCATCCATGCATGCAGTGTGGCTGATGCCATAGCGGTTTTGGCCAGCCAGAATGGACCTCTCCCTGAAATTCTCAATCTCGCTTCCGGCGAAGAGGTGGCTGTGAGGTCAGGCGGCTACATGGATTCGCGAGGAACTCGGCGTGCGCGCAAAGCCGCTCTACGATGGCAAGTCGCCTGCAGGCAATCCCCAACGGTGGCGGGGCAATGCCGAACTGCTGAAATCATTCGGCTGGTCGCCAAAGATATCCGCCGAAGCAGGAATACGCGCGTTTGCCCGCTGGGCGGCGAACGATCTTGCTGGTGAGAACGCCGCTTGAAAACTCTCCTGGACTTATGATGTCCTTTACATTCGCCAAGGCGCCTCAGTCGCGAACCGAAGCTTTGCCAACGTCCCGTCGTCACAATTCGTTCCGCGCAAGGCGTGCCAGCGGCGCGATGTCACATGCGACATGATGATTCAGTTGGAGCGAAAAGCCGCAAGTGATCATTTGCGATTCTCATGCGCTTAGGAATTATCGACCAATCCACACCCGGCTGGACAGCTGGAGAGCACTATACGCGCATGCTACTTTCCTGCCTTGCGCTCGCCAACCAGCCGTGATGTCAACAATGCCGAGCGATCCATCGACCGCCGTTGACATTGTCTTCTTTCGCGGAAATGAGAACATCGAACCTCCTCCGGGAATTCAGGCTGGAAGAACTCGATCTACATTGATCGTCGGACACGCCAAGTAAATGGGCGTGCTCTTGAATCATTCAAACTCGATGTTGTCTTTCCGGCACGGGAAAACTCCGTAGACACACTGCGTGTTCCAGGCATAGGCTGGATACCAGACTTTCAGCATTACACACATAGCGAGTTTTTCTCCGAGCACGATTTCGTTAGTCGTAGTGTTTATTTCAACGCCATCGCCGAGAGATATTCGCTCGTCCTGCTTTCCAGCGAATGTGCTCAGGATGATTTTGTCGAATTCTTCCCTCAACATTTCGCCAAGGCTAGAGTGGCGCGATTCACGTCCTCCTTGTGGAATGCAAAACTGGATGACCGGCCAGAAGATGTGGTCAGTAAGTATCATCTTCCGGAGAGGTATGCGCTGGTGGCGAATCAATTTTGGCTCCACAAAAATCATAAGATCCTTCCCGCAGCCCTCTCCGTCGCAAGGAAGAATGGACTTAAAGTACCGTTGGTTCTGACAGGAGTGCCTGCCGACTATCGTGATCCGGAAAACCAGCTGGTTTCGGATCTGCTTCAGGATTTTGCTCGAATGGGGCTAGCCGACCAGGTGCACTTCCTGGGGAAGCTGCCTTTCGCTGATCTAATTTCTGTCATCCGATGCGCTAGCGTTATTGTTCAACCATCGATGTGTGAGGGTTGGAATACACTTATTGAAGATGCCAAAGCGCTCGGCCGGCCAATCATTTGCTCCGATATAAAAGTTCACCGCGAACAAGCTCCTTCGGCTCTGGATTATTTCTCCCCTCAGGATCCGGACCGGCTGGCCGAGATTTTGTTGAATAGCTTTCCTTATCTGGAATCAGGGCCGTGCCCGTCACGGGAGGCCGAAATGCTCGAACTCACCGGCCTGCGCGCCGCGGACTTTGGCACTGCTATACTCCGATATGCTCGTGAGGTCTTTGCGCAGCAACAAAAAAGACACTTAATTACGCGAGCCCGCTCTGGTTATTTGTATCGAAAGCAACAACACGCTCTCTATCTTTGGGGAAAATTGAAGTTTCGCATGATCAAGATGAGCCGGTCAGTTGTAAAAAGTGAGAAAAACGTTCCGTTGAACGCGCGTCTGATGGCGCGTTTGATGCGCACGCTTCACAGCGGCTACGCAGCCGATTACTGGAAACTTTCTCAGTACGCTCCACGCCCCGTTCAGACTGAAGTTTTTCCCTGCTGGGGTCTCGAAGCGCGCCAAGCTTCCTTCTATTGCCATCGTAACTCCAAGTTTCAATCAGGCAGACTTGGTAAACGCCACGATAGACAGTGTGCTTAGGCAGAACTATCCCAACCTTCGTTATGCTGTCGTCGATGGTGGTTCGACAGATGGGAGCGTTGATGCTATCAACGCAAAGAAGGAACACCTTGCTTATTATGTCAGCGAAAGAGACGCGCGGTCAGGGCAGACGCCATTCGCAAGGGTTTTCGAAACATCTCGGGAGAGATCATGGCTTATCTCAATTCCGATGATCTGTTGATGCCCGGCGCCTTGCGATTTGTAGGTGAGTACTTCGCGCTGCATTCCGATGTTGACGTAATCTACGGTCATCGCATCATCATCAACGCTGACGGGGCCGAGGTCGGGCGGCGTCTTGTGCCGCCTCATACTTCAGAGGCCTTAGCATATTTTGATTTCATTCCACAGGAGACGATGTTTTGGCGTCAGAGTATTTATGAAAAGGTGGGCGGGTTGGATCCCGCCTTTCATTTCGCGCTGGATTGGGACCTCATTCTTCGGTTTGTCAAGGCTGGTGCGCGTTTCAGACGCGTGCCATACTTCCTCAGCTGCTTTCGCATCCACTCTGAGCAAAAATCGGCTACCATTCACGAAACGGTCGGTGCCGACGAAATTCGGCTTTTGCAAACGCGTGAGTTATCCGAAGAGCCCTCGCCCGAAGTGTTGACGATGGTTAGCGAAAAGTTTGCCCGGCGCGCGCAGTGCTGCGAGTTGCTTATGCAACACGGCATTCGCGCCTAAAGTATCGCATCCGTCCGCGCGCAGGGTTTGATTTGAACGCTACTCAGGCAGTTTCAAGACAAGCGATCGAAGCCATTCGCGATCCGCGTGTAGCCAGGCCATCGACAAACCTTTTCAAGGAGTGCGAGTAGCGTTGGCCTCGAGCGCCACACCTCAAGAAAGCGATCTGAGAGAAGCTCCGTACATCATCAATTTCCGCATGGAATGATAAAGACTGTGCAACATTCAATGACGGGGATCCGTGTGGTCCACGCAAGGCGCATCCAATTTGTAATGCTTTTAAGCAAAGATGAGAGCATCAGAAGGCTCCAGACCTGGTGAGAACGGTGACACAATCAGGTATTCACAATTATCTACGCCAAAAACGCTCCCATCTTAAATATCTCACAGGGAAGACGACATTTCGTTTGAAGAAGTGGCGGGCGAATGCTACCCGAACTTCTTACTATTGCCGCGTATTCCACGACCTTCTCTGCAAATGTCACGGTATGGAACTCGGCGTGTTGCACCAGTATAAGCCACGGCGTTTGCGGGCAGAGACTTTTCCCCGCGTTGCGCAAGGGGAGAAGTTGCGCTACCAGCGATCGCGATCGTTACACCGAGCCTCAATCAGGGCGGGAGCATTGCGCACACCATCGAGAGCGTCCTGCGGCAAGGTTACCCACGATTAGAATTCGCCGTGATCGACGGCGGATCGACTGACGACACAAGTCGAGTCCTTGAACGATACAAATCCGATCTGTCGTATTACGTGAGCGAGCCGGATAGAGGGCAATCTCATGCCATCACAAAAGGCTTTGCCCATTTGAAGGGCGACATCATAGGTTATCTGAACTCTGACGATTTGCTCATGGATGGAGCGCTCCGGTTTGTGGGCGAGTATTTTGCCACACACGACCGCGTAGACGTCATCTACGGACATCGCATAGTTATCGATGAGGATGGGCGAGAAGTGGGTCGCTGGATATTGCCCCCCATGAGAGTGAAGCTATCCGGAACTTTGATTATGTTCCTCAGGAAACGCTGTTCTGGAGGAAGTCCCTTTACGAAGCAGTCGGCGGAATTGATCAATCGTTTCAGTTTGCCATGGATTGGGACCTCTTGCTTCGATTTATCAAAGCTGGAGCACGCTTTGCTCGAGTACCGTATTTCCTGGCGTGCTTCCGTGTTCACAGCCAAACAAAAAACACAGACGCTCTCCGAAGTGTCGGTGAGCGCGAAAAAGCCTGGCTCATGGCGCGTGAGCATCCCGCAGGTCGCAACTTAAATCGGATGCAACGTTTGCAGGACTCCTATCGCTTGCGATCGAGCCTTTGCGCTGCTCTCTTAAAATGTGGGATACGATACTGAGAACTTCCGCCCGTTCTCGCTCGCACTTTTGATGATACACTGCCGTGATCCATTGAGCCGGTATTCACGAGCTTGTCTGGGGGGATTGCTGAGTTCTCGCACTGTGAGGGCGCCCTTCAAGGCGAAGTCGTGGCAGCAAATTTTCGAGGATGCGTTCCAGGCAGCCTTCCACGGTAAGTTCATCAGTGTGGAGGTGGACTTCGGGATTCTCCGGCGGTTCGTACGGAGCATCGATCCCGGTCAAGTCGCGAATCTCACCCGCGCGCGCGCGACGGTAGAGGTTCTTTGGATCTCGCTGCTCGCAAACCTCAAGAGGCGCGTCCACGAAAACCTCGACAAACTCGAAGGCGCCCGCGCGAGCGATTTCGCGTGCGCCGAATCGGTCGCGCCGGTACGGTGAGATCAAAGCAACTATGGCGATATATCCGGCGGTCGCCAAGAGGCTGCCTACCTCGGCCGCGCGGCGGATGTTCTCCGTTCGGTCGGAGGGCGAAAAGCCGAGATTCGAATTCAATCCGTGTCGAAGGTTGTCGCCGTCAAGCGCGAAGGCGTTCAGCCCTCTGACAAAAAGCTCGCGTTCAATGACGCGCGAAAGGGTCGATTTGCCTGATCCGGGCAGGCCGGTCAGCCACACCATGCAGCCCTTATGCCCATTTCGCCTCCAGCGCTGCTCCCGGGTAACGTGGCCCTCCGACCAGAAAACATTATCAGCAGTCATACGAAATTTGTCCGCCGATAGTACACTAGAACTTTTTCGTTGTTGCGCGGTGATTGATTGGCTGACTGGTCTTCATTTCGATGCGGGCTTCTGTTTCGCACAGTATCAGCGTGTTGTCATCGCCGAGAAATCTCGCTGACTCAATCGAGTTGGCGCACCACATCGGCGATTGAGAGCCGCGTCAAAGTTGCGCTGGCTTTTTGCTTTCATTCTTGAGCATACGTTTGCTTCTATTTTCCGTTTAGTCATCTCACATTGGAATGAGTCGATCTGATTTGGAAATCTTCTAAACACGATCAGCGAACCGCGCCGTTGAAGGTTCGGCCCAACGCCAATCATGCAGCCACAAAAAACTCGGAACAGCCAAGCATTCGTATCGATGTAGCGTCGCTCATCACTGCCGATCACAAAGCTTCGCAACTATGCCCGCCAAACACAAGGACGCCACAGCTTGATCTCGGCAGCAAAAGTGGCCCGTTTAATCGAACAGCCAAGCAGACGAGTGATTGTCGAGGAAAAACAGCCAATAGCAGCACGAGGCGCAACGGGTTCGAGCCGCCCGCGCAAGCAACTTTATCTTGCTCTTTGGGGCATCGTTTTGGCGGGAGTCGTCGTGATCTCCTGCGGTAAGATGGAAGACCATTATTTGAAGGGACGAACGTTCTTCGCAGACCCTGTCGGATACCTCGAGGAGAGCATAGTGCTTTCTGAATTTGCTGCCAAGGAGGGCCGATGGGCAGCCCTGCGTTTGGAATTGAGAGACGGGTGGAATCCTTTGAGGACCATTCCACTGCTGCTTCTTGCTCCCAAGCTTCTTGCCGAGCAGCACGGACACCTTTTCACCGCTGGCCCCGCCTTGGCCATCTTCCTTGTCTTACTCGGCTGGATGGTCGAGCGGGGTTCCGGTTCGCTCCTCTTCGCCGCCGCGGCCATGCTTTTTTGCTGCGCTGTCGAATCCTTCTACGATCCGCACTGGGGCCTCCCCGCGTATTGGCTGGAATTGCCCGGGGGATTTTTAATCGGCGCGGCGGCCTGTTGCCTCGGATTGTCGGAAGGAGCAAGAAAGACCTCATGGCTTGTGGCCTTTGGATTGCTTGGATCAGCCGCGGTATGGGCGCGACAGGTGACCGGGGTTTATCTTTTCGTGGCCTGTGGACCGCTGTTGGGAGCGGCGCTGCTTGGAATCGTGCTGCATTCTGCGACGCCTTGGCGGGAACTTTTTCGAATCCTCGTCGCAGTAGGACTCCCGATCGGCTTGCTTGTGGGATACTTTTTGGTTCCCCGGATGGACATGTTGTATTCCTATTACGGGGTTGCTGGTTATGGCTATGAGTCCATTCCGAAGTCGTTCCAGCTCATCGGCCGCTTGCTCTTGCAGTTTGTTTCCGGGCCCTATCTCTTCGTGTGCGCCGCGATTCTCGTCGCGGGATGGCTCTTTCGCCTGGTTGCATCGGGTTGGCTCTACCGGCGTCTTCCGGCGTGGGAGATTTGGGGATCGCTCGCGGGTAGTGTGTGGCTGGCGACAGCGACTTTCCTCTTTTTGGGCTTGAGCCGTCAAATTGCGGACGCAAGGCACGCCGTCTTCCCCGGCATCATCTTGATGCTGGTCGGTTGTTTCTGGCCGTGGCGGTCCAGACCTTCGGAGAAGGATGCGTGGCAGTTCCTTTGCAGGGATCCGATGCTTGGCCGGACGGTCCGCCATCTTTTTCTTGGTTTCAGCCTGCTTCTATTTTTTTTCTCCGCCGGCTACGCGTTCAATGCCGCGAACAGGGGATTTATCGTGGCGGACCATCCAACGCCTGCCGAGCTTGAGGAAAAGGCGTTGTTCGATCAGTTGGCCGACAAGATGAAATGGTTCCCGCAAGATTATGTCTGGGGGGTGTATTTCGACGAAGCTTTGCCCTCTTTGCGTGTAAACGGATTCTTTCGGAACGGAGCGATGCCGCGGATCGACGAAAATTTCTATTTCGTCGTTCACGAGACTTATTGGAACGCTTCCCATCCGGGACTTGGCGCGGCGCAGATCGCGGCGCTGGGCGTGAAGCACATGGAGTCCAATGTGGATGTGGCGCTCGTTTTCAGCGATCCTCGCTTCGCCTCCGTGGAGTGGCCCGTCTCTTATGGCAATTTCTTCAATGAGTATTCTCGTTTGATCGCGGAAGAGTTGGCTTCAGCCTGCCTGGATCAGAGTCGCTGGCGAAAGCTCTTCGACATCCCGACTTCTTTATACGGCGGGGTGAGCGGTTACCTCAATCTTGCGAGGCGGGGCGATGCTCCCGGCTCGCCTAGCGTAAACAAATGAAGAGAGTTGCGATCATCCAGTCAAATTACATTCCCTGGAAGGGCTATTTTGACATGATCAATTCGGTCGATGAATTTATCCTGCTCGACGAGGTGCAATTTACACGGCGGGATTGGCGCAATCGAAACCGCATCAAGACTCCCGCGGGACCCGTTTGGCTCACCATTCCCGTGCGCGTCAAAGGGAAATATTTTCAGAAGATTAGCGAAACAGAAGTGTCCGATCCGCAGTGGGCCGAGCAGCATTGGAAAACTCTGACGGCAAACTACGGCCGGTCGCCCCACTTTTCCGCGTATCGCGAGGTGTTGGAGCGATGCTATCTCGAATGTAACGAGTCTCATCTAAGTTTGGTTAATCGCCGTTTTTTGGAAACCATTTGCAAGATTCTCGGCATAGCCACCCGTATTGTTGACAGCGCGACTTACGGCTTGGTCGAGGGAAAGACCGAGCGACTGGTGAGTCTTTGCGCGCAGGCAGGCGCGGATGTGTATGTGTCCGGACCGGCTGCCAAGGCATACATGGAAGAAGAAATCTTTCGACAAGCTGGAATCACCGTGGAGTATTTCGACTACTCGGGCTATCCAGAGTATCCGCAGAGTCATCCACCTTTTGAGCACGCCGTAACCATCCTGGATCTGTTGTTCCACACCGGTTCAAAGGCCACCGAGTACATGAAAACCTTCCGCGCATGATTTCCGTTGTCGCAACGCTCTTCCGGTCGGAATTCTACATTCGGGAGTTCTACCAGCGGTGTTTGAAACAGTTGCGCAAACTGGGCCAGGAGTACGAGTTTGTCTTCGTGGACGACGGTTCGCCCGACAATTCACTTGGTGTAGTGTTGGAGCTCATTAAGGAGGATTCGGCGGTTCGCGCCGTCGAGCTTTCGAGAAACTTTGGCCACCATAAGGCGATGATGACGGGCCTTCAGCATGCCCGCGGTGAGTTCGTTTTTCTCATTGATGTGGATTTGGAAGAGCCGCCGGAATGCCTGGAATTGTTCTGGCAGCAGCTTGCCAGCAGTGACGCCGATGTGAGCTTTGGTGTTCAGTCCAAGCGACAAGGACCCTTGAGCGGGCGCATTCTTGGTGAGCTTTATTATACGATCTATAACTGGATTTCTGTTTCGCCGATGCCCCGCAATCAGCTCACGGCTAGGCTGATGCGGCGAAACTATGTCGAGGCTCTCCTTGGATATCGGGAGCATCGCTTCGCGATCGAGGCGATCTGGCATCTGGCGGGCTATCGCCAGGTGCCTGTCGCCATCAACAAGAGCAGCCATAAGGGATCGTCCTCCTACACGCTTTCCCACAAGCTCCGCTTGTTTCTCGATTCGATCACCTCCACCAGTGCATTGCCTCTTGTCTTCATCTCTTACACCGGATTGGCCCTTACGATTCCCTGTGGCATCTACATCCTGTGGGTTTTATTCCAGTCTGTTTTTCTCGGAGTTTCCGTCGATGGATGGACATCACTTATCGTATCCATCTGGTTCATGGGGGGATTCATCATCTTCAACCTGGGTGTGGTCTCGACGTATCTGTCCGTGATCTTCACTGAAGTTAAGCACAGGCCTTATACGATCGTGAGAAAGATTCATGAGAGAGATGCGAACCCTGAAAACAAGCACGGCCACTCGAGCCGTCCAATTCAGCCGATGAGGCTAACTGGCGAGTCAAAATGGCCATGAAGAAGCCGCCTTCGAAGTTAAAAGATTATTTCGAGGACAAGCTCAAAGAGCATGGTCCCACCGCTCGCGGCGTCGACTGGAATTCTGAAAGACGGCAGGAGATATGTTTTCGACAGCTTGTCCGCATAATGGAGAATCCCCATGGCATCCACCAGGACACAGCTCCTACGGTCCTTGACTATGGGTGCGGCTACGGAGCGCTGGCGCGCTGGCTCGTGCAAAGAGGGCAGCCCTTCTCGCGCTATCAGGGCTTTGACTTCACTCCTGCGATGATTGAGCAGGCACGGAGTCATTTTGGCTCTCTGAAAAATGTTGAATTCACCGACCGTGATTCGGAAGTAGCCCCGGCAGACTTTGTTATAGCCAGTGGTCTTCTCAGCCTCAAATTGGATTCGGACCTCACGGAGTGGGAATCTTATGTCTTCTCATTGGTGGAACGGTTATGGGGCTATAGCCAAAGAGGCTTCGCGTTTAACTCGCTTACAAGTTATTCCGATGCGGAGCGAATGCGCCCTGATCTCTATTATCCGGACCCGGCGCGACTCTTCGACTTCTGCAAGCGGAATCTCTCAAAGAACGTTTCCGTTCTCCACGATTACGGTTTGTACGAGTTTACGATTCTCGTAAGGCGGGATGAAGAGGTCGCCTTGTGAGCGCCATTTATGTTTGTCTGACCATCGTCCTGACGGCCTATGGCCAGTTGGTCCTCAAATGGCATCTCGATCGAACCGGACCAATGCCCTCAGATTCTCTCGGTGCCTGCTTGTTTCTCCTTAGGCAACTCACCTTTCCGCTCGTTATATCGAGCTTTGCCTCCGCATTCCTTGCATCGCTGACCTGGATGGCCGCGCTAACCCGTATGGAGCTAAACGTGGCTTACCCTTTCATGAGCCTTGCGTTTCCGCTCGTCGCCCTCGTTTCTGTCCCGCTCCTTGGCGAGCAGTTCACCGTTTTAAAGGGCATCGGCACGGGCTTCATCATGATCGGACTTTTCCTGTTATCGCGATAGAGATGGCTGGCACGACGATCCCCTTCAACCGTCCCGGTTTGGCGGGCAACGAGTGGCGCTATATCTCCGAAGCTTTGGAGGCGATGCACATTTCTGGCGACGGAGCATTCACGAAGAAATGTCAGGCGCTTTTGGAAAGTGAACTCGGCGCCGCGCGGGTCCTGTTGACCACCTCTTGTACAGCAGCGCTCGAGATGACAGCTCTTCTGTTAAATCTGCGCGACGGAGACGAGATTATTGTGCCTTCTTTTGCCTTCGTCTCCACGGTGAATGCGTACGTGCTCAGGGGCGCTGTCCCGGTCTTCTGCGACATCAGGTCAGATACTCTCAATCTTGACGAAACCAAGATCGAAGGACTGATCACGCCTCGGACCAAAGGAATCGTTGTCCTTCATTATGCCGGCATCGGCGCCGAGATGGAGCAGATCCTGCGCATTGCAGATAATGCTGGCATTTCCGTCATCGAAGACAATGCGCATGGTTTGTTCGGAAAACGAAGCGGTCAATATTTGGGAAGCTTCGGTCTCATTGGCCACACAGAGCTTTCACGAGACGAAAAACTTTTTCTGTGGCGAGGGTGGCGCACTCGTTATCAACGAACCTGGGTTTGTCGATCGAGCCGAAGTCCTTTGGGAAAAAGGCACGAATCGAAAGCGGTTTTTCCAAGGACTGGTTGACAAATATTCCTGGATCGATGTCGGATCGAGCTTCCTTCCTTCGGACCTGCTGGCGGCCTTCCTCTATGCGCAACTGGAAGCTCGTGAGACGATTCAAGAAAAGCGAAGAGCGATCTGGCATCGCTATCATAATGATTTGCGGGAATGGGCAGAGGAAAATCGCATTCAGCAACCCCACGTTCCCGAAGAATGCGAGAACCCCTACCACATGTACTATCTCCTCTTGCCGGACGGAAAACAGAGAAATGCGTTTATTCAGGCGATGCAGCAAAAGGGAATCATGTGTGTCTTTCATTATTTGCCTCTTCACCTGTCCAAGATGGGTATCAGGTTTGGAGGAAGGCCGGCACAATGCCCCATTACTGAGTCAATAAGTGATCGCATAGCGCGCCTGCCATTTTTCACTGGAATGACCGGCAGCGAGATCGACACGCTCATTGCGGCGATAAAAACCATTCGGCTGCCTCTTAACGAGAGCTCTTCTTGAGGGTGAAGGGAGATGTGCAAGAAGAATACAAGCAGACAACGCCAGCGATATCTGTAGACCATCCTATCGAGCGTCTAAGATCCTCCTACTTACGGGCGTATTTCCAAACGCCCGGTCTCCGGCTTTGCGGCGAATTTTGGGAGACCAGCTTCACGACGCGGCTTGACGGCCGCAATATTCCGTGCAAGGACCGTTTCCATTACAATGAGGCGCCTTATCCTTCTTCCTTTAGCGTTTCTTTTCGTTTTAACGGTCTCGTGCTTAGGCCAAGACGCCCCTCCTAGGAAGGGTAACAGGGACGGGGTGCAAGAACGCTTCGATCTGCTGGACGCAGACAACGACGGTCTCTTGACGATGGAGGAGATTGGTCGTCCGCGATTGTTCCAACGTTTAGATGTCGACGGCGACGGCGTTGTCACTCTAAACGAAGCGGCCGCCTTTTCTGAGATTCGCGAATCCCGACGTCTGCAGCGATCGAATCGAAATTCTGCTGACCCCGAGACAGCGTCACAGAAGGATGATTCCGGCATGACCGAAAATTTGAATATTCCGTATGCCGTCATGTCCGATGTGGATCCAAATCTCCTCAGCTTGGATATCTACAGGCCGAAATCCGCTTCGCCAAGCGAGCATCAAACCAAAAAGCCGGTTCTCGTGATGATCCACGGTGGTGGCTACCGGATTGGAGACAAAGGAAATATGTCCCAAGGAAAACAAAAAGCGTCGTTTTTCACGCGGCATGGTCTTGTCTACGTTTCCGTTAATTACCGGCTTTCGCCAGCGGTGCAACATCCCGCGCACGTCGAAGACGTGGCCAGGGCGGTGACGTGGATTTTCGATCATATCGCCGACTATGGCGGAGATCCCAAACGAGTTTTTCTGATGGGGCATTCAGCCGGCGCTCACCTTGCCGCATTGGTGACTGCCGACGAGGCCTATCTTAATAAACTTGGAAAGTCCCCGGCCATGCTAAGCGGCGTAATTCTCCTGGATTCCGCGGGATATGATATTCCCGCCAAGCTCGATGATCTCTCCGATCGCCCCTCAACCCGTCCTCGTTACGAAGGTACATTCGGAAAGGACAGGCAAACATGGATCCAGGCGTCACCCGTTCAGCATGTGAAACGAGGAAAGATCCTGCCGTCCTTCCTGGTGTTCTACACGGATAGAAAACCCGCGGAGGCGATCTCGAAAGAGTTCGTTGAGGCTCTTCAAGAGGCGAAAACACCGGCTGCCGCTGTTTTGGCCAAGAGCAAAACCCACCGGACAATTAACCGCGATATTGGAAAGCCGGAGGACGGTCCGAGTGGACTGATTCTTGATTTTTTGAACGGAAAGGATCCGAGAGCTTTTCCTCCTTCGATCTGAGCGGCTGTTACAGTGACCGGCGAAACGGAATTGCCCGTCGCTCCTCGCTGAAGCTTGTAAGAGCGCTCGCATTCCTGGAGACCTTATCACCAAAGGCAAAGATCCCAAGACGTTTCCGCCTTCAGTGTAGCACCGGCACTGAGCGTAAGGCTGCTGCGAGCTTACGCGCTAATTGCGCGGAGGGAGTTCCGGGATTTCAAAAGAATACGCGGCACCTGACTCACAGACTTGCCGGCCGACTGCGGCTTTCCGCGGGGTCGATCACACGTCTTTCGCGTTTGGATTGGCTAGACCTGGATGCAAAAGGCGCAAAGGATGCTGTTCGACACCCCACCAAGCAGCGCGTACAAGGCGATGCTCAATGTTCAGAATTGCGAAATTGCGCCGAGTTCGTGGCGGCTTGTACGTTCTGTTTGGTGCCTTGCTATGCGGGTTCCATGTCTTCGGCCAATTCGTAGTAAACGACACGGTCGTCTCGTCTCCGGATGTTTCATTGATCGACCCGGAATTCGCGGACGCCCGCCAACTCATGACGGTCAAGGACACGGAGGATCAGCTATGGTTGAACCGCGTCGACGCCACCACCGGAACATGGTCTCCCATGGATGGAAGGCAGTGGTTGATTGACGATCAGCTCGCCGATCACGTGGGTCAGGGTCCGGAGTGGGTGCTTGGACGAGGAGGCGATAGCATTGTCTATGCAAAGAATGTTGGTGGGATCCCTACGCTTTACCAGGCGTGGAATTCTAGTGGGCAATGGCTCACTGCGCCATTGCCTCTGAGTTCCTATTGCATCCCAATCAGGGGCAGCAAGGAAGTTGGCGATCCGTCACCACGTGTGCTTTTTTCATACGCTCCGCCCGGGACCGATGCGATTGTCGGCTGGCAAACTGTCAAAGGTCCTTTTAGATCAGGTTGGATCCCCGGTGCGCTGCCTAAAGACCCGAGGTGGGCGTATGGCATGCGCGGAGTTGTTTTTACGGTGCGCGGCTCAAACGAGGTTTCGTTTTACAATATCCAATACCCAGAGGCTGTGGGAGTTAACTTCCGATGGTATACCAAAGCGATCGCCAAACGTATGGTTGAATCGGACGCTCTCCAGTTCGCCTATGTTGGGCGTAGTCGTCGCGGACCGATTCCTGGCTCTCTATTTGCCAAACGAAACAGGTTGGAGTCTCAATTGGCGTCTCAATGCTCAGATCCCTTCACCCTCCCAATACCCGTTCATTCTTGGTGCGGAATACTTCGAATTTCGCGGCAGGTCATTTCTGCATTTCACTACCGCCAGCGTAAACAGCGGCAAGGAATTAAGTGTGCAGGGAGAAGCCGAAGTATGGTTTGTAGAGATTTCTTCAAAGGGCGAATTTTTAAAACCGACACGAGTCAACAATACGCAAGTGAAACGCATCAAGGACAGCGAGAGCCTGGTGACGGCCAACACTGTGTATATTTACTACGCCGAGATACTTGCTAATGGGACGCGGGTAATCCATCGCTGTTATACGGGTCTTTTCTGAGACTGGAAGCAGCGGGCGTTTTCGGGGCAGTGGCAAAGGATTTGGTCCCTTTCGCGCAATTAGCCCGCTTATCTCACACTCGGGTGGTTCAGATTGCGTAGTGCTTTGGTCGCTAGGGGGAGGACGACCAAGGCATATCCAAGATGATATGTTGCAGGAGGATGAATCCGCTGGCGGCCAAACGATTAGCAAGATGGGCCGCCAGGGTGTGAGAGATGCGGGTTAGCGCGTAAGCTCGCAGCAGCCTTGGTGCTCAGCGCGGGTGTCACACTGAAGGCGTGACCGCCCATTGCGTCAATAACCCAGCGCCTGGGCCAGAATTTTCGCTGGCTCCGCCAATCCGACTTTCTTTTTCATCCAAGGAAGTGACTCACTTAGGGTGTGTGAGGGATCCGGTATTCGTTTGATATCCGGCGCAGGCTCCCATTCCATTCCTCCAGGCGCATTGTAAGGGCCGGGACTGGTGAACGGCCAATCCCGAGTCCAAACCGCTGCGGCTGATGTTCCATCCGACAGACTGCAAGTGGAGCGCGAGCTTGGATTGCGACCAACCGCGCTGCTTGCGAATGCGGCGAATCTCCGGCCCGATGATGTTGAGATGCGTGTCTCGTTTCATTGCTGATGAGTCATGACGCAGGTTGCGGTATCCTAGGCTCTCGACTGGGAGCAAAGTGTGAGGACGCGGCGGCCGTCGCTCTTTTCGTTCGGAGTTTGGCAATGTTTTCGCCAAGACGCTTGGCAGGATCGAGCTTCGGCAGCAGCTCGACCGGTGGGATCTTGAGCGCCTCGCCGAGGTAAAGCATTTGGAAGTCACTTACCCAGATGAGCTGACTTTCGATCTTCGATACCCCGCACGGTCGATTTCCCAGCCGAGAACTTGAAGCTCGCCGAAGGTCGGCCTGCTTGAGACCGAGATTGCCCTGATCTTCCAATTGACACCGCAAACGGCCCCGCCTAAGTTCTGACCTCGTGAAGGTTCTTCGCGGTTCCAGGAGTTTGGTTGCTGGGTTATGGGTCTCGCTTTTTTCGTCCAAGTGGCGGCTTCCCGTAGCCCGGGAAACGAAACACTGATGGGGGCACCCGGCCAACCGAGATGGCCGCCCCGCCGACTCCCGAAACCACGGCTTGGATCCTCTGCCAAAAGGCTTCGGCCCAGCCCCGAATCATGAAAAGCACCCACGTCTACGTCAAAAACAGCGCCAATCCCGAAAGCCAAAGCCTGGACCTCTATGTGCCACCCCAGACCACTCCAGACGCGAACTTGCCGATCATGCTGTATGTGCATGGCGGCGGGTTGGTAAAAGGGGACAAAAGCAACCTCAAAGGCCACGAAACCGCCTTTCCAAACGCCGGCTGCATTATGGCCTGCATTAATTATCGCAAATCCGATCCCGGCGCCACGGGCACTGACAAGGCGATGTATCCTGACCATGTGGAGGACGTGGCGGCCGCCATCGCTTGGCTTTATTACAATGCCAAGAAAATCGGCGGTGACTCGAACCGTATCTACTTAATGGGCCATTCTGTCGGCGCGGCGCTCGTCGCGCTCGTCGCGACCGACGGACAGTTTTTGGCAAAATACAGCATTTCTCTTGGCGCTCTGAAAGGTGTGATTTGCAACGATGGCGGAAATTTCGATATCATGGAACGAGCCCAACGGCCACAGTCCCGCAGGATCATTGAGAACGCTTACGGCACCGACCAGAATGTCTGGAGAATGGCCTCGCCCAGCTCCCATGTGCGTGCGGGCAAAAAAATCCCTCCATTTTTTCTGACCTACACAACCGCGCCGAAGGAAGCGATGGCAGAAGCATTCGCGCGTCTGCTCTCCCGGGCTGGTGTACCCGTGACTATGTTCTCCAGCCTCGGCCGCGAGCATGAGGAGGTAAATTTTGCGGTTAGCCGTTCCGGTGATCAGTTGAACGCGGCGGTGTTTAGGTTTCTCGCCGCGCACGGCATGTCTGGCAAACAGACAGGGATGGACGCCCCCCGAGGAAGTCTTCGACCCGGGCCATCTACCATGGAACGGAAACGAGCGCTGGCCGCGTTCCGAAATCTCCGGAACCGTATCCTCGGCCGGATTTGATTGTTGTATCCTCTTCACCCTCAATCATTTGTCACTCCCTATGACACCACTTTTCGGTCACACATTTCAGGCCCGCCCGGGCCAATCTCTGATGGATCTTGCCTTGGAGGATGTACGCCAATCCTACCGGCGATATGGCGCGATCTGGTTCAGCGGCTTCACGCCGTCAATGGAGCATTTCAAAAGCTTTACCAGTGCGCACAGTGCCGATTTCATGGAGTATGTGGGCGGAGCCATGAGTCGGAGCCCGATCAACGGAGATCAGACGGTGGTTTCAGTAACAAATGCCGGGGACAATTTCGGTGTGCCGCTTCACGGGGAGCTATATTACAGGAATGATCCTCCGCGGCTGCTTTGGTTTTATTGTGATGTGCCGGCGGAAAAAGGCGGGGAAACGACCGTGTGCGATGCCTTTTTGCTGTGTGAACGGCTTTCGGATCATGCACGGGACTTTTTGAAGGCGCATCGGATTGTCTACATACGGACGTACACCTCGGACGAGATGGAGGCCATTTACCACACGCGGGATTTTGAGAAAGTGCGTGCCATGTGCGAAGCGCGTGGAATTGAATGTGAAAGCAAACTGAACGGGTCGGTGCTCACCCGCTACACCACCTCAGCTTTGGTGCCGGATTCCAGCGGGACACGCCTTGCGTTTATCAATAATATCCTGCCGGTGATCGGTCTGGAAATGGCGGGCAAAACCAACAGCTTGGTTCGGTTGGAGAATGGTTACGGTCTTCCGCACGATGTGGTGATCGAAATCCGGCGGGTGAGCGAAGAGCTCATCTTCCCCGTGCCGATGCGAAGCGGTGATCTCTTGATGGTCGACAATACGCGGATGATGCACGGCCGCCGGGCGTTCACTGGCAGGCGGGCGGTTTATTCGCGGCTCGGCGGACCTAGCTTCGAAGTGTAAAACCGTTGAAGCGCCGGGCCGCCTTCTCGGCATTCCAGTGAGGTCCTCAGCGGACGCCCTGCCAGACTTCCAAGCCCCCGCGGGGGTTAGGCTCGTAAACCCAGTCCCAAGCGGTGGGCGATTGGCGAACGGCCACTTTGGGACCGAAGGGATTTGCAGTGCCGACAAAGAGCCCATGCGGGGTAGAGACCAAATTGCGTCCGCCGAAATTATAGGGATTGCCCATACCGGTGCGAGAGACGGGCACCCAATTGACCCCATCCGCAGTACGCCAGAGCTCGAAGCCGCCATTGTGGGAAACAAAGTCATCCACCCCCGACTGCGCGATAAGGCGTGCCGCGCGGCTCGGCTTTTCATGCAGCTTGCTGAATTTCAAGATGATGCTCCAATCCATGGTGCTGGCGTACAGCCAGTTTTCGTGGACTTCCATCATCCACAGGTAGCCGGAAAAGAAGTTGCCGAAACCAGCACCTAGGCCGCTCAGCGGTTTTTGGCCGTTGCGCGCGGTGCCGCAGATGATGTCATAGGAGCCATCCGGAGAAAGGCGCAGCACTTCAGC
Organism: uncultured Verrucomicrobiae bacterium; assembly: GCA_963744345.1. Taxonomy (GTDB): domain Bacteria; phylum Verrucomicrobiota; class Verrucomicrobiia; order Chthoniobacterales; family Terrimicrobiaceae; genus DASTFP01. The sequence continues at coordinate 211,352 of CAVUTD010000027.1, forward strand.
GGCGGCAGGCCCGATCTTATTCCGCATGTCATTGCCGCCGTTCTGAATGCCGGTACCGATGTAAAGCGCGTCCTGAAAACCTTGCATGGCAACCGCCCCCTGATTCAACGGGCCGCGCCCGGCCCCTTGGTCCAAGACTTTCTCCCAATGATACGGCGGCTTGCCTTCCGCTTTCGTGCGCCAGATTTGGAAGCCGGGCAGGCCGCCCGTACCCGCGTAGAGATAATCGCCGAAGGCGCACATTGCAATAGACGGTCAGCACCGTTTTCAAATCCTCAAAGCCGGGTTCGTTCACACATTCCCACTCGCCGGTGGAAGGGTCACGGCTCTCGTAAATGCGGGAAGTGAGAGAGACGTTTACGTTTCCCCCGGCGGAGCCGGTCGGGGCGGTGAAAAGCCGGCCTTTGAACGACACAAGCGACCGGATGGCGGTGATCGGAAACTCTTCCTGCTGATGCCGGAAATGCAATTTGGGCAGCAATTCGAAATGCCGGCCATCTTCGCTCCGGAGCAGTTCAGGGCCAAAACCTTTGGAACGGGACCAGGAGGCGGCGTAGAGCGCCGGTTGAGGATCGGAAGTGCCTTGAAAGACCGCCATGCTGCGGAAGCCCAGGTGGCGGCGCATTTCGGTACCATCTATGCCGCGGACCATCGGTGAGGCATACACTCGCTCCCACGTCTCGGCCTGCGGATCAAAGCTCCAGATTTCGCCGCGCGCCGCTTCGGCCTCGAATTCCGGTGAATAGGGCGGGTGCAACGTCTCCACAGGCCATTGGTCGATGGTGACGAATGGCATGCCAAATTTGAGCAGGATCAGGTTCGCGCGTCCCGTGCCGACGAGGAGGCGCCCATTGAACCATGACATCGAATAGGCATAGGCGTTGAATCCATCGCCAAAGCCGTTCTCAGAGATTTTCCTGAAGTCACACGCCCGCAATCCGGGCCGGGGTTCACTTGGACAGACGCCCATCTTTGGCCTTCTGCGATTGATTTTCTTGACTTATCGAGCGCACAGGGATGCTTTAGTCGAGAAGGTGTTGGCTGTCCACTGCAATTGAAATGAGGCGGTCGTCCCTCAGCGCCTTTCGAGCTCCCATGACTCCGATTACCCGCAATCTCTGGCGAGACCTGACCCCCGACTGCTCGGTGGAACCAGGCGCACTTCCCTCGGCGGTCCGCACGTTCGCGACCACCTTTCAGGGGTGCCTTTTCTTCGGGACCCTGGTCGAGACCGATCTGGAAAATGGCGGCGCTCGCTTGGACATCCGCGCGAAGACCTCTGCCGAGGGTTTCTGGGAGAAGGTCGCAGAGCTGGCATTGACGCATAGGACCGATGTGAATCAGGGAGGAGTGCGGCACGCCCGGGTTTTTACAGGGATAGTGGCAGACGGCGCCAACGACGCTGAGCTGCTGAGGATTGATGTGGTCGGCGGAGGATTTACGGCCGCGGTGACGAGTGCGGATGGGGTGGTGTTCGAAGCTAGCCAAGCCGTCGATATAGGCGCCCCTGTGCTGGACGTGGCGGTGGTTGCAACGCAGATTCAGGGTATCGTGGCGCTGGCCCGGAAAATAGGCACGGAAGCATCCGGCCTGTGGAAGGCCACGGGCCCTCGGAGTTCCCAGTGGCAGGAGCTGGAAAGCCAACCTCCGGCTTTATCGCGAGCTTATGGCGCTGGGGCTGTGGCGTTTGCGGGTGCTGCCCTTTGGGTTGCCTTTCGAAATCCGGTTCGTGGGTTCGAAATCTGGTCCGCCCCATGGGTTCCGGGGAGTCTGGTTTGGGTGAAATCCCTTGAGGACGGTGCTTGGAAATGGGCAGCCAACAGCGATGTGTATGCGATGACCGCCTTCGGAGAGGCCTGCTATGCCGCGACAGGGGTGGACGATGCACAACAAGAAAAGCTCGCGCCGTTTCACCGGCGGGCTTTTGAGTTGCTCCGGATTTATCCGGGGGGCGATTGGGATTTATTGGTTGGCACTCCAGTTTTCACCCCTGGTGGACTGCGGGCACCGCTCTCAGCTAAGGGTCCAGGTTTGGATCAGATTTGGAACGATCGAGTATTTTCTCTGATCTCTCATGCCGGAGAGCTGTTCCTTCTGGGTCGTAACTTGGATACGTTGAAGTTGTGGCATTCCCAAGATGGGGAATCGTGGGACTCCCTACCACTGCCCGATTCGCCGACGCTCGGGACCTGGACCGCGCCTGAGCTGGTATCCACGCCGTTCGGGCTGGCAATCGGCGGTCAGGCTTCTGATGTGGCTAAGCCGAATTCCCCCCGTCTCTTTTTGATGGAGGTTTGACGCTGGCAAGACGTTCAACGGTAGCCAAGGAGCGAGGCCAACTGGGTGATGTTGGACTGGATTTCCCGGTCCTCGATGGGTTCGATACCGGTGGCGCGCATTTCGGCCATGAGCGCATCGCTACCCCATTTCCAGCCGGATGAGGCAAAAAAGGCGCCAAGATCGGGCTCGCGCACGCGGCCGTGACGAAGGGTCGGGCTGCGGATGAACTTCCGGTCATTGCCGCCGCGGGCCGGCCATGGGCCGGGACAGGCATAAGGGGAATTTTCCGGGTGTATCATCGCGTTGATGGCCTCGGGGTCGGTCCGCAAGCCCATCCACCCGGCGATCTGCGGGAGATAAACTTCTGGCTCGGAGAGCAGATCTTCTCCTTTGATGCGCATCCATTGGCCGGTGGGGAGGGTGTCCAAGAAACGGATGATCCGTTTGTGGACATTATACCACATCAGCATGCCATCGAGTTCGCGCCGTCCCAGATTGTTGCTGTGACGGCCGCGGTTCTGGACGCGAAATTCCTCAATCGAACCGCGGGAGGAGACCGGGTGCCGGGTAAGGTGGAGGAACCAGGCTTCGGGAAACCAAGCGATCGTTCGCTCAAGATTCTCAATACTGCTCGCGGTGACCGGGCTTTTTTCAACGCCGATCTTCGGGCTCACCCATTCGAGCAGATGGTCGAAAAGCTTTTTCGACGACCAATGCTTCCTTTCACGAAACCAAGCGATCGCCATGGTGATGGTGCGCTGGCTTTGCACGCCGTAAAGTTCTTGTGCAATAAGCCGGAGGAGGCCGGGCGGTCCGAGACAACCGCGGCGGGCCTCCCACTGGATCACATCCTCCAGTGAATCGCTCGTGCAGATATGGAGTTCAGGAAAACCATAGAGCTGCGGGTGCTCGCCGATCATAGTCGAAACCACGGAGGAAAAAGAGCGGGCGGGGGAAAGAATAATCAGCGGGTCGGGCGGACGCGGTTTGTTGAAGCGGATGCCAGCAGCGATCACTTCACGCCGGGCTGGAGCGGACGGATGCGGGACGGATGGAGAGGCGTCGGTCTTCATTGGTACCCCAGGAGATGAGTGACGGCGCGCACGTCTTCAAGCATGGCATCGTCGGAAATGCCGAGGTCGACTGCGGCGGGATGGCCGGCAAGCTCCGCCTTGAATTCCTGGCTGGCATAGCTCCAGCCGCAGTCGCGTACGAAGGCTTCCAATGACGGCTCGCGCACGCGGCCGGTTCGGAGCCGGGGGTTGCACATGAATTTCTGGTCGTTGCCGCCGGAGATTGGCCGGGGGCCGGTGTATGCGTAAGGAGATTCCTCGGGATGTTTCATGCACGCGATCGCTTCGGCGTCGGTGCGCAATCCCATCCACTCCGCGATCTGTGCAAGGTAACGATCGGGATCAGAGAGCAGGTCTTCGCCTTTCACCCGCATCGTTGTTCCAGCAGGCAAACCATTCGTGAAACGCAGGATGGCAGTGTGCATATGGTGCCACAGAATCAGACTGTCGAAGGCCTCGCGGAGCAAAGGTTTCTCCTTGGCCACAGCCTCGCTACCATGCCGCCGGGCACGTTCGGTTTTGGAGCCGAAGAATTCCTCAATCGATTGACGTGCCGATACTGGGTGCCGGGTAAGATGCAGAAAATAAGCGTCTGGATAGTCGCGGGCGGCGCGTTCCATGTAGCTGAAACGGCTGGAAGTACCGGGTGATTTTTCCACCCCGATCTTCGGGGCCACGAGATGGATGGCGTAGTCGAGCATCTGCTTGGTGCTCCAGGAGCGGCGTTCGCGGATCCAATCGATCGCTTGAAGGGCTGTGCGCGCGTTTTGAATCCCGAAGACTTCCTGCGCGATGAATCGGGCCAGCCCAGCGGGCACCGCTTTGCCCCGTTTCTCACGGCGGATCAATAAGGTGTCCATCGATTCATCCGAGAAAAGCTGGAGCTCGGGGAACCCGTAAAGTTCCGGGTGCTGCCCGATCATGGTGGCCACCACGGACGAGAACGACCGCGGCGGGCAGAGAATAATTAGCAACGTCGCCATACGTCAACCATGGGAGGCGCCGTGGGCTATGACCGTGCGAAGGTAAATGGTTAAGGCGTCGATCTCTTGCTCGTTCATTTTTTCGAGCTGTTCGAGGACTTTGCGGCGGTAGAGGGCTTGCTCATACACGCGTTCTACTTCTTCACGTGGGGTGCTGCTTAGATCGATGTGATCTGGAGACGCACTGATCCAGAGCCGGGTATGCTCAAGGAAGTCAACCGTTAACAAATCGGAAAACATCTGGCGCCGTTCATTTTGCGGCAGGCCGACCGGTTTGGTCGGTTCCGCGCCGGGAGTGAGCTGGCGTTCGCGACGGCCCTGCATCAAGGAACGCCATTTCGCGAAGGCTTCTTGGCCGATTTGCTCACGGCGGGCCACAACTTCCCGGACTTTCGCAACGCGGGGGAGTTCGCCGTCAGCTGCCGCTGGGGAGGCGCTGGAGGGCGTATCCACGCTGTTAAGCAAGGGCACATCGGGGGGCAATGCGAGATCTGGCGGCGCGGCACCGCCATCGTCGATCGGGGGCAGCAAGGCCGGGCCAACGTCTTCCTCCTCGTCGGCCAGGAGCGATTTGTAAGCCTTTGTGATCAAGGAGAGGCGGTCTTTTTCCTGTTCCTGCCGGGAAGCAAAAATCGGCTGGCGGGATTCCCCGCGCCGGACGCGCAGTTTGGCAAGGGCCGCCTGACGTTTGGCTTGGATCGGGTCGGTGTCTTCGCTCATGCGGAGTGAATATGTTACACTCTAGCGGCCTGGTCGGGTGAGTCAAGCAGGCCGGAAACGGTCGCAAGCCATCGAACCGGAGGGCTCTTGATGCGGCGCGCAATGCTCATTATAGTTGCAGGCTATGTCCGATCCAGACTCTCCGGAAACTCCCCTGCCGCCTGCGCATCCCCCGCCCATTTTCATCCTGGCGTCGCAGCGTTCCTTTACATCGGTGATATGCGCGATGCTGGGGCAACATCCGGAAGTTTACAGCGTGCCCGAAATCAATCTCTTCTGCCGCGGCACCATCCGGGATTTCCTGCGCTATGCCGTGGGGCATTGGCAATTCATGCTCCACGGATTGTGGCGTTGCGTGGCACAGTTATATGCTGGGGAACAGACGATGGAGACTGTGGAGATGGCCCGCCGCTGGGTGCAGGCCCGCGTGGACCGCACCACCCAGGAAGTGTATGAGGAACTTTGTCGGAAAGTGGCCCCCCTCCGAATCTGCGACAAAAGCCCGGCCTACGCCAAAAACACCCACGCGATGGCCCGGATGAAGAAAGGGTTTCCGGACGCTTATTACATTTACATGACCCGGCATCCGCGGGAGCAGGGGAAATCAGTGCTCGGCGCGCCCCAGGCCCTGGGGACGCTGATTGCGTCCGACTCGATCGATTACGAAGTCCAGCCCCCGGTGGTCGATCCCCAGTTCGTTTGGTATGAGACGCAGGTGAAGGTGCTGAATTTTCTGAGCGGCATTCCGCCGGAGCGCCAATACCGGATCCGGGGCGAACTGATTCTGGCCGAACCCGAGAAACAACTCGAAAAAATCTGCGGCTGGCTGGGAATCGCGTGGAGCCAGGAAATTTACGCGGCGATGTGCAAAACGGAGGACGGGGTTTATGCGAATATGGGCCCCTATGGCTGCATGTGGGGCAACAATCCCGGCTTCCAAAAGTCGCCCGCATTCCGGCCGTCCAAGGAGAAATCAAGCACGCTCGAAGGCCCATTGCCATGGCGCAGAGACCAGCGGCCGTTCCATCCCGAGGTGGCAGAGCTGGCCCGTGAGCTGGGCTACCGCTGAGCGTCGGGGCGCTGGTACAATCGACCCGTGTGCCAAGCTCAATCACGCGCCTGCGCCATCGAAAGGGCTTTGGTTGGCGATTGAAAAGCCATGATTTTCTCTCGCAGGCTTTTTTTGGTGGAAAGCTCACGCCGCGCAAGGCCTGGCGGGAGAGCAGGCCAAAGACAAAGAAGACTTCCACCGGACTCAGCCAACAGGCTGGAGGGTTGAAGTGAAATGAAAACTGCCCCGTCCTTCATAGTGCTCCAGCCTCGGAGCCAAGGAGTCGCCATCGGACCTTGTCAATCTGATCTCAATAAAGAAACCGGGCAAGGCAGACGGAATGCCGCGGCCGTTCCCACTTGCTCTATCTCCAGCGGGAACAAAAATATCACAATAACAAGGTTTGACCCATCCAACTTTTCTCGAAATCTCCGACGACGATCTTGAGCTCGCAATGCGTGTTCCCACCCCGGCGCATCTCACCGGCCGGCGGAAATTCCTGACAAAATTCAGGAACTCCTTACCGAAATTGCCTCCGCGCATTTCCGCACCGGCATGGGCGCCTGGCTTACCGGTGTCCAACCGGACCATGGTTTCTATTTCACTCCGGTGGACGAATTGCAAAAGACTCCGGGGGGTTCGGGCCTCCCGGACTGCTGCGCACCCTTGTGACGCGCGACAGTTATAATTCCCCTCCCGTTGCCTCATCGGGGGCGGTATT
>CAVUTD010000028.1:0-48540 GCA_963744345.1 uncultured Verrucomicrobiae bacterium
TGGATTGGACGTTTGATGTAATCGGCGATGGTCCACTTGCGCCGGAATTGCGGGCGATCGGAAATCGGTTAGGTATCGGCGAACGCGTCACTCTGCACGGATGGATGGCCGGCGCGCTAGTGGCGCAGGTAATGGCCGAGGCCGATGTTCTCCTGGTGCCAGATCGCTGCAAGAAGGCTTGCCCATGGTCGCCATCGAAGCGCTCCAACGGGGCCTTGTCATCGTCGCAAGCCGGATTGAGGGCATGCAAGAAATCGTCGAGGACGGGAAAAATGGCTTCCTTTGTGAAACGAATCCGGCTGCCTTTGCGCAGAGACTGCGTGCATTGCTGACGAATGGGGAGATACCGGAACGAATGCACCGAGCCTCACTCAAAAAGCGCGCGATTTCGATCTCGAGAAAATGGTCACTGCTTACGAAAGCGTGCTCCAAGCGAGCGCACTAATTCAGCGTTCGAAAGCCAAGGGCGCTTCCGGACGCTGATGGCAGCCGGCAATCTGCGACGTTCTCGCCCTTACCGAGATATCCGGTGCGACGCCGCGCGCGTTACCTGCCTCTCGCCCAGTGACCACGAACCCAAACCCAGTAGCGATGCCTTTGACTCCAGCGCCAGTGCCCGGGAATCCAGACCCACCCGCGTGCGGAGCACGGCCGGGCGTTTCGATGATTAAAGGCGGCCTGACGTTTCTGTTGGTGTACCTTTGCGCATTAGAGGTGTCGAAGGGCAGCAGACCCGCCGCGAATACGGCTAAAATGACAGGAATGCGGAACGCCTTCACAGTTCGGGAAAAAGCAAGACGACGCATAAGCTTGACTGTTCCGAAATCGAACCAAGAAGTCTGGCCGAAAGTTCCTGGATTTTTCTCGATATTTCAAATTCTTCAGACGCATTTCTGCAAAAGAGCTTTGACGCTTCTCGCCCGGCAAAATTAGCTCTATGAGAACGATGCGACGCTATGGCCCTTCCTTGGACGTTCAAGCCATATTGGAAGAGTTCGCCATATCCTGTGTTCATACGAAGGTGCGACGCAATGTATTTCGCCTACGCAGCGACAAATCGCGCTCCCCTAAGGTTTGTCTGCGCCGGCGAGGCAAAATAGCAGGACGAAACTCGGGAGGAGCTTTGTAAATGGATACCGAAAATCCAGGCGTCCACCAACGTCGCTCCGGACTTGCGCGAGTCGCCGTGACGGGAGCCGCCGGTTTTCTCGGAGGTTGGATTGCCAGGCAATTGCGCGCTCAAAAGATCGAGGTGATGGCTCTTGGAGCGGATCACTTGGAAATGGAAAGCCAAATTCTCGCGCCACTTTTCGAGAATTTCGCGCCGACAACCATCGTGCATGCGGCGGGACCCGCCTCGGTGAACTTTTCCATGGCGCGGCCCCTGATCGACTTCCGTAGGAGCGTGGCCGGCGTTTATGAAGTTCTGGAAGCTGCGCGCCTTGAGTGCCCAGATGCACTTGTATTGTTCCTGTCGAGCGCCGCCGTCTATGGCGATCCCGAAACTTTGCCAGTTGCAGAGACTGCGCCGGCTCGGCCTGTGTCCCCTTATGGATTTCATAAATTATCTTCGGAGTTGGCTCTTCGGGAATATCATGAAATCTATGGCTTGCGCAGCGTGAGTCTCCGCATTTTTTCGGCTACGGAGAGGGATTACGACGGCAGCTATTGTGGGACGTCTGCCAAAAGGCTTTGCGCGGCAATTTCGTCTTGCAAGGGGATGGCTCGCAGACGCGCGATTTCATCCATGCATGCAGTGTGGCTGATGCCATAGCGGTTTTGGCCAGCCAGAATGGACCTCTCCCTCAAATCCTCAATCTCGCTTCCGGCGAAGAGGTGGCTGTGGGTCAGGCGGCTACATGGATTCGCGAAGAACTCGGCGTGCGCGCAAAGCCGCTCTACGATGGAAAGTCACCTGCAGGCAATCCCCAAAGGTGGCGTGGCAACGCCGAACTGCTGAGATCATTCGGCTGGTCGCCAAAGATATCCGCCGAAGCAGGGATACGCGCCTTTGCCCGCTGGGCGGCGAACGATCTTGCTGGTGAGAACGCCGCTTGAAAACTCTCCTGGACTTATAATGTCCTTTACATTCGCCAAGGCGCCTCAGTCCCGAACCGAAGCTTTGCCAACGTCCCCTCGTCACAATTCGTTCCGCGCAAGGCGTGCCAGCGGCGCGATGTCACATGTGACATGATGATTCAGTTGGAGCGAAAAGCCGCAAGTGATCATTTGCGATTCTCATGCGCTTAGGAATTATCGACCAATCCACACCCGGCTGGACCGCTGGAGAGCACTATACGCGAACGCTGCTTTCCTGCCTTGCGCTCGCAAACAGCCGGGATGTCGAAAGTGCGAGCGATCCATCGAACGCGGTTGACATTGTCTTCCTTCGCGGAAATGAGAAAATCAAATCCCCTCCGGGAATTCGGTTGGAGGAACTCGATTACATCGATCGCCGGACCCGACAAGTAAACGGGCGTGCCCTTGAAACATTCGGACTCGATGTCGTCTTTCCGGCGCGCGAGAACTCCGTAGACACTCTGCGTGTTCCCGGCATAGGCTGGATACCAGACTTTCAGCATTACACGCACAGCGAGTTTTTCGCCGAGCTCGATTTCGTTACTCGTAGTGTGTATTTCAACGCCATCTCCGAGAGATATCCGCTCGTCCTGCTTTCGAGCGAATGTGCTAAGGATGATTTTGTCGAATTCTTCCCCCAGCATTCCGCCAAGGCTAGAGTGGCGCGATTCACGTCCTCTTTGTGGGATGCAAAACTGGATGACCGTCCGAAGGATGTGGTCAAGAAGTATCATCTTCCGAAGAGGTATGCGCTTGTAGCGAATCAATTTTGGGTTCACAAAAATCATAAGATTCTTCCCACAGCCCTCTCCCTCGCAAGCAGGAATGGACTTAAGGTACCATTGGTTCTGACAGGGGTACCTGCCGATTATCGTGATCCGGAAAACCAGTTGGTTTCGGACCTCCTTCAGGATTTTGCTCGAATGGGGATAGCCGATCAGGTGCACTTCCTGGGGAAGCTGCCTTTCGCTGATCTAGTTTCCGTCATCCGGTGCGCAACAGTGATTGTTCAACCATCGATGTGTGAGGGTTGGAATACACTTATTGAAGACGCCAAGGCGCTGGGCCGGCCGATCATTTGTTCCGATATCAAAGTTCACCGCGAACAAGCTCCTTCGGCTCTGGATTATTTCTCCCCCGGGGATCCCGATCGGCTGGCCCAGATTCTGTTGGATCGCTTCCCTGATCTAGAGTCAGGGCCGTGCCTGTCATTGGAGGGCGAAATGCTTGCACTCACCGCAAGGCGCGCCAGGGAGTTTGGCACTGCCATTCTCAGATGTGCCCGTGAGGTCTTTGAGCAACAACGAAAAAAACGCTCAACTACCCAGCCGCGCAATGGGTATTTGTACAAGAAGCAACAACACGCTCTCTACCTCTGGGGGAAGGTGAAGTTCCACATGGTTAAGATGACCCGTTCACTTGTAAGAAGTGAGAAGAACGAGCCTTTGAATGCACGTTTGAGGACGCGTTTGATGCGGACATTGGACAGCGGCCATGCAGCTCATTACTGGAAACTTTCGCAGTACGCTCCACGCACCGTTCAGCCTGAAGTCTTTCCCTGCTGGCTTCTCGAAGCGGCGGCACTTCCATCTATTGCTATCGTAACCCCGAGTTTCAATCAGGCAAACTTGGTAAGCGCCACGATAGACAGTGTGCTTAGGCAGAACTATCTCAACCTTCGTTATGCTGTGGTCGATGGTGGTTCGACAGATGGGAGCGTTGATGCTATCAACGCGAAGAAGGAACATCTTGCCTATTATGTCAGCGAAAATGACGGCGGTCAGGGTGACGCCATTCGCAAGGGTTTTCGGAACATCTCGGGAGGCATCATGGCTTATCTCAATTCCGATGATCTGTTGATGCCAGGTGCCTTGCGATTCGTAGGTGAGTACTTCGCGCGGCACTCCGACGTTGACGTAATCTACGGTCACCGCATCATCATCAACGCGGATGGAAACGAGGTCGGACGCAGACTCGTGCCACCTCATATTCCAGAGGCCTTAGCATATTTTGATTTCATCCCACAGGAGACGATGTTTTGGCGTCAGGCTATTTATGAAAAGGTGGGTGGATTGGATCCCGCCTTTCATTTCGCGCTGGATTGGGACCTCATCCTTCGGTTGGTCAAGGCTGGGGCGCGTTTCCGACGCGTGCCCTACTTCCTCAGCTGCTTTCGCGCACATTGTGAGCAAAAATCGGCTACCATTCACGAAACGATCGGTGCCGATGAAATTCGGTTTTTGCAAAGGCGTGAGTTATCCGAAGAGCCGTCTCCGGAAGTGTTGGCGATGGTTAGCGAAAAGTTCGCGCGGCGCGCGCAGTGCTGCGAATTGCTTATGCAACACGGCATCCGCGCCTAAGTATAGCATCCCTCCACGGGCAGGGTTTGATTTGAACGCTACTCAGACAGTTTCACGACACTCGATCGAAGCCATTCGCGATCCGGTTAGCCCAGGTCATCGACAAACCTCTTCAAGGAGTGCGAGTAACGTTGGCCTCGAGCGCCACATCTCAAGGCGATAAGCTCCGTGCATCATCCATTTCTGCAAGGACGGATAAAGAGTGTACAATATTCGATGTGACGGGATCCGTGTGGTCCATGCAAGGAGCAACCAATTTGTCATGCTTTTAAGCAAAATGAGAGCATCAGAAGGTCCACACCTAGTGAGAACGGTGACACAATCAGGTATTCACAATTATCTACGGCAAAAACGCTCCCATCTTAAGTATCTCACAGGGAAGACGACATTTCGTTTGAAGAAGTGGCGGGCGAATTTTACGCGAACTTCATACTATTGCCGCGTATTCCACGACCTTCTCTGCAAATGTCACGGAATGGAACTCGGGCGTGTTGCATCAGTATAAGCCACGGCATTTGCGGGCAGAGATTTTCCCCGCGTTGCGCAGGGGGAAGATGCGTTACCAGCGATCGCGATCGTTACACCGAGCCTCAATCAAGGCGGGAGTATTGCGCACACCATCGAGAGCGTCCTGCGGCAAGGTTACCCACGATTAGAATTCGCCGTAATCGACGGCGGATCGACTGACAACACAAGTCGAGTCCTTGAACGATATGAATCCGATCTGGCGTACTACGTGAGCGAACCGGATAGAGGTCAATCTCATGCCATCACAAAAGGCTTTGACCATTTGAAGGGCGACATCATAAGTTATCTGAACTCTGACGATTTGCTCATGGATGGAGCGCTCCGGTTTGTGGGCGACTATTTTGCGACACACGACAGCGTAGACGTCATCTACGGACATCGCCTTGTTATCGATGAGGATGGGCGAGAAGTGGGCCGGTGGATCTTACCCCCACATGAGAGTGAAGCTATCCGGAACTTTGATTATGTTCCTCAGGAAACGCTGTTCTGGAGGAAATCCCTTTACGAAGCAGTCGGCGGAATTGATCAATCGTTTCAGTTTGCCATGGATTGGGACCTCCTGCTTCGATTTATCAAAGCTGGAGCACGCTTCTCTAGAGTACCCTATTTCCTGGCGTGCTTCCGTGTTCACAGCCAAACAAAAAACACAGACGCTCTCAGAAGTTGTCGGTGAGCGCGAAAAAGCTTTGCTTATGGCGCGTGAGCATCCCGCAGGCCGCAACTTAAATCGGGTGCAACGCTTGCAGGACTCCTATCGCTTGCGATCGAGCCTTTGCGCTGCTCTCTTAAAATGTGGGATACGATACTGAGAACTTCCGCCCGTTCTCGCTCGCACTTTTGATGATACACTGCCGTGATCCATTGAGCCGGTATTCACGAGCTTGTCTGGGGGGATTGCTGAGTTCTCGCACTGTGAGGGCGCCCTTCAAGGCGAAGTCGTGGCAGCAAATTTTCGAGGATGCGTTCCAGGCAGCCTTCCACGGTAAGTTCATCAGTGTGGAGGTGGACTTCGGGATTCTCCGGCGGTTCGTACGGAGCATCGATCCCGGTCAAGTCGCGAATCTCACCCGCGCGCGCGCGACGGTAGAGGTTCTTTGGATCTCGCTGCTCGCAAACCTCAAGAGGCGCATCCACGAAAACCTCGACAAACTCGAAGGCGCCCGCGCGAGCGATTTCGCGAGCGCCGAATCGGTCGCGCCGGTACGGCGAGATCAAAGCAACTATGGCGATATATCCGGCGGTCGCCAAAAGGCTGCCTACCTCGGCCGCGCGGCGGATGTTCTCCGTTCGGTCGGAGGGTGAAAAGCCGAGATTCGAATTCAACCCGTGTCGAAGATTGTCGCCGTCAAGCGCGAAGGCGTTCAGCCCTCTGACAAAAAGCTCGCGTTCAATGACGCGCGAAAGGGTCGATTTGCCTGATCCGGGCAGGCCGGTCAGCCACACCATGCAGCCCTTATGCCCATTTCGCCTCCAGCGCTGCTCCCGCGTAACGTGACCTTCGGACCAAAAAATATTATCAGCAGTCATACAAGAATTTGTCCGCCGATAATACACTAGAACTTTTTCGTTGTTGCGCGGTGATTGATTGGCTGACTGGTCTTCATTTCGATGCGGGCTTCTGTTTCGCACAGTATCAGCGTGTTGTCATCGCCGAGAAATCTCGAGGACTCAATCGAGTTGGCGCACCACATCTGCGATTGACGAGCCGCGTCAAAGTTGCGCTGGCTTTTTGCTTTCATTCTTGAGCATACGTTTGCTTCTATTTTCCGTTTAGTCATCTCAGATTGGAATGAGTCGATCTGATTTGGAAATCTTCTAAACACGATCAGCGGACCGCGCCGTTGAAGGTTCGGCCCAACGCCAATCATGCAGCCACAAGAAACTCGGAACAGCCAACGCATTCGTATCGATGTAGCGTCGCTCATCACTGCCGATCACAAAGCTTCGCAACTATGCCCGCCAAACACAAGGACGCCACAGCTTGATCTCGGCAGCAAAAGTGGCCCGTTTAATCGAACAGCCAAGCAGACGAGTGATTGTCGAGGAAAAACAGCCAATAGCAGCACGAGGCGCAACGGGTTCGAGCCGCCCGCGCAAGCAACTTTATCTTGCTCTTTGGGGCGTCGTTTTGGCGGGAGTCGTCGTGATCTCGTGCGGTAAGATGGAAGACCATTATTTGAAGGGACGAACGTTCTTCGCAGACCCTGTCGGATACCTCGAGGAGAGCATAGTGCTTTCTGAATTTGCTGCCAAGGAGGGCCGATGGGCAGCCCTGCGTTTGGAATTAAGAGACGGGTGGAATCCTTTGAGGACGATTCCACTGCTGCTTCTTGCTCCCAAGCTTCTTGCCGAGCAGCACGGACACCTTTTCACCGCTGGCCCCGCCTTGGCCATCTTCCTTGTCTTACTCGGCTGGATGGTCGAACGGGGTTCCGGTTCGCTCCTCTTCGCAGCCGCGGCCATGCTTTTTTGCTGCGCTGTCGAATCCTTCTACGATCCGCACTGGGGCCTCCCCGCGTATTGGCTGGAATTGCCCGGGGGATTTTTATCGGCGCGGCGGCCTGTTGCCTCGGATTGTCGGAAGGAGCGAAAAAGACCTCATGGCTTGTGGCCTTTGGATTGCTTGGATCAGCCGCGGTATGGGCGCGACAGGTGACCGGGGTTTATCTTTTCGTGGCCTGTGGACCGCTGTTGGGAGCGGCGCTGCTTGGAATCGTGCTGCATTCTGCGACGCCTTGGCGGGAACTTTTTCGAATCCTCGTCGCAGTAGGACTCCCGATCGGCTTGCTTGTGGGATACTTTTTGGTTCCCCGGATGGACATGTTGTATTCCTATTATGGGGTTGCTGGTTATGGCTATGAGTCCATTCCGAAGTCGTTCCAGCTCATCGGCCGCTTGCTCTTGCAGTTTGTTTCCGGGCCCTATCTCTTCGTGTGCGCCGCGATTCTCGTCGCGGGATGGCTCTTTCGCCTGGTTGCATCGGGTTGGCTCTACCGGCGTCTTCCGCCGTGGGAGATTTGGGGATCGCTCGCGGGTAGTGTGTGGCTGGCGACAGCGACGTTCCTCTTTTTGGGCTTGAGCCGTCAAATTGCGGATGCAAGGCACGCCGTCTTCCCCGGCATCATCTTGATGCTGGTCGGTTGTTTCTGGTCGTGGCGGTCCAGACCTTTGGAGAAGGATGCGTGGCAGTTCCTTTGCAAGGATCCGATGCTTGGCCGGACGGTCCGCCATCTTTTTCTTGGCTTCAGCCTCCTTCTATTTTTTTTCTCCGCCGGCTACGCGTTCAATGCCGCGAACAAGGGATTTATCGTGGCCGACCATCCAGCGCCTGCCGAGCTTGAGGAAAAGGCGTTGTTCGATCAGTTGGCCGACAAGATGAAATCGTTCCCGCAAGATTACGTCTGGGGGGTGTATTTCGACGAAGCTTTGCCCTCTTTGCGTGTAAACGGATTCTTTCGGAACGGAGCGATGCCGCGGATCGACGAAAATTTCTATTTCGTCGTTCACGAGACTTATTGGAACGCTTCCCATCCGGGACTTGGCGCGGCGCAGATCGCGGCGCTGGGCGTGAAGCACATGGAGTCCAATGTGGATGTGGCGCTCGTTTTCAGCGATCCTCGCTTCGCCTCCGTGGAGTGGCCCGTCTCTTATGGCAATTTCTTCAATGAGTATTCTCGTTTGATCGCGGAAGAGTTGGCTTCAGCCTGCCTGGATCAGAGTCGCTGGCGAAAGCTCTTCGAGATCCCGACTTCTTTATACGGCGGGGTGAGCGGTTACCTCAATCTTGCGAGGCGGGGCGATGCTCCCGGCTCGCCTAGCGTAAACAAATGAAGAGAGTTGCGATCATCCAGTCAAATTACATTCCCTGGAAGGGCTATTTTGACATGATCAATTCGGTCGATGAATTTATCCTGCTCGACGAGGTGCAATTTACACGGCGGGATTGGCGCAATCGAAACCGCATCAAGACTCCCGCGGGACCCGTTTGGCTCACCATTCCCGTGCGCGTCAAAGGGAAATATTTTCAGAAGATTAGCGAAACAGAAGTGTCCGATCCGCAGTGGGCCGAGCAGCATTGGAAAACTCTGACGGCAAACTACGGCCGGTCGCCCCACTTTTCCGCGTATCGCGAGGTGTTGGAGCGATGCTATCTCGAATGTAACGAGTCTCATCTAAGTTTGGTTAATCGCCGTTTTTTGGAAACCATTTGCAAGATTCTCGGCATAGCCACCCGTATTGTTGACAGCGCGACTTACGGCTTGGTCGAGGGAAAGACCGAGCGACTGGTGAGTCTTTGCGCGCAGGCAGGCGCGGATGTGTATGTGTCCGGACCGGCTGCCAAGGCATACATGGAAGAAGAAATCTTTCGACAAGCTGGAATCACCGTGGAGTATTTCGACTACTCGGGCTATCCAGAGTATCCGCAGAGTCATCCACCTTTTGAGCACGCCGTAACCATCCTGGATCTGTTGTTCCACACCGGTTCAAAGGCCACCGAGTACATGAAAACCTTCCGCGCATGATTTCCGTTGTCGCAACGCTCTTCCGTTCGGAATTCTACATTCGGGAGTTCTACCAGCGGTGTTTGAAACAGTTGCGCAAACTGGGCCAGGAGTACGAGTTTGTCTTCGTGGACGACGGTTCGCCCGACAATTCACTTGGTGTAGTGTTGGAGCTCATTAAGGAGGATTCGGCGGTTCGCGCCGTCGAGCTTTCGAGAAACTTTGGCCACCATAAGGCGATGATGACGGGCCTTCAGCATGCCCGCGGTGAGTTCGTTTTTCTCATTGATGTGGATTTGGAAGAGCCGCCGGAATGCCTGGAATTGTTCTGGCAGCAGCTTGCCAGCAGTGACGCCGATGTGAGCTTTGGTGTTCAGTCCAAGCGACAAGGACCCTTGAGCGGGCGCATTCTTGGTGAGCTTTATTATACGATCTATAACTGGATTTCTGTTTCGCCGATGCCCCGCAATCAGCTCACGGCTAGGCTGATGCGGCGAAACTATGTCGAGGCTCTCCTTGGATATCGGGAGCATCGCTTCGCGATCGAGGCGATCTGGCATCTGGCGGGCTATCGCCAGGTGCCTGTCGCCATCAACAAGAGCAGCCATAAGGGATCGTCCTCCTACACGCTCTCCCACAAGCTCCGCTTGTTTCTCGATTCGATCACCTCCACCAGTGCATTGCCTCTTGTCTTCATCTCTTACACCGGATTGGCCCTTACGATTCCCTGTGGCATCTACATCCTGTGGGTTTTATTCCAGTCTGTTTTTCTTGGAGTTTCCGTCGATGGATGGACATCGCTTATCGTATCCATCTGGTTCATGGGGGGATTCATCATCTTCAACCTGGGGGTGGTCTCGACGTATCTCTCCGTGATCTTCACTGAAGTTAAGCACAGGCCTTATACGATCGTGAGAAAGATTCATGAGAGAGATGCGAACCCTGAAAACAAGCACGGCCACTCGAGCTGTCCAATTCAGCCGATGAAGCGAACTGACGAGTCAAAATGGCCATGAAGAAGCCGCCTTCGAAGTTAAAAGATTATTTCGAGGACAAGCTCAAAGAGCATGGTCCCACCGCTCGCGGCGTCGACTGGAATTCTGAAAGACGGCAGGAGATATGTTTTCGACAGCTTGTCCGCATAATGGAGAATCCCCACGGCATCCACCAGGACACAGCTCCTACGGTCCTTGACTATGGGTGCGGCTACGGAGCGCTGGCGCGCTGGCTCGTGCAAAGAGGGCAGCCCTTCTCGCGCTATCAGGGCTTTGACTTCACTCCTGCGATGATTGAGCAGGCACGGATTCATTTTGGCTCTCTGAAAAATGTTGAATTCACCGACCGTGATTCGGAAGTAGCCCCGGCAGACTTTGTTATAGCCAGTGGTCTTCTCAGCCTCAAATTGGATTCGGACGTCATGGAGTGGGAATCTTATGTCTTCTCGTTGGTGGAACGGTTATGGGGCTATAGCCAAAGAGGCTTCGCGTTTAACTCGCTTACCAGTTATTCCGATGCGGAGCGAATGCGCCCTGATCTCTATTATCCGGACCCGGCGCGACTCTTCGACTTCTGCAAGCGGAATCTCTCAAAGAACGTTTCCGTTCTCCACGATTACGGTTTGTATGAGTTTACGATTCTCGTAAGGCGGGATGAAGAGGTCGCCTTGTGAGCGCCATTTATGTTTGTCTGACCATCGTCCTGACGGCCTATGGCCAGTTGGTCCTCAAATGGCATCTCGATCGAACCGGACCAATGCCCTCAGATTCTCTCGGTGCCTGCTTGTTTCTCCTTAGGCAACTCACCTTCCCGCTCGTCATTTCGAGCTTTGCCTCTGCATTCCTTGCCTCGCTGACCTGGATGGCGGCTCTGACCCGTATGGAGCTAAACGTGGCTTATCCTTTCATGAGCCTTGCGTTTCCGCTCGTCGCCCTCGTTTCTGTCCCGCTCCTTGGCGAGCAGTTCACCGTTTTAAAGGGCATCGGCACGGGCTTCATCATGATCGGACTTTTCCTGTTATCGCGATAGAGATGGCTGGCACGACGATCCCCTTCAACCGTCCCGGTTTGGCGGGCAACGAGTGGCGCTATATCTCCGAAGCTTTAGAGGCGATGCACATTTCTGGCGACGGAGCATTTACGAAGAAATGTCAGGCGCTTTTGGAAAGTGAACTCGGCGCCGCGCGGGTCCTGTTGACCACCTCTTGTACAGCAGCGCTCGAGATGACAGCTCTTCTGTTAAATCTGCGCGACGGAGACGAGATTATTGTGCCCTCTTTTGCCTTCGTCTCCACGGTGAATGCGTATGTGCTCAGGGGAGCTGTTCCAGTCTTCTGCGATATCAGGCCTGATACTCTCAATCTCGATGAAACCAAAATCGAGGCACTGATTACGCCGCGAACCAAGGGAATTGTGGTGGTTCATTATGCCGGTATTGGCGCCGAGATGGAGCAGATCCTGCGCATTGCAGATAACGCCGGCATTTCGGTCATCGAAGACAATGCGCACGGTTTGTTCGGAAGACGAAGGGGTCGCTATCTCGGAAGCTTCGGTCCGTTGGCGACACAGAGTTTTCACGAGACGAAAAACTTTTTCTGTGGCGAGGGTGGCGCACTCGTTATCAACGAACCTGGGTTTGTCGAACGCGCCGAAGTCCTTTGGGAAAAAGGCACGAATCGAAAGCGGTTTTTCCAAGGACTGGTTGACAAATATTCCTGGATCGATGTGGGATCGAGCTTCCTTCCTTCGGACCTGCTGGCGGCCTTCCTCTATGCGCAACTGGAAGCTCGTGAGACGATTCAAGAAAAGCGAAGAGCGATCTGGCATCGCTATCATAATGATTTGCGGGAATGGGCAGAGGAAAATCGCATTCAGCAACCCCACGTTCCCGAAGAATGCGAGAACCCCTACCACATGTACTATCTCCTCTTGCCGGACGGAAAACAGAGAAATGCGTTTATTCAGGCGATGCAGCAAAGGGGAATCATGTGTGTCTTTCATTATTTGCCTCTTCACCTGTCCAAGATGGGTATCAGGTTTGGAGGAAGGCCGGCACAGTGCCCAGTTACTGAGTCAATAAGTGACCGCATAGCGCGCCTGCCATTTTTCACTGGAATGACAGGCAGCGAGATCGACACGCTCATTGCGGCGGTAAAAACCATTCGGCTGCCTCTTAACGAGGGCTCTTCTTCAGGGTGAAGGGAGATGTGCAAGAAGAACACAAGCAGACAACGCCAGCGATATCTGTAGACCACCCTATCGAGCGTCTAAGATCCTCCTACTTACGGGCGTATTTCCAAACGCCCGCTCCGGCTTTGCGGCGAATTTTGGGAGACGAGCTTCACGACGCGGCTTGACGGCTGCAGTATTCCGTGCAAGGACCGTTTCCATTACAATGAGGCGCCTCATCCTTCTTCCGTTAGCGTTTCTTTTCGTTTTAACGGTCTCGTGCTTAGGCCAAGACGCCCCTCCTAGGAAGGGTAACAGGGACCGGATGCAAGAACGCTTCGAACTGCTGGACGCAGACAACGACGGTCTCTTGACGATGGAGGAGATTGGTCGTCCGCGATTATTCCAACGCTTAGATGTCGACGGCGACGGCGTTGTTAACCCAAGCGAAGCGGCCGCCTTTTTTGAGGCCCGGTCTCGCCGTTCGCAGTCAGCAAAAGCAAGCTCTGAGCCGGCGACGGCATCGCAGAAAAATGGATCGGCCATGACGGAGGACCTGAATATTCCCTATGCGCGAATATCCGGAGTGGATCCAAATCTCCTCAGCCTGGATATTTATAGGCCGAAATCCGATTCGAAAAAGGCCCAACAAAACGGCAAGCCAGTTGTCGTGATGATCCATGGCGGCGGCTGGAGGTCCGGGGACAAGGGAAACGTACCTCGGAACAAAAGGCATCGTTTTTTACGGCGCATGATTTTGTGTGCGTTTCTGTGAATTACCGGCTTTCGCCCGCGGTGCGACATCCCGCGCACGTTGAAGATGTGGCCCAGGCATTGGCATGGATCGTCGATCATATCGCCAGCCATGGAGGCGATCCAAAACGGATTTTCCTCATGGGGCACTCAGCGGGCGCTCACCTTGCCGCATTGGTGACTGCCGATGAGGCCTATCTTAATAAACTTGGAAAGTCCCCGGCGATGATCAGCGGGGTGATTCTGCTGGATTCGGCGGGATATGATATTCCGCGTAACCTCGACGATTTCGCCAACAGCCCCTTACCTCGTTCTCTCTACAAAGATGCCTTCGGAAAGGACAGGCAAACATGGATCCAGGCCTCGCCCATTCGCTACGTGCAACGAGGAGAAATCTTGCCCCCCTTCTTGGTGTTCTACAGTGACAGAAAATCTTCGGAGACGATCTCGAAAGAGTTCGTCGCGGCTCTTCAAGGAGCTGAGATACCAGCTGTCGCTGTTTTGGCTAAGGGAAAAAACCATCGAGCGCTTAGCCACGATATCGGCCAGCCCGATGACGGACCGAGCAGGTTAATTCTTGAATTTTTGCACGGAAAAGATCTCAAAGCTTTTCCTCCTTCGATCTAGCTAGCGTTCACAAATTCCTGCGGATTCGTGACTTGTGCAAGGAACTTGGTTTCACATGCGCGAGCGCGCACACTGCGTGGCCAAGTGAGGTTTTGGCAAGCTAAGGCCGACGCTGGTTTGGTGCTTTTGTGCCCGATAGCTAGCATGGCTCCGGTCTATAGGCGGTAGCTTGTTTGGTGGCGGCTTTTCTCTGGTGAAGAAGGAGGGAAGCTCGACCCCGTTGGAGAGATTATTAAACCCATTCCGCGGCCGGGCCGAGCCTCGCTCCACTATCAACATCCTGAGCTATGACAAAAAATAAGAATCAAGCCAAGAAGAGTGTCTGTCTGCAGAGTTTACCCATGATCCATCGCAACGCGGCAGGAATCGATGTGGGAGCCAAAGAGCATGTGGTGGCGGTGCCCGCTGATCGTGATCCGCAGCCAGTGCGAAGCTTCAAAGCTTTTACTCCTGATCTTTATGAGTTGGCAGACTGGCTCAAGCAAAGCGGAGTTGAGACGGTGGCTTTGGAATCGACGGGCATCTACTGGATCACCCTTTATGAGATCCTTGAGGAGCGCGGCTTCGCTGTGCGGGTGGTCAATGCCCGGCACGTCAAGAACGTGCCCGGTCGCACCAAGACCGACGTGCTCGATTGCCAGTGGATTCAGAAGCTCCACAGCTTCGGTTTGCTTAGTGGATCATTTCGTCCCGATTGCCAGATTCGCACGCTTCGCAGCTTGATGCGGCTGCGTGATAACCTGGTGGTCCATTCCACTCAGAGCGTCCATCACATGCAGAAAGCACTTTTCGAAATGAACGTGCAGTTAAGCAACGTGATCAGCGACATCGTCGGTGAAAGCGGGATGCGCATTTTGGAGGCGATCTTGGCTGGAGAACGTGATCCCGCGGTGCTTGCGACATTGTGCAGCACTCGCATCAAAGCCTCGCGACAAACCGTAGCCAAAAGCCTGCACGGCAACTGGCGCGAGGAGTTGCTCTTCGCCTTGCGAGTGGCGCTGGAATCCTACCGCTTCGCTCAAAGCAAAATCATTGAGTGCGAGGCACGCATTGCGCAACACCTCGCGCAATTTGAAGATCGCGCCGCCCTCGAGGCGCCACCCGCGAGCTTGAAGAGCGAGTTGCACCGGGTTTGTGGCGTGGACCTAACAAAAATACCCGGCATTAAAGAGCAAGCTGCCCAGATCATTATTTCCGAAGTCGGCTTGGACATGACCCGCTGGAATACCGAGAAGCAGTTCGCTTCTTTTCTCGGACTCTGCCCGAACAACGCAATTAGTGGCGGCAAAGTGCTGCGTCGCTCCACGCGCAAAGTTTACAATCGAGGCGCCGATGCGCTACGGCTTTGCTCGCAGAGTTTGACCCACAGTAAGACAGCGCTCGGGGCAAAGTATCGCCGCCTCAAAGGCCGTTTGGGCGCCCCCAAAGCCGTTGTTGCCATGGCCCACCATCTCGCCCGTCTAGTCTATCGAATGCTGCGCTACGGGCGAGACTATGTCGAAAAGGGCATCGCCGAATACGAGATCAGATTCCGCCTCCAGCGGCTAAAATGGCTTAAACGCGAGGCAAACTCACTCGACATGCAACTCATTCCAGCTTAATCCTAAATGTCGTCTGTTCCTGGAGAGGCTAGTTCGACGGCGAAGCGGCGTTCCCTCTCGCCAAGAAAAAGCGGCTAGAGGCTTTGCCAAGGCGATGCGCACTGCTCACATGCATTCTCAGGCAGATGAACGCTAAGTTAGGCGACGAACGTCAGCATCGCGCCCTAAAAAACCTCTTCGAGAGTCTGAATCGCGCGAGCTTTTGCGAAGCTCCCTCTATTTTTTTGCTGGATTTTAGAACGACGAAGCCACTCATGAATAGCCCAGCGACTCAGCGAGCTGAACAACTTCCGGAAAGAGGTGGTACTTGCCTTGGCGCCAGGGAAGCGGACGCGCCAGAGATCCCGGCGCCTCAATCAGCCGCCTGAACTTCGGCGAGCGCTGGAATCCCGGATTGTTCCCCCAAGGCGCGTTCAATGGGCCCATACTCGCGAAGGGAGAGTCTTCCGGATGGAGCATGCGGGAGCAGGCGTTCTCCGACCACTTCAAGCCGAGCCAGTGGCAGATCTCGCAAAGTTTCCGTTCCGGTTCCTGCAATAGGCTTTCACCTCGCAGGACGAAGTGGCGGTTATCGGGCAGCCGATTAAGAAAGTTGAGAATGCCAGTTTGTGTCTTGACCCACTGGAACTGCGGCTCAACGCGTGGCGGATCCCCATCAAAATCCAGCGAGCGCCTTACCAGCAGTTCCATGAATCCTTCGGGCGCCTGGATCATGGAATTCCCTTGGTCGATGGGATTACGGGTAAGAAAGAGGTATCGCGCGTCGGCGAATTCTTTTTCGATGCGTTCGAGAATCTCGGCACTTTGCGAGTACGTGGGACTCTTGTCAACAAGCCGGCGGGGCGCCACCTTTTGGCATAGCTCCCGATAAATCGCACCGGTTTTCATTCCCCGGCGCCTGTTGATCCAGCGCCAAGCCATCGCGATTGACTCAACAGTCTGCTCCCCAGCGTAAAGATGCGCCACAGTGCGGAGAAGGCCATGAATTAAGAACTGCCTTTGCTGCGTGGCTCTATCGCAGAGTTGGTCGAGCGTTTCGGCGACGAACAGATTAACTTCAGGCAAACCGAAGGTTTGAGGGTGCTGGCCAAGCATGGCACAAACCAGCGAGGTATAAGAGCGCGGCGACGCCAGAATGATCAGGGGTGCAGGAAAAGGTTCTGCCATCACGCGACTAAGGAGAGGTCCAGAAAGCAGTGCGTGAGCTTGAGTTATTGGATTTGCAAAATATCGTTAAGCGCGCTCTATCCACTTCAATTGAGATTATCTTTACACCTTCTTCTGTCAATTTGATCCCAATGAGACCTCTCCGCCGCCTTGGCGCCCCGATTGAGCGCGCCTCGCAATTGGAAATCCGCGCGCTTCGCTCCCGCCGTCGGTTGGGAGATCAACGATTCGATCTCTTCGATGTACTGCCCCAATCGACGGAACCGCAATTGACGAGATGGCTTGATCCCCACATCGTCGCCGCGCCCTGTCAATCAGCGACTGATCCACATCTGTGGGTTTTTCTGAGTGGATCTTACGGAAAGCCTCAGCGTCAGGTATCCATCATTGAGCACATTGCTTCCCTCGGCCACTGGGCGATCAATCTTCGATACCCCAACGATTGGACAATCGGCGGTCTTTCGCGGCGCGCCGGGCTTCATGCTCACGAAGCCTTGCGGCTTCAAATTCTGGATGGGCGTCCGCGCTCCCCGTTTTTCGATTTCCCGCCGCAGGACTGCATCTTCAATCGCTTACAAAAATTACTGATCTGGCTTGCTCGTCGCCACCCTGAGCAAGACTGGTCCGCTTTTCTCAATGGGGATGAACCACAATGGGATCGCATTGCAGCAGCCGGCCATTCGCAAGGCGGGGGGCATGCCGCCATGATGGGCAAGGAACTCCCGCTCGAGCGAGTGGTCATGTTATCCGCCCCAGCAGATTGCATCGGTAGTGGTGAAGAGCCCGCACCATGGTTGAGCCGAAGCGGAGCAACTCCACCCGAGAGATACTTCGGGTTCTCTCATCTAAGGGATCCCGCTATCGGAAGAATCCTGGCTGCTTGGGAAGCGCTTGGTCTTGCGGCTTTCGGTCCCGTGAGGGACGTTGACACAAACCCGCCGCCGTTTGGAGCTTCGCATCGGCTCGTAACCGATCGGGACGCGCCGGGCGATCGCCATCACGGCAGCGTTGCTGCAGATCGTTTTATTCCACGCCTCGCCGACAGCACTCCGGTGTTTCATGCGGTGTGGAGCTTTCTTTTCAGTCATCAATGAGCGTTATCTCCGATCACTATGCCCCGGCACGAAAGAAGTCTCTTGCCCGCTTGCAGGAGCGCTGGGGGCGTGCGCGTGCGGGGGAGGAGCAGGAGAAGAAAAAGCGATTTGGACTTGCCGAAGCCATTGCCTGGCCTTTTTTGGAGCTTTCGGACGAAGATCTCGACCTGGCATCGCGCACCCCCATGCCTTCGCATCTGCGCAGTCTCTCGGAGGAGCTTCGCGCAATCCGTGCGGAAAAGTACGCCGTCCTCCAAGAACCAGCCTCCCCGGATGTCCTATCGGGCGATCCGAAGGCGAAGCGCCGCGAGTTGCTTGCGGAAATCGGTTCCGAGCATTTTCGTAGAGGGTTGCAGTCCTGGCTCACCAGCATTCCAGCTGACCACGGCCTGAGCGCCACGCCTGTTGACGAACTCAAACAAATTCGGGCTGAAATGCGATATCGGCTCAAACTAGTGAAGGCGATCGTGAGCATGATGGAAAGGGAACTCGATGCCGTTGAAGCACAAATCAAGGGCAAACGTGCATTGGAAGCCAGAGACTCGTGACAAGCGCCGATTAATCAAAGATGCCGAAGCTTCTCATCATGCTCTCCCCTCCGAGATCCTTTTCCTCGGTGGTTTCGACGATGATCGGAGAACATCCCGAGGTTTATGGATTTCCCGAGCTTCACCTCTTCGTCGCTGACACCGTCCAGAATGTCATCGACTTAGAGAGGAGCAGAAACAAGCTTCACGCCGGAGGTCCTCCCGGTTTATTGCGAACTTTGGCGCAGATCCACGACGGTGTGCAGACGAATGGAACCGTGTTCCGCGCCGTCGGCTGGTTGAATGAGCGACGCAACTGGTCGACGAAAGAACTGATGGACTACCTGCTCGATGCGGTATCACCAAAAGTGGGACTGGAAAAAAGTCCCGTGACGTCGAAAAAGACGATGTTCCTTGACAGGGTCTACTCCTACTACCCGGAGGCTTATTACCTTCATTTGACTCGGCATCCGGTTTCTACCCGCTCCTCCTGGAAAGAGTTTGCCGAAAACAAAGCCAATCGCCGCAAGGAGGGCGGCCGGAGT
Organism: uncultured Verrucomicrobiae bacterium; assembly: GCA_963744345.1. Classification (GTDB taxonomy): domain Bacteria; phylum Verrucomicrobiota; class Verrucomicrobiia; order Chthoniobacterales; family Terrimicrobiaceae; genus DASTFP01. Next base: position 18,948 of record CAVUTD010000028.1, read on the forward strand.
GAACGTTTGGACCGGCTCATCGGTTGGCACTATATGCACATGAACATCCTGCAATTTACAGCCACTCTGCCGCTGGGGCAGGCGCTTCGTGTCAGGGGTGAGGATATCCTTTCCGAACCAGATGTCTATCTACCTCAGATCGCCGAATGGCTTGGTGTGCGGACCGATAGCAATGCCATCGAGGCCATGAAACATCCTGAACACTCTCCCTACGCCTGCGTCGGACCTGACGCGGCTAGAGGAGGCAACGATCCGAAATTCATGCGGAGTCCCGAGTTGCGAAGCGGAAGGGTGAAGATGCCTTCGTTAGATGCCTTCCTCGAATCCGAAAACCCGGAATGGTTCCCAGTGCATGGAGCACTGAGCCAGGCGGCAAGCCGCAGTGGGTTGAAAATCGCTCCGCACGAAAAGATCGCCGGAGAAATCACCGAACTGGCACATCTTCTTGGCTATCTATGACCGCCGTCTCGGCCCGCTCCATTCCGGCTCGTGCAACTCTCGACACTCCGTCCGGTCTCGTAAACTGCATGCCGCCAGTTCCTGCCTCCGCGCATGATCATGCCGCCTGGATGGCAGCCACACTGAAAGGCAGGTTCTATCTTGCCTGGCTAGGTTTCAATGAGCAAAAGCTGCGCGGCTCCCAGTCTATTCTGCGCTACTGCCCGAATTCCGGGAACTGGGAAACGGTCTATCAAAAGACCTTCTCGTCTCGCCGCAGGCGAAAGAACGAACAGGCCGCGCCTCTGACCTCGGTATTGTTGACGCGTTATACGAGCGGAAAAAACCAGAGCCTGTTTGGACGGTTTGTCTCGCCGCTGGTCGAGAGTCGGATTTGCAGCGACGACGAGGGGGGAAAATTCCGCGACGTGCCAGCGGACTCCCCAGATTTCAAAGTGGCTCCAGCAGTTCGTAAAATCGTCGCTGGCGCCACCAGCGATTATGCCCTCTTCGGCGAAGAGGGACGAAATGCGCTTCGATCGCGCAAGCGAGGAATCCCTTCCCTGCAATGGACGGAAATTCCGCTCCCGGTGCAGTCAGAGACCGCCGCGTCATCGCAACCTTCTCTCATTTCTCTCTTCAATGAACGGCTGGTGCTCGCAATCGACGATTCTAAGCAAGGCTTCGAACTTTGGTCGATGGCAACAAGCGGCAAGGAGGCGCCGGGGTGGACCCGGCTACTCGCCCGGGGTGGCCAACGTTATTCGATGAACGCACAGGTGTTCTCTTGTGTGCCGTGGAAGGATGCCCTCTACGTGGCCTGTGGGCATAACGAGTCACCTCACAGTCGGCAATTCCAAGGAGCATTTGAAATTCTTCGCATCTACCCGGACGCGAGTTGGGATGTGAGCATTGGGGCGCCGCGTGTCACCAGCGTCGGCTTGAAAATTCCTCTCTCGTGTGTGGGCCCGGGAATGAATGAGTTTCAACCAGGGCAATTTCGCTTTCTCTCAGCCGCAGGGGACCAGTTACTTCTGGGGACTTACGAGGATGTGGCTGGATTTCGCCTCTGGCGTTCGCGCGATGGGGAGTCCTGGTCCGACACATCGCCCCCAGAATTGGTCGGACCTGAAAAAGTGCGCCAGGCTTCGGCCTTCCAGATTCCGGCGGGGACGATGCTGTTGCTCGAGCTGGAGAACGCCTTTCGGGCCCGGACTTTCAGCATCTGGTTGCGCCATTCGGAAGCGACCCTTGAGTTGGACGAGCCCACGCGCGATACGAGCAGTAACAGACAGACCGATTCCCAAGCTGGAAGGCGGCGTAAGGAAAAATGACGGTTCAACAGCTCAGACCAACTACCGAAAGGAACTTTCAGATGGTCGCTGCGCCAGTTGGGCCGCCGCCCGCTATCGAGAGGCCCCTAAATCAGTGGCTTCTGCAACAACTCTAAACAAAAACATAGCATAGGGGCGGCCGCTTCCCTAGCTAAAGACCAGTGTCGGCACGGAAAACCTGTTTTCCACCACCTTGCGCCAGATAAATAAAAACTCCAGAGCCTGTCACGAGGTATTCCGGATCGGTCGATCCGATACCGTGTTCAGGGCCGGCCACCTTTCGATAGAAGTTGTCTTCGCCAATGCCTGCGAGCCAGATTTCGGTTCCAGCGCTTTTGCTTCTCCCCTTCATCGCCATCACGATATAGGAGCGCCCCTTATAAACAAAATGCTCCGGGGAGTGAACGGTCGGAAGATTCGCAGCGGAAGGCGGAATGATCGTCTTAAACTTTGTCCAGTTGCCGTTGATCATCCGGTAGACTCCGACTTGCGTCGGTTCTCCTCTTCTGGCCGGGCTTTCTGACGCGCAGAAGACAAACTCGTTACCGAATTCCGGCGCTCGCCACATTTCGGGCTGGATCTTTGCAAACTCCCTGTCGGACGTTAGTTGTGTATACGTCTCCGGAGTTGCCGGATCGAAGAGGACCACTTGATCGACCGAAGCGACTTTGACTGTGGAGACTAAAACATGCTCCCCGGATGCCCAGCGCCCATAGGAACTATATCGAAAAGGTAATAAGCCTCCGTCGGATGGATCTCTCAAGTGTCCCCACGCCAGTGTTCGCTCGCCAGACGGGGTATTGAAGTAGAGGAACAGCGGATCGGTATCGCCCGGAACTTTGGTGCCATCAGGAGGGCCTCCAACGAGTCCCTCCGATCCATTCAAAAGTTGGGCCGTCCAAAGCATCCCCGTTCTTCGGGAAACTTTCCGAGCCAAGGCGATCCGCCAGTTGTGTTTTCCTGCTGAGCCCTCTTGCACCGTGTAAAGAATCATCGAGCCCCTCTCGGTATAGACCCATTCGGGACCGTTCCCTGTCGCGAGTCCGCTTCTGATTGGGGCATTTGGCGCCAGCCCCGTATCGATCATCTCGGCAGCATCCATTTTGAGATCGCCGTTGAGCGGATCCACCGGCGCAACCCAAAGGTTATCGTCTTCGTCCTGCCAGGTCACTTGGTAGCCTACATGATCGAACTCCGGATCGGGCACCTGCTTCCCGCCTAGATCGAGTGAGGTGACGTGCGGAATAAATTGCCCGTGCACTAGGTGGCTGCCCAGAACTGCGAGCATGATGCAAAAAAGAACGCGGTGAACGCTCATGATCTTACTATCCAAAAGACGTTCCGGCAGCCTCGGCAAGCGATTGCACTCGTAGGCTCGCAGCGATCCGCCCGCCAGATTTCCAAACCTCCTTGTGGGTTGTCCTCATAGGCCCAGTTCCATTCTTTGCCTATGCGGCAGGCGACCTTCGGGCCGAAGGGATTGGCTGTGCCGACGAAAAGGCCATGTGGAGTAGAAAGAATGTTGCGGCAGCCAAAGTTGTAGAAGTTACCGAACCCACGGCGGGTGACGGGAAGCCAGTTTTCACCGTCGCATGTGCGCCAAAGATCGAATCCCCCTTGGCAGGCCAGTAAATCATCAACTCCCGCCTCGGCAAGGAGTCGAGAGATTCTCAGCGGCTTCTTTTTGAGATTGGTAAATTTCAAGATCTGTACCCCAATCCATGGTTCCTGCATAAAGCCAACCGTCGTGAACCCCAAAGCGCCAGATGTAGCCGGCGAAAAAATTGTTGAATCCGGCAAACATCTCGCTTAGAGGCCGTTTGCCGTCGCGCGGGTTGCCAACGACGATATCCCAAGACCCGTTAGCATTTAAGCGGATGATTTCCGCGGCGGCAGGTCCGATCTTGTTCCGCCAGTCATAGCCGCCATTTTGAATGCCCGTGCCGATATACAGAGCGCCGTTGAAGGCATGCATGGCAACGGCGCCTTGATTGAGCGCACCGCGTCCGGCGCCATCCGTTGAGCACCCTTTCCCAGTGATAAGGCGCGTCGCCCTCGGCGTTGGTGCGCCATATTTGAAATCCGTTTGCGCCACCCGTGCCGGCGTAGAGGTGGTCGCCCAGAACGGCAAGATCATACACTGTGACAACCTCCGGGAAGGTGCCGAAGCCAGGCTCGTTACAGGAGATCCAGCGCGCGCTTGCCCGGATCGTCAGTGAAATAAACGAGTGAGACACCCGAGGCGTTGACGTTGCCGCCGGTTGCTCCTGTGGGCGCGGTGAAGAGGCGCCCCTTGAAAGCTACGAGAGCGCGAATGGCGTTGAAGGTGATGTCGCGGCCCTGGGTCTGAAAGCGTGGTTTAGGCATCACCTCAAAATCAACGCCGTTAGCGCAGCGCAGCAATTCCGGGCCGTCGGAGCGGGAACGAGACCATGTCGCAGCGTAGAGAGACGGTGCGGAGTCGGATTTGCCCTGAAAAACCACCATTGCCCGAAAGCCAAGGTCGCGGCTGAATTCGACGCCTTCCTTATCGACGATGAGCGGCGACTGGTGAACCCGTGTCCAGATATCCGTCGGCGGATGGTAACGCCAAATTTCACCACGCGCAGCGCGAGCGCTCGAAGGCCGGCGTGTAGTTGGCTTCACGGACTTCCACGGGCCACACGTCCATGTGAACGAATGGCATTGCGAGTTTGAGCAAATGCAGGTTTGCCCGCGAGGTGCCAACATAGACGTGATCCTGAAACCAAGCCATCGAATAGGCGTAAGCATTGTAACCGTCGCCAAGACCGTTGGCGCAGATTTTTCGAAAGTCCTTCTCTCGAAAGTCCGGGCTCGTGGCTCGGGAGAAAAGAACAAAGCAGCCGAGCGGATCAAGTGTGGCCGTTCTCATCGGGAAACTCCGACTGCGCGGTCGATCGGCTGTAGTTCGAACAGGAAATCGAAGCACCGCCTCGACAAATTCGACCGGCCGGGTCGCGGGAAAGAAGTGTCCCGCACCTGCGACGATGCGCAACTTGGTCCGTGGAGAAGCTTCTTTAAGGAGTCGTCCACTTGGCGCAACGGGGGAGTTTTCTCCATAAACCCCGAGAAGTGGCACATCGAGTTTCTTGAGAACCTCGACGCTCAACCATTCCTCGCGTTTGATGTCTTCCAGTAGCGTGGTTTGCTCGACCAGTTCGAGCCAGCGTGCTGCGGTGAACCGACTTTGGCGCTGGCCGAAAAATTCATGGATCCATCTCGGCAAACCTTCCTCGTTCTTGCAATTGATTTCAGCGCGGGCCATTTCGATGAGGAGGCGAATTCCTGCTTCCGGCTCGTTTTCGTCAAAAGAAAAGCCCAATTCCCGCAGGCGCGCTCCGCGATCGCGCCATTGCGACCAGGCGGCGAGCGTCAGATCCGGTTGAAATACCCGCAGCCTGGTGTCGGCCAGAACGAGGCCGTCAACACGGCTCGGGCAACGGTGGGCGACATGCGTGGCAACGATTCCGCCAAAGCTGTGCCCAGCCAGCACGACGCGTTCGAGAGACAGAAAATCGAGAAGTTCGATGAGATCCTCGCCCATCCTGAACGACGTGAACCCGTTGTCCGGCACGGAACTGCGGCCGTGCCCGCGCAGATCGAAAAGCAACACGGGCACGATCCCCGGCCAAGCGATCAAGGGCAGGAAACCAAAAGGCGGAGCTGGCCGCAAGGCCGTGCACCAGCACGAGCGGCACGGCCAAAGCATCCTTCGATCCCAGCATGGCGTAGCTGGCGGTGATCTGGCTCAGAACGGCGCGCGGCATACGAGCGAATCCTATCTTTCCCCATCGGCAAAAGTTTGCAACTCTTCGGAAACGCCTCTTGGCGATTTCGCCCAACTCGTATTTCAAGAATCAATAGCCTAACTTCGACGCCAGACTGGAACTCATTTCGCTTAGCGAACTTTCGGAATCGTATTTACGCCAGCGGTTGGCCACTTCCGGGTCGATGCGGCTGTGGAGGTGAAATTTCAAGTCCCCACTGAATTCTGAAACGGAACGCAGACCGCCAGTCATGCGGAGGTCGGAATCGTTGTAGGGCTCAAGCATCTGGGGGACAAAAGGCGCTCCCAGAAAGTCGCAAATGCGCCGCAACAAGACCTCTGGCTCCCTCACAAGATCCTCGAAACGAATCCGGATCCATCGCTCCCGAGGTACAGTGTCCAAAAAATTTACGATATTCTCATTGGTAACGATCCAGGTCAGCTCGGCCAGTTGACGGCGAGTAAAGCGGCTCTCGCGCATGAATGGAGTCAGTTGATCCAGCTTGCAATCCTCGAAGGAGCGGATCATGGCGCAGGGATGCCGCACCAGGTGCACAAAAAAGGGGAGCCTCAAATTGTTGTTCAGCCCGCCGGAGAGTATCAATATGCATGGCGTAGGTCGGGGTCTTATCCACCATGAGCCGTTCACCAGGGAGCCTCTGAAGAATCTCGTAGAATTCGTGAGTTGTCATTTGCCGGCTTTCGCAGGACCTCAGGAAAGCCGTGGCTTCTTCCACTCTCCAGGAACGCAAATGCATGATGGCGTGGATCGCCCCTGTGAGAAGGTGTTCGTTCCGTTCGTTAGCGAGCGCCCGGTGCCTTTGCTCCATGTTGGCGTAGTAGAGAAGATGTAGTTCCGGTGGTGCGAAAAGCCGCTGATTCCCCGCCAGAATCACCCTGAATAAAGTGGAGCCCGAGCGCGGAGCGGAAAGCACAAAAGCCATCCGAGGATTGCGCCTCGTTGGAGCGCTCACCCGTCCTCCCCATTTTTCCGCTGAAGGCATGAGAGCGCAGAATTCTTCGAGATCTTCCCGACGAAGCTTCGGCGTGGCCGCTATCGGGGGTGAATGGTCATCCAAAACCTTGGCGCGAGTCGCGGAAGCATTGTTCCCGTTGGCGCCGGATGACTGGATGAAAGCGACAAACTGGCCGACGCTGAGATCATCAACGTAGCTTCCGTTGGGCATGATAAGATCGTGAAAACCCATTTTGCGCTTAAAGCGAGTCTCCACTTGGACGATGAGATGGACGAAGTCCACCGACGCAAAACCAAGGTCGGCAATCAAGCGGGTGTGCGATGCGATCGGTTGATCGTAGTCGAGCTCAAGCTCGCCAATCATTTCCTCGATAATAGACGCGACGACTGAGTGGATGGCCTTTGTGTCGCTAAGCATGCGGAATCCTATTGTCGCGGGCTGATCCTATCCAGGAACGCTTCCATGCCACGCTGCTGGCTCGTCAGAAAGTCCCGCATCAGTTGCTCATGCGCTGCCATGACAACCTCGCTCAAACCTTGCTGAGAGGCTGGCGCTGAGTTTGCAGCTTGAGCCGGAACATCCAGGGCCGCTTGCCCATTTGTTCTTTCCAGTCCTGCCTTACAGCGTATTTCATGAACCGTCTTCTCGTCCATGGTCAGGACTGGCATTGAAACATCCAGCGGTTTATTGAACTTGCTCGAGGGGCTTCGCATCCCGCCGCTGATCTCCCATTGGAAAGCCTCTACCGCGCGAGACCGGTAGAGCGGAGAAAAATCCACCGTAAACCCACGGCACCAGAGCTGGGCCAGAAGTCGTTGGATCTGCTCGAGCGCGGGACGTGTTTTTTCATTGCTGGCGACAGCAAGAAATTCCCTTCGGCGCAGCGTGTCCTCGACAAAGCCGGTAAGGTGCGCGCTCGGACCTACTTCGATAAAGAAGCGAACGCCTTCCTCATCGTAAAGGCGTTCGATTGTCTCGCGGAAGCGGATCGTCGTGCCCCATTGGCTGACCGACAACTGCCTTACCCCGTCAGGATCGGCAGGGAAGGCGCCAAGGCTCGCGCAACTGATGAGCTTGTGTTTTGGCGCTCCCAAAGGCAATTGCCTATAGAAGTCATGCAATTCGTCCCGCCTTGGACCGAGCAGCGGAGTATGATAGGCGTAATTGAAAGGCATGAGCTGGCAAAGGCCCCCCAGAACCTTGAGGCGTTCCGCCAGCAGGGAAATATCCTCAGGTTGTCCGAAAAGAATCTTCTGGTGCGGACAGTTGTCCATCGCCGTGTAGATCCGCCCCTCAAAGGAGGTCAGTTGCTCCGAAAGCGTCTCTGGCTCAACGGCTCCGACGGTCAGCAGCGACCCGCGGGGTACGCTTTCGGCCGTTTTCATGTCACGGTAGAACTGGTTCAATCGCCGTTTCAGAGCGATCTGGTCTGTGGCGGACTCTGGCAAGTTCAATGCGCCGCTGGCTGCCAAGGCGGTGTACTCCCCGGTGCTGTGGCCCAGCATCATGTCGCATGAGAGATTGCAGGCTGACAGAAACCGGAATATGGCGATGTTGGCGGTGAAGATCGTCTCCATCGCCACATCGATACCGAGGTATTTTTCCGACAACTCTGCGGCCACCTCGGGCTTTAAGCAGGTCGGCGGTGGAAAGACGTATTGGCTCGGTAGAAAATCCCACACGCCGGCGAATGCCGCGTCGGAGAGGTCAAACTCCTGTCGGACTTGAGGAACGGCCAGGCAAAGATCCGCTAGCATTCTTGGATACTGCGAACCTTGACCAGGAAACAGAAAGACCGTCTTACCGGGAGGTCGCCGATCACCACCCAGATCGAAGTAAATGCCGGAACGAGTATGCAGACGAGAGCGCTTGCCCTCCCGGATCTTTGCCGCGGCGGTCTCCAGCTTGGTCAGAAAGTCTTCCAATCCTGCTGCTACGATGGCCAGCCTGCAAGCGCACCGTTCCTCTGCGGCCATTGCCTTGGCCACTCCGGGGAGTGCGGCGTCGGAACGTGAAAGCAGTCGCGCACGGATGTCCAAGGCACGCTGCGCGAGCGCCTCAGGTGTTTCGGCGGAAAGAACGGCGAGCTCGGTCGGCCACGAATAACCGGACGTTTCCCGCCGTGGCTCGGACCGATATTCTTCGAGAAGAATGTGAGCGTTGATTCCGCCGAAGCCGAAGGCGTTGACGCCGGCCCGTCGAGGTTCCTCTCGGCTGGCATGAATCCATGGCCGGGTCTCGGTATTGATGTAGAACGGTGAATTTTGCAGATCCAGCGCCTCGTCGATCTCCTCACAGAGAGTGGGTGGAAGGATCTTATAATGTAAAGCGAGGGCTGCCTTGATGAGACTGGCGACTCCCGCCGCGGGGATGCAGTGCCCGATCATCGATTTGACCGAGCCGAGCGCTTGCCGCGGCACCGGACTGCTTTCCTGAACAAACACACTTCGTAAGGCCTCAATTTCCGTCTGGTCTCCGAGTGGTATTCCCGTTCCGTGGGCCTCCACCAATCCGACCGAAGAAGGATCGATTCCTGATTGCTCGTAGGCGCGCCTGATGGCCAGGGTTTCTCCTTCGACGCGGGGCGTAAGAAGGCCCTGTGCTCGTCCGTCGCTTGCGATGCCCGCCGCTTTCAAGATCGCATAGAGTGTATCGCCGTCGCTCTTCGCATCGGACATCCGCTTGAGCACCAGAAATCCAGCGCCTTCCGCAAGAATGGTGCCATCCGCCTTCTTGTCGAAAGGCATTGAATTCGTCCGTGACAAAGCATTCAGCTGGCAGAAGAGCATATACACTTGGGGCGGCATCGAAGCTTGCACCCCGCCCGCAAGCATCATGTGGCTCTGCCCACTCCGCAGCTCCTTCATCGCCAGGTCGATAGCGATAAGCGTTGAGGAGCAGGCCGCATCGACCATATAACTTGGCCCCTGCAGATTAAGGCGGTTGGCGATTCGCCCGACGGCAACACTGGAGACCAGTCCCGGCGCAGCCTCGGGAACGAGAGGTTCGAGGCTTGCCCGCAGGGAATCCCGTACTTTTTGAAGCATCTGGGAATTAAGTTCAGGCAAGATGCGGCTCAGCAGGGTGACGACCTGGTTGAGTGCCAAACTGTTCATCAAGCCGTTGGCCGAACCTCGATTCGGGGTTGCGCCGCGGCCAAGAATGATGCCGGTGCGCGAACGGTCGAATGGCTTCTCATCGTATCCCGCATGGCGAATGGCTCGCGAGGCAAGCTTGAGAGCCATAAAGTGATCAGGCTCGGTGGCGGAGATGGCATTGGGAACAACGCCAAACTCCAAGGGGTCGAATCTTGCCAACTCTCCAAGCAACCCCACCCGCTTTGTATAAATGCAATCGACATCTTTGGAATTCGGCAAGTATCTGCCGTTGCACCAGGATTCGGGGGCATCCTGAATAAAATTGCGTTTCGCTAGAACGTTCGACCAAAACGTGGAGAAATCTTTGGCGCCCGGCAACAAACAGGCCATCCCAATGATCGCGATGTCTTCCTCAGATCTTAGGGGAGGCATAAACTCTCCTCTTTCATACGGGCGGGCCCTGCGCTGCAAGACGCAAAAGGGGCTTGCTGTGAGTAGCTTCCACGTTCTCTGCTTGAAGAAGAAGCCGGTCCTGTATTGTCTACAACAAAGAAATTGAAGGCCATTGACTGTGCTGTGGAAGACTTGATGCGGATCAGGATGCGCAACTGATCGCTGCCGATTTGATAGGCACCGTATCGCGCCACACGAGCGGCACGAACAGGCAGCGCAAAACTGTTGAGCATCGGCTGGGTCCAGAAACTTCCAATCTGCATCGCAGTATCCGCCAAACCAGGATGGAAAATCCATGAATGTTCCAGCCACCGCCAGCCTTGACCAGCGGGAATGATGGTGGCGTCCACTCCGGATCTATCCAACCCAGTAATCAGATGAAGAAGACGAAAGCTAGGACCATGGAAGACATGCTGACCGTAAAAGACCTTCGCGGTTAGCGTGCGCGGCGTACTCGCGGCGAGGGAAGGGCCGAGTGGAGGACCAGCGGGTTCTCTACCGAGGAGAAAAGTGGCGCGATAATAGGGTAGGCCTGCGCGATCGCTGCTGGAGATCGTCGCTTTCACTAAGTGTGGCTCAGCTCTCTCCTTCTGCGCCACGGTCACTCGCACACTCAGAGTATTTCCTTCTTCAATGACCATCCCGCGCAGTTGTTGAGCGTTTTGGATCTCCAGGATATGCCACCGCGACCAAGTGGTCTGCACGGTCTGAGCCATGAGTTCCACAGCCACCGCCCAAGGAACCACCACTTTGCCATCGATCCGGTGGTCGGCTAAGAAAGGATAATCTTTGACGCAGAGAGCACAGTCCAACGATGCTTTGTCACCATCACGCTCCACGGCCCTCTCGCGCAGCAAAGGCCACCGCATAGATAGAGCTTTCGTTTCTTCGGACTGAAAAGATCCGGCGACAATTTCGACCTCATTGCGCGGGGCAAAAAGGACTTCCCTTTTGAAAAAAGCCCGGCCCTCCGTCGAGGGGATTGGAATCACACCTCGTTCCCTGAATTGTCGATTAACTTCCGCCGAGGCCATACCGCTTTCCCACGGTCCCCAATTGATGGCGCAAATCCGAACAGTTGCCCAGCGATGGTGCAGCCACCACGCGAATCGGTTGACCAACTCATTTGCAGCCGCGTAATCGCACTGTCCGCGATTTCCGAAGCGTCCCGCCACAGAAGCAAAGAAAACCAGCTAACTTCAGCGACCTGGGCTCCAGATACCGGCTAAGCAAGTAGGTGCTATCGGCCTTGGTATCAAAAACCCTATCAAAGGAATCTGCCGTCTTGTCGAGCAGAAGCTTGTCTTCAATGATCCCGGCACCGTGAAGGACAGCGTCAATGCGCCCGTGCTCTCGATAGACAGAGCGAATGATTTTCTCCATCGCGACTTCATTGCGCACGTCTGCCGAGTGATAAACGACTCGAGCTCCTTGCCCGCGAAAACCACTGAGATTCTTTCGGATCTCACGATCGCGTAGGACAACAGAAATCTGCTTCTCAACAGAGGCAGGACTGATGACCGTGCCACTTGTCCTCGCCTGTTCGATGATTTTTTTTCGCAGCTCGCCGGCGGTTTCAGCTCCTCGGCTCCAAGCGGGTTCGGTTCCCGGTTCCGACGCCCGCCCCACGATATACACCGTCATACCCGGAAGAAGAATTTCCCCCAAGACTTCCGCAGTGATTCCTCGCGCGCCACCCGTAACGAAGACGACCCAGTCCGCCTCGATTTGCCACGATGTTTCGAGCGCAGGCGAAGATCGCAGCGGCCTCAATGTTCCTTCAAAGACATGGCGTGTCTGCGCAGGATAGCCGATCTCTGAAGCTCTGTTGTGCGACAGCAGTTCGTCGAGGACAGCACGCGCGACAAACTCTGGCGCCGGGTCCTGAAAATCGAGGGCTTTGCAAGTAACTTCGGGCCATTCGATGGCGGCGGTTTTGATCAGACCGAGAGCAGCGCCACTTGTCGGAAGACTCTGCCAGCCGGCCTCGCTGCGTCCGAAGCAGCCTCCCATCGCACTGAGCACCAGAACCTGCCCCTTGGCTCGCCGCAAATCAGTCGCGCAGGCTTGCAGAAGAAGGAACAACGCTTTGACGTCGCTCTGGTTTTCCTTCCGCCACGTTTCAAGATTCTCCGGCATTTCGGTCGCTCCGATGGTTTGGGCAAAAACGATTCCGGCAATCGGCCCCAAGCGGGCGCGGATTGCTTCCACCGCCTTTTTCAGTGGGTCTGGGCTGTTCAAGGAAATGACCGGAAGGGTGGTCGCAACTGCGCCGTTTTCGCCAAGAAGCCGTTCAAGGGACGCTGCGAGTTCAGGAGAACGCGAAACAACCAAATACACACCATCAAGCCGGGACTTGTCACGCGTGGCGGGAGTGGGTCGCGAGGAGAAGGTGTATCGGCTTATCGTTATCGGAATCTCTTGAGAAGGGGATTGCCGGGCGAAAGCCGCGGGCCCTGTAGATTCGGAAGGAGTAAAAGGCGGCTTTGGGTCTCCCACCTTTAACGCATTTTCCAGGGCTAGAAGTCTGGCCATCACCTGGCCTTGCGAATCGAGAAAGGCCCGCATCGTCCCCTGATGCGCGCAATAAGCCTCAAGACTCATTCGTTGGGTCCTTTCGCTGCCAAATGCTCTAGCCGCTAAGCGACTGAGGAGCGGGCGCCATCAAAGCGTCGACCCATCCGTTCAGAGTTTTTACCGTGCTTAGATCCTGATTTCCCTCGACCAATTTATCGAGAAGATGCTGGGGCAACTGGCTCTGCAAAGCGCCGACGATTTCCACGCGCTTGATAGAATCGATGCCCAAGTCTGCCTCGAGGTCCTGGTCCAGAGCCAGCATGTCCGTGGGATAACCCGTGCGTTCGCTGACGAGATCGACGAGAATTTTGGTCAACTCCTCCCGGCTTTGCGCAGCACCGACCTGCGCGAGGGGTCTTGGCGTGGCAGCACGATCTATCATTTCGAACTGCTCCACGCGGTCGGCAACTGCGCGCGGCGCCGGCACAACCGCGTCGCCACTGTCAGGCGAAGGCGCACGATACTGCACTGATTGAGGAACCGATGCCGGAGGCGGCGCGGGAAGGTCGAAGGATGTGGTCGCGGGCAGATGCTGGGCAGGCATTGGGGATTCACCATTTGAACCTGCTGAGAGAAATTGCTTCATCACCTCTTCCTGCACTTTCAAAAATTGACGCATGGTTTCCTGATAAGTTGCGTAAGCCTGCAGGGCCATATCGTACGGCCGGTTCATGCCGCTCTGCGGCTTCGGCGGTTCGGGAGTCGGATCTTTCGCATTCATAGAAGTTTCAAGATGTGATTTTCCGTGAGTTGAAACGAGCGAGGGCCTTGCTTCCTCGACAAAACTCTCGTTGGTGAGCAAGGCACTTCGACCGGGCCGGCACTCCGATTGGTCGGGCCTGCGGATTCCACTTCCACTGAGGAGCCACCGACCGCTCTGGCCTCGAGCAGGCTGATGTGCGGGTGTGAATGTCTCGTTCGACCTTCCGGTAAAGAGAGGCTTGAGATCCACACGGGCGTCCTCGACATACAGTCGTCCTATAGTATTGAGAAATCCGCGCAAGGCGCCGCGTTGAGGATCAAGGGCCAGCGCGATTGAATCATTTCGATCTTTTAGAATTTCCGACACGAAAGAGGTGAGAATGTTCCGTGGTCCGACCTCGAGGAAGACGCGCGCACCTGCCTCATACATCGCCTTGATCTCGGTCACAAATTCCACTGATGCGAGAAGGTGGCCGCCGAGCTGTTGGCGAATAGCCTCGGAATCTTCGGGGTAAGCCCGCGCCGTAACATTGGAAAAAACTGTGCCTCGGGGAGCGTGAAACGCCTCCGCGCTGAGCGCTTCTACGAGCGGCTTTTGAGCCTCCTGCATCAGCGGCGAATGGAAGGCTCCCGAGACGGGCAGTAGTTTTGAATTTAAGCCATCCTGCTTAAGATCCTCCAGCACCCTGACAAGCGCATCTTTGGGGCCAGAGATGACGGTTTGGCGCGAGCTGTTATGGTTCGCTACCACAACGGAGCTCCCCGCGATCTTTTTAGCGACCTCGTCACGGCCGGCCAATACTGCCGCCATGCCGCCCCGCGATTCCTCACAGGCGTTCTGCATGGCTCGTCCCCGGATCGCCGAGAGCTTCAAGAAACTTTCCAAGGAAATCACCCCCGCTGCATACAATGCGGTGTATTCGCCGTAGCTGTGACCCGCCACGAACTCGGGTGTTAGACCAAGCGCGGTTATCGCCTCGAGAAAACCACAGCTCAAAGCGCCAATCGCCGGCTGGGCTATTGCGGTTTGCGAGATTTCGTCCAGGTACTCGTTTTCGTTCATCCTCCGAAAAGGCGGCGGACGGATAAACGTACTGCGCAAGTCGCTTTGGAAACCATCCAGACAAACAGCGCTCCGCCTTGCCGAGAGCCGACGCCAGTTGCCCCACGTAAAGCGCGATTTCCCGCGCCGCGTCGGGATACTGAGAACCCTGTCCGGGAAAAAGAAACGCAACCTTGCCGCTGGGAGGATCCTCCGACTCACGAATGCGAATGTGAATATTGGGGTTCTGGGAACGCCTGAGTTCGCGAAGGTACGAACACGCCGCGTCCAGCGTTTGTGCGAGCTCCTCGCGTGTTGTAGCTGTGAGGCTCAATGCTGCCGTTCCCGCGCCGCCGCTCTCGGGCGAAGGCCAGCGATTGGGCTAGCTCGCAAAAGGTCCCGCCGCCATTGAGAAGTTTGTCTCGAAACGCGCCAACTTCCGTTAAAAGCGTCTGCCGGTCGGACGCGCGCCATGCGAAAAGCTCACACGGCCACTCCTTCGCACCGCCGGCACCGGGAAGGATCGCGCCGGAATATTCCTCCATCACCGCATGAAAATTTGTGCCCCCAAACCCGAACGCGCTCACGGCTGCCCTGCGTGGATGCGAGGGACTGCCGATCCACGGAGCAGGCTCCTTGAGCATGTAAACCGGACTCGAAGTCTCACGCAGCGCGGGCAGAGGATCTTCGACTCCAGCATGAGGAGGAAGCACCTTGTGGTGAAGCGCCAATGCCGCCTTGATCATGCCAGCGACTCCTGCGGCTCCCTTGGTATGGCCGATCAGGCTCTTGACGGATCCAACCGCACACGATCCCGGCTTAGTGCCCCTCTCGCGGAGCAGAAAAGCCAAGGACTCCAACTCGACGCGATCGCCCAAGGCGGTCCCCGTCCCGTGCGCTTCGTAAAGAGAGACAGTCGACGGGCAAAAGCCGGCCTTGGCGTAAGCTCTGCGCATGGCGCGCAGTTGCCCGATGCTGGTTGGCACAGTCATACTGGCGCCACGGCCGTCGCTGGAGCTACCAAAGCCCTTGATGACGGCGTAAATTCGGTCTCCGTCGCGTTCGGCATCGACCAAACGCTTGAGAACCACCACGCCGACGCCTTCACTAATGACAATGCCGTTCGCGGCCTTGTCAAAAGCGCGCGCTTCGCCGTTGGCTGAGAGAGCCTGAGTTTTGCTGAAGCAAAAATAGCCAAAGGGCGACTGCATAGTATCCACCCCGCCCGCGATGGCGACATTGCACTGGCCAGTTTCCAGTTGGCGAACAGCCGATTCGAGCGACGCCAGCGAGGAGGCGCAGGCAGCATCGATCACGTAATTCGCACCACCGAGATCAAACCGGTTGGCAACTCGGCCGGCGATGGCATTGAGTAGAATTCCCGGGAAGCTATCGCCGGACCATTCAGGCAGGCGTTCCCGAACCTGCTCGGCTATCGGTCCGACCACGCGGGGCAACTCACTTCGTGTCGCATACAGTTGTCCGAGATCGCCCAATCCGCCGCTTGCGCCGAAAATGACCGACGTCTTCTCCCGGTCAAAATTGCCATCCTCGTATCCCGCGTCGGCTAAGGCTCGGCGAACGGCTTCCAAGGCAAGGAGCTGCATGGGTTCAATGCACTTTGCCGCGGCCGGCGGAATACCAAATTCGGTGGGATCGAAAGGAAGTTCATCAAGGAAACCACCCCATTTGGAGTAGATCTTGTCGGGGGAGGTTTTCTCCTCATCAAAGTAAAGGCGCCAATCCCAGCGCTGAGGAGGGATCTCTCGAAGAGTATTGATCTTTTGCAGGAGATTACTCCAATAGCGGTCGAGATCGTGGGCCCCGGGCAAAAGAGCGCTCATGCCAACAATGGCGATATCTGAAGGGGATAAGCTCGCCGCCTCCGGCGCTCTGCTTGCCCCCGCAAGAATCTTCCCGCTGCCTTCCGACACATCCCGGTGCAGTTCTTCGAGGGTGACGAGGCTTTCGCGCACCGTCGCCGCCTGGCCAATCATATACATGCCTTGATTGAACTGCTCGGACTCATCGACGCGGACCAGATTGTCTCCCCTGCGCATCAAGCCTTTTGAGGCTACCCGCAGACGCCCCAGGGTCAGGCTATCGAGAGCTTGACTGATTTCCCGCCGTTCAATCTTCTGAAGGCTGAGCCCCCGACGAGTCTCGTAAAATTCGTTGGCGAAGGGCGTAAAGACGCACCGTGAAGCGTGCCCAGGCCCGGTTTCCAGATTGATAGTGCGAGTGCATTTCAAGGCTGCTTCCTGAAATTTGGGAACGATGGCCCCACACGCCACTGCCTCGCTAGTGAAAAGATAAGCCGTACCCATCAGCACGCCGATTTTCATCCCTCGCGCGCCCAGAGGCGCGGCCAAAGCAGTAATCATGGCTCCAGTGCGCCCATCATGAATTCCGCCTGCGAACAAGATATGCATCCGGGGCGCAAGCTTTTCGGGCACCTCCAGAAGCTTCTCAATCATGGATTCCCAAAGGCAGAAACTGGACAACGGTCCCACATGACCGCCGCATTCCCGCCCTTCAAAAATGAAGCGCTGGCTGCCGCGAGCAATAAACAATTCCAGAAGTTGCGGCGTGGGAACATGCAAATAGGTGGCAATTCCTTGGCTTTCCAATTCCGCAGCGTGTTCGGCACGGCCACCGGCGATGATCGCGAACGGAGGGCGCACTTCGCGCACGATTGCTAATTGCTCCTCCCGTAAGTCAGGGGGGACAAAACCCAAGATGCCGACACCCCACGAAAAACCGTCCATCAAATTCTTGCATTCACAGAGCAATCGCTTGACCTGCGGTCCGCGCATGAGAGCCAGCGCGAGCATTGGCAGGGCGCCGGATCGAGCCACCGCAAGGGCGAATGGCGCACCATCGCTCACTCGAGTCATCGGACCCTGCACGATCGGATATCTGGTTCTATGGGAGAGGGCCAGCGGAGCCTCCGGTGCGAGTGAATCCAAGACGGCGGCCCGGCGAATAGAAGCTTCAGCTCCATCGCGAATTGCGCGGACTAGACGACCCGTGGTTCGATACCTTCTAGCCAGTGAGGCTGCCATTCCTACGATCTGTCCCACTGGCCAGGCGGCTAACGAAGGATCATGCCACCCGATGAGGAAGTGCGCATTGTCGTGCCATTTCTGCAGATTGTCCTCCATCTCGGCTTCCTCGCTAAAGCGGCGAAGCTTCTCCGCGGCCCCGAAGCCTGGTCGGCTGAGAACGCGCAACGCCCTTCCAAGGCGTTCCCCATAGACAACAGTTTCAGAGCCGTTAAGATTTTTAAGAGTATCCTTCCAGGTGTGCGGCAACGGCGATTCAGGCATAAGCCACACTTGGTCGTCCAGAACAACTCCTGCGGCTCCGGCTGCGCGGCAGGCAGCAGCTGTTTTGAGCCCGATGCCTCCTTGGACATGGACCCTTAGGTCGCATTTGGCGACCAATTGTTGAAAAAGGATGAAGGAGGAACTCTCGCCTACCCAGCCGCCGCACTCATGACCCTTGACTACCGCTCCCGCTAGCGGAACCCCCGCCTCATCGAGTAAATCGATCTGCGATAGGTCGGTCACTTCAAGATACCAGTCACGTTGATTGGAAACGGGGAGGACCGCGGCAGTTCTTGCGGCGGATGAGGCCTCCCAGCCCGCCAGGAGCAAGACGTGACGACGAGTCGAAAGCTGCTCTACTAACGAAAGACAATAACCCGCCTGGCGGAATGAAAGCGCAAACCAACGATCCCGGATTCTGGTATGCGTTCGAGTGTTCTCGCTAGGTTGTTCCTAACCTGCGGCAAATCCCTTTCTCCGCAAAACTCTATATCAAACAAAATGGAAGCACCAGCGCGTGCCGCCGCGATCGCAAGTCCCGGATGCAACAAATTTGCCGGCGTAACAAGGGAAATTTCAAGCATGCAACAAGACGCTGTGATCTAACTGAACCTAACGGAGTGTTCGAGAAATGGGCATTTCCAGCATGTCGAAGGTTGTGGAAAGCTCGTTGAACTTACCGATCGAGAGCAAGCATATCTCCTGCCAAAAAGTTATCAGAGCGCCGACCTTTAATGTTTGAGGGCACAAGATCCCGTAGGCGCAGTCTCGTTCGGAAACAGGGCGAGCGCGCCTCGCCGTTTTCAGTCGCTGATACTTCTTTTTGTCCATAGATGGGCTCTACGCGGACCCGATTTCATCGTCCGAAAACACGTCTTGCCTGTTATTGAGCATCGTTATTGAGGGTTTTGCCACCTGCGCTTCTTCGCTTCTCCTTTACGCTTCGCACGGCTAACTAGCCGTTTAAAGCTCGTCCTATCGATGGTGGAAGATCTTCCTTGTTCACGTCTACTTAACGCATCTTGCCCCTTGTGGCTAGCGCGATTGTGACAAGCGGTTTCAAATGGCTGCGGCGCGGTAGGATTTGGCCCCTACCCTGGTAGTCCAAGCACTCAAGTTGCACTCTTTCTCAGTTTGCAGTTATGGCAGCCACGACCACATCTCAATTTGTATGAAGCGCAGAATGGGTCGGGCAAGCAGTAGCCCCAAAGGCTGATAGCCGGCGGAGATCTTCGCGTACCCGGTCATGCCGGCCTTCAGAATGAAAGGCGGCTTTTCGATCTCAATCAGCACACTGAACATGCGTGTTCCAAAGATGGAGGGCACCTGTTTCTGACTCGGAAACCGGTAAAGCCGCCGGCTGGACAGAGAGCACTTTTCCATTAAGGGGCGAACCGGGATTGGCAAAGAGCTTCACTAGCGCCTTCGCTCCAGGCGCCACGCCTTCGGTGTCGTATTCGGGAAGCTGAACTTCGACCAAGGGCTGAGTGTTGTCTTGAGCGGTGGCGAATGATTCCCCGACTTTAAGATATGTGCCTTTCTTGTAAGAAAGATGTGGAGTCACCAAATAGCCATTTAGAGGCATGAGAAGGTCTCCTTTTTTCTGCTGCTGGGTCGCATACTGAACTTGTTGCTCGATGCGGGACAGAGCGGCCTCGGCCTCTTCAAGGGAATGACGAGCAGAATCAATATCTTCCTGCCTGGAACCGGTCTGTAAAAGATCAAGTTCAGCTTTGGCGATATCTCGATTTTTCTCCATCGCGCTGAGATTCTTTTGCTGCTTCTCGACATTAATCTTATTAATGCCCGACGCTTTTACTTGCTCTTGATACTGCAGGTAGGCAATCGACCCGGATTTGTAGAGTTTTTCATAGCTGGGAAGCACGATGGAGGTATAGGCGTCCGCAATCTTGGCTGCCGCGAGCTCTTGAGTTGCTACATTTACTTCTTCGATGGCTTGATCGAGCTTGGCTTGGGCGGCGTTGATCTTTTCGTCTGCGGTATCCGGCCATGAGCTTTGAAAGTTCGGACTTCGCCTTTTCAATGGTCGCGAGCTGCTTGGCCCTGGCTTGAGTGAGAGTGAGGATTTGGTTCTCTATTTCGTCCGAAATCATCCTGGCTACGAGCGTGCCTTCGGAGATGAGCTTGCCATCGCCTCCCTCAAACTGGACCTCGGTGATTCGGCCCGAAATCGGAGCTTGGATCTCTTGCTGAATCGGCGGCAGAACCTGAATCTCTCCGCCCGGCCGGTACGCAAAGGGAATGAGCAGGAGAAGACAAAGAGCGATGCCAAGAACGACCGCGCGATGCTGATGAAAGCAACCCGCCTAGCTCCTTCTGTAATCTCCTCCGATCGGCTCTCCTCATCGGTTTCACCTTCCTCAGGATCGAGCGCGTCGCTGTCGCGAATTTCCGACTTCGAGGGCTGGTGCGTAAACCGAACGACTGCCCATCGAATCACGAAGTAAACGAAGGATCGCCAGGAAGAAATACCATGTTGCTCGTCCCAAAATGTCTGGAAAGGCCTGCGTCAAGCCGTCGGCAAGCCTCAACGTAATGTGGTATCCGCCGTAAAGGATCGCGACGATTAGGAAGAGAGCATAAAGCAGATAGCGGGTGCCGCGCGCGCCGGCCAAGGTGTCCGGCAGAGGTTTGCCCCGGATGCGATATCTTAAGACAGTGACTGCCAGCGCGATCATTCTGGGTGGAAGGTTAAAGAAGGTAATCAGCCAGCGATAACCATCATGGTTGCCCACCGGAAGCAGTTGCAGGATGAGACCAATAAGTCCCGTGTGCGCTAAAGTCACGGCGATGAATGGCATCAGATGGCCGGCATCCTTAGAAAACATCCAAAGCAGAGTTCCCCCGACGATGAAGAAGAGGCGCAGCAGGAGTGCCGTTCCATAGATCCAGAGCTTCGCGGAGCGGCCGAGCCGGCGCACTTTTGATTTGTCAATGTAGAAACGGGGCAGGACGCCCCGGCGTAGCTTGATGCCGAAGGCTCGGGGCACCACTTGATAATGCGCGCACACGATCCCCTGCACGACGCACCGCAGGAAATTCGCCAAACCCAATCCGAACAAAAGTCCACCCAGATATCCGATTTGCTCGCCCAGCGTCCGCAGATCCAACCGGAACTCCGTGTCATGACGGAAAATCACGTACAGCGCCATCGGAACTCCGGGAATCAGCGCGAGAACCAGAATTTTGAAAAGCACTTTGCCAGGCCGGATGAGGCGGTAGGCGGCGGAAAAAACGGCTGCGGGATCGCAAATTTGCCAGTGGGGAACCTGGGCGTTTTGCTTGCGGGGCTCCGAAGATGGGGGGGCGGCTCGCGACGGCTCCTTGGTTCGCTTGGCGAGCTCGGGGGAACCCTCCGGAATCTCCGCTAATCCCATGGCGAGCAAATGTTCCTCGAAATTTCGGAAATGCGCCTCGCTCATCTCGACGCCGAAGCGTCGTATGGAAACGTTGGAGAACCTCCTCGGATGTCGAAGTCCCATCCATCACCTTGCAGAGAAAGTATTCTTCTTCTCCAAACGAGAAAGATTCGTGAGTCACCGGGTCTTCAACGACGTAGGCCTTTCCTCCCGGCTCATTACTAGCAGCCGCGCGAGATTTTAAGGTCTTGCCGGAACTGAGCCGTCAGGCGCCGCGTTGAGAGGATTTCAACTCGCGTTGGCGATGGCTCACGCTTGGCACTCAAAAAAGCATTCGGAAGATCTTGGCTACGCCAGACTCGCCGAATAGCCTTGACTGGAAATTCTCTGATCATGAAAAGGTTTCGTCTATGGCGACCTTTGAACCTAAGATAACACGTATCGAGTCGCCCACTTCTGTCCAGAGCAAAATCAAATCGGGACGGGAGTTGGCAAAGCAAGGCCGTTTGGAAGAAGCGCTGGCGGAATTTGAGATGGCACTCAAGCTGGATCCAAATTCCGCAGCAGTCCGTCTTGGCCTCGGCGCGCTGAAAGCCCGACTAGAACGGTGGGATGACGCCCTTAAGGAGTTCAAGGAAGTTCTGCGTCTGGATCCCATGAATGTTCAAGCCCATCTCCGCGCGGCCCGTGTCCTGCTCTCCAAAAAGGAAGTGGATAAGGCTCACGAGTACGCCGAAAGCGCCTTGCGCATCGAACCGGAAGCGCCGCTCGTCCATTTCCTTCTGGGACACATCGATATAGCTGCGCGGTAATTGGACAAAAGCCAAAGAGCATTTTTCGAAGGCATTGGCCATCAATCCGCGCCTGGTGCGTGCCCGAATCCAGATGGCGTTGGTCCTGCGCAAGGAGGGGAAACTTCCCGAAGCTCTCAATCAACTCAATGCGGCGGTTCGTATAGAGCCCGATAATGACAAGGTTCACGATTTTCTGGGAAAACTGCACCTCGCGCGCAAAGACTTCACCGGTGCACGCGAAGCTTTCGACAGGGCGATTGCACTTCGGCCTGAGAGTGAGAAAAATAATGCGGAAACACTCTTTGGACTGGCGGAGGCCTTGATTGCTAACGGCGAACTGAATCGTGCGGAAGAGACGCTCCGAAAATTGCCTTCACGGATTGAAGCGCGGTCCGGTTTGCATAAGCTGTGGGCTGACCTCTACCAGCAACGCGGTCTCTACCCAGAGGCTGTGGAGGAATATCGGGCTGCGCAACTGATCGCCAGGCAGGATGCCGAGGATTCGGCAACGCCGGTGGAGTCTTTTTCTCCGCCAGCGATGGATGATTTGGAGCGTTGGAAGCAATTGGCGGCATCGCTGAAGGAAATAACCGATGTCCACAGAGATGACCGTCGGGCGCGAATCCTCCCGCCTGCGGAAGAAGTTGACGATAGGGAGGCGTGAGTTCGCGCCACCTCTTAATGTTGCGGCGCGAGATTTGAAGTTTTGTTCAAAGAAACCCGCTGACCCGTTTGACAATCAGCTGGTGTCACCTTATCAGGCTTCCGGGTGAAATATCTCGTGATTAGGCGCTCTCGATTTCTCGCAGTTTCGCTCGCCGCTATCTGCGTTTTGGATGTGCTAGCTACTGCTGGTTGTGTTGTCTACCCCGCTGGGCCTGTAGTAGTGGGGCCCCGTCCCGTCGTCGTTGCTCCCCGACCGGTCGTCGTTCGCCCGCGCGCGGTGGTGGTTCGGCCTGCACCGATCGTGGTCCGTCCCCGGTATCGTCGCGTCTGGTAAGTCGAACTTGATAGCGGGCGGCTAGGAAAAATTCCACGATCGGATTCGCCCTCTGGCCGGAATCTCTTCCGACTTCGAAATTGTGAGCACGCCGCGAATGATGCGGCGAATTTTATCCCTATTGATAGAGAAACCGGTCTTTAAACCGTGGCATCGAAGAGGGCAGCGATTCGATATAAGACCGATAGCTGTTGCGCGGGAGCTTTTTGGCCAGAGACTGCAGGTGGTCGTAATCGATAAAATCCATGTAGAACGCGATCTCCTCCAAACAAGCGATCTTGATCCCTTGGCGGTGTTCGAGGGTCGCTATATACGTGCTTGCCTCTAACAGACTCTCCGGCGTACCGGTGTCGAGCCAGGCGATGCCGCGACCGAGAGGCTCAACGAAGAGACTGCCGCGCCGCAGATATTCTCGGTTAACGTCAGTAATTTCCAACTCCCCCCGCCGGGACGGCTTTATGGAATGGCTGATCTCTCGAATCTGACGGTCATAAATATACAGGCCGGGCACGGCGTGATTGCTTTTCGGCTTGCGGGGCTTTTCTTCTATCGAAATCGCACGACCTGAGTCATCGAATTCAACGATGCCATACCGGCTCGGATCGTTGACGGGGCACGCGAAAATGGTCGCCCCCTCCTCGCGCTCAAGGGCGCCGCGCACGCAGTCCAGTTTGCCATGAAAGACATTATCGCCAAGGATCAGGACAGCGCCGCTGTCGTTGAGGAAGGGTTCCGCGATCAGGAAGGCTTGTGCGATTCCGTCGGGCCGGGTTTGCTCGGCATAGTCGATCTCCAGACCCAGAGCCGAACCATCTCCGAAGAGCATCCGAAACATGGGAAGGTCTTTGGGTGTCGAAATAATGAGAATCTCCCGAATTCCCCCAAGCATCAGCACCGAAATCGGGTAATAAATCATTGGCTTGTCGTACACGGGGAGCAGCTGCTTGCACGCAATTCGGGTGAGAGGATCCAGCCGGGTCCCCGCGCCGCCGGCGAGCACAATGCCCTTACGGTTCATGAGTGGGCGCTTGATAGCTCGCTTCGCGGCAAGAAAGTGTGTGCAAGCTCAAGGACGGCAGCCAACGATATTTAGCGTTAATTTTCGTAAAGGTCCGGCCGCAAGTAGATCTCTTGCCGCCGAAATGTGCCCGCGTAAGCATAATTGTTTTTGATCCAATCGTAGGTGTCAGCCGCCCAGTTGTAAAACCGGGAATCCTCGATCTGATTCAGGGCGCGATTATCGATGAGAATTGCCGCTGGCTGATACTTCTCGACCTCATTCAAAGTCTCCTGGAAGAAGTCGGAGACATTGTGGGCATTATCCACGTAGAGGTTGTATTCATAGGAGGGGCGGTTCGTCATCAAATTGATAGTCGGAGCATATGGATAGCAAACCACATAGTCGGTCGGCTTGGTGTAGGTTTTGATTAGGCGGCAGATCTCGGCAACTTCGTCTCGTTCCTTTTGCTTCAACCAAACACGCACACCGTTTTCAGCCACCAGCTCAAACTTGCGCTTTTTGCGAGCAGCGATGGAACCCGACGATTCCTTGGGAAAAGCGTGAAAGAAATAGACCGCGATATTGAGAATTCCGATCACGAGGAGCAGCCCCCAGTAGATTTTTGCCAGACGATTTCTTCTCCAGCCGAACGCCACCCATAGAGCGCAGGCGATGGCGACCACAAAGGGCACCATGAACTCTGACAAATGCGGAGTATCGGGTCGAAAAAAGAAAAACTGAGGAAAAAGCGTGAGGGCGGAGCCGGTCGTAACCAGCAGTACCAGAGTCTCTGTTTTGAGGGCGACGTCCCCGCGCGCAAGCGCAAGAATGAGCAAAATTGCTGCTGGAATGACGATGATCAGGGCAAGCGGAATCGGGAGGTAGGTTGCCAAGGCGAGCGAACGTTCGGAGAGGTTTTCACCTTCTACGATGTCTGAAAGCGAGCGCTTCTGTAGGTATCCCTCGCTGTCCACGTCCCGGTTCCTCGTCCTCGGAATTGTTGGGGGTGGTGGTTCGCCTACCACCGCCGCCTCCGCAACGGTCGCGACGGCCGGTTCCAGGTTTGATGGTTTCGCAAACTGCTGTGAGGCCAGGTAGGTAACCATGCCGATCCACGCTGTGTATTGCGCCACAAAATCACGCGCGTATCCTCGCCTCAGCGCGTCGAAGTAAAAGGGTGCGTGCGTCGCACAAACCATGACTACCGTAAGGATGGCTCCAGTGAGTGCAAGCTGTAACCTGAGCCTAAAGTCGTGTTTGCGGCCGAAGGGGTACAAGGCAATCAATCCGAGCGTCATCGCCGTGAAGAAGGCACCCAAATCGATCCGCATCAGATACGTGAGTCCGAGGATCGCTCCAGCCCAGGCCATGCGCAGAGCCTGTCTGCGCCCGGTTGGTTGATCGAAAACGTAAGCTTCCAGCAGCGCCAACATATTCACCACGGCCAGGAACGGCATGTAGTTGCGGAAGATCATGCCGGGAATGAGAACCGGTCCTAACGCCGTTAGCACCGAGTACCATCCACAACTCGTCACTCGTCGCGCGACAAAGAACGCGAGCACCCCGGTGAGCGTGCAAAGTGCAAAAAAGAACATTCGGAGGACTGTGTAGTCAGGCCCCGTCAATTGAAAAAGCCATGCCACCGGATAGAACCACATCACGTTGTAGCCGAGGAAGGTGTCGACGATCGGTCTTTGACCCTCCAGCAATCTCAGGGCGACGATCGCCACGGTTCCACCTTCACCGCTGAAATTCAAACCGCTGCGGTAGTATTGAGCGTAATAGATAATAGAAACAACGGCGACAGTGGGTGCACCCCAGTTCTTGAGCATGGATTCCAACCGCAGCCAGATATCCGTTAGCCGGGACGAGGGTCTACGAGGAAAGTGCATCGGCGTTGCCCTGGAGAACGTATCGGTTTAGGTTCGAATCGCTATGAATACCACTGAGCAAGTCTCCGCACGTGCTTTTCCCCCATTCAGCCTGACGCGGTTGCTGAAGACAACATTTGAGCCAAATGCCGGCCAGAAGATCTGCATCCTCATTGACCTCGAGAATCCCAGGGACATCGTCAATTTCAAGTTTCTGAAAAATCCGGACCTCTCAGTGCAGCGCAGTGCGATGACCCACTTCTATGAGGGACTAAAGAACGGGGTGATGAAAGAACTCGGTCTTTCGGGAGGGGAGATTTTTGCTTATCAGATTACCGGCGGCAGCAATCTCGATCTGCCCGATCTCGCCATCACTCCCGATGGTCGCGAGGTAAGTCTGCAACGTGACGTCTACCCGCTCTACGACATCATTCTTTGCATTTCGACTTACTCCGCGACGGCTCCCTTGACCGCGCACGCCAGGAAGTATGGCTTTCGTGGAGCGACTTTGCATGGTTTGAACCAGACGATTCTGAGCAGTGGGCTGGCCGTCGACTACCGGGAAGTCAGCGCGGATGCGGAGAAGCTGCGCCTGGGGATGACGCGGGCAGATTGGGTGGAAATCGATTTCGAGTACAACAGCAGCGTCTATACTCTGCACCTCGATCTTGGCAAACAGGAAGCTCAAAAGAGCCATGGTCTGTGTCTCGGGAATCGTCCGGATGTCGCCAATCTTCCTGCAGGCGAGATCTACTTTGTCCCGACTGGCGCCAGCGGCAGCTTTCCGATGAAATACGAGGATGGCACGATCGGACTCATGCAGGTCTCCTCTGGGCGCATCACAAGAGCCGAGCTGCTCAAAGGGAACCCTCAAACGATTGAGGCGCATAACAGCAAGCTCCAAGGCGATCCCGTAACCGGTGAGCTTGGTGAGCTGGGATTTGGAACACAGGTCCTTCCCTTCTCAGGCCGGGACATCCAGGACGAAAAGATACGTGGCACGATTCACGTCGCGACCGGGCGCAGTGACCATCTTGGAGGCGATCTGACGCCTGCGAAATTTGCCAATCCGGAGAATGCCACACACGACGATATCCTCTTTGCACCCCAGAAAACGCCTGAGATTCGGCTTAGGCAGGCGCGGATGCTGCGCAATGGGAAGATCATGGTGCTGATCGAGGATTACAACCCCGCCGAGTATATGAATTCCCTCGTCAGATAGCGTGTCCCAAGGCAGGATCACCAGCAGCGCACCGTCGCGGGCCCTGTGTTGAGTATTTACGAGACTGGAAAGCTCCTCACCGAATATCTCTTTTTTCACTACGCCTCCGCAGACGCCGCTTTCGGAGGGCTTCCAGGACCGCGAGACGCGTGTGATTTCGCGGTGCGATGTGTGGATGAGCTCGTCGATGCCAATGCGATCCCAACTGGCGCTCGCGCGCTCGACTTGGGCTGCTCGGTAGGACGTTCGACCTTCGAATTGAGCCGCTTTTGCGACAATGTCCTCGGCATCGATTCGTCTCAATCTTTCATCCAAGCCGCCCAAGTGTTGCAGGAGAAGGGGCATCTTCCCTTCGAAGTTGTGGTGGAAGGCGATCTTGGCGAGCCTATGCAGGCGCGCGTTCCGGGAGGGCTTGATCGGAGGCGAGTGCAATTTCAAATCGGAGACGCGATGAGGTTGCCGCGCCACTTAGGCACCTTCGATCTTCTACTTGCCGCCAATCTCATCTGCCGACTCCCGGCCCCGAGGCGTTTTCTGCAGCAGGTGTCGCAACTCGTAAACCGCGGCGGCCAATTTTTACTGACCACCCCATTTACATGGCTGGAGGAATTCACCCCTCGGGCCGAATGGCTCGGTGGTCACAGGGAAGAAGGGTTGCGGTCCTCGGAGACCTTAAGACAAATCCTTGAGCCGAACTTCGAGTTGCAACTGACGAGGGATCTTCCCTTCTGTATTCGCGAACACGAGCGAAAATTTCAGTATGGAATTGCGCTCGGCTGGCGCTGGGTTCGGCGTTGATTTACCCGAACTTTTTGCTGCCGCGATACCTGCGGATTTCCGAATGGCGAATGTTTAACGCTGTGTGGAGACCCGGTGTCCAGGTCTTTAAGGACGTGTACTCGACGGCCCCGTAAGTCAAAGCCGAGCAAGGGAGCCTCGTGGGACGAACCTGAGGGAGAGTTGTTTATTTTGGCACTGTCACTTCAGAGGAGGTTCCGCGCGTCGTGAACACGGTCCGATTCCAGCACTACGAGGTCTTGCGAAAGGAAGACGGCTCCTTGTTTGAGCTGGGCCACGGTGCCATGGGCATCACATACAAGGCCTTTGACACCAATTTACGCTGCCACGTGGCGCTTAAGGTCATCAAGTCGGCCTACCTGAACAGCGAGACTGCCCGGGAGCGCTTCTTGCGCGAGGCTCGCGCCGCGGCGGCCATCAGGCACCCCAACGTAGCCACCGTCTTCCATCTCGGGCGCGAAGGCGATGATTATTTCTATGCCATGGAATTCGTCGACGGGGAAACCGTCGAAGCTTTCATCAAGCGCGAGGGAGCGGTAGCGCATGTCATGGCGCTTAAGATCGCTGCGCAGGTGGCCCGCGCTCTGAACGCGGCCGAAAAGCAAGGGTTGGTTCATCGGGACATCAAGCCCTCCAACATAATGTTCATGCGCGAGGATGGAGGTGACATCGCGGTAAAGGTCATCGATTTCGGCCTGGCCAAGAACGCCGGCACAACCGAAGAGTCGGCGACTTTAACCGCCGGGGGGTTTGTAGGCACGCCTCATTTCGCCAGTCCAGAGCAACTGGAGGAGCGCGAGATCGATGTGCGCTCCGACATCTATTCCCTTGGCGTGACACTTTGGTACATGCTCGCGGGCAAAACGCCATTCAGTGGATCAACTGTTCAGGTAATGAGCCAGCACCTCCATCGTGATCCGCCATTCGAGAGGCTCCAAGGGCAGCCCGTTCCCGTGCTTCATCTCCTTCGTCGCATGATCGCCAAGAAGTGCGCCGATCGCGTGCAGACCCCTGTCGAGCTGCGCCGGGCCATTGAAGATTGCCTGGAAGAGATCGAGGAGAGTGCGCTACCTGCCGACGCGGAATCTGCATCGAATCTCGCATCATTGCCTCTGCACTACCGGATAGCAGTCACGTGGCAGCCGGGATGATTCTTGCGGAAGGCTACCGCCTCATCAAGGAAATCAACGCCTCCGATCATGGGCGCATGTTCCGCGCCGAGCGCATCGACGACAACTCCGCTGTGGCCGCTCTCATCCTCCAGCCAGCCCTTCCAAGCCGCTCGAAGGAGTTCATCGCCTTGGAGCAAGAGGTAAACAGCCTACGCCAATTAAAGGCACCCGCCTTTCAGCAGATTCTTGCTGTCGAGTGCACTGATGCGCAAACCTTCCTGATCCTCGAGTGGATTGAAGGACCCTCGCTCCTGGATCTGCTCCGAACCAGACGTGCTTTTCCGAGCAGCGAAGCCCAGTTGCTGCTCTTTCCCCTTGCCGAAGCTTTCGACGAACTCCGATCGACGCGCCTGGGGTGTCCGGACATCGCGGCGCACGAAATCCTCCTGCCAGGAGCAGACGCCGAAAAGCCCGCAACCGCATGGCCGGTATGTCAGCCGAAGTTTTTACCCCTAACGACGGCGGCTTCCAGAGTCATCTCACCGGAAGCCACCATGGTTGCGTCTTCGTTTGCTCCTATGCAAGAAAAGGGGGCCTCTCCCGCGAATTCTCTCTATGGCCTACGTCTGCGCCGTCGCCTCGCTGGCGGATGAAATGCTCCGGCGGCGTAAAAACGAGC
>CAVUTD010000029.1:0-214728 GCA_963744345.1 uncultured Verrucomicrobiae bacterium
CACTCGCGCTTGCTTGGGCAGCGGCCGTGTCAATGCGCCCTCTAGCCTCGCCCAACCGCGCATCTACCCGAGCTCGAGCCCGGGTCAGCCGCGCATTTATACGGCGACGATCTTCCGTGAGACGCACACCTACACGGGCACGCTCTTCCGTCAGACGCGCATCGAGCACGGCATTGAGTAAAGTCCGAAGTTCGCTACGAATTCCTCTAGTGTCCCGAGAGAGAAATACATTGTAAAAGGCGTCGTTGGAGCTTACAAAGGGCAATGCCCATAGGAAGACCTGTCGCAACGATTGTTCTAAGCCCTGCGGAAAAGGAAAAACTTACCTTGATAGCGAACCGGCCCAAGTCCAACCAACGCGATGCGCTGCGGGCGAGGATCATTTTGGAAGCCTCGGGAGGGTTGAGTAACACCGAGATCGCTCGACGTGAAAGAGTCTCTTTGCCCACGGTTGGCAAGTGGCGCAGCCGTTATGCTCGCCAGAAGATCGAGGCGCTGGCTGATGCGCCCCGCAGCGGAGCTCCGCGAAGCATCGACGACAAGAAGGTCGAGGAGGTTCTCACTAAGACGCTGGAGGCCACTCCACGGGCTCGAACCCACTGGAGCAGCCGTCTCATGGCTAAAGAAGCTGGCATTTCGGAGCATTCGGTGTTGCGAATTTGGCGCGCTTTTGGGCTCAAACCCCATCAGGTGGACTCCTTCAAGTTGAGTGCCGACCCGATGTTTGTAGAGAAGGTGCGCGATATTGTGGGGCTTTATCTGAATCCGCCCGATAAAGCCATTGTGCTTTGTGTCGATGAGAAGAGCCAGACTCAAGCGCTGGAGCGCAGCCAACCCATTTTGCCCCTGCGTCCCGGTCTGCCCGAGCGTCAGACTCATGATTATGTGCGTCACGGGACTCTTTCTCTGTTTGCCGCTTACGATGCGGCCACCGGACGAGTTTTGGGTCGGTGCCACCAGCGTCACCGCCACCAGGAATTCTTGGCCTTTCTGGAACGGATCGACGCCGCGTTCTCCGATGATGGGAAAAGCCAACTTCACCTCATCATTGACAACTATTCCACCCATAAAACCCCGAAAGTCCATCGCTGGCTGCTGCGTCATCCCCGCTTTCATCTTCATTTCACTCCCACGGGCAGTTCCTGGCTCAACATGGTCGAGCGCTTCTTTGCTCGTATCACTACCGAGGCCATTCGACGCGGAAGCTTCTCTTCGGTGCGACAACTTCAAGCCGCTATCGACGCCTACCTCGCCGAACACAACAAAGAACCCAAACCTTTTACCTGGACTGCTTCCGCAGATTCGATCTTTAGAAAGCTTGAAAACTCCCTTTCTTAAATCTACTTCTCTCTCAGGACACTAGTTACCCGGCGAAGCTCTGCGCTGCCAAGTGCGTCTTGAAGAGAACGATTCCCAGCCAAATCTTGGCCTAACCTTGCCTGAAGATCGGACTCCAAACTTCCGGCAATTCTGGCGCGCACATCTTCTCGCAGGACGGTTTCCTGGACTCGCACATCCTCTCGCAAAATATTTCTCTCTGCTTGCGCATCCTCTCGCAAAATGGCTCTCGCCGCCTGCACGTCTCCTCGCAAGATGGCTTCCTCGACCCGAACGTCTTCTCCAAGGACGGCTCTCTCGTCGGCAAGTTGGACTCCCGATCTCTGCACTTCGGCGTCTACGGCGCTTTGCACACTCGAGCGGATCGCGCGAAAGGTGCGCTGCGCTGCGTCGTCGCTCACCTCCCGAACGCCCTCATCGTCAACGCTCGCATCAATATGGATCCCGAAGTAGTTGTAGCGCGCGCCGGCGTAGATATCGAGGAAGCCGCGCCGGTCGTCGATGATTCGGTAAGCGAGCGCAAGCTCCGCCATTCCCTGCTGCAGCTTGATGTTCGCGTTATTATAGAGCGGACCGGGAGGATCGCCGCCTCCCGAGAGCTGCGCGAAAAATCCATCGCCGAGGATGCCCCACTTCCCTTTGCGCACTTCGCCCTTGGCCATGATTCCCCAGTCGAGATGCTTGACAACGGTCACGGAATTATAATCAACGTGAGTGTCAAACCTCTTCACGCCGACCGTGCCGTCGACACCCAGGCCCCAAAGATAGGGTTCAATGATAAATGCCCAGCCGTTGGGATCTTTGCCGGGCACTACTTCGAAGCCAGTGTGTCGAGCAACGATGGAGTCCCCCGGCGCTTCGAGTGGAACGGCGTCTTTGAGCGAGTGTTTTCGCGCAGAAACAGGCGTGATCGCGGGACTTTCGGGAGGTGTCGGTGAGGCGGCCCGTAAAGTTGCAACCAATCCAAGACCGGTCAGGAAGATAACAAGCCGCATGGATAGCACGGCATAACTCCGTTATTCGTTCACGCGGTCTTCAGGTGACATCAAAGTATTGGTGGTGGAGCTGCTGATTATTTGAGCGGGTTCGGTAGCTGCTTCTCGGCAAACTTTATTCCGCGCGCGGTCAATGCGTCGCCAGCCATCGGAGATACCACTCCAGTAATAGCGACCAGGTAGTCGGTAGGACGAGGATCGAAATGCGCGGCCTTCAGCGCCGTGATGAAACGCTCGGCCATGGGAGTCCAAGCCACGTAGTCCCACTGGATCGGGACGACGACCGTGCCGTCATTGGTCTGACAGACGGTGAGGCCGTTGAGATGGGTAATGCGGGCAACCGGGGAGGTATTGTTCAGGTTGGCCATAATCTGGGCGCTCTGCTGAAAGGCCAGACCATCGTGTTCGTCCTGGCTGTTTGCAGCCTGAAGAATAAATTCGCCCTGACCGGGAATGTTCCCGAGCTGGCCCAGCGCGGCGACAGTGAGCGTCTGCGTAGTCGGGGAGATCGCACTGTTGTTCACAAACGCGTTTGCGGCTTCCGGGGCAATGCCCATGGTATTGGTGAGCAGGTCGAGATTCATCTGGCGTAGTTCACTCGGACTCTTGTCGCGCAGTGAAGCCTGTAATGTTGCAGTCCAATTGAGCCCATGAATAGTAGCGCCAGCCGCCCCGCCGATGGCGCCCATCCCGAGGCCGACCGCAAACTTTCCGAGGAAGGCTGGCCAGGCCACTTTGTTTAGCTCACTCTGAAAGACCTCGTTGTTGCAGTAGGGATCCACCCCGAGCTTGATGGCGAGGTCGCGTTTGGTTTTGGAAAAGCCGCTCAAGTTTTCGACAAGCTGTCCTTGGCCAACGCCAGAGTCGTTCCCTTCGGCGATGTTCTTCACCGCCTGACCGGCCTGATTCAGAAAGCCCAGGATACCGCGCGGCACACTGGCAATCGTCGGGAGCGGATTGGTGACCAAGTCTTGTGCCACATTGAGCGGTCTCGCCGCGGCTTGCGCTGCAGCCTGGGTGAACTCACTTGTCTGCGACATGGCTTGCAAGGCCGCGATGCCTTGGATCTCCGCAACCCGACGCATGAGCAACTTCGGCTTGCTTCTTGCCGACGTTCGCATCGCGCAGAACTCCAAGCCCCTCAGCATAAGCGGCCATGATTCCGTACTCGATGCCGTTGTGAACCACGACTGCCGCACTCGCGCTCCTCGCGTCGTTGCTGATCATCGGATGCGCTACCAAGGAAGACCAGCTGACTCCCGCTGAGACTGCGCTGGAAAAGAAAGATCAGCGCGGATGGAATACCGAAGAAGGCCGCATTCGGTAGATCAACCAACGAGGGTGCTTGGCAGCGACGCGCGTCGCCCAACCCAAGCGCCATACCTACGAGCTCGCTGTGCGTGGGGAACATCGCGGGTCATTTGGCACAGCAATCGATCTGCTCGAATCGTTCCGGACGTAGCTTGCACATCGAACCCGGCAAGAGAGGTGGCTCATCTCCTTGCCGCGGAGCTTCACTCGGACGAGTTGCTGCAGGCCATCACTTCTGGGGAGATCAACTGCTTGTCAGGCTCCTGCGAAACCTGCGAACAGCAGTTCGAACCTGCCATAGGTGCGTTCACTCCAATGTCGGCCTCCATCTTTCGGATTTCTCCTCACATTTCTTTCGCCATTCAGTGTGACCTCGTCAGCGCTCACATTGACCTCAATGTCCTTGGAGGTCGAGGCCAGGTAACTCCGCACTGATGGCATTACTGCGAATTCAGGATTCGCCTTAAATCAGTGCCTGGGAGCTTTTTTCAACGCTTCAGCGAACCATGCCGCCATGACCTTCCTTCTCTGGCCTCGGTGATTACTGCGCGCTGAATCGCCTCCTCAAGGGTGGTTTCAGCAATGGATTCAGAGTGCGAGACGGCATGACCTTGCTGGGTAAGCAGTTCAGCAATCGTCTCGCGGGTTGGTTGATGATCTTCGACAAGTAGAATTCGTCATGCCGGGATCGGCCATGGCTCCCTCCTTTGTGCGGCGAACGACGGCTGGTTATGGGCTGGGAAAATCCGTGACCCTCTTGCAGGGGTTAATACCTACTCGCGAAAGCGACTTCAAACCACAGGCGATCTGAGTCTGTCGTCCGTACCGACTCCCGGGGCCCGGTGGCACGACCGCCTCCCACAAGGCGTAGTTGCCGTTGGTGTCCTCGCCCACGGCAAGGAAGCGGTACACATCGCCGGAGACGGCGATGCTGCGGCCCTCCGTGGGCTTTGTCAGCGTCGGCTTGTGCGTCAGTGCCATCAGCTTCACTCCTCCTGTTTCGCCTCGCCGAACAAGTGATTCTGTGATTTTCGAACACCGTGCCAGACCCGAGTTATCCGAACGTTTATGGGCAGGAAGGGCTTCGGGCATTCATTCGAGGCCAAGCTGCCCGGAGGCAAACCCAGAGGTCAAGCGTGATTTAGACAAGCCTAGAATCCTTCGGCGACCCGCTCTGCCGGGTCTCCCGGCCGACGATATGCACGCTGGGAACCAGCTTCCCGCGTAACAGATCGGCCAGAATCCGCGCGTCCACCTTGTCGGTCTTGATCTGCGCCTCAGCAATGATACGCGTCTTGAACGGATTGGCCAGCACGATGCGTTCAGAGGATAGTTCCCTCTCCAAAATTTCAAAAAAGCCAATGTCAGTTCATCCCCGCTTCAAAGACCGCTCGGCATCCGGGCCATCGTCGCACCAGTCCGCGGAAATCCTCCGGATGAGCGTGATCGATACGACCCTGTTTCGGAGGCCAGGACGCGGTCAATGATCTCCAGCGCCTCGGCCCGCTCCATCGCATCCGCGCGCGACGGAACCGAGCAATGCCATGAGTTCTCACTCAGCCGACCACCGAAGACCGAACTTGGAGGCATCAATTACCAAGCGCTGTTTCAGCTCTCTTCCCCCGGGAAGGTTAGGCAGCATGGTCATCGCCATCCGGAGGGCGTCCTTGACGCGGCTAAGGCTGTCTTTGCCCTTCAGCCAATTCTGGGGGTGGAATACCTTGCCCTTGTCCTGAGCATCCTGACCAGCGCCATCTAGGGCCGAGTTGTAAGCAGTTACTACCTGTGCGATGATCGGCTCGGCATCGGCGAGTGCTTGAAGTGTGGCTGACGGGGCGGGAACTTTGTCTTGCTAGTTACTGGCGATGGAGAAAATCATCTGGACACCGAAGAGCAGCTGGTGGCTCATAGAACTGGGCACCGCCAGCAGCACCTCGTTGAGCCCAAGAGAGTTCGCCGACCAGCGCGTTTCGATCTCCCGTGTCCATTGATTCAATGCGTGAATATCTGCCGGGGAGTAGTCCGCCTTGAAAAGCTGCTCGAAATGTTTATCGAACAGCTTATTTTCGTTGTAGGCGGTGTTAGGGCGCTGGCAGTGCCAAGACATGATTGCTTTCGCGAGTTCGGAGACATCCACCGTCTTCGCTTCGTCCTTGTCCGCCGGGCGCATTTCGCCGCGTTTAGGTACCAGGAATCCGTCTCGGTAAGTGTTCTCATAGGCGACCTTGATCGCCTTGAGTTTCTTGTCATTGCTCCTGAGATCGCGGGGCTTCACCGCGCTTTGCGAGTTGGTGTAAATGCTGATCCGGTCGGCGATGCCGCAAATTCAAACAACCTTGCCGGCCTCCATGCCGTCTGCTTAAGCGAAACAAAAAATCCGCTCGCTTTCACTCCTACAGTTCATCGCCCGCTTGCGGCGGAACATCGGGAACCTTGTCCAACGCAGCGAGGAATTTCTCGCGATTTCCTTGCTTTGCCCGCTCTTGGATGAGATTGCGCTGAGATATCCAGGCTCCGATAGCCTGGGCGAGCGCCAGACCAGCAAGCCGCTCCAAAGGAATTCCTTCCTGCAGTAGCAGCAGCAATTTGCGCGCGGATTCTCGCCAGAGATTGATCCAAGTGTTGCGATGTAGTTCTTCGCTCTGGGTTCGAACCCGGACCCCACCTGGCGCGGGAAGGGAAGGCGGAAAAATAGCGGCAGAAGCCCGCCCGCACTTTCCACGAGGGAAAGTCCCGTGAAACCAGACTGGAGACGAGGGATTGACTTCTGAGCATGTTTGAGCACTTTTGAAGCATGTCGACGACCACGCTTTTTCGGGTCCGTGTTCCGACCGCGCGCTTGCGCAAGGCGGAAAAAGTTTTTGCCCGTCTGGGAATGAAGCCTGGCGATGCGTTCAACATCTTTCTCGCCCAGGTCGAACTCCGAAACGACCTTCCGTTCGCTATCACCACCAATCCCGAGCGAGTGCTATCCACAGCCGAGCAGGGCAAGGTGTGGGAGAGAGCCCTTGGTGAATATTGAAGCTCGGCCGGGTGAGGTTTGGATTGTAGATTTTGGCCTGGCGGCCAAACAGCGTCCCGTCCTGATCTTGGCCTACCCTCAGCCCGACGATGCGCGGGCGTTGGTTGTGGTTGTGCCACTAACTTCCCAATTGCGCGGGTTGCGCGGAGAAGTGGACATCGGAAAGCCCCGCTGGCTACCGAAACATTCGGCGGTGAATGTTCAGGGAATTGCCAGCATCGATCAGCACGCCTTGATTCGTAAACTTGGCAAGCTATCCGACGAGCAACTTTCTGCCGTCAAGAACGCTATCCGTGAGCTGTTGGGTCTTTGACTTGGAGTCTATGTAACCGTCAGAACTGCCGTCCCTGCACCACCCAATAGTGCCAATCGGCAATGGCTTCGACGGTTTTCTCGTCCACGCCGATGCCTTTGATCTGCGCAAGGGAAATTCCCATCGTGCAATCGCGCCATTTGGCCTCGACCATCATTTCTCCGAGGCCGACTCCTTCGTCGCATTCCCAGCACGGTCACCCGCTCACCGGGTTTCAGCGGGGACATCTTGCGGGATTTCACGCATTCGGCTTCGAAGGGAAAGCCAGCGTATTCTCCAGATAGCAATACCAGCCCGTCCAGACTTCATTTTCGTTGTATGCGTCCACGATGATTTCCATCGTGATGCGTTCCTCGCGATCGTGGTCGCGTCTGGGCCGCCTTCTATTCATTCGCGCACGGAGATGCAGGAGTGGAAGTAGCAGTAATAAAGTTTCTGAAACGCCATGGGAGATATTCGATGCCGTCGGAATAGGGGGGATTTGTCAGCATGACAATCCATGAGTTTCTGCCTACCCATTTCAGAGAAGAATGAAATCGGAGGACAATGGAGATCGCCTGACCGCCGCATTGGTCGAGAACGACCGCTTGCGCTCAGAAAATGAGCGCCTTCGGAAGCTTCTGCGCGTCCGTGAAGTCTGTGCACAGATAATCTCGGCTTCCGAAATGGAGACCCTCAGCCCGGCAACTCCTCCGCTTGCTGCGGGTGAGAAAATTCGCTAGTTTCGGAGTCTCTTCCGGGGACGGGAGGATATTTACGCCGTGCGCTGGGAGGGGAAAAATGGAAAAGTCGGATACTCTCCCGCTCATATCAGGTGGGGCTGGTTTGCGTCGAAAGCCGAGGCGCGCACAAATCGGGAATTCCTCCCGCTGACGGATGCGGTGATCCGCGACCTACCTCAGCGGCAATTGACAGCAGGCGTTTCGACAAAACCACTTGCTGAAAGACGTGACGCTTTTGGTTCGACCAATGGCTGACGGATTTCGATTTTTGAACCTTCGTAGGAGAAGCATGCCGGCTAAGTTGGTGCGGGACGGAGGAAGCCGACCGGAAAGATTGATGTTGCAGTGCTTCAGAGCCTGAATCGAAAGGGCGTCGTGGAAGCGGATCAGAAGGTTTGGGGTTCGAGTCCCTACGGTTGCGCTGTTGATCATCATGTATTTACAATGATAATCGCTCCGGAAGAGAATTGTTTACCTAGCAGTTTACTTGCACTTTTTGGAGCCGACTCCTCTAATTCGGGTGGCGGGCCGCGCTCCGCTAGGTCAGCACAGCACATGACGAGGCTTGATCGTTCATGTCCAATCCTGATATTACACGATGTGTGAACCGCAGGACGCTGATTGACCAGATCCAACAAACTAGAGAGACTCTCGAAAAGTTGCTGACCTTACTTCGATCGACGCCCGTTGCTCGTGACCGGTTTGTTACTCACCTTTATCAATCCAGGAGGGAATACCGGCGAACGTGCGAAACAGCGGGCAAGTCCGGCAAGCAGATTGAGCGTTGCGTGATCTCGACTTTTCAAGGCGCGATGAGCTTGGAATTCAAAGGCAATTTCGCCGATGAGAACACTTGTGCGGATTGGTGATTGAGAATTTACGGGCCCGCCCCCACAACCCGGGAAAGCCCGTGTTTGACTCCCGGGCTCACTTTTGTCACTCTGCGCCGATGGAAACGCACGCTTTTGGCTTCAGACTCCGGACCAACGCCCCGAAGGGCCAAACGCGATTTCCTATCAGTCGTATGAAGAAAATGCCCGCGATAACATTTCTTAGCGTCCTGGCCATTCTGTTCTTTGGCTTCGAGTTGTCTCCCGCGCAGGCGGAAGAGCCCGGTTTGCTAGATGGCATGAAGTTCGAAGGTTCTTTGACGGAGGATGGGTCGAAAGCGGCCCCGTTCGAAGAGACGTTAATCTTCGAGAACGGTGAATTCCTCTCGAAGGCTTGTATTCCCTACGGCTTTGGGAAGGCACCCTACAAGGCAACCAAGGAGGGGGACAGAATCAAGTGGAGCGCTGTAGTGCCTAATTCAAATTCTGAGGGAGACAAGGCGGTATGGAGCGGGTCTGTTGTCGGTGACAAGCTTACCGGCAAGATGATATGGTCGAAGGCTAATGAGACCATCGAGTACACCGTCGACGCTGAAACACCTCGGTAGGTTTAGAGCCCAAGTATTTGGAAACTCGGGGAACCTGGTGAGTACTCACTGCTCTTGCAAGGTCGTTCCGGTTGCTTGTTGATTTCCCATCAGTCAGACTCCGGGCCAACGCCCCGGAGGGCCAAAGCAATTTTCTATCAGTGCCCTCAAGCCTAGAGACTTGAAGCAGGCTACCTAGACGCTTCAAATTCATTGCCGTTTATAGATAGCGGCAACCAACAAATTGTGAATAAGTCCGGCCCATCTTTAAAAACTAAGTGCCACAATAGAGCCTATCCCCAATCCGGTTAGCGAACTGATTTGCCAGAGTATACTGGACCACTGCCTAACTGCACGAGACGTTCCCAGGCGGCACATGGTTGATTTAAGCATTGCCTTCTCTGAGGCAACCCACAGACGTCTGGCCGATTTAGCACTTCCGTTTGCCCTAACGATTTTTGACGTCGAGGAAAATCACTACCTGATTCAGTTCTCGTGGCGGCTATCAGCCCTCTCGTCCGGCACCCCGATTCCCGTTATTCCCGCTATTGCCGCGGTTCTCGTTGTTCGGTTTGCTCACAAAATGGTTGCTCTGACTTAGCGTCAGCGTCGGAGCTCTCCCTACGGGCTGCGGCTGCCGCAACCTCGCCCTACCGGGCGTTTGTGAATAAACCTACCTTCCCCACCCTTACCTGATTCCCTTTTGCTGAACTTGACGCACACAACTTGCCAGCGCCAAGTCTGAGAGTCAAAGAGCACACCCATCTTAGTGTTCAGCTTGCTTGAGCGCGGATCGAGTTTGTATGAGCTGATGAAACCAATCCGGCGGTAAGGCGAACGTCTTCGCATGCAAGCCCACACTACCTGATCTGCTCGGTCCGCCCACGCTGCCCGTCCCGCCCTGCGTATATAGCGGTGACCGGGAACTTCGCTATGGATTCCAGGCGCAGGATGCCGGCCATGGAGCGAGCGGTCGCTCTTCATCGCTTCTTCAATACTTTTCCGGGACGAACCGCCGGTTGGCAATCGAGGCAACGTCGTCGTAGGCGTCTTTTTTGGATCGCTTCGGCAGCTCGACCTTTTCGCGCCCTACTTCCCCGTACTGAATAAGGCCGAGGAAATGCGCGATGAGGTTCAGCCGCGCGCGGCGCTTGTCGTCGGAACGCACGATATGCCACGGCGCATGTTCGGTATCCGTGGCCTCCAACATCTGATCCCGAGCGCGAGAATAGTCATACCACTTGGTGCGTGATGGCAGGTCCATTGTGCTCAATTTCCACTGCCGCAGTGGGTCGTCGATACGCGCCTCAAAACGGCGTTTTTGCTCCTCGTCGCCGACTTCGAGCCAGAATTTGATGAGTCGGATGCCGGCATCGACGATAAATCTCTCGACCTCGGGGCAGACCTTCAAAAAGCGCCGGTGCTCCTCTTTCGAGCAAAAACCCATCACGTATTCTACGCCCGCGCGGTTATACCAACTGCGGTCGAAGATCACGACCTCACCCGCCACCGGGAAGTGCTGCATGTAGCGTTGCACATATATTTGCGTCTTCTCGCGGTCCGATGGCGCCGGCAGGGCGACAACGCGGAAGACGCGCGGACTTACGTGCTGAGTCATTGCCTTGATCGTGCCGCCTTTCCCCGCCGCATCGCGGCCCTCAAGGACGACAATGATACGCAGCCCCTCGCGCTTCACCCAGTCCTGAAGCTTGCAGAGTTCGACCTGAAGATTGCGCAATTCGCCTTCGTATTCCTTGCGCGTGAGTTTCGTCTTCTCGGGAGTGGTGTGGGAATCGTTGTTCATCTTCGTGGGAAATGTTGCTTCTTGGGATGGCAAATCTTGCGGCTCGGCATTGGCCTACAGCGTCTCTCTGGGCACACGCCTTGGTCATGGGTTGGCGTACCCGGCGCGGAACTTCGGAGAGTCTGCCGAATTGGATGCCCGCGCGCCTGGGCATTTTGCAACCAGCGTCGCGATGGGGGCACGATTGCACATGCAACAGACTCAGATGGGTTCATTGATCGAATAGGGCTTTCAAGAGTTGCGGAACTATCGCCCGTCCGCCGATCTCCCTTTCCAGAACTTGGTGAAGACCGACCGCAATTCACGACGATCTGCTCTGAAAGCTAAAAGCCAATTCTCACCCACCGCTCCGCTCCTGTCCCTTTCTTTTTCCCACTGACTTGAGTTCCACGACAGCAGTCGCCGGCGGACAGCCGCAAAAGAGGAGGCAACAGGGTAGCAGGACGCCTTTCTGCGCATTCCCGGGGGTTTATCAGAGCTACACTCGGATGACAATAACTTGGCAGGGCTTAGAAAATGACTCTTGCCACAAGGAACCGTTGACTTCCCGCACGCGGAGCTTGTCAGGCGGTGAAAGTTCTCAATTCCTTTCTGCATAAAAAACCACTCCAACCCCGCCGAGGATCAACACACCGCCGAGAACGGTCAGCCAATTGAATTGGATTTCACGAAAAAAGAGCCAGGCAAATACCGCCACGAAAAATGGATACGAAATCTCAATCAACGAAGCGATCGTGGCGTTCTTCTCTCCGATCGCAATGTAAATGAGCAACCCGGCTGCGGCGGAAGTGACGACGGCCACCACGAGCCAAACCCAATCTGCTCCC
This sequence comes from uncultured Verrucomicrobiae bacterium, assembly GCA_963744345.1. Classification (GTDB taxonomy): domain Bacteria; phylum Verrucomicrobiota; class Verrucomicrobiia; order Chthoniobacterales; family Terrimicrobiaceae; genus DASTFP01. The sequence continues at coordinate 11,750 of CAVUTD010000029.1, forward strand.
AAAATGCGAATTTCCGCGAGCAGAGTCCCAGCCTTGCCCATGAGAGCGATCGTCACGAAAGCAGCGGTCGCGCCAAAGAACGTGTAAAGGAAGAAGAAGACCAACGGCGTCACGCCGCGCTCAATCACCCTGCCGCTGGCCGCGTAGCTGATACCCCAGATAATCGCCGCTGCGAAAGCATACACAATCCACATGAGGCGGCATTAAAGCTTCGATTCGCCAAACAAGAACTCAAAACTCGCGGAAAACCTAGCCTGCCCGCATTTCGATTGCTAAGGAAACAGCCCTGGCTTTCGTATTCTCACTCAGCAAGGGCTTAGGCGTATGCTCGTCGTGGCTGGTGGCACTCCGTTCCGTCGCGTAGCGGCGGATGAACTGTCGCGCAAGGTAGCTCTGCACGACTCCCAAGCGCAAATATCTGCGCCGTGTCCGGAAGGGCAGATCCTTGAAATCACCAACTTCTCCGCGGCATTGATCGCTTCCGCAAAGGCAGGTGAGCGTCCATTGCTCCTCACCCATGGTGGTCGAGTAGTCGTAAAAAATTTCCTCTCCGACCACGATGTCGCTGAGCGCAACCAGCCTTACGTCATCGCGAATCCCCGCGTTCGGCGCGCAGGAATGGTTGACGAGCACTCCCGGTGCTCCGATATCCAGATAGAGGCCCGGACCGATCTGAAGGGGATCAGACTGGCGCATGCCCTTCGCCAGCACCGTCTCAAGATCGATCAGCGGCCCGGAAAAGCGGAGAATCTCTTCGCCGCGGTATATGCTTGCGCGGGCGAAGACGCCTGCGCCGAAGCGACACGAACCGACGCAAATCCGCTCATTCATTGCGGCCTGGTACACCCGCAATGTCGCGAACACCTTCCACTGAGTAAACGACCATCGACTCGGAATGTCCTTTGACATTTACTTGGCCAAGCTGCTTCACGTCGAACTGCCCGCGGACAGCATTGTAGGTATATTGGCTGATGAGAATATTCGTCTGGAATTGTTTGGTCGCCGATTCGAGATAGTGCGCCGTGTTCACTGTCTCGCCGATGGCGGTGTACTCCATGTGCCGGCTCGATCCCATGCTGCCTACAACGGCGTATCCGGAATGAATCCCGATCCCGAGATTGAGGACTGGCCAATTTCCCCCATCAGCTTTCGCGGATAACTCGCCAACTCTCTCCTGAAGATCGAGGGCCGCCCGGACGGCACGCTCTTCCTGATAGGGATCATCGTCTGGGGCACCGAAGGTGGCCATCATCCCATCGCCAATGAATTTATCCAGGGTGCCGCCATGACGTTCGATGACATCGCTCATCACCTCACAACAACGATTCAGGAAAGCCACGACCTCCTCCGGCCTTCGGCTCTCCGCGATTTTGCAAAATCCGCGCAGGTCCGAAACAAGCACGGTCAACTTCCGCCGTTCGCCTTTGAGCGTCGGCGAGTCGGGTGAGTGGAGGATCGAATCGACGACTTTATAAGGAACGTAGCGCTCGATCGATGACAAGAGCGTCCGCCTTTCCTGCAATCCTTCCGCCATCTCATTGATCGCCTGGCCGACGCTGCCAAATTCGTCATGCGAATGGATGCTGGTGCGGGCCTGGAGATCTCCGCTGCCAATCGCCTCGACCGTTTTCCGCAACTCGTCCAGGGGTTTGCCCGCGCGCCTGCCGAGGATGATCGCTACTCCCAAGGCAATGAGCAACGACGTTCCCAGCGCGATCAGCGCGACTTGCAAGATGTTTCCCGTTTTGGCGTTCACTTGGCTCGCTTCCACATCGATTCCGAGCGCTGCAACAACATTCCCGTCTTTGTCCCTGATCGGAGCATTGGCGGTGAGAAATTCGCCCCAGTCGTCTTTGGTGAAGACTTGATCGGTACTGAAACTTTTCAAGATTGAACGGATTGTTGAGCTTCGAGCGGTAGGCCTCGCCGATCGCCGCTATCATCTCAGTGTTTTCCTCGGAATCGACACCGAAGCGAATGAGGTCGCCCTTCTCAGGATCCACCGTGAGCGTGTAAGCATACTTGACGTAAAAGTCTTCCCGCCGATTGGCATCACGCCCACGCCGAATGGCATCCCGCAACGTGATATAGGCTGGGGACGTCTCGTCCCCCGGTGCTTTGACAGCTTTGTGGAGGTCACCGTCGAGAAACGCAGCGGTTGTGGCGGCCACGCTTAAGATCTGGCTACCCATCTGATCACGCAGCAAACGCTCAAAGTTCCAATACAAGATTCCGACGGAAATTCCTGTCGTGACAAAGACCATCCCCATGAGCAGGACGATCACCTTTGTGCGGTATTTCATGGCACTCGCTCAATTGTCGTATCTTGAGTAGCCAAAATCAGAAGCCCTCCTTCAGGATAGATGCCGCCAGGGCGAAGACAATCAAAAACGCTGTCGCCGATAAGTGCGCAACGGCCGCTCGGCTGGAGCTGTGCGGCTTAGTCGACGCAGCTAGCCCCCCACCGACTCGTATCGGCGCAACCCCGCGCGCCACATAAGGCGCGCCGCCAGAAAGCAGGCCAGGACCCATCCCGCCTGAATGGCGAGGCCGACCCAGAGATCCACGCCCCTGATTTTTTCCATCAACACTGCGACGGGAAAGTAAAGTTCATAGGTGAAGGGAAGGAACTTCAAGACGATGCGCAACCCGTCGGGCATTACGTCGAGCGGAAACATCCGGCCGCTCAAATAGTACTCGAAGGAGTAGAGAATGAAGACAACGGTCGAAATTTCGAGAATCCAAAACGCGAGCATGGCGAGCGCGTAAGCGATCAGAAATTGGATGGCCGCAGCCATGATCAATGACACCACAAAGAGCGGCCAGGTAAGCGGATCGCGGGGCAGAACGACAAATTCGTGGAACCAGGCGAAGACTCCCGCAATGGGGAGAATGGTGAGCGCCGTGTACAGCAGGCGGGCGCTGAGAAAGAGACTTGCCCGGTACGCCAGGTGATCGATGGGTTTCGCTAGAAAATTATTAATTTGTCCCTCTCGGATTTCCGCAGCGATTTGCCATTCGTCGTCGGTGGGGGCCACGAGATTTTCGACGAGCAGGACGACCAGGAAATAGTAGACGATCTGCCCGAAGTCGTAGCCACGTATATCCGATCCCCGGGATTCGAAGAGCGCCCGCCAGATAAAAACCGTGCCCGCCAGCGGCACCAGACCAAAGAGCGATCTCAAGAGAAAATTCCAACGGTACACAAAGGTGTTCTGCAAGCCGATGGTAAATACACTCCAATACTTTACTGGCATCGCTTCCCATGAGTGGAGAGCTCCGGCACATGAGCAAGAACTTTTCACTCGTCACTTGTCACCAGCCGCTCTTCCGGCCAGCATCCCCTTGGCTTGCTCCTCATGAGAATCCAACGCGCCTTGATCTCCGTTTCCGATAAGACTGGCATCGTCGATTTTGCGCGTGAGCTGCAGGGCGCGGGAATCGAAATCCTTTCCACAGGTGGAACCGCGGCCAGTCTCCAGTCCGAAGGTGTTTCCACCCTCGAAGTCTCCAAATTCACGGGCTTTCCTGAGATCCTGGGCGGTCGCGTCAAAACATTGCATCCGAAGATTCATGGCGGCTTGCTTTACTTGCGTGGAGACGATCAACACGAAGAACAAGTCGAGACACACGGTCTTCTTCCGATCGACCTCGTGGTCGTCAACCTCTATCCTTTCGAGGCCACCATTGCCCGCGATGTCTCCCTGCCGGAAGCCATCGAGCAGATCGATATCGGCGGACCTTCGATGATCCGCAGCGCCGCCAAGAATTTTCAAAGCGTGACCGTCATCACTGACCCCGCCGATTACAGCCTTGTGGTCGAGGACATCAGGAAACAGAACGGTGGCACCAGCCGGGGGCTGCGCGAGCGACTGGCCATTAAAGCGTTCGCCACCACGGCCGCCTACGACCATGCCATCGCGGGCTTCCTCAACCGCGAGCAGGAAGTTTTCGCGGCTTTCCGGCTGGATCTGCCACTCGAGCTCCGGCTTCGCTACGGAGAGAATCCTCACCAGCACGCGGAGCTTTATGGGGACTTCGGATCATACTTTGAGAAGCTTCAAGGCAAAGAGCTCTCTCACACCAACATTCTTGACATCAGCGCAGCCGCGCAGCTTATCAACGAGTTCACCCAACCCACGGCCGCAATCCTGAAGCACACCAACCCTTGCGGTGTCGGAACGGATCCTGATCTTCGAGGAGCTTGGGATAAGGCCTTCGCCACAGATAAGTGCGCTCCTTTTGGAGGAATTATTGTCTGCAATGGGGCGGTCACCCGAGCCTTGGCAAAGGCCATCTCAGAGATTTTCAGCGAGGTGATCATTGCTCCTGAGTTTAACGCTGACGCGCGCTCGGTTCTTTCGAAGAAGAAGAATCTTCGGCTAATGAAAATGCTCAAACCGCCGCCCGAACGCAGCCGCGACGTGCGCTCGGTGGTAGGCGGGCTCTTGGTGCAGGATTCTGATTCGGTAAACGTTGCCGAACTTGAGCACAAAGTTGTGACTCAGCGTCCGCCAACCAAGGATGAGATCGAAGCGATGACATTCGGCTGGAAGGTCGTCAAGCACGTCAAATCAAACGCCATCGTTTATGCTGCCAAGGATCGAACTCTGGGCATCGGCGCCGGCCAGATGTCCCGCGTGGACTCTTCTCGCATAGCTGTGTGGAAGGCGCAGGAGGCGGGCCTTTCGCTCAAAGGAAGCGCCCTATGTAGCGACGCGTTCTTCCCGTTCGCCGATGGAGTGACTGCCGCCGCGGACGCCGGCGCGACCTGCGTGATCCAGCCGGGCGGTTCGATTCGTGACGACGAGGTGATCGCCACCGCGGACGAGCGGGGTCTGGCAATGGTTTTCACAGGAGTTCGTCACTTCCGGCACTAGCGGCTTACTACTTGGCGGGATCCGAGCTCGGACCTGAAAATGAATGATGCTTCCAAAAAGGAATCGATCTGGCTCGCCCTAAGTAGTCCGGCCTTCAGAAGATACTGGCTCGCAGCCCTTATTTCCGGAACGTGCGCCGCGGCACACAACACAGCGGTTTTTTCGGTCTTGGGTGAATCGGAGAGGTCCGCCTTCGTCATCTCGCTGATGTCGACGCTTTCAGCCCTTCCTTTTGCGGTGTTCACGCTGCCGGCAGGGGCCCTCGCGGACATGGTGGATCGCAAGAAAATCCTATACGCCACTAACTTGTGGCAGGCGATCGTAGGACTTGGGCTGATGTCGCTCGGGCTTGCCAATCTGCTCACTCCCTATTTCATTCTAGTCAGCGCGTTTCTTTTCAGCGTGGGATTTGCGTTTGGTTCTCCAGCCGCTGCTTCGGTGCAAATTCAAATGGTTCCCAAGCAGCAACTCCCCTCAGCCTTTGTTCTGGGCGGATTGCAAATGAACATATCGGGAATCTTCGGGCCCCTCATTGGAGGCCTGCTCGTTCCTCTGATCGGATCAAGTCTCATATTTGGCGCCAACGGGCTGGGTTACTTGTTCCTCCTTCTTGCAGTTCTTTTGTGGAAAAGAGCCCCGACACAACCAACCGGTAGTGCGGAGGACTTTTTTGCAACGATCGCCACGACGATTCGCTATGTGCGATACACGCCCGGGATCAAGGTAATCCTGACGCGTATCGCGCTGTTTTCGTTCTTCATTTCGATCATCCCGGCGTTGATGCCGGTGGTCGGTTTGAAGGAACTTCATCTTGATCCTTCCCAGTTGGGATACCTTTTCACAGCCATGGCCGTGGGCTCGGTCGCGGGAGCAGTGTTCCTGGTCCCCTTGGCGCGGGCTCGCCTCTCTCCAAACAAGTTGATCATCTGTGCGGATCTCTTGCTGATCATAGCCTTGTTTCTCATGGCCCTTGTCCATCGGCCCCACGTCTTTTTGGTGGTGGCCGCCCTTGGGGGAGCGGGATGGACGTTGTCCGCTTCTGAACTTTGGATAGCAGGTCAGCGCGCGATGCCTGAATGGGCCCGCGGACGCATGAATGCGGCAATTATCATGGTCTCACAGGCAGCGACGGCTCTCGGCGGCGTGGTTTGGGGAGGATCGGCAGCTGCGAGCGGAGTGATTCCCACCTTTCTTGGGGCAGGTGTTCTGGCTATCCTGATGATACTCGCAACCCAAATCTTCATCGGAAAGCGGCTCTCCGTCGACTTCACAGCCAATCTGAATTTGGAGCCGGCCGCGGTCACAATCTTTTCCACAGACTGGGACCCGGCGCGACTGTCTCACGCAAGGGAAAACCCTGTTTCGGTCATAACAGAGTTTTTGTTTGATGAGGCAGATCGCGACAGGTGCATCGACCTATTTAACCAGATTCGGCTCATTTACCTCAGAAACGGTGCTCGCGACTGGCATCTCTATGCGGAGTATGTTCGGTCAAACAACTACCAGATGGAAGTAGTGGCGCCGTCCTGGACGGACTATCAGAGACAGCAGGAGCGGTTGACCAACGACGAAAAAGCGATCCTCGACGATTTGTATAGCCTGCATAAGGAGGGACGACCGAGGGAGTTCATCCGGATTTCCGTGGATCGGATTATCATAAAGAAGATCAAGTCCCAAGGCGTCACAGGAGGCAATTCGGATCAGTAGCAACAAAACGATTTCCATCTTGCAGGCGTGAATGTTCGAAACTTGCCGACCTCACCGGTGTTGCTTGATTATGGATGATTTCGAGGAGAAAAACCCGTTATGGGAGCTGCTTGGGCGCTCCCGACGCATTGAAGCCTCTCCTTTCTTCGTAAGAAAGGTCCTGAATGCAATCAGCGAAGAGGAGCGGCGGCCCCGATCCACTCTATCGATGCTCCTGCGCTGGCTGATTCCGGCGGGTGCTTGTGCTGCCTTGGCTATCGCCTGGACAGCATACTGGTATGATCAGCAGGAAACCTTTAATGCCTATTTTGATAACGCGGCCGAGCTCGAATCGCTGATCGCATCGGAAGATGCCTCAGAGTGGTTGCAAGAAGCCGCGCTTTAAAGTCAAGGCGTTGCGACCGCAGTTCGCTTACTTTTCCAGCAATTCGATGATTGTCGGATAGACAAGACTCGTCTGCTGATTCGGCTGGTTCGGGTCGATGAAGTCGTGGGGAACTCCGTCCGCGGCGGGAAATTCAAAGGTTTCGATGCCCTCGGCGCGAGAACGCCGCCAATTGGAGACGAGTTCGGCTGTCATGCCGTTGTCTGCGGCTTTATCTGCGGCCGTAGTGACGACGAGGATCGAAGCGCATCGGGGAGTATGATCCCGCGATTCGCGCAAGATTTCCCGCCCCAGAAGCATCGTCTCAGCGATCACTCGCGTCGGGAAGCGAGGATACGCATAGGGGGGTCCGTCGAAGTTTTCCCTCTTTCTCGCATCCCACCAGAAGAACATGTTTGGCAGCCGGAGAAGCAAACGCTCAACGGTTGGGCGCGCCCATGCCGGCACCGCCGCCGGGGAGAGAAAAGGAGCAAGCAAGACCGCCCGGTCCAAATCGCTGCGATTTTGCGCCATCCAACCAACTGTGGCACCATTGATCGAGAGACCGGCGGCGATAACCTTGCTCCCCAAAGCCAGCGCCAGATCAACCGCGTGATTTCCCGCGTCGAGCATGTCTCCCGCCGTAAGTCTACCCCAATCCGTGGCAAGCCTATTCTCTTCACCATGGTACGGAATTCGGGGGATGATCACATTGTGGCCTCGCTCGAATAGCAGCCTTCCAAGTTTGGTAAACTGCGCCGGGCAATTGGATAACCCATGCATCAGGACGAAAACCTTCTCTGTCGGACGCCCATGCTCGAAAAGCTGGGCAACACATTCGGGTCGAATGTTTGCGGGAGTATCACTGATGAGAGTCTGGATTTCTTTGACCGCCTCCTCGTATGAGCGTGCCTTGCCGGGAGACGCATACACGAACGATCGACGGGGTGGAGGCCAGCAAAGAGCCGTCAATACCGCTCCCACAGCAAAAGCCGAACCTAGCAGCAGGATGTTTCGAGCGGACCGAGGTTTTTTTCGGTTTCGCATTATTCGTTGCGTCTCGACACGAGAACTCAAACTCCCCTCGCTTGCGGCTCCCAAATAAACTTGTGGATTTGGAGTTGAAAACGAGCGGGCAACCGGTCTTCGAGCATCCATCCGACGATGCGGCGGGGCTCGATCCGGCCGAAAACGGGACTGAGCAGGACGGCCTTGACGCGATCCGCAAGCTGGTGGCACGCGATCTGGTCACGAGACCACTCGTAATCCTCGCGTGATCCGATCACGAACTTGACCTCGTCGCGATGGTTCAGAACGGCGATATTCGAATAGAGATTGCGTCCGACCTCTCCGCTTGAGGGCGTCTTCAGATCCATAATGCGGTGCACTCGAGGGTCGATCCTGGAAATATCATGTGCGCCGCTGGTCTCGATGAGAACTGTTCGACTTGCTTCGCAAAGCGCGGTCATCAGCGCATGGACATTCTTCTGGAGCAACGGCTCCCCCCCGGTAATCTCGACAAGCGGGCACTCGAAAGCCATTACCTCGCTAAACACCTCATTAAGCGATTTCTTAGTGCCTTCGAAGAAGGCATACTCTGTATCGCAGTAACTACATCGTGAATCGCAGCCGGTTAGGCGCACGAAAACACAGGGAAGTCCTGCCCACGTGCTCTCTCCCTGAACCGAGAGGTAGATTTCGTTGATCTTAAGTTTACCGTCCACCAGAGAACTGCGTCGGAAATCATTCGCTGCGATGCCGAGCTTTGTAAAGCCCACTGCTTGCGGAGGGGACCAAGCCACAGCTTCGCGCGATCCCGCGGCCGCGAACGTTCCAGGTCCTTTAATGCGAACGAGACTTGAGCGCGCTATTCCAGCTCAACTCCTAAAAGGGAAAGGACTTCGCCGACCAGGAACAGTGACCCGGTGACAAGGGTCTTGCCCTGCGCTGCTTCCAGCGCTGCCTTCACCGACTTGAAGATTCGATGAGGAAGAGCACACCCCGCCGCCATCTCCAGCGGATCTGCCGATCGCTTGCTGCGAACCGGCACGAGAAAAACTTCCCGGCTGATTTGTTCAAGGATCCTCAACATTGTGCCGAAATCTTTGTCGCTGAGGGCTCCAAAAATTACCGTCGCTTTTTGGATCCCGAAGTGATCCCGCCAGGAAACCACGAGCTGCTCGGCGGCGTGAGGATTATGACAGCCATCAAGGACGATGCGCTCATTGACAATTTGAAATCGTCCCGGCCAGCGAACATCGCGCAATCCCTGCCTCGCAGCTCCATCAGGAATCTCCACGCGGGCCGCTCGCAAGGCGGCAAGCGCAAGGGCCGCATTCTCCTTTTGATGAATACCACGGAGACCGATTTCCATTTCTTCAACCGGGGTCTCGATGAACTCAAGCGAGGATCCAACAGCTGCCGCGCGGTGAGCCAACACCGCGGCAGCTTCAGGCGACTGCCTGGCGCTGACCACGGGAACGCCAGCCTTGATTATTCCAGCCTTTTCCCCAGCAATTTCTGGCAGGGCGGTGCCAAGCCACCTCATATGGTCGAGCGCAATCGGAGTGATGATCGAAACGACGGGAACCACCGCATTGGTGGCATCCAGCGCGCCTCCCATGCCAGTTTCCAACACGACCAATTCGCAACGTTTTTCCGCGAAATGGTGCAAAGCGAGCGCCGTCGCGATCTCGAAGAATGTCGGCGAATTATTCCAGTGGGCTGAAATTTCGCGCAGAGAGGTCAGACCATTGGCAGCGGCTCGTGGAGAAATTTTCGCTCCATCAACCCGAATGCGCTCGCGGAAATCCACAAGATGAGGCGAAGTATAGAGCCCTACACGGCGGTCCGCCGCTCGAAGAATTGCATCCAGCATCGCGCAGACGGAGCCCTTCCCATTAGTGCCTGCGACGTGGAGAAAGCTTAGACGTCGCTGTGGATCTCCCAGACTCTTCAACAAACCTCGAATATTCTCGAGTCCGAGTTTGATGCCGAATTGCTGTGTGGATTCGAGCCACGCCAGCGCATCCCGATAGGTCACTTCCTTAAAGGCGAAAGATAGCCGAGGAGTTGACCAAGCACTTCCCGCAGTTTGGAACGCGGCGTCACAACGTCGATCAGCCCATGCTTCTCGAGAAACTCGGCCGTCTGGAATCCGGCTGGGAGATCCTGGTGAGTTGTCTCTTTGATCACGCGCGGGCCGGCAAATCCTATCATACTCTTGGGTTCGGCGATGATGATATCGCCGAGCGACGCATAGCTGGCCATCACGCCGGCCGTTGTCGGATGGGTAAGTATGGTGATGCAGAGAAGTCCAGCCTCGCCGTGCAGGGCCAGCGCGCCACTGGTCTTGGCCATCTGCATGAGGCTGAGCATACCCTCATACATGCGCGCACCACCGGAAGCGCACACAATGACCACCGGCCACTTCCTGCTCGTGGAAAGCTCAATCGTGCGGGTGATCTTCTCTCCCACCACAGATCCCATCGTCGCGGCGAGAAAGTTGAAATCCATTACGGCCAGCCCAATGGAATGGTCATGAATCTTTGCCGTTCCGGTAGTGACGGCGTCCTTGAGGCCAGTCTCCTTCTGATAATTTTGCAATCGATCCGCATAGGTGGCGACGCCTTTGAATTCCAGAGTGTCCACCGACGTCAGCTGCCCATCGGTCTCTTGAAAAGAGTCGGTGTCAACCAGGCTGGCGATTCGCTCGCTCGCGCTCATGGTGAAGTGGTGCTCGCATTTCGGACACACCCGAAGGTTGTCGGCAAGGGCGAGATTATGGATCACCTCGCCGCAAGAAGGGCATTTCGTCCAGAGCCCTTCCGGCATTTCACGAGTTTTGTCACCAACGACTTTAAGAGTGGGTTTTCGAAAGATCGGCATAAGGAAAAAGCAAGAGAGCCGGAGGGCATAGCCTGCCGGAAGTCAACCCGCAGAGCAAGGCGAAGCCACGGCAAAATCTAAAGCTAGCCACGGGCAACGGTAAGCGCGCGCACCGATTGCGCGCCAGCCCTTAGCAGCACGCGAGCACATTCATCGAGCGTCGAACCAGTCGTCAGAACATCGTCTACCAAAAGCAGGTCTTTGCCTTGAACAAGGACATGACGTCGAAGTGCGAAGGCGTCGCGCAGGTTTTGCATACGTCGGTGGCGATCAAAATGGGTCTGCGTCACCGTGTAGCGAACGCGCTCGAGCGCGTCGCAAAAGGACAATCCGTGTTGTTTTGCGAGGCGGCGGCCAAGCAATTCCGCTTGGTTGAACTCGCGCTCGCGCTTACGCAAGGGGTGCAATGGCACTGGCACCACCGCGTCAAAACGACAGACACTCAGGCGCGGATCACGAAATCCCCAGGCGAGAAAATCGCTCAAAGGTGCGGCGAGCCAAACCTCTCCACCATATTTGAGGCGATGAATCAGCTCGCGCACGACCCCACGCGACAGCATCACCGCGACCGCGCACGTAAAATGAAAAGCTCTCCCGCGGCAGTTCGCACACACGAAAGAATCCAGAGCGCCTGAAAAGGGCTGCGAGCAAACCTCGCATCGGGGTGGCCGCACGATGGAAATCGAATCAAGGCAGGTCCTACAAAGCCAACCTGAGCGTATCGCTCCCCCGCACCCGGCGCAATGCAAGGGAAAGAATAGTCCGCTGAGCGTCTCAAGAACCACGCGGGCCCGCCAGAGCATGCCGCAGATAAAACCAGACTCCCGCTGCGGTCAACAAGAGGACACCTAGCGGCAGCAGACCGATCGGAACAGCGCCGCTAACGACGTTGGGACCGATCCAGGGTAAGAGGGCTTCCGGAGGTTGCACCCGATACTTCGCCAGCCATTGCAACCCTTGCTGACAGAAAATCCATCCGGCATGCAGCCCAATTGACAGCCACAGCGAATGTGTGCGCAATCGGGCAAAGGCGAGGATCATGCCGGCAGTGAACAAGGAAACAAATCCCGCTACCAAGAACATGAATGGCGGCGCCGCATCAAAAACCTGCAGGATTTGCGCCAGACCACTCCACCACTCCACATCGAAATCGGTCTGCTTGCCAGGTCTCAAGAAATGCACGCCGGAGAAGATGAGCGAGACGGCAACGGCGGCCGGCCACCGGCCAAAGGACTTTGCAACAAGACCGAGCAAGACCCCTCGGAAAAGAAATTCCTCAAATAAGGCGACAACTCCCGCGGTCGCCGCGATACGCAACAGCAGCAAAGGTATCAAGTCTTGCTTCACCCGATAGACATCGAAAAGAAGGAAAGCGCCGCCTAACAGAGCCCCCGAGGATGCCGCCACGAGGAAACCCGCCAGCACGTCCCGGGCCGCGCGGGAGTTTCGCTCCAACCCAAACTCGCGTGTGCTGCGAATCCCCAGCCACAGCAAGAGAGGAGCAAGCAACACAAAGGCTACCACTTGCGTTACACGACTGAAATAACGATAGAAGGGAAAATCGAGCGTCTCGTGCAGCATCCAGTAAAAAGGAGGTGCCAGGAGGGCCCCAAGAAACACGACTACGACGAGATAGAGAAAGATTTTCCCGAGTGCCGGCACTTGAAGGAGAAAATGTTGTCGAGCCCCGGGTGTCAACCGCCCATGATTTGCCCATGTGAAAAACGACCGCCTCTTCGCCGCGGATAAACGATACCTGTGGCATCCCTTCACCCAGATGAAGGCCTGGTGCGCGCCGGAGCACGAACCCCTCGTGCTCGTTGAGGGCGAGGGAGCAATCCTTCGGGACGTGCATGGTCGCGAATACATCGATGGCAATTCGTCGATTTGGACGAACATCCATGGTCACCGGCATCCCAAAATTCATGCTGCCATCGAACGCCAGCTTGATCAGGTCGCGCATGTTTCCTTCCTCGGTTCAAGCAATATCCCGGCTATCGAGCTCGCCGAGCAGCTCGCATCATGCTTTCGGCCCCACACTCTCACCCGCATCTTCTATTCCGACGACGGCTCAACGGCCGTCGAAGTCGCGCTGAAAATGGCGCTTCAGTACTGGCAGTTGTGGGGCCATACGGCAAAAACCCGCTTCGTCGCCTTCGAAAATGCCTATCATGGGGACACCGCCGGCGCCGCAAGCCTCGGGGGCATGGAAGCTTTTACCAGCCGCTTTTCCGCGATTCACTTCCGGATCGAACGAGTCGCGGATGTCGAAACTCTTTCAACTTTGGATCCCGATCAGCTTGCCGCGGTGATCATCGAGCCCCTCGTCCAAGGCGCAGCCGGAATACGACTCTGGCCGCTAGGCATGCTCAAACTTCTCCGTTCCTGGTGCGACGCAAATCAGGTGCTTCTTATCTTTGACGAAGTCTTAACCGGCTTTGGGCGAACAGGACGTTTGTTTGCGTGCGAACACGAGAACGTTCTCCCAGACTTTCTCTGCCTGGCCAAGGGTCTTAGCGGTGGTTGTCTGCCGCTCGCCGCAACGCTAACAACCGAGCCTGTCTATCAGGCGTTCCTTGGCGAATTCTCGGAGCTAAAAGCCTTTCTCTACGGCCATAGCTATAGCGGCAACGCGCTCGGCTGTGCCGCGGCCCTCGCGAGTCTCAAGATATTTCAGGAGGAAGACACCCTGGAGACCTTAAAGGGAAAAATTTCGCTCTTACGCGAACTCTTGGAGAGTCTCCGAGCTCTCCAAAACGTCAGCGATATTCGTCAATGCGGTTTTATCGCAGGTATCGAGATTCGCCGAGATAGTGGCGAGCCCTTCGCTTGGCAGGAACAGACCGGAGCCCGCGTGTGCTTCGTCGCGCGCCATTACGGGCTACTCACCAGGCCGATTCTTGACACGATTGTTCTTATTCCGCCCTTATGCACAACCCAAACTGAGTTGGAGCGCGCGATCGAAGCGATACGTCGCGCCATTGGCCAGGTCTGCCAAGGTCCCAACGCGTGATGCGCGCAAAAGAAGCGCCTTCCAATCAGTAGCTGAAGATCACTCCCGCGCTGGCCCAGACTTCATTTCCCTGGCCAATCTCCTTCAACGCGGTCAGGGCTACGCTATAGTTGATGCCTCCGAAGATCGAAACAATGCGGTTGATTTTGCAGGTGGCTCTGAGCCCAAACTGAAAGTTATTCCAGCCATAGTAAGCGCGTGTGTTGTAGCCAAAGTTTAACCCAAGCAATACGTAAGGCTGCAAGCTGAGGACTTCACGGTAGAGCCGAACATTTCCGTCGAGCCGGAATTCCAAATACGCACCCGGTGTGTTGGCAAGATCCCAAACAAAGAGCATTCCCGGGGTCACATACGGAACGGCCGTAGTGCCTAGAAGGAAGAAAAGTTCATGGCCATAATTCTTATGTGAATGGCTCGAGTGACTCTCCCCACCCTCCTCATCATGTTCGGCTTCATGCTGATGGGAATGACTTTCATGCTCATCATCTTCATGCCCAGACTCGCCATGATCCTCCTCGACTATGCCCGGTTGGTATCGGAAGTTATAACCAGGAGTGAAAAAAACCGGGCCCAACTGGAGAGAATACGCCGCCGCGAAATCCCACTCCTGATAATCATTGCCCGTTCCGAAGCCCGACCAAGCACTGAGGGTAAGATCCTGAATGCGCAAGCTAAGGTCTGTCGTATAAGCCCCGTAATTCCCGGTCTCGTCAATACCATAGTGCATCTCTCGGCTTGTCCAACCGGTTGAGAGGCTGACTCCCCACCAACGCACTTCCGGTTCAAGGGCCGGTTGCTCAAAAGATTTACCGCTCGGAGGAGTCGTCGATTGTTGCCGAACATCGCGTTCGATTTCGGGTCGATAAAGGTGTCCCTCGACACCGTGAGAGAGAACTGACTTGATACAGACAAGGGAGATGACCAAAACTAATAACAAATTCTTCATAATGTGAGACGCAAAGCCGCAATGCGGCTTCGTTAGCAAGTGAACTTCACGTCCGTGCGCCAGGAGCAGTCACGGCACGTGTTGAGAATGTCTCGAAGGAGACAAGTTTTCAGGGGCCTCTTGTCAGCGACGCGTTAACGCAAGCGATGAAGACAGCGAACCCTGGCGAATTACGCGATTAGACCAAGATGGGAATTGGGGTCGGCGGCGCCTCGCATCGTTCCGAGAAAGCCGGTTCACCACAAGTTGGATAAAAAAAATCCCTGCTCTCCGGCTTTTTCAGCGAAAGCAGCGCTGAGAGCGATAGCACCTCCGCCTTCTTATCCAGTTTGACGACTGCGGCCGGCTTTCCTTCTTTTTGTTGCCCCTCGGCAATGTTCTTGCACATCGTACAAGGGGACGAGCCATCAAAAGTCTTCGTGATAGCTTCCCGAAGCGAAGCGCCGCGCGAGTTGTCGCGCAACATCTGTGCCCACGCAATTGTCTGCAGCACGAGCCAATGACCGCCTGATAACGAGAACAAGGCCGCACAGATCAGCGGCAAACCGGCAATTTGAAGCAATTTGGAGCACCGGCGGAGCATTACTCAGTCAGTTCTGCTTTTTGGTCTCGCTAGTCAAGAGATTCCCCTTGTGAAGCGCAGATCCAGTTTCCCAGACCCGATAGGTCACGAATTTGGGCGTTGGAAATCTTTCCACTCCGGCTCGTTCTGGAAGATCCAATCGTAATAATCGCGCTCTTTGAGTTCTCGCGCGGCATCTTCGTCGATGATTACCTTGCAGTTTCGATGCAATTGAATGGCTGAGGCACTGATCATCGCGGTGATCGGCCCTTCCACGGCCTTGGCAAGGATGGATGCTTTAGCACCTCCTGTGGCTAGCAACAACAACTCCCGGGCATCCAGGATGGTACCCACACCCATCGTCAAAGCGCGTTTCGGCACTTTATCAGGATCGCCACCGAACATGGCCGCATTTTGCTGTAGGGTGAGGGGCGTGAGCGCTTTGTCCCGTGTGCGAGACATTAGAGCAGACAATGGCTCGTTAAATCCGATATGGCCAGCTTCGCCAATGCCCAACAGTTGCACATCGATCCCGCCTGCCTCCTTGATGAGCTGCTCGTAATCGTCCGCGGCCCTGCGCAGATCGGTGGCCATGCCGTCGGGAACGTGGGTGTTGGCAAGGTCAATATTTACCCGACTGAACAGGTGATGATTCATGTAGAAGCGATAGGAGTGTTCGTCCTCGGCGGGCACGCCAATGTATTCATCGAGGCTTGGCGACGAGCGCGTCATAGACGCGTTCCATCGTGCGACCGGTGGCCAGCCCCAAAACCAGGTCCGGCTTCGCGCGCAATCGCACCGCGATCAATCGGGAGGTGAGTTCTGCTGCCTGGTTGGCGTCGAATTGAATGATCACTTCCATAGAAATCAGTTTGGCATTCGGTTTGAGAAAATTTTGCTCAGGTCGTCTTGGCTGGAGAGAACCTGGCCACTTTCGAAGACATCGTGAAAGCGACCATTTTCCCAACGACGCACCCGGTAGAGGGTCGCGAAAGCGAAGTCGGGCGCGGCTCCGCCTTGACCACCAACTAATTCGCCGCCTCGAACGCACGTTGTCCATCATCCAAGCCGGCAGACGCAGTTGATAAGGGTTCCGCGCCACTTCGCCCACGTGGAGCGAAAGAGCGGCCACTAGATCGGCGACATCCGCCGCGCTTGATCGACCATCAGGTTAGGCGCATCCATGGCGCCCCAAAATTCGGTCTCAACCACCTGGCACGCCAAACCTGAAGAGGCCAATGCCTCGCACAGCAAAGCCATCAACGAAAGCTCGGTAGGGATTGTTGGTGGTCATCGCTTTGTCTATCAGCTACCCGTCTGCATTGAAGGCTAATCCTGAACGGCTTTGCGAATCATAAGGCAGCGTGTTCCTCACGGAGTCCGCTTGGCAGGGCACAAGCCGTGCCCGCAAGATTCCGCTCGGTTTGAGGCTGATCAAGCACGTTTGCTCTACCGCTAGGCTAATGGTTTTATCAAGATACAGAAGCGCTGCCAACATCCATGCCATAGAACAATCCGGATATTCCGGCGATGAATAGGGGGAGACCGGCCGCAGAAAGCGATCTTCCAAGGAGAACTATAGAAAGGATAACCGTTGCAGGGGAGTCGCCGACGCCAGAGGATTCTCTCGAGTAGGAGAGTTAGCTTCTAAGCTGCCACGGTGTCTTGCAGCGCAGAGAGGAGGGCGTCCTGCCAAGTTTCAAGCGCATCATAAAAATCAACATCATTGTCGACGCGATTGAGCAAGCGGGTGGCACCCTTTTCCGCGAACGCGCGATCCAGGTCCTTGCCGCACTGACAGAAGTTGTCATAGCTGGTGTCTCCCAATGCGAAGACCGCGAAGCGCAGTTCGCAAAGCGATGATTGTTGAAGATTGTTGACATAGCTAAAGAAATCGACTGCATCATCCGGCGGCTCTCCCTCGCCCCAAGTGCTAATCGCAACTATCACCGTTGTTTCTTCAAGCAAGCTACGCGGATCGTATCGCGCGAGATCGTGCAAGCGAGCGGGCAAGCCAGCTTTTATCAACAAGGCAGTAGTCTTTTCGGCGCACTCGCGCGAATTCCCCGTCATCGTGGCATAAAGAACCGCGATATCGTTTCTCATAGGTGGTCGATAGGAAAGTCTTCGGCAAGTCCGCGAAGCTTGGCGTTCCAACTCGGACAGTCTTCCTCATCCGCCGGGGCTATCGCGCAGACGAGGCGACCTTCTGAATCGCATGCTTTCAACAGCAGGGATTGACCGACCGTTTGCAGGAAGACCTCCGCCAATCTTTCAACCCGCAAATGCACCCCCGAAGTCTCGTCTCCGGCAAAGATCCACTGCCGATCCTTGCGGAACATCGTGGGCGCGGTCTGGACCATATGAGCCGCGCCATCGTTTCCCACAATAAAGAGGAACGCCAATCGCTCCGCAGCGGCTAGCTGGAGGAAAGCGCTCAGCGCTTCGATGCGAATGAGCTCGGCCCCATGCTTGGCGAGTACAGCGAAATCTTCGCGACACGGGTCGCGTCCAAAGTCCCTGAGATGGATCTCACCATCCGCAGGCATTTGGCTGAGCTCAACCCAGCTGCGAAAAGCCTCGAAATTCGATTGCTCCGTCAGGCAAACCTTGTGGATCACTTCACCGTGGAGATCAGAAAACTCCACCGAATAGAGCCATCCTGCGGTGCGCGCTTCTACAATTGCCAGCGCCTTTCGCCAGAACGTGAGATTGAGCTCGAGAGAACCATCTGCCGCATAACCCCGGTGCCCGCATGGCAGAAAATCCACCTGGGGATAATCACAAATATTGCCGACGACCGCGTGAAAGTTTCGGGTAATTGCAAGAACTTTGCCGAAGGCGGGAATCTCGCTCAACAGGCAGGGCCACCCTCCCCAAAGTCCGATGATTGCCCGCCCGTCAACAACCCGCACATTCTCGCGAAGGACAGAGGCGACCACCGGATTGCCGGCGAATGACCGCTGAGCATCGTCGCGTTCGGTGCGATAAATCATGCGCGGAGTAAGCCACAACGGCGCGAGACATGCTCGCGGTGGATTGCCAAAAATTAGCGTCTGCTTGCCGGCTGTCTGGCGCTACAGAGTCTCCCACGCATCCAGGACGATTTGCGACCACGATTCGAGCTTATCCCTGCGGCGCCTGAGCTCTTCGAGCGCGAGAAAGCCTAATTCGGAGATGGCCTTTTCACCTGCACGAACTTTACCGTCGCGCAGGGAAATCACGTGAACGACTCCGAGGTGCACCCGTCCAACCTCGGTAGAGTCGTCGTTGATCAGCCCGGCGACGCGATCTTCATAGGCGCCCTCGAACTTAAGTTCTTCCTCGATCTCGCGATGAACGGCAACCCGGTAGGAGTCGCGATCAAACGAAAACAGGCTTTCATCGTTGTCGTTAATGTGACCGCCGATGCCGATTGAGCCCTTGGAAACTAAGCGCTTTTCTCCGGATTTCGCGCCCCGAACGTAATGCAAGATCTTCTCACCAGAAGTAAAAACGGCGTAGGGTATAATTTGCTTGAAGGCCGGGTCTTCTTCCGCGCGCGAACGCGGCACGAAAAAGTTGTTCTTGCGCTTGAGGAACGTCTCGAGATAGCGATCAACCTTTGGCTCGAATCCTTGAAAGGCGCCGAGCTCGTCAAAGAGCGTGCGCCGCACCACAAGCACGTTTTCGAGATTTTTTCGCATGACCCCGGCATGCTGCTCCCAAGTCACTTTGCCGCCAAGTTCTAATGCTGCGCTCCGATTCGCGGCCGGAGAAGATGCGACCAACTCGCGATCTTGCGCAGCGATTTGAACTCGCCGACACTCTCCGAATGCGCTTTGCCCTAATGTTCTTGCTGGCCTCCTCCGCCATGGCGTCTGCTCAGCAGGGAAGTAGCAAGGAGCGCATGGTCTTCCCTCCTGGAGCGACCGAACCCGTGACTGCGCCGACACCTACCCCTCTCCCACGCCGAACAGAAAGCCCCCCGCCACGCCGCGCGGAAAATCCCTCCGAGGCGGTTGACGAATTCTTCCTCGCCTTGAAAGCGGGACAGGTCGATGCAGCTTACGATACTCTGGTGAAGGATAGTGTGATTGCCGATCGCGAGGAAGACGTCGCGGGACTTAAGAGACGCACGCATGCAGCCCTTGATGATTTCGGACCGATCTCCGGATACGAGGTGGTGGATGAAAGGGTCGTGGGAAGCAGTCTTCTTCGGCGAAGCTGCATTTCGCTAAATTCCGACCTGCCTTTGCGTTGGCGGTTCTACTTCTATAAGTCTAAGGGCACCTGGAAGCTTGTCGATCTGCGAGTCGACGATGCCTTGGTCGAACTCTTTGAAGACGGGGAACGGGCACGAAAATGATCAGGTCTTTCCTGACGTTCATCCGATTTTCGCACACTATCTTCGCGCTTCCTTTTGCGCTCGGGTCGATGTTCGTGGCAGCTCATGGGCTCCCGCCGTTGCGCCCCTTCGCGCTGGTGGTCTTGGCAATGGTGTTCGCTCGGACCGCAGCGATGACTTTTAACCGTTTGGCGGATTGGGAAATCGACAAACGAAACCCTCGCACAGCCGAGAGGCACAAGCTCGTTCCTTACGGGAACGCCATGGCGGCATGCGTGACGTCCGCTATCCTTTTCATCCTCACCACATGGTTCATTAACCCGCTCTGTTTTGCGCTTTCACCCATTGCCTTACTGCTTGTTTTCTTTTATTCGCTGACCAAACGCTTCACGCACGGATCTCAGTTTTTTCTCGGGCTTGCCTTAGCTGCTGCGCCGATCGGAGCATGGCTCGCCATTACGGGGAGTTTTGCCTTGCCTCCTCTCCTGCTCGGAGCCTCTGTTCTTTGCTGGGTCGCAGGATTTGATATCATCTACGCCTCACAAGATCTGGAAGTGGACAAACGCGAAGGATTGCACTCTATGGTGGTTTGGCTTGGAATCACGCGAGCACTGGCTGTGGCTACTTTGCTCCATGCGACCGCGTTAGCTGGATTTTTGCTTTTCGGCATCATGGCAAAGCTTGGCCCCATTTACTTCTTAGGCCTTGCCTTGGTGGGAGCAGGCCTGGTTTATGAACACATTTTGGCAGGAAAGGGCACCATCGAGGCCATCAACAAAGCCTTCTTTCACGTCAACGCTGCTGTCAGCGGTATCTTTGTGCTGACCACTCTTGCCGATCAACTCATCCAGCAATAAGGCTGCGTCACCTCATTGGCGCCGATGGCTGCGCGCGCTGCTGGTCGCCTGCCTCGCTTTCGTCCTCGCCCTAATTGCCACGATCTACTACGCGACCCGACACCTGCCTCGACTCGCGAAATGGGCGCTGGAAAGGGCATTCCCTGGAGCCACTGTCGAAATCCGCAAGCTTGACTTTGACTTCCCCGATCGACTCACGGCTGAATCGGTCACCCTCAAGTCCCGGAAGGATGGAGCGACACTCCTGACCCTCGCGGGAGGAAGCATCACCTTCAGTTTCGACGAGCTTCGTCGCAAGCAAATCGGCGAGGTGCGCCTCGTCCAACCGGTGATCAATGCTTCACCAAGACTCCTAGAAGCCTTCACCGTGGCACCCGCGGCGAAGACCTCCTCGAAAGCCGGCCCGCCGTGGGGCGTCCGGAAGTTCATCTGCGACTACGGTGAACTCAACATTGGCGAATACGGCCCACCTGGACTCACCGTCCGTTCAAAATTCCGCTTCGACTTTAACAGCTTCTCTCCCTCCACAGCACCTCAGGAGATCCATGAGTTGATCCTTTGGGACCTTACGGCAGCCACGCATTCGAATTCGCTCCTGACCCTCGCGGGAGGAAGCATCACCTTCAGCTTCGACGATCTTCGTCGCGGGCAAATCGGCGAGGTGCGCCTCCTCGAACCCGTGATCAACGCTTCCCCAAGACTCGTCGAAGCCTTCGCCGTGGCCCCCGGGACGAAGAGTTCCCCGGAAGCAGGCGCGACCTGGGGCGTACGGAAAGTCGTTTGCGATCACGGTGAACTCAACTTTGGCGAATACGGCCCACCTGGACTCACCGTCCGTTCAAAATTCCGCTTCGACTTGAAAAATTTCTCTCCTTCCACAGCAGGTCAGGAGATCCACGAATTGATCTTTTGGGACCTTACGGCAGCCACGCATTCGAATCCGCTCCTGACTCTCGCGGGAGGGAGCATCACCTTCAGCTTCGACGATCTTCGTCGCGGGCAAATCGGCGAGGTGCGCCTCCTCGAACCTGTGATCAACGCTTCCCCAAGACTCCTCGAAGCCTCCGCCGTGGCCCCCGGGACGAAGAGTTCCCCGGAAGCAGGCCCTGCGTGGGGCGTGCGGAAGTTCGTTTGCGCGTACGGTGAACTCAACTTTGGCGAATACGGCCCTCCTGGGCTCGCTGTCCGTTCAAAATTCTGCTTCGACCTAAAAAACTTCTCTCCCGCCACAGCAGCTCAGGAGATCCATGAGTTGATCCTTTGGGACCTTTCGGCAACCACGCGTTCGAATTCGCCTTTCTTAAGGGTGGACCTTGCTCGTGCGAAATTCGACCTGGACCGCCTGATCAACAAACAGGCTCTCAACGCTCTCACTCTGGAAGGCGGTTCACTGGTGTTCGGTAAGTCGCTCCGAGAGGTTTTTGCCGATGCGCAAACGCCGCAAAATCCCGCGGGAGCTTCGTCTCCGCCGAGTGCATGGACCGTCGGTTCCCTCGACATCAAGCGAATCGCTGTGCGCCTGGACGACGAACGACCGCAAGTGACCGATATTACTTTTGCCCTCAATACCTCGCTCAAGAATGTTCCGCTCTCGAAGACCGCCTCAAGTCTTGGTTCCGAGCAACAACTTGTGGAGATCGCCAACCTCCAGGTTCTCTCGCCGCTCGACCCCTTCACAAAGGTTCTCACTTTGGACAGCATTTTTGTGCGCTTCACACTAGCCGGACTTCTGCGACGCGAAATCGACAGCCTGACCATTTTGGGCCCCAACATTTTCCTTGGAGAGGACCTTTTCTGGTACATGGATGACATGCAAAAGCGGCTTGGGATCGATGCCGGCAAGGACTCCGGGCCAGGATGGAACATCAAAAACCTGGGTGTTGAATTCGGACGGCTCACCCTTGGCAGCGGCGGACGAACGCGCTACGGGCTTCCCTTGAGCTTCCGAACCAGCGCACAGGATGTTTCCTTGGACAACCTTGCCGCGCTCAAACTCCAAGCCGTGCTGGAAATTCCCCCCCAGAAATACGTTTTCGATTCCTACCAGCTCGAATTCACAAGCGAAAAGGGCGAACTGCGCTTTGCGTATCCGCCGGAGAAGAAGGTCAACAACCTCGTTGGTATGGTGCGAATAAAGGCAATTCGCTGGCGACAATATAGGGCTGCAAACTCCTACATCTCCGTGACCTTCGACCGAAATGGAATCAACGGTTTGTTCGGCGGAAGAGTTTATCGCGGGGAAACCTGGGGGGGATTCAGCTTCTTCTTCTCCGCGGATTCCCCGTGGATTGGCTGGCTGTCGGGCAAAGGCATCAGCCTGCGTGAGTTGACCGACATTATCTCGCCACAAAACTTTCAACTATCGGGTCCTTTGGACTTCCGTCTGCAAATGGATGCAAAGAGGCGCGACATCGAACGCGTGCTTGGGGATTTTCGGGCGGCGAAGCCCGGAAAAATGGTGATCCGCAAAATAGATGACCTCCTCGCACGAATTCCCACGACATGGCACCTCCTCAAACAAAGCAGCACACGCATCGCGCTGGAGACGCTGCGGGATTTTGACTACACCAAGGGCGGAGGAGACTTCTGGTTCGTAGGCTCGCAGGGTGTGCTGCGGTTGAAATTGCAGGGGCCGACCGGCTCTCGCAATTTTGAGATCGTACTGCACGCAGAAGATTCACCGCAAGGACGATGGAAACAACGCTCCGCCACCCGCTGACTCTGCTGCTTACCTGCGCCATGCTGGGCGGCTGCAAAGCCCCCACGGTCAATCTGGCCACCTCCGATCCCATCAAGGTCGACATCAATATGCGCCTCGACGTGTATCAGTATTCCTCGCCAACGACGAAAAAATCCACAACGCCGCAACCAACCCCCACCCCACAGAATCCGGAGACTCGCCGGCGAAACCGAATGGCGGACATTCAGCTGTTCAAGAACGAACGCCTCGTGGGTGAAAGACACGACGGGTTGCTTGTTATCCTCAAGAAGCCCGAAGGCGAGTATGGCGACTATGTGCGCGTCACGATCGAAGAGGAAAATGCCGATCGCATGCAGCTCATGAAATCCCTGGCCGACGGCGAAAAGACCTCGTTGCCTGAAGTACAGACCAAACAGGCGGAACTCTGGCGCAACCGTTCCTTCAAAGGCGAATGGATCGAAACGCAAGCGAGCGACGGTTCCTGGCAATGGGTGCAAAAACAGGAGTAGGCCGGCTATGCGTCGACTAAGCCGTTTGGGCGACTTGAAGTTGACACCAGATCAATCGACTCCTGGATTCCTGCTCTTGATTACTCATCGTCTGAAGCCACTATGTAACTGCGGAACCCCGGACGCAGCCCTACATGCAGACACACCAACCAAGGTGGCCCCGCAGCCAATCTAGCTTAGCTGGCTTGGAGGAAGGAAGATGAGCCAACCGGAACGCTGGCAGCTTGGAGGCAGCGCTCCAGAGACCTACGAGCGGTATTTAGTACCCGCAATCTTCGAGCCGTGGGCGCTTCTTCTCCTTGAGCAGGCGATGCTCCGGCCCGGCGAGCGAGTGCTCGATGTCGCGTGCGGCACCGGCGTAGTCGCGCGCTTGGCGGCGCCACATGTGGGTACTAACGGACAAGTAGTGGGCCTGGACCTCAATCCAGGGATGCTAGCGGTGGCCCGTTCCCTGCCAGTTCCGCAGGGATCAATAATAGACTGGCGGGAGGGAGATGCCGGATCGCTTCCCTTCGCGGGAGGGGGCTTCGACGTTGTCTTCTGCCAATTCGGTTTTCAATATTTCCCCGATCGACAGCAAGCCTCACGCGAGGTGTTCCGCGTCCTAGGGTCCCACGGGCGGCTCCTAGCGTCGGTCTGGCGTGCGCTCGACCATAGTCCGGGTTTCGCCGCCATGGTAACGGCACTGGAGCGACACGTCAGCGCGCGGAGGCCGGAGCAGTCCTGAAAGCGCCCTTCCTGTTCGGGGATGCGACCGAGGAACTCCGGACCATGCTTTCCGAGGCAGGTTTTCGGACTGTCCGGATACGCCCCGATGTTCGAATGGTCCGCTTCGCCTCATTCGAAGCCTTCGTCCGTCATCAAATCGCAGGGTCGCCTTTGGCCGGCCATGTCACTGAGGCAAACCAGAGCGTCAAGGAGGCTGTGGTGCGCGAGGTGAGAGGAGCGATGCAGGCGTATGTCAATGATGAGGGCGTGGCTTTTCCGATCGAAGGTCATCTTGTGATTGCGACTGTCTAGGAGCGGAAGCGCTGAATTTCTTTATCAAAATTCCGCGACCCTTCGGCCCGTCTGCGTGAACATGCTAAGTTCCTGCAGCGCTGGACAGGTCTGGTGACACAAGTCAACGCAGTTTTTTCCAAATGCCAGAGTTTGGCGCGATCACGGAAGAAGTTTCTTCTGCAGAATTTCCCCGGCGAGCTGAGGGTTCGCTTTGCCCTTGGACAGTTTCATGACTTGGCCTTTGAGAAAGTTCAGCGCGGTGAGTTTACCGGCTTTGAAATCCGCGGCGGGTCCGGGATTTGCCACGATGACCTCTTCGGCAAGCGCTTCGATCGCACCGGTATCACTGAGTTGTTCAAGTCCTTTTTCCTTCACGATCTCGCTCGCCGTGCGTCCGCGAGCGAACATCTCCGCAAACACTTCCTTGCCTTGCTTGGAGTTGATCTTTCCCTCATCAATAAGGTTGACAAGCTCATCGAACGCTGCGGGCGTGATCGGACATTCAGCGATCGTTTTATTTGCCGCAGAAAGAGCGCTTTGAAGATCGTTGAGAATCCAATTGGCGACACTCTTCGGCTTTTTGGCGCCGGCCGCGGCGGTTTCAAAAAAGCGCGCAGTCGGCAGATCGGCGGCGAGCACCGCCGCGTCATATTCAGTGACGCCGAAATCAGCAACGTAGCGAGCGCGTTTCTCCCAAGGCAGCTCCGGTTTTCGTAGCCTCGCTGCCTCAAGGATCAAGGCTGTCTTCACGGGCAACAGATCCGGATCGGGAAAATAGCGGTAATCGTGCGCGCTTTCCTTCACGCGCATCAGCTGAGTTTCCCCCCGCAGGTCGTCCCAGCGACGGGTCTCCTGTTCCAGCGTGCCCCCGGCTGCCACGATTTCCGTCTGACGACGAATTTCGAACTCCAAAGCGCGGCGGACACCTGAAATGGAATTAAGGTTCTTGATTTCGATCTTCGTCCCCCACCGTTCCGTTTCCGCAGAGCGAACGGAAACGTTGACGTCGCAGCGCATATGTCCTTTCTCCATATCCGCATCGCTAATTCCGCCATAGACGACCACCTGCTGAAGCACGCTGAGATAAGCGAACGCCTCAGCCGGGCTGGCGATGTCCGGCTCACTGACGATCTCAAGCAGAGGAGTGCCCGCCCGGTTAAAATCGATGCCCGTTGCGTTCTCCATGTGAAAACTCTTGGCGACGTCTTCTTCGAGATGGATGCGAACCAGACGTACCTTCTTATCTTTAGTCGCGATCGCCTTCTGAGCATCTTTAGGATAAGCGAGAGCGTGGAGTGGAACGGAGCCGCCAAGGCAGAACGGCAAATCATATTGGCTGATCTGGTAGTTCTTGGGCATGTCCGGATAGAAGTAATTCTTGCGGTCAAACTTGCAGACTTCCGGTATTTGGCAGCCAAGCATGAGTCCCGCCAGCGCCGTGAGTCGCAACGCCTCCTCGTTCATCACGGGCAGCGAGCCAGGAAACCCGAGACAGACCGGACAGACGTTGGTGTTTGGCTCGGCACCATGATCCACTACACAGCCACAAAACATTTTCGTGCGTGTTTTTAGCTGCACGTGAACTTCCAGGCCAATGGTCGCGATATAATTCGTCATGAGATTCATTTATGTTTTCCAAGCGAAGACCTTTGAGAAGGTGCAGGAGAACGCGAGGGAGATTCCAGGGCAAATTTCAAGGCCGCTCGTAGATCGATCTTATTGAGCTGCTCAACCAAGGCGGGATCAGCGAGCGCGGTACGGATAGCCGTATTGTTGAAGAGTTGGAGGATATTCTTTTCTCTTGTGGCGCGAACGACCTCCGGCTCGTTGATGAGCTCGGCAACCTTCGGGTTTTGTAGGACTCTCCGGATTCCGGGATACTCGAGCAAACGCAGCATCATCTCCTGATTGCTCGTCACCTCAGCTATCTGGGGCACGAGCTCGTAAAAGTCTGGGGGAAGCGCTTCGACCGACTCTAGAAAGTTCCCGGCAGAGCCGAGTTCCAGCGACTTTCCGAACGAAAGGAATCCGTCTGATATCCATCGCTGGATCGAGGGAGGTCTTTCCGGCCTGTTTGCGATGTCGGATCTGGCGAATGGGCCCGAGCCGCTAACGAGCGAAAAGACTCCCCACAGGATCGCCAACCCGAGTAACAAGCTTAAGAAGGCTCCTCCTGCACCCCAGAGAATGCGCAGGGGTCCGGAACCCTGATGTTCGGTTCGCTTGAACAGAGTCACCGTTAGGAGACAAATCGCGGTAAACAAGCACAATCCAAGCCCGCCTCCGACGACAACACCCGCGAGCAGTCCGGATGAAGTGTCAAGTCCTCCAAACGGCGCCGCTGCAATTTTCGCCCCTAAATAAGCGGAGAAGGCCGAAACCAAGAGACCGGCCGCGTAGATGCCGCTGCGAACGACCCCGGCGCGCCACCCGCTCCAGATCTGCCAGAGGAGAAAGAGGATAGCCGCAACGAGCAGCCCTGGCTGCCAATATGCCGACCCGTGCTGCATCTATCGGGGCAAACAATCTTGCGCGCGCTGACGCAGAGCGTGGTCGCAAAAGACAAGGGCGGCCATCGCCTCGACGATCGGCACAGCTCGCGGAAGCACGCAGGGATCGTGACGGCCACGCGCGCCAAGCTCAGTCTCCTCGCCAGAGATGGTGACGGTTCTTTGGGGCTTCGCGATCGTAGCGGTGGGCTTGAAAGCAACGCGAAAAATCACGGGCTCGCCGTTACTAATTCCGCCCTGAATGCCCCCGGAGAGGTTCGTCACCGTGCGAACACGCGACGCTTCCATCCGGAAAGGATCGTTGTGCTCCGAACCTTTGAGCTGGGTTCCAAGAAATCCGGAACCGATCTCAAAGCCTTTGGTGGCGGGCAAGCTGAGCATCGCCTTGGCTAGATCGGCCTCCAGCTTGTCAAAGACCGGCTCTCCGAGACCTGGAGGTGCTCCACGGACGACGCCTTCGATCACCCCGCCTACAGAATCTCCTTCGCTGCGCACCTGCTTTATTCGCTCGATCATGGCCTCGGCAGCGTCCGGATCCGGACATCGCAACGCGTTGGCCTCGACCTCCTGGAAGGTCACGGTTTCCGGATTGACCCTCGCATTCATCTGCTCGATGGCGATGACGTAAGCCAGAATTTCGAGCTCAGGGTAAAGCGTCTTCAGCACCTTCCTCGCGACCGCACCTGCAGCGACCCGTCCGATGGTTTCACGCGCCGACGCCCGTCCGCCTCCCTGCCAATTCCGCACCCCATATTTCGCCTGATAAGTATAGTCGGCGTGCGAGGGCCGATATTTCGTTTGCATTTCCGTGTAGGCCTCGGGCCGGGCGTCCGTATTTGCCACCAGGATCGAGATGGGAGTTCCGAGCGTCAACCCCTCGAAAACTCCGGAGAGGATACGGCAAATATCTTCCTCTCTGCGAGGGGTGACAATTTCGCTTTGACCTGGCCGCCTCCGATCAAGCTCGGGCTGAATATCTGTCTCGGAGAGCGGAAGGCGGGGAGGACATCCATCAATGACTACTCCCACTCCCCCACCATGGGATTCCCCCCACGTTGCAATACGAAACATCTCTCCAAAAAAACTTGCCATCACGCCGAGAGATACGCCTTCCCCCCAGACCCTGACAGGACAAAAAAACTCATGCCAATGGCTGCGGACGCCGACCCACCAAATCCTCTGATTGTCTATGCACGTTCTTCACTGTCCCCAGGTGGAGTCGAACCACCATCTGAGCTTTAGGAGAGCCCTGCTCTATCCGCTTGAGCTATGAGGACGTTAAGCCTCCAAAGTATAAGCGCCGCACAAAATCGTCAACGCGCGCAAGGAGACCCTTAGGCAAGCACCGCGATGCACTCAATTTCCACATCAAAACCTAGAAGCTGCGCTCCAACGGTTGCCCGTGCGGGTTTGGCTTCGCCGAAATAACGATCATAGACCCCATTCATTTCGCGGAACGTCTCCGCCGTGAGATTCGAAAGATAAACCCGGCAGCTCACCACATCGCTGAGGGATGCACCGCCGGCGACCAGAACGTTCTTTATGTTTTCGAGGACCAGTTCGGTCTGGCGTGAGATGCTGCCACGATCGATGCTTCCTTTCACAGGGTCAAACGGCGTCATTCCCGAAACAAAGAGAAATTTGCCTTCTCCGATTACGCCAAGCGAATAAGGACCAAGAGCCGGAGGAGAACCGGGAAACGGTGTGATCGCATTTTTCACGATCTTCTCTTATCTGCGCTGGCCAAAAGCGCAATCTCTCGCGTGTCAAGCACTCGCCAGTGGCCGGGCGGAAGTGCTCCCAACTCGAGCGCTCCCATACGCAGGCGTTGAAGCCGTTTCACCTCATAGCCAAGCTTGAAGAACATCAAACGAATCTGCCGCTTGATGCCTTGACGAAGAACTACCCTTAGCAGGTTGGATGCAAGAATCTGAATCCGCTGCGCCTTTGCCAATCCTCCCTCGATTCTGATTCCTCTCACCAACCGCGCCGTATGCTGCGTATCGAAGGGTCTGTCGAGGAGCACTTCATATTCCTTCTCGATTTCGTGTCGAGGATGACTCAGCCGTTGCGACAGGGTGCCATCGTTGGTGAGCAGAAGTAATCCCTCGCTGTCCTTGTCCAGTCGGCCAACATAGTGGAGGCTTCCAAAATGAGCTGGGACCAGGTCGAAGATTGTTTTCCGGTTTCGTTCATCGGCCCGGGTGCACAAGAAACCCCTGGGCTTATGAAGAAGAAGGCAAACCGGGGGCGAAGGACGGGGCGGAGGTTGCCCGACGACGCGCACATCGTCCCCTGCCTGTACAATCGTCGCGAGATCGCGAATGAAATGGCCATTTATGGAGACCTTGCCGGCTCTGATCAGAGCCTCGCAGGCGCGTCGCGAACCGAAACCCGCCGAGGCCAGAAAACGATTCAAGCGCATTTGCGTGCGCGGATGTCAGGCAAAAGAGAGAGACGGAACGACTCTCCACGTTCCCGCCGCCTCAGACTTCGGGCTTCGTTTTTGGCAAACCAATCACGGTCTGGCCCTCCTTGAACTGGCCGCGCTTTTTCATCAGCTCGACGCGCTCGAAGCGCTTAAGAACGCTGCGTTTGGCTTTGATGGCGCCCTTGCCCTTCAGGCTCGGATGTTGGCTCATAGGGGCGGAAAGCTGGCCAGATTTTCCAGAAAAGCAACAGAAATCAGTGTCAGCCCCTTCGGCTGTGATGAGACGTTAACAGGTAAGTTTAGACAAGCCCCAGCTTCATCCGACCCTCTTCGCTGATCATGGATTGATTCCACGGAGGATCCCAAACCAACTCTACTTCAGCGTCGTCCACCCCTTCGAGGGCAAGAATCTTCTCTCTAGCGTCGGCTGCGATTGCCGGACCCATCCCACACCCCGGAGCCGTCAGTGTCATGCGCACCAACACCGAGGTGCCGCCGAACTCCTTGCTCTCCACGCGGCAATCATAGATGAGCCCCAGATCAACCACGTTCACCGGAATCTCCGGATCGTACACTGTCTTAAGCTGCGACCACACGGCTTCCTCGGCAGGTCCTTCAAACTTCTGAGACTCCTCTTGCGGAGAAAGCGTATCAAGACCAAGCGCATCGCCATCTTTTAATTCGATGCGCGCAAGCCCCCCCGGTGTGGCAACAGTGTATGTTCCCCCCAGGGACTGAGTGACGATCACACTCATGCCTTCCGGCAGAATGATCGGGTTTCCGCTGGGTATCTGAATTGCATCGCAGTCGCGGCTGAGCGTGATTTCTCGATGATCCCTCATGGCAGCAAGGTAATTTTCACGTTTTTAGGTGACGAAAGCTTTTCCAGCAATGTGGGTGCGGGCTTTGATTCAGCAGAATCCTGCCCCGTAAGAGCATTTTTCAGAGCGCCTTCGACGAGCTGTGCACAATGGATCTTCATCGGGGGAAGCGATCCCAGGGGCGAAGCGAGTTCCTCACCCGAGAGAGCGAGCGCTTCGGTGGGCGTCTTTCCCCGGATGAGCTCCGTCGCGACACTTGCCACCGCGATCGCGGTCTGGCAGCCAAAAGCCTGGAATGTCGCCCTGTCGATAACTTTTCGGCCCTCCTCCTCCTTGAACTTCACCCACATACGCAGCATGTCCCCGCAGTTTTCGCTGCCCACGGTCCCAACCGCATCCGCACCCGCCATCTCG
The DNA here is from genome assembly GCA_963744345.1 of uncultured Verrucomicrobiae bacterium. Classification (GTDB taxonomy): domain Bacteria; phylum Verrucomicrobiota; class Verrucomicrobiia; order Chthoniobacterales; family Terrimicrobiaceae; genus DASTFP01. The sequence goes on from CAVUTD010000029.1 coordinate 42,682, forward strand.
CCCAGATTTTGCGGATTGCCAACCGCCGCCTGAATTCTTGCTTCGAGGTCGTCGCTCATTCCAAAGTATAACGTGGAAGGTTGGGATCGACTTGGGTGCTCCAGGCATCGATTCCGCCACGAAGACACTTGACGTTGTTGAAGCCATGCCCAGCGAAATATGCCGCGGCATCGAGCGACCGCGATCCCTGGTGATCAACGATGACGAGCAGACGATCTTTCGATTGCCTCGCGAGCATTTCTTGCATCAGCGGTTGATCCAGGATTCGCGCGCCGTCGAGATGCACGGCCTCATATTCCTCTCGCGTCCGGATATCGAGAAGCTCAACTCCATTCGATTGGAGCAGGTCTTTGAGCTCTTGCGGCGCAATCATCATGCATTCGTCGTGCTCCGCAGCCGCGCGTATTTGCTCGAGCACCTGCTCGGGATCGAGGCCACCATTGCGGCTGCAGACCTGGGCAAGAGTCTCTTCGGGTTGGAACCCACAACTGGCGCACCCGCCGATATGATAATTCCTAAAAAGAGCACGCTGGGCACCCGGATAGGCTTCCAGCAATTCAGCCATGGTCATGTCCCCTGTCGATCTCATCTTGTTGAGAGTACCGCATGCGCTTCTGATTTCAACTATGGGCTAGCCGTCACCCTTTGAGGAACTATGATATGAGAATGAAATTTCGCGCGCTCGGCGAAGCTCTCTGGATCCTGGGGTTCCTCGGAGTATGTTTGCTGATCTCGGCGGTGTTGTTTCCGGCACTCGCTCTTGTGTTTGGCGTGCTGCTGCTATTCTCCATGTACTTTTTCCGCGATCCCGAGCGCCAACCGCCGTCCGACGAAGAGCTCGTCGTCTCTCCGGCGGACGGAGTGGTAGTCGAGATAAAGGAAGCCTCAGGCGGCCACTTTATGAAGGGACCCATCAAACGCGTGACAATCTTCCTTTCAATCTTCAACGTTCACGTGAACCGAGCCCCCATTGCCGGCCAGATCACGCATTCCGAAGCGATGCCCGGCCGATTTTTTGATGCGCGGAATCCGGCGTCCTCGGAAATGAATGCTCGCCGTACCTGGGCTTTCGAAGGACGGGGCAAAACCGTCGTCGTGCGCCAGATTACCGGTGCCATCGCGCGCAGAATCTGCGCCTGGAAACAAGTTGGTGACAGCGTCGAAAGAGGCGAACGCTTTGGGATGATTCGATTCGGCTCTCGCACGGAGGTTGACCTTCCGAATGAAACCGAAATTCTTGTAAAAGCTGGAGAAGGTGTCCGGGGCGGACAAACCCCTATTGCGCGGCTCGCCGGCGCGAAAGAGGAATGAATTCTCACGAAGATCCCAAGATCTACCTTCTGCCGAACCTCATGACGGCGGGAAACCTCTTTTGTGGTTTCGCTGCGATTCTGCGCATCATTGAGGCCGCCTTGGTCATTCAACAGGGTGGATCGGCGGTTGCGCTTTATCACCAGGCACTTACGTTCATTTTAGGTGCCTGCTTATTTGATCTGCTTGACGGTCGGCTAGCGAGATTTGGGGGAAATGAAAGCCCTTTCGGTCGCGAATTCGATTCGCTCGCAGATGTGGTGTCCTTTGGAATAGCCCCGGCCCTGTTAGTCTATCAAATCGTCTTGCGCGACTTTCATCGCACTGGGTGGCTCATCGCTTTCGTCTACCTTCTGTGCGGCTCGCTCCGACTCGCGCGCTTCAATTGTTGCGCCAATGCTAGAAACGGCAAAGTCGCGGAAGATTTTGTCGGATTTCCGATCCCGGCCGCGGCCGGCCTCATTGCCTCACTTACCCTGTTTATGCTCTGGCTCGAAGAGGGGGCCAAAGAGATCGGGCTCTGGAAATACGCCCTTGCTTCCTTGATGCTTTTTCTCTCATTCATGATGTTCAGCCGCGTCCGCTATCCCAGCTTTAAGGGTTTGGGCTGGCGCACCCAACGATCAATTCCGCGCTTTCTGCTCATCATTGTCGCCCTGGTTTTTAGCGCGATGTTTTACGAGTGGATGCCGGCGTTGCTCTTCGTCACGTTCCTGATCTATGGCTTTGTCAGGCCGTTTATCTCCAAGGCGCTTCGCCGCGAGATCGAAGAAGAAGAGGAAGAGCAAGAAACCGAAAGCTCGGCTCGATAGATCTTACGATCAGAAGAAAATCGGTATAATCAAGATCGCAACGATGTTGACGACCTTGATCATGGGGTTGATCGCCGGACCACTGGTGTCCTTGTAGGGGTCGCCCACGGTGTCGCCGGTCACCGCAGCTTTGTGCGCTTCGGATCCCTTGCCACCGTGATTCCCCTCCTCGACATATTTTTTGGCATTGTCCCACGCGCCGCCGCTGGAGGTCATCGAAATACCCATAAAGAGACCGGTAACGATGCTGCCAACAAGCACACCGCCAAGAATTTTCATGCCATCGGGCAGGGCGGCGACCAGAAGGACAGTCGCCACAGGCAGCAGCGCGGGCACGATCATCTCCTTGAGGGCAGCCTTCGTTACGATGTCCACGCACGTCCCGTACTCGGGCAGGTCCGTGCCCTGGAGAATGCCCGGATGTCGCTTTAGCTGGCGTCGCACCTCGGTGACGACACCGCCCGCCGCCCGGCCGACAGCATTCATGCTGAAGGCTGAAAACAAGTACGGCAGAAGTCCGCCGATAAAGAGACCGATGACAATCTTGGGATCTTTGAGCGAGAAGGACAGCGCGCTTTCGATTTGCGCCGAATCGAGCTGCAACCTACTCCCAGGGCTCTGAAGATGATACTTGAGATCGACGAAATAAGAGCCGAAAAGGACCAAAGCGGCCAGGCCGGCGCTGGCAATGGCATAACCTTTGGTGACCGCTTTCATGGTATTGCCAACTGCGTCCAGTTCGTCAGTGATCGCTCGAACCCCTTTCGGCAAGCCACTCATGACGGCGATACCTCCAGCGTTGTCCGTGATGGGTCCGAAAGCATCGAGAGAGATGATGATCCCAGACATTGCCAGCATGGCCATCACCGCCACAGCGATTCCGTACAAACCCGCGGCGCTATGGCTGATCCAGATTGAAGCCGCGATAGAAAAAACTGGCAGAGCCGTGGCCTGCAGCCCGACAGCCAACCCAGCGATGATATTGGTTGCGTGACCTGTCACGCTGGCTGCGGCAATCTTGCGGACGGGTGCGTGCGAAGTCGACGTGTAAAAGTGAGTGATGGCGACCACGACTCCGGTCATCACGAGTCCAACTACGGAAGCCAGATAAATCCCGCCGGCAGAATAGATCTTCTCGGTCCCGCTAAGAACGTCCCGCGCCCTCAATCCCTCTGCAAAGAGCAACTTTGTCAGAGGCCAGAATGCGACTGCCGCGATGAGCGAACTGACCGCGACTCCGCCCATCAGTGCACTGGTGGGTTTGGCATTGGAGACGTTGACAAAGAGAATTCCGACGATTGAGGCCAGGATAGCCACTCCGCCAAGCAGGAACGGAAAGACAACCGGCGCGCCGAGCCCTGTGGTGAGCGCGCCAACGAGCACCGTGCCAATCAGAGACACCGCATAGGTCTCGAAAACATCCGCGGCCATTCCCGCGCAGTCACCAACATTATCCCCCACGTTATCGGCGATGGTTGCCGGATTGCGAGGGTCATCCTCATCAAGATTAGACTCCACCTTTCCCACCAAATCTGCGCCGACATCCGCCGCCTTCGTGTAAATGCCACCACCCAAACGCGCGAAAACGGAAATGAGCGACGCACCCAAAGCCACGCCCACGAGACTCCCGATCGCCTTTTCAGGGCTTAGTGCCGACATGACCAGCCAAAATATTCCTACGGACAACAGCGCCAATGCAACGACAAGGAGACCCGTTACCGCGCCCCCATTAAAAGCTGCCTGGAGGGCTTTCTTCCGACTGGAGATTGCGCCCTGAGCGGTGCGAACATTCGCCACCACGGCGACGCGCATCCCGATGTAACCTGCCGAAAGCGAGCAAATTGCGCCCAACAAAAATCCTATGGCCGTCGCGATATCGCGGAAGACTGCTAACAGGATAAAGATCACAATCGCAATTGCCCCTATCGTTACAATCTGGCGCTTAAGGTACGCCTTGGCGCCTTCCTGAATAGCGCCTGCGATCTCACGCATCCGCTCGTTGCCGGAGGGGGAGTCAAGCACCTTTCTGATGAGGTACACAGCCGCCCCGAGACCGACGAGGGCACAGATCAGCGAGAACGCTATGCCTTGCGATAGTAATAATCCGGATAACACAGGACGGGTATTTGAAGGGCCGCAGATATTAGTGAAACATGGCCCCGAAGCAACGATGATTTACGCTTCGGTGCCACACCCCCTTTCCTTTCGAAGAGACTTCACCTCTCGAAATGGTGAGCGGCGGCTTAACAAGGCCTTTGTAAACTCCGATGTCTCCTTCAGCGAGGGAATGGATTATTAAAGGGTCGAGGTGGTCAGAAGCGAAAGGATGGCTTTCTGCGTATGCAGGCGATTCTCTGCCTGGCGGAAGATTGTGGCCGCATGCTCCTCAAAAACGTCTTCCGTGATCTCCTTGCCCCGGTAAGCCGGTAGGCAGTGCAAGACCAACGCTTCGGGCGCGACCGAGAGCAGAGCTTGGTTGATCTGATAGTTTCGCAATTCCTCCAGCCGGGAAGATGCTTCATTTTCCTTCCCCATACTGACCCAAACGTCGGTGTAGAGCACGTCCGCGCTCCTTGCGGCTTGAAGCGGATCCGCCACAACCTTCACCTTGTTTAGGGCCGCTTCCGTTTGCATTCGAATGGGACGGAACTTCTCAGGCGTCGCTATGCGCAGTTCGAAACCGAGCCGGGTCGCCGCCCACACCCAAGACCGAGCCACATTGCAATCGCCGTCACCGACAAAGGCGACCCGCAATCCCTGAAGCGAACGGCCGCTCTCCTGAATAGTAAACAAATCGGAAAGGATCTGACACGGATGCTCCTCGTCGGTCAAAGCATTGATGGTGGGAATGTCACTAAAGGCCGCGAACTCTTCGACATCACGCTGAGCGAACGTGCGAATCACCACTCCGTCGAGCAAGCGGCCCATAACACGCGCGGTATCTTTAATTGGTTCTCCACGTCCAAGCTGAATATCGGCGGCGGCCAGAAACATCACGTCGCCACCTAGTTCTCGAATGCCGACTTCGAACGAAATGCGGGTACACGTCGAAGATTTTGAAAACATCAAAGCCCAGCATTTATGGTGAAGGGGATGCTCCACATGGCGGCCCCGCTCCGCTTTCATGTTGATAGTCAGGGCGAGAATGCGTTCAATGTCCTCGCGGCTCAATGATTCAATGGAAAGCAGGTGTTTCATGATCTGGAAGAAACTGCCACTTTAGCGCAGAACCCTCTAGTGTGCTGAACTCTCCCGTAACGCGCCACTGATCTTTGCGAGCCCCTCATCGATTTCCCCGGCGGTGACGTTCAGAGGAGGGAGCAGGCGAATGACATGCTCGCCGGCAGGAATGGCGAGCAATCCTTCGGCAATTAATTTTTTGGCGAATGTAAGCGCGGTATTCGCATCGCTTGTCCCGGCCAACTCAAAGCCGATCATCAAGCCTAGGGCGCGCACTTCGCGCAGGCGAGGACCGCTCAGCGCTGACAGTCCGTCGCGAAGTCGAGCGCCCTGCACCGTTGCGTTACGACACAATCCTTCCCGCTCGATAATTTCGAAAACCTTGAGAGCGGCGGCGCAACAAACAGGATTTCCTCCATACGTGGTGCCATGGCTACCCGGACCGAGCAGGTCACAGAGTCCCTGCCCTGAAGTAGCCCAAAACGCCCCGAGCGGAAAGCCGTTAGCAATTCCCTTGGCCCAGCTCACCCCATCGGGCATAAGGCTTGGTTCAAGAGTTTTCCAGCCGCACAGATCCCCTGTTCTCCCAAGTCCGCATTGAATCTCGTCGAAGAGGAGAAGAAGATGCTGCTGGTCGCAAAGGCGACGCAAGCCGCTCAAGAACTCCTTGGTGGCAAGATGAATTCCCCCCTCTCCCTGAACAGGTTCAAGCATGATCGCCACGGTTTTCGGACCGATCGCGGCGGAAACGGCATTCAGATCCCCAAACGGCAGATGCACAAAACCCTCCAGAAGCGGGGCGAACCCTTTCTTAATTTTGTCCTGACCTGTGGCTGAGATCCCCGCCATGGTACGTCCATGAAAGGAATCCTTGAACGTGATGATCTCATAGCGACCGGATGGGTTTCCGAATTTGCGCGCCAGCTTGATGAGGCCTTCATTGGCCTCAGCACCGCTATTGCAGAAAAAGACTTTTCCCGGACCAGTGGCGTGAACCAGGCGGCAGGCAAGTTCGGCTTGTGGGGCGGTGCGATAAAGATTGGATGTGTGCACGAGCCTGGAAGCTTGTTCCGCGACGACTCGAGTGACTTCGGGGTGAGCATGACCGAGCGAGCAGACGGCGATCCCTGCGCCAAAGTCTAAATATTTCCGGTCCTGGAAATCCCAGACGTGGCAGCCGGAACCTCGCGCGATATCGAGATCGAAACGCCCGTAGGTTGGCATCACGTAGTCAGCGTAGAGAGAGGAGAGTGGATTCATCGCTGGTAGCGCGCACCAATTTGATGCTGAGAGACCGCGCTCTCGGCCATGGTAAACGGCGGGGCAGCGGGCGCAATCAAGCAGCTTCCCCGTAGGACCCCTCTACGCGTTGAGCGACATCGCGATATCCGTAATCCACCTCATAGATCTGCTTCATGCACTCGATAGACTTTTCGTCCTGACCCATCTTTTCATAGACGAGGCCCAAGTTGTAGACGATGTCCTTTTTCACACTGTCCATTTGGCCAAGCTCATTAGCGGCGGCAGAAAGAATATTGGCCGCAAGGTCAAGCATTCCGCGTTGGGTATAGCACTTCCCCAGCAGGTTCATCGCCCGCACGCGCACGCTGGGATTTTGCCGCGCTCTTTGAAGTTCCGAGATAGCATCCCGATAGTTGCCAAGATTGATGAGCACTTCGCCCAGTTCAAAGCGAAGCTGGAGATCGGTTGGATTTCGTTCCACTCGTTTCTTTGCCTCATCGAGGAGCAGCTGGTCACGCTCCTCCTTGAGCTTCTCCAGCTGGGCCACATGTTCCGGCAAGTCGGGAGAATCCGCGTTGCCGGCGATGTATTCCTCAAAACTTGCAATGGAATTGTCGAATTGACCGATCCGAAGTTCCGAGACTTTGCGCAGCAGAGCAAAGTCGGTGTTCTGTGAAAGCTGAGCGGCGTAGGTAAACCACGCTACAGCATTCTCGAGGTCGTTTTTCTCTTCGTACAACTCCGCGATCCGACGAGCCGTTTCCAAGTTTTCTGGATCCTCGGTGTATTTTTCGGAAAGTTCTGCCAGCAAGAAATCGATGGCTCCCTCGCTTCGATAAACTCTTCCCTGTTGTTCAAGGGAGATAGCCTGATCTTTGTCTCTGATGAGATCGCGATAGGTGGACTCTTCGCGATCCCAACCACCTTTTTGCATTGAGTCAGCCGCGGCGGCGTCCTTGCTGCCTTTCACCGCTGCGAGATCGTTTGGAGAACACTCGAGGATTTTCCCGTACATCTGTCCGGCCCTGGAGGGCTGGTCATTTTCCATATAGAGCTTGGCGAGCTCATGCATGGTCTTGATGTCTTTGGAATTACCGGCGATGATCGTTTCCAGGGCGAAGAGCGCGAGTTCCGGCATCTTGGCGGCAAGCGCGGCCTCTTTCAAAAGCTGATTTGCCTGAGCACTGTAGGGGTCCGACTCGAGAATTTTCTCAATGGCATCGAAGGTCGCGAGCGGATCTCTTTTCGACAGACTCTGAAGCCTTATTGAGGAAAAGGACGCGCTGGAAAGGCTGCCCAAAACACCTTTCTTTCCGCCGGATTTCGCGACCGCCGCTTTGCGCGCCAACTGCCGCGCGAGTAAAAAATCGGGATGGCTCCTTAGGATCGACTGGAGGAGCTGTATGGCATAGCCATAGTTTCGAAGCTCCATCGCGCTCATCGCCTTTAGCCACGCTGCCCTCTGGTTTTGCGGCAGGTCTTTTTCGGATTTCACGGGCATGGACCAAGATGAGCTATTTGAGAAGAGCTTCCACGAGCTTTGCTTGCTTTGTGACTTTCGTTCAGCGGATTTGAACAGGCGTCGCGCGAGTGGGGCGATTTGTGTTCTCGCCAGCTTGCATTTTCTTGGGCGGGGAAGTTCCAGCAGGGGGAGTTGGCGCTGGCGTTGTACCCGCGGCCGTTGGCGGATTTTGCTCCTTGGATAGCACCGATCCAACAAAGAAAAGCAGCGAATTCCACTCGGCCTTAGCTCCCTGGGCAAACTTCTGCGGGCCATGCTCAAAGAGAACAACAAAGGCAAAAGTGAAGATCGCGAGCAAGGCGAGCTGGAGAAAAAAGGATATCAGACCCCTCATAGGAAGGCAGGACTAATCGTGAAAGCACGACGCAAAGACGAACGGGAGGGGATCGTTTGAATGCCAACCTTCTCTTCAAAGCGCCGGGGCGGATTGCTGTCGGGCAATCCCCAGCACGGCTCGATGCAGATGTAGTTCTCGCCCTCGCTCCAAAGCGTGAGAAAGGGCACTTCTGAAAAATCGAACGAAATTCGACGCCGAAGCTTGGAGTCTTCCAGGACAAATGTCGGGCGGGAAATTGCCCGCAAACCCACCAGGTAGGAATCGCCGAGTTTCGCCTTATCGAATGGCATTTCTCCTCCGACGAAGGGGATGACCTCCTCGCGGCCGTCGAGGAAGTTCCCCGGCGCAAAATGGCGGACATAAGTGCCCTCGGGAAAGAGCACCCGGCAATCGCGAACAGACGATACGGCAAAGCCTGGATGCAACCCGAAGCTCACGTGAGCGTCGAGCTCCGGCTCTTCATTGGTAAAGAAGAATTCTACGCGCAGCTCCTCCTCCGACAAGGCGTAGCGCAGCTCCAACGAAACTTTCAAAGGATAAGCGTCCTGCGGGATTCGCTTCACGGGCACTCGATATACCAAGGATTGGTCCCTCGACTCGGGCGGATCGAACAAGAAATGTCTGAGGAATCCATGATTTCCGCCGCGAATCATTGAACCGCGATAAATCGATTGTTCTTTCCAAAGACGATGCAAAAAATACCCCATGACCGTGGCGTGATTGGCCCAACCTGACGCTGGAGCGCCAGTCTCTCCATCCCGGTACAGAAAACCGTTCCAGTTCCCGGCTGCATCACGTTTGGCCAAGGATACTAATTCGGCGCCAGCGCGGCTCACCATGATGCGAAATTCGGGAGTTTCGAGGATATCCAACGTCATTCCATCTTTCTGCAGGGTTTGGGGAGTCGCCATGCCTTCGATGAGAGCAGATTTCTTGTATTAATTCAAATTCTCACTCGATATTTGGGTGTGCGGTTTAGCGACGAGCTCCTTGAGAGAATGCATGTCCTTGGTTTGCAGGCCGAGGACCTGCAGGAGAGCTTTTCTCGATCCGGAGGGCCAGGTGGTCAGAACGTCAACAAAGTCAACACGGCCGCCACAATCCGGCACCTTCCGAGCGGTCTTGTAATCACCGCTTCTGAAAGTCGCTCTCAAGCGGTCAACCGACAGCGTGCGTTAGAGCGGCTGCTCAGCGCGCTTGAAGCCGAGCGAGCCCGAGAACGCCACGCGCGCCTCGCCGCCATTTCCAAGCAACGTCGACAACAAGCTCGCCGTTCCCGTGTGAGCAAAACCAGGCTCGTAGAACAAAAGCGCCTCCGAACCGAAACAAAGCGTCTCCGACGAAAGGTGAATCCTTGATGAAGAATTGAGGCCCGGCACCCTCTCCACTCCGGTGGGAGAATTCACTTTTAGCAGTGATCGAATCCCGCATAGATTGACTGCATCATGGATCTGCTTGCCTGCGATCTTCCTGGGATTCCGAAATTCCGCAGCGGCAAAGTGCGGGAGGTTTTTGAGCTCGGCGAAGATCTCCTCATCGTCGCAACGGACCGCATCTCCGCTTTCGACTGCATTCTCCCAAACGCAATCCCTCACAAGGGACAGGTCCTCACCCAGATTTCGGCATTCTGGTTCGATAAGCTCGACTTTGTTCCAAATCATCTCGTCAGTTCGCAGTTGCTCACCCTCTCAGAAGAACTGGGGCCCTTTCAGGAGCAGTTGGCGGGTCGTTCGATGATCGTGAAGAAAGCCGCTCCGCTTCCGGTTGAATGTGTCGCCAGAGGATATCTCGCCGGCTCCGCATGGAAGGAATATCAGGACAAGGGAACAGTTTGTGGATACCGGCTTCCCAACGGACTGCGACAAAGTGAACGGCTTCCGGAAACGATTTTCACACCTGCGATCAAAGCCCACACTGGCCATGACGAGAATATCAGCTGGCGCGAGTGCCGCGCTCTTCTCGGTGATGATATCGCATTGCAGGTCCGCAACTGGACGATTGATCTTTATGAACACGGACGCGCCTATGCAGCTCAGCGCGGAATCATCGTTGCGGATACGAAGTTCGAGTTCGGAGTCCTCGACGACGAAATCATGTTGATCGATGAATGCCTCACGCCGGATTCCTCCCGTTTCTGGCCGCAAGGCGAATATGCTCCTGACAAAAGCCCTCCCAGCTTTGACAAACAATACGTGCGTGATTACCTCGAGGCAATAAAGTGGAACAAACAACCGCCTGCGCCGGAGTTGCCTGCCGAGGTTGTCGCACGCACTTCGGAGAAATACCTCGAAGCCTACGATCGCCTTACCGGCCTTAAACTCTGCACAGCTTAGACGTCCCGAAAAGTTCGACAGCGCCCGGTCAATCGCTTGGACAACTTCATCGACCAATTTCTGATCTATCTGGCTGCGGAGCGCGGTCTCTCTACCAACTACCAACTCTCCGTCCGCCATTCGCTCGAGACTTTTGCCAAATGGCTGGGCCAGACAGGCATTGCCCAGCCCGACCAGGTTGAGCCTCAGCACTTCACCGATTACCTGGCCTGGCGCAAGCGCTCCGGCCTCGCCGCGGCTTCGATCAAGCTCGAAGCTGTCGCGCTGAGGATCTTCTTTAGATTCCTGTTGGCTCGCAACATCCTTACGAGCAATCCCGCTGAAAATCTCTCAATTCCGCGCGTGGAGAGGTATCTCCCGGAAACTCTCAACGTTTCCGCGATGACGCGCCTGCTTGAGAGCGTCAGCTCTGCAGATCCCCTGGGACTCCGTGATCGCGCGATGCTGGAGCTGCTTTATGCCAGCGGTCTGCGGGTCTCAGAACTCTGCAGTGTGCGGCTCGAAGGCCTCGACTTGGAGGAGGGGCTGATCCGCGTAACTGGCAAAGGTAACAAGACTCGATTGGTGCCGGTGGGGTTGCCGGCGCAGGAGGCCATCACCCGTTACTTGGAAATCGAAAGACCGAAACTCGTCTCCAGGCGCAGCGGCGCGGAAGTCTTCCTTTCAGCGCGTGGAAGAAAGCTAACTCCTCAACGCGTTTGGCAGCTAATCAAACGCTACGCCGCGCGAGCGGGTCTTGAAGCGAATGTCTATCCCCATTTGTTTCGCCACAGCTTCGCCACCCATCTACTCGCAGGAGGAGCTGACCTTCGCATTATTCAAGAGCTGCTTGGTCACGCCGACATTTCAACCACCCAAGTTTACACCCATGTGGATTCTTCCCGCTTGAAGGCGGTCCATCAGAAATTTCATCCCCGGGCTTAGTCTTCGTAAACTCAGCGACGGAACGAAAGCAGAATTCTAAGGATGTACCAGAAGAGAAGCGCGACAGAGGCAAAGAGGGAAAGCGCTGCCGCCACGTATTGGTCTGTGCGATAATCTCGAAAGATTGCGGAGGTATTATAGAGAACGGCCGCCGCCGCGAAGACCACCATGGCCGCCGCGAAAAATGTCCCCAGATTGAAGCCAAAGAGGATGCTACAGACGATGAAGCCCAAAGCCACAAAACTCCCAATGATCAGAATGCCACGCAGAAACGAGAAATCGATACGGGTTGTCACGACCACCGCAGTTAAGCCGAGAAAAAGACCGCCAGTGAGCATAGCCGCCATGGGAATAATGTCGGGCGAGCTGTAGAATGCCGCGACGTAGAGCAACGGAATAAAGATAATCGCTTGACTCACGACATAAATGGCAAGTCCCGCGTATTGCAACGCCATGCTCGCGCCCGAGCGAGCCCAGCTCTCCGCCAGCCATGAGACACCCATGAACAAACCAAGAACGATCAACCAGGAATATTGGCTGCCGGCCAACAGCTTCATCATGGCCGGCGCGACCGGCGAGTTGAGAAAAACAGCTTCCAAGCCGGCAAATGCAAGAATGGCCAGGGCTAAGTGCATGTACGTCCTTCGAATAAAGCGACTCCGCTCGGTGGCCCCGGCATCTGCTGCCGCTAGATAAGGATTGCCATAGACATTCTTGTTCATAAGCGCACAGGATTGGACGCGGCTGAGCGGATTGTCAAGATGGAGGTGGTGAGGAGATCCGCTCGGGGGGTTGTTCGTGAGACCTGAAACTTGGGCGATCGCCGCAGCAAGATAGCTGAGGAGAATCGACTCTTATTCCTGGAACCGTCCCATTTTGCGAAACTTTTCGTAGCGGCGACGAAGCAGCTTGTCGATTGGCGTCTTCTCGAGCTCTCGCAGTGCCCCGACGACCGCTTCCTTGAGGCTGCTAGCTGTCTGAACAAGGTCATGGTGGGCCCCGCCGAGCGGTTCGGGGATGACCCCATCGATGACGCCCAGTTGCAAGAGTGCTGACGCATTCAGTTTGAGCGCTTCAGCGGCCTCCGGTGCGTGTTTACGATGCTTCCACAGAATGGCGGCGCAGCCCTCAGGGCTGATTACAGAATAATAAGCGTTCTCCAGCATGAGCACGCGGTCCGCCACTCCGATTCCCAAGGCGCCCCCCGAGCCTCCTTCACCGATGATCACGGCGACCAGAGGCGTTCTCAACACCATCATCTCGCGGAGATTTACGGCGATCGATTCGGCAATATGCCGCTCCTCCGCACCGACACCCGGATAAGCCCCAGGGGTGTCAATGAGAGTAACTACTGGCAGTTTGAACTTCTCGCCTAATCGAATTAGCCGAAGAGCTTTCCGATAGCCTTCCGGATGAGGACTGCCGAAGTTCCGGTGAAGGTTCTCCTTGACGTCCCGGCCTTTCTGCTGGCCGACAACCACACATCTTGTGCCGTTGATTTTCGCAAGTCCGCCCGGCATCGAGGGATCGTCTCCAAAAAGCCGATCTCCCTTGAGTTCAATGAAGTCGGAGAAAACCTGCTCGATGTAGTCGAGAAAAAACGGTCTGGCGGTATGCCGCGCGATTTGAACGCGCTGCCAGGCCGTTAAATTCGCATAGATTTCTTTCTTAGTTGCATCGATCTTTTCCTGCATGGCACGCACCTCGGGATCAAGATCGATGTCTTTTCCGCGAACGTGCCCCTTTATTTCCTCAAGCTTCTGCTCGAGCTCGACGATGGGCTTCTCGAAATCCAGGATCTGTAAGGTCATGAAAAGGCAGTCAATTATTGAATTTCCACGGGAGTTCCGCGAGAGACGAGCATAAAAATCTCCTCGATGTCCTCCCGGGAGAGGACAATTCCCGGCGGCGGATTGTTCTCGCTACCTTCAGGGAGACCCCTAATGCTAAGGCCCGCCGAGCCTAACATGATTAATCGATCGCTACCAAAATAGTTCTTATCCCCAAAGGCGACACGATTTGAACCCTTCAAGGCGATCTTGTCCGCTACCTTTGTTTGCACGCGGGCGGAGGCCGCCGGAGTCCTTAGGGAAATGATCTGATATTCTTTGAAAAACTGGCCTCGATTGAGAAGCGTAAGGGCGCGGGCCTTTCGGTCCACGACGACACTCATGTCGAGCTGGGGAATCGCGAGTTGTTGACCAATTTTGAGATTGATGCTCTGCATGTTGTTAACACGAAAGATCAGTTCCGGATTGCTTTTGACTTTCGATGCGATCTTGACAAGTGAATCTCCCTTGCTGACCGCGTAAGTCGTCTTCTCGGGCGAAGGAGTTGGGGAAAAGACCAGGTTGGTATTCAGGCGCCCAAGCGCGGCCTTGGCCTCGCCAATCTTCGGAGAGTCAGGATAATTCTGGATGAACTGAGCCCATGCCGAGCGCACTTCTTCGATGTCGCCTTGTTGCTGCAGAGCCGCCACTCTCTCGAACGCAGGGAGCGAATAGTGCGGGACCGGGGCACTCTGCTGCGACGAGGAGGCCCTATCCTCGCGATCGAGGTTCCCTGGCTTCCAGTAGAGCTCGTACGCAAAGAAGGCCGATCCGCCCAAGATCAATCCAACTAGCCCGAGAATGATGACCGTTCGCAGGATTGCCATGTCGGATGGAACCGCGAACCATTAGAGCGGCGAGCACTTGGTTTGAAAACGATGAAATATCGTCAGATCAGACCACGCCGTCTCCATTCCTCAAGGTTCTCACTCGAAGAACGCTGAATCAGATCCATCGTGAATTTCAATAGGCAAATCTCCCACGCCTCGTCAACGCCGGCAATCAAGGCGGCGGCGGGATCGCTCTTGCCATTCATATCCTCCTTTAATTGTCCCAAGACGGTCTCCATCGAGTCGCGGACAATGCTCTGCTCGAGATCAGATTTACGCAGCTGAAAGCCGTAGCGCAGGACACGGAAAGAACTGGCATGCTGCTCGACCCAATCGGCGAATTCGCGCGCTAAGCCACCAAAGCCGTCGAGCAGGAGCTTGCTAAAGTGATGGGGCGACACGATCCGAGGGCGCTCCGCTTCGATCCGCCCGCCACGGATGCGGACGGCGTTGACCTCGTCCATGAGTTCGCTCACCAGCAGAAACCGGAAACTCGTCGAGCCGAACGTTTCAATGATGCGCTGCGGCTGCACCACGACCCGCGTGTTCTCCATGGCGTACTGGAAGTCGTGTTCCTCAATCATCCTTAGGATAATACGAGCACCACGACCACCCGCAACAGAAGTCTCGGGATTTGACAAGGGGGGTTTCTGCTCTTTAGCTCCTCGCGATGAGATTATTTCCCGCTGCCGTCGCGGCCGCCCTGTTCTGTCCGGGCTGCCAGACTATTCGTTCGGGAACCAACTACGACCCTATTGGGTACAAGCCGCAAAAGTCAGGTAATGTCGTTATAAAAGTATCGCTGCGGAACCGGATGGTTTATGTAATGGAAGGAAGCAAGCCGCTGCTCGTGACGGCCACGGCGATTGGGCTGCCGAGCAAGCCCACACCCAAAGGACGTTTTCGGGTAACAAGAAAACTCGCGAACAAACGCTCCGGTACCTATGGGTTTTGGGTCAAAGGAGACACCATTGTGCCGGGGAAGAACTCTCAATCGCCCGGCCGAGGTTACCGCTATGTTGGCTTTCCTATGCAGTATTGGGTAGAATGGATGCCCGCCTATGGTTTCCATGTGGGGTCGGTTTGGCCTGTCCCCCGCACACATGGCTGCCTGCGCTTGCACAAAAACGCTGCCCGCGAATTCTTCCACCTCGCTCGCCTCGGAACGCCGGTGCATATTGCGCGCACACAGCCCGAAGACGCCACCATCGGTAAAGACCCGCCTCGTCCCCACGATTACAATGATCCCGATCCTCCAACGGCCATCCTGATTTCCTCACGCGCCTTCCAAGACGATCCAACTCAGTATCTGAGAGACCAACCCTGAGCATTCCCATGCCAAGTTCTCCGCACATCAACTTGCGCACACCTGACGTCATGTCCCGCGTGCAGGAAGAGGTCGAAAGCCATTACCGCAGCGGCTTGGTGGAGCGCATTCGCAGTCAGGGCGGGGTGCTCCAAAAGGGCGGAACGATCATTCGTTTGGCCAAGCAATTCGGTTTTTGCTATGGAGTCGAACGCGCCATCGACCTCGCTTACGCGGCTCGCAAAGTCTTCCCGGAACGTCGAATTTCGCTTCTCGGTGAGATCATTCACAACCCGGAAGTTAACGCTCAACTGGCTGCCATGGGCATCCGGCATCTCCCAGCGTATCCCGCCGATGCCGACATCCAGGATCTTACTTCCGAAGACGTCGTCATCGTTCCGGCCTTTGGAGCAAAAGTCTCTACCTTGGAAGCTATCAAGACGCGCGGTTGCCAAATCGTTGACACCACCTGTGGGGACGTGATGAGCGTCTGGAAGCGGGTCCGCCAAAACGCGCTCGAGCAGGTCACAAGCATCATTCATGGAAAAGCAGCCCACGAGGAAACGACGGCAACGGCCTCTCGAGCCCTCGGGACTGACGGCAGGGGACACTACGTAATCGTCCTCGATGTCGCCGAGACCGACATCGTCTGTGACTACATCCTCAACGGAGGAGACAAGGCGCACTTCCTGGACCGATTCAAGAACGCACACTCTAAGGACTTCGATCCCGATATCCATTTGCAGCGCGTAGGTGTCGCAAATCAAACGACAATGCTGAGGAGCGAAACTGAGGAGATCCAACGTCGCATTCGCACGGCGATCGCCGCTCGTGACGGACAGACGGCGAACTTTCGCTTTTTCGACACGATCTGTGGCGCAACCCAGGAGCGACAGGACGCTCTCTTCAGGTTATTGGACGAACCGCTTGATCTACTGGTCGTGGTCGGCGGATATAATAGCTCCAACACTACGCATCTTGCCGAGATCGGAGAAAAGAAACTTCCCACCTGGTTCATCCGCAATGCCAACTGCCTGATTTCGCTCAACGAGATCCGTCACTTTGACATTCATAAAAAGGAAGAAGTCACCAGCACCAACTGGCTGCCATCAAAGAATGGTCTCTGCGCTGGCATCACGGCCGGAGCGAGTTGTCCGAACAACCTTATCGAGGAGACAATTAAGCGCCTACTTTGGTTGCGGAACGAACCACCGATCGAGATCGCTCAAGTCGAAGACAATCTGGAGAGCCGGAAATCTTAGGCATTGACTATGGCCCTCAGTTGATCTCTCACCTTGGAGAAGCTGAGGCACTGCACGGCAAGATCGCGCGATTTCTGGACCGTTTCGCGATAAAAATTATCGTCCTCTAGGAGCTGTTCTGCCAACTGGACTACGGATTCGACGCCTCGGTCGACGCCGGTCAAACTGGGAAAGGCGAGCTTGTCGATGGCACCGTCCCCTCCGAGACAAGGCACACCGCACAGCAGAGCGTCCCCGGCGACCTGGCCTGGCACAGCGCTGCGATCGAGCTGAAAAACAAGGCGGTGCCGCGCCATCAAACAGAGATAATCTCTGTAGGGGAGCTTCCCGGCGATGACACTTAGATTGCGACCAATCGAGCGCAGCAAGCGTGCGCCAGTCCAACCCTCTGTGTTGAGGACGGTTACTGGTTGCCCCAAATCCGGCACGCTGCTCAGGGCAAGGAAATGGTTCCGGGAGGGAACTTTGAATTCGCGTGTGCCGATGAAGATCCCCCGCCTTCGCGCCATCGGGAGGGAGAAATCCCAGGCGGATTCCTCGACAGGGTACGGAGTCGGAACGAAGCCTCCGCGACCGCACCCGCCGGCTCGGTAAAGCGGTACAAGTTCCGTTGTGCTGGAAACAAAGCCATCGACCTCTTTGCAAATCATGCGAAATTTATGATTGAAGCGCGGCTTGGCGAGCACACGGGAAACTTGAGGAAGTCCGGATTCCTTCCAGGAAATCACGACCCGTTTGCCGTGCTTGCGAAGCTTCCGAAGGGCATGCAGGGCCTGGTTAAGGCCATCCTTGCGAAGCAACACCAACACGCAGCGAACCGTTTCCGGTATCTCATCCGCGTCCCGATATAGGCCGCTCTGACAACATGCAGCATAGGCATGATAGTTGACCGGGGCATGACCGAAATCCGAAGGAAGACCTGCACCGTTGGCGAAGATTTGCGCGCGGTCGCGTCCGCCAGGATTGAGAACTGCGAACGCCGGATCCAAAGGGCCGCTAAGTTGTGACGTCGAGCTTGTTCTTGTCCCAAAGAGCATTGATCTGCACAGGCGACGTCTGCTCGATTCTTCCGCCGCCGGCAAGGATCTCCGCCTCAACGGCTCGAAAACGAAGGACAAACTTTCGCGTGGCGCGAACAAGGGATGTTTCGGCATCGACACCTAGCTTTCGAGCGAGATTGACCACGCTAAACAGAAGATCTCCCAACTCTCCCTCGATTTGATCCCGTCGAGCGCACGCGATCGCCTCGCGCAGCTCGCTAGTTTCCTCGACGACCTTGTCGAACACTTCCGACACATCATTCCAATCAAAACCTACTCTGGCCGCCTCCTTCTGGACGTGCTGCGCTTGGAGCAGCGCTGGGAATGCGGATGGCGGATCAACGATCAGAGAGGAGGTTTCACCCTTTTCGGTGCGCTTGATCTTTTGCCAAAGATCGCGAACTTGCGCGCTTCCGCTCACGCTAACCTCGCCGAACACATGGGGATGGCGACGGATGAGTTTCTCGCAAATTGCCTCGACCACGTCCTCGAAACTGAAAGCCTGTCGCTCCGCTGCCATGTGAGCATGCATCACGACATGAAGAAGTAAATCGCCCAACTCTTCGCGCAAATTACGATCGTCTGCTCTCTCGATTGCCTCAATGGCTTCGTAGCATTCCTCGATAAGTGCAGCACGAAGACTTTCATGCGTCTGCTCACGATCCCAGGGACAACCTCCGGGGGAACGAAGCCGGGCGACGATTTCCCTCAACCGGGCGATGTCGCCCATCTCAGGTGCGCCAAAGCGAGGTCCGAGCTCCGTGAAACTCGCCAACTTCCTCTGTGGAAAGTCGCGACACGTATATGAGAGACACAACCACCAGAAGAATCGTCCCGAAAAAGATGATGGCCGCCACCCAGGCCGGCAACGACTGAACGGCGAGCGCACCGTAGAATGCGCCGAAGGAATCGATCGGCGGCTGGGCATGAACGAAGATCTTCAGCGTCCAGGCGACAATGATGATGAGGAAGATAAATACGTAGTTGCTCATCCGGCGGCCGACGGCCTCAAGCTTGCTAATCTTGAAGGAAGGCAGGATGAGGTCCTCGCAGACCAGGCGCTTCCATTCTCCGACGAGCAGGTTCGGATTCTGCAAGATCATCGGCACGAGAAAATGGGACTCAACCATCCGGACTCGACCTCGAAACGCATCATAGAGGCGGTATCGCCGCGCTTCTATCCACAGGAGCATCCAAACGTAGGCAATGTTGAAAAAGAAAACGATGTGCGGAATGCCCTTTAGGGAAAAAGAGATGGTGATGATCGACGTCGTGCTGGTGACCGCCCAGGTTGTCGTCACATCGAGACGCTGCCGCCACGACATGATGCGCCCAAGTTCGCCGCGATAAAAATGGATCATTGTGTTGACGTAGCACGCGTCCTTCAAGTTCGCCTCGACCGGGGGTGGCTTTCTGGGAGACTTCACCGCCGGCTCACTGGGCACTTCCGCGGCGGGCTTCGCAGACTGCTCCGTGGCTTGCGTGGCGGTCGACTCGGCGACTTGCTTGGCTGGCGCCTCGATTTCCGGCGCCTTCGGCGCCTCCTCCCTTGCAGGCTTACTGGGCGACTTAGTAGTCAATTGCGCCGCTCCTTTTCGAGGAGAGCCGCCCTGACCCGTTCTAGCTTTTCGCGCTCGCTCCGCGTGAGGCTGCCGATCCCTTGCCTGGCTATTTTCTCCAGGATCGGGTCAATGGAATCGTACAACTCAACTTCCTTCTCCGGCTCTCGCCGGGCCGGCTTACCACGCCGTTCCGGACGCTTTAAGGGAAGTGCGGAAACAGAAGGCAAGGAAAACGAGCGCACTCCTTCCCGCATCATCCAGACCGCGGCCACCCCGCATTCCCACCAGACAATCGACAGGCTGATCCACTGTCGAGCCGCCAGCAACTGCAGCGTGTAAATGCCAAGAAGAGCTACCGCGATCCACCGCGCCTGAATCCCGAAGAAAATCTCCGCTCCTGGATAAGTCATGGCAAAGGCCAGGAAGATGGCAAAGTGAACCGCGTCGGAGCCAGAGTAGCTGCCAACGTCGACACCGAGAAGGCTCAACAGAGAAAGCAAAACCGGAATCGCCAGAACTAAAACGGCATACAACCATGCGAACGCTTTTCGCCCGATGAACTTCTCGACATCACGACCGAAGAAGGCCAGCAAGACAATCTGTATGAGCGTGAACACCGCGGGTTCGTTGACAAATGCATACGTCAGGAACTGCCAGACATGGAATTTGCCTAGTGCCAGCTGCGGCGAAAACTTGAGCAATTGAAAGAACCACTCGGCGCCGGACGCGAGCGCCAGCGCCGTGAAAACCATCATGACCCCATGCGCAAACGCGATCGCGGTAGAAAGATACACCGGGACCCTGCCAACCCACGTGAGCGGCTCGCACTGCTCAAAGTTCCGGTTCGCTATCATTTTTTGCTCACGCGTACTCTACTTCCGGCCCGCTCTTGAAACAAGAAGTAAACGTGAACTTCGCACTGCAAAATTCAAGCGGCAATTCCGATGTGCCCGTTATTGTTCGCGCCTGAGTAGCGTCGCTGCGGACCTTTTTTTCTTGCCGCGGAGGCAGTCTGGAGACCACGAGTTGCTGACCGAGGGTTGCTCGGCAAGCAAAGCGAAGCACGCTTTTGCGTTGTAAGACGCCGCGGCATTCGCGACCTTGCCAACGTGCTGGAGCTCCGCGACGTCACCTTCTCCATTCGGCAAGACGCAGAGGTCAAGCCGTTGCTGGCCGCGGTGTCCGCGATTTTTCCGCGCGGGCACTTCGCGGCAGTTCTGGGTCCCTCGGGCTGCGGCAAAAGCACGCTTCTCAAAGTGATCACGGGCATCGCTCACGGGAAAGAAGAGGGAGAGATCTATTGGGACGGACGCGACCTTATTCATCATGATTTTTCGCCTTCCGAGATCGGCTATGTGCCGCAGTTTGGCATAACCCACGAAGACCTGACTGTGCGGGAGAGCGTCGCGTATTCCATCAAGTTGCGGGTCCGAGGGATGAGCGGCGATGCTCTTGAAGAGGCCACCATCCGCCTCTTGGATGAAGTGAATATGACGGAGTTCGCGGGACGCCTCGTGCGAGTGCTTTCTGGAGGCCAAAAACGGCGCCTGGCTCTTGCGATGGAACTGGCGAGCAAACCGGCGATGCTCCTGTGCGACGAAGTGACCAGCGGTCTCGACCCGCAGTCCGAAGACGAAATCGTCGGGCTTCTTCATGGTCTCTCGCGCTCAGACGGAAGAACAGT
Organism: uncultured Verrucomicrobiae bacterium; assembly: GCA_963744345.1. Taxonomy (GTDB): domain Bacteria; phylum Verrucomicrobiota; class Verrucomicrobiia; order Chthoniobacterales; family Terrimicrobiaceae; genus DASTFP01. Next base: position 63,856 of record CAVUTD010000029.1, read on the forward strand.
TATCTCCGTCACGCACAGTCTAAGGCATCTGGCCTTCTATGATTCGGTGATGGTGCTCTACAATGGCATCGTTGCATACCAGGGACCTCCGGAGTTTCTCACCCACTACTTCCGGTGTGAAGATCCGCAGGATCTCTACAGCCAACTGTCGCGCCGCGAATCCGAAGAATGGGCGCAATCCTGGAAAAAACATTGCTATCCTTTCGAGGAGGCTTTGTCAGGTCATGTGCCCGAGGACCTTGAGAGCCTTAACTATGAGAGTCCTCCCGAGGAAGAAGAAGAAGGTGTCTTCGAGGCACCGCCCGAGCCGGAGCGACCCCAGTCTCTGCCTCGCCCGAGTGCATTTAGCCAATTTCGCACGCTGACGACTCGCCGCTTCCGGATTCTCTCACGTAACAAAACACAGCTCTTGCTCCAACTCGGCCTTGTTTTCGGCTTTCCCTTCCTGGTCGCCATTTTCGCCTTAAACGGTCTGCCTGCGGTTCAAAACCTCTCCATGGGCATGGACCTGAGCGTCGTGAAGCAACTTGAGGAAAGCATGAGCTTTCTCGTCCAGGCCAGCAAGATTGGCAGTCTCGTCTCCGGGATCGTCATGTTCCAAGTGATCCTGCTCACCCTCATGGGAGCTAACAATTCGGGACGAGAAATTGCCGCTGAACGCCTCATCTTGGAGAAGGAAAAGCTCTCAGGGCTTCGGCCTTTAAGTTATGTGGCAAGCAAGGCGGTCTTTCTTGCGGCTCTTGTGATCGCACAATCCCTTTGGATGGGAGTTTTCGTCCATTACGTTTGCGGCTTTCCGGGCGATCTCCGCGAGCAACTCCTCTTCCTTTTGCTGGCAAACGCCGCCATGACATCTGTGTGTCTGGCAATTTCGAGCATTATGGGAACAGCTGAGCAAGCCTCACTGGTCTCGATCTATTTGGTCGGTTTTCAACTTCCGCTCTCCGGCGCGGTGCTCGCCCTGCCAGAATGGGCCGGTGCCTTGACGCGCCCCTTCATCGCGGCGTACTGGAGCTGGTCCGGCGTACTGCAGACCCTTCGCGGCGAGCGTTACTACGACATCGTGCAAACAGTCATTCAGACCCAACTCTCACCAGCACCGCTCTGCCTCTGGGTCTTGGGATCTCACGTCATCCTGGGCCTTTTCGCTGCGTGGGTCGGCTGCCAACATAGCCGATTGGATTGATTTTTCACGCGAAAGGCGTTGACAACGCCTGGCGGTTGCATTTCTTTTGCCCATCATTCGGCGCGCACGTCTGGTGCCGCACTTCTCATCGAATCCAAAAAGTCTGCATTCTCAACCAACCCGATGCCGGTATTGGGAGCCGTAAAGGGTCACCTGATGTCGGCGGCTGGATGGCTTATAATTTTACACCCTCATGGCCGGCCACAGCAAATGGTCGAAAGTGAAGCGCTTCAAGGGAGCCTTGGACGCCAAGCGCGGTAGGCTCTTCTCGAAGCTGTCAAAGGAGATCACCGTCGCCGCAAAAATGGGCGGAGGAAATGCTTCGGGAAACCCGCGCCTGCGCGCTGCAGTTCAGGCCGCCCGGGCACAAAGCATGCCCAGCGACAATATTGAGCGGGCAATCAGGAAAGGAACCGGTGAATTGAATTCGCAAACCGTCGAGGAAGTTGTCTACGAGGGCTATGCCCCTGGGGGAGTGGCCCTCATCGTGGAAGCGGCTACCGATAACAAGAACCGAACCGCCGCCGAGATGCGATCCATCTTTACGCGGAACCATGGCAACCTCGGCGGGCCCGGAAGCGTAGCATTCATGTTTCACCGCAAAGGCCAGATCACAATACCGCTTTCGTTTACAAATGAAAATCGACTGTTCGAGCTTGTCGCTGACGCCGGCGCCGAAGACCTCACCAGCGACGGCGAGCACTACATCATCACTACCCAGCCTGACCAACTGTATGCCGTTTCCGAAATCTTAAGAAAGGCATCCATTGAACCTGACTCGCAGAAACTCACTTACCTTCCCGGATCCTCCGTCGCTGTTGAGGACAGCGCCACCGCTGTTCGGGTTCTTCGACTCTGCGACGCCCTAGATGATTGCGAAGACGTCCTCAGCGTGCACGCCAACTTTGACATCCCCGAGGAAATTCTCGCTGAGGTGCAGGAGACCTGATTTTACCCATGACTGAAGAAAATATGAAACTTGAAGCGGTGGAGAGCCGATCCACCCCCAAGCGCCGCGGGCGAAAGACCTCCGGAGAGAATACCACCCAGAAACGGATGTCACGAAAGACCAAGCCCTCTGATGACGATGTAGAGCTGTCGGCTAATGGCGCCGCCTTGCCGGACAAGGAGGCGGCGCGGAAAGCCGAAACCATCCAGGATCCTCCAGCCGCTATCGAATCCCCTGGACTGGCAGAAAACGAGCCAGCTGCCGAGAAGGCAATTTCGCAGCCTGTCGCCGTCGCCACTTCTCAGCCGCCACCGGCTCCAGTTGTGCCTACTTATGCCGAAGGTGTTGTGGAGGTTTCAGGCAAAGGCTTTGGATTTCTCCGTGAGCCGCGCCGCAATTTCTCACAATCCAACAACGACGTCTTCGTCACCCCTGAGGTGGTCCGTAAGCACGCGCTGCGAGACGGCATGTGGATTAGGGGCGAGACACGCCGTGGTAGCCGCGGACCTCAGCTTTTCAAGCTCGTCGAAATCGAAGGTGAGGATCCCGACACTTATCAGAATCTTCCTGTCTTTGAGGAACTAACCACCATTAGCCCGAACAAGCGGATCCGCCTGGAAACAACCCCAGAGCGTTATACCACGCGCGTGATGGATCTCATGACGCCGATCGGCAAAGGTCAGCGCGGCTTGATTGTGGCGCCTCCGCGAACCGGGAAGACGACCCTTCTTCAACACATTGCTGATGCCGTGGTCAAAAATCATACCGAGATGAAGCTGATCATCTTGCTCGTGGATGAGCGGCCGGAGGAAGTCACCGAAATCCGCCGCTCGGTTCCAAGCGCCGAGCTCATGGCCAGCTCGAACGATTCGGATATCAAGACGCACACCCGCATCGCGCAACTGGCGGCCGAACGCGCCAAGCGACTCGTCGAAATGGGTCAGGACGTTTTCGTTCTCATGGACTCGCTCACCCGCATTGGCCGCGCGTTCAACAACGCTCAGGGCGGTGGGGGGCGCACCATGTCCGGCGGGGTGGATTCACGCGCTCTGGAAATTCCACGAAAGATCTTCGCGGCGGCGCGGAATACCGAGGAGGCCGGATCGCTCACCATTATGGCGACAGCGCTCATCGAGACCAACAGCCGGATGGACGAGCTAATCTTTCAGGAGTTTAAAGGCACCGGCAACATGGAACTTGTGCTTGATCGAAAGATAAGTGACCAGCGCATCTATCCTGCCGTCGATATCTTCCTTTCCGGAACCCGGCGTGAAGAACTCCTGTTACCGGCCGAAGATTTGCACAAGATCAGCGTCATTCGACGGGGTCTCGCCGGGCACAAGCCCATCGAGGCTATTGAGCGTCTCCTCTTTTTCATTCGCAAGTATCCGACCAATACCGAATTGCTGAAGAACATCCCCGGTTGAGAAATCTTGGCGGCCATCGTCCGCGGGATAACAACTGCCGAAGCTATCGGACCTGACGAAGGCGGCTGAGCACTAAATAGGCGAGGCCGCTATCCAGAGCCTCCCCGGCTTTCTCCAGAGCAGTCACAAGATCGCCGGAAATCCCCGCAACAACGAGAGCGCATGCAGCATTGAGGAGGATGATGTCCCGCTTCGGGCCGCGCTCACTGCCGCCCAGAATACCCTCCAGCGAGCGCGCGTTCTGCTGTGCGTCGCCACCACGAAGCTCATCGGCAATTGGTGAAGGAAAACCAAAGCTTTGCGGCTCGATGAGGAAGCGCCGCCGCCCCCCAAACTCAAGGGCTTCAACCTCCGAAGGGCCCAGCGTAGAGACTTCGTCAAGGCCCCCGCTCCCGTGAACGGCCCAAGCACGTTGGCGGCCGAGGAGGCGAAATGTTTCGGCGTACACGGGAAGCAGCTTCGGGTCGAAAACCCCCGCCAGTTGGAACGTCGGGCCGGCGGGGTTGAGTAATGGACCAAGCAGGTTAAAGATTGTGGCGCTTCCTTCCTCTGCCAGTGCACGCCGAACCGGTGCCACAACTTTAAAGGCTGGGTGATACAATGGCGCAAAAAGAAAACAGCACCCTGCCTTCTCCAGAGCTTTTTTGGGCGGCAAATCCAGCGGAATTCCGAGAGCTTCGAGAACATCAGCACCGCCGCATTTCGAGGTAATTCCACGGTTTCCATGTTTGACCACTCGCGCACCGCAAGCCGCCGCCAGGAACATGACCGCGGTGGAGACATTGATAAGTCCGGCCCGATCGCCGCCCGTGCCGCACACATCCAGCAATCCGTCGCCCAACTCCGGCCGAACACCTCGAGCGAGCAACACCTCGACAAACGCAGCGATTTCAACGGGACTTTCTCCCTTGATATGAAGGGCTCGCAGGAAATCTGCGCGTAAAGAAAAAGCAATCGCCTCATCAAAGAGGTGATCACACGCGAACGAGACATCATCCCTAGTGAGCTCGCCGCCCGATTGAAGTTTGCGTGTGAGCGTTGCCAACACAGTTCTAAGAATGGGAATTCGAATCCCAAACGGCAAGAAGCGTCATAGAGGCCGCTGATCGCCTCCGTATAGGGTCACGGATTCTCTCAACCTCTTGCTTCACGATCGGGCGAGCAGATCAGCAAATTCCCTCGCGCTCCATTGACCCGCTACCTGTGCTTCATCCAACCAGCCGTAATTGAGCACCGAACCGGATTTGGCAAAGAGCAATCGCGAGGCCCGACCGAGCGATCCGACACCCATTACCGCAAGGGGGCAGGATTTCTCCTCCAAGAGAGCAAGAAGCCGCCGAACGTCTGCGGGAGTTTCCGTCTTCGTGGCAATCTTGACAACATCCGCTCCGCCCTCGCGCGCTCCCGCGATAATTTTGCGAAGCTTGGTCACCGGAGGGGTCGCCTCAAAGTCATGGCACGACAGAATACAGGCTTTCCGCTCCGCTCGTGCGATCTTCAGCAAATCCTGTAAGGGTCCCAGTGAGCGAATGTCGACATCAACAGCCGCCGCCGCCGGGAGAAGCGTGAAGTAGAGTTCACGTTGTTCTTCTTCAGCAATCGATCGGACGCCGCCCTCCTCCAAACGACGTACCGTGAGGATAGCAGGTACCGGAAGGAGTTCGACCTGCCGGAGAAATTTCGCATGAGGTAACGCGTCTAGTCGAACCTCCACGGCATCGAGCGCCAAATTTTCCGCTTCGGCGAAGCCTCCCACCGTATGAATGACGCCCACGAGGTTGGAACGTTGAAGAGCAATCTGTTTTTCCATTTGACGAAGCGCTGGTGATGCTAACATAGAGATGCCACTCTTCGCAAAGGTGCGGCTGGTTGATGTTACTGCGTCAAGATCGATGTTCCACCTCTGATCGCTCCAAGCTGCTTCACTGGAGCAGAAATCACGCGAATGACCGCCACCCTCTTTCCTTTTCGTTGTTTACTCCCAAAAAAGGCTGATCTAGCCTGAAAAAGACATGTTCCTCCTCAAGTCCCTTGGGATAGCTTTAGCCATCTTGATAGCAGCAAGGGTATCCGCAAGTGGGCAGGCTCAGAACACCGAATTCAAGATCCTGAGGGTCGAACCGAGCTTTCTAGAGTCGCCGAGCTATTCGGGTCCACGTTTTGATAAGCGCGGGGCGAAGTCCAAGTCGTGGCTCGAGGTTGAAACTACCTTTGAATGGCAGTCCAAGCTCAAGGAGCCCAAGTACACGGACGAGCTAACGTTTAACTACTACATTTTACTCAGGAGCAGGTCACCACAGAGCCCGCAGGGTACTCTGCTGGTCGGCTCCGTAACCCATATGAACATCCCCCAGGAGAGGGAGATGCATTCCTCCATTTACGTAAGCCCGCGAACCTTGGAACGCTTTTTCGATGGGAAGATACCCCCTAATGCCGAACAAGCTTTGGTTGATGTGGGTGTAACTATCACCAAGCAAGGCCAGCAAGTCGCCTCAGCCAGCTGGAAGAGCCGATCAGGAGATTGGTGGCCGCAGTTTCCGCAGACGCCGGGGTTTGTCCTTAACAAGAACGAAACTCCCTTTGCCCCGCTGGCATGGGATTACTTTGAGACAATTAAGGCCCACCCCACAGCTCAGTGAAGCAGAGTTCCTGTTGGTGAGCCCCGTCTGAATGGCCGCACAGTCTCGAATTCTTGCGCTCAACCTCGGCATGCAGACCGTGACGCTCGCCGAATTTCGCGCCAATTCGCAGGGTGCGCTGACGCTCAGCGCATTTGGGAGGGAGCAGCTTATCGTGGATCCTGCGGCAGATGCCACGCGCCCAGCGCAGATTGAAGCAGCCATCCGCGAACTCCGAAAACAATTGCAGCTCGCCAAGATTGAGCGCGCTGCCGTCTGCCTGCCGTCGCAATCGGTGTTTACCCGGTTCGTAAAGCTACCCGGCACCAGTCCCACTGAGGTAGATTCCATCATCGGTTTCGAGGCTCAGCAGAATGTTCCTTTCCCCATCGATGAAGTCGTGTGGGACTACCAGATCATGGGCGAGTCCACAGAGAACACCTGGGATGTCGCCCTTGTCGCCATCAAGTCCGATCAACTAAGCGAAACCAATGCGTCCGTCACCAACAGCGGCCTTAAGAGTTCCCTTGTCGACGTTGCTCCGATGGCTCTCTCCAATGCTTTCCGCTACAATTACAGTGAGTTGACTGGATGTTCTCTGGTCATCGACATCGGCGCGCGCACGACAAATCTCGTCTTTATTGAGGACAAGCGGGTGTTTAGTCGCAGCATTCCGGTAGGCGGAAGCAGCATCAGCGCCGCCATCTCCAAGGAATTTAAGCAGGACATAACCGTCGGCGAGAAGCTCAAGATTGAGAAGGGCCTTGTTGGCCTGGGTGGCAATTATGCCGAGCCAGAAGACCCTCTCGAAGCCCAAATCTCTAAAATCATCCGTGGGACGATGACCCGCCTTCACGCCGAGGTGGCCCGCTCGATTTCCTTTTACCGGCAGAACCAGGCCGGCAGCGCTCCCTTGCGCGCTTTCCTGTGTGGCGGCACTGTCAGTCTTCCTTATATGGTGGAGTTTTTCAGTGAAAAACTTCAGATGCCCATAGAGCATTTGAATCCGCTCAGGAATGTCACGATCGGCAATCCGGAGCTTGCAGAGCAGCTTGGTGGCAGTGTCCACACATTGGGCGAGGCGGTCGGCTGCGCGTTGCGATCTCTGGGCAACGTGCCGATGGAGGTCAATCTCCGGCCGCAGAGCGTTGTTCGTGAGCAGAGTCTTGCCAAACGCAAACCCTTCTTGATGCTCGCGGCGATTTGCCTCGTCCTTACGCCGGCGATCTGGTGGTTTTATTTCAGCCGAAGCACATCCATTGCACAGCGAACGCTCGACGCCGTAAACGCCGAGCTGCGAAAGTTGGAGACCGTCGCCAAAAGCTTCGATGCTCTGAATAATGAGACCAAGCAACTTCAGGAAATCTCCGGGCCCTTACTCGTCGCCGTGGCGGAGCGTAGCTCCTGGGCTGAGATTCTCGAAGAGCTTGGCGCCAGACTGCCTGCCCGCTTTATTTGGGTGACAGAAATCAAAGCGCTTTCTGGTGGAAAGCCCTACCTGCAGGGTGTGGACACGTCATCCCTGTCGCAGCCTCAACGGCAAGAGGCCGGCAGGCCAGCCGCCTCTGCACAACAGGCCGGACAGCAAACGGCGCCCGAGAATCCGAAGATCGACGGGCTTGAGGTCAGTGGCCTTTACCTTGGAAATCCCCCCAATAGAAAGGAAGCGCGGATAATTGATGAATTCGTTGATCAACTCCAGAAATCCGAAATTTTCAAGATCGACGAGAAAGACAAGGCCAAGGTTGTCATTCAGCGCACCACGCCCGATGGCCAAAGCTGGGCGTACGGTTACACGATTGTCCTGCCCTTGAGAAATCCGATTTCTCTGCCATGAATTGGCTCAAGGAGAACTCTTTTCTCGTTGGCCTTATCTCGGCAACCGTCGTGCTCGCCGGCGCTTTGCTCTTCTTAATGACACAGTCCCTTGCCCAGTATCATGAGACCGTGGAGACATATCAACTTGCGGTGCGCAAACTTCAGGCGCTCCAGAATCGCTCTCCTTTTCCGAGCCCCGAGAACCTCGAGAAAAGCCGCGCGCTCGTTGATCAGTACAAGGCAGAGCTGAGTTCGCTGCGGGATATGTTGGCGGAGTTTAGACCGCCTCACGACAACACCACCCAGATTGAGTCTCCGAAGCTCCAGCATAAAGCCAAAGGGCAGGCGCCGAACATTTCTGATGTCCAGCCTCAGGAATTCCAGGATGATCTGCGCGTTGCGGTCAATCAGATTGTGGAGAAAGCGGCGGCGGCGGGAGTCGAGTTGCCGACGGGATTTTACCTGGGCTTCAGTCAATATGCGAACAGTCTGCCCAACGAATGGGCTGCACCGATCTTGGCGCGTCAACTCCAAGTCATCGAGAAAGTCGTCACGAATCTCATCGATCTTAAAATCAGGTCCATCGATAGCTTGAATCGACTGCCGCTCCCCGAAGAATCAGGTTCCCCTCCTGTCAAAGCAGCTGAAGACCCTGCGAAGACGGGCAAACAACCCTCGCCAAAACCGAGCGGTTACACCCGCATGCCCTTCGATTTAGCCTTCACCGCAGAACAAGGAAAGTTGCGCTTAGGATTCAATTCTTTGCTTGATTCGGAGCACTTTCTCGTTGTTCGCAATCTTGCCATTCAAAACACCGCTCGTGTCGGTCCTCCGCTTTCCCGGCAGAGTCCGCCGAGCACCCCCTTGAGCACGCCTCCAGCCGGGGGCTCGATGAACGCGGCGGAGCACTCCTCGAGCGGCGGATCCAGCGCTCAAAAGAGAGCGGAAAACCCTGGAAGCCTCAACGTGATCCTCGGCCGCGAGCTCGTCAAAACCTCGATGCGCATCGAAATTGTCGACTTTGCTCCGCCCTCGCACTTCACGAATTGATCTCCATGGATTGGTTGAGGAATAATTTCGAGAAGGCTGCCTTGATAGTCGCCGCCGTTACGCTACTGGCCTGCTGCACTCTGGTGATCAATCAAGTTCGTGCATTTCGTGGCCTTTTCGTCGGTCAAAACAGCGCTAAATCGGCGGACAACACGATCAAGCCTCTTCCGATAGATGCTCTCGTCGCTGCATCGGAAAAGCTCGGCTCACCGCAAGCATGGACTGGGCATGAGGGATCCCTCCTCGTCTCGCGTCCGTATGTTTTGGTCGATGGCGCGCTCATTGATCCCCTCGAAGGGGACAAGAATCTCCACGAGCCAATAAAAAACTCCTGGCTGATTAGATACGATCTTCCCTATTGGGAAAGTAATATCAAGGAACAAGACCCGGACGAAGATCGCTTCAGCAATCTCGAAGAATACCTCGCAGGTAGTGATCCTCGGGAAAAAAATTCCGTCCCCCCCTATTACACAAAGCTTCGTCTCGTGCGCTTCATCTCGGAGCCGTTCCGTCTCATCTTTACAGGGAGCCCAGATGATGGTCAGACGTTCACGGTTAACACCAGGGAACGGGGAGGGCGGACTCGCTTCGTACAGGTGGGTCAGATGATCGAGGGAACTCCTTATAAGGTCATCTCCTACGAGAAGAAAACTGAGACCAAGAATGAAATCGAAATCGATGCCTCCATCCTCACGATCGAGAATACCCAGACTGGCCAGCAAATCGCTTTAGTCGCCAATAAGGAGGCCAACGACCCCACCTCATTTGGCGAGTTCCTCTACGCCTACGACAATTCCAAGCTTCACCGTCAAAAAAGACGATGAATTCGCCTTATCACCTGAGCCAGAGAGGAAGTACAAACTCATTGACATTTCGGACCAGGCGGCCCTAATACAGGACCAGCAATCCCGGGAGCAATACAAAATTCCTCCCGCCCAATGAGAGTAAGTAGCTGCCTAACATTTGACGACGCGTGCCCTGATTGATCGCATCGACTCGCAGATCGGGAGAACTCTCTCGTCGTCAAAAATCCCCACCTTCCGTCCCGCTTGACCTCAAATCTGCCTTAATGATGAAGCTCAAAGTCGTGACCGCGGTGACTGCCCTCGCCCTGAGCTCGGCGCTTGGCCATGCGCAGCGGGCGGGCGTCCAAGCTGCTGCCGAGCGCGAGATCCGCAGACAGGAAGCGATGACAGAGTATGCTCAACAGGCGGTCAACAAAGGCACCGAGGCCATGATGAACCAGGACTATGAAAGCGCCTTCGCCTATTTCAAGAGCGCCGTCGATGTCATGCCCACCGGCGGACCAGCGACTCAATCGGTCCGTGAGGCGGCGCTGGATGGCTTTTCTCGCGCGGCGGTGAAACTGGCTGAGCAGCGCATTTCTGAAGGCCGTTACCAGGACGCCACGACGACCGTCAACCTGCTGCTCGAGGACCGCTATGCTCCCGATTATCGTCCCGCGCTCGCGCTCGAACGAAAATTGAAAGACCCGACGCGTTACAATAAGGCGCTCACCCCCGGCTTCATCGCGAATGTTGAGGAGGTAAAGCAACTTCTGCTCGAAGCCGATGGCTACTACGGGTCGGGTCGGTTTGATCTCGCCTTCAAACGCTATGAGCAGGTGTTAAACATCGACAAGTACAACATCGCCGCCCGGCGCGGGATGGAACGTGTTAACGCAGCCCGAGAAAAATATGCCCTCTCGGCGTACAACGAGGCCCGGAGCGATCTTCTGCGTCAAGTGGATAAAGGTTGGGAACTTCCCGTGCGCCGCTTCGAGGTAGGTGCCTCAACCATCATCGAACAGCCGCAAATTGACACACGCGGCACTTCGCTCATCAATCGCAAGCTCGATGAAATCATCATCCCTCGGATTGACTTTCGGGATGCGACCATTCGCGAAGCCTTGGATTTTATCAAGCAACGCACGGTGGCTTTGGATACCGCAGAGCAGGATCCCTCGCGCAGGGGAATCAATGTTGTGCTCAAGCTTCCTGCCGATGCTCCGGAGGCGAATTCCCGCATTACTCTCTCTCTCAACGATATTCCCTTGCGCGCAGCTATCGACTACGTAGCCAAAGCGGCCAACCTGAAATTGAAGATCGAACCGTATGCAGTTGCCGTTGTTTCGCAGTCTGAACCGACCGATATCCTGATCACCAAGGAATATAAAGTTCCGCCCGGCTTTATCACTTCGCTTCCGGCTGTCGGCCAGCCATCCACGGCTCCCGGGCCCGCCGGTCAGCCCATTGCCCCGGGTTCGCAACCCGCCATCCAAGCTCGTTCCGGCGCGCGGGAGTTTTTGGAAGCTCAGGGCGTAACCTTCCCTCCAGGCGCCAGCGCGAACTTCATCGCCAGCACGAGCAAACTGATCGTCAAGAATACTCAGGCCAATCTCGACCTGATCGACACCCTGGTGGAAACGCAGCTGACGGCTCCTCCCAGCCAGGTGGAGATCGAGTCCAAATTCCTTGAGGTGACACAAACCAATCTCAAGGAGATGGGGTTCGATTGGCTGCTCGGGCAGTTTGGGTTGCCATTTGGCAGCGGCGTTTACGGTAGTGGGGGCACCCAAGGATTTGGACAGAATGTGAATTCCAACGCCTTTCCTTTTCTGGATCCGACCACCGGCGTGCCCATCGGCACAAGTCCGATCACGGGAGGAAATCGGTCCGGCACAACGGCAATTACGGTCAATGCCCTTGACGGATTGCTTTTCGGCACTCCGTTGGGACCCGCACCTGGCATTCTCTCCGTCGCTGGTATCTTTACCAATCCCCAGTTCCAGGTCGTCCTCAGGGCCCTGAATCAACAAAAGGGCATCGATCTTGTGAGCGCACCGAAAGTCACCACGAAGAGCGGCCAACGGGCAACCATCCAAATCATTCGGGAGTTTCGCTATCCGACCGAGTATGATCTGCCACAGGTGACTCAGACACCTGGGTCCATTTACACACCGGCAACGCCAACTACGCCCACGTCATTCGAGACAAAACCGGTAGGCATCACACTGGAAGTGGAGCCCACTGTTGGACCCGACGGTTATACCATCGATCTAGTTCTAAGCCCCCGCGTCGTAGAATTTGACGGCTTTATCAACTACGGCAGCCCAATCAACACCGTAGTGACCACGGTTCCGGGAGTGGTTGCGCAAGTGATTAACGGGTACCGCTAATTACGGATCCCCTTAGTCAGTAGGAACTTCACGGTCACGGATAACGTGATCAACAAGCCCGTTTTCTCAACGCGCGAGGTGACCACCGAAGTTACCGTCTACGACGGCCAGACCGTCGTCATTGGCGGCCTCATGCGTGAGGATATTCAGAAAACCGAGGACAAAGTTCCGATCCTGGGTGATATCCCTCTTGCGGGGAGATTGTTTCGCACGACAGCGGATCAGCACATCAAGCGAAACCTGATCATGTTCGTCACAGCCAGCTTGCTGGACCCCGCGGGTCAGCCACTTATCAAAGTCGACGAAGAAAGAGAGATTGTTCCGGAGCCGAGTGCGACGGCCATCGAGGAGGAGATCATCCCCGGGGACGCGACTTCCATCCCGCCGGTCTGAATAGCGGACTTGTTGCTTATGAAATCTTTCTTCGCATCGCTAGTGCCATACAAAGCGTTGTATGCGGCGCTAGCGCTGGCCCCTTGGGGAAGTGCGCTCCTCGTGCAAGGCCAAGACCTCGAGATTATCTCGGACAGAGAAATCGTCCGCCGCCAGGAGAATCTGATTGTCGGCGAAAAGCTCATCTCCGCGGGAGACAAGGCGATGACCGAAAAAGACTATGCGGCTGCCTACACGAATTACCTCGACGCCCTGAACGCCATCCCTGGCGGGGCCGGAACAGCGGAACTGCGTTCAAAAACATCTATCCAAATTCATCAGAGCCGCACTCCGTTATGCGGAGAAGTTGATTGCCGACGGGCGCTATAGCGACGCGGAGCGTGTGGCTAAGACCGTGTTACTTCCAGAGTACGACCCGTCGAACAAGGCTGCGGTTAAGTTGCTCTCCAACCTTGAACAGCCGGACTACTACAACAAAACCGTGACGCCACAGTTCGCTGCGGATCGCGAAGAGGTCACCAAGCTGCTTCACGAAGCTGATGGCTTCTTCCAGGCGGGCCGCTTCGATCTGGCAACCAGGCGTTACGAAGACGTTCTTAACATCGACCGATACAATATCGCCGCCCGGAAAGGCATGGAGCAGGTGAATCTCGAGAAATCGAAATACTACGGAAACGCGTATAATGAGACTCGCAGCCGGATGCTGTGGATGGTCGATGAATCCTGGGAACGCCCCGTCCAGCGATTCCAAAAAGGGCGGACGACAGCTGCGGAAGTCCAGGCCCGAGCAGGCATCCGCGGGACTGAGGCGACCATGGCCAAGCTCAACCGGATCATCATCCCGAGAATTGACCTTCGCGATGCCACCGTCCGCGAGGCGGTGGAATTTCTCAAGCAGCGCAGTAGAGAACTTGATACGACTGGAGAGGAACCTCAGGAGAAACGCGGAGTTAACATCTTTCTCAAGTTGCCGGCTCGTTCCGGGAGTGCCTGCTCCAGACCTGACCACAGCTCCGCCCGTGGAAGGTGCGGCCGTTTCTCCCGAAGTCGGTGGAACCGCCGACACGAGAGTCACGCTTTCCTTGACCAACGTTCCCCTAATTGAGGCCCTCCGCTACCTGACGGAGCTTGCTGGCCTCAAGTACAAGATTGAGCCTTACGCCGTTTCCATCGTTCCCATCACCGAGACGACAACAGACCTGGTGACGAAGAAATATCGCGTTCCGCCAGGATTTATCCCGGCTTCGACTGCTCCGGGCGCGGAAGTTCCCTCGCCCGGAGCGCCGCGAGCCGAAGTCACGGAGAGTCGAATTGGGAGCCGCACGAACGCGCTCGACTATTTGCAGTCGCAAGGGGTGGCCTTTCCGACGGGTGCTTTCGCTCAATACGTTCCCGCGAGTAGCGAGCTCATCGTCCGCAATACGCCCGATGCGATCGATTTGATCGATTCCCTGGTGGATGCCGCCATCGGGGTGCAACCGACACAGGTCGAAATCGAATCGAAGTTCCTGGAGATAACCCAAAATAACCTCAAGGAGCTCGGCTTTGACTGGCTGCTGGGGCCGCCTTCTATCAATAAGCCGGGAACTTTCGCCGCGGGTGGAACGCAAGGTTTCGGAACTGATTTAACCCCAACCCCCGACCTCCCCTGACCCGGTAAACTTCCCCTTTACGGCCGGTGGCGTACCCGTCGGTCAAAATCCGGTCACTGGAGGGTTAAGATCAGGCTTTCTCGGTGCCGGGGATCCGAATGGTGCGATCAGCGCCAACAGCATCGACGCTCTTCTTGGCAACGTCGTCACCCGGCCTCGCACCCGGAATCTTCGGCATCTCTGGCATATTCACCAACCCTCAGTTCCAGGTCGTCATCCGAGCTCTAAACCAGAAAAAGGGGGTCGATCTGATGTCAGCCCCAAAGGTAACTACCAAGAGCGGACGCAAAGCCATTGTCCGGGTGGCAAGGGAATTTCCCTACCCGACCGAGTTCAGTCCTCCGGAACCGCCACCGCCAAATACGGGCGGTAACGGAACAGCTATTGCTCCGCCGCCGGGTACTTTTGTTAGCCAAGGCATTGTCACTCCGTCCACACCCACAGCGTTTGAGACGAGGAATTTAGGCGTCACACTTGAAGTGGAACCCATCATCGGACCTGATGGATACACCATCGATCTAAACCTCTCGCCGGAAGTCGTCGAATTCGACGGCTTCATCAATTACGGCTCGCCGATCTTCGGACCTGTTTTCAATGCCGATACCTGCCCCTGGTTTCATCGACAGGGCAGTTTTAACGGACAAACGTAATCAATCAGCCCATCTTCTCCACTCGCAAGGTAACGACAAGTGTCAGTATATGGGATGGTCAGACCGTCTCCCTGGGTGGATTGGTCCGCGAGGATGTTCAGAAAATTCAAGACAAAGTTCCGATCTTGGGTGACATTCCCCTGGCTGGGCGCCTTTTCCGCTCCACGGTTGATCAGAAAATAAAGCGCAACCTCATCATCTTTGTGACGGCACGTTTAATGGATGCGGAAGGTAGACCAGTGCGGCTGGATGAAGACACGGAGGAGGTTGTTGAACCCTTGGGACTGCCTCAGGAAATTCCCCCTCCGACCGTCGAATCTCCCGGCTTTGGAAAATAGTTTTCCTAAAGCTTAGAGAAAACAGCCGGAAGAGGCCGAAATCTTAGGTCCCCGCAGTCGGGCTTGGCATGTGGCGGGTCTTCTTGTCGGCCGAACTAATTTGATTCGCTTCGGCATGCCTATCGTCGGAATAACAGGGGGAATCGCTTCCGGAAAATCCACTTTTCGTAATTTGCTCTTGCAATGCATTCGAGTGGATTCCTTCGATGCTGATGCCTGCGTGAGCGAATTGCTCGAGAACGATGAATCTGTCAGGCAACAGATCCTTAAGGAAATTCATCGAGATGCCTATGGAGCTGGCGGCAAGCCGAATCGCGCTCTGCTGCGTGAGCTCATTTATCAAGAGATTGGAACTAAACGAGCGCTCGAAGCGATCCTGCACCCGCTGGTGCGCGAAAGCTGGTTGCGAAAAGCGCAAGAAGCTTCGCGCGCTGGAAGAATTTTCGTCGTGGACATTCCTCTTCTCTTCGAAACAAACGCGGAGTCGCTTTTCGATCGAATCATCACTGTAGGCTGCACGGTGGATACCCAACTTGTCCGGCTAACCCGGCGCCCCGGCATGACACCGGAGATTTCAGAAAAAGTCATTGCTTCGCAAATGCCAATCGGCCCCAAAATTTTCCGATCCCATCATGTCATTTGGAACGAAGGGTCCCTTGACGTCCTCGTTGCGCAAACCACCCTTATTGCCCGCTACTTGAATGACAAATACAGTTGAGAATCCCCCTTCGCCAAGCACCGCCCTTCCGCCGCTCGCGCTAAACGATCTCCAGCAATTCAGTTTGGAGAAGCTCGCCGCGAGAAGCAACGAGCTTGGGATGCGCTTGCGCAACGAGACGTCGCGCCATCACATGGTGCTCGATCAAGCGCGGTTTCATCTCGCTCAAGGAGGGGCTGTCTTCGCCACGGGCTTTCTCGAACTCACCGCCGATCATGGAGTTCTGCGCTGGCCCGCCTTTAGCTTGAAGCCCGGACCCGACGACGTGACCGTGCCCGCATCACTCATTCGTCCGCTGGAACTTCGACCCGGGTTGATGCTTCGATGTGCGTTGCGTCTTCCGCAGGAGCGCGAGCGCGGATTGGTCGCCGAGTCCATCTTGGAAGTTGAGGGCATTGCGGCCGATCAATGGCAGTCCCCCACAGATTTCGACAAGCTGACGCCGCTCTTTCCGAATCGTCGAATATTTCTGGATGCGGTCGACAATCCATCGATTAGCGCTCGCGCGGTGGATCTGATTGCGCCGCTTGGGATGGGGCAACGCGGGTTGATTGTGTCTCCGCCGCGCGCTGGAAAGACGCTACTGCTCAAGGCTCTCGCCAGTACCATCCGCGCCAACCATCCCGAGATCATTCTCATGCTGCTGCTCGTCGATGAACGCCCCGAAGAGGTCACCGATTTGCGGAGCGAAGTGAATTGCGAAATCTACAGCTCCACTTTTGACGAGCCAGTCGTCCGTCACGTTCAAGTTTGTGAAGCGGTCTCGGAGCGAGCCAAGCGCCTGGTTGAGCTGCGCAAGGATGTCGTCATCCTCCTCGATTCCATAACTCGCATGGCGCGCGGCTATAACAATCTCCAGCCAAACAAAGGTCGCACCATGAGTGGGGGAGTCGATTCCAAGGCGCTCGCCAGGCCCCGGAAGTTCTTCGGATCCGCTCGGAATGTCGAGGAAGGAGGAAGTCTCACCATTCTCGCGACGGCGCTTGTCGAGACCCAAAGTCGGATGGATGATCTGATCTTCGAGGAATTCAAAGGGACTGGAAACATGGAAGTACACCTTGATCGCTCGATCGCCGAGCAGCGTATCTTTCCAGCTGTTCACATTGTTAAATCGGGCACCAGGCGCGAGGAATTGCTGTATCACCCCGACGAACATGAGCGGATCATCGTCCTTCGCCGCCAACTGTCGGAACTCCCCGCGACGGAGGCGATGGAGGTGCTGGCTGCCAATCTTCGAAATACCAAGTCGAACGCTGAGCTCCTCCTGACAGGTCTGCGCGGGTTTTAGTCCGGGGAGCCTATAGAAGCTTGGTATGCCGCGCAAGCCGAACCTACGTTTCGCGGTTATTGCGAGTGCAAGCTGTCTAGCCTTCGCATTGATTATCAAACTCCCGACTTTGAAGTATCCCATTTCGAACTGGGATGAGTTGATTTATCTGGAACTATCCCGGCAGTGGTTGGCGACCGGCTCATATTCTCTTCAAGGAACCGAACTGCTGGAGCGTCTTCCCCGAAGCTTTTACGATCGCCCAATTTTTCATCATCCTCCGGGCTTCTCCACCCTGTTGGCACCCTTTGTTCTTACGAAAGCAAATCAGCTCGCGATCACGCTCTCATGGCTTGGACATGCTCTTTCGCTCCTGGCGGTCGCGATCGTCGGATATGAGCTCATGCTTAGAGACAAGCCGATCGATTTTCGCACACGATGCGTGTTTCTCCTCCCGCTCGTCGCAACAGCGACCGACCCGCTTTTAAATTTCATCAGCAGAAAAATTTGGGTAGACAATCTCTTGGCGGGCGCGACAGCCCTTGCCATATCTTTGGCTTGGCTCAGCGGCAGAAGAGAACGCGCGCGGCTTTGGCTCCTCGCCGCGGGAATCCTCGCCGCTTTTGCCTGCTCGCTTAAGGTGAGCGCGGCTCTTGCGATTCCGTTGGTGGCATGGCTCGCAATTCCTGATGATCGCAGACAGTTCAACCAGCGTCTCATAATCGCTCTGCTTCCAGCTTCTGTGGTGCTGGCAAGCTGGTTGCTGTACTTCCGAGCGCATAGCGGCGCGTGGTTCCCCTCCTGGATGCGCCCCGACGAAGCTTTCCTCAAAGCAAATCCGTTTGTCGCAGCCTCGGCAGGGCGATCAATTCCCTCCTATTTATTTACGGCTTTTGCCTGCGCCCCGTTTTTCGTGGTCTTTATCCTCAGCACGCCATTTTGCCGATATCCCTTTCACACCAAGTTGGAAAGGGCGTCATCAGTTTGGATCCTTTCGACCGTGGCGCTTTTTGGTCTGCTGGGAGCCGCGGGATTTGCTAAGGAAACACGTTATCTGGCACCGCTCATCCCTGTCGTGGCTTGGCTGTTTTATACTCGTTACGAAGCCGAAACGCTTCACCTCGCCTCAAGAAACGATGGACTTTTCCCGCTCTTCTTGCTCGCGATGGTCGCAGGAGCGATGCTGGCTGGATATTACCTTCTTGTTCCTCAATACGACGAAATCCTAAGTCCCCTGGATCTTCTCCTGTTAACCTCGGCAAGGCGAACCTAGAAAATTCGAATGCCAAATCGGCTGGAGCCTGACTGCTGACACGTTCTCCTTGCACGCGAGAGTGCCACGGCGGCTTCAACTAGGCCGATCGCTTTTCAAACGTGAACAGCCGCGCCATGTACTTCCGAGGCAAAGTGAGGATGGCCTTTCCCCGCGACCAAGAAACTTTAAGAGGGCGTGACTTGGGAAAAATGCATTTGAAGGTTTGCTTCCTCACCCCCGCCGGCAAGGGAATTTCTGCGCTGCGGCTTCGTCCATGCAACCGCCAAATGGCAACGTAACCAAGACGTCCGCAATCGAGTCCAAAGGCTGTCCAGTCATCGTCGAAGCGTGGCAATCCAAGCGGCCAGAAAGGAAGGCCCTTTGGTATATCGCAACGTATCCGCTTATATAAGGCAATGCCTTCTTTCACCAATTGCAAACTCGACGACGAAATTTCATCGAGGCGTCCGCTTTGATGAACTCGCAGCAGGAGAGCGCTGATCATGTTGAAGATCGTCTGCTCTTCATCCGCATCGCTGAGAGGATAACTCCAGATCGCCGCTTGCTCAGGTGTAACCGCGGAAGCAGAGGCCGCGGCGATCACGGCATTCAAGCGATAGTCCGTTTGGTCCGAGACTGATTGGATACTGTGTACGGAGAGTTGCGCATAGTCCATCCTGAGCCCGCCGCTGGAACAATTCTCTATGATGAGATCCGGATGGGCGGCAAGAACGCCTCTAACCCACTGCAGATAGGCGCGATTGTGCCCGAGTAAACCATCCCCCGGACTGTCAGAAGCGCAGTCCGTTCCGGGTCCGGCATTGATGTTGTAATCCATCTTGAGATACCCGACACCAAATTCGCAAATGAGCCGCTCGACGACTTGATCCGCATGCGCGCGCACCTCTTCATTGCGAAAGTCGAGCTGATAGCGGCCGTGATCAATGATCCGTTTTCCATCACGTAAGAAGAACCATTCGTCGGGCAGCTCAGCCGCAAGGGGGCATTTGATCCCCATCACCTCGATTTCAAGCCAAAGGCCTGGGATCATCCCCTTACTGCGTATGCGCCGAGTGACCTCGGATAAACCGGATGGAAATCTCGTCACCGAAGGTTGCCAGATGCCCACGGCATCCCACCAAGTTTCACCGATCGCCCCGTACCAGCCGGCGTCGATAACGAAATATTCTGCGCCAACTTCAGCCGCTTTGTCGATCAGGGGCAGCAAGGAGTCGGTGGTGGGATTTCCCCATAAGCAGTTCATATAGTCGTTAAAGATCACGGGCAGGGATTCCATGTCCGGGTGGCGGCGCCTCGTCAGTCTCCGGGCGCTTGTCAGCGTTCTCAAGGCGGCTTCAAGAGAGCCTCTGACACGAGCGAAAGTGACGGGCACCGACTCGAATTTCTCGCCGGCGGCCAGTCTCTTGCTCCAATGCCCCTCACGATACGTGGGTCCCGCGGCACGCAAGAAAAGCTCGTGCGCGAAATCACTGATTTCCCAATGCCAAGAACCATTATGCTCGATTTGCCAGCAAATTGTTGTCTTTGTTTCGGTATTCTCGAGGGCGCCCATCGGTAAGTGCTGAAGGGTCGACCATGTTCCCTGATTGGAGATGGAGATGCGATTTAGAGAGAAGCCACTGCCCTCGCGCTGCCGATAAGCGGCGCTAAGCCCGAAGCCCTGAAGGGAATCCGAACGCCATTGGCATTCCGCGCACCAGGAGTTGTCGGCCACATGAAGACGCATTTTATCCTTCCATAAAGACGGTCCCCCACGAGAGACACCGAAGAGCGCCAGAGAACTCACATACTCCAGCCTGATCGGCTCATCCTCAGTGTGCTCGACGAGCGTCCACGTGCGACAAACCGGCAAAGTGCCCAGGAACTGGAAATAACTAACGACGACTAACCCACTCCCGGCTTGCCGAACTTCCCAGAGGGGACCTAGAGGGCTTCGAGACCGTGTATGGCTGAGGTAGCGCAGTGAGCCGCCTGGATTTGTCCCTGTATACTTGTTCCCGTGGTGATCATCCTGATTGAAACCGGCAGCCTGCACTTCGACCAGCCGCGCCCACCTATCCTTTGCTTGTGCCGGCATGGACGCATCAACCAGCAGCTGCACGGGAGTGTGCGGAGAAATGACGAGCCTGAAATTCAGGCTCTCGGTCCCTATCTTAACGACACGTTGATGCGCCATGAAGGTTCAATGTTGACGAAAGGGCTCGGTAATCTCTTTACCGCAAACCTGCACGACAATTTTCATTCCATAGCTACCTGCTAAGTTTTCTTTATGCCACTCACGATCTATCAACTCGAACACAGCCCTTATTGCATTCCTGTCACGCGCGCACTTGGAGCTCTTAGCGTGCCTTTCGCAACTCAGAACGTTTCCAATGCTAGCAGGCGGGAAATCATCGAATTGACCAATGGCGCATACTACCAGGTGCCGGTTCTCTCTCATGACGGGCAGGTTGTCTTTGAATCGTCCCCTCTCTCGATAGACGTTGCCCGATATGTCGATCGGACCTTTGCGAACGGACAGCTCTTCCCGCCTCGTTGGGAAGGCCTGCAGCGGATTGTTGTTCCTTACATCGAGGACAATGTCGAAAGCGTGACCTTCAAGCTTATTGACCCGTTCTATCTGCGCGAGATCGAAGATCCCGTGGAACGCGCGATGGTCCGACGCCACAAGGAACGAAAATTCGGGCCTGGATGCGAGGAACGCTGGGAGAAAGAACGGCCTTCTTTACAGGCGGAAGCCGAGCGGCTTCTTGCGCCGTTTGAACTCTCCCTGGCACACGGGCAATTTCTCTTCGACGATCGACCAATCTTCAGTGATTTCGCGCTCTTCGGGGTTTTAGGCAATCTAATTTATCATAAGTACAACTCGCTCCCCGCCTCGTTGAAAAATCTCACGTGCTGGTTCGAAAGGATGCAAACATTCCAATACGAGTCGGGAGCTGGAAACTGACTCAACTTTGTCGAGCCTGCTCCCTCGCGAGACCTGCCGCCATCGATAGCTGAAGGACAATATCAGCCAAGCGCGCAGATTCGGACACGATCAAATCACCTCGATGGCAAAGGCGTCGTCCTTCTTCACATCAAGGCAGAATTCTGCGAGCAGTTTGGCAAGAGCCTCGAGATCCGCCAAATCGATAACCTCAACTGAGGAGTGCATGTATCGATTCGGCAGTCCGACACACACGGTGGGAATTCCCCCTAATTGCACGAAGATCGCATCGGCGTCTGTCCCGGTGAAACGCGGATTCACCTCGAATTGGATCGGAATTGATCGTTCGGCAGCAATCCTGCGGAGCCGATCAACTAAAATCGGATGATTCGCGCTGCCGATACTGATGACCGGCCCGGCTCCCAGTTTTACGTCCCCGTGCTTCGGTTTCGAACAGATGGGAATGTCCGTGGCATGGGTCACGTCCACGACCAAGGCTATATCCGGGCGGATGCGATAGCCGGCCATGGTCGCACCATAGAGACCATTCTCTTCTTGCACTGTGGCAAGTGCCACAACACTGGCGCTCAACCGTTCGCGCTGGTCCGAGAGGATTCGAAGCGCTTCCGCCGCAGACCATGTGCCGATGCGATTATCACAGGCACGCGCGGCGATCCGCTCACCTGCCAGTGTAAAAACGCCGGCGTCCATCGTGACCGGATCGCCAACACACACGAGCCGGTCAGCTTCGGACTTTGAGCGGACGCCGATGTCGATAAAGATCTCGTGGAATTCGGGCACCTTCTTGCGATCATCTCGTTCCTGCAGGTGAATCGCGAGGTGTCCGGTGACACCGGGGATCGGGCCGCTTTTGCTATGCACGATTACCCGATGGCCCCGAAGCATGGCCCGATCGACGCCCCCGATGCCTTTGAAATACAGAAATCCCTCTTCGTTGATATGCGATATCATCAATCCGAGTTCGTCGGAGTGGCCCGCCAAAAGGATTTTTGGCGAACCACCCGAATTGAGCGCGGCGAAGACGTTGCCGTAGGAATCGCTTTCCATGGCATCGGCGAATTTCCCGGTGTAAGCAGCCCAAAGCTGCTGGCCACGAACTTCAAAACCGGAAGGCGACGGCGTTTCGAGAAGTTGCTTAAGAAAAGTGAGTGAGAGATCACGCATGAAGCGAATTTCACGAAAAAGGTGGCGCTGCAAAAGCCCGCATTTGCAAGGTCCACCGCTCTCCACGAAAACAGCTTCGTGCCTTAGTTCTGAAACAATCAACGGATGGCCTTGATCTAAGTCACGGAAGAAAGCCGATTTACACCAGAGCCCGCAAACCACAACATATTGTGGGTTTTTACTAGTATGCTACTACATATAGATTTTCGTTGACCTTTCGCGCGCGTTTGGCACTATTCGTTAACCGTCAGGCGACAAGGTGCAAAGGAGGGATTACAATACTTGGCGGAATGCCCCCGCAAGAGAGAAAGACCGATAAATGGCTACGACAACGATCACGCTTGGAGAGCGCCGATTTCAGCTCGATCGCGAGAAGGCTGAAGCTGCTTACGCCGCGAAAAGAGTAATCAACGGGCGGCAGACGATGTTCTTCAACATCCTGCCTCTAAAATATCAGTGGGCTTACAGCCTTTACAAAACCATGAAGGCGAACCACTGGGAACCCGAAGACATCCAGATGCAAAAAGACTGTGAGCAATGGCGGGACTTGAACGGCATTGCAGATATCGAGCGCTGGATCATCAAGATGGGCATTGGCTATTTCTCGGCCGCCGAAGGAATTGTCGGCGACAATATTCTGCATCTCGTGCGCGAAGTGGTCACGGCACCTGAGCTCAAGCTCGTCCTGGGTCGCCATGCTCATGAGGAGAATATCCACGCCGACAGCCTTGTTTACATGATCAGCTCTCTGGGTATTAACCCGCATGAATGCGAAGCGATGTTCGAGGATATCGACACGATCAAGGAAAAGACAGACTTCGTAGTGAACAATAGTCGCAACCTGCGTCGCGGCCTTGATCTCACGCGAACGGAAAACAAGCAGGCTCTCGCGAAGAACATCTTTCTCTTCGGGCAATGCATGGAAGGCACACAATTCTACGGCCTCTTCGGCATGGTGCTGGCTCTCTACCGGCAGAATAAGTTTCCAGGAATCGGCCAGATGTTTCGCTACACGCTGCGCGATGAATCCAATCATATTGAACTCTTTCGCAAGCTTTTCATCGAGCTCATTGACGAAAATCCCGACGCGTGGACGGAAGGCTTTCGGA
This sequence comes from uncultured Verrucomicrobiae bacterium, assembly GCA_963744345.1. Taxonomy (GTDB): domain Bacteria; phylum Verrucomicrobiota; class Verrucomicrobiia; order Chthoniobacterales; family Terrimicrobiaceae; genus DASTFP01. The sequence continues at coordinate 87,599 of CAVUTD010000029.1, forward strand.
AAGATTTGCGCGCCACCATGGCCGAGGCCGTGCGACTGGAGCAGCGGTTTATCAAGGATTGCCTGCCGGTTCACGCAGTAGGCCTCACCGCGGATGAATTTCTCGCGTACATCGATTATATCGGCGATCGACGTCTTGAAGGTGTCGGCCTTCAGCCTCTCAATGGCCCGAGCACAAATCCTCTGCCCTGGTTGGCCGAATTGATGGATATGAAAAAGGAAGCCAATTTTTTCGAGTCCAAGGTTACCGAATATCAGAAAAAATCCTCTCTCGTTCCCGTTTCCGATGACGAACTTTAGGCGAACGCTTCAGAAAAACACGCGCATTCTGTTCGTTCTGCTCAGTTCCAAAACATTCAGCTCATAACCTTCATGCTCCGACATATTCCTCTTGCAGAAGACCTCGCGCTTAAGCGCCTCGTCACCACGCCCCGTGACCAGAAGCCTGGCTTCGCCTGGCGTGAAGCTCTGGGCGACTCCTCCTTCGAGACGACGCTTCCGGAGATCATCGTGATGCGCGGTTTGGGCGACGAGCGACAGCTTAGCCTGGCCGACGTCGCGGACGAAATTGGCGCTGCGCTTACGGACCTGCTGCTCTCGCGGGAAGAAAAGGACATCTTCAGCGAGGAGAATCGCGCATTTGTTGCCAACGTGGCACACTCTGTAGCCACGCGCCTTCTCGATCATATTCGAGAGGGCCATGGACTAAAACTCTCAGAGTACGACCTTTCCCTTCTCATCGAGAAGGCCCTTATCGAGAATGATGCGCACGACGTGGCCAAGAGCCTTGTCTTCAAGCGGTCCGCCAAGAGCTCGGAACAAGCCGCCGCAGGAGCGAGCGAGCGTTCTGCCACAGGTCCTCTCGTCGTTCGGTTGATCCGCCGCAATGGCACCGTGGTGCCTTGGAATGAAAGCAAGATCGAAGTTGCCTGTCGCAAGGCATTTCTCACCACGAAGGAGGATGCCGAGAGCGCAATCAGGATCGCTCGCGCGGTAACTGCGCGCATTCGCCGCGGCGAGCGAGCCTTCGTGCATATCGAAGACGTGCAGGACATGGTTCAGGAAGAGCTCATGCGACAGGGATTCTACAAGGTCGCCGAGAGCTACATCCTATACCGGGCTCAGCGGGCTCGCTTGCGTGAAGAAGCTGCGAAACCGCCGCCCGACGCCGAACAGGAATCCCTCATCGTCGTGCGCCGCAAGAGCGGCGAGAGCGTCTTCTGGGATGGAAGCGAGCTCAAGCGACGTATCCAATTTGCAGTCATCGGTCTGGATCTCTGCCTGGACGAACACCGGATTGAGCGAGAGCTTCGGCGCTCTATCGGCGCGGAGATCAGCGAAGAAGGCCTCCGCAGCACGATCATCTTGAACGCCAGGTCGCTGATCGAAAAGGACGCGGACTTTGCAAAGTTCGCCGGGCGCATTCTTCTCTCTTACATCTACGAAGAGGTGCTCGACTGGAGCATCATGCGCGATGGAATTGAGGGTCTCAAGGAAGCCCATCGCAAGGCATTCAAGAGCTACCTTCGGCATGGAGTTGCTATCGAACGGTTAAGTCCAAAGCTCCTTCAGTACCGATATCGAAAGGCTGGCCGAAGCCCTGGATCCCTCAGCTGACCTCGACTTTGAATATCTCGGCATTCAAACCATCTACGACCGTTACCTCATTGTCGATAAGACTCGCCAGCCGACCCGGCGGATCGAAACGCCCCAGTTTTTCTGGTTGCGGGTTGCCATGGGCCTCTTTGTGCAAGAGGAAAAGGACCGAGAAGGGTGGGTTATCCGTCTTTATAATCTCTACAAGTCTCGTCGCTTCTGCTCCAGCACGCCTACTCTCTTCAACTCGGGCACCCCGCACAGCCAACTCTCCAGCTGCTACCTCTACAAGGTGGATGACAATATTGAAAGCATCATGCTCCGGGGAATCGCCGAAAACGCCTTCCTCTCGAAATGGGCGGGAGGGCTTGGCGGGTCATGGACTGCCGTCCGGGGAACCGGAAGTTACATTAAGGGGACCAACGGCGAAAGCCAGGGTGTTATTCCCTTTCTCAAGCTCCACAATGACCAACTCGTCGCGGTCAACCAAGGCGGAAAACGCCGCGGTTCCGGATGCGCCTACCTCGAAAGCTGGCACAACGATATCGAAGATTTTCTCAAGCTGCGCATCAACACGGGCGACGAACGACGCCGAACGCACGATCTCAACACCGCGAATTGGGTGCCAGACCTCTTCATGAAACGCATGGAAGGGCGGGAGAATTGGACGCTTTTCCGCGCGAACGAAGTTCCCGATCTCCATGAATGCTACGGACGCAAGTTCGAGGAGCGGTATACCCATTATGAGCGGCTCGCCCAAGAAGGAAAAATCTATGGGCGGGCGATTCCCGCAATCGATCTTTGGAAGGAGATGCTCAAGTTGCTTTTCGAAACGGGTCACCCATGGCTGACCTTCAAGGATGCATGCAACTTGCGCTCGCCTCAAGATCACGCCGGAGTCATCCACTCCTCGAATCTTTGCACCGAAATTACCCTAAACAGTAGCGAGGAGGAGACCGCGGTCTGCAACTTGGGCTCAATCAATCTCGACACGCACGTCAAGGGCGACGGAACTCTCGATTTCGAAAGTCTTCGCGAGAGTATCACTGTGGCCGTTCGCGCGCTCGACAACGTGATCGATATCAACTTTTACCCCACCGAAGCGGCCCGGCGAGCGAACATGCGGCACCGGCCGATTGGTCTGGGCGTGATGGGCCTGCAGAATGCGCTTTTCAAGAAAGAGACCGGCTTTGCCAGCAAGGAAGCTATTGAGTTCAACGATGAATTCATGGAGGCAGTTGCTTATTGCGCCTACAGCGCTTCAAGCGATCTCGCTGCCGAACGGGGGACTTATTCGAGCTATCGCGGCTCGAAGTGGGACCGTGGTCTCCTTCCGCAGGATACAATTGAACTCCTCGAGAAGGAACGCGGCATCAAGATTGACGTGCCCCGCGGCGGCACGATGGACTGGAATCCGGTTCGGCAGAAGATCGACAAACATGGGATGCGCAACTCTAATGTGCTGGCCATTGCTCCGACGGCAACGATCTCGAACATCATGGGGACCACGCCGTGCATCGAGCCGAATTACAAGAACCTCTACGTGAAGTCGAATCTCTCTGGCGACTTCATTGTCCTGAATAGAGAATTGGTTCTTGATCTGAAAAAGGAGGGACTTTGGACCGAGGAGATGGTGGACCAGCTCAAATACTTTGACGGCGAGTTGAGCGATCTCGCTGACATCCCCGAGCGTCTCAGGCAAAAGCACGCGACGGTATTCTCCGTCCCGTACACGGCCATCATCGATGCCGCTGCGCGACGTCAGAAATGGATCGACCAATCGCAGTCGGTTAATCTTTTCCTCGCCCAGCCCGACATGAAAACCCTCAGCCACATGTATCGTCGCGCATGGCACGTCGGGCTCAAAACGACGTATTACCTCCGGACGCTCCAGGCCTCTAATATCGAAAAAGCAACCGTTTCGGTGAAAAAGGAGGTCAGCGGCGTGGCCGGGAGCAAGCGTGAATATACCGCCGAGGAGCAGCTCGCCTGTTCCATTGAAGCCCTGCGCAACGGTGCGGAGTGCCAAGCCTGCCAGTAGTCGGGATCTAGGATACGGTCACCCGCCCGATTGGAGACATCGCTAGAAAGAGTCGCGGAGGTGGAGACGATTCGACTCTTCGCCCCGCGGTCATATTGTGCTGTCATCAGATGTTGCCTTCATGACTATGCATTTCGATACTATCCCTGAAGCGATCGCTGACATCCGGAAAGGACGCATGGTCATCGTGACCGATGATGCGGATCGTGAAAACGAAGGCGACCTCGTGATGGCGGCCTGCAAAGTGACGAACAAGGCGGTCAATTTCATGGCGAAACATGGCCGGGGGTTGATCTGTGTGCCGCTCACCGAAGATCGTGCCCAACATCTCGGCTTGCAGCGAATGGTCGCCCACAACCGCGAAATGCATCGAACCGATTTCACAGTGTCGGTCGATGCCGCCAGGGACATTACTACTGGAATAAGCGCCAGAGACCGAGCGCTCACGATCAAGGTACTCGCTTCGGGCGCTTCGCAGGCGTCAGATCTTGTCCAACCTGGTCATGTTTTTCCGCTGCAAGGTAAGCCGGGTGGAGTGCTCCGACGCGCAGGTCATACAGAAGCTTCCATCGACCTGGCTCGCCTGGCTGGGTTCGATCCCTCCGCTGTCGTCTGCGAAATCCTGAACGAGGATGGCTCGATGGCCCGCTTACCACAATTAATCAAGTTCAAGAGAAAGCACGGGCTGAGAATCTGCTGCATCCAGGACCTGATCGCTTATCGCCGAAAACAGGAGAAATTGGTCGAGCGAGAGGAGACAGTCTCCCTGCCGACGGAGTATGGGATATTCGAACTGCACCTCTATCGCTCGACGGTGGATGAACGGCACCATCTCGCACTCGTCAAAGGCCATATCAATCCTAAAGAACCGACGGTAGTTCGCGTTCATAGCGAATGCCTCACAGGCGACGTCTTCGCCTCGAAGCGGTGTGATTGCGGAGCGCAATTGCATCAGGCTCTCGCTCAAATTGAACAAGCTGGCACCGGGATTCTCGTTTACATGCGCCAGGAAGGGCGCGGGATTGGTCTCGCCCCAAAAATCCACGCTTACAAACTCCAGGAACAAGGACTCGATACGGTTCAAGCGAACGAAAAACTCGGATACGCTGTCGATCTCCGAGATTATGGATTGGGCGCACAGATCCTGGTGGATCTCGGCGTTCGAAAGATCCGTCTCCTTACGAACAACCCACGTAAGGTTGTCGGCTTGGAAGGTTATGAGCTGGAGATCGTAGAGCAAATTCCCATTCGCTCGGCCGCTAACCCGCATAATGCGAAATACCTGGCCACGAAGAAGTCGAAGCTCGGCCATCTTCTCTGATCTCCTCTGCGAACTTCAAGGCGGAGAAGCACGAGGTCCGCATCAAGAAGACTGCGTTGACGAAATCGCTAGATGGCATTGCCCCACCATTGGACATTGGGCTTGAGAGTGCATACTTTTGCGCCAACATCTCCTTAGATGCCCAAAACTCCGTTCATCCGTCCTCACGTGACATCAAGAGGGAGCCTGTGCTTTGCGATCGTGGCCAGCCAGTACAACAACGCCTACGTTCAGCCTTTGGTGGAGTTCGCTTCCGCCGAAATCAATGATTTGGAGCCGGGGGCACATCTCTCCGTCGTCCGAGTTCCTGGTTCTTTCGAGATTCCTGTCGCCGTAAAGCTCGTCGCTATGAAGAAGAGATGCGACGTGATCCTGGCGCTCGGTGTGATCTTGCAAGGCGAAACAGCCCACGCGGAATTGATCGCACGCAGCGTGAGCCAGGCTTTGATGACTCTCGCGTTAGAATTCACAATTCCTGTCATTCACGAAGTGTTGCTCCTCAAGAATGAGGAACAGGCGAAAGCACGCTGCCTGGAAAGAGATCGTAACCGTGGAGTTGAGGCGGCAAGAGCTGCGGTCGCAATGGCGCGCACGGCCAAGCAGCTAGCTGCGAAGTAGATCATGGGTGTGCGCCGTGATGGCCGTGAAGCGGCTGTTCAATATCTGTATCTTCGCGATCTGAACGGCGACAGTGACCTTGCCGCTTACTACCGGTTTCGTGGGTTAAGCCCGAGCGCGCGCAGATTTTGCGATGGGCTCGTCCAAGGCACTATCGAACACCAGAGCGCCATCGACGACTTAATCCGCAAGAACACGCAAAACTACGAGCTCGCTCGGATATCCGCCGTCGATCGCAATGTCTTGCGCGTTGCAATTTACGAAATGCTTCATTGCCCCGAAATTCCACCGGTAGTTTCCATTAACGAAGCCATAGAAATCGCGAAGAAATACAGCACTGAGGAGTCGGGCCGCTTCGTGAACGGCGTTCTCGACCAGATCCGCGCCTCCTTACGCCGGCCGGCGCGAACGGCGGAACAGACAGCAAAGAAATGATCGGCGAAGTGGGCGCATGTTGCGCCAGTGACTGCCAAAAGGACACTGCCTCGTCCTGTCAACACAAGGTTTTCGCTTCAAGTAAGTAAGACTCTATGCCGCTTGGATTCCTGAAATCTCTTGTTGCTAGATTCACCGGGCAGCCGGTGGACTGGGACGAACTGGAAGAAGCGCTCCTCCGCGCCGATCTGGGCGTGCCGATGACAATGCACATTCTTGACTCTCTGCGCGAACGCGGGAGCGAAATTGATGCAGAAACCGTTTCGGAAGTTTGTCGTAAAGAACTCCTGGAGGTTTTTCCTTTCAGTGTCCCGAACATCGGACCTTTGCCTGCCAAGCCAAAGGCTATTCTCATCGTGGGAGTCAACGGCACCGGAAAAACAACTTCCGCCGCGAAAATGGCCTATTGGTTCAAATCGAACCGCCATACCAATCTTCTGGTAGCTGCGGATACGTTTCGAGCGGCGGCGATCGAACAACTGCAAACCTGGGGGCAACGAATCGGTGTGGAAGTTATTAGCGGCCACTATGGTGGCGATTCGGCGGCTCTTTGTTATGACGCGTGGTCAAACGCCAATCGCCGCAACATCGAGTTCTTGATCTGTGATACAGCGGGACGTTTGCACACCAAGGGCAATCTGATGCAAGAACTAGCCAAGGTGAAGCGAACGCTCTCGAAGCACGACTTCGAGGCGCCTCATGAACGCTTGCTTGTGGTTGACGCGACCACCGGCTCCAACGCGCTGGTTCAGGCGAAGGAGTTCCACCAAGCTATTGGGCTGACAGGAATCATCCTCACCAAGCTCGATGGCAGCGGCAAAGGTGGTGTGGCGGTGGCTATCCAGCACGAGCTCGAAATCTCTCCGCGCTTCATCGGGACTGGAGAAAAGGTCGAAGATTTCGCGCGGTTCGATCGCGAAATCTTCGTTAACCATATGCTCTAGCTCAGAGTGAACGCACGCACATCAGGGCGCGCGCTCACCGCACTTGACTCCGAGGTATGCGATGCGCGCTTTGCGATGGAAAAGCTACTCGCCCCGACCCGCGTAACGAACGTCCTTTGAGGACTTCTTAATAGCCACGGTAGTGCAAACTTAGCAGCCGGAAGGTCTCCGGCCCGTTCTCCGCTGTATAATAGTAAAGAACCAAAGTCGTAAGGTCCTGTGTCCACTGATAGCCAATCAATGTTTCCAGAACCTCTCCCTCGCGCGTTTTCTGCCTTGCTACCACACGTCCGGACCCATATTTGCGTTCGATGTTACGCCGGGTCTGATCGAAGAAGGAGCCGAAGCGTTCCGCATCCCATGAGTCATCCCCGTAGTGCAATTCAATTTCATTGAGCGAGTCGCTTTCGAAGTAGAACAACGCCCGTTGTAAGAGACGCTGAGGAATCCCCTCCACCACCAGGCATTGCCGGTTCCTGATCGGCTTGCGCTCCACCACCCGCGCCTGAACGCGCTTCAGGCTGTCTTCAAGGCGTTGGGCGCTTTCGCCCCACTGAAAGTTGAACGGCACTTTCACCTCCTCAACGGCGCTCGCCTTCGTCATAGAAAAAGCGCAGAGGCCGGCTATCAACAGGGTCAACCGCGTGAACCGCTCCATGACGTGAACGATCATCCGCGGTCAATGAAATGCCGATGGCGCTCTGAGAGGATCGAACAAGAAACCTGCCTCTCTGTTTGCGCTTTTGGAGTTTCGCTCGCTTGAGTGCTAAGGAAGCTCAACCTCGCCGATGTCAATTTCCACGATGTTTCCCAATCCCCGAACACCATACTCAGCTACTACAGCATCGTCCCCGGCATACACGGTCAAAAGATCCTCTCTCTGGCCAAGCAGCAGGGCGACTCGACGCACATTAGGCTGAGCGGCGAGAAAGGCAAGTTTAAGTCCGGAGCGCGTCTCCAGCCAAAGACCAGCGTCATCGAAGGTCACACGGACGACGACCGTCGTGGAACTCGCGGTCAACCCTCCCGTCGCCAGAGTGATTTTTACCTGATCGGTTTGGGAAGCAGAGCCTGCATCGGCCACCAGTTTGCCGTCTACAATTCCGAACTTGCGGCAATCCTCCATGGTTTTCTCAAAAACAATCGCCCACTTTCCGGACGCATCAGGATTTTTCTCCACCAAGGAGAGCACGCGCAAACGCTGCGCCGAGTCTCTTGTTTCAAGCACGGCAATCTCCTCTATCGCAGTGGAGGCACATACCCGAACGGGCGCAAATTCATCCTGATAAGCCCGCAGGAATTCCCCACCTTTGTTAAACTGGCCAGCGAACGGTTTCCCAGATTCGGCATCCACGCCGGTGATCCAGAATGTTCCTTCCAAACCGAACGAGAGGCTCGACGCCACGGCGGCAACCGGCAGTTTGTTCCACTTCCCATCTGTTAGTTCCCAAACCTCGCCGCTCCTTGAGGCAGCGAGGCTGTGTTCTCCGCCAACTGATAATGCTCCGAAGGGCACGGGCGTTCTCTCCTCGTCAACCGTTTCGAGTTCCGGCAAGGCGATCCTCATCAATTTGTCTGAACTGCCGATAAACAAAGTTTGCTCGCTGGCGGCCATGTAAGCCGGACCCGGGATGTCCACCGTTTGTCTCTTGACACCGCTACCATCCTCCATTCTTGACAGCTGCAGAGTCCCGTCAGATAGCGCTGCCACGTAAGGAGCCGCCGTCGCGATCATCCGCTCCGCCGGCGGGGATGCAGAGCCTGGGGAGTTGAACTCCGTCGATCCCGGAACACTTCTTTCGGACGCGGTCGGCTCCAGAAACTCGGTCCAAACATATCCTCGCTCCTGATCGAATCGAAAGATCAACGGCTGGTTATTATTTGCGACCTCAGCCAAGATGACAAAGCCTCCTGGTTCCCGGCTAAAATCTTCAACGCGGGTAATGCGGGGGGAATGCTCGTCGCTAATCCAATCGTTAAAGTGGTAGGCAACACCTTCTGGCTTCAAGCTGTTGCCGACGTGGAAGCCACGAATTTCGTATTTCCCAGCGGGCAGCGGCTTCCCGGCGTCATCCTGCCCATCCCACGTGCCAATCAGACCATTCAGGCCAACCACGAAGTCGCTCTCTGCAGCGCCGACACAGAGGGTGCGCACGAGAGTTCCCCCGGAATCGAACACACCGAGGCTGATGCGCCCTTCGCTCTCGGGAAGCGCAAACGCGAATCGTTGCACGCGCTCAGCCGCCAGCGCCGGCAGCAATCCTGCGAAAAGTGCGAGCAGGATTTTCCTCAAGCGTAATAGTGCCAATTGAGATTTGGGAAAAGATTGTCTCGTTCCTCGCAGGCGGCGATCAGTGCTTCATCGCGACGCTCCTGCGTGGCCAATTCGTATAGCTTCATGAAACGCAGGAGATGATCGCGCGTCCGCTTTTCCGCGTATTCGCGTGCCGTCCCGGTTTTCATCAGAAACGCCCAGTCGCTTGACTGCGCCAGAAGCAGCTCACGAGCCATTTGTCTGAGAAGTCGATCGAAGTACTCAGAATCCGTCTTGGCGAATTTGCGCGCCATTTCAGTCATTCTGGCTGCCCCGGCATGCAGGTGCGGGTAGATCCACGAGTTGCAAGGGTCGAGCCAAACTTCCCAATACCCCTTATTACCCCAACTTGATGGCGAGGGTTTCACCAACTGCAGAGTGGGATGATTAAACAGGTAGTTGGAAGGAGTCGTTAACTGGAAAACTTTTTGGTCATGCACCGTCTTGCGCAAAAACAAGTCGAGGAATTCAGGGCCTTCAAACCACCAATGTCCAAAGAGCTCCGCATCGAAGGGGCTGAGGACGATTGGATCGATCGGAAGCATTTCCCTCAATTGTTCGATTTGCTGGACGCGGCTGTGCAGAAAATCCGTCGCGTGAGCGTCTGCAGCTCCCATGGCCCAGTCGCGGCGATAATATTCCTTCTTCTCGCTGCCTGTGATCCGGGAATATTTGATCCCCGTATAACGGCGATGACCCACCTCAGGATAGACTGCCGCGAGGTAGCTCTCCGGCAGCTCTTTGCCGATATCTCTGTAGAATTCCCGGTAGGCCGGGTCCCCCGGATAACCCTCGCGAGCGCTCCAGACCTGCTTGCTGGATTCTCGATCTCTGGCAAAGACAGCTGGTCCCGCCGGTGTGTAATAAGGCGAGAATATCGCGAAGCGGGGCCGCGGTTCGCCGAACATTAACCCGTGGGCATCGATGACAAACCATCGGAGATTGGCTTCCTGCAAGATCGGGCCGACGGCAGGAATATAGCCGCACTCGGGCAGCCAGATTCCTGTAGGATCACGTCCGAAGCATTCGCGGTATTCATCGCGCCCGATGAGGATTTGCGCCCTCATCGCCTCGGGGCAATACTCCATGAGCGGGAGAAAACCGTGCGTGGCCGCGCAAGCGACAATCTCCAGCAAGCCGTCCTCTTGCAGTTGGGCAAAGGCGCCGACCACGTCCCGGTTGATTTCGTTAACGTAAAAATCGCGAGCCGAGACAAAGCGCTCAGAATAAAAGTGTGCCAGACTATTCAGATTCGCGTCTCCTGCGGTCCGCTCAATTTCAAGTCGAGCCAGTTCGATGCCACGACTGAGGTAGCGCTCGGTGCGCTGCTGAAGGAGCGGATCACGCAACATGGCGCAGACGGTTGGAGTCATCGTCATCGCCAAGCGAACTTGAACCCGCTCGGAGGCGAGTCGCCGAAAAATGCGGAGGAGCGGAATGTACGTTTCCGCGACGGCTTCAAACAACCAATCTTCCTCATGGAATTCCTCATGTTCGGGGTGCCGAACGAATGGGAGGTGAGCGTGAAGGAGAAGGGCCAGTGAACCCGAGAATTTGGTCACCATGCCGAAACGTAGCGAACCGCAAGAAGTCGGACAAGATCGTTTTGCTGTTGCTGTCCGCGCTGTGTTCAAGCCATCCTCGGTCGGTGAGTTACGAGCAAACCATCTTGTGTGCTGACGCGCTCAGGCTTCGAACAGCCGCATCTCTGGCGCGCGTATTCACCGACCGAACCGAACACAGACGCTGCTCGATGCGGAGCTATTGTTCAAGGAATCACCTCTTTATGCCGAAGCTTTCCAACGCTCCATGAGCCGACGTTATCCTCCACGCGCAACCACCGCATCGCTGCGGAAAAGGAATCTCCTGCATGCAAAAAGTCGCGTCATGGTCACGGGGGCAGCCGGCTTCATCGGAAGTGCCCTCGTTCATGAACTCAATGCCCGCAGCATCAACAAAATCATTGTCAGCGACCATCTCGGCAATGACCAAAAGTGGCGCAACCTCGCCCCACTGGCCTTTGAAGACTACGTGCCCGCTGACAAGCTCCTGGAGAGCCTGGAGGAGGACGCGCTTGCTCACGGTCCCTTCCAGGCCTGCTTTCATCTCGGCGCGTGTTCGTCCACTACCGCCACGGACGCCGCATATATTATGGAGAACAACTTCGGGTATACGAAACGCCTTTGTCGCTGGGCGCTCGCGACAGGAACTCGATTTACCTACGCCTCCTCAGCGGCAACCTACGGCGATGGATCCGCTGGGATGGATGACAAGAGCAACAATCTCCGGTCTTTCCGTCCTCTCAATCTTTATGGCTACTCGAAGCACCTCTTCGATCTTTACGCACACGACCAGCGTCTACTCCCGAAGATTGTTGGGCTTAAATACTTCAATGTTTTCGGTCCAAACGAATATCACAAAGGTGATATGCGAAGCCTTGTCTGCAAAGCTTACGATCAGATCATGGCAACCGGAAAGATGCGCCTCTTTAAAAGCTACAAGCCCGAATACGCCGATGGCGCGCAAATGCGCGATTTTGTTTATGTAAAGGACGCTGTCGCCATGACTCTTCACCTGGCAGAGAGTCCGGCTGCCGCAGGCCTCTACAACGTCGGCGCTGGAGTAGCTCGAACCTGGAACGATCTCGCAGCTTCTCTTTTCAGCGCGCTGAACATTCCGGCGAGAATTGAATTCATCGAAATGCCGGAAAGCATCAAGAATCAATATCAGTATTACACCTGCGCAGACATTTCGAAGCTTCGCGCGACGAACTATGAAACTTCCACGATATCGTTGGAAGAAGCGGTGCGGGATTATGCTGTTAACTATCTGAAATCCGGCAGACGGCTCGGCGAGGAGATTGGCTCTTAATGCTTGGTGTTCCTCCCGGGGCAGAATACTGCGATCAAGAAGGCCCTCCTACCCGGTAGGCATGCGTTTCCTTCTGGCTACACTTTACCTTGCATGATCACTTCAACCAGGCGCGCAGCCAATGGCTCGGTCATCTTCTCCAAGTCGTTCAGGGCGTTTCTCAGATCCGAAAGTGAACCGCTTTCCCTTGCTTCGATCATCTGTTGCACCATGCCCGAAATTGTTTCGCGCTCGTCGGGACAAATTTCGGTGCCCAGCCGCTGAAGGGCCGTTTCGACAGCCGGCAGCATCTCGTCCGCCTTCAAACACGCCTCAGCAAAGGCGCGCTGATCCATGTCCTCAAAGGCATGTTCCAGCGAATCGGCGAGCATTTTCTCGACGGCTTCGTCGCTCACCTCGATTGCACTCTGGATCTTCACCCTCGTGTCAGTTCCGGTGGCAACATCACGCGCGAGAACGCTCAGCAACCCGTCGGCGTCGATCTCAAACTGTACTCCGACCCGCGCTTGGCCTCGCCGCGCGGGGACGAATGGGATCTCAAACTCCCCCAGCTTCCAATTGTCCCCGGCCATTTCGCGTTCGCCCTGGAGCACTGTGATCCGCATGGAGCTTTGATTTGTGGCCGCGTTGGTAAACATCTCACCCGCTTTACAGGGGATGGTGGTGTTGCGCGGGATGATTACATTCATGAGTCCGCCAAATGTTTCAATTCCCAGGGAGAGCGGTGTCACGTCAAGCAACGCCACGTTCTGCACCGAGCCTTCGAGGATGCCGGCCTGAATCGCCGCACCTAAGGCTACGACCTCTTCGGGATGCTGACTCGTGTCAGGCGACCTTCCAAAAATTTCACGGACAAACTCCCGCACCCAAGGCATCCGAGTTGCACCCCCCGCGAGAATCACCTCATCCAAATCTTCCCGGCCTATTCCCGCATCTTGAAGCGAACGAAGACAATGTTTCCGGGTGCGTTCGATAATGGGACGGCAAAGAGATTCGAGCAGCGCTCCGGAAACAGGAGGGTCGCAATTTCCCGTTTCGGAAAATTTGCGCTTGATGCTTTCCGCTTCACCCCGAGTGATCCCGAACCTGTCGGCGATAGCTGCGTCGAGATCATCTCCGCCGAGTTGCGTGTCGCCAGCGGTTGCCAAAACCTGAAAAACACCGTCACTGAACTGCAGGACGGAAACATCAAATGTTCCTCCGCCCAGGTCGTACACGGCGATCTTGGATTTGTCACCAAGCCGGTCCAAACCGTAGGCTAATGCGGCCGCCGTCGGCTCAGCCAGAAGACGTTCAACCCTCAGACCTGCCAATTCCCCAGCGCGCTTGGTTGCCGTGCGCTGCGCATCATTAAAATAGGCCGGCACCGTGATCACAGCCCGATCAACAATATGCCCAAGCTCCCGCTCCGCATCGGCCTTCAGCTTCTTCAAAATCAACGCCGATACCTCTTCAGGCGAAATGGCTCGCTCCCCACATCGCAGGCGAACGAATTCACCGGGCTTACCGATCACGTCCTGCTCCGATTGAACCTCGCCCACGCGCCGACCCATGAGACGCTTCACGGAAAAAATTGCCTCTTGCTGATGGGGCAAGGCCTCCTCGCCGACCACAGCTTCGCCCTTCTCAGGAAAATAGACCACCGACGGCGTCAGCTTACGTCCCGCAGGATCGGCAAACAACACGGGAAAGCCGGAATTCATCGCACCAATGAGCGAGTTCGTCGTGCCGAGATCGATACCGACAATCATAACTCTACTGTCTGAGGTCGAAGAAGAATTTCACCAGATAAAAGAGGAGCGGCCGCCCGATGGCGAGAAATCCCTCTTCCTTCGCCGTGTTCAGGGCTGGCATCGTCATGGGTTTGTCCTTCCATAGATCAATTGCTCTGGGACGATGAAACACGGCATGCCTTTAGGGGGAAGGCTCCTAGTCCGTGCACTTCCTTTTCAGGGGTTGACGAGACGAAATTCCCACTCGGACAACTGGGACTTCCATCGCGAAAGAAAGGTAAACGATGACGCCATGGCCACCAGCTCAGCGGCCGAGACTTCAGGCCACCGCGCGTCGAGATCCTCAAGATCCGCGATCGATTGATTCCAAGCTTGTGAGACGGAATTCGTTGCCTCGCGGATCTGCTGGAGCGCAGTGGCAACTTCGGGGGAAAGCAAGGCGCGACCCAGTGCCGTTGTCATGTGATCCAAGCGGGAAACAACCGCCTTTGCTTGCTGCAGTGCGCCTCCCACGCGTGGAAAGATTTCATCGTGTGGAACGCCATCGCTGTGAATGTCAGCGCTCGCAAATTGGAGTGCCAAGAGATGCCTCAAGCGCGCCGCCGGATCAGCAAGAGTTTTGTAAGCGCCCTGCAACCGGTGGAACTGCTCCTCACCGCCGCCCAGCAAATCCGGATGCTTGATCGCCGCTAGCCGCAAATATTTTTCCTTTAATGCCAGTTCGTCAATCAACGGTCGCGGCTGAAGGTCGAAGAGCGAAAATGCGTCCTCCACGTTTGCTTGCACAAAGACGCTCGCAACGAATCCGCTCTAAGCGGAAAAGCTCTCTCCGCACGAGCAATGCGCCACGGCATTCGGGTTCGAAACCTTGAAGCCCCCCTTCTGGAGATCGTCGCTGAAATCCAGTTCGGATCCGCTGACGAAAAGCGCGCTCTTCGGATCGACCACCACGTTTACTTGATTGGATTGAACAAGGATATCGCGGTTGGCGGGTCCATCGACCAAATCCATCTTATACTGCAATCCCGAGCATCCGCCGCCGATCACCGAAACCCGCAAGGCGCCCTGCGGACGACCCTGGCGCTCAAGCAAGGCACGCAACTTCGCGCTCGCTGCGTCACGGACGCGAATCAATCTCTCGTTGCCAAGCTTGTAATTGACTGCCAGCATCGCCAAAAAATACCGTCATCCGGCGAAGGCGCAAGCTCGCCGACTCGTGCAAAAAAAATTCGCTCCATCTATCTAAATAATACTTTGCCCTTGTTCTTGAGACTAAATCTCAATACGACAGAAGTATGCGGGAGGCGACTGAGTTTATGGAAGAAGGTATCTGGGCTGGGATCGAAGGAGAAAGGCGTCCGCTCTTTGGCGATTTTCCCAAGGTGGGAGTGAGTGTGCAATGGCACGATTTTGAGTGTCGGAACACACTCAAGTGGTCGCGCAGTTTCCACCGAGACAGCTTGGAAATCTGCATCAATTTCGAGGGCTGCGGCGCCATTCACGAACAATCCATAGGGACCACTGTCGTTAATCCGCAGCGGGTGGCTCATTATGTGCCGGACGAAGGCCGTGTGCATGCCGACCGGCATGCGGGACAACGACATCGCTTCCTGACCCTCGCAATGTCCCGGGACTGGCTCGGTGAGACGGTGCATGGGCACGAAGCGGTTTTGAACCGAGAGACACGGGAATTCTTGGGCGCCGAAACACGCCTCCGGATGGCGCGAGAGCGGCCGCTTAATCCACACGTGCGACAAAGCGCGGAGGAAATGCTTAAGCCGCCGCTCGACGGACTCGGCTGCCAATTCTGGTTTCGCGCGAAGATTTTGGAGATTACAGCGCTTACTTTGATTGAGCCCCGTGAAGAACTTTTCTGCGAGCGGCACAAGCGACTCGCCTGTGAGCGCATCGCTCGCGTCAAACAGGCGTTAAGAAGGGATCTGGAGAATCCACCCACCCTTCGCGAGCTCGGCCGCGAGGTCGGCTGCAGTCCTTTCTATCTCAGTCGAATCTTTTCCGAACACACCGGGATGACGATCTCGCGCTATCTGCGCAGCTTACGCTTGGAACGCGCCGCCGAGCTGCTTCGCAGTGGCCGCACAAACGTGACCGAAGCGGCTGTGGCGGTTGGCTATTCCAGCCTGAGCCATTTCTCCAAAGCGTTTGCCGAAATGTTTGGCGTCTGCCCGTGCGTATTTCCCCTTAGTCGAAAGCTGCACTAACAGCCTCTCGGCGAAATGCTTCTTTTTCCTCCGGAGGAGCTACCCTGGTTGCGAGCAACCAGGTGCATTACTCCGGGATGTGAATTGCTTTACGGCGAGTCTTCGATAACGAATGTCTCAGGAGAGAGAGGCGAATAGTCACGAACACGCGTGCCCTCCTGTTCGCTCGATTGTTTCAACAGCCAATGGAATCAAACTTAGCGACTGGCGACGAGCGTTTGGGTCAACTCAATCGCTATTTTGAGGCCGTTGATTCTGTGATCTTGACTCGACAGCACCCCGTAACTGGGCTCCTCCCCGCCAGTACCGCCAAAACTGTGCATGGGGATTATACCGATGCCTGGGTGCGAGACAACGTTTACAGCATCTACGCGGTGTGGGGACTCACTGTCGCGTATCGGCGCCATGCACCCGATGATCGTCGAGGTCATGAGCTGGAGCACGCTGTCGTGCGCCTGATGAGGGGATTGCTCGCTGCCATGATGGGTCAATCCGTGAAAGTGGAGCGCTTCAAGCAGACTCAGAATCCTCTGGACGCTTGCATGCAAAGTATCAAACGGCCACCGGGCAGCCTATCGCTCCAGACGATAAGTGGGGTCATCTTCAACTGGACGCCACCTCGCTTTACCTGCTCACGCTCGCCCAAATGATAGCCGGCGGCATAGATCTCATCTGGAATCCGGTGGAGGTAGCCTTCATTCAAAATTTGACTTACTACATCGGCCGGGCCTACCGCACCCCCGACTATGGAATCTGGGAGCGGGGTAACAAAATCAACAGCGGCCATCGCGAAATCAACGCGAGCTCGATCGGCCTCTCTCTGGCGGCGTTGGAAGCTTTGGATAACTTCGATTTGTATGGACCACGCGGCGATCGCAGCACCCAAGTGCACATTTTTCCGGATGAAATAGCGCGCGCCCGAATCACCCTGCATAGTCTATTGCCACGAGAGTCGGCTTCAAAACAAGTGGACGCCGCAACGCTTGCCGTGATCGGTTTCCCCGCGTTCGCCGTTTCCGATGAAGAGCTCGTTGAGCGCACCCGGTCGAGTATTGTTGATCTGCTGCAGGGGAACTACGGCTGCAAACGCTTCCTTCGCGACGGACACCAAACCGTTCTGGAGGATCACAGCCGCCTGCATTATGAACCTAGTGAGCTCAAGGTTTTTGAGCATATCGAATGCGAGTGGCCGCTTTTCTTTGCATACCTCTTGCTCGATGCCCATTATCGAGGTGATACCGATCTCGCCACAGAGTATCGTCGCCGCCTTGAAGGACTCGAACAGGGAGATGAAGGAATTGGTTTGTTGCCGGAACTTTACTATGTGCCCGCCTCCGGCATCGAAGCCGAGAAAGAGAAGCCCGGGAGTCAAATCCGTCTGCCGAACGAAAATGTTCCCTTGGTTTGGGCGCAAAGCTTGTGGTGGCTAGGTCAGATGCTGCTTGATGACCTCCTGGACCGTAATGATACCGATCCACTAGGACGTCACCGCCGAAGGCCGAAACCTCCCTCCTCCGTCCAGATTGCCCTCTTGGTAGAAGATCTCGAAACCCAAACTCAGTTGGGCACCCTCGGGATCACGGTCGAACTGCTCGATGAACTGGAAACCATCGAACTGCGGCCAGCGCAGGAACTGGCGCGCTTCTATGAAGCCCAGGGAGCCAACTCAGTCTTAGGCCTGACCGGGCGTCCTATGCGACGCCTGCGCACACTGACGACCGCCCGTTTCTACCGCTTGGGTGATCGCCGCCTGGCGTTTGCTCCATCCGTGTTAACGGATCAGCTGGACCACCTGGCTTTGGATACAGCTATTTTGTGTCAGCGCCTGCGGAGCGAAGTCGCGTATCTCTCTCGCCATTGGCAAAGTCAGGACTTCCCAGTCTTGTTCTCCCTCTGGGGCAGCGCCATTTAGAGGCGGACACCGAACTCCTCGCCGCTCTTCTCCATGAATGGCGCGACGGCCGGTGCGGCTCTAACTCGGTGCGTCTTGGTCCTCTCGCGCAATTTATGGCGTCAGCGGATTGGATGACTCTCGACCCCAGCGTCGGCCTCATTCCAGCAGCGGTCCCAACCTCAAGGCCAATTCTCACCAAGTGTTGCACGATGTTCCGGGGCAGAATTCACCGCTGAACGCGGCAGAAGAACAAGCTCTGGAGTTAGAAGGAGAGCGCGATCGTAGCTCGCTTATCGAACGTCACAAAGCCAGCGACAATCTCTACGAACAGGCGGAATGTCTCCACAAACTTGTTCTTCTTCTGGGTCGGGAAGGAGAAATTCCCTGGTTGAATTCCGGGGCGTACACCTCCGGGCAACCTGCGGGGTCGTCCATTCGGTTGGAAGCCTTGCTGGATCAGCTCTGGCGCCAGGCCAGTCGCGGCCGCCACTGGGGCGTCCTACGTCGGATCGCCGGCTTGCGTGAATGGGTGGATCCAGGACTCGAAGAAGCGGTGACCAACCTCCTGGTCCGACAAAAACAAATCTTGGTGGGAAAGGCGTTATAGTCCCGATTCGCTGATTACGGAAGCTATGGGAAGCAAAGCGATTGCCGACAAAGTTGCTCGGTTTTCGCGAGAGGACATCCGGGAGCGCGTCTTGGCTCAGGAGATCCTTTTGAACCTCGATACCCTTGTGAAGCTGGAACCCGAATTGCTTCGCGGCTTTTTGACTCATCGCGTGGGCTATTTGATTTTGCTCTTAACCGCTGAAGTCTCGGCAGAGTTCTCAGTCGTCCACAATGAGGCTTACCAGAGACTCTTGGAATTTTCCCCTTCGGAGATCCAGTCACGTTTGATCAAGGTTCTTCGAGCCTACGCGGAAACAACAAAGTTGCTCAGGAACCAGGAAGCCCTCTACCTCAAGCCGGGCATCCAGATAGTCTGGAGTCCGCAGTTGCCCGGCGTCGATGCCCGCGTCGCATCGTCTCCTCCAAACGGTGGCTGGCTCGAGCACCGCCGGCGCGGAGGTGCCCTGGGTCAGGTGCCCGAGGGCTTTTACCCCGAAGTATGGCAAACCTTGCATCACTGTCGCGGTTTAGTCATCGGCGACAAACTCGAGAGACGAAATCGCTTAGATAGCATTCCCGTTCTCGCGGAGATGACTTCTGGTGAGACAAATTTCGCTCGCAGCGTTGAACACCTCTTAGCAAAGATTGATGCACCTGAATATCGTCATTTGACCATCGAAGCCCTCGTCGCCTTGGCAGACTTTTTTCGCGAGAATTCCGAGTTCGTTCTCGCTGAATACCTCACTCTGGATGTGCTCATTGGACACGCGGTGCGACTGGCCTGGCTGGAGGAACATAAGGAAGAGGACTATGAAGACCAAAAAGCCTCGGCCTGGAAACGCTTCTATGAGCAACCTCCCGATTCGGTGGCTCGCTGTGGCCTCGCCGGCCTAGCCTTAGCTTTGCCTGGACATTTCGCTCCTGCAAGCCCAATCTCTCCACCGCTTTGATGCATTTCTTGAACGGGGCATGCCTGGATATCTCTCATTCCCGCTCATATTTGCATTTCTGCTGCTGGTGCAAGGTTTCTTGACTGGAGTGCGCGGCGAAAGGAGAGCTTAGAAATCCCTGATCAGCTGATCGGGCAGAAGTCGCGAGAGCGTCCCGGTTCGGAAATCCACGAGCCCTGATGTCGTAGCAACAGTCAGAGAGGCGGCCGTTCTGGCCGCCCCTACGAATCACCAAAGGCTTGTCTATTGAGGTTGCGTGCTTTCCTTATGTTGACGAAGCGCTCTTGCTTCCTCCCTAAGTTTACGAGCATCTTCGCGCAGCTTCTGCGCATCATCGAAGACCTTTTGTTGAGCGGGAGTAAGAACGGGACGGATCTCGCTTCGCGCATCGTCCAAGACTGCTTGAATTCTCGCTCTCTGTTCCTCGCGGATCGCTTTAATCTTAGGTGTGGTGGCGGCCATGATTTCTTTGACCTTTTCCTTCTGTTCGTCAGTGAGATTCAACAAGCGGTCGAGTTTTTTCCACTCGCTGTCGGGATCGCGGTGAGATCCCCAATGGTGACCCCTACGATGGAATTTGCCGCCTCTTTCGGAAAATCGATCCCTCTCGCCAAATTTCTGCGGGTCTTCTTGCGGCGAAGACGCTGTGCCCGCAGAGGGCGATGGAGACGAGGAGGGCGCAGCAGGATCAGGATCAACCGCAAAGACGAGCGAGCTGAAAAGACATGCCGCGCTGGCTACGCTAACCAGGGAAAAGAGTATTGTGCGTTTCATAGAAGATTTCAATCATCGGATGCAACCACTCAATCAACGAGAGGTTGCGCGCATTGTTAAAAGAACAGACCGAGATCTGGGATCGTTGCCCCTTTCCTGTTGCGGTCCCGACCGCGAGGGACATCATCCAGCGGGTTGGCCAGGGAATTGCTTAGGTCCGAAAAACCTTAACGATCGTTCGTGCAACCTGGCCAAAAAGCGCGGCTCTTATTCGGGTGAAGCTTGACCTGGAAAGCGCCTGGACGGAGTTTGATGACATGCTTATCTCCCAACTCCTAAACGACAAGATCAATCAGCAAATCGGGTACGAGTTCGCGGCAAGCATTCAGTACACAGCGATCGCATCGCACTTTGATGCCGAATCACTGCCTTTTCTGGCCAAGCACTTCTACAAGCAAGCGAAAGAGGAACATGAGCACGCCACGAAGTTCATTAAGTTCCTCATCGATGCCGGAGCGCGCGTCGAAATTCCCGAAGTCAGCAAACCGGTCGCACGCTTTCCCTTTGCCGAGGACGCCGTGAAGCTTTCCCTGGAGCAGGAGATCAAAGTCACCGATCTCATCAACACTTTGATGGATACCGCGCTCAAAGAAAACAATCACATCGCTTCCACGTTCCTGCAATGGTTCGTTATAGAGCAGCTGGAAGAAGTCAGCTCGATGGACCAACTTCTAAAGATTGTCCAGCGTGCCGGCGAGGGACGTCTACTGCTCGTCGAACAATATCTGGCCGGATACAAGGCAGCAGGTGCTATCTCAGATAAGGATGATGATTAGCCTTTCCGCGCCTGAAACTCTCAACCATCAACTCTCAACCATCAACTTTGCTATGAGTCACCAATACTCAGCCAAGACCTCGCGCGAGGTGGAGGTCACGCGCATTCCAAGCGGTGAAAGGATTACCCTTCCCCCAGATACCCAGGTGGTCATTACTCAAGCGTTAGGAGGTTCCTACACGATCCTGGTCCCCAGTCAGGCTGGGCTGTACCGCATCGAAGGACAGGATGCCGATGCCATTGGCGAAAAGCCGGCCGAAACCTCCGAAATACCTGCCGACGGCAATCTTGAGCAGGCGGTATGGGATCAACTCAAGACTTGTTACGATCCCGAGATTCCGGTCAATATTGTTGACCTCGGGCTCATCTACGCGCTCGATGTCAAGTCCCGCGAGGAAGGCGGCTGCGATGTTAACGTGCAAATGACTCTTACCGCGCCGGGCTGTGGAATGGGTCCGATTCTCGCCAGTGAAGCGCGGCAAAAAATTCTCACAATCGACGGAGTGACCGACGCCAGCGTGGACTTGGTGTGGGATCCCCCGTGGACTCCCGAGCGCATCAGCGAGGAGGGCAAACAAAAGCTTGGGATGATCTAGGAGCAAAATGTCTTTATCGCTCGCAGACAAAGCGCAATCCTGAAGGCTCAACAACCCCTCCTCTGATGATTTTCCTCGGCATCGACTGCGGCACGCAAAGCACAAAGACCATTGCTCTCGATTGGGAGAGCGGGCGAATTCTCGCCTCCGCACAAAAAAGCTACGGTTTCGTTCCCAACCTGCCGCCCGGCGCAATGGAACAGCACCCGAAGGATTGGATTGACGCGGCGGAACAATCCATCGGTGAAGTCATTAACACACTCGGGGGGCGCAAGGAGGAAATTCGCGGCATCGGTGTCAGCGGACAGCAACACGGACTGGTCGTCCTCGACGGGGAAGATCGCGTGGTGCGCCCAGCCAAGCTATGGAACGACACGACGACGAGCGGACAGTGCGACCAAATTACGGATCATTTTGGAGGGCCGGCCGGGGTCATTTCCCTGGTAGGGAACACGATGCGCACGGGCTACACCGCCCCGAAAATCCTGTGGCTGCGTCAGAACGAGCCGGAAAATTGGGAGAAAACACGAAGTGTTCTGCTCCCTCACGATTACCTGAACTTCTGGCTCACCGGCGCGAAGAGAATGGAGTTCGGAGATGCTTCCGGCACCGCTTTACTCGACGTGAAAACGCGAGAGTGGTCAACGCAAGTGGTGGACTACATCGCCGAGGATCTTTCCGAAAAGCTTCCCCAGCTGTTACCTTCCACCGCCTCCCACGGAACCTTACGCCGGAACCTTTGTGAGAAGTGGGGTCTCACCAACACCCCTTTGGTGAGTGCAGGCGGCGGCGACAACATGATGGCCGCAATCGGAACCGGCAATATCCAACCTGGGGTGGTGACCGCGAGCTTGGGAACATCTGGAACGCTGTTCGCCTTCTCCACGGCTCCAATCATCGATCCAGAGGGCGAAGTGGCGGCCTTTTGCGACAGCACGGACAATTGGTTGCCGTTGATCTGTACATTGAATCTTACCCTTGTTACGGAGCATATCCGCAAGTCTTTCGGCTGGGATTACGCGCAACTCGAAGACCAGATTCGCTCCGTGCCCGTCGGTTGTGACGGGCTTCTCCTCTTGCCTTACCTGACGGGAGAGCGGACACCAGATTTGCCGAACGGCACCGGTGTTTTCCATGGATTAACGCTCACCAATTTCACCGCTCCCCACCTGGCTCGCGCCGCGTTCGAAGGGGTAACTCTCGGCTTGGGTTACGGGCTGGAACGTTTTCGCGAACTTGGCCTGCATCCCGCCGAGATACGGCTTACCGGGGGCGGAAGCAATAGTCGTCTCTGGCGCCAGATGTGTGCGGACGTCTTCGGCGTTCCAACTGTTTGCCTTCAGAGTGGAGAGGGAGCCGGTCTCGGGGGCGCGCTTCAGGCCGCTTGGATCTGGGAGAAAGAACACGGTTCGAACGCTCCGTTAGCCGAAATTTCCGATCGCCTTGTTCAGGTGGATGAAACCTCGCGCAATGAACCCGATGCCGAGTGCTAACCGCGTGTACTTGGACGCCTTAAAGAGGACATCGGGAATTCGCAAAGCGCTTAAAGAAGCCCAGTTCATCTAAGGGGACGACGAACTCCCCGCGCCGGACCGGACGTCCATGGAAGCTTTCTGAAATGCGCCTTGTCCTTGCAGCAACCGGTGCCAGCGGAGCGATCTATCTACAGCGCCTTCTGCACTATCTTGACGGCACAGGCCATGAGCTGCATCTCGTCGTAAGCGCCTACGCGAAACAAGTCATTCACGAGGAGCTCGGCGAATGGAAGAGCCCTTCCGGGGTCATTGAGCACTCGGACAAGAGCATGAATGCCCCATTCGCCAGCGGCAGCGCAAAGTTCGACGCAATGATCGTCGTTCCCTGCTCCATGGGCACTCTGAGCCGGATCGCGCATGGGATCAGCGAGGGTCTTATTCTGCGTGCGGCAGATGTCTTCTTGAAGGAGCGGCGCAGACTCATTCTCGTCCCCCGCGAGACACCATGGAATCTGATTCATGCCAAGAACGCCGTGGCAGTGATCGAGGCCGGGGCGACCTTGATCCCAGCGTCTCCCTCCTTTTATAGCAATCCGGGCAACCTCATTGAACTCGCCGATACTGTCGTCTGGCGCATTCTCGACCAGATCGGCGTGGATGCTCCCAACGCTTGTCGTTGGCGAGAGTGACTCGCCTCTTTCTCGAATGTCGGGGGCTTCCCCCTCCAAAGCAACACGGGGTAAACTGCTCGCTGGATTATTTTTAGCGGGCCGCTCATCATCGGGCGATGCTCGATGTGATCGAAAAGCTGCTCACCTTGCAGGACCGCGACCAACGTCTTCGAACCTTTCAAACCGAACTCGCTCATCTCCCCGAAGAACGCAAAACTCGCGAAAAACAACTCGCCGAATCCGCGGTTCAGCTTGAGCAAGCCCGAACCCGGGCCAAGGAAATTGAGATCGAAAAGAGAAAGCTCGAGATGGAAGTTCGCGCCAAGCAAGACCCCATTGCCCGCTACAAACAGCAGCAGCTCCAAACCCGAAGAAACGAGGAATACGCGGCCCTCGCCCATGAAATTGAAGCCGCTGAAAAGGCCATCACGAGTCTTGAAGACCGAGAACTCGACCTCATGGAGGAACTCGAAAAACTCGCTCCAGAGATCGCCTCGGCCGAAAGGATACACGCGGAAGAGCGCAAAAAACTCGAACACCTCCTCTCAGCGCTCGAAACCAGAAAATCCAACTTGGAAGCTCGCCTCCGCGACCTCAAGGACGAGCATGAACGCCTGGCAAACGCGCTCGATGAAAATGTCCGTGATCTTTACCTCCACCTCTTCAAAACCAAACACGGCACCGCCGTCGTGACCCTCGAACATGAAGTCTGCATGGGCTGCCATATGAAGGTGACCGCCCAAACCGTTGTCCAGGTCCGTGCCGCCAAGCACATCGTCCACTGCCCCCAATGTGGACGCATCCTCTACTCTCCCGAGTAGTCCCCCAAAAAGAACGGAAAAATTCCGTTGACACCTCGAGCAAAAAAACTAAAACGCGCCGATATACGACAATTATGATCGTATTAACGAACCGCATGGGTAAGCAGGGCTGGCGACGGCTTGGCTGATCTCACGCTAGGGAGCGCCAGAGAAAATGAAAAAGAACAAAATGATGAAGTTTGCCGTTTGGGGTTTGGTAGGGGGCATGGCCCTTCAAGTTCGGGCTGGCCAGCAGGCAAGTCCTGAGTCGAGTGCAAGCACATCGGCTTTGGAATCTTGGTGGGATGGGAAGTGGGCCTCCGGGAATTGGTTTCGATTTCGGGACACCCTTGAGGATCACGGTCTGAAGCTGGGGGTGGAGTGGAAGGCTAACTTTCTCTGGAATGTGGATGGCGGGCTTCAACGGCGCTTCGGATACGACGATGAGTTCAAATTTCGTGGAACGCTGGACTTCGCCAAGCTTACGGGATGGAACCCGCTCGAGGGGTTGACGCTCTATTCGGACTTGCGCTACCGAGGCGGGGGCGGTGTGAACAAATATGTTGGGACGAGCAGCCAATTCGCTCCAAGCACCTTTCAAGGCGGGAGGCTATGGCGTTTTCAGCAAGTTTATTTAAGCTACACGACTCCAGAGCTCTTCGGGATCAAGGAATTTCTGACACTGTCCGGCGGCTGGCAGAATCCGACCGACATCTTCATCAATCAGCCGTTAAACAAATTCTTCATTAACAACACCTTCACTTCCAATCGAGGGATTGGGGCGAATGGTATCGGATGGGGCGGCAGCTACTCGGCTTGGGGCGGCTATATCAAGGTGAAGCCCACGGAGTGGTATTATCTGCAGAGCGGTCTGTATATGGCCATTCCGGATGCGAGTACTCCCTCCAACCACGGTCTTTTCTTCGCCGGAGCGCAACCGCCGGAACGCAACGGTCTCTTCTGGTTGATTGAGAACGGGTTTACGCCAAAAATCGGTCCTTCACAACTTCCGGGTCGTTACGCCGCTGGGTTGATCTACTGGGGCGTTGAGAATACCTCTTTCTTCGGAGAACCATATGATCAGAGATTGCTCTTCTATTGGCAGGCCGATCAGCAGCTGTACCGCGAACCCTCGCCGGTGGCCCCACCGCCGACGGTGGCGGCACCTGACGGCAAGTCGAGCTTGGACGGGAAAGAGGTCAGGGAGACTGCCAAATCATCCAAGCCGAAATTGAGTGAACAAGGATTGTACTTCTTCAGTTTGATAAATTTTGCGCCCAAGTACAACAACCCCCTGCCGTTTTACTTTCAGACCGGGTTGGTCTACAGGGGACTTATTCCCAAGCGCGACCAGGACCAGATTGGCGTCGCCTTTGCCTACGGCAACTATAGCTACTACAAACAGATTGCCGATGAAGATCGAGGACGCACGGCGCAAATCTACGAGGCCGTTCTGGAGTTTGATTACCGCGTCCAGGTCAATAAGTGGTTCTACGCTCAGCCTGTGATTCAGTACATTATCCGTCCCAATGGAACTGGACTTGTGGAGAACGCAACCGTGCTGGGGTTTCAATTAGGCGCGACATTCTAACGCGCTGAGGGCGGAACTATCCTGACGCAGTCTGCGGAAGGTTCGGTTTGGGCGATTTTTCTACCCGAGCAGCAAAGTTCTCCAAAGCTGCCTTTCTTTCAATATTCAGCGCCTCCTGAAATATCGCCTTTCCCTGCATTCTGCGTTGCAACTTCCTAAGAGACACTGTTTGCTTTGCGGACACCTTACCCGGAGGTTCGTGATGGAAAATTTAGTAGACAGCCAAATCACTGATCGCTTCAACTCGGGCCGGCAAGATGTACACCATCTGATAGCTCCATTGATCGAGCTCGCTTCCAAATCTTCTTCTCTCATAGTGGGTTATGGAGCTCCGCAATCTGGTCTTCGCAGTGAAGCAATCCCGTATTTCCACGTTTGCGGCACGCCTACCGATAAGGAACCGCTCCGCGTGCTCGTAATTGGCGGGTGGGTGGGCACCGAGATCATCACGCCGTACGCCATCGCGCGCTTGCTGGCGGCTTTGGAGTCTCGGCTGCGGCTTGCTACCGGCATCGAGATTACCGCTTACCCGGTCGCAAACCTCGAAGCACACCGGCGAAACGGTATTCCTCACAACGACGCAGCGGATCGACGGCATGTCTTGCTGGGAAAACTCGCAGTGCAGTCACGTGCAAGTCCTTGAGCGCGAACTGGAGCGCTACGCATACGATGCAATTTTTCTGCTGCGTCAAAATCCGCGCGCACTCGACGCGGATGTGGAAGCTTGGCTCGCTGAGGAAGAGCAAAAGATTATTCTGGCCGACGCTCTCAAGCGCTACGCCACCACCAGCCCACTTTTTCAATGGAGGGCCAATCCAGTGCGACCCACGTACAGCCGCACTTTCACTCCCATCCCCAATCGGGAGCGCCAACCCGCCGAGATTATCATCGGCTTGCCGGGAGCTCTTACCGCTGAGCAGCAAGCGCAAGAGAGCATGGCTTTGATCTTAAGTCTTTCTCATGCGATGCGACAGGCACACTCCGAAGGCGTGATGAGGCCCGAAATCGCCCGCGACGGGGTTTGCTGAAGTACACCTGCGACAGCATTGCGATGTTCTTGCCGAGGGGCATTCTTTTGCCGCTTTCGTGGATGTTTATTTTCCGATAGCGGCCAAAATCGTGACTCGGCGGCTGGTTTGCTTGTCTCCTGTCGAGGAAAGCTGAGATCTCCACATGGACAGGTTTTCGGCTGCTTGGATGCTTTTCTACGTGCTTACGTGTTCTGGCTGCGGCGGCAGACCTCTTGTACATGGTTGGCTCGATTCTGAGGGAACAATCTATCGTCATTCTCAGCAAGAAGACTTCGGTTCCCGCACGACAGTCAGAATGAGGGCTTCGAATTTTAGCTCCTCCAGGAAATCGGTCGACCGTATCGACATGTTTTTCAAACGTGTCGAAACTACCTTCCGATTTCGACATATGAAGAATCTCGTTATGCGGCAAGCACTCGCAGGAGAGCGGGATGTTTGTAGAGGACCTCACGTCCCTGTTTTTCGCCGGTCAGAACACCAATTTTCTCAAGTTCTTGGAGGTATTCCGAAGCGGTCTGCCGCTTGGCAATGCCGGCTTCGACCAGGAATTGAATCTTACAGTACGGTTGGGTGAAGATCAGCTCGACGAGTTCCTTGGAATACACCTTGGGTGGGAGCTTGGCACGACAGCGAGCGAGCGTCTCATCGAAGAGGTCGCGGATCGCGACAATTCGGCCGGTTGTCCAATCTGCCGTTTCTTCGATTCCCGCTAAC
Source organism: uncultured Verrucomicrobiae bacterium (assembly GCA_963744345.1). GTDB lineage: Bacteria > Verrucomicrobiota > Verrucomicrobiia > Chthoniobacterales > Terrimicrobiaceae > DASTFP01. The sequence continues at coordinate 115,573 of CAVUTD010000029.1, forward strand.
AAAAAGAGCAGCCAATCCTCCCAGGCGGCATTTTCCGTCACCCCGCGCAGAAGATTGTAGTATTCCACTTTGTGCTGAATGAGGTGGCGACTAACGTACAACACCGGAATGCGGAGCAGACCTGCGTGCAGCAGGTAGAGGATGTTTAGCATGCGACCGGTGCGTCCATTTCCATCGGTGAACGGGTGGATAGCCTCAAATTGGTAGTGCGCCACCGCCATGCGCACCAATGGATCCAGATCATCATCGGCAAGAAGAAACTCTTCCAGGTTGCGAAGTTTTTCCTGCATGATGGGACCTCCGACAGGCGGCGTATAGGTAATCTTCCGCTGAGAGGGATTACCGATATAAACACTATTTTCGGAGCGAAAGGTGACCTTCTCGTTGCGCAGAATACCGCAGAGTTCTTCCAGAAGACTTAATCGCAGAGGAGAGGACTGCAGAGCTTCGCTCCCTCGGCGCAACGCCCTGCGGTAGCGCAGAACCTCCTTTGCTGCGAAATCGGCGGTGCGGCTTTCATCCAGAGCAGCCTGGAAAAGAGCGTCCTGCGTAGTGACAATATTCTCTATTTCGGAGCTGAGCTTGGCCTCCTGGAGAGGGATCGCGTTAATCAGGATAGCCTGGTTGGGAATCAGGTCGCCAGCACCTTTAAGCTCCGCCAAAGCCTTATTGGCGGCCACACACCGCTTCAGAACCCGCTTGGTCTCGAGCTCACAGGCTGGTGGAAGCAAAGGAAGATTGTTGTATGGCTGCTGGGGATCGAAGCTCATCGCATCTGCCAGGTTGAATTCGAACCCGATTAAATTTAGGGAGCGTTCACAAGCAAGTTTTTGTGTCATTTGTTCGTCCTCCGAGCATCCACCCTTTTCGACGCACCAAGGAACGAGATTCAAGCTAACGAGACCGCGCAGTGAGCTCCGACTGCGGTTCCGGGGAAATCATCTTATCAAGCTTTAGTTAAGGAAAAGCTAATCAGCCTTTTGAATGGCTCTTCTCATGACGTGGAAGATGTCGGTGTTGTCGAGAAAGCCTCGCACATTCTCGCTTCCAGGTCCTTCGCCCAGCAGCCAGACGTCGCCAGCGGTGTGAAACGCATCTTTCGCCTCAATGAGCGCGGGCTGCGCGTAATCGACATCCGTGTAACGAACGGACTCTTCAATGGACCGCATCGCTTGGCCTGGCTCGCTCGTGATTCGCATCCGTCGCGAAGCGGCCTTCCGGTCTGCCCCAGGTCCGCTTGCCCAGGTAAAGTAATCAGCTCCGGTGAACGGGTTCGTTACCCAACAAGGCATCGTCGTGGAGCTGAACGGGAACCAGCGGGCCATTAAAGGAGAACCCCCCATTGTTGTGATCGGTAGTGGCGAGAACAAGCGTCCTGGAACTTAGATGGTGGCGGAGCCACTCCGCGGTGGCATCAAATTCAAGGACTTCAAAGATTGCCCGCTTGGCATTGTTCAGGTGGCAAGCCTTATCGGGCAAGGCAGCCTCGACGACCATAAGGAACGGCTTTCCTCTTGCGCGAAGAAGCTCGACAGCTTTTTCAACAAGGTCCTTGAGGCGCGGGACTCTCTTCGCGTCTGCATAGAAGGGAAAGTGGTCGGGAAAGAAGAGGCCCAGTACCGGCTTGAGATCTGAACCTTGCTGGGAATAATCCCGAAAAGTTTTCCAATCGTCGAATACCGCAACCGCCGCTGTGGAAAGCTTGGCCTGGGTTTCTTGCACGACCTTTCGTTCGCCAGCCTTGTAGATCGTCTGCGGATCTTTCATGCGGTCGAAGAACCATTTGGATCCACCGCCCAGAACGATGTCCGCGCGACCGCCTAGCTGGTCGATTATTTTGGCAGCAATGATTTCCTGTTGATCCCGATTGATGTGCTCGACGAGAAAGGGCGCGGGGGTAGCACCGGTGACACAGTCGTCAGTGATTACCGCGGTAGACCACCCGGCTCTCTTCGCAAGGTCGAGGATGCTTGGCAAAGAGGCGGCATCGGACGGCGCAGCCATTCCAATCAAACGATTGTGCGTCTTGATTCCGCGCGCCATCGCGGTGGCGGAGGCACCGGAGTCGGTCACCGAATCGGAAGCTGAGTGCGTGCGAACAAGCGCAGTATGCGGGAATTTCTCGAGGACGAGCCCGCCGCGGGCTCCAACGGCATAGACCCGCGCCGCGGTGATGAGCTCGAGTGATGTTCCATCGGCTATAAGAAGCACAATTCCATCGAGCTTCTCCGGCGTGGCACTTCGTAGATGTCCCCGTCCAGCGATGAAGCTCACGATGAGGCAAAAGATGATCCGGCTCTTTGTCTTGCCGCAAAGGTAGAGTCTGCGCGACATCTCTGAGCATCTGCTCGTCGGTGCCCGAGGGCAGAAGTATGAGCACAGCCTTCCGATCGGATTTGGCACTGTCATGATTCAGCAAAGGCTCCTCTATCCGTCGAAACACAGGAAAATTCCGTTACGAAACCGCCACAATCGCTGGAGTAGCCTGCTTGATGCGTCTGCACTTGTATCGCGAATACGCAGTTCCCCCATTCGAAATCCTGATTGTGGCGATTAGGCGATGATCGAATCTAAGGGTAGCTTGAAGTCGAAGCCATGGGTCACGAGCCACTCGGAATTGAAGATTTTGGACTGATACTTGTGGCCTGAGTCGCATAGGATGCTCACAATCGTTTGGCCTGGACCGTATTCTTTGGCGAAGCGCGCGGCACCGGCAATATTGATGCCGGAGGAAAGCCCGAGAAATAAGCCCTCCTCCCTCATCAGCTGATAGATGACCGTCAACGCAGTCTGATCCGGAATGCGATAGGCCTTATCAACATGGATACCTTTCAGGTTCTCGGTCACGCGCGTCTGGCCGATGCCTTCAGCGTAGGAATCTCCATCCTTTGTCTCGGTGTGCCCATGGGTAAACCAGGACCACATAGCGGCGCCAAAGGGGTCGGCGCAGCCTACAGCAATCCGAGCGTTCCGCTCCTTCAGATATGAGCCGACTCCCGCGAGGGTTCCGCCCGTACCCACCGAGCAGATGAATGCCGTGATTTCGCCCGCAGTCTGCTCCCAAATTTCGGGGCCAGTGCTCTCGTAATGCGCCCGACGGTTGGCGGTGTTGTCAAATTGGTTCGCCCAAAACCACCCCTTTTCCTCCGAGAGTCGCTGCGCGATTCGATTGTAATTCCCAGGATCACTATACGGCTTTTCGGGGACTGGAAGAACTTCGGCGCCGAGGGTGCGGAGCAAGGTCATTTTTTCCGGAGACTGAGTTTCTGGAATGACGATGACCGTGCGGTAGCCCTTCGCGTTTCCAATCACGGTCAGCCCGATTCCAGTATTGCCGGCAGTTCCTTCCACGATAGTGTCTCCGGGTTTAAGCAATCCATTGAATTCCGCATCGGTGATGATGCCGAGCGCGGCTCGATCTTTCACTGATCCTCCCGGATTCATGAACTCCGCCTTCCCGAGAATCTCGCAACCAGTCAGCTCCGAGAGCTGCCGGAGCCTGATCAGAGGGGTTCCGCCAACATGACCCTCAACACCGTGATAGCGCGAGGCGCCTTTACTCATATCGAGACACATGAAGCAGGCCGAAACCTTTCATTGGGGTTTCATCAGCATTATCTGCGACCCAAGCAAAGCACGCGAAGGCGTTTTTCGCGTCCTGAAGAGAGTATCAGCATGAGACCGCCTTCAGCGGTTACGTTCACTCAGATGGCGAAATCTTTATACTCCGGCCTGGCGACTTCCGTCGGCGGGAAAAGCATGCCGGCACCAACTGTTGCATTACTTCCCTGCTCTATGAGAATAAAGGAGCCGGTCAGACGGTTGCTCGAATAAGCATCGAAGATCAGAGGCTTGGAGGTCCTGAGCCGGATTTCCCCGATGTCGTTCATCACCAGTTCGGGCGTCTCAGGTTCCATTTCGAGTGTAGAGACGTTGATGCGATGCTCAATCGCGGTGACCACAGCCTGCACCGTTTGCGTCGTATGTTTAAGGAAGTATTTTTTCCCGCGCTGAAGAGGGCGAGGATGCATCCAGCAAACCTTCGCATGCAGCTCAGAGCCCGATCCGGGAAGGTTGTTGGGGTCCACAAAGACATCGCCCCGGCTGACATCGATATCGTGCTCAAGAACAAGGGTGACCGATTGAGGGCTGAATGCTTCCTGCAAAACACCATCGAGGGTCCAAATTTGCTTCACCGTGCTGCTGAATCCGCTGGGCAGAACCATCAACGGCTGGCCGACACGCACGATGCCCCCGGCAACCTGTCCGCTGAAGCCTCGGAAATCGTGTAAGTCGGCGTTGTTCGGATTGTTGGGGCGATTCACCCACTGCACCGGCAGCCGAAAGTCACTGAGGTTCCAGTCACTGCCGATATGGACCCCTTCCAGATGGCCTAGCAGGGTGGGCCCAGGATACCAGGGAGTATGCCTGGAAGGATTGACCACATTGTCACCGTGAAGAGCGCTGACGGGGATGAACTTGACGTCCTTCATATCCAGCCGTGGCAGGAACTCCTCGAGCTGAGTGCGAATCTCAATGAATCGCTCTTCACTCCAATCAACGAGATCCATCTTATTCACCGCGACGACGAGGTGCGGGATACGAAGCAAGGAGGCGATGCACGCGTGACGCCGGCTTTGCTCGATGACCCCCAGGCGCGCATCCACCAGGATGATCGAGAGATTCGCGGTGGAGGCACCCGTCACCATGTTCCTGGTGTACTGAACGTGCCCCGGAGTGTCGGCGATAATGAATTTGCGGCGTGGTGTCGCAAAATATCGATAGGCAACGTCGATCGTGATTCCCTGCTCACGCTCAGCGCGCAGCCCATCGGTGAGATTCGCCAGATTGATTTGGCCGGAACCAGTGATGTCCGCAGAGCGCACGAGCGCCTCAAGCTGATCCTCCATGAGCGATTTGGAGTCGAAGAGCAGTCGCCCGATGAGCGTCGACTTCCCATCGTCCACAGACCCGCAGGTATTTAGGCGAAGAAGATCAACAGGATGATGCAGAGGAACCGTCATGCGCAAGGGACTAGAAATAACCGGCTTTCTTGCGGTCTTCCATGGCCGCTTCAGAACCCATGTCGTCGGCGCGCGAGCCGCGCTCGGTCAGTCGGGCGACGGCGATCTCTGCAATGATGTCGTCGACGTTGTCTGCGGGCGAAACGACGCATCCGGTGCTGATGATATCACCGATCGTGCGCACACGAACGACAAGATCTTCGACGTGCTCGCCGTTCTTTGGAGGCAGGAGATCGTTGACGGCGAGCCACCGTCCATTGCGGCGCACGCAGCGACGCTGGTGGCTGAAATAAATCCTTGGAACCTCGAGTTTCTCCTTGCGGATGTACTCCCAGACATCCAACTCGGTCCAATTGCTCAGCGGGAAGACGCGCATGTTTTCGCCAGGGTTGATCCGGCCATTGTAGAGATTCCAGATCTCGGGTCGCTGGTTTTTCGGATCCCACTGGCCAAAAGAGTCCCGGAAGCTAAAGAACCTTTCCTTTGCGCGTGCCTTTTCCTCATCCCGGCGCGCCCCACCAATGCAGCAATCAAAACCGAACTCCTCGATCGCCGCTAAAAGGGCAGGAATTTGCAGATGATTGCGACTGATCTGCCCAGGAGAGAGGGTCGCGATGCCTTTTTCAATCGCTTCATCGACTGTGCGCACGATCAGCTTCGCTCCAAGCTCCCGCGCCCGCCGGTCACGAAACTCGTTCAACTCCGGGAAATGATGACCAGTATCGATGTTTAAAAGCGGCATCGGAAGTTCCGAGGGACGGAACGACTTTTCCGCAAGACGAAGCAAGCAAATCGAATCCTTTCCCCCTGAGAAAAGCAGAGCCGGAAGTTCAAACTCTGCCGCCACTTCACGCATCACGTGGATGGCTTCTGATTCGAGATACTGGAGATGGTCGAGATAATAACCGCTCATCGAACGAATGGAGAATCCTCAGCCTTGGGCCCTCGGGAATCGACGCAAGGATTCAAACCTTCATAACCTCTCCGGCCCAAGCCGCGTGCAGTCCGCATTCGCGCTTTTCGTCGGCCTTTGCCGGATCGAAGTAATCCCATTCGTTCGGGAGATTGTATTGCTCAAGATAGCGGTCAAGTTCGGCGTCGCTGAGATAAAACAAAGGGCTGACCTTGAGAGTGTTGAAATTGACGTCGAGCGAGACGATGTCAAGTTCGGCGCGATTTGCGTTCTGAACCTTGCGCAGCGCCGTAATCCAAACCCTCGGTGCCAGCTGCTGCATGCCTCTTTGAAACGGTTCGAGCTTCATTAAAGCACTAAATCGCTTAAGACCCTCTTCGTCGTCAGTCGAAGGAATCGAGCCAAAAATGGCATCGCGATGCGCGGCGCTCATCATCGGCAGAAAACAGCGGATATTCAGGTTCAGCAAGCGCCGGAGCTCTTCAGCATGCTGGTACGTGGCCGCGCGATTATAGCCATGATCGACCCAAAGGACCGGAATGCCGGGTTGCACCTGCGTGACCAGATGCAGAATTACGGCCTCATAAGGGCGAAAGTTCGTGGAGACGATGGCGCGACCATCTGCCTGAGAAACGGCCCACCGCGTGATTTCCAGCGGCGAAGAATTCCGAAGCTCAGCATTCCATCTGGCAACCTGGTCGGGAGTCATATCATGCCGGCGCCAGCGAAGGAATATAGTCCGCCGTCCCAACGCTGTGGATGGTGGCATCCTCCGGAAGAATCATCCGATGGCAAAAGTCGCCAAAGTTTTCGCCGTCGTCCCGCTCCAGAGCGTAACGCCTAATGATGGGCTCAAGAAGCTTGACGCCATCATCAAGCGTGATACTTGGGGCAACCAGGCGGCCCAAGCGCGTGCCATTGTAGCTTGCCCCCAGATAAAGCGCGTATTTGTTCGGAGCTCTGCCCACGAAGCCGATCTCCGCGAGAAATGGACGGGCACAGCCGTTCGGGCAACCGGTAATTCGAAGGCTGATCGCATCTTCCCTCAGGCCAGCCTCCTCAAGGATCGTCTCGAACTTATCGAGAATGTCCGGCAGCACGCGCTCGCTCTCCGCCAAGGCGAGACCACAAGTGGGTAGGGCTACACACGACAAGGCATTCTTCCGCAATCCGGAGCATTCATTCTCCCGAGCGAGACCGTGCTTGGCCAATATCCGGTCGATTCCTGGCTTCTGCGCGGTGCTCACCCCCGAGATGGTCAGATTCTGCGAAGGTGTGAGGCGGAAGTCGCCCGTATGCACCTCGGCAATCTCGCGCAAGGCGCTCTTCATCGGCCAGCCGGCAACATCCTTGATCCGGCCACTGAGTATGTGAAGTCCATAGAACCACGTGCCGTCGGCGCATTCGTGCCATCCTAAAGGATCGGCGATGGTGGAAAATTGAAAGGGCCGCGCCGGTTGAAAGCGGATGCCCGAAACTCGCTCGACCTCAGCCTTGAACCAAACTAATCCCCGATCCTCGATGGTATACTTGAGGCGGGCGTGGCGCCGATTTGTCCGATCGCCATAGTCGCGCTGGGTAATCAAAACAGCATGGCCCACGGCGTTAACCTGGTCGGCCGGGATAAAACCAAGGACGTCGGCAAGCCTGGGAAATGTTTCGACGTTCCCGTGGTTCATACCCATGCCCCCACCTACAGTTACATTGTAGCCGACGATCTGAGCGTCTTCGACAATGGCGATGAAGCCAAGATCCTGGGCGAAAATGTCTACATCATTGGAGGGCGGTACCGCGAAGGACGTCTTGAATTTGCGAGGCAAATACGTTGGCCCGTAGATCGGCTCGGACTCGGGTTCTCCTCCGGCAACAAGTTCCTCGTCGAGCCAAATTTCATGGTAGGCGTGAGTTTTAGGAAGCGCGAATTCGCTCCAGGCCTTGGCGTCGTCGTAGACCCGCGCAAGTACGGGATCGCGCTCAGGGTTTGGCGAGGCCATCACGTTACGGTTCACATCACCGCAGGCCGCAATCGAATCCAGCAGCACCTTATGCATTCCCTGGATGATCGGTTTGACATTCCCCTTGAGAATCCCATGGAATTGAAATGTCTGCCGGGTTGTGAGCCGAAGCGACGGTGAGGCCAATTCCTCGGAGAGTTTGTCCAGAACGAGCCATTGCTGCGGAGTCGCCCGCCCGGCCGGCAAACGCAGTCTCAGCATGAAGCCAAAGGCTTTCTCCTTTCCCGCTTTCTTCAACGTGGTGCGCTGATCTCTATCATCCTGCAAATAGAGCCCGTGAAATTTGGTGAGCTGACTGTTCCTTTCCGATATCGCTCCGGTGGAGTTGTTGGCCATGTCGTCTGCGATCGTTCCACGCAAGAGACTGGATTCCGCCTTGATCCCTTCGTTGGCACTCGGCGGTTTGATGGTAGGCGAATCAGAGCTCATATGCAGGCGGACGGCAAAAAATGGTGTTTCGCTTAAGCAAGCGCAAAGGCACGCCCGCCAAGTTGCAGCAGGCAGCTCAGTGGCCGTTTATCCCTATGGCTTGGCCCAAAATGTTGATCATTGCTGGTCACTGCTTGCCGCATGGCGGTTAGAACTCGAAACTATGTCCCATCAATCACGATAGTCAAGGTCGTGTATCGGGCTTCGTGACGTGCGCGTTCAAGAGTGCAGCACTCTTTCTACCAAAAGAACCATTCGCCCGTTTCGCAGGGAGTGGATCTTTTCTCGTGCGATTCTCATGGGTCACAAACCGAAGCTTCGATTTTGATCTCCTCGGCGCCGTCATGAGTTCACATCGAACTCCCAGATTTGGAATTGATTCGCGGGTCTACGCCATAAAATTTGGCAATGTCTTGCAACGCTGTTCGCCCACTGGCGCTGGGGTGCTGTATCTGCAGTGCTTACCTCATCTACCGCGTTCATCGAAGATCTGGTCTGCTCTAGCGCACCGGTCAGATTCAATCCTGCGGCAACTCAGCTCCGAGTTCTGTGTCGTTCATAACGGGAAAGACCTAAGCAGCTTAAGAACTATCGATTCATTCTCACGCAGTCCGTTAGCCAGTTATCGGAGCGACTTTGTCTTTACTGCGACCGTTGATTCACCGATGATGTCCCTAGTCCGTCGAGCTGAGCTATTTTTGATATTATGGCGCTTGGCGGCTGGAAGGCGTCGATTGCCGGTCAGCTTTGCAGCGCTCATTGAGGAAAGCGGCTCAGCCGTCTCACCTATGCCGAGGGGGAGGTGTGGACAAGGGAACTCACCAGAGAATTTCACCCAACGTGAATCAATTGGAGAAAAGCAATGAATAAATATCAAGGAAATGGAGCAGGCGAACTTGACAAGGCAATCGCCACCTTTGGCGAAACTCTGCGCGGACCGCTCATCGGGCGCCAGCATCCCGAGTACGAGGACACCCGCAAGCTCTACAATGGAATGATCGACAAACGGCCCCTCGTGATCGCGCGCTGCGTGGACATAGCCGACGTGATCGCAGCCGTAAACTTCGGCCGCGACAATGGCCTCCTCATCGCCATCCGCGGCGGCGGCCACAACGGACCTGGATTGGGGAGCTGCAATGACGGCCTCGTCATCGACCTGTCGATGATGAAGGGCGTGCGCGTAGATCCAGCCAATCGCACTGTGCGCGTGGGACCTGGCTGTACACAGGGCGATGTCGACCACGCCACCCACCCCTTCGGGCTAGCCGTCCCCTCCGGGATCGTCTCTACTACGGGCATTGCCGGTCTGGCGCTCGGGGGTGGCACTGGCTATCTCACCCGCAAATATGGCCTCACCATCGATAACCTGATCGAGGCCGATGTGGTCCTCGCAGACGGTAGTGTCGTCACTGCGAATAACACACAAAACGCCGATCTTCTTTGGGCGCTCCGCGGTGGCGGCGGAAATTTCGGTGTTGTCACCAGCTTCCTGTTCCAGGCCCACCCGGTCCGCATGGTCTACGCGGGACCCATCTTTTGGGATCAGAAGCACGCTCGCGCGATCATGAAACAATATCGTGATTTCTTGCCCAGCGCGCCGGAGGAGCTCGGTTCGTTCGTTGGCTTGAAGACCGTTCTGTCAACTGATCCGTTTCCGCGCGAGAGCTTGGGGCAAGCGGGCGTGTGCACTTTTTTCCTGCTACAACGGTTCAACGGAGCTTGGCGAAAAGGCCATGGCCCCGATCCTCAAGGATCTTCCTCCTCCGCTCTTCAACTGGATGCAAGAGATGCCGTTCCCGGCGTTGCAGAGCCTTTTCGATCCCTTTTTGCCAAAGGGACTGCAATGGTACTGGAAGGGCGACTATGTGAAAACTCTGCCCGACGAGGCAATCGAAGTTCACCTCGCCCAGGCGGCGAATGCGCCAAGCGAGCTGTCCTTGATGCATCTGTATCCGATCGATGGGGCCGTCCACCGCGTTGGTAAGGACGAGACAGCTTGGGGCGCAAGAAATTCCACTTGGTCGATGGTCATCGCCGGAATTGATCCGAGTCCTCAGAAAGCAGCGGAATTGCAGCGCTGGAGCAAGAGTTATTGGGAAGCAGTGCATCCTTTCAATTCCGACGGCGGCTACGTGAATTTCATGATGGAAGATGAAGGTGAGGGCCGCATCAAAGCGAGCTATGGCGACAATTTCGAGCGACTGGGGGCACTCAAACGAAAGTTCGACCCCTCCAACCTGTTCCGAGTTAATCAGAATATCGCACCCTCAGCGTGATAACGCTTGAGCACGATATACTTCACCTCGCCGAGCATCCTCTCAGCGCGTGCCATGGTCGTGCCGGGTTCGAAAATGCCGTTGTCGCCGGTGTTCCAGTTCTCCAACTCAGACGTCTTTGCGATGTATCAGAATCTCGTTGAAGGGCGGGCAGTTCCGTGGGGCATCCTGGTGAAAGACATGCCCGAGGATCATCACGACGCTAACTGGAGAAGAACGCCAGTAGCTGAGATTTCGGCTTCAACAAGCTCGGCTACATTCTTCTCAGTCGTGTGCAAGACACTAACGCTGGCGATGGCCATTCTTTGTGTATCCGCTGGGGTTCTTTGCAGCTTACCGGGTTGAAGAAAGCCAGGGTCGTTTCTGAACGCGACCAAAGGTAACCGGGCTCAGGATATCAGTTGAGTCGCGTCCAGCCTCACGAGCGATCTAATTTAGCCCCGAGGATAAGATCATTGGCATCCTGCCACTGCGGGGCCTTGCCTGTCGGACGAGCCTCAAAATACAGCCAAATTTTTCCTGAAACGGCAATGAAGTAGCGCACTGCACTTTGTTCCCGGGGAGCAAACCTGCGGCGATTGCCAAAGGCTGCTTTCACTCCCCGCAACGCTCCCGCCGTGGCAACCGCACGAACATAAAGCACGTCGTGCCGAGAGCCCAAGCTTTGGACAAGCTTCCTGCCGTCCTCGGGCATTGGCTCAGCGCGACGAAGTGTCACTTCGATATCGTCGCCGATAAAGCGTGCGAGAGGACCCTCGCTCGTAGCCCCAAATACTGAGTACCCCCACTTTTCGCGATCGAGCTTTAGCGTGATGCCACCCACCTTTACATCCTCCTCGACCTTCGGTAGAGCGAAGATTGCACCGGAATCCCCGAAGCCGCCAAAGCCCGGACCCCCGCCGCCGCAATTTCCGCCGCCGCCAGCAACCAAAGTTTGCGCCAACGCAGCCGAGAGCAACGCAGCGGCCATTGGAACTCTAAACATGGTCCAGAGTAACCCGCTTTCCCTCTGACAGCAATTGGTAGTCCGAACGAATAGCTAAGTGCCGCAGAGGGGAGTCTCGGATCGACGCAAATTAAATGGACTCCCGCGTTTTGAACTTGTCGTGCGTCTTCCTCGAGAAATATGGACGCCCTAGACTGCGACAGCACTCCTGGATTCTGCGAATACTTGCCGCTGCGCACCTGGTTCGCCGACGATTTTCTGGTGATGCCTCCCGAAGCTGAGCGTCTCCTCTCGCATGAGATCCATGCAAGTGCGCTTAAGTTCCACGAACCGCTCGGAAACGATCATGTCCACGGTCCCGGGGCGGGGAAGATCGACTTCCAGCAGAGTCTTCAGGCGCCCAGGACGGCGCGTAAGGATTGCTACGCGGGAACCGAGATAGATGGCTTCGTCGATATCATGTGTGACGAAAAGGACAGTCATGCCGTACTCGTGCCAGACGTGCGACAAGAGTTCCTGCATCATCAGGCGTGTCTGCGCATCAAGGGCGCTGAAAGGCTCGTCCATCAGCATAGCTCGTGGTCTATTTACGACCACCCGAGCCAAGCCAGCGCGTTGCTGCATGCCTCCGGAGAGTTGAGCTGGATAATGCTTGGCAAAGTCCAACACTTCGATCTTTCGGAGAATGCCGTCCACGAGGTGACGGCGTTCCTGCTTGGGAACTTCACGTCGCTTGAGGCCAAACTCGACATTGTGCCACACCGTCTTCGATGGAAATAATGTCGGCTGCTGGAAGACGACACCGCGATCGAATCCCGGCCCGGTGACAAGTTCTCCGTCAACCAGGACAGAGCCGGCTTGTGGGGGTTTAAAACCCGCGATGGTGCTGATGAGACTCGACTTTCCGCAACCAGAAGGGCCCAGAATTGAAAGGAAATCGCTCGATGGAACTGTTAACGACATCGATCGTTATTCTGGGGCCAGCGTGAGGTAAGGGAAGGCTCATGCGGGAAGTCAGACGGGAATGCTGCGGTCGAGATCCAGAAACTCCTCGACAAAAGAGCTGGCGGGCGATTCGCGGACCTCATCGGGTGTACCGATTTGCTCGACCGCTCCTTTGTCGATGATCACTACACGATCGGCCACATCGAAAGCTTCCTCCTGATCATGGGTGACAAAAAGGCTGGTCAGCCTTGTGGTATTGTGAAAGCGCCGTAGCCAGTGACGCAATTCCTTGCGCACTTTGGCGTCGAGTGCGCCGAAGGGTTCATCGAGCAGCAGAACTTCGGGCTCGATAGCCAAGGCGCGGGCGAAGGCTACGCGCTGCCGTTGTCCGCCTGAGAGCTGACTGGGCAGACGCCTGGCGAAATCAGCTAGCTGGATAGTTTCGAGGAGTTGCTCGACGCGCGCCCGAATTTGGGGCTCCGAGGGGCGTTGACTCCTTTTTCGCACGCGAAGTCCGAAGGCGATGTTCTCAAAGACGCTGAGATGTTGAAAAAGCGCATAGTGCTGGAAGACAAAGCCTGCTCGGCGTTGATACGCGCTCTGCTGCGTGACGTCTCGATCGGCATAGAAGATTTGCCCCTCTTCAGGGAATTCCAGTCCGGCGATGATTCGCAGAAGGGTTGTCTTGCCCGAGCCGCTGGGCCCAAGTAAGGCGACGAGCTCTCCGCCCTCCACAGTGAAGTCGACGTTATTAAGTGCGGGAAATTTACCGAACTTCTTCGTGATGTTCCGAATGAGGACGCTCATTTTTATACTCCGGTTTCGGTGGCCGCTTGGAGCTGGCGCTCGGCCTTCCATTCAACATAGGTTTTAATAATCAGAGTCAAAAGCGCCAGGATAGACAAAACAGAGGCGACTGCAAACGCCGGGGCAAATTGATATTCGTTATAAAGAATTTCGATGTGGAGTGGCATGGTGTTCGTCTTGTTGCGAATGTGTCCGGAGACAACCGAGACAGCGCCGAACTCCCCCATGGCTCTCGCATTGCACAAGATCAGACCATAAATAAGACCCCACTTGATCTTTGGCACGGTGACACGGGTAAAAATTTGCCACCCATTCGCTCCCAGAGTCATCGCCGCCTCTTCTTCCTTATAGCCCTGCGCTTGCATGAGGGGAATGAGTCCGCGGGCGACGAACGGAAAAGTCACGAAAATCGTTGCAAGAATGATGCCCGGCTCAGCAAAGATAACCTTGATATTGTGGTCGTAGATAAATCGGGCAATCAGGTTGCTGCTTAGCATTTCCTGACTCGGAAAGAAGATGGGGCCGAGCCAGCCCTGTCGACCGAAGATGAGCACGTAAATCAGGCCGCCGATGACCGGCGAGACCCAGAGCGGCAAGTCGATAAGTGAAATCAGCAGCGACCTGCCGCGAAAAGTGAATCGCGTAACCGCCCACGCAGCAAACATGCCGAAGATCGCATTCATTGGAACCGCGATCGCAGCCGTCATGAGAGTTAGTCTCACGGCGTGAGCAGTTGCTCTATCCTCGAAGGTTTTCAGAAATACTCGAACACCTTGGGAGAATGCCTCGTGAAAGACCACGAAAAGCGGCAGTACGAGAAAAAGGCCAAAAAAACCCACCAGGATTCCGATCAAGATGGCTTTGACGAGAGGGGATTCCGTGGTGGCGCGCCGGGCGGCCGGCGCGCTGGTTGGGAAAGTGGTTACTGCGCCAGCCATTATGCGACCCCCTTTCTTCTATTGTCCCACGCCTGAAGACCGTTGCTCAGCAACAAAATAACCAAGGAAGCTATGAGCATGACGAATCCGAGCGCGGCAGCGCCGCTATAGTCGTATTGTTCAAGTTTCGTGATGATCAAAAGTGGCGTGATCTCCGTTTTGAACGGAAGATTTCCCGAGATGAACACGACGGACCCAAACTCCCCGACAGCTCGTCCGTAAGCGAGAGTTATGCCGGTCAAGATCGAGGGCAGTAAGGCAGGAAAGATCACTCGCCTAAAGGTTTGCCAGCGACTGGCGCCGAGGGTGGCTGCCGCCTCCTCGACCTCTGCGGAAAGATCCTCAATGACGGGCTGCACGGTTCGCACGACAAAGGGCAGGCCGATGAAGGTTAAGGCCACGAAGACGCCAAGTTGAGTGTAGGCAACCTTTATGCCGTAGGGTTCCAGCAATGAGCCGATCGCTCCGTTCTTGGCATAGAGTGCCGTCAAGGCAATGCCGGCCACCGCTGTTGGCAGAGCGAAAGGAAGGTCCACGATCGCGTCAAGGATCTTGCGTCCGGGAAATTGGTAACGCGCAAGCACCCACGCCGCGATGACGCCGAAGAAGCCATTGACGAGCGCGGCTGCAAGCGCAATACCGAAGCTCACGTAGTAAGAGGCCACGACGCGAGGTTCGGTGATGGTCTTAAAAAAATGTTCCCAGCCGCCCGTGAATGTCTTAAGCACAAGCCCGCTGAAGGGGATGAGGACGAGAATGCTCAGATACACGAGCGTGTAACCGAGCGAAAGCCCGAAGCCTGGCAGGATCTGGCGTGTCTTGGCCATTAAATGTTTTGGGCTTCGGAGATCATCACCTTGAAGCGTTCGAGAATCGTATGCATCGCCACCACGTGAGCTGTAATCTGCTTATCGAGCGGCGCATGGTGGGGGGTTTCAAAAACAATTTCAAATGGTCTGGGTTTTTGCTCGGGAGGCGCAGTCAGAACGCCGGCGTAGCCCTTTTCGATGATTCCATTATTGGCCTCAAAATTGTCGATGCTCTTATCGAAATTGCGCGGAAGAATACGGCCAGCCTCTGCCAAGGCGGGCTCCAGAACGTGACGTGTGAGCTCATGACCGGTGACGAAGCCGTAGAGACCTTCGCTGGTATCATCGCTATGAAGAGCAATAATCCCGTCGAACGCTAGTTTGCGGAGTTGGCTCTCTAAAAGGGCAACCTCAAATTCTTTAGAGCCTTTCCAAAATTGGCGGTTTAGATCCAAACCACTGCGGGTCCAGCGGCTGCCTTCAACATACCCCCACGGATTGCATATCGGATAGACGAAGAGCTCGTAACTCCGGGCCAGCTCTGGTCGAGCGTGCAAGCGCTCGAGAAACTGAATGACGGCAAGCACACCGCTCTCCTCATCGCCATGGATCCCGGCGAATACCCCGACTCGAAGATAGCTCCCCTTCTCGCCTGGACCGGCGAAGAGGTACTTGGGAAGAACGTGTGCGATGCCCAGAGTGTCGTTGTAGCCCAGATGCGCCGCAAAGAGGTGCGGTGAGCCGCGCGCCAGTTCATCCAGGGGGCGTAAAAGGCGCCAAATGGAACGGCGCTCCTTGGCAGAGCTCCGCCGCGATGTGGTTACAGGGATCGCCATGTTTATTTCGTCTGATAAATCTGATCGAAGTACGCGCCGTCCGCGAAGTGGACCTTCTGCGCCTCGGCCCATCCGCCGAAAGCTTCATCCACGCTCAAGAGCTTAATCGGCGGAAAAAGAGCCGAGTTCTCGGCCAAGAGTTTTTCGGAGCGCGGGCGAAAATAGAAGCGAACGGCGAGCTCCTGTCCTTCCTCCGACCAGAGATACTCGAGATATGCGGTCGCCAACTCACGGGAGCCTCGCTTATCAACGACTTCATCGACCACGCTCACGGGCGCCTCGGCAAGGATGCTCAGGGCCGGATAGATCACGTCAAATTTCTCGAGACTGAAGACCTTGGTAATCTGCAAGACTTCACTCTCGAAGGTCAACAAGACGTCTCCCATTTCCTTTTGAACAAAGGTGTTGGTTGCAGCGCGTCCTCCTGTTTCAAGAACAGGCGCATTTTTGAAGAGGGACTTGACGAATTCCCGGGCGGAGGGAGCGCTTCCACCGGGCCGCGACTCGGCATACGCCCACGCCGCAAGGTAACTGTAGCGTCCGTTGCCGGAGGTCTTTGGATTCGGCACGATAACAGAAATGCCAGGCGTGACCAAATCGCCCCAATCGCGGATTCCCTTGGGATTTCCCTTGCGGACAAGAAAAACGATCGTGGAAGTGTACGGCGCTGCATTGGTCGGCAAGCGAGACTTCCAGTTGGCCGCGATCAAACCCGCCGCGGCAATTGCATTAATGTCGGTCTCCTGATTCATCGTCACCACGTCTGCGGGAAGTCCATCGATGACGGCACGGGCTTGCTTGGTTGAACCTCCGTTGGAAAGCTCCACCGTCGGCAGCACACCATTTTGCCTTTCATAAGCGGTCGAGAAGGCGTTGTTGAATTGCTGATAGAATTCTCGCGTTACGTCGTACGAGACGTTCAGGATATTCGAGGGCGCGGCAAGCGCCGAGCCCCCAAATAGCAAGAGAAGCCACCAATGCCTCATGCGCCTTTCTCAATCGGTACTCGAACCGAGTTTCCCCACTCCGTCCAGGATCCGTCGTAGTTCTTCACACGCGGGAAACCAAGCAAGTAGGTCAGCACGAACCAGGTGTGACTCGAGCGCTCCCCAATTCTGCAGTAAACAATCGTCTCATCGGCGGGGTCCACTCCCAGGTTGTCGATGTAGATGCGGCGAAGTTCCTCTGCGGACTTGAAGGTTCCATCGTCATTGGCTGCGGTTTTCCACGGAATGCTGCGCGATCCCGGAATATGACCGCCTCGAAGCACGCCTTCCTGCGGATACTCAGGCATATGCGTGATCTCGCCACGAAATTCGCCCGGAGAGCGCACATCGATCAGCGGCCTGCGGGCTTGGCTTTGCCGAAGAGCTTCATCCTTGAAGGCGCGAATTTGGTCATCCAAGCGCTGAGGCGGCACCGGATAATCCGCTTCGGGGAATTTCGGAATCTCGCGAGTAAGACCGCGACCTTCGGCTTCCCACTTGGAGCGCCCCCCATTGAGTAACTTTACGTTCTCGTGACCGAAAAGTCGGAAAACCCAGAGCGCGTAGGCGGCCCACCAGTTGGCCTTGTCGCCGTAGAAGATGACAGTCGTCTCCGGAGAGATGCCATTCCTACCGGCTAGTTTGGCAAAGGCCTCCGGAGTGATATAATCGCGTTGCACGGGATCGTTCAGATCCGCGCGCCAATCGATATGAACGGCATTGGTGATGTGGCCGGTACCGTAGAGGAGAATGTCTTCGTTGCTTTCCACGATCCGGATATCCGCATCGTTGAGGTGCTCGGCGAGCCAGGAGGTTTCGACGAGGCTTTCAGGGCTAGCGTAGGTGCTCATGTGTTCCTTTGAGTTGTTTGGTTCGAAATTGACCGCGGCGCGGCTCGGACGAAGTGACGGGATGGTGTAGGTTTTGAGCTATCTTCCAGGCGAGCTTCAGCGCTATTTCTTCGCGCCGGATCCGCTGTAGATTTGGTCAAAGGAAGCACCGTCAACAAAGTGATCCTTCGTGGCGGCAGTCCAACCGCCGAATACATCGGCAATCGTGAAGAGCTCAAGCTTAGGATATTGGTTCGCGTACTTTGCCAGGATGTTCTTGTTGCTGGGTCGAAAGAAATGCTTCACGGCGAGTTCCTGTCCCGCGTCGGTGTAAAGGAATTTCAGGTACTCGGTGGCAATCTCGCGTGTCCCCCGCTTATCCACGATCTTGTCAACCACCGAGACTGTCGGCTCTGCCAGAATGCTCACGGAAGGCAGCACAATCTCGTATTCATCGCCATGCAGCTTTTTCACCAGTAACAGTTCGTTCTCCCAGTTAATCAACACGTCGCCTAAGCCCCGCTCGACGAAAGTGGTCGTCGCGCCGCGTGCTCCGGAATCCAGCACCGGAACGTGCTTGAAAAGCTCGCTGACGAATTCCTTCGCCTTCTCCTGAGATCCGAATTTCTTCAGCGCATATCCCCAAGCAGCAAGGTAATTCCAGCGGGCTACCCCTGAGGTCTTCGGGTTGGGAGTAATCACTTCCACATCCGATTTGATAAGATCATCCCAATCCTTAATGCCCTTCGGATTTCCCTTGCGCACCAAAAACGCCAGCGTGGACTGGTAGGGCGCGCTGTTATCCGGCAACCGCGTCTGCCAGTTGGCCGGAATTAAATCCCCATTTTCGTGAAGAGCATCTACATCGGCCGCCAACGCGAGCGTCACCACGTCAGCCTCTAGGCCGTCAATCACCGCTCTCGCTTGCTTGCTCGAACCCCCATGAGATTGGTTGATCGTCACCGTGTCCCCACCCTTCTCCTTCCAATGCTTGGCAAAGGCTTCGTTGAATTCCGCATAAAACTCCCGCGTGGGATCATACGAAACATTGAGCAATGTAATCTCCTTGGCCGCTAAGCCGCCCACCGATGCCAACGCCAAAAAAAGCAATGCCAGCTTCATGCCGGGCGAAAATAAGAGCCGCTGTCCACCCGCGTCAACCGAAAAACGACTAAAATTGTCGTATTAAGACGATGGGAGTGCGTTGGGGAGCGCGATCGGTCAGTTAAAGGTTCCGAGACCCCAGCGCTGCCGAAGGAAGTTTTCCCACGGCGAGAAGAGGATCCGGTCGGCGACCAGGCCGATAACGACGATGACAAGCATTACGGCGACCACCTGATCCATAGCATGGAGCTCTCGGCCGTAATGCAAGAGCTGGCCGAGCCCAAAGCCTGTCAGTATCGTGACAAAAATTTCTGCAGCCATCAGGGAGCGCCATGCGAAAGCCCATCCCTGTTTCATTCCTCCCACGAGGTAGGGTAGCGACGCGGGAAGGATGACTTTCACCCAGGTATGGAGCCCTTTGGATCCCATGGTGCGCGCCGCGCGCAGGTACATCGGCGGCATGGTGCGGACACCGTTTTCCGTAGCAATGATGACCGACCAGAGCGTGCCCATAACCACGATGAAAAGCATGGCTGCTTCGGTTTGACCAAACCAAAGTAGGGCCAGGGGCACCCAGCAAACACTCGGGAGAGTTTGAACTCCAAGCGCGAGCAAGCCGATCGTGTCCTGAAACACTTTCAATCGCGCCGTGATCAATCCAAGAGGAACGCCGAAGAGAATGCCGATGATATAGCCGATAAAAAGCCGGCGCATGGTGACCAACGTGCCGGTCCAGAGAGTGCCATCTTTGGCGGATTGCCACAAATATTCGCCGACCTGCAAGGGAGATGGCAGCAGAACCGGCGAATACCACCCCGTTCGCGCAACCGCCTCCCAAAGCAGAATCAGGAGGATGAAGAAAGTGATTGAGACAGCAAAGCGCTTCATTCGGCCGCCTCGGTGCCTTGGGTGAATCCCTTGAGAGCCGCGGTTATCTCACTCGAATATTGGGCGAGCTCAACGCTATTGATGTCCCTGGGTCGTCCGAGCGTCACGGAGTACTCCTGCCGAATACGTCCGGGATTGGGTGAGAACAGGATGACGCGATCGCCAAGGCAGGCTGCCTCGCGCACATTGTGTGTGACGAAGATGATGGTCTTCCGGCGTGCCTCCCAGATGCGCTGAATGTCTCCGTAAAGCTGCTCGCGGGTAAGTGCGTCCAAAGCGCCAAAGGGCTCGTCCATCAAGAGGACGCGTGGATTAGGCGCGAGAGCGCGCGCCAGCGCTACGCGCTGTTTCATTCCTCCGGAAAGCTCGTGGATGTTGGCGTGGGTGAAACGTTCGAGCTCCACCAGTTGGAGGTAGTAACGCGCCACCTCGATGCGCTCTTGGGCATTCAATCCCGGCTTGAGGTTGAGACCAAAGAGAACATTGCCCATCACATCAAGCCAGGGGAACAGAGCGTGTTCCTGAAACATCATCATGCGATCCCGGCCCGGTTCAGCGATCGGGCTGCCTCCCGCAAAAACTTCTCCCGTATCCGGTTTTTCGAGACCGGCGATAATATTAAGCAACGTCGATTTACCGCACCCGCTCGGCCCCACGAGGCAGACGAACTCGCCCTCGGCAACTCTCAAGCTGATGCCGTCCAATGCCCCGACCGTCCCGCGATTCGTGGTAAAGCTTTTGCTTACCTTGACAACCTCGATGCCTTCCGGCGCGACGTTGACCAATTCCTGTTCGACGCTCATGGGGGAGTCCAGATAAGATTGGCCAGATCAATCTTGGCGCGCAGGAAACCCACCAGACGTGCCTGGTCCAGGAACAACTGAAAAGGCGCTACCGAAATCGTTTCATCAAATCGGAGACGCGGCCACGCTTGCTGAATCAACTCCAACGGAATCTCCTTGCGCATGAGGGTCGAAAGCTCATTCCTCACCCGCTGCTGTGCTTCCTGAGGGTGGTCACGGAGCCATTGCGTGAGCTCCTTGTGAGCCGCGACGAACTTGCGCGCAAGCTCAGGATTGGTTCTCAAAAATTCCTCGCGCCCCGCCAGCACCGTGGTTACGGGATCGCTAGGTTCGAAAAAAATTCGCCCATTGGACTCGGTCAGGAGGCGGCTCACCCAGGGTTCAACGGTCCAGGCAGCGTCCAATTTCCCTTGCTGGAAGAGGGCGAGAATGTCCGCGTTCGCCGTCGGGAGGACGCGCGCGTCGCCGCCAACCAGTGTAACCCGGATCCCATGTTCAATCAGCCAGGCTCTACATTGGACATCCTGCGTGTTTCCCAATTGCGGCGTCGCGATCGTTTTGCCGCGAAAATCCTCAATGTCCTTAATGTGATCGCCGCGGACCACCAGAGCCTCGCCGCC
This sequence comes from uncultured Verrucomicrobiae bacterium, assembly GCA_963744345.1. GTDB lineage: Bacteria > Verrucomicrobiota > Verrucomicrobiia > Chthoniobacterales > Terrimicrobiaceae > DASTFP01. The sequence continues at coordinate 136,742 of CAVUTD010000029.1, forward strand.
GCGCATCGCGCCGGCAACAATCCTTACATCGCGCCCGTTTGCGCGCGCGTAGGCGTTCACTGCCGGACTCGGTCCAACGTAGGTAAAATCGATCGACCTGGCGAAGATTGCCTCCATCGCGGAAGGCCCTGCATTGTAGACAAACCATTGCACCTTTGTTTTCAAGCCGAGACGCTCTTCGAACCACCCCTGCCCCTCTGAGCTGAGATTTTTTGCCACCAACCCCTGTGCATGAGTGACGTTGGGAAAAAGGCCGACGCGCAAGATCGTTTCCGAGTGCGCGAGATCGAATCCCAGGAGAACAACCAGACAAAGAAGAGTTCTCACGTCTTCATTCTGACCAGTCTTAAAAAGAGGGCAAGGAACTCCGGCTAAGCAGCTTCAGATCCCCTCGCCATGCACGCCCTGAATACTGGTCACTTCTGCGTCGCTCACCGGCTTCCCCCGCATGACATCTGCGAGCGTCGACTTGTCCATCAGTTGAGCCACGATGTTGCGAGCTTGCAGCATCACACGCCGAAATCGACATTTTGGCTCCTGGCTGCATCGCCTGTAGTGGCTTGCGGAAACGCACGCCAGCGGCGCGAGATAGCCATCGAAATGGCGCACCACTTCACCCATGGTTATTTTATCCGGGCTCCTGGAGAGTCGATAACCTCCGCGCTTTCCCGCCACGCTGTCTACCCAGCCGCGCTCTTTGAGGTCCAGCATGATGTGCTCGAGAAATCGTTTGGGAATGTCGTTGCGGCGAGCCAACTCAATGATGGGGATCGGTGTGTCCCCATAATGCTCGACCAACGTGAACAATGCGCGCAGGGCATAATCGGTGCGCATGGATAGCTGCATAAAAAACGATACAAACAATCGTCATTTACGTCAAAGTCTCTGCATCTGTGAGCGGAGCAAACCGCTGCACCGCGAAAGGCTCAGTCGCCGACCGTGACAGGAGTTCCAATTTTAACCCGGTTGTAGAAAAGCTTCGCAATTTCCTCGGGAAGGCGCACACAACCGTGTGAGGCCGGATACCCAGGTAAGATGCCGGTGTGCATGCCCACTCCGTCAGCGCTCAGACGCATGAACCAACGCATGGGCGAACCCCGATACACTGTGCCGCTAGGGGCCGAGTCTATCCGTGTGCTTACTCCCGATCGCACGACCCTGCCGGTGCGCGGATTGACGAAGTCTCCGTACACGCTCGAGCGATGGTCGGCATCTTTTTCCATGATTTTGTAGTTGCCTCCGGGGGTCATGCCGGCCCGCTTTCCAGAAGAAATGGGCGAATCGACGGCGATCTCCTCGTCGACGCGGAAGTAGGCGCGCTGCTTGCCGAGCGAGATGTAGATTGAAATATTTTCCGGGGTGGCCCGCTCAAGCACGCGCGGGATCACCTTCGGCGGGTCTTGCTTTCTGATGAGCTCGCCCGCTTTTTTCTGCTGTTTTTTCTGGGGAATCACGGCCAAGGATTGCGCGACAAGACCAGAAGCAACCGCCGACACCATCACCAAGAAGAGCCAAACAAAGACGCGCAGCCTCATTGAGCGGTTTGGGAGAGCTATGGTCATTAATTCCCGGATCGACATCCGCTTAATCGTTGAGGAGATTTTTCGCAACGAGATTCCATGATGCGCTGGCAATCGCTGCTTCTGGCCACCCTGCTCGCAGGCCTTCCTCTCTGCGTCTTCCCGAAAGAGCCGCAGGTTGTGCCGCCGCCGATGGCTCAGCCTCAGAATCTGTCGCTCTTTCTTGGAGGGAGCATTGAAATCCAGTTGCGAGCCCAAGGCCGCACTCCCGGCCAACTGAAATTCCTCATCCGCTCTCACCCTTTGAAGGGAGCCCTGGGCGAAATTCGACAGACCGGACCGAAAACCGCCGCCCTCACGTATACGCACGACGGTCGCGCTGAGGGAATCGATCTTTTCACATTCGCCGTTCAAGCAGTCGACAGCCCTGTTTCTGCCGCGGCATCAGTAACTCTTACCATCTCCGAAGAGGCACCTGCGCTCTCGGTCGTCCGCTCCGTGAATTTCCGGGCCGTACCGTTAGGCGAAACGCGGGCGGAGCAGTTGGCGCTCAGAAATTCTGGCGGAGGCACGCTGGAGGGCAGGCTTACCGTTCCGCAGCCTTGGAAGATTCTGGGAGCGACCGAGTACCGGCTGGGTGCCAATCAGGAGACACGCGTCGCTATTCTCTTTTCTCCTGAAAGGCAGCGGGAATATTCCGGCAAGCTCATTTTTTCTCATGACGCTCGCTCCTCCGTAGAGCTCTCCGGAAATGGAATTCCACCCTTCGAGTTCAAGCCTGCAGGGGAAATCGAACTCGCGCTTCGAGAGGCCAGCACAATACGTTCCGGAGGCGTGACGATTCGAAATCGGACCTCGCGTGACCGAGTTCTCGAAGTCTCAGCTCCGTCTGAGATCGTCTTGCAGACTCAAATCACCGTTGCCGCGGGAGAAGAGAAGAAAATTTCTCTGCAAACTGCAGCGGATTTCCTCGGCCCCCTGGAGGGTGTAATCGATTTCGCGAGCGAGGGATTTCGACGGCCTATCCGCGTGCGGGTTTTTGCCGTCCCTCCCGTTTTGCGGGTCGAACCCGCCGAGGGAGTCGAGTTTGGGAATATTGAGCCTCGCAGACGTTACAAGGGCTTGCTGCGCATCAAGAATGAGGGGGGAAGCACCGCGCGATTAAGAGCAACAACGCCTGGCGAGATTCTCCTGATACCGGATCCGAAGAGCATCAGCCTTCAACCCGGCGACACGTGCGCGTTCGAGGTCGCCCTGGAGGCCCTTCAGGCTGGAAATTACCGAGAACAACTCATCATTGACGCTGGAGCTGGTAAACCGATTACGGTCCCCATCAGTGGCCAAGTCGTCGCACCGCGTGGTGAAGCAAAGAGAATCCCCGTCTCCACTCTTAATCTCCCGTCCCGAGCGCCTCCGGCCACGCCATCCGCTCAGCCGTCAAGCGCTGTCCCGCCGATAGCTGAAATCAAGGTGCTCAAAGCCAGCAACCGGCTCTTCGAGATCGGTTGGAATAAACCCTCCACGGAGGTCACCGCCTGGATAGTCCAACAAGGACAATTCGAGTTCACGGATAAGGATTCGCCAGGACTGGCCTGGAGAGACCTCCGCAATGTCAGGTTTCTCGAAGAAAACGGATTGGTTGTTGCGCGATTTGAGAACCTCGCGCCGGGCCAGGTTTGGCTCCTGCGAATCGTTTCGATCGATCAGGAGGGGCGGCGCTCAACGCCTTCACCAACCATCAGGCTCTCGAGCGCCCCGCCCAAGAAACCTTCCGTGTATTGGTGGATGGCTGGACTTGTTGCCGCCGCCGCTCTCACCCTCGGGGCGATCAAACTTCGCGCGCATCGACAAACCGAAGCCTTGCACGGATCCAACCGGATGGCCCGCCTCGAGAGTCATTGAAGAATCTTTCCGCTGAATGTTGTTGCTCGAGGACTCGGCCCAACTCAAACTCTTCAGCCCAAAACATCCCATTTTATGCAATTCGGAATGATCGGTCTCGGCAGGATGGGCGCCAATATGGTGCGACGCCTCATTAAACAAGGTCACCAATGTGTCGTTTATGATGCTAACCCCGATCCGGTCAAGCAGCTCGCTGGCGAAGGCGCCATCGGCGCGAACTCGCTCGAAGATTTTGCCTCGAAACTAACCGCACCGCGGAATGCCTGGATCATGGTGCCCGCGGCCATCACCGACAAAGTTGTCGATGAGCTCGCCTCCCACCTTCAAACAGGAGACACCATCATTGATGGCGGCAACTCCTATTTTCGCGATGATCGCCGTCGCAGCGCTCATCTCAAGAAATCGGGCATCCATTACCTCGATGTCGGCACCAGCGGCGGCGTCTGGGGTTTGGAACGCGGTTACTGCATGATGATTGGCGGCGACAAGGAAGCCGTCGACCGGATGGATCCCGTCTTTAAATCTCTCGCGCCTGGACGCGGTAGTTTGGAAAGAACTCCCGGTCGCGAAAAACTCGGCGGCACCGCTGAAGAAGGCTATCTCCACTGCGGATCCTCCGGTGCGGGTCATTTCGTTAAGATGGTGCACAATGGTATCGAATACGGGATTATGGCTGCCTTCGGCGAAGGGTTCGATATCCTGGCCGGAGCCAACGCGAGCCTCAAAAAAGGGGAGGCCGATGCCGAGACTGCCCCGATCGGAGAGGACTACGTTTATGACTTTAATCTCGCCGACGTCGCCGAGGTGTGGCGCCGTGGCAGCGTTGTCAGTTCCTGGTTACTGGATCTCGCCGCCACGGCCTTCGCCGACAATCCCACCCTGTCAAACTATTCCGGTCGCGTGTCGGACTCTGGAGAGGGGCGCTGGACGATCATTGCCGCCATCGAAGAAGCCGTCGAAACTGATGTGTTGAGCGCCGCGCTCTTCGCCCGCTTCCGCTCACGCAAGGATCACACCATGGCCGAAAAGGTCTGCTCTGCGATGAGGTTCCAATTTGGCGGGCATCTCGAACGCGCGGCGGGCGGGTAGCCTCTCCGGTGGAGAGTTAGAACGCTCCGGCATCACGTAACTCATGCCAGGCGAATCCTTTGATGTCGCAATCATCGGCGGCGGGCCCGCCGGGAGCATCGCCGGTGCAGCCTTAGCCTTAGCCGGGCACAGAGTAGCCATCTTCGAGCGCGAGAAATTCCCGCGCTTTCATATTGGCGAGTCTTTGCTGCCCTTCAGCATGGAAGCCTTCGAGCGCCTCGGGCTTATGCCCAAGCTTGAAGCCGCGGGATTTGTTCGCAAATACGGCGCCGAAATCACCTCAGGATGCGGCAGCGGCGAGATCCGCTTCTATTTCAAGGATGGCTTCCGCTCAAAGTGTCCCACCGCTTTGCAAGTGGAACGGTCCCGATTCGATAAAATCCTGCTTGATCATGCTCGTGAGTGCGGCGCGCATGTGCTTGAGGAAACCTCCGTAGAACATATCGAATTGAACCCTGATTGCCGCCCGATGCTCGTTGTGAAAGAGCTCGCGAAAGCCCCGCAAGAGATCGACGCCGACTACCTCCTCGATTGCAGCGGTCGCCACTCGGTCATCGGAACGCAACTAGGCCTCAAGCGTGAGTACCCCGGCCTTCACAAGTTTGCTCTCTACGCTCATTACGAAGGCGCTCAGCAACCCGCGGGCATCGACGGCACCCTCACCCGAATGGTTCGCGCCCCCGACCACTGGTTCTGGATCATTCCCCTCTCGCGAGACAAAATCAGCGTAGGTGTGGTCATGGACACCAGCCGCTTTCGCTCCTTTGGCCGAAGCCCGGCGGAGATTCTAGATATCTTGCTGAACGAGCAGCCGATCATGCGCGAACGCTTAGCCGGCGCGCGGCGCGTCACGAAGGTTTACGCCAGCGGGGACTATTCCTACCGCAACGTTGCGTTGCACGGAGAACGCTGGTTGATGGCGGGAGATGCTGCCGGATTTATCGACCCAATTTTCAGCAGCGGTGTTTTCTTGGCAATTTTTAGCGGAGAGCGCGCGGCCGACGCTTTGATCAAAGCGCTCGCGACTCCGGCACAGGCAGCAAAGCACTTTGCACTCTACGAACGCCATTTGACGAAAGTCATGCGCTTGTATCTCAAGTTCGTTTACTCCTGGTACCGACAGGAATTTGTCGAAGTTGTTCTTGCGCCGCGCGAGTTCTTCCAAGTCGTTCCGGCGGTCAATGCCGTTCTGGCGGGAAACGTTGGCCGATCATTCGCGCTCCGCTGGAGGATTTGGGTGTTTTATGCGATCGTGGCTATGCAGCGCCTCTTCCCGATCTCGCCGCGTCTGCCTCTCGCTCCGAAAGCTTCATGAAATGTCTCCTGCCGATCTGTATGGCCCTGCTTATCGCGGGCTGTCAGACACCTCAGCAGCCAGCCGATTTCCCAACCATCTCTTCGGAAAAGGCTCTTATTCGCTGGCAGCGAAAGGGGTCATCCCTCGTTTACGAGGCGGTGTGCGCGCGCTCCCCGACTGGCGCCGTGCTGGTGCGCCTCTACAAACAATCGCCCGCCGCCCTCGCCGAGTTTCGCCTCGACCCCGATGACAACTTCATGGCCGGCGCACGGCTGGCCGGGCGAGGATGGACGGGCGCCGCCGCCAGCGTGCCGGCAAAGTTCTCGTCGTGGGCCGCTTTCCTCGCCGCTTATCGAGAATCAGCCAAGTTCAGCGCGGGCGCCCGCCAATTCCAGACCGGAGCAGCGCGAGTGTCCTACACCAAAGCGGACAACCAACTCAGAGCACTGAGCCTGTCAAACACCGAAACACGCGAAGTGATTTCTGCCGTGTTCAACTGATCGGTGGCGGATGAAGACTCGGAATGCTGGCCAGACTTCGTCCTGGCGCAGGAATGACTGAGCGCGCTCCAGTGAGCGAACCGCACCGCTTCCCTCCGGACGCTAAAATTCCGCTGGAGGAAATCACACGGGCGACACGGCACGTCTTTTTGTGCGCGGGACCCGACTGCTGCGATCCCTCCGAAGGAGAAGCTCTCTGGAACCTGCTCAAAGCGGAAATACGCAAGCTTTCGGTGCCCGTGCTTCGCACGAAGGCGGCTTGCCTGCGGATCTGCAAGTCAGGTCCATGGCTGGTCGTCTATCCCGATGGCATCTGGTACGGCGATATCGATCCGCACAAACTCGGCCGCATTCTCAGAGAACACGTCGAGGGGGGTCGACCGGTCCGTGAGTGGATCGCGGCAGAGATGCCAAATCTCGGCACGAGATCCTGAATGGCCGGGCCTGATCGGATGCAAGACTCATAGAATCGAACGCACGACGCCGCCTTCCACGCGAACGGCAGCGCCATTAGTAGCCGCCGAGCGCGGACTCGCCAGGAACGCGACCATCGCAGCGACCTCCTCGATCGATGCGAAGCGTTTGATGAGCGAACTCGGGCGAACGGATTCGAAGAACTCCTGCTCGACCCTCGCGGTGGTTTTATCTTGTTGCGAGGCCATATCCTGAATGAATTGCTCGACGCCCTCCGAGCGCGTTGGACCGGCCAGCACGGAATTGACCGTCACATTTGTGCCTGCCGTCGTTTCCGCAAGTCCACGAGCCAATGCCACCTGCATGGTCTTGGTAACTCCGTAGTGAATCATCTCAACGGGAATGTTGACCGCCGACTCACTCGAGATAAAAAGGATTCGACCCCAACCGGCCTCCTTCATCTTAGGAAGGTAGTACCGCGAGAGACGGACTCCACTAAGAAAGTTTGTTTCGATGATGCTCGACCAATCGGCGTCGGTGAGTTCCTCGAACGGTTTTGGCCCGTAGATGCCCAGATTGTTAACCAGAATGTCCACCGCGGAAAACTGCGAGGTGGCCGCCTTCGCGGCTTCAGCCGGTACTGAGATCCGCAGTCAACGATTCCAGTTTGGCTTTCGGGTGGCGCTGGAGAATAGCGGAGATGGCATCGGAAACGCGCTGTTCCGAGCGCCCGTTGAGGATGACGCGGGCGCCTTCCGCCGCCAGTTCCGCGGCGATGGCAAACCCGATTCCCGCGGTCGATCCAGTGACCAAAGCCACTTTGTTTTCAAGTTGGAGATCCATTCCTCCATTTCCGCAAATCGAGTGCCAAACTCCAATCTCGAATTAGAAAACCCAAAGTCGCCAACCGGTCAATGCGCCATCCAGTCAGCATCCTGCCCTGAGGCACCTGATTTTGGTTGCGAACCGGATCGCCTGGCAGCCCACCGTTGCGCCAGCACGGCGCAAGCCACAAGCTGGATTTGATGGAAGAGCATCAAAGGCAAAATCATCGCGCCGAGAATACTCGCATCAAAGAGTACCTTCGCGATGGGCACCCCGGTCGCGAGACTCTTCTTCGAGCCGCAAAATAAGATCGTTATCTTGTCAGCGTGGTCAAATGCGAAGAGGGAACCCAAAGCCCACATGGTGACCATCACAATCGCGAGCAGCAAGCAATCCAACAGCAAGAGCGCCGCGAGCGCCGATAGCGGGATTTGTTTCCAGAAGCCTTCGACCACAGCCGCGCTAAAGGCGGTGTAAACGACCAGGAGAATCGATCCCCGATCAACTCCGGCAGTCAATCTCTGACTGCGTTGCACCCATTGACCGATCCAGGGCCGAAGCGAATGACCCGCAACGAATGGAACAAGGATCTGCAAGACAATCGCTTCGAAGGAGCGGATGAGCGATTGATCTGAACTCCTGGCTCCGACGAGCACGCTGACGAGCGTAGGCGTAAGAAAAACAGCAAACACATTGGAAGCCGCGGCGCTGCAAATTGCCGCCGAAACGTTCCCGCCCGCGATTGATGTGAACGCTATGGACGACTGAACAGTTGATGGTAGCACGCAGAGGAACATCACTCCGAGATACAACTGAGGCGTCAGCATCATGGCGCCGAGTGGCTTAAAAAGCAGGCCCAACAGCGGAAACAGGATAAAGGTCCCCGCAAAGACCAGCGCATGCAGGCGCCAATGAGAGGCGCCTGCCACGATCGCTTTCCGAGAAAGCTTCGCTCCATGCAAGAAAAAGAGGAGTCCGATGGCCACGACGGTAACAACGTCAAAGATCCCGGCAAGGAACCCGCGGCACGGCAAAACGGTAGCGAGTACAACCGTGAAGACCAACGCGATGGTAAACGAGTCAAGACGAATGCGGCCCATCAGGATCGTTCTATAGCAGGAAGACCTGAGCAAAAAACGATAATGACAGAGAGAGATTGAGGGACACGCCCTCCGAAAGTCGGCCAAACGTACCTGTTCTCGTTGGCCGCTTTGACCGTCTAAGCCACCTGGTCACTAAACCGTCACCTAAGATTGGGAGAATTTCGTGAGCGATCTTTTCGCCGATTCAGGCCGAAACATTGAGCAATCCGCACCTTCGTTTGCTGAGCTACAAAGGAGCACCCCGCGGCCGGAAAGAGTTAGCCTCGGAACTTAAAGCTCTTTAGGCCAGGAACGAGTGGAGGGAGGCGTGGCGCTATGGCATCTCGCGGAGAAGCCTGCGTGACGACCGAATGCTTAGCGACTACATCCATCTCTATCGGGTCCGGCAGGGGCATTGCCAACGCAGAGCATCCGCAGTTGCGACCTCCTAGATGAGTGGAAGGTCGAATACCGATGGTGAGACGGTTTCTTTAACGAGCTGCGACATCTGGTTTTTCAGCGAAGGACGATTATAACGCTGAACGGCGGGGGATGGCGCCAAGTCGTCGCTGCACCAAGCAGATGCCTCCCATTGCCAGAGCGAGAAGGGCCAGGGTATTCCCGGCATCAGGAACACTCGAAGGAGCGACCGCGATGCCGTCGACCAAGTCACCCAAGTCGGTGCCAATCGGAGTAGCCTGACCTGTCATGAGATCGATCGTGTAAAAGCGGGAAACACCCTCCGCGATATTTTGTAGCGCGGCGTAGCCAGTGTTGGTCTGGGTGACCGAATCGAAGAATATATCGAATCCCGCGAGTTGTGAAACGTCCACACCGAGCGACCCGACAGTCTGCAATACTCCTCCATTTGGATTGACCTGCAGGACGAGCGTGTTGCGGACGGAATCGATGCCGTAAAGTTGCGTGCCGGGAGAGGTACGGGGCGACGGTGGAAAGCTGTTCGTATAGGCCGAAGCGATAACGTTGGGATTCTGACCGAAGAAAAGATCGCCCACCTGGTAGTTAAGGTTCGTGTCCTTGAGCGTTACACCAGTATCGACGTTGGCCCGCAGATTTTGATCGGTATTGCTGACGATCCGCAGCCGGTCTGGTACGGGATTAAAGTCAAAACCGAAGCGCGAACCATTCAAGCTCATGTTGAGCTCGGAAATCTGCATTGCCACCCCGGTTAACAGATCGATTGTGTACACCCGAGCCGAACCACCCGCACCACCCCCGGTGCCGACGGCGTACAGCAAGCCGTTCGCTGGCCGAAAATCGATCCCTATCAAGTCGTCGTTAGGGACAAGCCCCCCGATTTGATCAACAGCAAAGGTTGGGTTCTGGGGCGCAGCACTGTCAAACTGAATAAACCCGTTGGTATTCGTCAATCCATAGACTGTCACTGCGCGGGTTTGATACGAAGATCCCAGCAGCACAACGATTGTCAGCGATAGAACTGGCCCCAGCTTAATAGGCAGATGTGGACTCAAGCGTCCGTGGCCTTTTCGGACCAAGCTGAAAATGGAGTTAAGAAAAGCAAACCCTGTTGATGAATAGCGTGTCATATGTCCCTCCGAGATGTATTTTGTCTCTTATTACGCCTGCCAACGTTGTCTGAGCCTACATTTTTGACGGTCTTTGTTTTTTGAGCGCGGAGAGGGCGTTCCGTGCTTGTGCGCCGCAACTCCTGGCGTTCAAGAGATGCACCATTAGCTACCGCCGCACGGCTCACCGAGGCTGCCGCGAACGTCAACCCAGCCCGAAAACGGCAGGGCGACGCTCAAGGAACCGGCATTCCCCGCTTGAGATTAAAGCGACTTGGCATCCATCGACGTTGATGCTCTCATTGTCCAACGGTCGCCAGAGGACTGAAGAACCGGCACCCGTAAGAGGAAGGAGTTTCCGTGAGTGAGCCCCAAAAGCATCTCTTCGCCGATGCAGGCGGTATACCAAACAACCCACGCCTTCCCCTGCTGATCTACAAAGGTGTAATCCCCGCCGCGCGGGGAGAGCAGTTGGCCGACCATTTTGAAGCTCTCTATGCGCAAAATGTTTGGAAAGCCGCATGGCGCTACGGCGTCTATCCCTTTGCTCACTATCATAGCACCGCTCACGAGGTGCTGGGCATCTATCGCGGGCAGGCAACGATCCGTCTTGGACACACGGCGGGAATCAGCGCTCATGTGGAGGCGGGCGATGTCATCGTTATTCCCGCAGGCGTCGGGCATCAGAATTTGGGCAGTAGCTCGGACTTCCACGTCGTTGGAGGCTACCCGATCGGCCAGGAAGCCGACCTGCTGCGCGGCAATCCGGGCGAGCGGCCTGCCGCTGATGAACGTATTGCCGCTGTTCCGCTGCCTCGTTCGGATCCAGTTCACGGCCGTCACGGTCCCCTCGTCAAGTTCTGGCACGTTCTGGAATAATTGACTTAGCGCCTGCACACCAGATCCATGCCGGGCTCGTTTCAAGTATCCGCCCGCACGCCGAAAAACCTTAATCTTAATTTTAAGCATGTGGAAACTTTTCCGTTAGCATTATCTCCTTACAAAAACGATGCCCACCGCCACCTCGGCGAGATAAGCTTTGAGCGCGATCATGCTTGAGAGAAAAGATCAGCCCGGCTCTCCAAAGTCCCTGGCAGATGTTCTCGAGGAGGAACTCGAGGGAGAAACTCGATCAACTACGGGCGCCGAGTTTGACGAAGCCGAGGAGCAGAAGCGGCTCACTGAGGTGTACCGACGCATTCATGCTCTGGAAATCGAACGCTCGGCGCTCTGCCTCTCCGGTGGTGGGATCCGCAGCGCGAGTTTTGGCCTCGGCGTTCTTCAGGCCCTGGCTCGCGCCCGCTTGCTGGACAAGTTCGACTATCTTTCGACCGTTTCGGGCGGCGGCTACATCGGCGGATGGCTTAGCGCTTGGATCCACCACCATCCGCACGGGCGCGAAGGCGTTTTCGCTGAGCTAAGGACAACGCCCGAACGAACCCTCAAGCCGGAGAGCGATCCGATCCGGCATCTAAGAGCCTTCAGCAACTATCTCACACCTCAGTTTGGCCTGTTCTCTGCCGACAGCTGGACGATCGGGGCGACAGTGCTTCGCGACATTTTACTAAATTGGATCCTCCTGCTCTCCTGGCTTGCGGCGGTGCTGCTTATCCCACGCTTTTGCCTCTTCACGGCGTTTTCGAAACCGGGTCCGGCTACGCTTTTGGTCTTGCTCGTGGGTGCGTGCGTTTGTCTGGCGATCGCCACAAGTTATGCGGCCATGGACCTCCCGAGTTTCGGCAATTCCCGCTGGCCGCAGCCCCGCTTCTTACTCGGATGGTTCGCGCCAATGTTGGCCGCGGGTTTCCTTTTTTTCAATTGGTGGGCCGGGTTTCGCAACACCAGTGAGCTCGCCGGCCCCATCATGTCGTCTCCCCTGGGTTTGGCCGCAACTCAATTGGTTGTCGGGTTTGCGACGGGGATAGGGTGCTTGGCGGCGGCTGGCTACGCCACCTATCGCGATCGACATCAGAGCCATTCCCGGCCCCCTCTCGGCCGGCTGCTCAATTTGGCCGGGGCGACACTTATCACGGTCTTGTTGACTGGAGCCTTAACCGGCTTTTTCGCCTGGTGGATTGTCGCCAAGGTCTTTTCCGATCCGGTCAATGATGTGCGGAATTTCACCTGTTTCGCCCTTCCGTTGCTGCTGGGCCTGTTCTGCGCTGCAAACGCTGTTTTCAATGGGCTCACGAGCTGGTTCACCAGCGATGAAGATCGTGAATGGTGGGGCCGGGCGATCGCTTGGCTAGGCATAGGAAGTGTCGTATGGGCGGCGCTCCACGCACTGGTCCTCTGGGCCCCCACGGCGGTAGCGCAAATCGAATTAGGCGCTCTCTGGAAATTGTTGCTCGCCGCCTGCGGAGGGGCGCTCGGCCTCGTCACCGCGATCCTGGGTGCGAGCACGCGCACAGAAGCCCTCTCGCGCTACAACCCCTTCGCGGCGGGTAATCGGATTCTCGCCGCAGCCGCTCTGGCGTTTCTTGTGCTACTTTCCTGTGCCCTTTCCTGGTTCCTTGATCCCCCAGGTGGGCTCATGGCCCGCCCGGGCTATCTCTGGGACGCCGCAACCCACCGTCAATTTTTCAAGCTCCTCTGGGTTCTCGCGGGCCTTGCCTCCCTTGGTGTCATCATGGGCTACTTTGTCAACGTCAACAAATTTTCCCTGCACGCCCTTTTTCGCAACCGGCTTATCCGCGCCTTTCTCGGTGCATCGCGCACCAGTCGAAAACCGCATTGGTTCACCGGATTCGATCCGGATGATAACTTCAGCGTTTGCGAGCTGAAGCCGGGGCGCCCGTTTCACGTGATCAATCTTGCCGTCAATCTCGTCAAAGGCGGCCAACTCGGGTGGCAGGAAAGAATGTGCGCGCCGTTCAGCGTCAGCCGGCTCCACTGCGGCAGCTGGGTGCTGGGTTATCGGCCCTCGACACGATTCGGCGATGGCATCACCCTCGGGACAGCGCTGGCAATTTCCGGAGCTCTCGCCAATCCCAACCACGGTTATAATGCCTCGCCGCTTGTGGCCTTTCTCATGACCCTCTTCAATCTCCGACTTGGCTGGTGGCTGGGCAATCCGGGGCGGCATGGTGCGCAGACCTGGCAGTGCTCGGGCCCGGCTCACGCAGCACTGCCGCTCTTCAACGAGGCACTCGGCACTACCAACGAATCCTACCCCTACGTCAACCTTTCGGACGGCGGCCACTTCGATAACCTGGGACTTTATGAAATGGTTCTCCGTCGCTGCCGCTCCATCATGGTCGTCGATGCTGGTTGCGATTCGGACTACGTCTTCGAAGACCTTGGAAACGCCATCAGAAAGATTCGCATCGATCTCGGTATTTCCATTGATATCCATACTGTCTCACCAAAAAAGGAGGGCGCGCAGCCTAGCTATTATGCCCTCGGAACTATCCGGTATTCGCAGCGCGACGGCCCCGGCACTGATGGTGCTCTGCTTTATGTCAAACCTACACTCTGTGGGGAAGAACCAGCCGATGTGGCCCACTACGCCGCTGCGCACCCCGACTTCCCCCACGAACCTACCAGCGATCAATGGTTTAGTGAGTCGCAAATGGAAAGTTACCGGGCCCTCGGGTTTCACGCCGCAACAAACGTCTGCACGCTAGGGACCGAATACCACACTACCGCAGAGTTCTTTAGTGAGCTCAAGACGCGCGGCTCATCACCCATCGCGCTCACCGAGGAGCCAAATCCGATGACCGCTTGAGAGCGCCGATCCGGACAGGATCCTGGCAAATGCCCTAACTCGTCTCCCGAGCAGAGATTATGGCTGCAAGCAAGCCTGGGATCGCGAAGCCCTTCACATTTAGAGTCTAAAGCTTTAGCAGCATCGATACTAACATCTTTATCCATGCTAAGACTCAGGAATTTGGCCTCGCCGCGCAGGTCAGATTGGCTATGAAAAGGCTTGCTTTTCGTTGGCTTGCTTGCTAGCGATTTGACTAGAGCACTCGCGCAGAGGCAGGTCGTCGAAAACCATGAAGCTCTTTCAACGATTATCATCATGGACTTGTTCAAGACGCTGACAACGCGAACATATCAATGCCAGGGGTGTCCTGAGGCTTTGAACCACTGGCCCGTGCCCCCCGCGACTTCGGCCTCACGGCCATTCTCCCAACCCTAACGAAAAAGAAGATTCCCCATTATGACTGTCGCTCAACTTAAGAAAATGAATCAATCGGAACTCGACGACTTGTTCCGCCAAAACACTGCTGGTCCCGTCCCGGACGGCGAGGCCAAGGGCACCGCGCTGATCTTTCCGGGAACTTCCATAACCAACATCATTGCTGACATCATCCGCATCAAAATTTGGAAGGGGAAGGTGTTCGAGCGCGATGCAAAAGATCCGAGTCGCGCGGTTCTCAAGAATAAGATCCTTCTTTTCGGGCACCAGGCGATCGAGGCAAATGTCTACAAGGATAAGAGCTGGTTAGACGGCAAGGAGTGCATTGTCCTCGATTACTCTCAAACTTCCTTTATCGCCAAGAAGGTCCGTGACGAGATCCGGGAGATCGAGCCCGCCCTCTACCTTGGTATCGTGTATTGGGGTAAAAAGCGCACGATCGGTTTTGTCCTGGAGTTTCCAAAGCTACGATCCAAAGCGAGCCGCGGATCGCTTCGAGCTTCGGTTAAAACCGTAAAGAACCCCTAATGCATTCCATGCCTTGAGTTCCAACCCTAGTCGCTCAGCGCCGCGAGCTAATACCGGTTCCGCGTTCCTGGACCGCCTGAACGATTTCTTTACGTTCCTGCTCCTCTTCGAGCGGCGCTTCGATCCCTTTTTACGTCCCACTTTCGATGCGGTGCTGCGCGATCCAATCGCGAACTTCACGACAGCGCTAATCAATTTGAAGCGAAGGAACGAGCACTTAAAGATCGCGGAGGAAAAGCCGATACCTGATGAGGAGAAATACCTCGATTCCATCGTCTCCAGCTTTACCAAGCAGATGAATCTGCTTTGGAAACCCGGTGCTTTCGAGCGAGGCGGGAACACGAAAACACATGGCCTCGTGCGCGGGGAATTTATCGTCCACGATGGCCTGCCAGAAAAATTTCGACATGGTGTCTTTGCGCAACCAAAGAGCTATCGCGCCTGGGTGCGTTTTTCCGGGCCGGGTCCTTACATTACCCCCGATATCGAGGACGTCGGCTTCATGAGCATCAGCATTAAACTAATGGGAGTTCCGGGAGCAAAGCTGCTGGATGACGAGAAGTTCACGCAAGACATGTTTGGGGTTTCCACACCCACCTTCGTCACGCCGGATACTAAGGCAAACGCCCAGTTACAGCTCGAAAGCGTCAAGAACGCGCAAATCTTCTACTTCCTCAACTTTCAACGGTCGCATATTCTCGATTTCATTATGCAGTCTCTGTGGATCAAAACGCAGAGCAGCCCGTTCGAGGCACCCTACTTCAGTTGCGTCCCCTATTTGCTGGGGGAAGGTCAGGCGATGCAGTACTCGGTCTGGCCCAAATCGAACAAGCGGACCCCAGTGCCGCGACTTCCCTTTCGCCCGCCCAACGACTATCTACGCGATGCGATGATGGCGGCGCTTGAAGGCGAGGTGGAGTTGGATTTTCGTGTGCAACTGCAAACGAACGCGCACCTTATGCCGATTGAGAATGCCGCTGTTCTCTGGCCGGAGAGGCTTTCGCCTCGTGTCTCAGTTGCCACGCTGCGCCTGCCGCCGCAAAAGTTCAACTCGGCCGCCCAAATGGAATTTGCCAAACGGCTGACGTACAATCCCTGGCATTGCCTCCCGGAGCACCGTCCGCTGGGAAATCAAAGCCGCGCTCGACGTCGCATGTATTTCGAGCTTTCGCGTTTGCGGCAGAGGATGAACGTTGCTTCTCATTACGAACCGACCGGAGACGAAACCTTCGAATAATCCGCAGGTGCCATGACTCCGCAATCGACCTTCATGGTTCTTGGGACGATCCTTCCGCACCGTCAAGCGGAGCTTCGCCGGTTGCTTGATTCGATGAATCATTCGCCTGGACGCGTGAACGCGAACAACGCACTCGTGCCCTTCGGACAATTCCCGATGCTGCACTTCGCACGATTTCTCATCCTTGAGGACAATTCACTTGATGACGTTCTGGCGCATGGTCTGCCTCGGCGAGACTATCCGCTTTACCTGGCGTTCTTAGGGACTCTGGATGGTGATCGAGATACTTTCCTTAAGGAGGTGGCGAGGCGAGCATCGCCCGGGCTGCGCGAAATCTTTTCTTGCTGCAAAGGCTTTGGGTCCGACACCGATCCCCTCGATTGGATGAGGAGGAACAGCCGCTTTCCAATTGCCGCATATACGAACTACTTGGGCAGGACAGTTCGCCAGGTTCGTGAAGAGGCGGCTTTGCGTGAAGCGCTGGACGGCTACGCGCAAAACAATGAGGCGGCTCTCGCGGGGTTGTCGCCGCGAGAGGTCCATGCCGCTTTACGGCGCTTCGTAGAAGCCGAGAAGTCCGCCGGCCGTCTTCGACTTTCCAAAGAAGCGCCGACACCCCTGACCTGGCGGATCGACAATTGCCTGCGCTTCATCGGACCTCCGTTCTTGTCTCTGCTCGCCTCTCCCATCCTTATACCTGTTGGATTGATATTCCTCTGGCGTATTCGCCGCCTCGAGAAAACGGATCCCGAGCTTTGCTTCCGCGTCGACCAGGCGCACTCCGACAATCTGGCGCAGCTTGAAGATCACGATGTGACGAATCAGTTCAGTGTGATGGGAAGCCTAAAGCCCGGCCCTGTGCGTCTCTGGACGGCAATCTTCATCCTTCGGATTGTGGATTACACTGCACGATATTTGTACAAGCGCGGTCGATTGGCTCGCATACGGACCATTCATTTTGCCCGATGGGTGTTCCTTGACGACAGGAAGCGAATGGCGTTCTTCAGCGACTATGATGGAAGTCTCGAGAGCTATATGGATGATTTCATCAACAAGGTCGGGTTTGGTCTCAATGTCGTTTTCAGCAACGGCATCGGCTATCCCAGAACCAATTGGCTAATTTTCGACGGATGTGCCGACGAGCTGAAATACAAGGAATTTCTGCGTCGCCACACGATACCTACGCAAGTATGGTACAAGGCGTACCCGGGATTGACGGCGGTTGATCTGGAGCGGAACACTCGGATTCGAAAGGGTCTGGAGTCGCCTCTCAGCGATCAAGAAGCCAGGGAATGGTTGGCCCTTTTATAGATGAATAGCGAAGTTAATTTCGGCGACGTGCAAGGCTTGGTGCGCTTTGGCTTTGGGAAAATGAAGCAAGCTCAGTATGCGCTTGCCCAAGTCAAGAATGTCGAGGCTGCGCGATCCTGGTTGTTATCGGCCCCGATTACCGATGCGGTCGAGAAGAAGCCACCACCGACCAACGCTTTGCAAGTCGCTTTTACCGCAGACGGTCTCAGAGCCCTTGGCGTATCCGACGCTGTCGTGAACAACTTTTCTCACGAGTTTGTCTCAGGAATGATCGAGCCAAGCCGATCGCGCCGTCTAGGCGATGTAGACGAGAACGCGCCTACGAAATGGTTTTGGGGAGGTCCAGGCAAAGTTCCGCATCTCCTGGTAATGTTTTTCGCGGAGTCCAAACTCGGTGAATTCGTGAAGAGCACCACGGGAAGTGTTTGGAATGAAGCTTTTGACGCCAACTGGCTTTACACCTCCAATCTCGACGGGATTGAACCCTTTGGCTTTCACGATGGCATTAGTCAACCCGAGATAGATTGGCAGCAACGACGCGTAAGCACTTCGCACGCCCCCTTTTTTAGCTTCCAGTCGCTGTTCGGTTATCAGCGCGATTATACCAATTTCGTTGCCCTCGGTGAGTTCCTGCTCGGATACGTCAATGAATACGGGAAATATACAGACCGACCGTTAATTGATGTCGATGCCAGCAGCTTGGATTTGCTGCCCGCCCAGGATGTTCCTGAGAAAAGGGACGTGGGCCGCAACGGAACCTATCTCGTGATGCGACAGTTGCATCAGGAGGTCCGCACATTTTGGCGGGTTCTTATTGAACGTTCAGGTGGGGATGTCGCCAAGGCCGAGATGCTTGCCGCGGCGATGGTCGGCCGGACGAAAGATGGCGATCCCCTGGCACCCCTTCAGGCAAAACCAATTCCCGGCGTTGGAGGGAACTCTCATGAGATTCGTCAAAATCAATTCACCTACGAGCGCGATCCCGATGGCGTCCGCTGCCCCTTGGGCGCGCACATTCGCCGGACGAATCCACGCAATTTTGATTTTCCAGTGCGACCGACAGGGATCTTCGGCAAAATCCGCATCATGCTCGGTTTTGGACCGAAGGGCTACCGAGACGACCTGATATCCTCCGTCCGTTATCATCGCATCCTTCGGCGCGGCCGCGAGTACGGCGACTGCCTAAAACCTGCCGAAGCCCTCACGTCTTCAGCAAAGGGCGAATCCGAAAGCGGCTTACATTTCATTTGTCTAAATGCAAACATCCTTCGCCAGTTCGAGTTTTTGCAGAACGCATGGATCGTCAACACAAAGTTCTCCGGTATGACCGGCGAAAGCGATCCGCTGCTTGGCGATCGGGCAGAGATCCCCGGCTGCCCGACCACCAGCGATTTCAACCTACCGAAAGAAGGCCGGCTGCGACAGCGTATTGCTGGACTGCCGCAATTTGTCACGATGCGAGGAGGAGCGTATTTCTTTCTTCCGAGCCTTCGCGCTCTCCGCTACTTCGCTTCCGCTAAGCCGTCTTAGCAGTTGGGTTGTGAAAAGCGACGCTCAGACTTAATGATATGCTGGATCAGGGCGCCGTCCTAGGCCAACCTGTAAGCTGTCGGAGTCCACAAGTGAGTTGCTAAAGTTCACTCGCTGCTTGCTCAGCATCGTTTTGGCGGGCAAGAACGTGTAAGGTAAACCGAGTTCCTCACGGCAGATTGGAGCGACGCTTAGGGCGATTGAAACGGCCGGAAGTACTCGAGACGCGCGCGAAAATCGTCGAACTGGAACGGCAGCGCCTTACGCGCATTGAGCTTGGGCCTTTTCAAGATATAACGTCCGCGCACTAGAAGATTGGCGAGAACCGCCTTGGCGACAAATAGCGCCAGGCTCTTGCCGGCACAGGCCTGCGTTCCGTTGCTAAGATGGTTGAATCGGTAGTCCGAGCGCTTATTCAGCCAAAAATCTGGGCGGAAGTTACCGGCATCAGGGTTAGTTTCCCAGTCGCGATGCGCGAATCCGTTGGGGATGACGACTTGCGTGCCGCTGACGATGCTGTTGCCACCCAGGACCACGCGCTGAAGTGTTTGCCGCATCAGCATCGGCGTCGTTGGCCAAAGACGCATCGCCTCCTGAACACACCCTTCCAAAAGATCAAGCTTGTCGACCCCCTCAGGCGTCTGGGCACCATGTTCCCGAATCTCTTCCCGAACCCGTTGTTCAACACTGGCATCGGAGACGATCAACGCCAGCGCGCGCATCGTGTTGGTCGCCAGCGTCTCCATCATCGCGAACATCCAATGGGGTATTTGATTTTCGACTTTTGTCAGCGCAGTTGAAGGCGCGTGCTTGCACATGGCCGCCAGGCTTCCGGCCGGTGCCGTCGCCAAGTAGTGTTGAATTCTTTCGTAGAAGCGGTCGAATTCTCTCGACTTGGCAAGGAAGAACACGCGATTGCTTTCCCGCATCATCGCCGTGAGGCGTTCGGCCAGAGCGGTGTCATCCCGCGCCTCATGGCCAAAGATAATCTCCAAAGTGATCCGCTTGAAGAGACGATCGAAATGACCCAACGTCAGGTATTGGCCGGCATTAGCGGTGAGAAGCTCCGTTGCCTGATCAATCGCTCTAAGGAATTGCTCCGCACTCGGATGAAGTCGCTGGTCGGACGCTAGCACCGCCTCATTGAATTGCCGCCGATCCTTCCATTCCGCATCACGCGATATCGTCAAGGCGTTCGGCTGAAAATGAGACATTCCCCGGCGCTTCAAGTCGGGATCAGCCGCGTATGGCATGGGCGAGTGATCGAGCACGTGCTTGATCCCTTCCACATCGAGTATTACCAGCGACTTCGTTCGCAGCAGGTAAATATAAAAATAATTGCTCTTATATTTCTGACGGATCCGGCGGATGAAGTTTACCGCGAGCGCATCAGGGTGAACCTTATTCCAGAAGGAAGTCCAAAATTCGTTCTTCGTGAAAATTCCCCGCAGGTAGTACGGAACGATGTGACAAAGGTTAAAAGCGATACTATCAGCGATGGAGACCGTTGGTATCCCTTGTGACATCTGTTCTTTCAGGATTAAACTCCGCCATCAGGCGACGCGATTCCACGGAGCGAATGCATTGCTCACGCCACGCAGCGTCGGTGCCAAATCTGGATAGTGCCTTAGGATAACGCTGGACATGTCATTGGAGTTGATCCAGTCGATGCCGACTTGCGTATAAGTCTCCGGCGTCCAATCAGTCGTAAAGAAGCGGTCGCTTTTCAATCGTCGCGAGGCCATCAAAATAAAGACCCGAAAGGCGGTATCACTAAAGCCGAAGCCCTCGGGCAGATCCTCGGCGAGCATTCCAACCTGCGTATCCACCCGGTCGATGTCTCCGTTGTAGACCTCCCGAATTTCATCCGCCCAGACCTTATTGCTCGTCAACTCGTCGAATGAACGCAGCCGTTCCTTTCCGAGCAATTCCCGGAACTGGTTGTAACGCGGTACGCCGCGCTCCCGGTCGCGCAGGATGTCGGTGGCGGCAAGGTCGAGTTGGCGCTCGGGCACCATGCTTTCGTCCTGCGCCGGGTGGGCCGGCACAGTCAAGTTCCGCAGGAACTCCGGAAAGTTGTGGAGAGTGATCGCTCCCGGGTGCGAGATTCCGAACGAGTAAAAGAGGTCTTCCATCGTTACCTTTTTCTCGGGCGGAATCGACTGGTCGTTCGGGTCATCCACGACGCTCTGAGCGTTTTCAAAGGCAATCTCCTTCATGGTTAGGGCACGCCCCTTCAAGAGCGCACCCGTCGAGAGCGAGCGGATCTTAAGTTCGTCCGGAATCAGTGAATGGAGACGATAAACGGTCACGAATTCCTCGGTCAAGGCGAAGGGCGCACCGTGATGATCGACTGGCGAGCCCGGGATGCCGCTGATCGCCTCGCTCGAACTTAGGCGCCCCAGAAGACGTGTCACTCTCTCGGTGGCCACGCCCCACCAATTGGCGTTCATCGCGATCTGGAGAGTGGGGTGAGCGAGAATCCCGGGCGTCCACTCGACGGTGTGAATTTTTGCCGTAAGAGCAGAAATGATTAGACGCGCCTTATCGAAAATCTGATCACCGGACCAGTCTGGAAACTCTTCGCGCAGGCGGTCGCACACGGCATTATGCTCGCGAGCAAAAAGAGTATGTAACAAAGCTAATCCGATCCACCAGTTGTCTAGATGGCCTGTCCGTACTCTTCGTGTCGCAGGATCGAGGGGGAGACACTTATTTTCGAGGAACAACTTGCCGTCGGGCAAAGGCTCCTTATCCGTGGAATTTGCCCGCCGCAAACTATCAGTTGTTTCTTTGCGACTTCCGTAAATGGCTGACGCGTCCCACCAATGCGAAACGGTATTAATGTAAGTAGGGGGTCGTGACTGATCCGCATCCGGGCGTGGGTCCGGAGCGGTGCGCGGAATTTCCATAAGATCCGAGCCGCGCTCGTTCACCAAGGGATCATCGGGTGCAAGCTTGATCCGAAAGCTGTTCTCTCGCGCCACTTCGCCATGGCTGAACCAATCGTGCGTTTGAAACTGGATCCAGGAGGCGGCGAGAAGATTCAGCGTGCGCGCCGGCATGAAAGTTTCCCTGGCCAGCAGGCGGCGACTCACCTCGCGGGGGCTAGGCTCCAGCAATCCGGGTTCCGGTTCCGGGAACGTATACTTGAGCGGCACGTTCCTGCCGAAGCGCTCACCCGAGGCTCCCATTTCCGGATACTCCAAATCGTTGTATTTCCCGTCGGAGCGGCGTGTCACCAGGTCCTGCGGCGGGCACTTGCCCGGACTCGGCCGGGACATAAGGTCGGAAGTATCATGCAAGTTCCGTTCCCGCAGAAGATTGCGAAGAGCGAGGAGGTTGAAAATGCCAATGAACGGCGGCAATTTATGCCAAGCGACATAGCGGTTCACCTTAGTGAAGCCAGCATTCAATAACCGATCGCCCAGGGATTGACTGCTTCGCGATCGATCGGGATTGTTGTTTTTCCTTCGCAAGATTAAGAAGCCGACCAATCCCGCCACCGCAAAAAAGAGGGCGCCCCTCTTCCAACCGCATTTTTTTGACATAGCTCGATCTCCCCTGCCCAGCCAGTGTATTACCCAGTTCTTAAGATGCAATACTACAAGCGAAAGGTTGGGGAGAATTTCACGATCTTTTAGACAACGTAAAAATGCGTCAGTCAGGGTGGCGGTTCTAAAGCCGAGAACGAAAGAAATTAGCCGCCGAATTTGCGCGTTGGCTAAGCAATTGCGCACCTTTGATCCAGGTGCGAGACGGCGCGCGTTCCTTGGCTATGAAGGTCCGCGCGGTAAAATGCCGCGATCAAAACGTCCACTCCGTCAGTAAGCGGCGTCGAAGTCGCTCCAATTCATCTTCTGCGCGAACTTCGGATTTGGACTTCTCGAGTCGACCCATTATCGAGATGGTTTCCTTGTTCAGTGCTGCGAGCCGCTGGGCGAGGACTTTCGCGGTCGCCAGAAGAAACCTGGTTGCCCACCGATCGCCACGCTCGAGCCCCGCATTGAGCGCGCTATAAGGAAGCTGCTGCGAGGTGGGTATCCGTACATGCGATGCACGTGGCGCCGCGCGGTTCGCTCGTCAGTGGACCCATTTCGCCAAGTATCGCTCCGGGCCCCAGTGTCACCAAATTGCGGGGCGATCGATCCGAACCCTCGATCTGTATTTGCACTTCCCCGGAAATGAGCAGATACACTGCCGTGGAGGGTTCTCCTTGCTGAAACAACGTTTCTCCGTTCTCGAGATCGATCGTGCTAAGCAGCCCAGCCACCTCCCGAGCTTCCCCTGACGTCAGATCGGCGAAGCAGAAAAACCGCTTCAGCATCTCAGAATGAAGAGGCGAATTCATTGAGCGGGATCCCTCAAACTCCTCGGAGCACGGTGGCCTTTGCGACCCGCCCAAGGGCGACGATAAATGCCGCGGTGCGCCAAGTGAGGTTTCGCTGCTTCTTCAACTTCCGCACGGTGGCGTAGCTACTGGTCATGATGTGCTTGAGCCGGTTATTGACCTCTTCCTCAGTCCACCGCAGACATTGGATATTCTGCGCCCATTCAAAATAACTCACGGTAACCCCTCCCGCGTTGGCGAGAATGTCAGGGATGACCGGAATTCCTCGTTGATTCAGGATTTCATCGGCCTCGGGATCAGTGGGCGCGTTGGCGGCCTCGATAATGGCCTTCGCCTGCACATTCTGGGCAATATCGGGCGTGAGCACGCCGCCGAGCGCCGCAGGAACAAGGATGTCCGCCCGCATCACGAGGACCTCCTCATTAGCAATGTGCGAGACCTGGTCGGCATCATATTGCGCAAGTGGGCGGCGCAAGCGCGCGAAATCCGCCAACCCGGATATGTCAAGACCTCTGGGGCATTCGATTCCGCCCGAGGCATCGCTCACCGCAACGATCTTTGCGCCGAACCGATGCGCAATCATCGCAACGAACCAGCCGACGTTGCCGAAGCCTTGGATGGCGATTTGAGCACCTTCAAGCGTTGAGCCGCAGTCTTTTAAAAACTTTTCAGCAACAAGAACGACCCCACGTCCGGTCGCAGCCTCACGGCCTTCGCTACCATGGAGGTCGAGGGGCTTGCCGGTGACCGCCGCAGGCGAGAAGCCGTGGATCCTCGAGTATTCGTCCATGACCCACGCCATCACCTGAGCGTTCGTATTAACGTCCGGCGCCGGGATATCTCTTTGGGGCCCGATTTCCGCTCCGAGGCGCTGAACGAATTTGCGAGTCATTCGCTCTATCTCGCCTGAGGAAAGCTCCGTGGGATCCACCGCGATGCCGCCTTTGGCACCCCCGAAGGGGACATTCACGAGCGCCGTTTTCCAAGTCATCAGCGATGCCAGAGCGCGCACTTCGTCCGCATCGACGGCAGGGTGAAAGCGCAGGCCTCCCTTCATCGGGCCGCGCGCGGAATTGTGCTGGATGCGATAGCCGGCGAACACCGCCAATTCTCCATTGTCCCGCTCAATGGGAACGGTAACGTGATGTTCCCCTTCAGGCGTGAGCAGGAGGCGCTCAACCCGCGCGCCAAGTTCCATCGTTCGAGAGGCCTCAAGAATGTAGTGATTGGTCTGTTCAAAAGGGGTCATCCGTGCCTCCGTGCAATCGGCTCATCCCTAGACTACGATTTCTCGACCGGCAAGCTGTGAAGTCGCCGGCTTGCGGACACTTCAACAAAAGAGGCTGCGTCACTGCGGGTCGTGGTATCATGAGAGGATGAAGTTCTGGATTGGGACCTCAGGTTTTCAGTACCCCGAATGGAGAGGAGTCTTTTATCCCGAAAAGCTACCAGCCTCCAAAATGCTGCCATTTTACGCGGAGCGATTTCCCACGACGGAGATCAACTACACCTTTCGCAGGACGCCAAGCGGCAAGACCATTGAGAGCTGGTACGAGCTGACTCCAGAACAGTTCGCCTTCAGTTTGAAAGCGCCGCAACGCGTCACCCACTTTGCCCAACTGCGAAACTGCGCCGAAGCTCTGAAGTACTTCTTCGGGGTCATCCAAGGCTTGGATAACAAGCTCGGCCCGCTGCTTTTCCAATTGCCCCCTTCCTTCAAGAAAGACGCGCAGATCTTGAACGCTTTCCTGAATGAGCTGCCCCGCGGGCTCCGTGCCGCGTTCGAGTTTCGCCACGATTCCTGGTTCGAGAAAGAGATTTTCGAAAGCCTTGGCGCGCATAATGCGGCCCTCTGCCTCGCTGAAAGCGAAAAGCTCACTACGCCCACTGTAGCGACAGCGGGCTTCGGCTATCTGCGCTTGCGCCGCGAAGACTACACGGCAACCGACATTGCCCGCTGGTCGGAATTCTTGCGTTCGAACGACGGCAACTGGAGCGAAGCGTTCGTTTACTTTAAACACGAAGAACGTGGGGAGGGACCTCGGCTCGCTACCGAGATGATCAACGTCCTAAACTCTGATCGTTCTCGGTGATTGCCTACCCGCTCAGACTCAGATCGCTCTCTGCCAATGCCGGGGCCGCACATCGTCGTGAGCTTTTTCAAGCTTGCTGTTAGGTTTTGCGATAAGACTTGCCAGCGGAAAGCGAATTTTCGAGATTGAGGCCATGGCTCGATGCTTCTGAACCTTCTATGCTCACGAGAACGACCCCCAACTGGATGAGAGCATCATTCGCCGTTGTCATATCGCTGCTTCTTTGGGACGTCGCCGGCATCAACGCAGCTCCACCGTCGCTCTTCTATTCGGTTTTGGCGGTTAATATGAGCAAAGAAGATTCTTTGAAAAGGGCGTATGCGGCGGTTGCAAGCGAGGTCCAAGGAAAAATCATGAAGCGCTCCGACGACGTTGCGCTTGTCAATGAGGAGTACAACCTCGCGGTGTATTGCCGGAAGGTCGACAACAAGAAAACTCTTGCCATCATTATTGTCGCGCACAATGCGAGCTTCGATAAGGCTAAGGGACTCGCCCTGAATATCCGGCGCGGAATGGAGACGGGTATCTTCGAGTAGAATTGTTCAGGTCGCAAAGCAAGGTCTTCGAGTTTCTCCGGCGGTGACGTCACTTAGAAGCTCTCCGAGGTGTTGTTGGAGGTCGCGCGAAACTCGGCGAGATAAGTTGCTATCCGGCTGAGCAGATCGTAGAGAAAGGACAATGGAGCGGCGATGGATCTTTCCCTCCTCCGACGGAGATTTCGCCATCAACCGTCTCAGCAGCGAGCTAAATATTCCGCCGTTTCTCGCGCGAATCCTGATTCGTAACGGGTTCAGCGAACTCGAGGCAGCCACGGCATTTCTTGAGCCCCGGCTAAGAAGGCTGGCAGATCCCTTCCTCCTTCCTGAAATGGAGAAGGCCACCGATCGTATCCGGCACGCGATCCAAACTGGTGAAGGGATTGTTCTTTATGGCGACTACGATGTGGATGGGGTCGCCTCCCTGGCACTGCTGCAACGTACCTGACGATTGTCGGTGGGAAGGTGACCTGCTTCCTACCGCTGCGTGCTCAGGAAGGTTATGGCTTGAGTGCGCCGGCCGTTGAACGCTGCTTCGCGGAGCAGTCGCCCAAACTTCTCATCGCGGTGGACTGTGGAACCAATTCCGCCTCGGAAGTCACAAATATCCGCAAGCGTGGCGCTGATGTTATCATTCTCGACCACCACGAAATTTCCGGCGCCCGTCCTGACTGCGCAGCGCTGGTAAATCCCAAAACAAGCGATGGTTTTCACTACCTTTGCAGTGCCGGCGTTGCCTTCAAAGTGATTCACTCCCTGCTGAAGCAGGCACGCGAACCCCGAATCGACCTCAAGGAATATCTGGATATCGTGGCGCTCGCGACACTTGCTGATCTTGTGCCGCTTATCGGTGAGAACCGCATCTTCGTCCATCGCGGGCTTCAGCAACTTGCGAAAACTCGTTGGCCGGGACTTGCCGCATTGATGACGGTCGCCCATGTGCGCCCTCCAATCCGCGGAAGCGACGTGGGCTTTCGTTTGGCACCCCGCATCAATGCCGCTGGACGACTCGGCACAGCCCTCGAGTCGCTTCGGTTGCTCTTGTGCGATGATCCTGCGGAAGCAAAGCAACTGGCCGAAAGCCTGGATCGTCAAAATTCTGAACGCCAAAGCGTTGAACGTGCACTCATCGCCGACGTCGAGCGATGGGTTGAGCGATACTACGATCCACAAAACCATGCCAGCATTGTGGCTGGACGCGCTGAATGGCATCACGGAGTGCTGGGGATCGTCGCTGCCCGGATCATGCAAAGACATCATCGACCCACGTTGCTGGTCGGCTTTGACGAGAGCGGTCTCGGCAAGGGCAGCGGACGCAGCATCGAAGGACTCTCGCTGGTCGACACGCTACGGCAATGCGCTTGCCATTTGGAAAAGTTCGGCGGGCATGAAATGGCTGCCGGTGTTACCGTTCACCAAGATCGATTTGAAGAGTTCCGCCGGGCGTTTGAGATTTCCGCACGCGAAAGAGTGAATGTCGAGATTCTCACGCCCAAATTGCGAGTCGATGCCGAGCTGTCGGTTGCAGACATCTCGCACTCGGTTGTCGAAATGCAGCAGTTCCTTGAGCCTTACGGCATGGGAAATTCGCAACCCATTTTTGCCGCCCGAATGGTCACGCCAGCGGCGACGCCGCGCGTGCTCAACGAGAAACATCTCCGGCTGGATTTTCGCGCTGGGAATCGGTTTGTGCATGGCATTTTATTCCGGGGCGCAGAAGAAAGCCTTCCTCAACCCCCGTGGGACATCGCCTTCACTGTGGAGCGCGATGAGTTCAATGGATACGTGCAGGCACAGATGCAGATCGTTGCCCTTCGTTCCGCAGCTTGCCAGACCTAAAAAAAGGAGTTTTGCTCAACGGACGCGAATATTTCCGGCAACGCGAAGCGAACTCCTCCCGAGGTTGCCGATGCATGAGTGGTCGCCAACCTCTGCAAACCTCCGACGGGGTTCCAACGTGAAAAACAACAGTTCGACGCTGCCACACTCTGGCCGCACTACTGGTCAAATTGCTTTAGATGAATTCTCTCCTGCTGTCGCCTGAGACACAGCTTGGTGATGTCGAGTGGATCCCGCGCAACCGGTTGGTCCCACTTGCCCGTCTGGGGCTTTCCACGCTCGGTGATCTCATCAAACACTATCCAAGCAGATACGAAGATCGGAGAAGATTTGACCGCTTCCCCGATGGCGAGATGGAGCATCCGGCGTGTCTTTTCGGTCTTGTCACCAAAACTTCCCTTAAGCGCATCGGTGGCTGGCGGCGAATGTTTGAGATGACGTTGGAAAACGAGTCCGGCGGGGTCTTCAGCCAGCCGTTGACATGTCGCTGGTTCAACATGCCCTACATTCAGAAAATGATCGCTGTCGGCCATCACCTCGTCGTCTTCGGCCGTCCGAAGAAGCGAGGCCGACAGATCGTCATTGACCATCCCGAGTTTGAAATCGTGGAAGAGGATGAGGAGATCTCCATCCATATGAATCGAATCGCGCCAGTGCATCCCGCCGGCGATGGCGTATCCCCGCGGCTGCTGAGAAGGTTGATTTTCCAAGCGCTCACTCAAGCTGATCTCGATGCGGTTCCTCATCTGTTGACCTCATCCACGTCGCAGTCGGTGCGCGATATCCATTTTCCACCCACTTTCGAACAGCTCGAACTCGCGCGACGCGATTTGGTTCGGGAGGAATTCTTTGCCATTCAGCTCGTGATTCAAGCGCGACGCACGGAATGGCTGCGGCTACCGGGCGCTGCGAAAGCCGTGCAGGGACGCCTCTTCGAAAGCCTTCTGCAAACGCTTCCGTATTCCTTAACGCCATCGCAGACCGAGGTGATCGCCGAGATCCGTCGAGACCTTGCCGCGCCACGCCGGATGAATCGCCTTCTGCAAGGCGATGTCGGGTCCGGCAAGACGCTGGTCGCCCTCGCAGCGATGCTCCTGGCCGCTGAAGCAGGTTGGCGGTCCGCCTTAATGGCCCCCACGCAGATCCTGGCAGAGCAACATTACCTGAATTTCAAGCGACTTCTCGAACCCTTGGGAATTTCGATTGCGCTGCGCACCGCCTCTCGCAACGAGGATACCGCACCGCTCCCGCTTTTCGCAAACGCGCAGGATGGGGGAGCGCACGCGTCCCCGTCCGGCAGCGGCCGGAGCGTTTCGCCGGAAACTCCTGTTCGGCGGAACGCCGAACAGCACACGCGAGACGCGTATGCTCCCCAAACGATCCGCTACGCGAAACGCAATTTGCCACATTTCAAGCGTCCGTGGGCCAAATACCTGATCACCTTCGCCACGCGAGAGCGAGCTCAGCTTTCACCCGCAAGTCGGCATCTAGTTCTTAGGGCGATCCTGCATCAACGAATACGCTTTGAGCTTTATGCCGCCTGCGTGATGCCGGATCACGTACATCTCTTAATCGAGCCGGCAATCAAAGATCAGGATCAGGAGGGCGCGGCCCTTTTCTTTCCGCTCACCGAGATTCTCGATAGCCTCAAGTCCTTTACGGCTCATGAAATCAACAGATCGGAAAGAACCAAGGGTCCGGTTTGGGAGAAGGAATCCTTCGATCGTCTAATCCGATCCGAGCAGGATCTACAGGAGAAGTTTTGCTACGTTATTCGAAACCCATGGGATACAGGCCTCGTCAACGGCGGTGAAGAGTATCCGTGGATATGGTTTCAGAGTCGGCAACAAGATACAAGTGAAGCGCACGCGACCCCGACCGGCAATTGCGCTCCGCAACTCATCATCGGCACGCACGCGCTTCTATACGATTCGAGCGAATTCGAGAATTTTGGTTTGGTCGTCATCGACGAACAGCACAAGTTTGGCGTTTTGCAGCGGGCGCGCTTGATAGCGCGCGGAGATGCTCCGGATGTGCTGGTCATGACGGCTACGCCGATTCCGCGAACTCTCACCCAAACCCTCTATGGAGACCTCGAGGTTTCCACCCTTCGCGAAAGACCCGCCAACCGCGGCAGCGTGCTCACCGCGATCAGAGAAAAAAAAGCATTGCCTGAGATCATCGCTTTTCTTCGCAAACAACTGCATCAAGGGCAACAGGCGTACATCGTCTACCCCCTGGTGGATGACTCTGACAAGATCGCGGCGAAGTCGGCGACAGCCGAATTCGAAAAATGGAAACAACTCCTTGCTCCACATCGCGCTGGACTTCTTCACGGCCGCATGCCCCCGCCAGAAAAAGAAGAGACCGTCGCGAAATTCCGGAGCGGAGAAATCGCCGCGCTCATCACGACGACCGTCATTGAAGTGGGCGTCGATGTCCCTAACGCAAACGTCATGATTGTGGAAAATGCGGAGCGTTTCGGCCTCGCACAGCTGCACCAAATGCGCGGGCGCATCGGAAGAGGGGTTCACAAATCCTACTGCATCCTCGTTCATGATCCGAAGGCCGAGGAGAGTTCTCGGGAAAAGCTCAGTATCCTCGAGAAAACCTCGAACGGATTTGAAATCGCCGAGGCCGATTTCCGGATGCGCGGTCCTGGCGACCTGCTGGGCACCGCGCAAAGCGGACTGCCTCCGCTCAAGCTCGGGGACCTCTTCCGCGACGCCGATTTGATGAAGGAGACTGCCGTTCAAGCAACTTCCCTCTTCGCCGAAGATCCGGAGCTCCAAACACCCGAGCACACCGCCTTACGCGCCTTCCTGACGCAGTCAAAGACGAAAATCGCGACTTCGGCAAGCTAGTTTGCCCCTTGATTTCCGCGGCCGAAGGTTTATCGGTTTGCGACAAAATGGCGCTTCCCCATACCCTGCTAGTGGTGGACGACGAGAAGAACACTCGCGACGGTCTGCGCGATGCCTTGGAAGATCACTATGAAGTTTACGTTGCTGGGGACATTGCAGGCGCTTTGGCGGTACTAGAGACCGATCCCGTCGATGTAGCGATCACCGATTTACGTCTTGGCGCTGAGAACGGGATGGAGTTGATGGAGAAGGCGCTCAAGCTGGCCAAGCCTCCAATTTGCATCATGATGACGGCTTACGGCTCTGTCGATACAGCGGTCGAGGCGATGAAGCGGGGGGCTTACGATTTCGTGACAAAGCCAGTTAACATCGACCGTCTTGAGATGCTCATCCAGCGTGCCTTACGTGAACGTGACACTCGGCGAGAAAATGCAGAGCTTCGGCAGCAGGTCAGCCGTCGAGTAGGCCTGGAAAGCATGATCGGCCAATCGTCTGTGATGGTCGAAGTTTTCGAGACGATCAAGCAGGTTGCTCCTTCGCGCGCCACGGTGCTCCTCCAAGGTGAGACGGGGACGGGAAAAGAACTCGCTGCCCACGCCATTCACGCGCTCAGTACGCGCGCCTCGAAAAAGCTCATCGCGGTGCATTGCAAAGCGTTTTCTCCTCAACTCCTCGAGAGCGAGCTTTTCGGGCATGAGCGTGGCGCATTCACCGGCGCCTTCGAGCGGCGGATAGGCCGCTTCGAGCAGGCTTCGGGAGGAACTCTGTTCCTCGATGAGATCGGTGAGCTCGACGAAAACACGCAGGTAAAAATTCTTCGTGTGCTCGGTGAGCGTACCTTCGAACGAGTGGGCGGCAACCAGACGTTGCGCGCAGACGTCCGCCTCGTCGCCGCGACCAATAAGGATCTCTCCACGCTCGTGGCCGAGGGAAAGTTCAGGGACGATCTTTACTTTCGCCTGAATGTCGTCCCTATCACAATGCCCCCGCTGCGCAGCCGGAGGGAGGATATACCCCTCCTTGTTCAGGCCTTCCTCAAAGAATCTGCCAGGGAAAACGGGAAACCGCTTCGCGATCTTGCACCCGAAGCCATGGCCTGCATCCTCGCATACAGCTGGCCCGGAAACGTCCGGGAATTGCGCGCCGCTATCGAGCATGCCGTCGTGATGTGCAGCACTCCCAGAATTGGCGTGCGTGATCTTCCTGCCGGCCTGCGCCAGCCCGTCCCCATGCAGGAAAGCCAGCCCCAGGAGACCCAAGGATTAAATTTGCAACAGACAGAGCGCAACCTTATTTTCCGTGCCCTTGAGCAGAGCGGCGGTAACCGAACAGAAGCGGCCAAAATCCTGGGGATAAGCCGCCGCACCCTGCATCGTCGTCTTAAGGAGTTAAACATCACCAAGCACACCCTCACCTAATGGAATCAGCCGACGTTCGCGTCCAATTAGTCGCCTCATCTTTCGCGAGCTCCGCTGGAGCAACTCGAGCATGGCTAGTTCATGAGCGAAAAGAATACCGTTTCTGCTGAGGCACTCTCTATCGAGCAGGCGCTTGCGAGGTTGGAATCCCTGGTTGGGGAAATGGAAGGCGGCCGACTCTCACTGGAAGAACTGATTACCAGCTACGAAGAGGGCGTAAAGCTCGCGAGCTCATGTCAGGAAAAACTAGACGCCGCCGCCAAAAAAATTCAAATTATCTCGAAAACCGCCTCCGGCCAGACCAAGCTGGAGGACTTTCCTTTAGCTGCCGATGAATCCACCTAAAGCGATTCTGCCGACGATTAACTCGCCGGCGGATGTAAAAGCAATCGAAGAAGAGGACCTGCCGCGCCTGGCTGAAGAGGTGCGCGCCGAATTGATTCACGTCCTTTCCCAGACAGGGGGTCATTTGGGACCGAACTTGGGGGTTGTTGAGTTAACCATCGCCCTCCACCGGGTTTTCAACACACCGAAGGATAAATTCGTCTTCGACGTCAGCCATCAAGGCTACGTTCATAAGCTTCTCACAGGCCGGCGCGAACGTTTCTCAACCATCCGCCAATACCAAGGTCTCAACGGCTTCTTGCTCCGCACCGAAAGCAAGCATGATTGTTATGGCGCCGGACATGCTGGCACCGCGCTTTCTGCGGCGCTTGGGATGGCTGCAGCGCGCGACATGCTTCACGGCGATGAACATGTCGTTTGCGTCGCGGGCGATGCCGCTTTCACGTGCGGGGTAAGTTTCGAAGGACTCAACAATCTCGCCGCCACCACACGGCGCCTTATCGTCGTCCTCAACGATAACGAATGGTCGATCGCCAAGAATGTCGGCGCTGTCGCCGAGTATCTTAACCGCATCGTTGCCAACCCAGCTTTCGCCCATTTGCATGAGAAGGCCGGCCAATTCGTCGAATGGCTCGCCGGCAAGCAGGCTCGCCACTTTGCCCATAAAGTCGAAGCCGGCGTCAAAAACCTCCTGGCTCCAAGCGTGATCTTTGAAGACCTCGGGCTGCGCTACTACGGGCCGATCGATGGCCATGACATTCCGCTCCTGATCCGGACCTTCGAATTTCTGAAAACGCAGCACGAACCCGTCATTCTGCATATTCTCACGAAGAAGGGGAAAGGGTTTCCGCCAGCTTTGGAAAAGCCGGACAAATTTCACGGCCTCGGCAAATTCCATCGAGGCACCGGCGAAACGGTTGCTTCCGCAAAGCCGACCTACTCGGAACTTTTTGGCAAGAAGCTTGCGGATTTTGCGGACCACAACAACAAAATCGTGGCGATCACCGCCGCAATGCCGAGCGGCACCGGCTTAGTCAAGTTTATGAAGCGTCATCCGAACCGATGCTTCGATGTGGGAATCGCCGAAGAGCATGCAGCTCTCTTTGCCTGCGGCCTCGCTGTGGGAGGTATGAAACCTTTCCTGGCGATCTACTCCACTTTTCTTCAGCGCGCCTATGACATGATCATCCATGATATCGCCTTGCAGAACCTCAACGTTGCCTTATGCATGGACCGCGCTGGTTTGTCCGGTGATGACGGCCCGACTCACCACGGTTTATTCGATATTGGATACCTCCGCCCGGTTCCAGGTATCGTCCATATGCAGCCCAAAGATGAGGATGAATTCTGCGACATGCTTTGGACGATAGCCAATTACCATTCCGGACCAATCGCGATTCGTTATCCCCGGGGAATTGGCACAGGCGCAGAACCTAAAGAACGGCCGACTATCCTCGAAATCGGCAAGGCTGAAGTTCTCCGGCATGGCTCCCATGTGGCGATTATCGCTCTTGGCACTATGGTAGAGCTGGCGGTCGAAGCCGCTGCAACTTTGGAAGAACAGGGAATCTCGACTGCGGTCATCAACGCCCGCTGGATCAAGCCGCTTGACGCCACCACGATCGAGTTCTTCGCGCGAGGTTGCGAGGTGATCTGTACCATGGAAGACCATGTGTTTCACAACGGGTTCGGCTGCGCCGTGATGGAACACCTTCTGGAGCAGCAAATTACAACTCCCGTCGTGCGGGTCGGCTGGCCCGATCAGTTTATCGAACACGGCAGCGTTCCCATCCTGCGAAAGAAATACGGAATAACCGCCGAGACAGCGGTGGAGAAAATCGTCGCAGCTCTCCCGGCGCGCAAAGGCATCAAGGTCAAGCCTGCGGCTTAAGGCAATGGGGGACGCGTCGCGAGGACCGCGTTGAAGCGCGACGTCGGCCGCTTAGGTGCCGCCAACGCAGAACCGCAAATCACTGCGCGCATTCTCCTCGGGGGTTTCCGGGAGCTCGAACGAACGCGCACATGAGCGCGAGTCTCGGAACGTGTGCCCGGCCGACGCCGAACTTCACACATAAGCTGGAAGATCGAGGGGAAGTTCCTGCTGTGTTCTTGTTCTCCACTATGGTTAGCTGAGGTGGTTTATGTCGAAAGACCCCGCGCTCCAACGCATGGAAAAAATCGTCAGTCTGTGTAAACGCAGAGGCTTTATCTTCCAGTCCTCTGAAATTTACGGCGGGCTCAACGGCTTTTGGGACTACGGTCCCTTGGGAGTCGAGCTCAAACGCAATCTCAAGGATTTCTGGTGGCGTCGCCACGTCCGCGAGCGCGAAGACATGGTCGGCATGGATGGTTCAATTATCATGAACCGCGCCGTCTGGAAGGCCAGCGGTCACGAAGAGACCTTCAGCGATCCGCTGGTGGACTGTCGCTCTTGCAAGTCGCGTCACCGCGCTGATCAATTGCCCATGAAAGAAGGCGCGAGATACTGCCCAAATTGCGGAAGCCGTGATCTTACTGAACCCCGAGATTTTAACCTGATGTTCAAGAGCTTCGCCGGTCCCATCGAGAGTGATGAGAATCTCGTTTATCTCCGGCCCGAAACGGCTCAGGCCATCTTTGTTCAATTCAAGAATATTCTGGAAACCTGCCGGCAAAAGCTTCCTTTCGGCATCGCTCAGATCGGAAAGGCTTTCCGCAACGAAATCAATCCGAGAAATTATACATTCCGCTCCCGCGAGTTCGAACAGATGGAAATCGAGTACTTTTGCCGCGCGGACGAGGGACTGCGCCTGACCGACTACTGGTTGGAAGAGCGCTTGAGGTTTTATGAGGACGTCGGCATCCCCCGCGCGAAGATTCACGTGCACGACATGCCGGATGCCGAGCGCGCTTTCTATTCGAAAAAGACTTACGACCTCGAATACGAGTTTCCCTTCGGCATGAGCGAACTTGAGGGCATCGCGTATCGCACCGATTACGACCTCTCTCGCCACATCGAACACAGTGGCAAACCCCTCGAGTATTTCGACGAGGGAACTAAGACAAGGTTTGTTCCGCACGTTGTCGAACCGAGCGCAGGCGTTGATCGCACATCGCTGGCAATTCTCTGCGAGGCGTTTGACGAAGAGATCGTCACGGCCGAAAACGGCCAGAGCGAAACCCGAACGGTTCTGCACCTCCATCCTCGTATGGCTCCGGTAAAATGCGGCGTTTTTCCGCTGTTGAAGAACCGTCCGGAGCTCGTCGCGAAAGCCAGAGAGATCGCGAGCAAATTGCGTCCCCATATGGCTGTCTTCTATGACGAAGCCGGTGCCATCGGTCGCCGTTATCGGCGTCAGGACGAGGCTGGCACGCCGTTCGGAGTCACCGTAGATTTCGACACTCTCGGGGAGAACGGTCCGCAAAACAAAGGCACCGTCACGCTGCGCCATCGGGACAGCATGAAACAAGAGCGTATTCCGATTACGGAACTACAGCAACGGCTGCTCGAAGCTATCGCTTAGCATTGGTCAAAGAAGATTTTTGAGCTTCACATCGCGTTGGGTCGAACGCGAAACGAAGTCGATCGCGTATTTCTTCGAATAAACCTCCCGAAGACGCGTCTTGAGCAATGTATGAAAGCGCGTTCACTCACACTTTTGGTGGCGGCGATTGTAGGCGCCTTTGCGTTGTTTACGACTTCAGCGGAAGCTGGAGACGGCAGAAAACGCCAAAGGTCGCATCAAAAGTACTACCGTGGCGGCCAGGACTATGGCTATTACCGGCCAGTGCGCCATCACAGACGTGTGCGCTATCACAGACCTGCTCGTTACGTGCGGGCGCCGGTTTATTTTCCGCTCCCGGCCTTTCAGATTGGTTTTGCCTTCGGAGGCGGTCCCACCTGCCGTTAAGAAAAGATACATCGGCGTCGTTTGTACCATTGGGCGCGCCCGGTTCTCGTCGCCAGATCGCGGTAGCCGGCGAGGTCGGGCGCGCCGCTCGGTCACACAGTAAGAGCGAAACGCTCGAAGAACGTCTGGATGGGCTCTCCGCTCTATTTCGGGGCTTTTCAAGCGAAAATTCGGCGCGAGAATGCCGTTCTTGGTGGCTTCGAAAAGATCCAAGCTACGTAGCGTCGCAGTATTATTGCTCGCCGCGGTTCTCGTCATTTTCTTGATTCCGCCGGCGCAAGTGGCGTTGGCTGCTGTCTGGAACCCTCCCTTTATCCCCATGCGTGCGCAGCGTTGGCTCCAAGCGTGGACGAAAGGCCAGAGTCTTCAGAAAGCTCCCGTTCACTGGGTGCCGCTCAAGGAGGCTCCAGAAAGCCTGATCCACTACATCTGGGCCTCAGAAGACCAGGCCTTTTTTGTTCACCAAGGATTCGATATCCCTCGAATTCTAGAAGCCATCGATGAAGCACAAGACGGTGAGGCCCGGGGAGTTTCCACCATTACTATGCAATGCGCCCGCTCAGTATTTCTTTGGCAGGGCCGTTCGTACCTCCGAAAAGCACTCGAAGCTTATTATACAATTTGGATGGAGCTCTTTATGAGCAAACAGCGCATTTTGGAGCTGTATCTGAACCATATCGAATTTGGACCCGGCATCTATGGGATCGGCGCAGCCGCGGACCACTATTTTGGTAAAGATCCCGACCAGCTCACACGAAGCCAGATGATTGCCCTGGCGGCTATCCTTCCCAACCCGTTGAAGTGGTCGCCGGTGCACCCAAATCAGACCGTCCTTCGGAAGATTCGTCGCATCGAGCACCTTTCTTCGAATGCCCCGCTCCCGCGTGAAGAACTGAAGCGAAAGTAGCTCGCGCCCCCGACGGTTGGCCCGCTGGAGCAAAACAGTTTTTCTTAGCCTCTTCAGGGTAACCTTGCCAGCGCAAGTGCGTCCCGTATTCTGGCCGCCGCATGGTTGCCCCGGAAACACCTCGCGAGGCGATATATACGCGAAGCGAGGAGGTGGCGAACACGCTCTCGGCTGCGGTGGGACTTGTCGTTTTCCTCGGAGTATCTCCCTTCTTGATGCTGAAGGCGAAGGAGAGTGCGCAGCCGTGGGCCATCGCCAGCGCCGCCATCTTCTTAGGATCCCTTACGACCCTTTATCTGGTTTCAACCGTTTACCACGCCGTGCCACCAGGAGGCATCAAGTGCGTTGTCCGGATTCTTGACCATTCTGCGATCTTCATTTTGATCGCAGGCACCTACACGCCTTTCGCCCTGGGTCCCCTTGCAGTCAGCGGCGGCTATACGCTTGCAGCCATTGAGTGGGTCGCGGCCGCGCTAGGAATTACCTTTAAACTGGCAGGCGGCATCCACTACCGGCGCCTGTCGAATCTGATGTACTTGGGGATGGGATGGTTGGGGATTTTCTGGATACGACCTTTCATTGAGAATGCGAGTTGGCACGGATTCCTTTGGGTTCTCGCTGGTGGCATAGCCTATTCGGTTGGCGTCGCCTTCTACGCGGCGAAAAAGACTCACATGCATTTCATCTGGCACTTGTTCATTTTGGCAGGCTCTGCATGCCATACCATTGCGGTCTGGAGGTATGCTCTGTAAGAGAGAAATTTAACCGGTAGATTTTCTTCCCCGGACGGTCGGAGCATACTAGAATTTGGGCACGATGGAAACCTCCCTCATTCTCTTGAAGCCGGATTGTGTCGCGGGAAGAAAAGTGGGTGAAGTGATCAAGCGCTTCGAAGATCATGGATTTCAGATTCGCGGCTGCAAGATGTCCGGCGCTTCACCCGAGGTCTTGAAAGATCACTATGCTCACCTCCTAGATAAATCCTTCTTTCCTCAACTGGAAGCTTTCATGCAGTCCACGCCCGTGATTGCTCTGGCTCTGGCCGGAGATGATGCGGTCGATAGGGTGCGGGAAATTATTGGCCCTACCGACTCGAGAAAGGCTGAAAAGGGAACCGTGCGCGGCGACCTGGGCGTTGATGTGATGATAAACATCGTCCACGCGTCGGATTCGGTGGAGAATGCGGAGATCGAACTTGAAAGGTTTTTCGAACCCTCCGAGCTGTTTTCGTACGAAATGAGTTACACGACGGATCCAAAAACCGCCGCATAGTTGCTTGTTCGATCCGCAGAAAAGTACAGGCTCGGCAAAGCGGTGCCTAGTGAATAACGGAAACCGGCGTGCCGGACGGTGCGTTGGAGTAGAAGAGTTGAGCCATCCGCAGCGGTAAACGGATGCATCCATGGGAATCGGGAACGCCCGGCAGGTAGCCCGCGTGCATACCGACACCTCCGTAGATCCTCATGAAGTACGGCATGGGTGCGCCGCGGAAAAAAGTCCCTGCCGGCTTCGGATCTTCCATAATGCCAACGTTTCTCACGACAACACCCCCGGCGGAATCCACGTAGTCCCCGTAAAGAGTAGAAAGATGATCCTTTTCCTTCTGAATGATGCGAAAATGTCCCGTCGGGGTCCGATAGCCCTCGCGTCCGCTGGAAATCGGAGACATCCCGACAAGCTCTCCGGCCTTGTAAAAGAATGCCTTCTGCCGGGCGAGGTCGATCACAATTGAGGGCTTCCCGGCGACATCACCTCCGTGCCAATAGCCCCCTTCCTGGGGTTGAGCAGCTCGCGTTTGCTTGGTCACGATCACGCCTTCCTCGCCCAGATACAATGTTGCATAGCTATCGCTTAGATAACGCATCTGGGGTGGAGGCGGGGCAGCGCATCCTCCGATGAGAACCGCAGCCAACACGAGGCAAATCCGCTTCACCGTGAAACGTGTAGCGAGAACAGCGTTCGCGGAAAAGCAACAAAGTTGCTTGCGAGCGGCGAGGCCATGAGGTCAATTGACTTGTGAAGGATAAGGTGCAGGAAATCGAAATGGAGGTGCTTTCGCCGGCGCCGGACCCACGGGATGAATCCGCCCGACTCCTCGCCTACATCCTTGACGATTTGATCCCAATTCCCGGAACCAAGTACCGGATAGGTCTTGATCCTTTGATAGGGTTGATTCCGGGTCTGGGGGACACCTCCACGGCAGCATTCTCTTCTCTGATTCTCGTTCATGGTCTGCGCGCGGGAGTTCCCCGCGTGGTCCTTGTCCGCATGGCGGTTAACATTCTCATTAATTCCATTTTAGGAGCGCTGCCGGGTGTTGGTGACTTATTCTCCGCCTGGTTCAAGTCGAACCAGCGAAACTATGGTTTGTTGCGACGTCATTCCGCCGGTCCTCGCGTATCAACCGTTTCCGACTGGGTCTTTTTGGCCGCATTGCTTCTCATTGTGCTAGCCGTGGCCGTAGCTATGGCTCTCGCGATCGGCTATCTGGTTTATCGCATGCTTTCGGTTCTCTTTGGCTGGTCGTGAACGCGCTGAGCGCTCATCTTAGCGCTCTGGCTTGTTGCACGAAATGTCCTGCAATGCAAAAGCCGGTCGTGGTCGGACGGCCCATTGCGAGCCGTATCCTTCTGATCGGGCAAGCTCCGGGGCCTCGGGAGCCGCAACTCGGGCGGCCGTTTGCGTGGACGGCTGGCAGGACCCTCTTCCGATGGCTCGAGTCAGCTCTCGGCTGGGACGAAGAGACGGCACGTGCAAGAATCTATTTCGCTGCGGTTTGCCGTTGTTTCCCTGGAAAGAGTCCACGCGGCGGCGACCGCATACCCGACAAACAGGAAATCGAAAGATGCTCATCCTGGCTCCGCCGGGAGTTTGATCTCCTTCAGCCACGCCTCGTCCTCCCGGTTGGCAGGCTCGCTATCGGACAATTTCTTCACTTCGGCGCGCTTTCCAGTGTAATCGGAACATGCTGGGAGATCCGTGTGGGTGGTGGCGTTCAAGATCTTATTCCTCTGCCGCACCCTTCCGGCGCCTCCACATGGCATCGTAGCGAACCCGGAAAGACTTTGCTCGAAAGAGCCCTTGGTCTTATCGCAACTCACTCTGCGGTGCGCGATTCTCTGCACGGATCAGCCTTCGGCCGCGCGCCTCGCCACTTTAGCGCGTAAATCGGGCAAGATTCCCCGTCGGCCGCTACCGTGCTGCTGCAAGACTCGCCCGGCTTACTGGTTCCTCGTCCTCTTGCCGAGTGAAAGGATATGTGCGCGCTTCTGATCGGTACTCAAGGGCATGAAAAAGTCGTATCTCCTCGAGGCGACGAGAGGTTGCCAAGCTTTCAAGATAGCGCGTGTAGGATTTCGCAAGGAGAGTCGTCTCCGCATAGCGAGCAAAAATTGTCTTGTCTCGAAATGAGCGTCCCTGTCGCGATTCAAACATATGAAAGCGCAGCCAGCGACGATCCGCCCGCGTGACCTTTCCGGGCCTGCGAAAGAACGCAACGAAAATTAAGAGGACTAGATAGGTGTCCACCTGGGCTTGCAACTCGAGGTTCCGGGCGTAGACCTCGTGACGATTGGGTGTCTCCCCGCGTTGGAACTGGAGGGCAGCATGCAAGGCGTGGTTAATCTCCTCGACGAATGCGATAAGCGCATTGATGTTCGAATCGCTCAGGCCGGAGCGCGGATCGTGCTTTTCGAGCTGTTCGATCAGCCAACTGGAATAGTAAATTCCGACCCGCAGATTCCCATCAGCTGCGCGCAGGAAGGTGCGCGCGAGCATGCTTAGCTCGTTCGCCTGAGCTCCGGCGAGAGCGGAGAGTTGGCCACAGCGGCGTCGGTCGATCAGGCACTCTTCAAGATTCACGCCGACGCTCGCGTACGTTCGCTCGAGCAGCCGCTGAATTTCGCTGAAAAGCGTGTTCACGATGCAATAATCGGAGCCGCGGGAGAGTCGAGATGCAAGAGCCGGCTCGCCAGATCGTTCAAAGCGAGCCGGACCTCGCGAAAACCGCTGGCCATTTCTTCATAGATCGACTGAAGTTTAAATTTCTTCGCCTCCCGATACTCAGAAGCAGCCCGATAGTTCATCTGACCGACCGCTTCGTAAAAGGAAAGGTCGGGGGCACCGCGTTGACGGGTGCGCATCTCTACGTTGTCCGCGAAAAGTCCGCTGATGAACAAAGCGTAATTCGCCGCATGAGAGCGAAGCAGAAAGGCTTCTCGGGTGCCTGCATTGTTCATGGCTTGCATGATATCAGAGAGATACTGGATGCTGCGCTTGCCGGCTTCCTCTCCTGGCTCCAGACGAGGTGTTCTCATAAATCCTTCGAGCACCGAGGCGACGAAGTCCGCTGCGTCACGGCTCCTGACGTGCGTGTCTCGAAGAACCTTTCGGCAGAGGACATAGAAAAACAGATGCGGAGAAATGGGCAGCCGCTGCGGTGATTCCAAAATCATCCTGGCCAACAGCTCATGATCCAGAATCGCGTCACGGGTATCCTCGTCGGTCAAAAGCCTCACTAAAGAGACTTGATCGGACTCGCTTCTGGAAAGCACCCTGACAATGAACATGAAGTCGTCGGCAGTTAGCCGTGTCCGACAATTCGCATGGATCATCGGAACTTCTCCTCAAGCACAGAGCGTGCCAAAATCATTAGGGGGACGGGCTTTGGCCAGTTACACAAGGCTACCCGTTCTGACGAAATTCTCAAGCTTTCTATTCCTACGCGCGCGGAGGTGCCCCTTGCATTCGCCATGGCGCAAGGAGCAAGCCGACCCCTGTTTGATCAGGGCACCAAGGCGTCGAGCACGCCTTGAACACCTTTAGTGGCCGCGCCGGGAAGTTCC
Source organism: uncultured Verrucomicrobiae bacterium (assembly GCA_963744345.1). Lineage (GTDB taxonomy): Bacteria > Verrucomicrobiota > Verrucomicrobiia > Chthoniobacterales > Terrimicrobiaceae > DASTFP01. The sequence continues at coordinate 178,755 of CAVUTD010000029.1, forward strand.
TTAATGATCTGAGTGCCTTGGTGTATAGCTTCGTCTTGCATAGCGGCGGCAAGCCGAGAGGAGAGATCTTCCCGCAGGTCGGTCAGCGAGCCGTTGATCTTCACATTAGTCCAGACATAACCGCCTTGGGCAACGGTGAAGACGCGCTCGCGTGATCCGGGCAGCCACTGCAGAGTCTGGGGAGTTACGCCCACTCGAAATGTCCCGTCCACGGTACCCCCGGCTGCTACGGTGCAATTTCCCTCCAGGCGCATCAGTCCTTTGGACTCGGCGACCAGATTAGTGATGCGTACAGCTTCGTTGGACCATTCGAAGTCGCCTGAGACTTCCTGCAAAGGCATCCTCCGGAATTGAGGGGCACCCGTGAAGATCGCCACCCGATCCAACAACTGCAGATTTTGTGCTAACCCCTCGGTCAGTCGAAAGCTTCCGGTGGCCTTCCCGGCTCGCAGTCCGGTCTCAGGCCAGACAACAGAAGCGGTGCCTGCCAGCATGCCCGTCAACCGAGATCGCCAGACTGGATCGAGGAATTCGACAATATCGATTTGGTTCCACTCGATGCGCAGCTTCGAGTTGCTGGCAAACTCGCCCGAGGCGGAGATCCTCCCGCTGTCGCCAAGCCTGCATTGGGCGTCAGTCAGGAAAAACGCGTCGCCCTGTATTCTCGAGCGGAAACTCACAACATTGAGCGCGGGCGGATTCAAGAGCCTCAGCACTCCGCCAAGGCCTTCGATCGCCCAACCCTCACCATCTGGACTTAGGCGCAAGGTCGAATCTTCCAGTGAGGCGATCTCGACCTCTTGAGCAGCACGGAATCGCACATCGGCTCGAGTGATGTCGACTTCCCGCACTTCGAACCGCCTCGGAAGCAAAGAGGCGAATCCCCGAACTTCCGTTCGCCGAGGCGGGGCGGGCTCTTCGTTCGAGCCGGGGCGAAATATCCCATCGAAATTGATCACTTCGATCTTCTCGACTCTCCAGACTCCCTGAAAAATCGCCCGCCAGTTTATGTCTGCTCGAATTTGATCGGCGCGCAAGCTTTCCACCGTCGATCCCGGCAAGCCCGTGGCGATCAGCGTGTCGGAAAACAACGAGGAACCGGCCCATCTTAAAGGCCCATAGACGGCCTCTGAGTCGAACGCCTGGCCCGTCTTGGTCCCGATCAGCTTGCGGAAAGCGTCACTATGCAAAAAGCGATCGATCCACGTGGAGGCGAGAAGAGCTGCCAACGCGGTCAGTAAGATGCACGCTACTGGAATAATCCAGAGTAGTCGGCGGCTTTTCATTTGTCCCACTCTGCAAGGTAGCGTGGAGAATAATCGCCGCCAATGGTTGAAATGCGCCAGCAAAGAAATAGCCTTTGTCCGGATGTTGGTCTTTCCTCTGAATTATCACCGTCGATGAGCGCGAGTGTCGTTTCCGCGCCTGCTCGCCGGCAAATGATCGCCGAACGCCGCCAACGCTCGGTGTCTTGGCAGGTGATTCATTGGCTTGGCTCTCTGCAACTCGCGCTCATCCTTCTGGGCACGATCGCCCTCGCTTGCGCTATCGCGACCTTTGCGGAGTCGAACTTTAACACGAAGATCGCGCAGACGTACGTTTACAAGGCACCATGGTTTCAGCTTTGGCTTGGTTTTCTCTGCGTAAACCTCTTCTGCGTCACGCTCACGCGTTGGCCGTGGGAGCGAAAACACACCGGCTTCGTGGTGACGCACTATGGAATCATCACTCTTCTGATCGGCGCAATGATCGGCATGCAAACGGGCTTCGAGGGCAACGTCACCCTTCACGAGGATGCTCCGCCCGTCAGCCGCGTAACGACAAATCGAAGCATCATTCAGCTGGAAAGTCCGGCAGACTCGGCCGTCTATTTGATGCCGTTCGATGCGGAGGCTACCCCCCCCAGCCTCCGTCGGCCAAGAATCTTCCCTGTGCCCGGCTCGACTCTCAAGATTGTCGCTGATGCCTTCAGTCCCAATCTTCTCCGCCAGCAAAAATTTGTCGCGTCACAGGCACCGCACGCCGCTCCATCCGCACTGCTCAGACTCTCGAGCAAGATGGCCGGCCAGTCTGTCGATGTTGCACTTGCTCTAAAGGAAGGTCAGCCAGCCGAGAACGACTTCTTTGGCCTGGCGCGCATTGTCTTTCGTCCGACAGCGACCGAGCGACGAGAGCCGCCGCTTGAGGAGACCCAGATGGTTTTTGCAAGGTATGCGCCCATCGCTGAGCCGGATGCCAGGCCCTCGGGTATAACTATCCGTCTCAGTGAGGACGGTTCCAAAGTTACCGTTCTTTCGCCAGAAGGCACCGGCGCCACTTATGTGCGCAGCGAGATTATGAATCAACCGATCTTGGAAGCCGGCTCCCTTATCATCATAGACGAATATTGGCCCGATTTCGCGATGAACCATGGCCGGCCGGCTACGGTATCGAACGTGCCCAATAATCCAGCGGCTCTTGTCCGAATCTCGAAGCTCCAAGGAGGTGAAAACGCAAAACCCTCTCTGGAATTTGCTCCAACAAAGGGCGGGATCACTTATGAACTTCGACGAGGAGGACAGCTCCTCGCAACGCGAAGCGCTAAGGTTGGCGATTCGTTCGCCGTTGGCTGGGCCGACTGGCAGGCCGAGCTCGTCCAGTTGCTGCCAAAGGCGGAACTACTTATTGAAATTGAGCCCGGCCCCCCCTTGTCCACCGATCAGCGAGGAATACCTGGTTTTCGCGCTCACTTGCAAAGCGCAGATGGCCAACGCGGCGCTGATCAATGGGTCGAATCGGGCCAAATCGCGGCGCTGACAAATGGCAGCCAAGTCGTTCGGATAGGCTATGGATTGGAAACCACGCCTCTTCCCTTCTCCTTGCGGCTCGCCAACTTCGAGGTGCCTCGCGACGAAGGCACGGACAGCCCATCCAATTTCATTGCGACCATTGAATTTAAGGATTCTGCAACCGGAGCCGTGAAAACGGGCGTCGCGAAGATGAACCATCCAGCAAGCTTTCCCGGCACGTTGCGGGCAAATCTTACGGGACTTAACTACAAATTCTCCCAGGCTGAGTGGAACCCCGCGGATCTCGAACAAACAACTCTCCAAGTTCTTTACGATCCCGGCTGGCTCTTGAAATGGATTGGCTCGCTCGGCATTTGTTTGGGCATTGCCATCATGTTCTACTTGAAACCCGCAGAGCGAGCCCCGGCGCCACGCGATTCCGCCTAGACTCCGAGCTGATCATTGCGGCCGCTTTGGCTGCCGGCGTGAGCATGCGCCCAGATCAGGAGCCGCCGCTTTCCAGCACCAAGCTCTAGTTCTTGCTCGATAATGTCATCATGATGATTTGCCTTGTCCCTCTTCCTAATCCGGCTGACATTCGGCGACGCGTTGCTATTTAGACTGCCGACACTTCTTGACTCTCCAACCAGTCTCATTGTTCCGCACCCTTGATGAAAAAGTTGATAAACAGGGCGGATGATGTTGTCACCGAAGCCTTGAAGGACATGGAGGCTGCATATCCCGAGCTTATTACAGTTCGATACAACCCGAACTATGTCATGCGCGCCGATGCCCCGTGAAGAACAAGGTTGCGGTGATTTCTGGCGGTGGCAGCGGACATGAACCCCTGCACGCCGAATTCGTCGGAAAGGGAATGCTGGACGCTGCGTGTCCGGGGGCAATCTTTACCAGTCCCACTCCCGACCAAATGCGCGCGGCGACCATGGGGGCCTCCGGAACGGAGGGTGCTCTGCATATCGTCAAGAACTACACTGGAGATGTGATGAACTTCGAACTCGCTGCCGAGATGGTCCGAGCCGAAGGGATCCCCGTGCAAAGCGTATTGGTCAACGACGATGTCGCTGTGCAGAATAGCATGTGGACTGCCGGCCGCCGTGGCGTAGGAGCCACTGTGCTCATGGAGAAGCTGTGCGGCGCTGCAGCAGAAGCGGGCTGCCCCTTGATCAGCTTTGTGAACTATCCAAGCGGATCAACTCCCAGGCGCGCAGCATCGGAATGGCCCTCACCTCGTGCATCGTGCCTCACCTTGGCAAACCGACCTTCGATCTGCCGGAGGATGAAATCGAACTTGGCGTCGGGATTCATGGGGAAGCCGCCCGTAAACGGATAAAACTGCTCCCCGCCGATAAAATTGTTGAGCTCTTGATGGAACCGTTGCTGAATGACCTTCCTTTTAGAGAGGGCGATAAAGTTCTTCTCTTTGTCAATGGGCTTGGCGGAACCCCTTTGGTTGAGCTCTTCATCGTCTATCGCAAAGCGGCGGAGGTCGCAAAGCGGGCGGGCCTGAAGGTCACCCGCAATCTCGTGGGCTCCTACGTGACGAGTCTGGAAATGACTGGCACCTCAATCACCTTGTCAGGCTGGATGACGAACTAGTAAGGCTCTGGGACATGCCAGTTCACACCCCGTCCATGCGAAGAGGCATCTGATGAATTCGATTTCCTCCCCCATCATCGAGGCTTGGCTGCGACGCTGCGCGAAGGTATTTGTCGACCACAGGGACGAACTCACCGAGCTCGACGCCAAGATCGGAGACGCCGACCACGGGATGAATATGGCTCGCGGGTTTTCCGCCCTACCCCCGAGGCTCGACTCGCTCGAAGACCGCTCCATCGGATCACTTTTCCGCGCAAGCGCAATGATCCTCGTCTCACAAGTCGGGGGTGCGAGCGGTCCACTCTTCGGCACATTCTTTCTTCAAGCCGCCCGCCAGGCAAATGCGAGAACCGAACTCACCCTGGATGAGCTTTGCCAATGTTTCGACAAGGGGCTGTCCGGGATTGTCGATCTCGGTAAGGCAGTCCCTGGTGACAAAACCATGGTAGACGCACTTGTTCCGGCTCTCACCGCCTTACATCCAAGAAATGACGACTCACTCGAGAGAGCGCTGGAGCGCGCCGCCGCGGCAGCAGGCGAAGCGGCCGAGTCAACCATTCCGATGATTGCCAGGAAGGGACGTGCCAGCTACCTCGGCGACCGCAGCGCCGGACACAAAGATCCCGGCGCAGCCTCGTCGGCCTTGCTTTTCAGAGCACTCGTGGACTCGATCAACGCTTCGCCCTGAGAGGCTCAGTCGAGAATATGGTCGGTCTTGTGCTTGTTTCTCACAGCCGTGCCTTGGCTGAGGCAGTCCGGGAGCTCGTGCTTTCCATGAGCGGTCCCAAACTTCCCCTGGCGATCGCGGCTGGAACTGGCAAAGACCGGGCCGAATTGGGCACTGACGCAACCGAGATTCTCGAGAGCATCAACGCGGTGATGAGCGAAGAAGGTGTGCTTATCCTGCTGGATATGGGAAGCGCGATTTTGAGCTCGGAAATCGCGCTCGGCTTTCTCGAAGAATCGCAGCGCGCGAAGGTTCGTTGCTGTGGAGCGCCCTTCGTCGAAGGCGCGGTCGCTGCCGGAGTGCTGGCGGCCCTGGGAGCGAATCTTGAAGAAGTAACCCGAGAGGCCCGCAAGGCCCTCCGGCGCAAATCAGATCACCTTGATGCTGAGGGCGAGGGCGCCCAGGATGCGCAAGTCGCTGCTGCCAAGCAGGAGGATGGCGCTCTTTTCGCCACCAAGGTCGTCGTCCGAAATAAACACGGGCTTCATGCTCGCCCAGCGGCGGCCTTTATCCGGGAAGCGGCGCGCTATCATTGCGCGGTCGAGGTGCGCAATCTCAGTAATGGTCGCGGCCCGGCGTCTGCGAAGAGCATGAGCGAACTTGCTTCACTCGAAATCCTCCAGGGCCAGGAAATCCAAATTACCGCAAAGGGAGCTGAGGCGGAGACCGCCCTGAGTACGCTACGGGCGGCGATCAATGCTGGTTTGGGGGAAAGAGCAGATCTCTCGGCTGTTCCATCTTCCAACACCGGTTCGCCATACGAAGGACCGGTCGGAGTGTCCCCGGGTATCGCTATCGGTCAGACTTTCTTTGCTGAGGTAGCCGACGTCGAGATTTCCACACAGAGAGTGGAGGACACGGAAAAAGAAACGAGGAAACTCCAGAAAGCCATCGAACGGGCGAAGCTTGATCTGGCAAGGGACGAGGCATCGTTACGCCAAACTTTGGGTAGGGAGGAAGCGGAGATTTTTCGCGCACAGGCGCTTGTCCTCGACGACCCCGCGCTCCTCGAAGCGGCCGAACGCGCCATCGTAGACGATCGCGAGAACGCCGCCTACGCCTGGAAGCGATCGTATCAGGCCGTGGCTGAAGCTTATCAGAGCTTGGCCGATGAATATATGCGCCACCGCGCAGCCGATGTCGAGGACATCGGGTATCGCGTCTTGGAAGCTCTCGGAATCCGACGAAATGAAATCTCTGACCTTGCGCAACCGGGCATCCTTGTCGCTGAGGACTTGATGCCCGCTGACGTCGTGAATCTCTCGCAAGCGTCCGTTTTAGGGGTAATCTGTCTGCGAGGAGGGAAAACCTCGCACGCCGCCATTCTTTTGCGCGCCCGGGGCGTACCAGCCATCGCTAAGGCGGAGTCATTCTTGGAGCGCTCTAGCTTCAAACTGGCCGACCAGGGAGGCATTGTCGCTTTCGATGGGGAAAGCGGCGAACTCTGGCTCAATCCAGCCGGGGATAAATTGGACGAGTTGGTTGCACGCAAGAAAAAGATGGACGAGGAAAGCGAGAGGGCGATTCGCCTCAGCCATGAGCGCGCTCTCACAACGGAGGGTCATGCCGTCGATGTCTTCGGAAATCTCGGCTACGCGGCAGAGGCTGCTGATGCGCTCGAGCACGGTGCTGAAGGAGTGGGTCTCTTCCGCACCGAATTCCTCTTCCTAAATCGCAACGACGTTCCTGACGAAGAAGAACAATATGAGGAATTGCGCGAACTAAGATCAGTCATGGACCAGCGACCGGTTATCGTCCGCACATTAGATCTCGGGGGAGACAAAGAGGCAGTCAGCCTGGGCTTACCGAGGGAAGCAAATCCGTTCCTCGGCGTGCGGTCCATTCGGCTGTGTCTGAGCCGCCGGGAGCTTTTTCGAACGCAGCTTCGTGCGATCCTGCGCGCAGGCGAGGGCGGAAATTTCAAAATCATGTTCCCGTTGATTTCCGAGCCTACTGAACTTCAGGAAGCCCTGTCGGAACTGGAAGCCGCTCACAGCGCATTGCTGAGTGAGAGCAAGGCGCACATTTGGCCGATCGCAGTCGGCATTGTCATCGAAGTTCCTTCCGCCGCACTCCTGATCGATCAATTGGCAGAGATGGTGGACTTCTTTAGCATCGGCACCAACGATCTTGTGCAGTACGTGCTTGCCGCCGATCGCGACAATCCGCAACTAACTCACTTCCAAGACGCCGTGCACCCCGCTGTCCTCCGCTTGATTTCCCAACTTGTCATTGTAGCCCACCAGCACGGTAAACACGTCGGCGTGTGTGGAGAGGCAGCTTCCGACCCGGCAGCGGCCCGCCTCCTGGTCGGCCTCGGGGTCGACGAGTTGAGCTTAACTCCCGCGCTGATCCCGCGAGTCAAAGAGACCATCCGTGCTACCAGCAAGAGCGAGATGGAGGAGCTCGCCCGAAAAGCGCAAACGCTCGGGGTTGCCTCGGAAGTGAGAGCTCTTTTGAATGTTGAATAGCCACTTGCTTTGAGCCGGATTCTCGCTCGCTTTCGCACTTGCGAAAGGAGCTTCCTTGTGTCCAATGGCTTGAGCAACCGTCATTAAATGAAAGCTCTCTTACCTGTCGCTGCGATACTCGTTGCGGTGCTCAACGCCCTCTTGCTGCTCCCGGCAACCAGTGCATACACCTTTCCAATAGCGGCGTTGGCGCTAGCGCTGGCCCTCGTGGTCGCCGTCCTCTCTTTTCTCGCCGGCGCTCGACAACCTCCCGCGCCTGCCGCGGCTCCGGTCGCCGCTCAACCTCCGGCTCCGCCTGCCCATCGCGCCGAAGCCGAGATTGTGACCTTTCTTGGTCTTCTCCAGGAGAAAGGCCGCTTTGTGGATTTTCTGATGGAAGACTTGGCCGCTTACGACGACGCGCAGGTTGGAGCGGCAGCCCGAGTCGTTCACCAAGGATGTCGCCAAGTCTTGAAAGATAACTTCCAAATCACCCCAATCTCCCAGGCTGAGGAGGGTTCGAGAATCACGTTGCCCGCCGGGTATGCGGCGGACGAGTATCTTCTGCTCGGGAAAATCAGCGGCGATCCCCCATTCACGGGCACTTTGGTCCACAAAGGATGGAAAACCGATTCGGTCAAACTTCCCCGGACCCTGAAGTCAGAGGTTCAGCGCCTGCCCAGCATTGCTCCGGCCCAGGTGGAATTAAAATAGTGCGGGCGTCCGCCTGATCACGCCATGAGCACGCGCTTTAGTCTCGGGATTGACCTTGGCACAAGCAACAGCGCGGTGGCCGTGGATGATTTTGAAAACGGACACTCTGGAATCGTGGAAATCACGCAAATCCTCCGTCCCAATCAGATCGGCGAGAAAGTTACTCTGCCGTCCGCGCTTTACATCGCGCACCCTGAGGAGTTTCCGGCCGACGCTCTCCAGTTGCCGTGGTCCAATCGTGTGGGCACTCTGCTTGTCGGCCACTTTGCCCGCGAGCATGGGGCTTTGATTCCTGATCGCCTCGTCACCTCCGCAAAATCGTGGCTCTCGAATTTTCATATCGATCCCACCAAAGCTGTCTTGCCGTGGAAGTCCGACATCAAGGAGCCAAAGCTTTCTGCTTTCGATTGCTCGAAGTTTTATCTTGAACACCTCAAGGAGGGTTTTCTCCACGCGGAGCGCCTTCGGGGCCGCACCTGGGACCTCTCGGAAGGGGAAATTGTTCTCACTGTTCCGGCGTCCTTCGATGAAGCGGCGCGAAATTTGACAGCCGAGGCCGCTCAGGCCGCGGGTCTTGGAAAGGTCGTCCTGCTCGAAGAACCGCAGGCGGCGTTCTATGCATGGACAGCTCAGGCCGGAGGCGCCTGGCGCAATCAGGTCAGCGCCGGCGACATCGTTCTGGTCTGTGATGTGGGTGGTGGGACGGCTGACTTCAGCCTCATCGCTGTCAGCGAGAAGAATGGCAACCTCGAAGTGGAGCGCATCAGCGTAGGCGAGCACATTCTTCTCGGCGGCGACAATATGGATCTGGCTCTCGCCTATACCCTGCAAGCGCAGCTGGAAGCGAGCGGGAAGTCCGTCGACTCGTGGCAGTTCCTCGCACTAAATCATGCCGCGAGTCAGGGGAAGGTGAGCCTTTTTGACGACGAAGCGCTTCCTGCAGCGCCTATCTCCATCCCTTCACGCGGCTCGAGTCTGATGGCCAAGACGATTTCGACCTCGCTCGATCGCGGCACCCTCGAGAACGTCATTTTGGATGGATTTTTCCCGATGACCGAGGTGAGTGATCTTCCAACCGAATCCCGAAGCTCCGGTTTGCAGGAATTCGGTCTGCCTTATGCCTCGGATGCGGCCATCAGCAAGCATCTGGCCAGATTTCTGACACGAAGCTTGACGAACGTGAAAGCCAGCGAAGCGCTGAAAGCACTCGTCGGCCGCCCCAGCGAAGCTAGCGACTATCTCAGGCCCACAGCGGTGCTCTTTAATGGCGGTGTGTTCAATGCAGCGCCCATCCGCAAGCGCGTGCTGGATCTCCTGGCCTCTTGGAACGAAGGGGTGCCAGTTCGCGAACTCGCGGGCTTTCAGCCCAATCTTGCGGTAGCCAAAGGAGCTGCCCTCTACGGCCGCAATCGCGCTACGGGAAAGGGCATTCGCATCAAGGCTGGCACAGCTCGCTCCTACTATCTTGGACTGGAAACTTCGATGCTCGCCATCCCCGGCTTCAAGCCTCCCATCAAAGCGCTCTGCGTGGTTCCTCAAGGCATGGAAGAGGGAAGCGAATTGTTGATTGAAGGACAGGAATTTGGCTTGATGACTGGGAAACCCGCCGACTTTCGCTTCTTTGCCTCCGAAGTGCGCAGCGGCGATACACCTGGTCAGATCATCCCATACGCAGAGCGTGAGCTCGAAGAAACCAGCCGCATTCAGGTAACCTTGCCCGCCGTAGAAGGTTCGCCCGAGGGTCAGCCCATCCCTGTGCAAATCAACCCAGTAGTTACGGAGCTTGGCAACCTCGAACTTTGGATGAAGCACACCGGCTCGGATCGCCGCTGGAAAGTCGAGTTCCAGGTGCGAATGGAATAAAGGAAGAGATTCAACCGCGGATTTCGCGGATTGGATGGATAAGGATTTTACCGGATCTGATGAATTTGATTCACGAAGAGCTCAGCGAGAAAATCATTGGCGCGGCGATGGAGGCGTTGAGCACACTTAAGCCCGGGCTAGACGAAAAGATTACGAGAAAGCTCTGGTGCTCGAACTTGAGGCGGCCGGACACTCGGTAGAACAACAGCGAACATTTCCCGTAACGTATCGAGAGATCAATGTGGGAACCCTAATCCCAGATCTAATCGCGGATGGAAGGCTAATTGTCGACCCCGAAGGTTGTCTCGTGTTTTACCGAAACGCATAGTGCCCAGATGGCAGGTTACCTCTCAATCACCGGCTTACAGTTGGCGCTCCTGATCAACTTCAAGAATGCGAAGACTCGAATGGAAACGCATTGTCCGCCAGGATCCAAGAGACTCTCAGCAGCGGATGATACGGATTTGACGGATCAACCGAGCCCTTATCCGTTCTATTCGCGTAATCCGCGGTCAAGATATGGTTGATCCTAAGTTTAGCATCGGCATCGATTTGGGCACCACCAACTGTGCCATGGCTTTCGTTCCACTCGACGAAGGAGCTTCGCAGAGCGAAATGTTCTCCATCCCTCAATGGGAAACCACCACCGCTCTCTCGGAATCGCTGACCCTGCCCTCCTTCCTTTATCTTCCCCAGGAAAGCGAGGCCGCACAGATGCTGGGTAACAAACTGAGCGGCCGCGAATGGATTTCCGGCAGGTTTGCGCGAAGGAAAGCCTCGGAGTCCCCAAGCCGCGTCGCTCACTCGGCCAAATCGTGGCTTTGCCACCATGCGGTCGATCGAAGCGCACCTTTTCTCCCGTGGCGAACCGACGAAATTCCCTTCGAAAAGAGAATCTCACCGATTCAGGCATCTGCCCTGTTGTTGGAATACCTCCGCGGGGTCTGGGATGCGCGTTTCTCTTCGGAAGAAGCCCGTTTTCTCGACCAGGAAGTCACCATCACAGTTCCTGCATCGTTCGACGCGGCGGCTCAAGGGCTCACCCTCGAGGCCAGCAAGCAGGCGAAATTCCCGGAAAATGTCAGGCTGCTTGAGGAACCGCAGGCTGCCTTCTATCGGTGGCTCGAGCATCACTCTTCATCAGATGCACTCCAACTCTCCGATGCCGGACCAGGTCACGTGCTTGTCATCGACATCGGCGGTGGAACTTCCGACTTCAGTCTCTTTGAGATCACTAGCCAGCCCGATGCCTCCCTCCCCCACATCAAGCGCATCGCCGTCAGCGATCACTTACTGCTCGGGGGCGACAATATCGATCTGGCGCTTGCTCACCATATTCAACCGCGTCTTGGCAGCCTGGAACTCTCCCCTACGCAATGGAACTTCCTTGTCGCGCAATGCCGCGATCTGAAGGAGCGCTGCCTTGCCAACACAGGCGCCGAGCAGTTCACCGTGTCAGTTCCTGCACCAGGATCCAGTTTACTGGGCAAGACGCTCACCGCACATATTCGGCGCCCGGAAATCGAGTCGATCGTGCTCGAGGGATTCTTCCCCCAGTGCGAAGCCGATGATGAGCCAGCCCGCACCCAGAGCGGCTTGCGAGAATGGGCGCTTCCCTACGCCGCAGATAGTGCCGTTACGCGGTATCTCGCCGAGTTTCTTCGCGACCGGCCGCAGGTCGATGCCATTCTTTTCAATGGCGGCTCGCTGCAACCTGAAATTCTGCGTCTTCGCCTCCAGGAGCAAATCGCCAAGTGGCAACGCGGCGACAAGCCTGGAATTCTTGAGAATCCGGAGCTCGATCTCGCCGTCGCCAGAGGAGCTGCGCGCTTCGGCAGGCTTGTGCATCGGAGAGTCGAGCGCATCGAAGCCAACTCGGCTCGGTCCATCTACCTCGAAGTTCAGCACCACGACACCAACGCGAGTTCAGCACTCGTCTGCATTCTTCCGCGGGACGCAGCTCCGGAAGAGGAATTTCACGTTTCGCAGCCGGGCTTGGAGCTACGTCTTAACCATCCGGTCCGCTTTCAGCCATATTATTCGACACGTGAGAAGGCGGACGAGCCCGGTGCGCTCGTGCCGCTGAACGACCGCGACTTCCACCGGCTACCCTCCCTGCAAACGACTGCAAAGCTCACCGGTCGCCCATCGGATCTCGGGAGTGATCGCCTGCCAGTCAGGCTGTCAGCCAAGATGAATGAACTCGGCCTGCTGCGAGTAGCCTGTGTGAGCCTCGATCCCCGGGCAAAGCAATCCTGGCCGCTCGAGTTTAACCTGCGACCGCACGAGATGGGCACAGACCGGGAAAAAGAAGCCAGCGCTCCAATCGGTTCCGAGATCGATGCGGATCAGCTGAACGCGGCTCGCGATCGGGTAACCTCCTCATTTTCTCAAGCGCTCAACAAACGCGACAAACTGAGCGCGACCAATCTCCTCAAGAGTCTTGAGCAAATTCTTCGAATGCCCAAAGCAAATTGGAATGGGATACTCATTCGCGAACTCTGGACCAGCCTTCATGCGCAGGCCTCCTCTCGCGAGGAATCGATTGAACACGAGGAGACCTGGTTGATTCTGGCCGGGTTCTTTCTCCGCCCAGGCTTTGGCGCGCATGGCGATGAGGTCCGAATCGACCAGCTCTGGAAAACTCACTTAGACGGTTTCGCCTACCCCGGCAAACGCGTCCAATTGCAGCAATATATTCTTTGGCGGCGAGTGGCAGGCGGTCTCAGTGACGAACGCCAGCGCATAATTATCGAACCGGAACTGCCCAAGCTAAACACCTCAAAGAGCGCGGCTCCGGAGCTCGTCCGGCTTGCCGGATCGCTCGAACGGATCGGCGAGGACACTAAGATCGACCTACTTAACGGCTTTCTCGAGCGTGCCCGTGATCTCGCCCTAACAAAGCAACATTGCGCCCCCTATCTTGTATCGTTGGGACTTCTCCTCAACCGCGCTCCGTTCTACGCGGGTATTGAGCGTGTCCTGGCGCCTCACTGGGTCGAAAAGGCGTACGAGGACTTGTCGGACCTCGATTGGGCTGAACCGGAACTCATAGAGATCCAGGCTCTCTTTCTCCGCGCAGCGCGTGTCATCGACGATCCACACCTGGATGTGCCAAAATCAGTCCGGGAGAGAATTGCCTGGAAGCTGGAAAAGTCCGGGGTAGCTCCGGTGAGAGTGGAGCGGATTAGAAGGTTTGTCCCCCTTGAGCGCGCCGAACGCGCGGGTCTCTTTGGAGAATCGCTCCCCCCTGGTTTGGTGCTCGGCATCGAGAGAGCGACCTAGGAACAAAGCACTTGTTCGAGTGCATGGAAGAATCGCTCACGCGGATTCCTGCGAAGATTTCGATCTTTTTGTCTCTGTTCTATTCTGCCGATTCAGCGTATGTCCTAGAGATTCGCTTTGACGTCAGCCCATCCGAAAAGCTTAAAATGGCCCAACTTTCATGTCAGGCTTCCGAGAGGTCATAGAAGTTGTTGGTACCGCGGTAGAGGTCGCTGGAGTCGCCATCATGGTCGTTGGAGCGACCATCGCCACCGTTCGCTTTCTCTTAACAGTTTCGACGAGAAGTGCAAACACGGTGAGGGCATATCGTCTTTGTCGACAGGATGTGGGTCGTGCCATTCTGCTCGGACTTGAATTCCTTGTCGCGGGCGACATCATCGACACCGTTGTCGTAGATCCGAGTTTCGACAGCGTTATCATACTGGGCCTGATTGTTCTCATCCGCACCTTCCTCAGCTTCACCCTGCATCTCGAAGTGGAGCACCGTTGGCCGTGGCAGCACAGCCCCGACGAAGACGCGATCCATCATCCCCCGATTCCAAAAGCGGAAGTTTAACCACGCCTGTCTCGCGGACTTCACGTCGCGCGGCGAACACTTCTCTACCGCCTGGCAGCCGGGGCATCGGCAAGCTGATCGATTCGTTCGAGCATGCTCGCGAACCTGCCTTCGTTAAGGATAACGAGCCCCCATGGATGCCTCGCGAGTAATTGCTTTCGTTTAAGAAATTTTGCAGAGAGACTTTGTCTTCACGCTTATGAACCCCGCATTTCCAGAAATTACGAAGATTCCCTATGAAGGACCCACTTCCAAAAACCCGCTCGCCTTTAAACACTATAATGCCAGCGAAATCATCGAGGGTAAGAGCATGGCCGATCACCTTCGCTTTTCCGTGGCCTACTGGCACACCTTCCGAAATGTCTTAGGAGACCCATTTGGCCCCGGAACGGCAATTCGGCCATGGGATGACCAATCAAACTCGGTCGAGAACGCATGCAATCGGGCGCGCGTCGCTTTTGAATTCATCGAAAAACTGGGCGCACCGTTCTATGCTTTTCACGACCGCGATGTTGCCCCGGAAGGCGGCAGTCTCGCGGAGTCCAACCGAAACCTCGATGCCGTTGTCAAGGTGCTCAAGGAAGAGCAGCAACGCACCGGAATCAAACTTCTCTGGGGCACAGCCAGCCTCTTTACCAACCCGCGTTTTTGTCACGGCGCAGCGACAAGCCCAAACGCCGACGTTTTCGCCTACGCGGCGGCGCAGGTGAAAAAGGCCTTGGAAGTCACTCACGAACTCGGCGGGGCGGGCTACACCTTCTGGGGCGGACGCGAGGGGTACGCCAGCCTTTGGAATACCGACATAAAAAGGGAACTCGACCACCTTGCCAAATTTTTTCACATGGCGGTCGACCACAAGAAACAGATCGGATACACGGGACCGTTCTACATCGAACCAAAACCCAAGGAGCCGACGAAGCACCAATACGACTTCGACGCAGCAACCTGCCTGAACTTCCTCCGAGAGTACGGCCTCCTGGAACACTTCAAACTCAACCTGGAAACCAACCATGCGACCCTGGCTGGCCATACCATGCAACATGAATGCGAAGTGGCCACCGCCGCGGGAGCGCTCGGCTCAGTCGACGCGAATACCGGCGATGAATTGATTGGTTGGGACACCGATCAGTTCCCGACCAGTCTCTATCTGACAACCCAGGTCATGCTGATTATCCTCAAGATGGGTGGATTCACCACGGGAGGGCTCAACTTCGACGCGAAAGTACGGCGTGAAAGCTTCGAACCGATCGACCTCTTCTATGCACATATCGGCGGGATGGATGCCTTCGCGCGCGGCCTGAAGATCGCCGCCGCCATTCGCGCCGACGGTCGCCTGGCCGAGTTGCTGAAAAACCGATACGCCTCCTGGGACAGCGGCATTGGCGCCTCTATCGAAGAAGGCAAAGAGGATTTCAACTCGCTCGAAAAATATGCCATGAGCCGCCCAGACCCAATCCAATATGGCAGCGGACGCCAGGAGCTTTACGAGACGATTATCAACGAGATGATCTGATCGCTCTCACGCGTTTACCTCGACCACTGGATATCGACAGCTATCTTCAGAGCCTCAGCGAAAGAACCTTCAGGCGGGACCAAGACCATACACTAAGCGGAAGCAACGGAGCCGGGAGGTGAGACCTCCCTTCTGACGAGAGGGCGCACCGCACGGGAAGATGACGAGACCCGTTCGTATCTTAACGGCCGTCATATCTGTGATGGTCACGACAGCGCAATCCTCACGGTTGATACCGAGTTATCCGGCATGGGATCGAGGTCGTCTATCTCGGGTATCATCGCTCCGAGCTACAATGGGAGACATGTGGAGTTCCTCTCCGAACTCCTCCGGCTGCTAAGAAAAGGCAAGGCGAGCCATATCGGAGTATTCGGCGGCGGAGGAGGAACCATTACCAAAACCGACGCGACCCTCATGCATCGCCGAGGTGTCGACCGTATTTTCTTCGCGTGAACTCCCTTTGAAGAGATGATTCGCTTTGTGAAGGAGCGCTACGGCGCGTCTAAGCACTGCCTTCGACGGTCCA
The DNA here is from genome assembly GCA_963744345.1 of uncultured Verrucomicrobiae bacterium. Classification (GTDB taxonomy): domain Bacteria; phylum Verrucomicrobiota; class Verrucomicrobiia; order Chthoniobacterales; family Terrimicrobiaceae; genus DASTFP01. Next base: position 194,774 of record CAVUTD010000029.1, read on the forward strand.
ACGCTATCGGCCGATGCTGTAAGCTCACGTTTGCCACGATAGGAGTTTGGCGCATCAGCTATGTCGTTATCTTAGCTTTGTTGGCGTAACCCAACGCCGCATCGAGCGCACGGTTGTTTCCAATTCAGTGGGTCATTGCATGCCCTCGGGGATCATTGAGGTAAGCATAGAAGAGGCCGATCACGAGCCCGCCGCCCACATAGTTCCCTAAGAGTGAGAAGAAAAAGTTTTTGCCTATCTGCAGGACATCGACACTTTGGGGTTGCTCCATCAGAGCGATATTGAAAAGTGCCGAATTGGCGACGACATGTTCATAACCCATATAGGAAAAAACTGTGACTCCCATCATCAACACCACGATTTTCGCCAGATGTTCCTTAAGCTGCATGGCAACAATCACCGACACATTAATGAAATAGTTCGCAAACACACCTTTGACAAAAATTAGCCAAGCACTGCTTTTCACCGTCTTATTATTTACAGTGTGCACCAAATCTTCGACCACGCCATCACTTAGCATACCACAGCTCCACACCAACTCGGCGACAAAGAAAATCCCAAGCAAATTGCCTATCAGGCACATCCCCCAGATCTTCATTGTGTCGAGCCATGTCACCTTGTCGTAATAGCGTCCCACCGTAAAGTACATGAAATTGCTGGTCAGCAACTCCGAGTTGGTGAAATAGATGAACACCAGCGCCATGCTGAAACTCACGCCTATCAGATATTTTCCAAGCGCGGAGTTGAAGTCATGGCCGAGGTCGTTCTTAATCTGATACACAAAGATGTACATGAGGCAGATGATGACGCCGGCCATTGCGGCGCGAAGCGTGTACCGAATAAAGAACCGCTCGTGCAGGGCACGCTTGACATCGATGGTGTCGATGATGCGCTCCATCACCTCGCGACCATAATAGATCCGAGTCCACACCATGTTCTCGGTCTTGAATTCCCTTTCTGTTTCGCTTGGACTGTCGTCTTTCGTCTGCATATTAGTTTCTCTCTCGTTTCTGCACCGGCGCGAAGTATTACAACACGTTGAAAGTGTTTGCGAAAGCGTTGGCTAGCGAACGGCTAGAGTTCCTGTCCGGCGTTGTTGATTAATGGGCGAGAGCGGTTCTTCCAAGAAACTGAATGGGCAGGATTCTCGATACGGACAAGTCCAAAGCCGAGAAAAGCGGCCTAGTTTCGCAGAGGCGCTCCCTTTATGACTCACCGCTACGCCTTCGCACCAGCTTCTTCCCTCTTTGCAGCGGCATTCACCGCCATAACTGGCTCATCAGAGGTTTCCAAAATCTTGGCAGCCCCGAAGCGTGCTCGCTTTCCCACACCTGCCTTACGCCGATTCGACTCGAGCAAGGCTCTTAGCTGAAGCGTCGGCCTTTCGGTCTCTGCGCTATGGCCGGCTGGCCGATAAACTCCCATCAGCGCTGAAGCGATCCCAGCGCCATAACTGATTCCGGAAATGCGCTCAGTCCTTATCTTCGGGCTGATCGTCGAAAACTGGCTGTGAGCCAGCTTGCAGCGCGTCGATGCGATTAGCAATTTCGGCCACCTCATCGGCCGTAACATGAATGGTGAAGTCGATCTCGGCATGGTAACTTTTTCCCGGCGCCAGCTTCGGGACCCGGCGAAATTTGCGTTCAATCCGTCGATTGTTCGGAAAGCCGGTTCCCGGCTCCAAGCCAGTTACGTAACCATCGCTCTCCGCATTGGTGTTTTTCCAGAGAGCGACGTAAGGAAGTTCGATGATCGGAAATGACATCGAGACCGCTTTGTTGCGCGCTCTGTTTTGAAGCATTATCAGAACGCGTCCTTGGGAATCTGCCAGCGGACGAAGGCAATAAACCTGCTCAACGAATCCGCGCTGCGGCGCTTTGTACTCGGAAAAACTGGCGATATCCTTGGCAGCGTGCTGGTTGAATGGAGTAACCCTCTCCAAAGCGCCCGCAAAGGACGCCCCCTCCTCGAGTAATGGCGGCCCATAGTTCGCATGATAAAGAATTTGAAACTCTTGTTCCTCGGAGCCACGATTGGTAATCACGTCCGTAATCTGAAAGCTGTTTGAACCTGGAACGGTGGAGATTTCGGTTTGCAACTCGAGCTTCGGACCATAGAACGCGCGCTCGTCGACGCGTCCTCGAATCCGAATACGATGCGGAGATCCTCCATCGATCAACACCTCAACTTCGCTGGCAGGAATGTTGGCGATCTTCCCGTGGAGGGATAGCTCCATCGTGGCTTCGTCGCCCACATTGTTGATAAATTTGTCAATTCCAGGATGTCCGTTGTTCTCGAGCCCACATCGAACCATCCACTCGTTGAAGCCCTCAAGCCAACCAAGCCCGTTCCGGCTCTGCAAATTGATATATTGCGGATGAACAACTTCTTTCACCGGAGAATTCCAGCCTAAGCGAACATCACCCATAGTGACCGACAAAACGCCCATGCCACGAGTGGGGCAAACTGTGAATTTGAGCCGGCCATTGTCGAGCAGGATAACGTCAACCCCCTCCTGCTTGCCGCCATGTAGCGTTATCTTCTGTACCGACCACCGGGCACCACTAGCTGTCTTGTCTTCGGCGGCAATCTCCCACGAGTCGACGTGCACATTGCGCTCTACGCTCGTGAGAATCTTGCCGGAACTCGCTTCGGCAGCCGCGCTTGGGGCCTCAGATGGGGAAGACCTATTTTTCATGCCAAAACCTCCGCGACTCTCGGCGTGATCGGATCCTCAAAACGGGCTATTGCGGATAGACTGTGCCGTCGGGCGCGACCGTGTATTGCGGGGTGGCTCCATCGCTGGAAGCGACAAATTCACCAAGCCGGCAGGCACGCGTCAGGGCCTCGACAGGCGAGCGTTTCACCGGACCCACCAGGCCGTGAATCAGGGAGGCAAGGAAAGAATCGCCTGCTCCGACGGTATCCTTTACGACCACGGGTCGCCCATCCACCCAATGCCATTTCGCGCCTTCCACGAGACCGGCACCACGTGCGCCTGCTGTCACGCAGAGGCGCTCGCAACCCGCTCCGGCAGCGTATTCAGCAGCAGCTTTCTCAATAGAGAGTGTTGGATATAAGCCATGAGTGAGAACTCCCAATTCCTCATCATTGAGTTTGATGAGGTTTGACTGTGCAGCCAGGTGTCGGATAATCTCTTGATCGTCAAAAGGCGGCCGCAAATTGACGTCGTAGATTTTCAATCCTCCACCCATTTTGCTCAGCACCCTGTGTAGTTGCTTGCGGTTGTGTTCGGATCGTTGGGCCAGCGTTCCAAATAAGAGAGAAGCACCACGAGCAACTATCTCAAGAACTTCCTCGTCTGGCTCGATCCAATCCCAAGCCACATCCTCGACGATTTCATATTTAGCACTGCCGTCAGGTTGGATGTGCGCCCGCACTACACCTGTCAGCTTGTCGGGCAAAATATTCACGAATCGGCCGTCAAGGCCCCAACGTTCAAGGCGGCGAATCAATTCCTGGCCAAGAAAATCCGAACCCACGGCCGTAACGGGATATGCGGTGAGACCGAGTTTCTGCAGATGGTACGCGACGTTGATCGGAGCACCACCAGGGAAAAGTCCGCGCGGTAGACAGTCCCATAAGACTTCACCAAAACAGAGGACCGGGGGAACGGCTGCTTCAGCCATAGGGCCGTGAAGATAACCGCTATCCAAAGCTTCTGTAAACAACCGAATTGACCTTCGATCGTCTTGAGGGCTCCTTTGAAGAACCAAGTTCCCCGTGGAGATTTGTTGCTGTTGATTTCAATTCCAGTCAAACTGGAGTGAATTCGCTCCCCGGAGCTCTGATGAACCATCCAGCTGAGATCCAGGAACAACCTCGAGAGGAAGAAATGGAGCGGCTCGTAGGAGTCGACATCGGAGGCACACAAATCAAAATGGGGGCCTTTTCGTCCCAGGGAGCTCTTATCGGACAATCGGCGCGCGAAACAGAGGACCGTCCCACCAGAGGCGTGCCGGCCTTCGCAGCGATCGTTCGCGAAATGCTGCGTGAAGCAAACGCTGCGTCGAAGATACGCGTCGGAATTGCCGCGCCTGGAATAGCATCGAGGGATGGTCGCTCAATCGCCTATCAGCCGGGGAAAATGCACGGAATCGAAGGATTTGACTGGAGCAATTACCTTGGACGCGAAGTGCCTGTGCTCAATGACGCGCATGCTGCATTGCTGGGAGAGGTTTGGCAGGGAGCTGCCAAGGGCGCAAATGACGCCGTCCTCCTCACCTTGGGCACAGGGGTCGGGGGCGCCATTCTGAGTCATGGGCGGCTGATGAAAGGTTCGTTCGGGCGCGCCGGGCATCTCGGGCATGTCTCTGTCAATGAAAGCACGGAGCGGAGCATCTTCGGAACGCCCGGCTCTCTGGAGGCCGCCATTGGGAACTATACTGTCAGCATGCGGAGCAATGGCCGCTTTTCATCTACCCGCGAATTGGTACGAGCGCATTGCGCCGGCGACGCCGAGGCGACCATCATCTGGGAGAAATCGCTTCGAACTCTCGCCCGAGCCATTGCTTCGTTTATCAATATCCTTGACCCTGAAATCGTTATCCTAGCCGGCGGCATTACCAAAGCCGGCCCGGCCCTTTTCGAGCCACTCACAAGTTATCTCGACGAATTTGAATGGCGACCTGGTGCTCGCCGTGTCGCCATCGTTCCGGCGATCCTTGGCGAATGGGCCGGGACATATGGCGCAGCTTGGAACGCCGGGCTGCTCGCTTCCGCGGAACTGCTGACACCCGCCCAATCTTAGAAACTTCGCAAGTCAACACTCCGAAGTGTCCAGGTCGATGAGTCGACCGAAGTGAACCCTTCTCCACGACGTCGCTGGACCTGCGCGGCTTGCGCGGCATCGAGGAGATCGCTGGACCTGCGCTCGGAGGAGTTCCTGGCGAAGCATACGGAACTTTGCAAAATGAGCTTCAGGGCCGAGGGTCTACCGTGCATACTCCCTCCTAGAAAGCTAAGCGTCCCATGAAAGAGCTCGCCCTGCCCTCAGATCGCTGCCCCGGCACGCCGAAGGGCTGAGATCGCCCTTTTCCCCATTTGAAAACCATGAATGCCATCTCCCTTGTCGCAAACGGCGATCTTCGCATCGAAGCCAACCAAAAGTGTGAAGCAGCGCAAGCCGCCATGGAAAAGCAGTTGGTTGCTGCACTCGAAAAAGAGGGCGCTACCGTGCAGCGCGCCCACTCCTTCGACTCCGAGAAAAAGCACGGATTTATCGACAGCCAAAAGTATGGCATGGAAGTCTTCCGCAAAATTCCCCCTGATGCACCGCTTCTCGTCGCTGAGTCTGTCTGGCAGTACACCCATCACATCCTTCACGGGCTCCTTTCGCACCAAGGACCGATTCTCACCGTCGCGAACTGGAGCGGCACGTGGCCAGGTTTGGTTGGCTTGCTTAATCTCAACGGTTCGCTGACCAAGGCAGGAGTCAAGTTCAGCACGCTCTGGAGTGAAAATTTCGACGACGATTTTTTTCGCAGCGGCATCAGGAAATGGCTCAAGACCGGTAAGATTAAGCACGACTCCTCTCATGTGCGGCGCTTGGCAGATTTTAAGATTCCCAATGCTATCGAAAAGACGGCGAGAAAATTTGCGAACGCTCTTAAGAGGGAGAAAGCGATCATGGGCGTTTTCGATGAAGGATGCATGGGCATGTACAACGCCATCATCCCGGACGAGCTTTTGCACTCCACGGGCCTCTTCAAGGAGCGCCTTAGTCAATCTTCCCTCTATGCGGAAATGCTCAAGGTTGGCGACGAGGAAGCCCGCGCGGTTTACGACTGGTACTGCAAAAAGGGTCTTAAGTTTCACTTCGGCGATAACGAGGAATCCGCTCTCACCGAGGCTCAAGTGCTCCAGCAGTGTAAAATGTATATCGCGGCGGTGCGCATCGCCGATGATTTTGGCTGCGCAACGATCGGAATTCAGTACCAACAGGGGCTAAAAGATCTCTGTCCAGCGTCCGACTTGGTCGAAGGGACTTTGAACAACGCTGATCGACCGCCGGTCTTCCGCAAGGGAACCCCGGTGGCGCTCTATCAAGGCGAGGCGCTGCCGCACTTTAACGAAGTCGATGAATGCGCAGGTCTCGATGGACTCGTGACCTACCGGCTTTGGCGGCAGCTCGGATTCCCTCCGGAAAACACCCTTCACGATCTGAGATGGGGCCGTCAATTCACCGGCAAAGTCGATGGCAAAAAGCTCGATGCCTACGTCTGGGTGTTTTTGATCTCCGGCGCGGCGCCGCCGGAGCACTTTGTGGACGGTTGGAAAGGAGCCGAAAGCTTGCGTCAACCCCCAATGTATTGGCGTTTAGGCGGCGGTACTCTGCGCGGAATTAGCAAATCGGGGTGGATCGTGTGGAGCCGAGTGGATGTCTCGGGCGGCGCGTTAAATTTCGATACTGGCCTCGCGGAAGTTGTCAGACTGCCGGCCGAAGAAACGCAAGAGCGCTGGCAACTGACCACTCCGGAGTGGCCGATCATGCACGCAGTTCTTCAAGGGATTACCCGAGATCAGATGATGGGGCGGCACAAAGCCAATCACATTCAGGTCGCCTACGCACCCGACAAGGCAGCAGCCCGTCGTGCCTTGTTCGCCAAAGCGACCGCTATGGATGAGCTCGGCGTGAACGTTTATCTCTGCGGGGAAATCTAAGAGTGAGCGACCCCGCGGAACTTAGACGGGCGCTGGTTGATCTCTCGCGTGATCTCGGCACTGCGCAACGCGAATTGGCGATTCTCGGCGAGGGAAACGCCTCCGCGAAATTGAGCGCCGATGCCTTCATCGTCAAGGCAAGCGGAGCTACCCTCGAAACGCTCACCGAGGTGAATGTAACTGAATGTCGGTCGGCGCCGCTTCTCGCTATGCTTGATCGGGATGACCTCAGCGACAAAGAGGTCGATGACGAACTCCTCGCCTCCCGAGTAGATCCCTTGGCCCGGAAGCCTTCTGTTGAGGCTCTGTTCCATGCTTACCTTCTGAGCTTGCCCGACGTGCACTTTGTTGGACACACGCACCCGATCCACATCAACCAAATTCTCTGTTCACCACGGGCACGCGAATTCGCCGAAAATAAGCTCTTCCCGGACGACATTGTCTGCTGCGGTCCAGCCTCTGCCTTCGTCCCGTACACCGATCCCGGTTTAAGGCTGTCGCAAATCATCCGTCGTGAGACAGTGCAGTTCGTGGGGAACTTTGGCATGTCCCCGCGCGTCATCCTGCTCGAAAACCACGGCATTATCACCCTGGGACGCTCGCCCGAGGCCGTAAAGGCAGCGATGTTCATGGCCGAAAAAGCCGCCAAAATCTTCGCCGGCGCCGCTGTTCTCGGAGGACCACGTTTCCTTTCCCAGGAAAACGTCGCCCGAATTGAGGGGCGACCTGACGAAGCCTATCGGCAAAAGATGCTCAAGCTGTAACGCGTGGGTCTTTAAAGTTCGCTGTCGCTCCAGCGTCTTTGTGACGATGGTGGCGAGACTCCGCCACCGCGAGACCATCCTCATCCCAAATTGCCTTGCGACTTCCCCACATACGCTATATACATAAGCGCTAACTTGTCCCCCGGTAAGAGGGCGCAATGCCGAAGCCAATGGTAATGACAATTCCCGCGAGATGATTGACATAATGGATCGATTTAGGGTCTTTCGTTGATCTGAGCGCGGAAAAGAAAAACCGAGTCGCTTTCGGCGGAATCGCCGAGTCGCATCGAACGGATGTGCAGGCAACGCGGCTTGAGCGACCCAAAACTGAATGTGAGCGTTAGCGAACTTGCCAGAACAAAGGCGACGCAAAGTTCAAGGCTGAAGAAGAGCCCGGACAACTTTGAGGATGAGCTGCCGGGCTTTATCAACGCCTTTTCCGAGGCCATCGCCGTATTTGATGGCTGCGGCCGTATTGCCCTGGCAAACGGACACGCTGAGCGGCTCTTTGGTTACCAACCTGGCGAGTTACGCGACCGGCAGTTGAAGATGCTCGTCCCGGAGCACGCAGTCCCAGAAATCATCGGAACGGGAGTCGGACCACCGCGCCGAAGCACGCGATCTGCAGCCATTCGCAAAGATGGAAGCACGTTCCATGCGCAGGTGGAAATCAGCCTCTGGAAGGCAGCCGCGCCGCAGTGGTTCGTAGCAGTTATCCGCAACGGCGTTGGTCACGCGCCTCGCGAAGAACTCCTAGGTCAAGAAACGGAAACAAATTCGAAACCGCCACCGGAACTCAATGCGTTGGAGCATCGGCCCGAAAGCGAGCGTCGCTTGCGAGAACTGATCAATGGACTTCCGGTGGCCGTATACACTACCGATGCCGACGGCTACTTGACTCTCTATAATGAAGCTGCCGAGGCATTTTGGGGTCGCAGTCCTGAGCTCGGCAAGGACCGCTGGTGTGGTTCGTGGAAGCTCTACGACACAGAGGGTATGCCGATGCAGTTGGAAGACTGCCCGCTGGCGATCGCGCTTAAAGAACAGCGTCTTCTCCGAGGCGTTGAGGTGACAGTAGAAAGACCAGATGGTAAACGTCTTGCGTTCATCCCGCATCCCTCACCTCTTCGAGATGCCTCGGGCAACGTGATTGGCGCAATGAACGTCTTGGTGAATATCACGGAGCGCCAGTTGGCCGAGCAGGCGCTGCAGCGTCAAGCTGGCCTGATCGATCTCTCTTTTGACGCGATCCTTGTCTGGAGAGAACCTGGTGGCATCGAATTTTGGAACAAGGGCGCCACCTTGCTCTACGGATTCGAGAAGGAGGAAGCGCTGGGAAAGACCGAGCATCACCTCCTGCAATCACGCCGTTCAGTTCCGTGGGAACAAATCCAGGCCGAGCTACACGAACGCGGCTTTTGGGAGGGCGAAGTGCGCCATACTACCAAAGAGGGCCGGGAAGTTTTCGTCTCTTCGCGGCACCAGCTTGTGGCTGAAAGGGATGGCACGATGCTCATCCTGGAAACTAATCGCGACATCACACGGAGAAAACGCGCTGAAGCGGAACTCAACGCGACTCGCCAGCAACTCGTGTCTGAACTTGCAAATATGACCCGACTGCACGAGGTCAGTGTGCAATCGGTTGAGCAAGGCGAGTTGGAAGGTCTGCTTAACCAGATCTTGGACGCGGCCATCGATATCACCCGCGCTGACAAAGGAAATATTCAGTTACTCGACCAAGCCGAAACTCTTCGCATTGCCACCCAACGCGGATTCTCGAAGGACTTTCTTGATTTCTTCAATCAGGTCCAAGCCGGAGAAGCCGTTTGCGGAAACGCCCTCAAGAGCGTGAAGCGCGTCATCGCCGAAGACGTGACGACAAGCCCTGTCCTTGTGGGCACCCCTGCCCTGCAGGTCATCTTAGCGGATGGCTGCCGGTCGGTGCAATCGACGCCGCTGCTCACGCGCAACGGTCGTCTGCTGGGAATATTCTCGACCCACTACGGTGTCCCGCGCCGCTTTACCGAGAGCGATCTGCGCTTGTTGGATCTCTTGGCGCGCCAAGCGGCAGATCTCATTGAACGGTTTCAAAACGACGAGAAGCTGCGCGAAAGCCGCCAGCAAATTGCGGCGATTTTGGAATCCGCGATCGACGCAATTATCAGCGTGGATGCGGAGCAGCGGATCGTTCTCTTCAACCGAGCCGCAGAGAAGATGTTCCGATGCACCGCGAGCGAGGCCATCGGCGCCTCTCTGAAAAGATTCATTCCCGAGCGCTTCCGAGCTGTCCACGACGATCGCCTCAAGCACTTCGTGAAAACCGGTGAGACTGGCCGAAAAATGGACAGACTTGCGACCGTTCGCGGGCTGCGGGCGGACGGTGAGGAGTTCCCCATCGAGGCTTCCGTCTCGCAGGGGCAATCGGGAGGGAAAGAATTCTACACGGTGATCGTGCGGGATGTCACCCGTCGAGTTCACGAAGAGGAGACGTTGCGACGGCAGGCTGAACTCCTGCACCTCTCACACGACGCGATCTTCGTGTGGAACGCTCGGAGCGGCATTCAATTTTGGAGTGAGGGTGCCACCGAGGTCTACGGCTATGAACCGACCGAAGTCTATGGGATGCTTCCGCACGATCTCTTCAAGACCGACTTGCCAACCTCTTGGCCACAGATCGAAGCGGAGCTTCACGAGCATGGTCTTTGGGAAGGAGAGCTGCGCCGGAAATGTAAGGCCAATCGAGAGGTCACCGTCTCCTGTCGCCTTCAACTTGTCTCAGAGAACGGCCAGGCCACTGTCATTCTCGAAACCGACCGGGACATCACCGAGCGCCGCCGGCTGGAGCAGGAATTGTTGGAGATTAGCAGTGCTGAACAGCGACGCATCGGGCAGGATTTGCATGATGGCCTTTGTCAACACCTGGCCGGAATAGAGTTCAGAACCTCGGTCCTCATCAATGAACTAGCCAGCAGCCCGCAAGTGCAGCAAGAGATCGCCGAGATCGGCGAGCTGATTCGTAACGGAGCCCGGCAGGCGCGGATGCTCTCTCACGGTCTCGCACCAGTCAGTCTCGAAGCTGATGGATTGACGTTGGCGCTCAAGGAACTGACCGAAAACGCTGCCAAGCTTTTTGCCAAGACATGCCGCTTCGAATGCCCAAAGCCCGTTCCGATCGAGGACAACCTTGTCGCGACACACTTTTATCGAATCGCGCAAGAAGCAGTCAGCAATGCCGCGCGACACAGTCAGGCCAAGACCATCGTGGTGTCTCTGCGCAAAGCCGCTAAGGCGACCATGTTGAGCATTGCGGATGATGGTCGCGGGATCTCCGCCTCAACGAGCCAGTCGCGCGGAATGGGTCTGCGGATCATGAAATATCGCGCGGAGATGATCGGAGCGGTTCTGAGCATTGGTTCGACCAAAGGAGGGGGTACATCCGTCGTCTGCACCCTCAAGAATTCCTGAAGAAAGCGAGGCAGACTTCGAGAAAGACCCGCGTGCTCATCGTTGATGATCATCCGATGACACGCAGCGGACTGGCCTATCTCGTCAACCACCAACCGGACATGACCGCCTGCTGTGAAGCCGAAAATGCCGCCCAAGCTCTCGAAGGTATTATGCGGACCAACCCGGATCTCGCGCTGACAGACTTTGCCCTCCCTGACAAGAACGGACTGGAACTCATCAAAGATATCAAGGCAATCGCGCCGCAGCTTCCGATTCTGGTCATCTCCATGCATGAGGAGTCTCTCTACGCCGAACGCGTGCTGCGTGCCGGCGCACGCGGATACATCACCAAGGAGGAAGGCGGTGAAAGATTGCTGCGCGCGATTCGCCACGTGCTGAGCGGGGCAATCTACGTCAGCGACAAGATGTCGGCACGAATTCTGGAGATCTTCTCCGGTCGCGCCGCCAGGCAAGAGCGTTCGCCGGTGGAGGAACTCAGCGACCGAGAGTTCGAAGTCTTCGAGTTGCTCGGCAATGGTCTCTCAACTCAGCAGATTGCTACCAGGCTCCATTTGAGCATGAAGACGGTCGATGCTCACCGCGCGAAGATCAAAAGGAAGCTCAAAGTCAAAACGACCTATGAGCTGATCTCTTTCGCCGCGCGCTGGACCGCTCCGTCGGACCGGTGACTCGCTGATCCCTTTGCCTGGGTCCTCCCCGGCATAGGGAAATCTCCTAGGGACCTAGTCCCTGGGCCTAATGCCGTTGAGGCTTTCTGCTAATTGCCCGCGGCTCGGCTTGAGGCCAAGGTGACGCCTCGTGAATACCTCGGCTGTAAGCAAGGCGATCGGTTGCGTTCGCATCAAGGAGAGGCCATCTTTCAATTCAGTCTTAGTCTATGAGGATCTTACCTGCGGAGAGCGGGCGTGGAACTTCTACGAAAAACTGAGTCGAAGATTCGAAGGAGATTTTGACTTCAATCATTTGATGTGGAGCTTTTGCCTGTTGAGCGACACGCCGACGCGACTCCTGGCCGGTCGATCGGCCGCCGATGCGCATCTTGTCATCCTTTCCTTCAGTGGCAGTGCGTCGCTTCCAGCTGATGTCAAAACCTGGGTGAGACAATGGCTCAAGCTTGCCAACGATCAAAGCGCCGCCTTAGTGACGCTGATCGATCGAAAATCGAACTCCGCGGTAATTTCGGCGATCTATTCCTATCTGCGGCGCGCAACAAGACCGCGTAAAATCGGCTTCTTTCCTCATCGCACTGTCGGCGCCAGTCTCCGCCTACGACCAGAATAACGCGCCTGCCCGCGTTCTCCACGTGCACCTGGCCGACTTCAAGCGCTGTGGAAATCGGTCCGAGTCGTGCGCCGTGCAGAGTCTGCCTCCGAGAGTTGTGCTTTTTTCGTCCCGCAAGCGGTGGAGGTTTGGCTAGGCATAATAATCCGCGCGTTCCTGATCTGTTAGCGGAAGGGAGAGGGCTCGCCCCTCGTTTGAGGATCGAATTGCTGCCTCCAAGAGAGCCATCACGGCAATTGCCTGTTCGGCTGTAACCGGGTTGGAAGCCTCGTTTCGAAGCGCATCTCGAATGGCAAAATAGTATTGCCGCTGGTCGCCCCTCGGCAGCGGCAGTTCAACCGCGTCATTTCCGGAGCCGCTATAAAAAAGGCCGGAACGAGGATCTTCGCCCCAGCCACGACTTCCCGGAACTACACCCCTCTTGAGCTGCTCCTCCTGCACATCCAAGCCGTATTTCACCCAACTGCCAGCGGTTCCGTGGATGATCATGCGAGGCACACCGCCCGCCACCAATACCGAGCCATGCAAAATCGCTTGCAGGCGCCCGTAGTCGAGCAACACGTGAAACCAATCATCTGTTTGCGAGTCCGCTCGCTGCTTGACCAATTTCGCGCTGACTCTTTCCGGCAGTCCAAACAGCTGAAGAGTTTGATCGATCAAATGCGGTCCAAGATCATACCACACGCCAGCGCCGGGAGTAGGCACTTCGCGCCAGCGATTTTGCACCTCTGGCCGAAAACGATCGAAATGCGACTCGAAGTGGACGATTTGGCCCAGGCGGCCCTCCCTAACGATGGCTTGCGCCCCAAGAAACTCGCTATCCCAGCGTCGATTGTGGAAGACGGAAAGAAGTCGCTGTTTCTGTTTCGCCAGCTTAGCGAGACTGCGCGCCTCCGCCAGGGTGATGGTGAACGGTTTGTCCACAACAACGTGCTTCCCAGCGTTCAGTGCCGCCGTTGCCAGCGGCACATGAGTGTCGTTCGGACTTGCAATGACGACTAAATCGACTTCGGGATCAGTGGCCGCCTGCTCCGGATCAGCCAAGACACGAGCTTCAGGAAGATCTTGATGCACCCTCTCGCGATCACGAGAGCTAACCAAAGCCAGCTGGAGACCGGGCACCGACTGAATCAGCGGGGCATGAAATGTCTTGCCAACAAATCCAAAGCCTATGAGAGCAACTCGAGTGTGGTTTTCGGCCATGGCCATGAGACGGATTTCGGCAAGGATTGCAGAACGATCATGGAAAGGCGAGGCGGATCATCGAATCACGTCGGATGATGGGCGTTATGGCGTGCAGACGATTCGGTATGATTCTTGTGTTCGGAAACCGAATGCACTACGCGCAGGACGAAGATTAGCTTTACCTGTGAGGGGTCCGTGACACTGTTCAAAAAACACGCTCGGTCGTCAGCACATCAGAAATTCCTTGCGACCACGCGCGAACCGAATCCTGGAAGGAAACATGCCTGCGTACGCCGTCGCCCACCTGCGCAACGTCAACATGGGACCGCAGATCGCCGAGTACCTGCAGCGAATCGATGGGACGTTGGAGCCGTTCGGCGGCCGCTTCCTGGTCCATGGCGGAGAACTGGATGTGTTGGAGGGGAGTTGGCCGGGCCATCTCATTATCATCGAGTTCCCAGACCGCGAAAGAGCTCGTGCGTGGTATGAATCGAGTCCATATCAGGAGATTCTACCGCTGCGGGCGAAGAACTCCGACGGCGATGTTGTCTTCGCAGATGGCGTACCTGAGGGGCATCGGGCGCCAGACGTACTGGCCGGATAGCAACTGCCCGCTGGCGGCGGCTTGCTAAAAACTCCATCCCCTCCGGTGGAGATTGTAGAAGCTCAAACCCTTGCTGATCGTCACGAGGAAAATGATTTCTCATTCCAATCCGCCCTTCTCTCCTTCGCGATATCCGTACTCGCGCTCCGCCGAATTTCTTGTACCTTCAACCTTAAGTACACAATGAATCTCCCAAGAGATCCCTGATTTGTGGAACAGTCTAGTAATTAGCTCGTCCTGAGCGGTTATTTTGCCTCGTGGTGTAACGGTAGGTCGAAGTACTACACTTTCCACCCGATTGTGCCCAGGAGAGCCCACGATGTACCACGTTAAGCCGCTTGAGGTATGTGGGACTATGTGGGACACTGTGCGTGTGGCCTCGCTGCGAAAATACAGGCGTTCTCCGTATTGGTATCTTCGTTATCGTGATCTGGAAACCGGCAGATGGTGTGAGGAGGCTACTAAGTTGCGCCATGGTGATGCGAAGGAAACCCGCGAGGCGCGACGGCTCGCGGAGAAGTACTCCGTTAAGGAGGCACAGGTTGCGCCGGATAACTCGGGCGAATTTCGCGCTTGGGTGTGGGACTATATTGGTAGCCACTACCAGAATGCGAACACCCATAAGCGGATGAAGGCTGCCTGGGAAACGGTTAGCGAGTGGCTCAATCTTCGCAATCTTCAGCACCCTCGCCAAATTCGCTATGAGCACGCTCAAGACTTTATGCTTTGGCGAAAGGCCACTGCGATGCACAACACTGCGCGTCTGGAGTTGAAATTTTTCTCGTTCGTTTTGAATGAGGCCATCCGCCGCGAATACTGCGAGCGCAATGCTTTGGCTCAAGCGAAGATCGAGCGGCAGGCGCCGCCGGAGAAGCCGGAACTTTCCGACGCCATGCTGATTAGAGCGCGGCAGGGCTTTGCCAATGAAGCGTCGTGGATGGGCATTGTCTTTGAGGTCATGGCTCATATCGGTTGTCGCTTCGGGGAGTCCAGCATCCCGACAGAGCGGATCGATTTTGAGAAAATGATCCTCTGGGTTGAGGACTCGAAAAGAAAGTGGAGTGATCCGAAGAAGCTGTTTCCCGTTCCTATGACCGGCCAGCTGAAACAAGTCCTGCTTCCGCTCAGGACCGGAGATCGCATCGTGCCACGGCTGACAGGCGAAATGAATCAGCGGTTCAACGCCGTGCTCAAGCGGGCAGTAGGGACAACTTCTCATTCGTTGCGGGTGTCGTTTATTTCGCGGTGCCACCGCGCCGGTTTGACGGAACAGCAGGCTATGCGTCTTGTTAATCATTCGAGCCGTTTGGTGCACCGGATATACTCCCGTTTGAATGTTGAGGATGCCCGTCGCGCGATGGAAAAGGTCCCGTTGCCACCGCCCCCGCCCGTCGAGAAACGAAATCCCTTACCCAACGCACGGTCGTCTTCCTTCCGTAGAAAGGACATCCTCGTTTCTTGAGAAATGTAATTTCGTTTGCCGACAACCCGACTATCGGGGCGATGGTTGAGGGGAATTCCAACCTGTCAAGATCGACAGTAGTTTTTCTGCTCATCTTGTTTTTGCTAAGAGTGGATGCGGGCCGAAGCAGGCAAAAGCCGCCACGCGCCGACATCAGCTGATTCTTATACTGGTGTTTCGAATGTAGTTCTTAGCTTGGTTCAGGAGCGCCTGGGCCTTAGCTTCCGGTTTCATTTCTGTGCTAACAGTAGCTTTAAGGCTCTTGACCAAATCGGCCTGTTCGGGCTTTTCAAGCCAAGCTTTGACCTTGGTGTCATGTCCCTGCTTGCGTTGCTGGTCCTGCATTTTGCGCAGCAGGAACTTTCGTTCGAGCTGTTCGCGCGGCAGGTCCTTGACGAACTGCACCAGGCCGGGTTCTGCTTTCATAAAAGCCTCAAGCCTGGTGTTGACTTCGGGGTTGAACTTGAATTGACGTATCAATTCTTCTTTACTTTTTGGAGATGCTATTGCCATAGGACGTAGGCGTTTTCAGTGCGCAGCAGTCTCGGCCGTCTCGCTCTTTAGCTGCGCTGGTTTCGTGTTCGTTCGCGGCGGAAGGATTACTCCGGTGTCCGGGCGGAAATGATGGGAATCGTGTCCTCTTCATCCTGCTCGGGATCTTGATCGGCGAGGGCGCCGACCTGCTTCATGAGAGATTTGAGAAAGCGCTGAGCGATCTCGCGGGCCGAAATCCGAGAGATCTCGGCGTTTAGCATGGTCTGGACAAGCTGGCCGGTGGGTACACGGATTCCAGCTTTCGATACAATTTCGGAAGCCGCCTGGAAGACCCCATAGGCGTCCTCATCGAGGGATACAGTAACAGTGGTGGACTTGCTCATGAGATTAGCTTATTTCCGCCGTAGTAGATCTTGGCGGCGTGATCTCGGCGAAATTCTCGGCCCAAATCGAATAGGATTCACGGTTCGTTTCCGGACTCTTGTAGTAGGCAAGCTGTCCCTCCACTATGAAGGCTACGCCTTTCTTCAACTCGTCTACGAGCGTGACAGCTAGTTCTCGAGAGGCCTTGACCGTGATGGGGAGTGTCTCCTCCTTGCCCTTTCTTGTGTTGTTGTGCAGTGAGAAAACGGAGGCGAAGGTCGGTACGCCGTTTTCTTCCTTGATCGTGCGCGGATCGTCCGCCGCGCGAAGACTAAGTCTTAGTTCGTTCATGGTGCGTTGTGGGTGATGAGCGCGAGGTAGGCGCGCGATGGAAACAGCGGCAAAAGAAGGCTCAGGAGTTTGCGTCGCTCGAGAGTCTCGAGTGCGCTTGCCAGCTCCTCGTTTAGGCGCATTTGCGAGACGAGAAATGCCTGGCAGTCGGCTTCCGTCCGCGGAAAGAGAATGATTTCTCCAGGGTCAGAGATTTGGTACTCGGCACAATTCGGCATGGCGCGCCAGAAGGAAAAATCATTCGATGGGTCTGCCTTGTTCTCCGCGGCAGGCGCTGATTCGTTTCTAGAATCGAGCTCTTTCTTCAGCCGCTCGACCTCGCTCTGAAGGCTTTGGATTGTCGATTCGTTCTTCTGGAGCGCGTCGATGCGCTCTTTCATGATATGGTTCTGCTCCAGCAATGCCTCGGCATAGGCTTTCTGCTGGGCATTGACCTGCTCGGCGTTAGTAGTTGCGTAGTAAGACGGCGAAGGGTCAGAGACAGCCGTGACTGGCCCAAGGGGCAGCGAATGGGGCTGCGCGGGGCGGTAGTTCCAGTCCGCGCCTTGCTCCCGGCGATAAAGCGTATGCCGCTCGTGCATTTCGTCTGGAAAATTTGGATCGGTATAGCGGCCTACGGGATACGCCTTTACTGTTTCTGGCGTGCGGATGTGCGGCATCTCTTTCTCCGAAACCGTTGTGCCAGACACTTGCAGCGGACGTCTTGACCGCACTTCTTTCTTCGTGCTGCATCCGGCAAGCAGAGAGACGAGGATAATGGCGCAGAAAAATTTCATGGGTTAGTCGGGTCGTTCGGCGGTGGAAGCGAAGCGGAAAGCCCGACGGTGGCTTTGCCCAGATCGACCGTTTGGTTGACGTAGAGGTAAAACGTGGTGCCCGCGGGAACGCGCACATAGAAGGGGTTTTTGTCGAGCTGTTCGAGAAGGCGCCTAGAGTAAAGTTGCCCTCCGGCTTGCAGTCCTGCGGAAAAGGCGGCGTCGATTCCACCATTGTTGAGCCGTGTCGCACCCCCGAGCGGCGACACAAGCGTGGTCGTTTCGGGGAAAGCGCCCGCGCCCGCGGAGATCATCGCGGCAAGCATGGCTTTGGCTTCGGCGTATTTGTCCGACTTCACGACAAATCCGCGCAGGCCCGCCGAGCCGTCCGATTGCGCCCATGAATCCGGATTCTTTGAATCGGGCGCATAGTCCAGGACTGTTCCCGAGGCGGAAAGCTCCCGCCCATCCTGAAAAACGAAAAACCACTCCCGGCCCGAACCAATCCGCTCCCGTCACCGGGGACTTCTGCGCTACGCCATGAACCTCGGTGCCCGCCGGGATGATCACGCGCCCATCGTTCCATGCGTTTTCCATGACGAGGCCAACAATCGGCGTGTCAATGTTTGTGGATTCGACTGTGTTCACCAACTCGCAGCGAAGCAGCCGGCCATACGGGAGAAACCAGTCACTGACAGATTGCTCTTTGGTCGCGAAGATGGTTTGCGGAATGGCCTGTGGCGGCTTTGGAGTCGGTGTGGCTTGCGCGGCGACCTTTTGGACTTCGCGAGGAGCTGGAGTGGTCTGCGTTGCGGAGAGTGGCTGGATATCCTCTTTGAAGGAATAGCTCTTCGCCTGAGTGGCCTGGCTGGCAATCGGCGTATTGTCCGGCTTCGGATGCGGCCCCCGCCGAGTTAAAATGAAAGTCAGAAATATCCCGCCGACGAGTAGGAAGAGCACGAGCCGACCTGCGGGCTTCTGAAAGAGTTCCGTCCAGATTTTGCGCACGTTCATTTGTTGCCCTCCCGCTCGCCGTTCACTCGGACGACAAGCACGTTCCATTTGTTGTCAGGGGCGAGATTGTTGCGGCCCCCGCTTCCGTTACCGGTGATCGCGAAGAATGCCAGAGTCGTAGTTTTGGGCAGCATCACACCGGAGGCATCAGCCAGAGACTGCGCGTAAATTCGGTCTTCCAGCCGAATGGCCAAATCCTGAGGTTTGTAATAAATGGGGCTCTCGGACGTATTTTCGAGATCGATGCGGAAAATCAGCGTGTCCTCTTCCTCGAACCGCCAAACGTCTCGGGTAATCACCCGGAAGTTGTCATAGTAATTTGCAGTATTCGGCGCGGCATGGAGGACCCCGGCCAGCGCGTCGGGGTGGTCCTGTTCGAAAAGCGGATAGGCTTTCGCCTTGTCTAGAAGCGAAAGCAGCCGCTCGGGAAAAACCGGCCTCTTAGGGGTGCGAAAGTCGCGACCTTGAAAGAAAGTTACCGAGAAAAACGGCTTTTCGGACGCCGCGAGGCGCAGCACATATGCCTTCTTGTTGTAGATGACGGTGAGATGGTCTTCTGCGTCGTTCTTGAGTGCGCGTACAGTGAAGTAGAAGTTCCCTGGCGTGAACGAGAGAAGGAAATCTGCGTTTGCCTGCTCCTGCACCGCGACTGACTTCGCGTAGAGGCCTGAGATCGCGGAAGGGAAAAGGACGGTCGTATTGCCAGACTGACAGGCCACAGGAATCTGGTAAATGACGAATTCATCGAGCGGTTTTTGCACGATCTCCCCCGCGCTTAGCGGCGATCCGATCGTGAGCAAAACCAATATGAGAGCGCGTTTCACAGCGGGGTCTCCTTGTATTGGAAATCCTGCACGACGAGCGGCAGCCGCCCGTTGCCCAGCAGATCGGGATTGCGGATGAAGAGGAACTCGATCGAGAATTTCGCGGGTTCCCGAAATTCCATTTCGTTGAGCGTGCCGGTGCGGATGAGATTGCCTTCAGTGCACACATTAACTGCTACGTAGGAGTGCCCGGCTCCGTCCTTGAGTCGGCGGGTGTCGAGGATATTGATTTTGGTGACTTCGACCTTCTGATGAATTTGCCTCTCCTTGAACTCCGGATTGCGCGCCTTATAGATTGCGGCCGCTTTTTTCCTTGCCGGTTCGAGATAGAGCCGTTTTAGAAGATCGGACAAATCCGGTCCGATCGGATTGTGCTGCAAGAGCGCGAGACAAGCAAGGCGGACGTGATACGCGTGGAGCTCACCTGCTTCTTCAAAGCCGAGCAAAGGCGCGTAGATCAGGGTGCCGCCGGGATCGAGAATGACGACCTTCTCGCGGGCGCGCATGGCGGTAACCGTGAAATAGGGCGAGGCGACCGCCATACCCGCGAAGAGGACAGCAAGGATCATCCAGAACCTGGCCGCGATCAGGTTGTTGGTAATCGCAGCGACGGCGGAGAATTTCATACGGGTTTGTGCGTCGGCAGCGGCGGCGGTCCCTGCTGCGCCTTCGAGGAATGCGAATTGAAGGCAGCTTGCGCTGTGT